>NZ_QLNV01000005.1 GCF_003285545.1 Sinomicrobium soli | reverse complement strand
CAAAGCATGCAGATAATTATGACTGGCATCAAAACCATGACGCCTCAGGTAGGACTTATCCGGATGGAAACGGATGATCTTCGCCCTATAGCCTGCCTCCTCATGGATAATTACCAAGCGATCGAAAACAGTAGAAAGCATGGATACATCCGGTTTCTCCCCAACACTATCACCGGGAATGTTAAACAGGGATACTCTGCGACGCGAATAGCCGATGGGCACCTCTGTTCTCATCACTCCATCAATGGTAGAAGTCACCGCCTTATTCCATACACTGTACATCTTTACCGGGCTGTCATTGATCTGTGAAGACGATAAAGAACGCATAGTACCTGAACGGTTTTGGCGTTCCGAAGCTGTAAAACCAGCCTCTACCGCTTTTTTTAAGGTTGTCTTGTAATAACGACGTGCGGCCCTGGTCTCTGGAGATAATCTCTCAGATACACCGGTGCCTGAGAGATCATCTGTATACTGCTCACAAGACCACACAGACAGCAACAGTACTATTAGACAAAAAAGTACTCTTTGGGTGGTTTTCATAATTGGGTTGGTTTTAATTTATAAGTTACGACACGTTCATTACTCCCTTCGGGACAAAAAACTTTCGGACAGAAAATCTCTTTGCTGTAAAAACGACTCCATATCGTTCAGGGCTTTGAGATAGAATACGCCTCTGGGCCGGTTTTCATAAAACCATCCGTGACCGGCGCCCTTATACAGAATGAGTTCGGCATGTCCTCCTTCCTGCCGGATATTTTCACAAAATTCCCGAGCCGTTTTCACGGGAACAAGCTTATCTTTGGTACCCAATATCACCAGGGCATCAGCCATACCTTTCTTCTTCTGGTGGTAGGGAGAAAAGCGGGTGTAGCGTGTCCCGATACGTCCGTACCCGTAGCCATCGGGACCATTGTCCACCACAGGATAGATGAGCACCAGGGCAGCCGCCCGGGTACTGACGGACAGATCGTCTCCGGGATCGTTAAAGTCCTCTACCAGTTCGCAGGCCGCCGCGAGATGCCCGCCGGCAGAACTTCCGGAAAGCACCATCCGATCAGGATCTATACGATAGCGGGAGGCGTTAGATTTTATATAGCGCACCGCCGATTTGGCATCTTGCAATGCCGTAAACGGATCGGTACCGTCCTTTTCCTTGAGGCGATACTCCACGAGAGCGCAAACCATTCCCTTATCGGCAAAATACCGGGCATAGGCGTCAAACTGTTTTATCGTCCCGCGGATCCAGCCTCCCCCGTGGAAAAAGACCAGTACCGGCCAGTCCATACGCTTTTCCCATCCGTCAGGGTAGACAAAGGAGATATTCAGATCGCGTTGATCCGTTTTTTTATAAGTATCTGTTTGACTGTAGCGTTGTGCATTCAGAGCATTAATATATAGAAGCAGCATCGCTGTTATAAACATCCCGGATCTCATTGCCTTTCTGGTGTTAAAAGAATTTTCTCTCGTGCAGGAACTTTTCCATCTCATCCCGGGTCGCCCGAAAGTACTTGCCGTTCTCGCGGTTTATATTAAAAAACCCATGTCCCTGATCCTGGTATAACACCAGCTCACAATGTGCTCCCGATCTTCTGACATCATCGCGGAAGTCTTCCATGGTCTTCACCGGGATAAGCTTGTCTTTGGTCCCCAGCATAATCAGCACATCGGCCATCCCCTTCTTGTCCTGGTGAAAAGGCGAAAACTTTTTGTAGCGTTCTCCCAGTCTTTCGTATCCGTAACCGTCAGGGCCGTTGTCCAATACCGGATTAAAGAGTACCAATGCGGCGACACGGGTGCCTACCGACAGATCGTCTCCGGGGTCATTAAAATCCCTGACCAATTCTACCGCAGCCGCGAGGTGTCCTCCTGCAGACCCCCCGGAGGCCACTATCCTGTCCGGGTCAAAACGGTGTTCGGCAGCATGGGCCTTCAGGTACCTAATGGCTGATTTGGCATCCATCAGGGAGGCGATGGGATCGGTTCCATCTGTCTTCTTCAAGCGATACTGCACCAGAGCACAGACCATGCCTTTATCCGCAAAGTATTGGGCATAAGGGGCAAACTGCCCTATTGCTCCCGAATTCCAGCCTCCCCCGTGGAAAAAGACCACGAGGGGCCAGTCGGCCCTCTCCTCCCATTTTTCGGGATAGAGGAATGATATGTTCAGCTCCCGCTGTGCCGTTTTCTTGTAGACTTCTACCTGGTCATAGGTATATTTTTGTGCATTCGCTACAGCGCCCGACAGCAAGGCAATGAACAGGAACAGCATCCCTGACATCCCGGTACGAAATACGTTCTTTACGGTGTTTTGTGCTTTCATATGATGATTCTTATCGATAGGTTAAAAATGTCGTTGCCGTACAATGTTTATCCGCGGAAAAGCGGATCCACCTCGCCTGAAAATGATCCGGGAACCTGAATTTCAGTGTCTTGCCCGGAGGGACAGTGATCTTTTTATACGTGATCCACTCTCCGTGACCTATGGGGTTTACCTCCAGCGTAAAAGTGACGTCGGAGCCCTGATCGTGAGAAAGTTCCAGTTCCTTCTCATCATAGAACCCTATCAGATAGGGATCTGACCGTTCTCCTGCCCTTACTGCCGAATCTTTCCAGGGGCCTCCGTGCCCTACAGGTTTTCCCAGCGTCCAGAGGTCGTCTATGGTACCCGCCCACAGCATGGCTTTTCCATCGGAAGAGCGTATGACATGAGGATTCCCTTCCGTACTGTCCGGGTTTAAGCCGCTCATCACCAGAAGGCCCCGGTATGAGGCATAGTCGTGAATGCGGAAATCGTGGGAAGATACGGGGCGTATCTTTGCAAAACCATCTGCATTCTCCGCGGGTAGCTCAAAAAAGGTGCCCATACAGTTAAACAAATCCCGTTCGGTGGCTACCTCACGGCATATCCGCAATGCACCGGTATCCGTCAAAGGTGTATAGGCTTCATTTCCCAATGGCAGGCGCCAGCGCCGCCCGGTATCGTCAACGATCAGCACGGAGGATTCTTCCACTGAAACTACCTGTTCGGGAATGGCAAAATGAGTGCGGATAAACTCCGCTGTCTCCGGGTCATTTCTCTTCTTCAGCTCCATGTTCCCATCCAGTTCATAATATCCCGTTTCAGTAAAGGTATTTCCCTCAAATATTCCTGCCGATATTCCGAGGGCCCGCCGGTTATTCCCCAGTCCGTACAGCAAACCCCCGCTGGAGGTCCCGTCTGTTACTTTGGAAAGCCCCCTGAACATCTCAGGCGATGCTTCCGGAATCTTTTCACCGCTATAGGCAAATTCCAGGCTCAGGGTAGTTGTCTTATCCGCGGTGGCCCGGATCCATTCCCCGGTCTCTGAAGTGTTGAAATCAACATATAAGGACTGCTCCGCAGGAACGGTGACGGTTCGCAGTGGCTCCCATTCATTATTCCCCGCCTTATCCACCTCAAGCAGTACCCGGACCGTTTCCGTTCCTCCGTTGCGAAGCCACGCACAACGCTTGTCCCACCCTGCAAAAAGAAAAGGCTCTGAGGGTTCTCCTGCCTTTACCTCATCATCTACCCAGACAGCGCCTATTGCCGTGGTACTCCCCAGATGGTCAGGTTGGTCCGTTTCGGTAAACCAGAGGTTCGAATTGGATTGACCGGGGCCTTCAATATCGCCTTTTACCTTGCGCTTGTTCAGGAATTCCTTGTGAGCAGAATCGTCACAACCGAATACCAGCAGGTCGTTCCACCGGGTAAAATCGCCGATCACTTTCAGGTAGGCCGACCGGGGTCGTATACCGGCGGTGCGGCCGGCTGAAAAGGTTTCGGGGAAACGCCAGAACATCCCGTGCATGGTCATCAGGTAATCAGGAGCTTCCGATGTGCCTATATTCCTGATCCTCGGCCATTCCGTATTCCAGCCGTGGGCCCCGTCATAGCTGTTGCTCGCCTTGGGCAGACGGTAAAAGGACCATTTTCCAAGGTCTCTTACCCCCACCAGTACCGAGCGGGAATCCCATCCCGTAACCCAGACCGGATCGGTTTCCGGGTTCGGATTACCGTAAATTCCGCCGGGACCGGTGACTTCCACAAACTGATTGCGGCGAACCACCTTCCAGTCTTTTCCGTCCCATTCCGACAAGGCTCCGGAAGTCAGGTTAAAATCCGTCAATGCTTTTTCATCAGCTTCTCCGTTATTGGAATACACCAGTACGCCCTGCCCGGAATACAGGCCCTTGCCATGTGCTCCGGGTAGCAGGGGGTTGGGTTTATTGGCTTCTGTATCGGCCCCGTGACCGTTCAGCACATTCCCATCAGTATACAGCATTTTTGTCTCCAGGGTATTGACATCGACCTCGTAAAAGCCTTCTTCCATAGTAGCGGTATACACCTTGTTTTCAGGATCGGACAAATGCCGTGCCGTACCGGTATAACGTCCGGGGTATTCGGAAAGGGGGATTACGCGTACGTTCCTTTCCGCATCGATCACATAAGGTCCGATAAACAATTGGTTGCTTTCCCTATGGATAAGCCGGTTGGCGGGCGTACCTCCTATACTTTCCTTTCGTGTGACCTGCTGCAGGCCGGGCGTGATCTCATATAACTTGTCTGAAGACCCGTAAGGGAGATGCGGACCGTAGGTAATGACCCATAAACGACCGGCCCAGTTTACCACAGCCCCGGTACCACACTCTCCCTCGTCATTGTAATAGGCCAGGTGGGGATAAATACCGCTGTAACTCGGATATTGCTGTTGTTCAAGAGTAGTCTCCTGCCCGTGACCGAATTGATACAGGGTCAGGAACAGGCATATCAGGGACCTTATCTTTAATGAATTCATCAGTCCATCCACTTTTTCATGTTTGCGTAATAGAGTTCACCTTCTCCCAGTGTAAAAAGCGTGGTTTCCGCGGCACTGACGCTGTTGAGAAACCCTTTGTCCTTTTTCCTGAGCGTTATAAAAGCCTTGAGATCATCTTTAAAAAATTCAGGGCCTCCTTGCATGTACTGTACGTTTTGAAGTACCTGCAAGGTAACAAGATCATTATCGGTTTTCAGCATGGGCCGTAATACGGTAGCCGCTTTTTCTCGTTCCCCCAATCTTTCAAAAGCAATGGCTGCGGCCAGTATCCGGACAGGCGGATAGGAAACGTTCATCTTCTTTAGTATTTTTTGTTTTACTCCCGAAAGGTCAATATCATTCAGGCTCTGAATCCCCATCAGGCTCCAGTATACCACATCTCTTTCCTCACTTTCCAGTCCTTGCAGGATCTCTTCTGCCTTATCCTGTTCCCCGCACAGGGATGCCTGTTCCAGAATATCCTTCAACGGGTAATCTTTCTGTAAACGATAGGTATAGGGCGCCGTGGTACGGGAAATACTATCCATGGTATATTCCGGCAGGAACATCACGTCCCTGATCTCCAGAATATGGCGGTACAGCTTTTTTCTCAGCCCAGAAGTCATCTTACGATAGGCTGGATCCGCAGCGAGGTTGTGCAGTTTCCAGGGATCGCGGTCCATATCGTAAAGGTATTCGTTATCCGTTCGCGGGGCGATCATCTGTTCCTGTACGGCATTGAGGTTTTTGTCCCGGTAATCGCTCCTGATCTGTTTTACGATATCGGATACATCAGCATATTTCTGGTATTCCAGTTCGGGGTACTGCGGCTGGAAGACCTTAGTATACATATAGCGGCCATCCGTAATGCTTCTCGCCAGCTGCGGACTTTCGTCGATCCGGTTACGGGCCGTAAATACATATTTTCGGGGGGCTTTCCTGTATTTACCCATAAATGCCCTTCCGGTCATATACTCCGGGGGCCTGATCCCGGCTATACTCAGCACGGTAGGCGCGAGGTCGTCGAAACAGATCAGTTCATCGGTCTCGGAGCCTATGGGCCAAGGCGATAAATGCCTGTATTTTTCGGGGAACCAGATCCCCATGGGTACTTTGTACCCTATCCCGACCGAACCCGATTTCCCCCTCGGAATGGCCTCTCCGTGGTCGGCATAAAAGAAAATGATCGTCTCCTCCTTCAGACCGTCTTTTTCCAGCCGGTCTATCAGCTTGCCTATTTCCTTATCCGTAAGGGAGATGGAATTATAGACCCTGGAAAAATAGTGCCGCATGGCTTCGCTGTCGTGCAGGTAGGGGGGCATTTCAAAATTGTGCTCCCCGGTGCGTTCCTCTGCAGACAGCCTGTCGTATACCATCTCCCGGTACCATCGGTACGGATTGGTCATGGTGCGCGACTGGTGGCTGTCCATATGGTTGAACACGCTAAAAAAGGGCTGCCCTTCTCCGCGTTTCCACCACCCCGCCTCGTGCGAGGACTCATGCCAGGACTCCCGTATCACTTTTCGGGCATCGGCCACCGAGTAATCGGTTTTTGCATTGTTGGACGTATACCACCCGGCTTCCTTCAGATAAGAGGGAAATCCCTTTATCATATCCGGAAGGGGATATTTACTGCGGTGATTGCCTGTCCCCATGGCCTCGTTGAGCACCCCTGTAATAATGGTAGTCCGCGCCGGAGAACATACCGGGGCATTGGCAAAGGCATGGGTAAACTTCACTCCTTCCCGGCACAGCCGGTCTATATTGGGTGTCCTGGCATCTTTATTGCCATAGCAGCCTATAAAATGGGGAGACGTATCTTCGATGGTCACCCATAATATATTCGGTTGGCCGACGGCTAAAAAGCCATAAAAAAACAGCAAACAAGTAAATAAAGGTTTCATAATCTCTGGTTGTTTAACTCATTTGTGATCTTTGCGTTACAAACGCATCTAACAACAGGTATGCTTTTCCGCTTTGCATGCACTGGTGCTCGTTTGCAACGAGTACACCTCCTTAATACACAGGTGTTATCCTGTACCGGTACTCCTGGGCGGCGTTAGGTATCCGGTATTCCGGTAAGGGCAGGGCGCTTTTGCTCCAGCTGTTGTTCCCACCTACGCCCATTTGGGCCTTGTCGATATTCAGATAGGTATGGGGAGACCTCGTCATTTTAAAGGAATAATCCGCATTTTCCATATCCTCCCTGGTATAATGCGTGGCTCCGAAGCCAATGGGTTCATTTCCCGTAAAACGCACGCCCACACCATCCTCATTGGTTACGGAGACCCATCTCGTATCGGTCTTATACCCGTTTTCCTGCGGACGGCTGTATTCCACCCATTCGTCATCTACTGTCGATTCAAATATCCCTATCTTTTCCGTCTTCCGGTCCGGATAGGTAGAGGCCGGACCTCTTCCGTACCATTCCAGGCGGTCATATCCTGCCGCGAGGACCAGGTAGTTTCCGAAACGGGGCATAAAATCAGGCATATGATCGGCTGCATCCGGGGTATATACCGTGGTTACATCAATAACCCCGGAAGGGTATACCACGTATTTCGTATCATAACCGGCACCGGCCAGGGGCAACCTCGACCGTATGTTGACTTCCACTTTTCCGTTCCTTTCCACATAGTCAAATGCGATATCCCGCCTTATTTCCGTTCCTTTCCACTGCTTCATATCAATGGATCCCGGCACCTTTCTGCCCGTCGAATACAAGCCTGCATCATTATCGGTAGGCACCCTCCAGAAATCCGGGACGGGCCCTTTTTCAATGACCCGGGAATCCCCGATGTAATAGGTGCTTAAAACTCCCGAATTCTTATCAAATCTCACGGTAAAGGAAGCTCCGCGTATAGTGATGTTCTTTCTGTATTCTTCTACAAAGAGCGGCCGGAACGCTTCTTTTTCCTTTTCCGCGTCGATCTTCGGAAGCACAGCTTCCGGAATATTGAGGGGAAACTGTTCTGATGCCAGCTCAAACCCCATCGGGGCATAGAAGGTATCTTTTTTCGTTCTGATGCTGAAATTTACAAAAACTTCACCGGTCTTGATCTGGTCTTCGGGATACGGTACCACAATCTGTCCGCTTTGCCTCGCTTCTATATCGAGTTCGGGTATACTACCGCGTGCTACGGGTTTACCATTCCTGACCACTTCCCACTCCAGGTATACCTTGTCTTTCAGGTTTGAAAAATCGTACCAGTTCCTGACCTCAAAGACTCCTTCCCCGGTATTCACCGGAGTAATATGCACATACCGCTGCCAGTACTTAAAGGCCGACATCCCCGGATGAGGCGTATGATCTGCCGCCAGTACCCCGTTCATACAGAAATTGCCGTAATTGAGGATGTTTGCCGGATGGGTATCTTCCCACCAGCCGCCATAGGCGTAAAAGTAATCCTTTGCCGAGGTCGCGGCATACCGGGCGGGTACAGGTTGTCTGAGCCCCTGATCCATCCAGTCCCACACGAAAGCCCCGAAAAAATTGTTGTCCCCGTAGATCAGCTCCCAGTACTCCTTAAGATTCCCGCTGCTGTTACCCATGGCATGGGCGTACTCACAGAGCAGATAGGGAACCTCGTCGTACTGGTCTATCGTCTTCTCACTGCTTTCGATACCCGAGTACATTCGCGAGATCATGTCCGCATTGGTCACGCCCTTATTTTTGCTGGTCCCTTGGTAGTGAAAGGGACGCGAGGGATCGAAGGCTTTGACCCATTCGTAACACGCCTTTACATTCGGACCGTCACCGCTTTCGTTACCCATCGACCAGATAATGACCGAAGGATGGTTCTTGTCGCGATGGACCATGCGCTGTACACGATCGAGGTAAGACTGTCTCCAGCCCGGGTCATTACTCAGCAGGTTATCGTCGTCATTCCCGAAACCGTGGGTCTCTATATTCCCTTCGTCGATAAGGTAAATACCGTACCGGTCACAAAGCGCATACCATTCCGGATCGTTGGGATAATGGCTGGTACGCACCGCATTGAAGTTGTTCTGTTTCAGGAGTACGATATCCTTTATCATGCTCTTCCGGCTAATGGTATGGCCGGTTTCGGGGTCGTGTTCATGGCGGTTGGCTCCCTTGAGCAATACCTGGCGGTTATTGACGTAAAAGCGCCCGCCGCGGATCTCCACTTTCCGGAAACCTACTTTCTGGGGGATGACCTCCAGAATTCCGTCCTGTGCATCTCTAAGGGTGATGTACAGATCGTACAGGTAGGGGTTCTCGGCATTCCAGTGACGGACTTCCGGGACCTCCTTTTCGGGGAATGCAAATGCCGTATTTCCCTTTTCCTGTTCCAGGGATTGCGAATCATCCGCAATTTTATTTCCCTGTGCATCGTACAGTGCGTAATCGATCTTTACCTCTCCTCCCCGGGAACTGCTTTTTAGCTCTCCTTCGAGCGAAAGCAGTCCGTTCCTGAACTGCTCCCCGAGGGTGGCATGTACCTGGAAATCCCTGATATGGCCTTCCGGGGTGCTCCACAGGTACACCTCCCGGTATATCCCACTCAAACGCCAGAAATCCTGCCCTTCGAGATAAGAAGCATCGCTCCAGCGGTACACTTCCACCGCCAGGGTATTGGTGCCTTTTTTAAGATACTCACCGATCTCAAATTCTGCCGGTGTGCGGCTTCCCTGGCTATACCCTACTTTCTTTCCGTTGATCCACAGGTAAAAAGCGGATTCCACCCCGGCAAAATGCAGGTAGACCTTGCGGTTATCCCAGTTTTCGGGAACGGTAAATTCCCTTTTATACGATCCTACCGGGTTAAAATCTCTCGGAGCCTTTAGTTCGGAGATATCGAAAGGGTAGATAATATTGGCATATACCGGTATCCCGTACCCGTGCATCTGCCAGTTCGACGGAACGGGGATGCTGTCCCAATCTCCACTGTCAAACGTATCTTTATAAAAATCTTCAGGCCGGGAAGCGGGGTTTTCAGACCACTTGAATTTCCAGCGGCCATCCAGGCTTTTATAAAAGGGAGAAGCCTCTTTTTTAAAGGAAGCCGCCGAGGCCCGGTCGGGGTATATCATAAAAGTGGAACGGGGTTTTTCCGTATTGATATGTAATACCTTGTTGTTGTCCCAGTCTTCCTTGTTTTTCTGGGCATACCCCCCGATGGCGATCAAAGAAAACAATACCATCAGTCTGAAAGTGATCCTGTTCATAATAATTACAGCAAAATTAAATAGTTACTGCCCCAAAAATAACCCGTGCCTGCTGCCTGCATACTGAAAAATCATTCAAAAACTCTTGATATAGATTCAAAAAACGAAAACCTGCTTCAAAAGCCGGATAAGGAGACTATCTGTTAAAAAAAAGCGAAGGATTGTTGTCATTCGGGATGATTGTGGTGTTTACTTTTCTGATAACTGCTCGGGGAGACCCCGTATTGCTTTTTAAAACACACCCCGAAATAACTCAGGTCGTTAAACCCGGTCATATAGGCTACTTCGGAAATATGTATACTTTCATCCGCCAGCAATTGTGCTGCACGCCGCAGCCTGACATTTTTGATAAATTCATTCGGAGTCAGGTTCAAGATGCCCTTGATCTTCCGGTAAAACATGGAGTTGCTCATGCCCATTTCCTCACAGAATTTCTTTACGGAAAAATCTACTTCGGACATATGATCTTCCACCACCTGCCGGGCCTTATCGAGAAAATCTTCATCTATTTTAGTGGAGACAATGTTTTCGGGTTCGAGGTATTGTCCGCGGTTAAATTTCTGATAGGCCTTCTCCTTTTTCTCCAATAGCGATTCGATCCTGTAAATAAGAACATTCAGGCTTAGCGGTTTGATAAAATAGGAATCTGCGCCGGCCCCGTATCCCTGTATGCGAGCCTGGTCTTTAGTATTTGCCGTAATGATGATAAAAGGAATATGGCTGGTATTCACATGACTTTTCACTGCCTTACAGAAGTCGGCCCCGTTCATTCCGGGAATACGGAGGTCTGAAACGATCAGGTCTATGTCTTCCCTGTGGGCAATATCCAGGGCCTTTTTACCATCGGTACAGCTGATGACCTGATAAAAACCGCCGAGATGGTTTTCCACCAGCTTCAGGTAATCTTCATTATCTTCCACCAAGAGTATTCTCTTTCCCGAATATTCCACCTCTTCGACTATATCTTTTAATTTTTCCTCTTCGGGAATCCCGATCGCAGCGTCCGCCAAGAGGTTTTCTCCTTCCCGGGAAGCTGAAAAGACCGTCCTTTCCTTACCTATGGGGAGTTCCATTTTAAAGCAGGTTCCTTTATCTACCTCGCTTTCCACTTCTATGCGTCCCTGCTGTATATGTACCATGTGTCGTACCAGGGAAAGCCCGATTCCCAGGCCTTCTTTTCCCTTTTCAAAAGACGGAAGGCGGTAATACCGGTCAAATATCTGTTTGAGCTCTTTTTCGGGTATCCCTTTCCCCGTATCGGACACTTCAACCACAAGGTTCCGGTTGCCGTTATAACCGGCAGTACCGACCCGAAGGGTTACCGTTCCCGGGGAAGCGGTGTATTTAAAGGCGTTGGACAACAAGTTGTTGACACATATTTCCAGTTTATCGGCGTCGGCATACGCTGTAATGTCTTCTTCAACATTCATGTTGAATGTGAGGTCTCGCTCCCTGGCCAGCAGCTTGTAGTTCTCTCCTATATCCGCCATAAGCCTGGAAATGTCGCACCGCTGTACACGGATCTCCATGTTTCCCGTTTCTGCCTTTCTGAAATGCAGCATCTGCTTGATATGACTGTTGAGCTTCTGCACATTGCGTTTCAGTATCTTTTTATCTTCCGAATCCTTTTTTCCCTCCTTGTCGTCCCGGTCGGAAAGGATCATCAAAATGGAAAGCGGCGTCAGGAGCTCGTGGGACAGATTGGTAAAGAACTGCAATTTAAATTGCGTCAGCCGTTCCGATTTCACCCGTTCGATATTTTCTATTTTCAGGGCTTCCTTTGCCTTGGTCTTCCTCAGGTAAAGTATAAATATCAAGGTCATTACACTGAGGAATACCAGGATGTATAACACATACGCCCACCAGGTGAGATAGGGTGCCGTTTCTACATAAACAGGTAATGTTATGGCATTCCGAGACCATTGACCACTGCCGTTCGTGCCTTTTACCTCAAAAGTATAGTTTCCCGGAGGCAGGTTGATATAGGTCGCTGTCCTGTTATTGAACGAAACGTATTTCCAGTCTTCTTCCAGTCCTTTCAGCCTGTAGGCATAATACAGGTTTTCAGGGGCTCTCAGGTCGAGGGAAGTAAACGAGATGGATATGATATTATCGTCATAGGGGATACTGAAAGGCTCGTCCTTCGAAAAGCGCTCCGCACTGAAATATGTCCTGCCGGAATTCTGGAGACGGGTAAAAGTCAGGGCAGGCGGATTGAATTCCTCCTTGATCTCCAGGGGTTGTATATAGTTAAACCCGCGATGGCCGCCAATATACATGCCCCCTTCCGGATCCTTATAAATGGCATCCTTGATAAAAAAATTGGCCTGAAGTCCATTCCGGGTCGTAAACATCTTATGATCGAGCTCGTCAGAAGTTACATTCATATAGATAACCCCCTTATTGGAGGTGACCAACAGATTCCCCCGGTCATCTTCTTCCATGGAGTGTACCGACAGGTTATTGATCCCGCTCAGCAGATGTGTGTTATAGGATTGGGCATTCTTGTCGTATATCTCCAGGCCGTTGTTGGTCCCTACCCATAGTTGTTGTCTGCTGTCTACAAACAAGGCGTTGATCGACTTGTTCTTTTCTACAGGCCTGGATACTTTCTCAAAACAAAGTTCTTCCGCAGGTTCATAAATGCTCGCTGTGGATTTCCAGAGATCTCCGTCGACCGTCGCCAGGTAAAAATACCCACCCCGGTCGATGACAAAATCCGAAAAATCCGATGTTATGGGTTTCAGAGAGTCTGCCTGCAGGGGAGCAAAGGACAGCGCCCGGCAATCTTCGGCATCATCTTCCTGGACGATATGAAAAAGGCCCTTATTCGTAAGGCTCCACAGGTTATTTTTCAGGTCTGTCCTTACCTGGAAGACCTCCTTGAAAAGGGTCTTGCCATCCTTATCCCTGTTTACGGCAAGATAATCCTGCTGGTCTGGATCATACCTGATCAGTCCCTTATATCTCGTGCCAAGCCACAGATAACCGTTTTTATCCCAGGTAAAATTTTTTACGGTATTGATCTCAAGATCTGTTAACGACCGGTATTCGGGAATTTCCGTATACGGAGTAAAAACATGGGTATCCATATCGTAAACACCGAATCCGAGGCTGTATATCCCCAGGAGCAGCCGATCGCCCGGGTCCCTGGTAAAGGCATATACCGACTGGCTTTTCCGGAAAGGGTCTGTAGTCACGATATGATAAAGCGGGAAACGGTCTTTCCTCAGGTCCGCCTTATTTATTCCCCCTCCGTAGGTAGCCAGCCACATCAGCCCCGAACGACTCCTTGTTATACTTTTTACCTCATTGTTGTTCAACCTTTTATTTTCTTCACTGTAGTTATAATTTTTGATGGCATAATCTTGTCCCGCTAATGTTTTTTCGAGTATGCTGATCCCGAAAGGTGTCCCGACCCAGATACGTCCCAGGAGATCTTCGGATATGTCATAAATGATATAACTGGGTAAAACTGATTCTCCCCTGTCGCCATAGATATAATACCAGTTGAGGATTTCCGGGCACTCCGGATTCGTAATGTCCAGCTTATAAAGACCATCGCCCCAGGTACCTACCCATAAATATCCCTCTTCATCTTCATACAGGGCGCTTAAGGTATTATGTTGCCTTTTGAGCGGACCGTGTGTAAAAATTTTAAGTGCCTCAAATTTATCAGCCTTCCGCTGATACCGGAATAATCCGTCGCCCCAGGTAGCGATCCAGACCTCGCCGGAAGCACTGACAAGGATATCCCTTATTCCGTGCATCCATTTACCATCTACGGCATTATAGTGCTTAAAACCTTTTTGTTCAGGGTCATATACAAAGACCCCCTTGGTGCCTCCCATCCATATTTTTCCATAGGTGTCACAGGCAATAATAATCCTGACTCCTGAGATCGTTCGGTTAAATATCTTTTCTCCCTTGAGAATAAGCGCTATGGACGCTGTTTTTTTACAATACGAAAAAACGCCCTGTGACGATGCGATCCACAACACCTTATCAGGCCCTTCGGTCATTCCGAAGTACCTGTTCCTCCCGATCTTATGGTCAGAACTGCCGACTATATGCTCAAAATTCAGCAATTCATACCCGTCGTAACGGAACAGCCCCCCATCGGTACCTATCCATACAAAGCCTTCACTATCCTCGAAGACAAAATTACATTCGTCGGAATCCAGTCCCTGTTCGGAAGTGATATAGGAAAATTCCGGACCTTCTGTTTCTCCCATTTTCCCATTGCGCTTCTGAAAGCCCATGAGCATGCCGCATAGCAGCAACAAAAGCATCCCCCTGGCCAAAAGCCGGGAGTTCATGACTCCTCCGGGAGTGTAATTGCTCATGTCGAATATGGAAATTCCCATGATCACTGTTTTCTTGAATCGTCTTTATTCCAATATCTCACCCGCTGCGTATTCCATCCGTTTTCTCCGGGTATAATTCCAGAAGAGCCCCGAGATCAACAATGTGATACCGCACCCGAGTCCGTAAGACAGGGTATTGTCCAGTTGAAAGCCTTCGGAGGCCAGTAATATGTATGTCGTACATACCATGGTCATAAAAACTGCAGGAATAAAACTGATTATATACCATTTGTTACCCTTGCTCATCAGGTATGCCGTAACCGTCCACAACACGACCATGGCCAGGGTCTGATTGCTCCAGGCAAAATACCTCCAGATGATCCCGAATTCTATCCTACTGAGCACCAAAGCTATAACAAATAACGGAATACTCACCAAAAGTCGCTTTTTCAGCGGTTTCTGGTCATAGTTAAAAATGTCCGCAAAAATGATCCGGGCAGACCGGAATGCGGTATCTCCCGAGGTAATCGGGGCGGCCACCAGGCCTATGAGTGCCAGTATTCCTCCTACTTTTCCCAACATTCCATTGGCGATGGCGTTAGCAGCCCAGGCCGCATTGTTTTCATGATCACTCATGGAGAGATTCAACTCCCTTATTCCCCCGAAAAAGGCCATGGCTGCTGCGGCCCAGATCAGGGCGACCACACCTTCGGTGATCATCGCCCCGAAAAAAACCTTCTTTCCTTCTCTTTCATTCTTCAGGCATCTCGACATTAAAGGCGACTGGGTAGCGTGAAATCCCGAAATGGCCCCGCAGGCAATGGTGACAAACATGATGGGAAACAGCGGGGTTTCCCCAGGATTTGTCGTCATGTTGCGCAACGTATGTGCACTTATTTCCGGAATATGGTATTCTCCTGAAAAAAGCGCTGTCAAAAGTCCCAAAGCCATGACAAGCATGGCCATCCCGAATACGGGATATATTTTACTGATCATCTTGTCAATCGGCAACAAGGTGGAGAGCAGGTAATACACCAGGATGATTAACATCCATACCCCTGCACTCCACCCACTTTCAAACATTTCCGCGATGATCTTCGCGGGGCCTACCAGGAAAACGGTCCCTACAAAAATAAGCAGTACGATGGTAAAGACCCGCATCAGCTGTTTCAGGTGTTTCCCGAGGTACACCCCTACTATTTCACTTATGCTCAGCCCGTTGTGCCGTACCGACAACATCCCGGAAAGGTAGTCGTGTACGCCTCCGGCAAATATACTCCCGAACACGATCCAGATAAAGGCCGACGGGCCGAACATCGCCCCGGAAATAGCTCCGAAAATAGGTCCCAGTCCCGCGATGTTCAGGAATTGTATCAGAAAGACTTTCCATGTCGGCAGCGGTACAAAATCCACATCATCCCGAAGTTTTACCGCAGGGGTCTCCCTGTCGGTCTTTATCCCGAAGACCTTTTCCACAAGCGTTCCGTAAATAAAATAACCGGCAACCAGTACAGCAACCGAAACGAGAAATGATATCATGACTATTCTTGACTTTTACCCGATAACCGGGATTTAAACTCCAAAATAAGCCGGAGCTCCGTACGCAACTTTTCCCACCGTTTCTTACCACGGGTCAGGTCGGGTTTATCAGCATCCACCACATTGTGCAGGGTTATGCCCGACCTGACCAGGGGGGCTTCCCGGGTGGGCAACCAACCGGCCAGTTCCTTAAGCTTCGCCTGGTGGTTCGGGTCTTTTGCGAGGTTGTTCCACTCATTGGGGTCACTGCGGTGATCGTACAATTCTTCGGAATGATCAAAATAACGGATATAACGCCAATCTTTAGTCCGTACCGCATAATTACCGCGTCCCCAGGTGATGATGGCCGGCTGTTCCCTCTTCCGGAGCGGATCGTCCAGCCAGGGCACAAGACTGGTCCCGTCGGCGTATTCCGGTATGGGAGTAGCCGTAAGCCCGGCGACAGTGCGGTACAGATCGGTAAGGGAAATCGCCTCTTTACAAACCCTGTTCTGCCCGCTCTTTTTCCGCGGGTCATAAATGATCAGCGGCGACCGGGTCGCCTCTTCCCAGAGACTAAATTTCCGGAAGCTCTGCTTCTCCCCAAGGTGATAACCGTGATCAGACCATAACACCACTATGGTATTGTCTTTATACGCGCTTTCCCCGAGAGCATCCAACACCTTACCGATATTGGCATCGGTATACGAAATACAGGCAAGATAGGCCCTTCGCACCTTGCTCCAGGCCTGGTCTTTTCGAAATTGCACCTCGTCTTTCAGGGAGATATTGGTTCGCCCGGCCCACGGAATATCCTTGAAATCATCCGCTTTTATCGCAGGTTCTGTAATGCTGTCGGGATACATATCGAAATACTCGCGGGGCGCGACAAAGGGCAAATGCGGTTTCTTAAAGCCAAGAGCCAGAAAAAACGGCTTGTCGTGATGCCGTTCCAGCTGTTTGACACCGTAGAGCGCCGTCTGATAATCCTGGTCGTATTCCTTCGGTGAGCTGAAGGGACAAAAGGCCAGCTTCCTGTTGTCTCCGACCATATACCCCGCATCACGGTCGTACACCAGATCGGGTAACTTTCGGATCTTTTCGAAGTTGTGTTCCGTCCACTCTTCCCTGCCCTCGTCCCGCATATAGGTTTCATTGCCATGGTGGATTTTCCCCGAAGCATAGGTGTGATAACCATGTGCCTTGAGCAGGGCCGGTAGAGAAACGTACCGGTTTCTGACCGCGGAATCAACTTTGGAATATTTGTCGTAAAACGGGTAAAGCCCGGAATGATAGGGCTGAATCCCGAGCATGATCGCATTTCGGCTGGGCGAGCAGGCCGGAGCGGCACAATGCGCATTGACAAAACTGACCCCTTTGGCCGCCAGGCCGTCCATATTCGGCGTCAGGGCCTGCTCATGCCCCCTTAGAAAACCAGTCCAGTCGTTCATGTCGTCAATAGCGATAAACACAATGTTCGGCCTCGAAGCGTTCTGAGCATAAGCTGAACCGACACAGCTCAAAATAAAAACAGTAATCTTCAGCAGTATACGCATGTTGATATTTTTTTATGCTTTATTAAAAATATGGATATTTATTTTATTTCACTTCTTCCGCTACCGCAAAACGCATTGCATTGAGATAATAAAATCCCTGTTTGGAAGAGTTTTCTTCCGACGCCTGGATGGTAATAAAAATCTCTCCATTTTCATTGGGTTGTATTCCGGTGACATACGCTAACTCCGAGCTGTTACCCGATCCGTTGAGGTCATCCGCACCTTCGTTTGCCCCCCTGACCGAATATCTTGCGGACCGGTAGTCTGTGTATGCAGCACGAGATCCGAAAAAATAAAAATTATAGCGCTTGTCACTGTCCAGGCCTTCCAATGTTAGCGTACTTTGTTCGGTTATCACGCCTTGGAAAACCGTCCATGAGTTCCCTAAAAAGTAACCGGAAGAAACATGCTCTGGCATCTCCAGTTCGGTATCTGTTTCACTTTCACCGGTTGATCCGGTTTGATTAAACCGTCCTGTTACATTTATCGCGATGCCAGTACCATACCCTGTACTGGTTTTCAGATTAGAGATCATACCTCCATCCAAAATACTTGAAAGCAAGTTCCAGCCGTCTGAAAAAGAGCCGTTGCTTCCCGGTCCAAAGCTGACATTTATTCCTGCCTTCCCGTCAAAGATGCGAACGGGACAGCTCCTGCTCAAAACACCGTCGGCAGAGGTAATAGTAAGATTTGTAGTTCCTTCAGACAATGCAGTAAGGGTAACCGCATAATTTTCGTCCACGACCATACTTACGATATCCGGATTATCTGCCGTCCATTCATAAGTTCGTTTGGGTGTCACACCCGGCGCAAATTTAGGAGCTATGGTAATTTCATCGCCAAGATTCAGTGAAGCAGATGTGGTATAAAGCCCCATCGATTGTTCGAGTCGCTCGCCCACCCCTTCATCTTCCTCCCCACAAGAAGAAAAGCAAATCACCATAAGCGCAAACAGGTAGCCGGTGTAATTATATTTATTGAATGTTATAAATTTTTTCATATTGCATATGTGTTTAATTTGACTTAATTTATCTGGAAAGATCATCAGAATTACATTGTTGATAGTGATCTGGTCATCCTTATCAATCCTCGACCCAGAACTCAATACTCCAAGGTTCGAGGGTTATCTTATGATCGCTTCCGGATTGCGAAGGGAGCGTCTGGTTCAGGGTGTCTTTGTCGTATCGGTGTCCCGTAAAACTTCTGATCTGGTCCATGGCGATATTAAACTCGAATGGCCGGTTGCTGCGGTTGGTCAGGGCAAAAACGAATTTACCGTCCGGGCGTTTCCAGGCCATAATACGCTGGTTGTACAGCACCTCGTCCTCCTCCACTTCGTAACGTCGGGAATCCCAGGGCATATGTTTCAGGAAACCGGCTATGCCATTCCAATTCCACCAATTATATTGAAAATGCCCCTTTTGCAGGTCGGGAAATCTTTCAGCATCACTCTCCTGCTCACCACGCCATACTCCCAATGCAAAGCCTTCGCTATTACCATCGCTCATGGGCTTTAAGGCATGTAACCAAAAAAATGTAGGCGAGTCTGCAAAAGTCATCCAGTTCATAATCACCTGGGGGGTATTTACCATCCGCCATTCCGGTGAGGTATCCATTTGATTTTTCTTTTTAAAATATTCAAACTCATTATTAAATACTGGTTTGCCTTCCGTACCGCGATTAATTGATTTCCGATGGTCTATCAAGTCGTCTGAAGTGGCATTCGGCACGTGATATGCCCTATGCCAGGACCAGCCATCTACATATTGTAATGCCTCCTTGTCCTTTTTAATTAATTCTGAGCCAACCCCGTACTGTCCCCTCTGGCTATTCACATGAATCAGAACGTCCGGATACGCTTTTCTGACTTTAGGCGCTACCTTCCTGAAGGTCTCATAATACTCCTCATTACTATATGTGGTTTGAGCATAATTGGTCACATTGTTGGGTTCATTCTGTAATCCCCACATTTTAACCGGTATGCCATGATCCGACAGATATTGTAAATCCTGTACGACAGCATCCCCGAAACGGTCTAAAAACTCAGGGTACAGACTCTTTAATGGTCCCCCTCCTTGTAGTTTTCCGCTTTCTTTCCAGAAAGATGCAGGTGACCAGTATTCAGCGGAAACACCCTCTATACCGGATCGCCGGATCAAGTCGCTTATTCCTTCTGCCTGACCGGGATATCGTTCGACTATATTTTTCCCATCCCGGGTCTGACCTCTGAACCATAGTCCCATAGCCAGTCGTATATAGCGAAACCCCGATAACATTTCCTTGGCAAAACGATTTTTTTCAGCGTCGACCAATTCGTACGGTACTCCACCGACAGGATCGGAGTTCACATAATCAGGGCCAAAACGGTCGCTTTGTAATTCTACACCTAATCCCTTAATAAGTTGTTGGGGTTGGTCGAAACGGAGCGTATAGCTTCCGGAAGTAGGTAACGGAACCTCAGTGATCCGGCCATAAACTGAGATCTTGTCAAACTCGACAATAGTCTGCCTGCTTCCTGCCTGCACTCCTATGGCGTAATAGGGTGTGTTTTGATCCGGTTTTTTATCAGCGTTGACCCCCAGAGAGAAGGTGTTAAATGTTGAAGATCCTACCTTGGTAATCACTCCCCGGTGTTGAGTGGAATTTTGTTTGTCATCGCCATAACTCAGGCGAATTCTGTCCGGGGTATTGTCTGAACGCCGCATCACTACCGTCACGCTATCTATCTCGTAAGAAAAACCATATACGCTGTTAATCTCAAAACCGATCCATTTACCTGCACCCACATTTAAGCCAGTCCAATTACTGAGACTCAGGGCATCATCCGTATACACAGATTTAAGGTTGCCGATCGCTATTTTTGAAATGGTAATTCCTGATTTGACATTCGAAGGTTTAACCCGGCTTTTTCCTGAGGTAAAATCAAACTGTCCTAATAATCCGGTGTATTCTTTCAATGCACACTCACCGCTAACGCTATTTTCGGCATTTAAACACAATTCTTCATTGTTGCTATAAGATAGCATTGAAAGCATTTGTGTAAAAGCTATAAGGAGAATAAATAATACTCCCGGCATTTTTCTTCTTTGAGTTATCCATGAAATTTTACTCTCCATGGCTGGTCTTATTGATGTGACATCAGATATTTTATCCTGGTTTAGCATAATTAAAATCAATATATCTTCAGTATTTTTTGTTTCTCAATGTTCTTTAGATGATGTCACCATTGTCAATCCTCGACCCAGAATTCAATACTCCACGGTTCCAAGGTTATCGTGTGATCGCTTCCGGATTGCGAAGGCAGTGTCTGGTTTAAGGTGTCTTTGTCGTATCGGTATCCCGTAAAGCTGCGGGGCTGATCCATGGCAATATTAAACTCGAATGGCCTGCTACTGCGGTTGGTCAGGGCAAAAACGAATTTGCCGTCCGGTCTTTTCCAGGCCATAATGCGCTGGTTGTACAGCACCTCATCCTCTTCTACTTCGTAACGTCGGGAATCCCAGGGCATATGCTCCAGAAAACCGGCTATTCCGTTGTAGTGCTGGCTGAGTTTAAAGGTACCCTGGGCCACATCAGGGTGATTGTTGAAATTATTATCGTTTAAGGGACGATAGACGCCGAGCCCGAAACCTTCCCGGTTCGGGTCGTTGGTGGGTTTCAGGATATGAAGCCAATACCACTTGGGAGAGTTGAGGAATGTCATCCAGTTCATTACAGACTGTGCAATGTTGACCATACGCCATTCTTTCGACCGTTGCTCTACGTGCTCGGCGTGGTACGAATACTCATTCTGGTAGATGGGCTTCCCCATATTGTTTGGCAAAAAACGCGATTGCCCTTCAATCTGGAGATCCGAGGATGCACCGCCCCGGTGGTATACCCAGGAATCTACGAGGTTTAAAGTTTGAGCATCCCCCCGGATATAGGAGGAAGACCGGCTGAGGTTCCCATTATGACTATCCACTATAATCTCGGTATTCGGAAGGGCCGCCCTCACCTTGGGCGCCACCGCTTTAAACGCCTTGTAATAGCTTTCCCCATCGATATAATCGCATTGCGAATACCCCAGCCCGTCGTTAAAAGGTTCGTTCTGAAGCCCCCAGGTAGAAATGGTCAGCCCGTTACCCGTCAGGTAACTGATATCACCGACCACGGCATCGCCAAAATCGGAGAGAAAAACAGAATCAAAGCTCTTTAGGGAACCGAGGAGGTAGCTGTCTGTAGACTTCCAGTAAGGAGCCGGCGACCAGTATTCCATGGAGATTCCCTCTATACCGGCATCAGTGATCAGATCTTTGATGGACTGTAACTGGCCGGGGTACCGTTCCACTATATTCTTGTTGTCAGGTGTTGTTCCCCGGAACCAGAGCCCCATCGCGAGACGAATGTATCGAAATCCGGTCATCTTTTCAGCCAGGCGCTGTTTTTCAGCACTCGTCAGTTCATAAGGCACACCGTTTACCGGATCGCTATTCACATAATCAGGTCCCATTCTGTCGCTTTGCAACTCCACTCCCAGACCTTCAATAATCTGTTGCGGCTGATCGAAATGAATAATATAATCGCCGGAAGTAGGCAACAACACTTCATTGACCTTACCGTAAATTGCTATCCGGTCGAACTCTACAACAGTTTCCCTGCTCCCGGCCTGTACTCCAATGGCGTAATAAGGGGTGCTTTGATCCGGTTTCTGACTGGCGTTCACTTCCAGAGGGTAAGTCTCATATACAGACGAACCTACTTCCGTGATCACTCCCTGGATCTGGGTGGTGTTTTGTTTGTCATCGCCGTAGCTCAGGCGGATCCTATCCGGGGTATTGTCAGAGCGCCGCATTATCACCAAAACACTATCCACCTCGTACTCATAACCGTGTGCACTGTTGATCTCAAAACCGAGCCATTTGCCCGCCCCTACATTTAAAGATACCCAATCACTAAGCGCCAGGGCATCGTTGAAGTATTCAGATTCCAGGTTTCCAATGGCCATGCGCGAAATGGTAATTCCGGACTTGACTTCCGAAGCTCTTTCCCGGCCTCCTCCCGAGGTAAAATCGAATTGCCCTAACAACCCCGTATATTCCTCGGGTTCGTATTCTTCACTAACACTATTTTCTGAGGTTAAACGCAATTCTTCATTATTGCATGAGTTTGTCGTTACAGACATCAATAAGAGAGCCAGAAACAACGAAATGGTTTGGTTGGTTAATTTTATTTTACACATAGTTTCTGTTTTATATCACTTGTAAAACCATTGAGAATTATTTCTTTCTAAAGGATCAGGACAATACGTCTTTACCCCCTTAAACCATACTGAAACTATGGCTGTTCCGGTATTGTTTTAAGTTTTTATAGACCGTACCTGTGCCCTCCCTTACTTATCGACCATCACCTTTAGTTTTACGGTAGCCGGTCGTTCCGAGGGTTTACGGGCGGTTAGTGTAATGGTATAGATACCTGGTTTTTTGTAAACATGATGGGTAACAAGTCCTGCTTTTTTTAGTTTTGTTCCGTCGCCAAAATCTACGGAAAGTGGCTTGTTGGCCCACCCCTTTCTCCAGGGCCTCCACAATGTGAATTCCTCCTTCACCCTGAGACGCATGGGGTTGGTGTAGAAATAGCCCAGAAAATCATTAAATTCCCTTTTTTCATTCAAGACATATACCTGCAGGTTGTCAGTATCTTCATCTCCTGCATCAGTTTGTATACGCAGTGTCACCGGATAGCTCCCCGCTTTGTCAAAAACTATCTTCTGTTTTTCTCCTTTAAGGGTTTTTCCGTTCGGCAACTCCCATATGTATTGCTGTATGCTATGCCCTTCACGGACTACAGAACGGCTTGCATCGAGATTTACTTCTTTCCCTTCCGAGGCATATTGAATTCCACCGGCAACGGCGAGTACATTGTCCGGATACTCACGCATATAAGCCTCCACGAGGTAAGGATAGGTGCTCACGGCCTCTCCCCTATAGATAAAGTTGATGTGTAAATGTGGATTGTTCATTTTTTCTTTTCCTTTGTAGGTACGTCCGCCCTGTGCCAGCAACTGACCGGTCTTTACAGACTTCCCTTTCAATATATTCTCCTTTACCGTTCCCGTATTTACATGTGATACCCTGTAACTAAAGTCATCACTGTGTTTCACGATAATTTCATTACTGGCCCCATCGCCATCGGGCAGCGGGGTAGCCTGTACCACACCGTCAAGAATTGCCTGGATGTGATAGCGATCCGGCGCGAGGCCGAAATCTTCGCCCCGATGGTAATACACATTCTTCCCGGGAACCAGCGAACTCCAGGTATTGTTGTAATTAGAAGATCTCCAGCGGTATTCCAAAACGGGAAAACGCATGGTATCAGGCCCCCATGGTTCTCCGGTTGCCGTCAATGCAATCTTGGCGTCCTTTGGAAAATGTTTAACCGCCTGAAACTTACCGGCCTTTTTAACCCAGTCCCGAGTATTTTCCACATAAAGCCGTAGCCCCATAAAGTCTACGGGAAGCTGATAAGGACGTTGGGTCAGGGTAATGGTCTCCCCGTTCACGGATAGGGTCACTTTGGCTTCCTGCAATGTCCGAGCTCCTATGGATGCCGGTTTCCTGTTATTGGGAACGGTAATGTATTCAATCTGTTCCAGAGTAATACGATACTCTTTACCCTTGACCTTTACCCCCTGTGTTTCTCCGGTTCCAAAGTGGAGATAAACAGGCCAGGCCAGTACGACCGGGATATTTATCATACAGATAACAATCAGTAACATTATTTTAATTCTATACATCATATTCAGATATTCGGTCACCGTTTTTTCAGTACCCCGGATTTTGTTCCAGTTCCGGATTAAGATCAAGTTCCGCAAGGGGAATGGGAAACCACATACGGTAAGGAGCCCAGTTTAATTGCAGCGTACCCACTGTGGGATTGAACACTCCACGATCTTTCTGAAGCGACCGGATCACTTCATCATACGCTCCGAAACGCGCCAGGTCGAACCTTCTTTGCGATTCGTAACACAGTTCGCGGGAACGTTCGTCTAACAATTCTTCCAGGAAATCAGCCTTGTAATACTCATCGTCCAAAACCGCTACATCAATATCTTCTCCTGCAGCACGTTCTCTTATTCGGGTTAGCACTGCTCTTGCCGCGGGTTCATCATTATTTTCATACAAGGCTTCGGCATGCAACAGCAGTATATCGGCAAAACGGATCAGAGGATATGGCGCATCACTTGCCCATTGCGGAATATCTTTCTGGGCCGGATCGCGCTGTCTCCACTTGCCGGGAGTAAGCCAACCATCGTTTGGACCTGTAGCTATTCTCGGTACGTAATATCGTCCTCCTTCTATCTCCTCCACCTCTGAGTTTGCGGTCATATTGCGGGTAATATTATTCGCTCTTCTCATGTCGGTCAAATGTGTGGGATGATACTTGTCGAACAGCTCAGACAACGGGCCAAACCAGCGGGAATTATTTCCTCCAATGGCGGGAGGCCCATAGGGCAACCACGCATTGCCATACCGGTTGGTGATCATATTTGTCGCCGAACTGCTGGCCTCAGCCGCAAAGAGAAACTCTTCGCTTTGTGCTCCCCTGGTGGTTTCCCGGAAGAGATAGGCATAATTTTCAGTAAGTTGGTAACCGCTGTTATCTACGATATCTGTGGTAAGCGTCAATAAATTGGCATAGGCCTCATTTGCATCCACCCAGTCGAAGCTGTTGAGATCAAAATCGAGCTCGTTACCCATTCCCGATTTTTTGGCACTACCCATATAGGCATATACTTTTGCCAGATATCCAGCAGCAGCCCACTTGGTAGCTGCTCCGGAGATCCCTGCTGTCTCGGGCAAGGTTTCGTAAGCAAATCGAAGATCTTCCACAATCTGTGCGAATACCTCTTCTGTAGAATTTCTCGGACCGCTTTCCGGATCGGGTTCGGTCTTCACCGGAACACCTCCGAACATCATAGTAAGATACATATGGTAAATTCCTCTCAGAAACCTGGCCTCTGCTCTCACTTCTTCCCTTCGCTCATCACTCATATCTTCTATTTCGTTTAATTGAGCCAATAAATGATTGGCACGGTTGATCCCTTCGTAGAACGTAGACCAGACACTAGCGAGTTTCTGATCGGAGCTGATATAGGAGGCTAACCCAAATGGGGTTACCTGATTGGTGATCCCATCGCGGGCAATACATTCATCGGTGGTACCGCTAAGGATATATGGTAAAAATTGACCGAATGTATCCCCTCCCCCATTAATACTGTTGTAGCATCCTACAAGCGCAATTTCAGCTTCAGCCTCCGTAGTGTAGAAATTCTCTCTCGAAGTAAAGGAATAAGGTTGCGAATCCAGAAAATCATCACATCCTGACAGCAGGAATGTAAAAAATAAAGCACTTAATATTATGAGACTTTTATGGTTTTTCATCTTATCTGTTTTTATGGTGAGCACTATAAGGAGAACATTAATCCAACGATGTAGGAACGTGGTCTGGGATAGGCAAAACGGTCGACTCCGGGTAACAAATTATTGTTCCACCTCACATCGGGGTCAAAACTGGAGTAATTGGTCCATACATGGAGATTGGTTCCTTTTACATATACCTTAACATTGCTGAACCCGGTTTTGTCCAGCCACCGATCGGGTAGTGTATAGGATAGCGTCACACTTGACAGCCTGAGATAAGAAGCATCCTCTACATAGTAGCTCGACATCATGCTCGACGTCGGGTTATTGATCAGAAAATCCGGATGGGTATTACCCTGATTTTCCGGGGTCCACCTATTGTCGTAAAAATCCTGGGACAGGTTCCATACCCCACCTCCGGGACCTTCAACCAGCCGTTTCCCCAAATTGATCATATCCCCTCCGTACGACCATTCAAAAAAGAAATTAAAATCAAAATTCTTATAAGACAAATTGCTTGAAAACCCACCTACATGTTTGGGCAAACTGCGCGATATAAAGGTCCGGTCATTGTCATCGTCTACTACGCCGTCTCCGTTGAGGTCCTTAAACTTATGCCCTCCCGGTTGTACCGTAGCACCCGCCACCGACGGTACTCCATCCTTGAGTTCGTAATTTCTCGATTCGTGCGGGATTTCAGGGTTGCTGTCCTCCTGCCAGATAAAGTCGTCGATCTGGTAGATTCCGTCCCAGACAAAACCGTAACCGGTTCCGAGAGAATGACCGACCTGTACCCGCCCCAGGTTGGCAATGGTACCGTTAGTCATAATTACCGGTATATAATCTATATCACCCAAATCCTTGATAGTATTCCTATTGGCACTGATATTAAAATTGGTCGTCCAATTCCAGTCTTTAGTATTGACATTCACAGAGTTTATTGACAGTTCAACCCCGGTATTGTCTAAGCGCCCCATATTTCTCCACTGCTGGGTGTACCCGGTTTCTGAGGCTATAGAGGCTGGCAGCAACATATCGTGGGTCTGTTTAATATAGTAATCCGCGGTTATATTCAGGCGATTTTTAAACAGTCCGATATCTACCCCTGTATTAAACTGTCTTGTGGTTTCCCATTTCAGGTCGGGATTGGCCAGGGACCCGGGCGACATTCCGAAAAGAGAACTTCCTCCGGAGGCGTAGAACGTATTCTCCATTTCCGAAAAATAGCGGTAGGCAGGAATTCTCTCATTCCCTGTTTCCCCGTAGCTCAATCTGAGCTTCAACTCCGTTAATGCGTCTACAGACTTCAAAAAATCTTCTTTGTGCGCCTGCCAGGCAAAAGCAAATGAAGGGAAATACCCATAACGGTTTCCGGGGCCGAATTTATCGGAACCGTCCACACGGAAACTCACGGTAAACAAATACCGCCAGAGCAGCGAGTAATTCACCCTGCCGAGCCAGGAAACCCGGTTTGAAGACCACCGTGAGGAGCGCACACTTGAAACCAGCGCCCCTTTACTGATGTCGTCGATACCGGTAGATTCGTCCATAAAATCAGTACTTCGCATACTCTGGTACTCATAATTATAATGACCGGCTTCAAAGACACCTGTGGCATCAATTTTATGGATACGATTGAACCGTTTGTTATAACTTAGCTGGGTGATAAAGTTCCAGGAGCCAGACCTCCGTTCCTGCAAACTGGCAATACCATTATTCAGATTGCCCCAAATCGTATTGGAACCGTAAAACATCTTCCCTTTGGAACTGGAAAGCCTTCCCCCTGCATCGACCTTTAGTTTAAGTTCCGGCAAAAAGCTATATTCCGCATACACATTTCCCGTCATTCTAATGGTATTGGTGCTTTTCTCTGCATTATCGATCATGGAAAGCGGAGTGATAAATCCGGTGAGTTCGTCGTCAGTAGACGGGTCGTAGTACTGTACAGGTCTCGACATGATAATTCGCTGTACGATACCATTAGCGGAATTGGCCAGACCCGTATTCGTCGCTCCTTCATTGGTTTCGGTAGACCCATTGAGATTTATACCTACCCTCAACTTATCCGTGTGTTTGTGATCAACTTTGAGCCTCGCGTTGAGCCGTTCGTAATCATTCCTTCGGATTACACCTTCTTTGTCCAGATAGGAAACTCCTCCTGCCCATGTGGTCTGCTTGTTTCCTCCGCTTATCGAAATGGAATGACTCTGGGTTATAGCGTTCCGGAAGGCTTCCTTCTGCCAGTCTGTTTGTTTATAGGCATAGGGGTCTATGGGGCTGTTCGTATCTATATTACCGTCTACTATCTCATAGAACAGTGGTGATTCGGGACGTACTATCCGTTGGTAGTCAATCCAGTCGTCTCCGTTTAACAGATCCAGTGTAGTTGCGGCCTCGGAAAAACTCGTATATCCATGGTAGTTGATCCTCGACTTTCCGGGAGTTCCGGACTTCGTAGTGATGATAACCACTCCATTAGCCCCCCTTGATCCGTAAATTGCTGTGGCAGAAGCATCTTTTAACACCTCCATGGATTCGATACTGTTGGGATCGAGATCCGACAGCGGGTTTACAGCATGCCCAATATTGGTCTCTTCGGCATTAGCCACCTCATCGGCATTCATATCGTAAGGAACCCCATCGATAACAAAGAGAGGAGATGATGAACCGTAAAGTGAACTCGCCCCACGGATCTGAATATCCATCGCTGCTCCGGGCTCTCCGGACTGGGCATTGATCCGAACCCCGGCAATCTTACCCTGAATAGCTCCCAATACGTCAGTGTTACCGGATTCCACAATATCATCAGCTTTAATACTGGATACCGAACCTGTAACGTCCGATCGTTTTTGTTCCCCATATCCGATAACAACTACTTCATCCAGTTTCGAAGCATTCGGTTTCATAATGATATTCATCTCACTCATGGTGGCAGCTGCCTTTTCAATGACAAAGGTCTCGTATCCTATATAGCTGAATTCCACAATGCTTCCTTCATCCACTTCTATTTTGAAGTTTCCATCAAAATCTGTAGTGGCTCCCCGGGTACTGTTCAACTGTATCACGTTGACCCCTGGCATGGGTACTCCTCCCTCGTCGACCACTGTTCCCGAAATCGTTACCAGTGACTGGGAATAAATTACTGAAGAATATCCCGTAAAGAACATTAGTATCGCAAGGATGCTACATACCTCCCGCGGTATCTTTTTCCTGTTTTCAGTGAATAAGGTAATGGTGGTTAATATTATTTTTCTCATAAGATGAATGGTATTTATTAAAATGTTTATCCTCTAATTTATTACTTCCCCGGCAACCATACGATTTCTGTCATTCACTAATGCCTGCAGATCTCCGGTCCTTCTTCTGCTTACCGGTATACAAACCAGGCCGTTGCCTTACAGTCTTTATCCGCTTTGACCTGCACCCAATGGGCGCTAAAGCCTTCCGGAAACTCGTATTCCAGTTTCTCACCCTTTTTAACTTCAAAGGTCTTGTACAGTACAGGTTCTTTCAGGTAGTGTTCAAAGTGGACCATCAGGGAAATCTTCACGTCCCTGTCTGCGGTAAGGTACAGGGTCTTATCATCGTATCCTTTCATCAGGTAGTTATCCGAAAGCTCACCTGCCCTGACCTCGGCATCTTTCCAGGGCCCTCCTTCTCCACGGGGTTTTCCGAGGCTCCACAGGTCATCGATCCCCCCGAACCACAAAGCAGTCTTTCCGTCGGGAGATTTATAGATATGCTCCGAAGCTTCGGCATCGGCACGAACACCGCTCATCACCAGTAAGCCGTTCCAGGTATTAAAATCGGAGATCTGCTTGTTATGGGTGGATACGGGACGCATCATTTTATACAGGGGTTCCTGGTCGATAAAATACAGCGGAACTTCATAAAAGGTTCCGGCAATATTGGCGAGTTCCCTTTCCGACTCTACTTCGCGTATGGACCTGACCGTACCGGAAGGAAATTTTTTGCTGTCGTACCGGGGATTTTTGGGAAGCCGCAGCTGGTAGTCTTTTGCCTTTAATATTACCGAGGCTTCGTCTTCGGTCCATATGCTCTTTTCCTTCAGGACTTCTTCCGATCCTTTCTCGGGCGTACCATCCACAAATTCGAAATCTCCCTTGGTAAATTCAAGATCCGTAGTTCCTTTAAATTTACCGCTCTCTATCCTCCCTGCATATACCCCGAGGTTAAAGTTGTTCCTGTTGCTGTAAAGTTTAGCGTGACTCACCTCGCCGTCGTAATCTGCATCGGCCAGCCCTTCAAAAAGGGACGCCCCGTCGGCGGGATCGTGAAAATTGTCGTCCGTAAAGTGAAATGACGCTGTGAGTGCCGAGGCCTGGTCGGAGATCAGGCGGATCCACTCTCCTTTTTCGTCATCCCCGAAAATATACCATGCCGAGCCATTTCCTTCCAGTGCAAATGTTTTTAAGGTTTTCCAGTCCTGGTCTCCCCCGGCATCGATCTCTGCCGTAACCGTCACAGGGGTCTTTCCGTGATTTTTCAGGTAGATCATCCTGTGGCCGAATCCGGCAAAGAGAAATGGCAGGGAGGGTGTGCCGGCCTCTACGGTTTCTTCAAGCCACACAGAACCGTAAGCGGATGAAGGGCCCCAACCGGACAATTCCTCATAGCTGCCAAACCAGAGATTGGACTGCGGCTGCCCGGAAAGCGGGTTACCCTGTACAGAAGTCTCATCCGTGGCCAGGACGATTTGTCCGTTCCATTCGAGGAAATCCGGGATGTATCTCAAATGTGAACTTATGGGACGTATCCCCGCGGTCTTCATAACCGAGAAGGATTCAGGAAAGTCAAAGAACATACCATGCATATCCATCATCATCCTGTCTTTTCCTATGGCTCTTATCCGTGGCCATTCCGTAAACCATCCATGGGAGGGGTCGTTATTATACGCCGCTTTGGGCAATAAAAAAGTACTCCATACTCCCTGGTCCATCACCGTGAGCCGCAATGATTTCTTATCCCACCCGACGGCCCAAAGGGGAGACTCATCCCCAGGTTCCGCATAGATCCCGTGTCTGGTGGTCACATCGGTATACTGCTTTCTCTCCACAATGCTGAAATTCTCACCGTCAAATTCTGCAAGTATGCCCAGCCTGTCCTTTCCGAAAACCCCTTCCCGGGGCACTTTCCACGTATCCTTCCACCGGTAACTGACAGAGTCAGTGCCGTCTTTCTTCTGCACCATCTTTCCCTTGGCCAGCCGCTCTCCATTATTAGACAGCACCAGTTTGCCCTGACTGGTATACCCCCCTTTTCCATGCCACCCCGGAAGCGGGTCGTGGAACAGCTTATTCACTTTCAGAGTATGTACGTCGACTTCGTACAACATGCCCTCCATGTCGTAATAATAGACCATGTTCTCCGGATCTTTCAGGTGCCTCGCCACAGCGGTAAGCCTTCCTTTCATGTCGGAATAGGGAATCACCCTCACCTTGCCTGTACTATCTATGGCATAAGGGCCGATAAACAACTGATTGGTCTCCTTGTGCACCATTCGGGCAGCCGGGGTTCCGCCGATACTGCCCTTAAAAATCTCCATGTTCTTATCCTTGTCGACAATATGCAGATTGTGTTCGCTCCCTTCAGGTTTATGTGCGGCATAACTGACCATATACAGCTTATCATTCCAAACGGCCAGGGCCCCGATTCCCGTTTCCTGTCCGGAATCGTAATTTCCCGCCATCCTTTTATGGGCATATACGGTAAGATGAGGATAGATACCGCTGATCTTTCTGCTGCCCTCTGCAGACGTCATTATTCCGTCCTCTGAGTTTATTACGGTTTTCTTATGTCTATCTTTATTATCAACTTTTTTACAACTGTTCATCATAAAAAGCATCAGCACCGCAAATATGCCACAGGCTTTTAAAGGAATCTTCCTTCTGTGTTCAATCAATAAAGTAATGGTGGTTATTAAATTTTTTTTCATATAGAACAGATTGAATTTGTTAATGTTTTGTGTGATAATTTAAACGTACTTTTGTTTAGGTGGTGTTTTTTTATCAAATTCACAAAACAAATTTAATGCGAACTGCTACAGCCGGTTCTTAATTATCTGTCAAATACTCTTAAAAACCGTGCAGGGTCAGGGAATATAGGGATTCGGAAGGCACCCGTCCTGCCTCCCGTATACCGAAAAACCCTTATATTGCCTGCTTCCCTTACCCCGGCAGGCGCTCATCTTACCCGTTCATAAATCATCTGGGGGTGATTCTCCGCTATTACCACATTAAAACACTCAAATTCAGCAGGAAAGACGGAGTTCTTATAAAAATTTGAATATTTTTGTATAAATCATGTGACCTTTCGGGTTACTAATGTGTCTAATCAAAACAAAGGTTCGCTCCTGGCCTTATCATGGAAAAAGATCATCAGAAAACAGATGTAGAAAGCATCAGCGATGAAATGCTTGTCTCCAGGACAACGGAGACGAATGACACGTATTGGTACGGCATGCTGTATGACAGGTACTCGCACAGGGTATATCACAAATGCCTTTCCTTTACGAGGTCTGTGGAGGAGGCACAGGACCTGACCCATGACATTTTTGTACAGCTTTTTGTAAAGCTGAGGACATTCCGGGGCGAATCCCGGTTTTCGACATGGCTCTATGCCTTTGTCTATAATTTTTGTGTCAACTATGTGCAACGCAACCTGAACAAATACAGGCAGACTTTCGTCCCTACCGATGATTTTAAGGACGAAGCTGCCGAGATCGAAGACGATGCTATTTTCGGACTTAAAGAAGCTGCCCTTATGAAGATTCTGGATATGATCAGTCCTGACGATAAAATGATCCTGCTGATGAAGTATCAGGACGATTTTTCTATCAGGGACATCAGTTCCGCCCTCAACATCGGGGAGAGCGCTGCCAAAATGCGGCTGAAAAGAGCCAAGCACCGCTTACTGGAATTGCATAACGAAATCAACTAACCCCATGGAAAACCCGTTTAAAAAAATTATTCACAATGAGGAGCTTCCCGATTCGCTCAGGGAAAAGGTCATGGACGATGTGGCCTTGATAAAGCTCTCCCTGGACATGGCCGACCTGGTGGCGGTAAAATATCCGCTCACCGTAAATGAATTTTTTAATCCCAGGAACAAATCCGACAAGAAACAGTGATAAAAAACTACTAAAATTACCATTATGCAAAACCCTCTTGATCTCGATGTTCTGAGCAGGCTCTCGGGGCAGTTTCTCGATATGCTTCCGAAAGTATTATGGACGGTACTGTTGCTTTTACTCGGATGGCTCATTTACAGATCTGTTCTTTTTATCGCCGGAAGCCTGCTGAAGCTCTCCGGAATAAACACACTCTCCGAAAAGCTCAATGAAACGGATTTTCTCTCAAAATCTTCCTATCGCATCGATCTCAGGAAAATCATCCTCTTTTTTGTCAGGTTCCTGGTTATCCTCATACTGGTCATTGCCGGGGCAGAAATGCTCAATCTCCACGCCGTTTCGGAGGTGGCGGCCCAGCTCATCACCTACCTTCCGCGGCTTTTCACCGGAATAGCCCTGCTCATCCTCGGGATTGTTGTGGCAGACCTGGTGCGCAATGCCGTTCAGGGCATGCTGCGGTCTTTTGATATGAGCGGCTCGAAATTCATAGGGGGCCTGGCTTTCTATACCATACTGCTTATTGCCGGTATCATGGCCCTGAATCAGCTCGGCATACATACCGACATCATTACCAATAATGTGCTTATCCTGTTCGGTGCCCTTCTCGCGGCCTTCACCATTGCCCTCGGCCTGGGCTCAAAGGATGTGATCTCCCGGCTGCTGCTCAGCTTTTATACCCGGAAAAACTTTGAAACCGGGATGAAAGTCCGTGTCGATGACATCGAAGGGGTTATCGAACGCATCGACAGTATAAACCTGGTGCTGGACACAGGAGACAAAAAAATCGTTTTTCCCATAAAGAATTTTACAGACCGGAACATCATCATTCTCCAGGAAAAAGAACGCGGAGAAAGTTCCTCCCTATGAAAATCTGAAATAAAAATCCGAAAGTTTATTGGCCACGGATTCACGGATTATTTTTCCGGAACTGCTCCATATATACCCGTAGATCTCGGCATACCGGGACAAGCCGTGGTAAAAAACGCATTGCAATACTCAGGGTTTAAGACTTAAAATCAAATACTTAAACACAAAAACGCAATTAATTAACTCCCATATGTGACTTTTTGAGATTTTCCGTGTCTTAATAAACAGAACGGAAGAAGTTTGCGATAATCAGAAAAACCGTTTTCAGAAACGCCCGCTTCTTCATAATTCTGAAAAGTTATGTTTGGATTTAAAAAAAGAGAATTGACCGCAGACGAAAAATACATCAAGGACATTGTCCGGTATTTTTCAGAAAACGACCAGGTGAAGAAACTGATCTCTCCTATTTCCGACGAATACTTCCTTATTGACGATGTGAATGAAATATACATTTGTATAGGAAACGGGGATTTCTCACTTTCCAACCACAAGTTTCTTTACGAAAAGATCTTTAACCTTTCTTTTACCGAAGAGTTGAAGAAAAAGGTAAGGCACAATATGGAAATTGAAATGCAAACCCTGAAGAAATCACTCTTCAAGAACGAGACCGATCTTCTGGATAAGGTACTCGGCATGGTAAACAAGGCGGAAAAAGAACAGGTACAGGTACACCCCCAGGAACTTAACGGTGACCTGCAGACCATTCAGGGCGCAAGCCTGGCGGGTTAGTCCCGGGTTTAGGGTTGGTTTATTAAAGGTGAGCTACCGGGAAGATTCCGGTAGCTTTTTCTTTTTCTGCCCCGGAAAAACGGTACACATTGCCCCCAGGAAGAGAGTATACAAGAGAAAATAATCTTCAAAGGGTAACAAATTCGGACAATACAGGGGATAAATGTATATTTAACACCTTAAAAGCGCGAACAGCCCGTTTAAACAGTCTATATTTCCTATTTTTACATCAATATGTAATAATGCCAACCAATGATCTTTATGAAAAAAAATGTACTCCCGCTACTTATCTTCTGTCTTTTACAGGGGTTTTTCCTGAAAGCGCAAGCCCCGGCTGAAGAACGGGATCCCGAAAAAATCAGGGAATACTTTACGGAACACCTGGTCAGGATTGCCGGTCCCGTCCTGGAATCCCTGAGCAAAAACCGGCTGAAAGAGACCATGCCGGTAGAGGTTACGCCCCATCCGTGGGGAGACCGGAAAAAGGTGACCTATCTCGAGGCTTTCGGCCGTACCCTTTCCGGGGTGGCCCCGTGGCTGGAACTGGGACCTGACAATACTCCCGAAGGGAAACTCCGTGAAAAATACATCCGTATGGCCCTGAAGGCCATCCGTAATGCCACAGATCCGGAGGCAGCCGACTTTATGAATTTTACCGAAGGGGGACAGCCGCTTGTAGATGCTGCCTTTTTTGCCCAGGGACTGCTCCGCGCTCCCGGGCAATTATGGGAACGTCTCGACAAACAGACACAGGCCAATGTGTTAAAAGCCCTTAAATCGACCCGGAGCATTTCTCCGGCATACAGCAACTGGCTGTTGTTTACCGCCATGGTGGAAGCCGCCCTGCTCAAATTCGAGGGGCAGGCAGACATGGTACGTATCGAATATGCCCTGAACAAGCACCGGGAGTGGTACCTCGGTGATGGTATATACGGTGACGGTCCCGACTTTCACTGGGATTACTACAACAGTTACGTCATCCACCCCATGCTGCTGGATATAGGTGCTGTGCTGAAGGAAAAGACAAACAACGACTATCGCCTGCTCATCGAAAGGGCGCAGCGGTATGCCGCCATACAGGAACGGCTTATTTCGCCCGACGGCACCTATCCGCCCATCGGGCGCTCCCTGCCTTACCGGTACGGTGCCTTTCAGGCGCTTGCACAGATAGCGCTTTTACAGAAATTACCCGATGCGATCACCCCCGCCGGGGTACGTTCTGCCCTTTATGCCGTATTAAAAAGGCATCATAGGGCCCCCGATATGTTTGATGAAAAGGGATGGCTCACCCTCGGATTTTACGGGCGTGATCCCGAAGTGGCCGAAGGCTACCTCTCTACCGGGAGCCTGTACCTGTGTACGGAAGCCTACCTGGTGCTGGGGCTGCCACCCGATACGCCGTTCTGGACCGACCCTCCCGAAGACTGGACCCAAAAAAGAGTATGGAGTGGAAAAAAAGTTGCCAGGGATCATGCCTTTTATCCGAAAACCCATCGCGAACCGGAGTGGGAGACCATAGTGGACAGCACTTCCTTTGCCGGTTACGAGGCCTTTGAAAAAGCCTGGAACTACCAGTATCCCTGGGGAAGCGACCACAACGGATCTGCCCGGATGTATGCCGGACCGGAAAACCGCAGGCAATTGACCCTGGACAAGCATGTTTTACAGATCAGGGCAACCCTGGTTACGGAAGATGAAGGAAAAAGCAGCAGTCCTCCCCACCAGCGTATAAAATATCATTCTGCAGCCATTCATTCCAAACACCATATTACCGTCAGCAGGGAATATCCCCTGTACAAGGTGTCGGGTGAATTCAGGGCACCCGTTGCCAGGGGCACCTGGCCCGCTTTCTGGCTGACAGCGGTAAACGGCTGGCCCCCGGAAAGTGACATCCTCGAGTTCAAGGGAGATACCTATAACTGGCAGAATACCTTTATCACGCCCGGAGAGGTTTCCACCATTAAAAAGAACATTCCGGATGCCATGGAAACCTGGCATACCTATACCGCTGTCCTGAAGCGCGTTGACGACACCATGCTCACCATCGAATACTTTATCGACGGAAAGAAAACAGGGGCACACCGTGCCAATTTTACCGGCAAACCCCTGTGGCTGATCATCAATCTGCAGATGGAAGGGTCTTCCGGAATGCCGGGGCCCGAAACAGATACCTTTTATTACGCCCGGAAGGTAACCGTACAAAGGGCAAAAAAACCATGAATAACAAGCTGTTGAGACCAACCCGTAACATACCGGCGGCCTTCGGATATCCCGGGATTATCCTGACCCTCTTCCTGCTGATCTCTTCCGTCGTTGCCGCACAGCAGCAGATCAGGGAAACCGAAGTGGGGAAAGGCTGGGCCAATAATTCGGTGAATACGGTCGTCTTCCGGAAAAACGCCCTGACCACGCATAAAGAACAACAGTTTACCGCTTATTACGATCCCGAAGGTGCGCTCGTCCTGGGCAGGCGAAGGCTGGGCGATACGGAATGGGATACCGTACGAACTCCCTACAGGGGCCATGCTGCCGATGCGCACAACACCATCAGTATTGCCGTGGATGGGGAAGGATATCTGCACGTAGCCTGGGACCATCACAATACCCGCCTGAGGTATGCCAGGAGCAGGGTACCATTCGGACTGGAACTGGGAGAGGAAATACCGATGACGGGGAAGGAAGAAGACAGGGTGACCTATCCCGAATTTTACCGGCTTCCCGGCGGGGATCTCCTGTTTTTTTACCGGTCGGGAGCCTCCGGCCGCGGAAACCTTGTCATTAATCGTTACGACCGGGAAAAAAGGCAATGGGAACAGTTGCATTCCAATCTCATAGACGGAGAAGGCCAACGTAGCGCCTACTGGCAGGCCAGTGTAGATCACCGCGGGACCATTCACCTGTCATGGGTATGGCGGGAAACCTATGATGTGGCTACCAATCACGATCTGTGCTATGCCCGTTCGCACGACGGCGGGTTGCACTGGAAAACTTCCGAAGGAAAACCTTATGAGTTGCCCGTTACGAAAAATACGGCAGAATACGCCTGGAAAATACCCCAGGGCAGCGGACTTATAAATCAGACCGCCATGACTGTAGACCAACGCGGGGTACCTTATATCGCCACCTACTGGAAAAGTAACGGAACTCCACAGTACCAGGTGATTTACAAGGAAGAAAAACAGTGGAAAAACCTGACGGCTACCTTCAGGCGTACGCCTTTTGACCTTGGCGGAGGGGGCACCAAAAGGATTCCCGTCTCCCGTCCGCAACTGCTGGTCGATGACCGGGGCCACCGGAAACACCTGCTGCTGCTCTTCCGTGATGAAGAAAGGGAAAACAGGGTATCCCTGGCCCGCTATGAGCTGGGCGGCAACGGAAAGTGGACCATCTCCGACCTGACCCCGGGCCCCGTAGGCCAGTGGGAACCGTTATACGACGGGGAGCTCTGGAAACTGAAAAAACAGTTGCACCTCTTTGTGCAGCAGGTAGAACAGATAGACGGGGAGGGTATGGCCGGAACAGAGGCAACTCCCGTCAGAATATTGGAAATCAGTATCGAATAAGCCATAAAACAGAATATCATGATCTTTACAAAGAATATCAGGCGAAACCTCCTATTGCTTTTTTCGGCCTTATCCGTTTTTACACTTTCCGCCCAGCCTGCCGGGGAGGAAGTCCTTTCGAAATTACACCTGGCCAATACCTACTGGCAAAACCACAATCCGCCACAGGTACGGGCTTTCTGGGACCATGCCGCATACCATACCGGGAATATGGAACTGTATAGACTCACCGGAAAAAAACAGTACCGGGACTATTCCGAAGCCTGGGCCCGGCACAATCAATGGCAGGGCGCCCGGTCGGATAAAAAATCAGCATGGAAATACTCCTACGGGGAAACCGACCAGTATGTGCTGTTCGGTGACTGGCAGATCTGTTTTCAGACCTATATCGATCTCTACCGGCTCGATCCGGAACCCCATAAGATAGCACGCGCCAGGGAAGTCATGGAATACCAGATGAGCACGCCAAACAACGATTACTGGTGGTGGGCCGACGGACTGTATATGGTGATGCCCGTGATGACCAAACTCTACAGGGTGACTGGGAACCCGCAATACCTGGAGAAACTTCACGATTACCTTCAATATGCCGACAGCATCATGTATGACGAGGAGGCCTCGCTCTATTACCGCGATGCCAAATACGTCTATCCCGCCCACCGGAGTGTAAACGGGCAAAAGGACTTCTGGGCCCGCGGTGACGGGTGGGTATTTGCCGGCCTGGCAAAAGTATTACAGGACATGCCAAAAGACCACCCTCACTATTCCCTGTACAAACGCCGCTTTAAGGATATGGCCGCAGCCATTGTGCAATGCCAGCAGGAAGAAGGTTACTGGACGCGCAGCCTTCTCGATCCCGGTCATGCTCCCGGAAGGGAAAGCAGCGGCACGGCATTTTTCACCTACGGCCTGCTATGGGGCATCAATAACGGAGTGCTACGGGAGAAGCGCTATACAAAGGCTGCAGAAGCAGGCTGGAATTACCTCAGCAAAACCGCCCTTCAGCCCGACGGGAGGGTAGGCTATGTACAGCCCATCGGCGAAAAGGCTATCCCCGGACAGGTGGTAGACGCCGGTTCGACTGCCAATTTCGGGGTCGGTGCCTTCCTGCTTGCCGGCGCAGAGATGTACCGGTTCCTGGAGCACAATTAGTCGTTTACCCAGACCTTCATTTTGCCCGCTCCCCTGTTGGACCAGGTAAAATACGGGATCGCTACGCTACCGTTATCGGTACCCTTCAAAATATTCACCCCGCCCAACAGGTCCGGGTCATATACGGTTTCGAATTTCTGGGCAATATCCAGGTTATCCATCACCGACGGGTTATCGGCCTCTTCAAAAGCATAGACCACAGGGCCGTATTCCAGGGCTGTCTTGTTCTGATCTTCCGCAACCAGATCGTTTGTCCTGACCTTTCGGACCTCCATCGGGAAATTCAGGCGTATCTCTTCACCGGGCTTCCACTGTTTCTTCAGGGCAATATATCCTCCTGATAAGTTATAGCCGGTTTTTTCGCCGTTTACCCATAATTCCGGAAGTAATTCCCTTTTATCTTCATATTCGTACAGGTTTCCGGACAAGATAGTGTTCCGGCACCATTCCGGCACCCTGAGCATCAATGTGACCGGGGTCTCTGAAGCTGATCTTACCGAGATATTCACCTGTCCTTTCCACGGGTAGTCCGTTTGCTGAGACAGTATGAACTTCTCCCCGTTGAGATCAATTTCGGCCTCGTTGGAAGCGTATAGATTAACATAGAGCATATGGTCACCCTTTTTTGCATAGATCATTTCCGGGAGCGAAGGTAAAAACCTGATCAGGTTAGTGGGGCAACAGGAACAATCGAACCATTCCTTTCTGGTAACCGCCCCCTGGTTAAAAGGATACTCTCCATCAGATTCCAGCGGATTCGGATAGAAAAAGTGGGTTCCGTCCAGGGAAAGCCCGGATATCAGCCCGTTATACAGCGACCGTTCAATAATATCATAGTATTTTACATCGCCGGTGGCATTGAACATACGCTGGTTCCAGTACACGTCGCCAATGGCAGCACAGGTTTCATTATAGGCGGTAAGGTTGGGCAATTCGTAGTTCTCACCGAAAGCTTCGCCTTCGTGTTTACTTCCTATACCTCCTGTCAGGTATTTTTTCTTGTTATTGATATTATTCCAGACGTCAACCGTAGCCCTGTAATACCCCGAATCCTTTTCCAGCACCGCAATATCGGTCATCGCAGCATACATATATACTGCCCTGACCGCATGCCCTACCGCCTCTTTCTGCCTGACTACCGGGATATGGTCCTGGGCATAGGCCCCGTAAAGCGTATGGTTTTCAGGATCACCCCTGTGATCCAGGAAATACTTTGCCTGGGTGAGGTATTTTTTCTTTCCGGTAATCCTGTAGAGTTTTATAAGCCCGGTTTCTATGATCTGGTGGCCCGGGACCGAACTGATCTTTCCCGGCCCGTCTCCGAAAGTTTCCACAACCAGGTCGGCATTTTTAAGAGCGATATCCAGAAAATCCGTTTTTCCGGTAGCCCTGTAATGCATCGCCGCAGCCTCATAAAGATGTCCTGCATTATACAGTTCGTGGCTCATATCGAGCGATTCCCATCTTTTCCCCTCTACCACCTTTACCCAATCTGCCGTCGGTTTTCCGGGATCAATGGTCCTCCAGGTAGTCAGGTAGCCGTCTTTTTCCTGCCCGGTACCAACAATGCGTATCAGCGAGTCCAGAAGGCTTTCCAGGCCGGGGTCAGGGGCACTCAGGAGAGAGGTGGAGGCCCCTTCGATAATCTTGTACACATCCGAATCGTCAAAAGGCATCACTCCCCTGGCCTTGCCCTGCATTTTCCCGCCTGCAATAAGAAAATTGTCAAAACGCCCTTCCTCCCTGCACTTTTCAATAGCATAGGATATGGTCTTTTTTTGAACCCTTTCAATAACGGGAAGCCAGAAATTATCCGTCAGCCTGACATTTTTGACATCTGCCATTTCTATCGGATAGCCGGACAAATCAGTACCGGCACCCTGCCCGGTTTCCTCCTTCTCCCGGCAGGAAAAGCAAACAGACACCAGAAGGACTGTAACTATCATTACTGTTCTCATGAGATATAAATATATAACGTTATGATGCTGATTTTAAAGATTTCCCTCTCATTCCATATCCATTTCGCGGTCGCTGCTGTCCTGTCCGAAAAAAGGCATGCCTTCTTCCGTCCACTTCAATACGCGGGCATGCGTATGCCGGTTGGGGTCATACAGGGGTTCGCCGTCAATCTCCTTATAGTTGCGGGCATGGTATATCATCACATCGGTCCTGTCGTCTTCTCCCACCGTAAAACTGTTGTGCCCGGGGCCGAAACGCCTGAACTCCGGATTGCTGAAAAATACCGGTTCGGGAAGTTTGTGCCACGAAGCCGGATCGAGAAGGTCAGCATTCCGGTCTGCCCAGAGCAGGCCTATGGCATAATTGGCATCGGTAGCACTGGCAGAAAAGCTCACGAATACCTTTCCGTTACGCACGAGTACCGCCGGCGCCTCATTGACCCGGTGCCCCTTTATCTCCCAGTCATGCTCCGGCCGGGAAATAACGACCTGCTGTTCGGCCAGCGTGACGGGGCTGGTCATTTCCGCAATATACAAACCGGTATTCACCACCTCGTCTGATGCCCTGTCCGACCATATCATATACCGCTGGCCACCGAGTTCAAAGGTAGTGGCATCCAGTGCAAACTGGTCTCTCCTGCTCACGATCTGCCCTTCTTCCTTCCACCGGCCCTCCGTAGGGTCGTCAGCGGCATTAGACAGTGCATACATGCGTATTTTCCATTTTTCCTCAGCCGATCCCGCTGCGAAATACACATACCACTTTCCGTCAATACGGTGAAGTTCGGGCGCCCAGATATGGTTTCCCATCGGGCCCTTATCGTGCTTGCGCCATATCACCACCGGTTCCGCCGCTGCTATACCGTTAATGGTTTCAGATTTGCGAATCTCGATACGGTCGTACTCCGGTACGGTGGCGATAAAGTAATACATCCCGCCGGCTTTGGTCACAAACGGATCTGCCCTTTGCAGGACCAGCGGGCTCTTATACCCGTTTTTATCCGCGGGCTGGGCATTCCCCGTAATCCCGCCGACAAGCAGTATAACGGCACATACGATATTCGCATAATTCACCCGTATTACCTGCATTCCGCCACAAGGGTTCGGCAACATGCTGAAAAAACCAGAGACTCTTTTCATTTTTTTCCGATTATGATACAGGTAAATATAGGATTTATTTTTTATAATTGTATTTAAAACACTTAAATATTTATCGCTCTGAATACCCTACTACCGGCAAGTGATCGGTGTACTTCCCGTAACAGGCTGGGAAAGGCATGAATCCCCGAAAAGCTTTTACATCCGGGGTATTCGGCGCAAAAGTAAATAAATACGGCCCAAAGTGGTGGTAATTTTATAAATTGGGCAAAATATTTCACCCTGTCGGTCCGGGACAATTTTTAAAGTAAGAGCTTGTTTAAACTAATGCTGATTCATTGCAAACACGATATCAACCGTCTTTTTTTTATTTTCATCGGTTTCTGGCTGACGGCATTTTTCTTGTCCTGCAGCGGCACCGGGGACAAGGGCCCTGTAAAAATCGGTTTTTCCCAGGCCATGACTACAGACGACTGGCGAAAGCAAATGAACAAGTCGATGCAGCTGGAAGCGTCTTTACACGACGATGTAGCCCTTACCGTACTGGATGCCCGTGACGATGTGGAAAAACAGATTTCGGATATCGAATCTCTCATCCGGAACGGGACAGACATCATTATCGTATCGCCCATACAGTCGCGCCCCCTTACTGCGGTTGTGGAAAAGTCCGTAAAGGCCGGTATCCCGGTTATTGTCATCGACCGGAAAATCGGGAACGAAAGCTATACGGCCTATATCGGGGCAGATAATATTGAAGTGGGCAGAAATGCAGGGCGGTACATTGCATCGGTTGTCCCCCATCACGAAGGGAAGATCAGGATCGTGGAAATCAAAGGGCTTAAAGGGTCTTCCCCGGCCTACGAGAGAAGCCTGGGGTTTAGCCAGATCGTCAACCGCTTTGAAAAACTTGAGATTGTGGCTGCCATAGACGGGGACTGGGAAAGCGGATCGGTAAAAGCACCGCTGAGAGATGTACTGAAGCAGGAAAAAAAGATCGATTACATCTTCTGTCACAACGATCGCATGGCCCTGAGTGCCTGGGAGGTGGCCAGGGAAAACGGTATAGAGAACAGTATAAAATTTATAGGAGTGGACGGGCTCAATACCGAAAACGGGGGCATACAACTGGTACAGGAAGGGGTATTACAGGCCACCATTTTCTATCCTACCGGCGGGAATGAAGCCATAAAACTCGCCCTCCGGATCCTGAAAAAAGACCCTGTTCCCAAAAACCACCTGCTGAACACTACCGTGATCGATGCGGTCAACGCCGATATCATGAAAAATCAGCTGGACAAGATAGACCGCCAGCAGGCCAGTATAGAACACCAGCTGCAAAAACTTTCCGAACAGGAAGAAAAATATGCTACCCAGGCCAACCTCATCAAAATACTCACCTTCTTTCTGGTGCTCATCCTGGCCCTGGCCATTTACGGGATTTACTCGACCTATATCATAAGCAAAAAGAAAAAGCTGCTGGAACTCCAGAGTCAGAAAATCACCCTGCAGCAGGACAAGATCAGGAAGATCACCGGAGAGGAATTCCGTACCAGGCTCGACACCATCATTACACAACACATAGATAACCCCGGGTTTACCGTAGAAGAACTGGCCCAAAAGCTCAATCTGTCCCGCGTTCAGCTTTACCGCAAGATAAAAGCCATGTCCGGTGCGAGTGTCAATGAGTATATCAGCGGCATCAGGCTCGAAAAATCCAGGGAAATGCTCCGGGACACCTCGCTTAATATTGCCGAAATAGCCTATGCCTGTGGTTTTTCATCTCCCAATTATTTTTCCACCTCCTTTAAGAACAAATACGGGATCACACCCAAGGAATACAAAAGCAATACCTGACCGGTATGGCGGAATATGGCAGGTACCGGCTTAAACACGGGATAAAAATCATGTAACCTCAGTGTAATTTGCTGTTACCTGAGTGTAACTATATCGTTATCGTAATGATTTTACAAAAAACAAAGCCCCTGATTTGTAATAAATTAAAAAATAAGAGCAATAAAAATTATATAAATGAATTATTTGAAACATTACTAAACATATATCGGTTTTTTTAAGAATAGTTTAGCATTCGTCACAATTAAATATGAGATGAACAAAATTATTCTCTGGTCTGTTACGGCCGCACTGGCCGGTTTTCTGTTCGGGTTCGACACCGTGGTAATCTCGGGCGCCGACAAACAATTGCAATTGCTGTGGAAGTCTTCCGATGCCTTTCACGGTTCCGTGGTGATGGCCATGGCCTTATGGGGTACGGTGGTGGGTGCCCTGTTCGGCGGCATTCCGACCAACAGGATAGGCCGGAAAAACACTCTTATCATAATAGGGGGATTATACCTGCTTTCTTCTCTCGGGTCTGCACTGGCAAATGACCCTTATACCTTTGCCTTCTTCCGGTTTATCGGCGGGCTGGGGGTAGGTGCATCGACCATTGCCGCTCCCGCATACGTATCGGAAATTGCACCTGCAAAAAGCCGGGGCCGACTGGTATCGCTGTACCAGTTCAATATCGTACTCGGAATACTCATCGCCTTTATCTCCAATTACCTGCTCCGCAATACGGGGCCGGATTCCTGGCGGTGGATGATGGGAGTAGAAGCTTTTCCTGCCCTGATCTACCTTGTTTTTGCATTCAACCTTCCCAAAAGCCCGAGATGGCTGATCTCCAGAAAACAGGTAGAATCGGCACGGGCCGTACTCAAGGTCATCAACCCCGGTAAAGATCCTGAACAGCTGATAGAAGAGATCCGCCAGGGTTCAGGAGCAAACCGCACAGGGGAAACCATTTTTATAAAAAAATACCGGTTCCCGCTTATCCTGGCCTTTCTCATCGCCATGTTCAACCAGCTCTCGGGGATCAATGCCTTTCTCTATTACGCTCCCCGGATATTCGAAGAAGCCGGGCTGGCCCAGAACACTGCCCTGTTGAGCAGTGTGGGTATAGGGCTGGTAAACCTGCTCTTTACGCTCCTCGGGGTCATGCTTATAGACCGGCTGGGCAGGAAGACATTGCTGCTATACGGGTCGTTCGGGTATATTATCTCCCTTTCCATGGTAACGGCAGCTTTTTACTTCGGCTGGGGAGGGTATTCGGTTCCGTTGTCCCTGTTCCTGTTCATTGCTTCACATGCCATAGGGCAAGGCGCCGTGATATGGGTCTATATCTCCGAAATTTTTCCCAACCACCTGAGGTCTTCCGGGCAGGCTTTCGGGTCGTCGGTACACTGGGTACTCGCTGCCATAATCCCCTCGCTCATTCCCATGCTGTTCGGCGCCATAGGTGCCTGGCCGGTATTCATGTTCTTTACGGTCATGATGCTGATACAACTCCTCTTTGTCTGGCTGGTCATGCCCGAGACCAAAGGGATTTCCCTGGAGGATATACAGGCCCGGTTAAAAATGCCCCGAAGGCGGAGTACCTGACCGGATCATATTCAAAAAACAACGCTTTAATCCATCTATTTTAATCCTTATGAAAAATACTGTAATCACAAAAACCGTAATATTGCCCGCATTCCTGCTCGTCTTTATGGCCTGCGGACGGAAAGACGGGAAAAAGGAAACCGGGGAAGTCCCTGTAAATGACACAATAGCTTCTGAAGAAAATAAACACTACCGGCCTCATTTCCATTTTACCCCGGAAAAGAACTGGATGAACGACCCTAACGGGATGTTCTACTACGACGGCTATTACCACCTTTTCTTCCAGCACTATCCCGATGCTGCGGTATGGGGGCCGATGCACTGGGGGCATGCCGTGAGCAGGGACCTGCTCCACTGGGAAGAACTCCCCATAGCACTTTACCCCGGTGAAGAAGGATATATTTTCTCGGGCAGTGCCGTGGTCGACGAAGAGAACACTTCCGGTTTCGGTACCGGCAACCACCCTCCGGTAGTAGCCATGTACACCATTCACGACCCGGAAAAAGAGAAAAACGGGCAGACAGACGTGGAAACACAGGGTATTGCCTACAGTACGGACAAAGGCATGACCTGGACCAAATACGACGGAAACCCCGTGGTCGGAAACCCCGGGATACGCGACTTCCGCGACCCCAAAATAGTACGCGATACCATTCACGACCAATGGGTCATGGTTCTTGCAGCCCAGGATCGGGCCAAATTCTATCGTTCCGGCAATCTGAAAAACTGGGAATTCCTCTCTGATTTCGGGATGGATACCGGGGCGCACGGCGGCGTATGGGAATGCCCCGATTTCTTCCCCATGACCATTGAAGGTACGGGGGAAACCAAATGGGTACTGATACAGAGCCTGAACCCGGGTGGCCCCAACGGAGGGTCGGCAACCCAGTATTTTGTGGGAGATTTTAACGGCACTTCCTTTACCCTCGACCCTGGTTTTAAAACGGCGCTGGACAAACGAAAAGCCTTCTGGATAGACTACGGAAAGGACAACTATGCCGGGGTTACCTGGTCCGGTATCCCCGACAGTGACGGGAGAAAACTCTTTATCGGCTGGATGTCTAACTGGGAATACGCCCAGCAGGTACCCACTACCACCTGGCGAAGTGCCATGACGGTACCCAGGGAACTCAGGCTTATCAGGGACGGAGGCCTCTTCCTGCTGGCTTCTTCTCCCGTCAGGGAACTGGAAAGCTTTCGCAACAAAATTACTGAAGAGCAAGATGTTTCCCTCTCCGCGCCTTTTGTATACAAGAGTGAAAACGGCGGCGGGCTCAACAGCACCGAAATTTTGCTCTCCCTGGAAAAAACGGGCAACAGTATCGTGGAATTCCGCTTGTATAACACGGAGGGAGATACCCTTTCATTCGGGCTGAACAGTGTCAAAAAGGAATTTTTTACAGACAGGACCAGGGCAGGACAAACGGATTTTTCGGAAAAATTCGCTGAAAAAGCCTCTACTGCCCCCCGTTTTACTTCCTCAGGCACCCTCGATGTACGTATTGTACTCGACAAGACTTCCATCGAGGTATTTTACGACAGCGGCACTGCGGCAATGACGGAAATATTCTTCCTCAAAAGCCCTTTTGATCATTTCGACATCCGATCGACAGATCCTGAAACCACTTTAAAGAACATCACCATTCACCAGCTGAAATTCAATTAACCAGGGAGTCGGAAGTCCAAAGTCCGGAGTCGGAAGTTGTCATTCCGACGAAGGAGGAATCTCCGGGACTTTTGTTATGCTGCTAAAATTCCTTCGTGCTGGGTCGGATATTCTTCCCTGCATTCTGAATGACATTGATGATTGCAACCTGCAACTAAGAACTACAAACTAATAAACTAAATTATGAAACAATTCTTATTATGCCTTCTGTTACTGGCACAAGGCTACCTGTTTGCACAGGAGATCACCGTAAACGGTACGGTGACCTCCTCGGAGGACGGACTTCCCCTGCCCGGGGCTTCCATTCTTGTCAAGGGCACTACCAGGGGTACTGTCACCGATTTTGACGGAAACTACAGCATCGGGGTCTCCCCGGGAAACGAACTGGAGATCAGTTATGTAGGATTTAAGACCATAACGATCCCGGCAGACGGGGAAACGCGTATCGACATTGTACTGGAACCCGACAGCAAGCTCCTTGATGAAGTCGTGGTTGTAGGGTATTCCACACAGCGAAAAGCGGATATCACCGGGGCAGTGTCTGTAGTGGATATAGAAGAAATGAGCAAACAGACAGAACCCAACCCCATAAAGGCATTACAGGGACGTATCCCCGGCGTGAACATTTCCACCGACGGTTCTCCGAGCGGGGGCAATACCTCCATTACCATCCGGGGAGTGGGGACCCTCAACAATACCGATCCGCTCTATGTTATCGACGGAGTTCCCACCAAATCCGGAATGCACGAACTCAACCCCAACGACATAGCATCCATACAGGTCCTTAAGGATGCCTCTTCGGCAAGTATATACGGTTCCAGGGCCTCCAACGGGGTCATCATTATCACGACCAAGCAGGGAAAGACGGGAAAAATGAGGGTAAACTTCAACTACTATTCCTCCTTTTCCAGTTATGCCAACAGGCAGGAGGTACTCAATGCCAGGGAGTACGGAAGGGTCTTATGGCAGGCCAATATCAACGACGGGATAGAGCCCAATACCAACAACCTGAGCTACCAGTTCGACTGGGGAGTTGTCGACGGCACCCCTACCCTGCACAATATACTCATACCCGAATACCTGGATGGCGAAAAAACCCTGAAATCGGCAAACACCAACTGGTACGACGAGATATCGCAACAGGGAATTGCCAATTCCCTGGACCTGTCCGTGTCCAACGGCTCCGAAAAAGGGAACTACATGTTCTCTCTCGGCTATTACGACAATAAGGGTATCATAAAGACCACCGAATTCAAAAGGTTATCCGCCCGTATGAACTCCTCGTACAACTTCCTGGACGGCAAGCTGAAGATAGGGGAGAACTTCACCCTGAACAGGACCAGTGAAGTACAGGACCCCGGGGTGCTGGACCCTGCATTAAGGGCACTTCCCGTTCTCCCCGTACGCACTGTAGACGGTCGGGGATGGGGTGGACCCGTCGGTGGGATGAACGACCGCCAGAACCCAGTCAGGCTCCTGGAATACAACAAGGACAACGGGTACAAATACCTCAGGCTCTTTGGCAATGCCTATGCCGAGCTGAAGCCGGTAGAAAACCTGCTGTTAAAAACGAGCTACGGCATAGACTACAACGACTATTACCAGCGTACCCTGCAGCGCAGCTATGTATCCGGTTACCTGAAAAACGATAAAAATGCCGTAAACATAGATAAAGCCACTACCGTAAAATGGACCTGGACCAATACTGCCCAGTACGATCTGGCCCTCGACAAACATACCCTGAATTTCCTGGCTGGAATGGAGATGTTCAGGGAAGACTACGAAAACACCTGGCAGCGAAAAGAAGATTTCCTCATCGAAACCCCCGATTATATGTATCCCGATGCCGGTACGGGGGAAGCCTATAACGGAGGATCGGCCACTGCATACAGCCTGCTGTCCTATTTCGGAAAAATTTCCTATGACTACGATGCCAGGTACCTGTTTTCAGCTACCCTGCGCCACGACGGTTCTTCGAGGTTCGGGAAAAACAACCGCTTCGGTACGTTTCCCGCTTTTTCTGCCGGATGGAGAATAAGCAACGAGGCCTTTGCCGGAAAATCCCTGCCTTTCTTTTCCGACCTGAAACTCCGGCTCGGATGGGGGCAGACCGGGAACCAGGAAATAAGCAATGAAGCGATCTACTCACTGTACCGGGCCAATTACGCCGGGGAAGACCCTACCTGGAACACCTCCTACGGAACGGCCTATGACCTCGCAGGAAACGGGAACGGCCTGCTGCCGTCCGGGTTTATTGCCATCCAGACCGGGAATGACGACCTGAAATGGGAAACCACCACACAGACCAATATAGGGCTGGATTTCGGTTTCCTGAACCAGTCCCTTTCCGGAAGTGTCGACCTCTATAAAAAGGTGACGAAAGACATCCTGGTGCTTCCTCCCTATCTCGGGGTTATAGGAGAAGGCGGAGACCGCTGGGTAAACGGCGCCACCATGGAAAACGAAGGCATCGAACTGGCCCTGCAATACCGGAACAGTACGGAATGGGGACTGCAATACGACATTTCGGGGAATATTGCCGCCAACAAAAACAAGATCACCGGCCTCCCCGAAGAGGTGAGGAATAATTACGGCGGTGACGGACAGGACGACAATATCCTGGGGCGCCCCATCAACTCCATGTACGGATATGTGGCCGACGGCCTCTTCAGGACGGCCCAGGAAGTGGAGAACTCTGCCGTTCAGGAAGGAAAGGGCCTGGGGCGCATCCGGTACAGCGACCTGAACGATGACGGGATCATCGATGACAAGGACAGGGCCTGGATAGGAAATCCGAACCCCGGTTTTTCTTACGGGTTTAATATTTCCCTCGAATACGGAAATTTCGACCTGTCCGCTTTCTGGCAAGGCGTGGGAAATGTCGACATCATCAATCAGACCAAGTACCAGACCGACTTCTGGAGCGTGGACGACGTAGGGTCTAACAAGGGTACCCGGCTGCTCCATGCGTGGTCTCCCGAAAACCCGGGATCTGACATCCCCGCACTGACCACCATAGACAGCAATGCCGAATCCAGGTTCTCCTCCTATTACGTGGAAAACGGCAGCTACCTGAAACTCCGGGTGCTGCAACTGGGGTATTCCCTGCCGGAAAATATTCTCGAAAAGTACGGTATCGCCACGTTCCGGCTATATGCCAATGCGCAAAACCTGTGGACCATTACCTCATCCGGTTTTACCGGTGTAGATCCCGAAGCACCGGGGTTCGGATACCCGCTGCCGCTCACCTTTACCCTCGGGCTAAACCTTTCTCTTTAACACAAAAACAATGATCATGAAAAAGATTGTATATACCTTCTGCTACCTTGTTGTACTGACAACATGGTCGTGCGGGGACTTCCTTGAAGCCGATCCCAAAGGGGTTGTGGCGGAAGAGGACCTCGTTACCCCCGAAAATGTGGAGACCTTCATAACCTCGGCCTATGCCGCTCTGGGCAACGATCACTACGACACTCCTTTCAGTCTCTGGCCTTACGGAAATGTAAGATCGGACGATGCATACAAAGGCGGGAGCGGCACCAATGATATCCAGACATTTCACTTTTTCGAGATCTCAAACAACATCCGTACCGACTTTGATGAACTGGACAGGTTCTGGTACGATTGCTATGTAGGGATCTCGAGGGCCAACAAGGCCATAAATGCCCTGAACCGGATCGATGAAAGCGAATTTCCCCCGAAGGAAACCCGGCTGGGAGAAATGCATTTTATCCGGGCACATTTCTATTTTACACTCAAGATCATGTTTAAATACGTGCCCTATATTACCGATGAGATCGCTACCGGCGAATACGGCGATATTTCGAACCGCGACCTTACCGACAACGAACTCTGGGAAGCCATAGCTTCGGATTTCGCGTATGCCGCAGCACATCTGCCCTCAAGCCAGGAAGAGGTGGGACGGGTAAACAGCTATGCCGCCAATGCATACCTGGCCAAAACCCGCTTATACCAGGCTTATGAACAGGACGACAATTACAATGTGGTAAACATCAACACGGAAACCCTGCAAAAGGTCATTGCAGCAACAGACCAGGTGATGGGGGCGTATACGCTGGAAGCCGATCTCGGTTTCAACTTTATGCCCGGAAGCTATGAGAACGGCCCGGAATCCGTATTTGCCATACAGTATTCCGACAACGACGGAACCCTGCACGGCCGGCTGAACTACAGCGATGTACTGTCTACTCCTCAGGGACTCGGGTGCTGTGACTTTCACAAACCCAGCCAGAACCTGGTCAACGCCTTTAAGACCGGGGCAGACGGCCTCCCGATGTTCGACACCTTCAACGATGCCGACCTGGACTACAACCAGCTGGACAACTACGAGGTAGACCCGAGGCTCTATCATACCGTAGCCATTCCCGGGCTGCCCTATAAGTACCACCCCGACTATATTTATAAGGAAAGCTGGAACCGCTCGCCCGGTACCTACGGTCATTATGCCTCGCTAAAAGAAAATGTTCCGCCCGATTGCAGCTGTTTTGTAAATATTGACCCTTTTTACGGAAATTCCAAAAACAGGATACTGATCCGCTATGCCGATGTAATGCTCATGAGGGCCGAGGCCCTTATTGAACTCGGGCAGCACTCGGAAGCACTTCCACTCATCAATACCATCAGGGAACGCGCCGCAGCCAGTACCACACTTACCTCCGGCTATGCAGACAATACGCGGGTAAGCCGGTATGAAGACGGGGTAAACTGCAACTGGACACAGGATTTTGCGCGTCAGGCCCTGCGCTGGGAACGCAGGCTGGAATTCGCCATGGAAGGAAGCCGGTTCTTTGACCTGGTGCGCTGGGGGACCGCTACCGAAACCCTGAATACCTATTACACCGGGGAAAAGGAAAAAAGAACCTATTACCAGGATGCCGGGTTCGACCACGGCAAGGAAGAATTCTGCCCCATTCCACTGGCCCAGATCAATTTCAGTCAGGGGCTGTATCAACAAAATTTCGGATATTAGATCGGTAGTAATTGTAAAATGTTAAAGTATAGGGTAGAATGATTTTAGATCTTAATTTTCAGATGAAAAAATTCCTGATAGGAATATTCGTAACGGCCATGCCCATCCTGGGTAAGGCCCAAGATAGCCAGGACAAATCATCACGGGATAATCTCCTGAATGTTCAAATCGATAAAAAATGGCTGTTGCTTCCTGTAAAAAACGGGGAAGAACGAAAAAAAATGGTCTTACGTGACGGCGACAAACAGCTGCGGTCTTTTGATATAGAATTGACTGATCAGGACCCGGATTGGTATGCGTACCTGGATGTCAGCGCGTGGAGGGGTAAAACCCTAAGCCTTGATGTACATACAGGGACAGATATGTCCCGGGCGCTCTCTTTGATAAAACAATCTGATAAGGAGATAGATAAAAAAACCTTGTACCGGGAGAAGAATAGGGCCCGGTTTCATTTTTCACCCAAAAGGGGATGGAATAACGACCCTAATGGCCTGGTGTATTACAACGGTGAATATCATTTGTTTTTCCAGCATAACCCATATGGTACAGAATGGGGCAATATGCATTGGGGACATGCAGTAAGTAAAGATCTGGTACACTGGAGAGAAATCGGAGAAGCGTTATACCCGGATAGTTACGGAACGATGTTTAGCGGGAGTGCAGTAGTGGATAAGAATAATACCAGCGGAATGGGTGATGGTTCAGATCCCCCGATGGTTTTGTTTTATACTGCTGAAGGATCGTGGGTACAGGGACTGGCATACAGTACCGATGGCCGGAAATTCAAAAAGGCGGAGACCCCGGTAGTCCCGAAGATTACCGATGGGAACAGGGACCCCAAGGTGATCTGGCATGAACCGTCACAAAAGTGGGTAATGGTGCTTTATGTGGAGCTCGAGGGCAAACAGCATTCCATGTACTTTTTAACATCATCAAACCTAAAGGACTGGGAAACAACCGATGTGGTAAAGGGAGGAACAGACAGTGACACCTATTTATTCGAATGCCCGGAATTCTATGAGCTGCAGGTGGAGGGAAAGCCCGGGGTAAAGAAATGGATTTTAACGGGGGCAAACAGCGAGTATGCCATTGGTACGTTTGACGGTGAAAAATTTACTCCTGAATCTGAAAGGCTCAACGGACAGCATGGCAGGGATTTTTATGCTGCGCAGACCTTCAATAATGAGCCCAAGGGTCGCAGAATAGAAATGGGTTGGTGGCGTACCAAAACTACCGGACATGGCAATAATTTTAACCAGTCCATGAGCATACCCATGGAAATAAAGCTGCTTGAAACAGAAGAGGGACTGAAAATTGCCCGCCAGCCGGTTGAAGAGTTGAAGAAATTGAGAAAGAAGCATCACGTATTTGAAAATCGTCAGCTTCGTGACGGGGAGTCCTTTCTCCTGAAAAAAATCAAAGATGACTTTCTGGAAATTCATACCCGCTTTTCTTCTATTACTTCTGAACAAATTATATTTTCGATCAAAGGTGTGGATGTGATTTACAATGTAAAAGACGAAACTTTAAGTATCGACGGAGTTGATATGCATTTACCATTGACCAACAACCAATTGGAACTCACCTTATATGTGGATAGAACCGGGATAGAACTTTTTGCAAATAAGGGGGTCTACTTTATGCCTGTCAATATTAATGTCGACAGCAATAATAAAGATATCGGGATCAAGGTAAAGGGAGGAAGTCTCCGGACTGAAAGCGAAGTATATCAGTTGAGGAGTATCTGGAGGTAATTTGATGAAATATATGAATTTTGGCATTATAAAATCGTGAAGATGAACAAGGAAAAGAAACTCAGGGTCATATCATACGGAGAGGTTTTGTGGGACTGTTTTCCCGGTTACCGGAATATCGGAGGGGCGCCGCTCAATGCAGCCCTGCGCATGCAGTCGCTGGGATGTGATGTAAATATGATAAGCGCTATCGGCGAGGATACCGACGGGAGTGAGATAAAGGCCTTTCTCGAAAAACACGGAGTAGGCACTACGGGTATCAGCACCATTGCAGAATGTCCTACCGGAACGGTACAGGTAAGCCTGAACGACCGGGGGTCTGCCACTTACGACATTACCTATCCTTCGGCGTGGGACAGTATCCCGCTTACCGAAACGGCCATACGGCTGGTATCCTCTTCCGACCTCCTGGTTTACGGAAGCCTGGCCTGCCGCGACAGTATCTCCGAAAGCACCCTGCACCATCTTCTCTCAGCTCCCGTATTCAAGGTTTTTGATGTCAACCTGCGGAGCCCTCATTACACTGCAGAAACCATCACCGGACTTATGGCCAAGGCCGATTTTATAAAATTCAACGACGACGAGCTCTACGAGATCGCCGAAGCCCTGGGCTCCCCGTATTATTCCCTGGAGCAGAACATCACCTATATCTCCCGCAAAACGGGAACACCGTCGATATGTGTTACCAAGGGCAGGCACGGGGCTGTACTCTGGCAGAGCGGAAAGTGGTTCTACAACAGCGGGTACAACATCACGGTAAAGGATACCGTAGGGGCGGGCGACTCCTTTCTCGCCACCCTGCTCACCCACCTGTTCCACCACAGCTCCGGCCCGCAGCAGGCCATAGACACCGCCTGTGCCATGGGGGCCCTGGTTGCGGAGAACGAAGGAGCCAACCCGGTCATCGACAAAGACCGGCTGAAAACACTGATGGGCGGGAAGAGAGGGTAAACCCCGGATAGGCCCGGCATTATTGCAGACCGGGAAAATCAGAACCTGGGATAAGAGAAACTCATTGCATAATTAATTGGTATCCTTTAAACAGGAAACCGTTTACGGACGTTTGGGTTCCGGATCGTCAAGAAACAGTTCGATAGCATCGTACAAGACCCCCGCCGAGCCCTTAAAAGAAGCTGAGCCCCTGGGGGAATTATCCGGGGTATACCACTCGTAAAAACCATCGTTGGCAATCACCCTGTCCAGCATAGGCCGGAGATGCTCAAAGGCCGCTTTCCTGAAGCCGTTCTCAAAAAGGGCAATGATCATGCGACCGCCAAACCAGGTCCAGTCGCCCCCGTTCTGATAACCGTACGGGTGCATTCCCTCATTTAAAAAAGTCCCTTCGGGATAGGGAGGATACAGGGTAAGCCCTATGGTAGAGGCCCCTGCCTTTTTCATATTATCCACCATCGGAAACAACAGCCTTGCTTTTGGGAATAAAGCCGTCTACAATGTTTCCGTCTTCTCCCTGCAACCGGAAAAACACCCTGAGGTTTTCTTTTAGCAATTCCCTGTCATTGACTTCGGCCGCCAGGTTTATAAAAGTGTTGTAATCCCTTATCCACACTTCCATATATCCGTCTCCGGCATTAAACCCGTTCCTTGCCAGCTGCAGTGCCTTTTCCCTGACAAGACCGAGTTTCGGGTCTTTATAAGTGCTTTCGGTTGCCGTTCCCTTTTCACCGTTTGTCTTTTGTTTCTCCCCGCCACATGAGAAAAAACAGAGGAACAGCGGCAATGATATCAGAACTGTGTATTTCATTTGAACTATTGTTTCAGGATTATTCGGGAAGCTTTCCTCTTCCCCATTCACGATTCGGTTCGGGGCCCATTTCAAGAATCAGGGTCCCTCCTTTCAGCAATTCTCCGGAAGGGAACCAGAATGAAGTCAGCGCTTTACCGTTGAGTATGGCCGACTGTACGTATTTATTGACCCTGGATACATTTCTGGCTTCAATGACAAACTGCTTGCCACGCCCGTAGCGTTCGCCGAGGTCGATGACGGTTTTCCCGTATAGCGGACTGGATATTTCGTAGATGGGTGCTTCCCGGGTTCCCCCGTCCGTCTGAAAAAGCCCGAGAGATGCCATGACGAACCAGGCGCTCATCTGTCCCTGGTCTTCATCACCGAGATAGGCATTTCCCTCATCATAACCGTAATATTTATCCAGGATCGAACGGCTCCATTTCTGGGTCAACCAGGGATGGTCCACCCAGTTGAAAAGGAACGCAAAATGCATGGACTGCTGATTTCCCTGAACGACCGGGTAATCCCAGTACTGGTCATTTGGCGCATTATACCGCCAGGGCTCACTGGCCCGGAACCCCCAGTCGAGACGTTCCACGAAACTGTCTTTACCGGTGATCTGTGCCATGGCCGGAATATCCTGGGGGACAAAATAGCTGAGCTGCCAGGCATTCCCTTCCACATATTCCTTGTTCCTGCCGGACTGAAAGGGATCGAACGGTTCTTCGAAATTTCCCTCACTATCGCGTAGCTGGGCATAGCCGGTTTCGGGGTTAAAGGCATTTCTCCACCAGCTTCCGCGTTCCAGGAATATCTCATAATCCTCTTTTTTTCCGAGGGCTTTGGCAAACTGGGCCACTGTCCAGTCGTCATACGAGTATTCCAGGGTATTGGAGAAACGTCCCTTGTCATGAGGAACATAGTTATATTTAAGGTAAGCCTCCAGATCCCTGTTCCCTGCATACCCTCCGGCTACAGGTCCGGCAGGGGTAGTCTGCATCTTCTTTACAGCTTCAAAGGCTTTCTCGGTATCAAAATCCCGGATCCCCATCTGGTAAGCCGATACTATAAGCGGAATTTCGTGCTCGGCCACCATTACGGGAATATATTCCATTCCTGCCGGGCCCTTGGACAGCCAGCCGTTGGCATCGTACATCGCAAGCTGGGAGTTGACCCATTTAGACGACCATTCGGGGGTAACCATATTCCAGAACTGGTTGAGGTTCCAGAAGGTATTCCAGAATGCATCACAGCCCAGGACCACATGTTCCGGGTTCGCAAGCTGCCGGACCCTCTCATCCGCAGCCACCCATTCACCATTGACATCGCTCCATATATTGCGGCATAGCGAACGGTAAAAATTGGTGTAAAACCTTTTTTTCTCCCGGTAGTCATCAGTGGTGATACGGACCCGGGAAAGATATTCGTTCCACACTTTTTTCTGGTGTGCCACCACCGCTTCATAATTCCATTTAAACGGCTGAGAGATCTCCGTTTCCAGGTTTTCAGCCGCATTGTCAATACTCACCAGGGAAATCCCGATACGGGCCTGTACTACATTGTGCTCACGGGTATCAAACTCCGCAAACATCCCGGCATCCTTCAGGCCTGTTCCCGCAATTCCGGGATTTCTGACAATGGAATCATTGATCCACCCCCCGAGTTTTTTAATCGGGCGGTCGAATTCGATCACAAAGTTCACCGTGTATTCCTGATCCGCATCACTGCTCCATACCCGGGGAGATAACTGGTGGCTTTTTCCTTCGATACGGTAATCACTCACCTGTGTCATTTCGACAGCTTCCAGGCTGTAATCGTATTCGGCCTCTATATGGAGGTCTATCATTACCCTTCCGTCCTTATCCTCCGGGAAGGTATAGCGGTGGAAGGCACCACGGGTAGTGGCGGTAACTTCGGCCAGGATATCGGAATCCGTAAGATGTACCTTGTAATGTCCGAGCGGGGCTTCCTCCGATGATTTGTCGATCCGGGAACGATACCCGGAATCCGGATCCGCCTCATCACCAACTTCAATCCGGAGGCCCCCGTTGGTAGGCATCATTCCGAGACCGGCCATGGTCCACTCGTGAATATGACTGAAAGTCCCCAAACTTTCGAAAGAAGGCTGGTAACCTGCCTGCCATCCCCTGTTCTGGTTATCAGGGCTAAGCTTCACCATACTGAACGGCATCCACGGGCCGGGGGCGATCATCCACCTGGAATGGGCGGTGCCCATCCGGGTGTCTACATAGTCTGCGGGTGTTTGCAGGGGTTGGGGTTCCCGGGAAATACTTCCGGACTCGATCTCCTCACCATTGACCAGGATACGGTATTCACTTTGCCGGGCAGAAGACACTGCCGGCATCGGGACTTCCAGCCGGTATCCCGCCGTATCCAGCTGTTTCTGAAAAATACGCCGGTGGTCCAGTTCCACCTCTACGGTAGGGGTCCCGGACAGGTGTTCCACATCCAGAAGAAGGGGCTGATACCTGCCTGATTCCTCCTTTAACTCATAGGCAGCCGGTTCCACAGCGCGAATAAAGATCTCATCCGGGACGAGTACAGTGGCTCCGGACGGACCTTCCAGGCGGATATGGTCAAAAACCACCCAGCTTCCTTCCAGGATGGTCAGTGTCACCTTATTACCCCCGCTGCGCACTTCCCCTTCCCTGACCGGGATTCTCAACACCCGTTCGGTTTTGGTATCCGGCACCCGGGTAACAGTACTGTCTGAAATCCCGCGGAGCGAAAATTTTTCGTGCTGGTCGTTGATACTGACTTTAAAAAGTGATCCGGAAGGGGCGGAATCTACGAGGTCTACAACGAGGAACCACTCTCCCTTGGCCGGGAGTTCCTCCACGCCGAAAAGTATATTGATCTCGTGGGTCCGCCACCCGGCAGTTCGCCATGTACCCCCCCAGGTATCATCGGGCCCCGGCAATACATATGGAAAATCGTCAGAAGCTTCCGATTTCCCTATGAGATAATAGCGATCTTCATAACCGAAATCCTCACTCAGGAATTTTTTATAGTCTGAGGGACCCAGGGCCAGGTCGGCCCCTGAACCGTCATCGGTTCCGATACTCCACAGGGGCACGGCGACACTCCCGGAGATCGGTGACAATGCCTTGTTCTGCATATTCCCAGAGTTATAACTGTTACAGCCGGATAGCATTCCTGACAGAATAAAGCTCCCCGTAAGTATATATACTATTTTCTGATATAAGATTGGGTTTTTCATCATCTGAAAATAAAGTGTTCTTTTGATTCATTCGAAAATCCGGCAAGGGACCATTCTTTTAATAATGTTAATATGTACAAACATATTTATTATTTTTTGTTTTCTGCAATTATGAGTGTGAATGTTTTCAATATTCTCTGTCCTCTTATCGAAAAACGATCGGAATCTCAATAAAAAATCAAAAATACGGACGACCGGAAGTGTCCTGGCACTACCTAAAGCCCGGAAGAAACCGCAAAGGCAATCCGGTTATCGTGTGCTCTCCACGGTATAAATAAAGCTGTCTGCCTTATAGTACCCCAGATTATATTCGATGGGCCTTTCTCCCTGGTCAAAGACATGACGTTTTCTGAATAACACCGGGAATCCCTGTGGGATCTGAAGTTTTTCGGCAATAAAAGCATCTGCAGCGGTTGCACTGATCTCCTCTTTGGAAAGTGTAGCAATTACGGAATGCTCCTGTTCCAGCATTTCGTACAGGGGCTTTTTGAAATCTTCGTCTCCTGTAAGTTCTACACGGGGGTGGAAATAGGAAGCAAAATACACAAACGGCTCTTCCGGCTTTCCGCGTACCCGTTCCATTTTCAGCACTTTACTTCCCTTTCTGATTTCAAAAAAACCGGCGAGCGCTTCATCTGCAGCCACCCAACTGATATGCAGCTCGAAATTCCTGATCGGGATGCCCCGGAGTTTCATCTCCTGTGAAAAACTGAGCCAGTTATTTGATTTCGAGCTTACCGGTTTAGGGGCTACCTTGGTACCCGCCCTTTTTTTTCGTACCAGCAACCCCTCGAAAACCAGCTTCTTTATGGCCTGCCGGACCGTAGTACGTGAAATAGCGAGTTTTCTGGAGAGCTCGACCTCGCTCGGAAGGGTCTTGCCGTTCTGATATTCCTCCCGCTCTATGAGTTCCCGCAACAGGGCCTCCACCTGGGCGTGTAAGGGCACGGGGCTTTTGTGGTCAATCGCAAATTTCATAGCTTGTTTATTGGTATGTGCAGGCAATACTACTAATTTTTTTTGTTTGGTAGGTTTGTTTATACATTAAAATTCCGGTTTATCCGGGAAGGCTACCTGCCTCTACGCATTTTACCGGAAAAACGATAAAGAGATACAAACAATTCGCCTGCCAACTGTGAACACCATAACAACCCTGGCCAAAACAAAATTCATTTATTACTTTTGAAGGGATCCATTGGCAATGATTATGAAAGAAGACATCCCTGTTGTTGATAAAACCAGTTCTTTGGCTGCCATTAAAGTAGCAAAATTCGATGTAAATAAACGTTACACCAAACCCCATAAACACAATAAGTACCTGGAGATCGTTTTTTTTACAGGCGGAGAGGGACATCATTTCCTCGATCTGAAAAACTACAAGATCGATCCCCCGGTACTTTTTTTTATCCATAAAAACCAGGTACATCATTGGGAGATAAATACTGCTCCCCGGGGTTATGTAATAATTATAAAGGAATCTTACCTGGAAACGACCAAAGATAAATCTATAAATACCAGGCTTCTTCAATTGAACGGGATTAACGAACTAAGAATCCCTTCTGAAAAAGCAGGACAACTGGAAAACCTTTTCAGGGCATTGTGTCATGAATTTGAAGGATCTCACCCTAAAACAGCAATCTTTGAAGGTATTTTCAATGTCATACTAATGAGTTTAACCGATTATGCGAATCGCCTGAATGGCAATCCTCAGAATACAGGCTTGCTGTTTTTAAATATGATCTCTGCCGACCTTAAGGTCAATGTCAGGCACTATGCAGAAACATTGAATATGACCCCCCAAAATCTGAATAACCTATGTAAAAAATTATTTAACCAGACAGCTTCCGAGGTTATTGCACGCCATATTATAAAAGAGGTCAAATACTTACTTGTTTATACAGATCTTGCGGTAGCTGACATTGCTTGTAAATTAAGTTTTCAGGATACCTCCAATTTTATCAGATACTTTAAACGACATACCGGATTGACCCCGTTTAAATACAGAAAAACAGATCCGGAACACTAAAACAACCATTTATTTTTCATTTACACCATTTTCCGGAACCGTGAAGATGTACTTTTGATGGCGTTTTAATTATAAAGCACTTCCATGAAAAGTTTTAACCCCCGGTACCTGTTGTTTCTTATTCTTTTTTACAGTATACATGCCAGATCACAAATCAAAGGTAAGGTTATAGATGATGCCGGTACCCCCCTGGAATATGCTACTGTTGCCGTTTATCAGCAAGCAGACAGTACACTGGCAGGTGGTGTGATCACTGACTATGAGGGAATCTTTGAAATTGACGGCCTGAAAAAGGGAAAATTCTTTTTAAAGGCGTCATTTATCGGATTTGAAACCAGGTATATTAATCACATTGTTATTGACAAACAGAAGGGCAGCAAAGATCTCGGGACTATCCGGTTAATACCGGGAAACCGGCTTTCGGAAGTAGTTGTTCAGGCTGACAAAAAATCAATGATCAGTAAAATTGACCGGCAGGTATTTGAAACCAGTCAGTTCAACAGTACACAGGGCGGTTCCGGGTCGGATGTCATCCGAAACCTTCCTGCAGTCAGTATTAATGGCCAGGGGGAAATAAGTGTACGCGGTACCACCGGTTTTGTGGTTTTATTCAACGGGAAACCTTTACAGGGCGACCCTGTGGCATTTATAAGTCAGCTTCCTGCCAATGCCATAGAAAGAGTTGAAGTCATCACGGCCCCTTCCGCCAAGTACGATCCGGAGGGAAAAGCGGGGATAATAAATATTTATACCAGGAAAGAAGTCCTGAACGGTTCTTTTGCGCAGGTCAATATTAAAGGGGGCTTCCCTTCGATCGAAACCTACGGGAATGAAGACCTTCACAGGCGCTATGGCGGAGATCTTACGTATAATATGAGGAATGATCGATGGAATATATCCGTTGGAGCCAGTTATCAAAAAAACGATCTTGGCGGACGACGCGAAGGTGATGTATATACCGTAAACAACGACACCTTAACACGTTTTCCCTCTACCGGGGAACGGAGTTTTGACGAAATCAGCTATAATGGTCGCCTTACGGCAGATTACAATCCGAACGAAAGCAATAGCTTCTCATTAGGCTTTTACGGAGGTAAACGTACCAAAGACCGGTTGGCAGATATTGTGTATTATGACAATCATGCCATTACGCCTGCAGAAGAAGGAAGCAGAATATATACCTTCCGGTATTTCAACCATAATCTGCGTACCAGGAAAGGAGATTTCATTTTAGGAAGCCTTGATTATAACCACATTTTTAATAATGAATCCAGATTGTCGGGGTCGCTGCTGTATGAATACACCCTGCTTGGCGGCCCCACGGTAAATCAGAATCTGGGATATCCGGACGCCTCCGTGGTTTACCAGGATGAATACAATACCAATGACAACCCGCTACATGGAACAAGACTGCAACTGGATTACGATTTTAAGCCTTTATCATTCGGAACCCTGGAAATCGGTTATCAGTACAGAGGTCTGGATCACACCGGGGATTTTGTGTATGAACGGCAGAACAACAACACCGGTGAGTTTGAACTTGTCCCGGAATTTTCGAGTGATGCAGACCTTAAAAGAAACATCCACTCCGGTTATGTACAGCTTGGGAACACCAGAAAAAAATGGCAGTATAGCGCAGGTGTACGGCTGGAAGCCATGAACCGGGAATACGACCTGAAAGATAAGACAGGTACGATCGATACTACCTACAGTTACGACTTCGTAAAACTATTTCCATCGGCAAGCCTTCAGTATAGCTTTAACGAAAGTACGGACCTCAGAGCAGCGTACAGCAGACGTATTGAGAGAACTACGACATTTAAGATGAACCCTTTTCCGGAAAGAGAACATTCGGAGACCTTAGAGCAGGGAGACCCCACACTCAAACCCGAATTTATCGACCTTGCAGAGATCGGCATCAGCAAGGATCTTCATTGTGGAAATAGTATCTATGCTACCGGATATTACCGGCATGTTAAAAACGTGGTGAACAGGGTAAACACCGTATACAACGACACTATTTTAAACAGAATTTATTCCAATGTGGGAAATGCCAAAACCTGGGGGCTCGAAATGGGTTCTCAATTCAACATTACGGAAAAATGGAGTAACTTTATTGGCGGAAACCTCAATCACTATAAATTAAAAGGGACCTTTGACGGCAGGCCCGTTAACACTACCTCTACGATGTATTCGCTGAACATAAATTCTACGTATGAGTTCGGGGAAACAGCTTCAGTCCAGTTTAATTTCAATTACTTATCAGACAGGGTGACCGCACAAGGTGAGGATTCCCGGTTTTATTCCCCGAATCTGACATTTCAGAAATCGTTTCTTGACAACCGGCTAAAGGCCACACTTCAGTGGCTTAACATGGACCTGGGGTTATTAAAAACCAACGAACAGCGGATAAGCACTTCCACGTCGGGCCAGTTTTACACCACTACAAATTATATATATGAAGTTGATATGGTGGTACTCAATCTGTCGTATATCCTAAAGACAGGCAATAACAAATCCCGGTTTATTGACAGCGAATTTGGCAAAAAGGAGTTTTGACCCTATCGCTTAAAAACGGAAAAAACACTATGACCTTCTCAGACTCTCAAAAATATCGATAATGACATTCCGTTTCGAGTTACTGATGGGGATCCTCTTCTTATTGGTCATGACCAGATATCCCCCATCATTTCTGCTGTATTTTTCCATGTAATTCGGATTGACCAGGTAGGACTGATGTACCCGGGCAAACAGAAATTTTTTCAGGGATTTTTCTACTTCCTTCAGTGTCCGGCTAATAACCAGCGACCGGCCGTCATCAGTGTAGATCGTCGTATAGTTACTCTGACTCTGACAATAAACAATACTGGGTATTTCTATGAACTCCAGGCCTTCTGCCGTGGGAATGGCTATTTTGTTCTTCAGTACCTCCCCGTCTTTCAGGTGTTTTAATAAACGTGCTATTTCCTGTGACGGATCGCCCGGGGTATTCTGCTTCTCCATACATTGGGAAATGGCATCCCTGAGTTCGTCTTCGTCTACAGGCTTTAAAAGATAATTAACAGCCTGTGCCCTGAATGCTTTTACGGCATACTGGCTATAGGCCGTGGTAAAGATCACGTCGAATGTCAGCTCATCAAACTGTTCCAGAAAATCGAAACCGTTCATCTGCGGCATTTCCACATCGAGAAAAAGCAGGTCGATGTCTAAGCGTTGTAAGGCTTCCAGAGCCTCGGTCGCTTTTGTACTTTTATACACAATAGGTAGTTCCGGAAACAGGCTCCGGATGTGTAATACCAGGCTTTCAACACAGTGTAATTCATCGTCCAGGATAGCAATTCTCATGATTGACAGGTGGTTTTAATATGGATAATAACAGTTGTACCCAGCGCATTGCCCAGGTCATCTTTTTTATCTATATACTCGTAATATATGGTATTCGGATGGTTTTTATTGAATAAACTGATCCGTTTGTCATTGATCTCTGTTCCCCGGCTCTTGTGTTGCTTTCCGGTTCGCGAAGCAAAAAACCTCCCTACCCCGGTATCATCTATCCTGATCTTTGTCTCATATTCCGTACCTTCAACAGCGATCGAAAGGATCTTGACCTCCTTGTTGCCCGGCAGTAGCCCATGCCATATCGCATTTTCCACAAAGGGCTGCAGAAGAAGGCTCGGCAGGCAGATTTGCTCCCCCTGTTCTTCCAAAGGATTATCGATGGTGTAGGAAAAACTGTCGTCGAACCTGTTTTTTTCCAGTTCGATATAATATTTTATCAGGTCCAGTTCCTCACTGAGGGAATGCACCGGTTTACTTGCCGTTTCCAATACCAGTCGCGAAAACCGGGCAAGCATAACGAGATATTTTATGGCCTGCTTATTCCTGTTATGCTGAATAAGGTTTTTGATCGAATTCAGGCAGTTGAACAGAAAGTGAGGGTTGATCCGCATCTGGCTCGCCAGGATCTCGGCTTCTGCAAGGTTTTTTTCATATACCGCCTTAAGACGTTCACTTTCCGCCTCAATCAGCAATTCTTCTGTTTTCTTTCTCGCATTGCGGTTTTTTTTCTGCAGGAAGAGCACTATAAGCAATGCTACAAACAGAGCAATGAGCAGCACGATGATAATCCCCCGGCTCTTAAGCCTGCTACTGTGCCTTTCGAGCTGCATTTCCTGGATGGACTGCTCTTTTTTTAACAGTGCTATTTCCGATTCCTTTTTATCCAGGTCGTACCGCCGGCTTATCGCAGAGATCTGTACCATCTGGTTCGTGAGGTTAATACTGTCCTGGTAATCCCTCGCTTTTTTATAATGGGCCAAAGCGAGGGGGTAATTGTGCAGGGCCTCATATATCCTTGATGTTTTTTCTGAGGTTGATTGCAGAAGCGCCTTGTCATTCAGGTCTTCTGCAATTTCATTGACCTGGTCAAATAAAGCAAGGCTCCGGGCATAATTCATTTTTCTCGAATTCAAATCGCCTAATTCGAGTAAGGTATACGCCTGTTGCTGCCGGTCGCCTATCTCTTTGAAAACAGTTAGGGCGTCATTGAAATAACGTGCTGATTTCTCCAGGTCTGTGCCTTCCGCCAGATAGCTTTCTCCCAATGCCTTTAGCCCCATGGCCCTCCCTTTGGCATCTTTCCGCGTTTCGTTAATTTTCAATATTTCACCGAAGTAGGCCCGCGCTTTATCGTGCTGCCCCAACTGATCGTAATATCCTCCGATCGTCAGGTTCTGAATTGCTATCCCCCGCTGGTTTCCCACCTGCTTTGCCATGCCCAGTGCTTTCTCCAGGTAGGCAAGCCCCTCTTCTTCCTTACCCGGGATGGCTATAAGCGTATTCCCTATCCCGTTACAGGCGATCTCGATATTCCGTGTATTGTTTTCCTTTTCGGCAAGGTGAAGTGCTTTCATGTGATAGGTAACAGCCATATCGTAGTCGGAGTTATACCGGCAGGCAACTCCTGCATTGTTGGCATACCGCATCTTGTCGACAGCATGCCCCTCCAGATCAGCTATCAATTCATACGCCCTGGCATGTAGCGTAATAGCTTCCCGGTATTGCTGATAAAAGCGGTAGAGCAATCCCAGATTATCCACGGCACGGGCATACAGCACGGGAGACTGTGTTTCTGCGGTTTCCATAGCCTCTATAGCTACGCGGAGATCTTCGTCATCGTTTCGGGACATGCGATGCAGCTCCCGGGACAATTCAATCATAACCACTACGCGTGCCGAATCCTCATGTTCGGCCGCGAGTTTATCGTACAAACTGTCTATTTCGGATTGCGCTGATACGATGGGAGTAAACAGGAAGCAGAGAATAGCATTCCTTAAACACCCAACCCAAAAGCATTTTCTTTTGTATTTTATATCCACCTGTTCTTTCAAATCGTTTTTTAATTTATTCCGGTTTCTCGTAAAAATCCAGGAGCAGTTCTACCCGTGTACCCAAAGCGTTATTGTATTCGTCTTTCAGGTCTACGATGTTTAGCGTTATCTTTTTGTCGTTATTATTGTGGTTAAACAGCCTTATTCTTTCCCGGGTCAGCGGGATTCCCATGGAACCCTGTGTTTTCCCTGAAGTCCCCGATAATATCCTGTCGCGTCCTACTCCATTGTCTTCGATGGTAATTTTGATCCCCGGACACGTATTTCCGACAGTGATAAGCAATTGTTTTTCCTCTTTTTCACTGGTGAGAAGCCCATGCCAGATGGCATTTTCTATAAAGGGCAACAACAACAGCGGGGGGATATAACACCCGGAATTGTCAATGTGGTTTTCAATCCGGAATGTAAAGTCGTCATTAAACCGTTTTTTTTCAAGTTCCAGATAGTCATAAACCATCATCAACTCTCTTTCCAGGGGGATTATATCTTCTTCTGCCCGGTCCAGAACCGCTCTTATAAACCGGCTGAACCTCACGAGGTATTTGATGGCTTTCCCGCTTTCCTGCTGTAAGATCAGGTATTTGATAGCATTGAGGTTATTAAAAATAAAATGCGGATTGATTTGTGCCTGTTTTGCCTGTATTTCAGACCGGATCAGGTTCCGTTCATACTCAGCAGCCAGTCGTTTTCGCTCCTGTTCCTGGAGATCCTCCTTGATCGCTATAATTTCATTCACCCGCAGCTGTATTTCCTCCTCCAGCTGCCTGTTTGCCTCACTGACTACACGTTCCTGTACAGAAAGCTGCTCGATCAGCACTCTTTGTCCCCTGTCGTGTTCCTGGTGAAGAAACACAACCCGTTCGCCCAGGGCCAACGCGAAAAAAAGAGCCTGAAATAAAATCCCCAGTTGAAAATACGACGTGGAGGAAAGATCGTAAAATGCACGGAAAGGCACTTCCAGGTCACTATACCGCACGGAGGCTATCACGGAACCCACAAGATAAAAAAGGCTCCCGGCAATAAAAAACCCTTTTACCGGCGACTGGATTTTCCTGTAGATACGGTACAGAAAATAAGAACACAGGGAGAAAATAAGGATCCGGGTACCCACAAATATAAACAGGTGATGAGATGCTATATAGGGATAAAATACAAAATAAAGCAGCGAATATATTACTGCAACCATACCAAAAACATGTAATTGCCTTGACAATATCCTGTTTTGGCGCCTGATATTGACCAGGGCTATGGCGAAAAAGATATAACACGAAAAGGAAAGTATGGTAAACGGCTCTATATACCGGGTTTTCCCCCGGAGATAATTTAAAACCAGGTTGTCGAACCCGCTTATATCCCGAAGCATCGCAAACCCGTAGAACAGGCTGAAGAGCAGAAACAGGCTGTAGTACAGGTAGATCCTTTCAGATGTTTTGAGATATACCACGAAGATGATAAACAAGAGCAGGGTTATGGCACCGCAAAAAAACACCCCCATAGAGTCTGAAATGGTGAAAGCGGCTACGGATTGGTCTTTCATGACCATGGTATAAAATTTCATCACCTGCCCGGTTTAAGAAATAGCTAAAACCCGAAGATAATCCAAAATACATACTTCAGGGCAACTTCAATTAGTTTTTAAGGGATTTGAGAGAGTATTTGCAGGTTTTTCCTGATTATCCGTCCTTTTTTATACGCACTAAACGGAACAGCCCCTATACTCATTCCCTATTGCCCCCTGTCTTTACAAGCCTTAATCTTGTACCACAAAACCAAAAATCATTTAAATGACAGTAAAAATGAAAAAATTACTATTTGCATGTTTGTGTACTGCTGCTTTTTCAACGGGCATATACGCCCAGAAAGGCGATATCAACATCAATGCCGGTGTGGATATAGCCCTTCCCACAGGAGATTTCGGAGAAGTCTATAACATGGGATTTGGTGCCACCGTCAAAGGCTTGTACGGCATCAGTGAGAACGGACAGATAGGTCTTACCCTGGGGTATATCCGGTTCGGACTCAAAGATGAATACGACGAAAACCTGAGCGGTTCTCTGGGGATTATCCCGGTTTTTGCCGTATACCGGCATCATTTCGGCAACCTGTATGTAGAGCCTCAAATAGGGTTCTCCAGCAATAAGGTAAAACTGGAGACGGAAACAACCGGTTGGGGCAGCTTTGGCGGATCGGCTTCGGAAACTTCATTTGGCTATGCTGCAGGAATCGGGTATATGTTAGGGGATATCGACCTGTCAGCCCGTTATCAGGGGCTGTCACAAGGAGGCTCGGGTATGGGGTTCCTTGCAGTACGTGCAGCGTATAATTTCTCGCTGTGACAAGCACGGCAATTCAAACGGCAGCGGTGCAATATACTGCGCCGCTGCAAAAAACAAAATTATGGATCTGATCAAAAAAACAGTCTTCACGGTCATCGCCATAGGGCTTATACTGCCTGCTCATGCGCAATTGCTAAAAAAAATAGGAGAGCGCGCAGGCAAAGCTGTGGAACGGACAATACTGAACAAGACCGACCAGAAGATCTCCGAAAAAGTGGGAGAAGGTATTGACGATGCCGTCGATGGCAAACCGGAGAGAAAGAAGAAACCACGACAGGGCGCTAACGCCCACAGGGATGTTACATACGCTGACACCTATACTTTTACACACCGGTATGTGATGAAGGTTTCAGGAGAGAAAACGGGTGCAGACGTCGTACTTAATTATTACCTGGCCCCTGACGTTTCCTATACCGGAATGGAAATGAACCGGCAGGGCATGGAGATGTTTACCATATCAGACTCAAAAGCCGGGGCTATGCATTCGTTTATAAGTGTTAACGGCAATAAAATGGCAAGCACGACATCTACCCGGTATGACGGCGAAGGGGAAGACGACATTCCGAATGACGCAAACCTGCTGGATTACAATATTACCAGCCTTCCCGACAAAATCATTGCAGGGCACTCCTGCAAGGGTAAACAGCTGGAGGACCACAAAAATGTCATCATTTTTTATTACACACAGATAAAAGGGGTGCAGCTTAACCTCTTTGACAGAGAAAAAAGCCAGCAGATCTTACCCGGGGAGTTAAAAGGTCTGTTTGATCCGGACAGTCTGATCATGTATATGGAAATCACAGAGAAAACGGGCAAAAAACAGCACGTTACCATGGAATGCCTGGAACTGTCGCCTTCCGGTTATACACTGGACACCAGGGACTATAAAAAAGGATTGTAAAATTCAGGATTATGCCACAGGAAACGGACAAGAAGGAAAAGACCATGGCTATTATCGCCTATATGACCATCGTCGGCCTGATTATAGCTTTTATCACAAACAGGGAAAAAAGGGTACCGCTTACCTCCTATCATATCAGGCAATCTGCAGGATTGGCAGTCACAGGGCTGATACTGAGCGTTGTAAATATTATTCCCATCCTCGGATGGATTATTGCCATTCTCGGCAGTTTTCTATTGCTCTATATGTGGATTGCAGGACTTATGAATGCCATGAATGCGAAACAAAAGCCCATTCCCTTGCTGGGTGAAAAATACGCGAAGTGGTTTAAAGGTCTGTGAAAAAGAAGGAGAATAACAGAAATTAACATAACCGGGCAACCGGAATAAAAATTACAATTATGGGAAAAACAGTAGTACATGCAGCCATGTATATCGTCACTCTATGTCTCGTTGTGGCTTGCTCCGGCAGCGATGATAAAAATGAAAAAACGGATACGGGGGCAGATGAGCACACGTATCACATCGTCATAGACGGTGGAAAAACCTATACCGGTGGAGTTGCCAAATCGCAGGGCGGGGTTTTCTGGCCGTTCTCGTTGGTGGAATACAGTGATGAGACCGGCAGCAAGGTATTGGCAGGGACGCTCCTCGATGCCGGAAAATTTCAGGTGGGAGTAGGTTTTACCCTCGACGAAAATAATAAACCAGGCCTTGAGGGAAGTGGTCCCGGCCTGGTTTTCGGTGAATGGGGAAGCGAGCATAAATATACTCCGGCAGGAGAAATCGATATGACGATAGAACACTATAAGGAACATGATATCACTTTTGCCGGAGCATCGGGTACGGGCGCATCGTACACCTTAAAGTTTGAAGGAACATTCAAATCGGGACAGAACGGTGAGCCTGTTAAGGTAACGGGAACCATAGTTTCTGCTGCACCTTAGTATGGCAGTTGTCTTTTATACGGTTCTGTTCGTTTAACGAATACCATAGAAATAATCATGAAAAAAACACCTATTATCCTATTGGCCCTTTTAACCGCGGCCATGATCATGCTTTCCTGTAGTGAAGACGATCCTGATGATACCCTTGGAAACGAAGATCAACAGCAGTTGGAACTTACTACAGCCGGGACCACCGTAGAAACCGGTTCGACGGTACTATTTGAAGTAACCGCCGGAGGACAATCTGTCTCCGATGCCGATCTTTACATCGACGGTGAGAGAACAGCCGGTTATCAGCACGTGTTTGACGAAACAGGCACGAAAACCGTACAGGCAAGGAAAACGGGTTATAAAGACAGTGCCCCCTTAACCATTACCATTGAGGAAAAGCCTGCTGATGTGGATATTTATGTCCTCGGACAGGAAGGGACTTCAGGTTTACACGACTATCGACCTCTCTATTGGAAAAACGGGGAAGCCGTGGCATTCAGCCATGAAACACCTGGTTCCATGATATACTACAGCATGGACGTCGCGAACGATAATATATATGCTGCAGGTGAACGAATATATTCTTCCAGCCGTGCCGCAGCTTTCTACTGGGCAGATGACAGCCATGAAGAATTAACAGGTTCCGATGGTTATGCCAAGGCACTTGATATCTGCGTGACAAATGGCGATGTTTATACAGGAGGGATTAAAAACGAGTCGGGTTCTGTCATTTCTGTAGTGTACTGGAAAAACGGGGAACCGGTTACGGTAGCGAGCGGAGCCGTCGGTGCAACCGCAGGTGGCCCCATAGCAGTAAAGGGAAATGATGTGTACATGGCGGGAATGCTGGATGGCGCATTGATGTACTGGAAAAACGGCACGGGAGTCTCCCTGCAGGGAGGCCCGGGGGAAGTGACATCCATAAACGTGACCGACAACGGTGATGTGTATATTTCCGGGTATGAATGGAAGGGTAATAAAACCATTGCCAAATACTGGAAGAACGGAGAGAGCATTGTTTTGGGCACCGGGGACCAGGAGTCTGAAGCGAGGGACATATTTATAGAGGACAACGATGTATACGTCACGGGCTGGGAGAAAATACGGCGCCCTTCCGGGTCGGGAACGGTTTCCGTAGCCCGGTACTGGAAAAACGGGGAGGCTACAGACCTGACAGACGGTTCATACCGCGCGGAAGCAAACAGCATCTTTGTTCTGGATGGTGAAGTATATGTCGCCGGGGTAGAATATATGGAACAGAGATCGGCTACGTATTGGAAAAATGGCGAAACGGTCAGGTTGTCCGATCAGGAATTCAACGGATATGCCGGGGATATTGTCGTGGTGAAAAAAACCGGGAATTAATCTGCTCCCGGTTATCAATCAACTTATATAACTAAAACAACAATCATGAAAACATTTTTTTACAGCCTGACAGGGGCATTGTGCCTGATATTTAGTCTCTCGTCCTGTGATGGCGACACGGGGCCGGAAGGACCACAGGGAGAAAAAGGAGAAACCGGGGCACAAGGTATTCCCGGAACCGATGGCAATATGTTACTGTACGGCAATCAGCCGCCTACGGCCTCAGACGGTATGGAAGGTGATTTTTATATCAACCTGCAAAACAGTATGCTTTTCGGACCAAAAAACGGGCAGGACTGGGGAAGTGCCATTGATCTGAAAGGTGAAGACGGACAGGATGGACAGGACGGACAGGACGGAAGCCAGATCCTGAGCGGGACAACAGTACCCACATCTGCCACGGGGAAAGCGGGTGATTTCTATTTCCTGACGACAACCGCCTTATTATACGGGCCAAAGACAAATAACGGCTGGGGGACCGGCGTGAACCTGAGGGGACCGAAGGGGGACAAGGGAGATCCCGGTACGGCGAATGTCATATCTTCACCGTGGTATACTTCATACCAGGGGGGGAGCGGGTCTAAGTTCAGCAGCACATCAGGAAATGGCCATAGATACTGGACACTTAACAGCAGTCACCTGGCTAATTTCAGGACCTTTACCGGTGCAACATCAATATCTGACTTTTTAATGAACGGAAATGGCACCATGCTCGTATACATCAGGGAAAATGATGCAATGCCGGTCTCCCAACTCCCTGCAGTGCTCAATCAAAACAACAGTGAATACAGTCTCACAGGTTGGGATGTTGCTACAAACAACCGTGTTACGGTTTATATTGAGAGAACCAGTGGTACCGGCGGAGTGCCCAGTTTTCAAATACGTATGGTGTTTATTCCGGCGGAACGAGCGCTTTCCGGCTCATCGGGACGGGACCATGGCAAAAATACCGACTGGAGCAAGGTGAGTTATAACGATGCGAAATCCATGTTCGGACTGAAAGATTAAGAAAAAAGGGTTACAGGGCACAGTACTGCCGGCCATTCCCTTCCGGAATGGTCAGCTCAAACAAAAACCCTCATAAACACCGGTTTTATGGGGGTTTTTTCGTGTTTCGGGGATCACGATGATCTTTCTGAGTTTGCGGATATTCCTCCATGACATCGTACTACAAAAATACTACAATCGCAATATCAGCATAAAAGCAAATATTTTAGATATTAAATTTGGGGTGTTCTATGTTTTTGTGAATATCATGGTCGACTCAATACAAATACATGCGATCCCCTTTAAAATCCCAAAATCACAACAATCTTCATTGAGGGTTCAGATCGATAAGGGGCCGCATTTCTATGACCACCTCCATTATCATCCGGAATTCCAGATTACCGCGATAAAAAAAGGGGAGGGGATCCTGTACCATGGAAATGATATGGTCCGGTTTAAACCGGGTGATGTCTTTATCCTGGGGTCCAATATTCCCCATCTCATGAAGAGTTCGAAAAACTATTTCTCCTCAAAATCGGGCGGAGTATATTCCGTTTCACTCTTTTTTAACAGGAATACCTTTGGGAAACAGTTTTTTAACATTCCGGAGTTGACTAATATCGGCTCGTTGCTTCAAAATTGCAAAAGAGGGATCTCGCTTTCCGGAGGTTTAAGGAAAGAGGTAAATGATCAGATTCTGAAAATGTCGCATGTGAGGGAAGAAGAATTGATCATCCGTTTTTTAAAAATACTGTCAACCATACGAAAAATTGGAGAATTCTATAAATCGGACAACCAATAATCAAAGCCAGGTATTTGATCTCCTAAATAACAACATTGACCTTCTAACGGATATGGCTTATATCTACACTTCAGCAGATACTTTAAAGAAAAGAGAGTTTGTCAAAACGGTGTTCGATAATAACTTATACTATAAAAATGGCATCTATCGAACACCTACAATGCTAAACTTACTTAGTCATAACCATCTGAAAATGAAAGAAAAAGGATTGCTTGTTTATGAAAAAAAAGCGGAATTTCACAAGGAAATCCCGCTATGTGGAGAAGATGGGATTCGAACCCACGACCTTTTGACTGCCAGTCAAACGCTCTAGCCAACTGAGCTACATCCCCGTAATGTCATCCGGTAACGGCCTTTAAGGTGCCTTTTCCGTTTCGAGGGGCAATATTACGGATTTTTTTTGTTTTGCGGTAGAAAAAATTTAAAAAAGGCCGGCTTCATGACCGGCCCCCTGCTCCGTTTTTTACCTTTATAACAAAAGCTTATTTATTCATATACTCCTCGATCTCTTCTATTTCAAGCGGGATATCCTGCATCAGGTTCAGCGGTTCTCCCTGTTCCTGTATCACCACATCGTCTTCCAGGCGTATTCCCATGTTTTCTCCGGGCAGGTAAATCCCCGGTTCTACGGTAAACACCATATTGGCCTGCATCGGGGTTTTCAGCGGACCGTAATCGTGGGTGTCCAGGCCCATGTGGTGTGATGTACCGTGCATAAAGTATTTTTTATACGCCGGCCAGTCCGGGTTCTCGTTCTGCACATCGGCCTTGTCCAGCAGCCCCAGTCCGAGCAACTCCGAGGTCATGATCTTCCCTACTTCCTGGTGGTACTCCCCCCACAGCGTTCCGGGAACCAGCATTTTGGTCGCTTCTTTCTTGACGCGTAATACGGCGCTATACACTTCCTTCTGCCGGGCGGTAAAACGCCCGTTTACCGGGATGGTACGCGTCATGTCGCTGGCATAGTTGGCATATTCGGCACCTACATCCATCAACAGCATATCGCCATCCTTACACTGCTGGTTATTCTCTATATAGTGCAGCACACAGGCGCTGAAACCCGATCCCACTATGGGCGTATAGGCAAATCCCCTGGAGCGGTTCCGCAGGAACTCATGCATGTATTCGGCCTCTATCTCGTATTCCCAAACGCCGGGCTTAACAAATTCCAGAACCCTCCTGAACCCCTTTCCGGTAATCTTGCAGGCCTGCCCGATCAATGCGATTTCCCGGGGTTCCTTGGTCCCCCTGATATTCTGGAGTATGGGATTGCTCTTCTCCCATTTGTGCGCCGGGAATTTTTCCTTGCACCATTTTATAAAACGGTCTTCCCGGGTCTGGGTTTCCACCGATTGCCGGTAGTGTTCATTCGTATTGAAATACACGGTATCGGCCTCCGTCATCAAACCGAAAAATATCTTTTCGAAATCTTTTAACCAATACACCGTTTTTATGCCACTCACTTCATAACCCTTTTCCTTCGTCAGTTTGGCCCCTTCCCATATCGCTATGTGTTCGTTGGTTTCCCGTACAAACAATATCTCCCTGTGTTTGGGTTCAATGGCATCCGGAAAAAGCAGTAGAATGGTCTCCTCCTGGTCGGCCCCGGAAAGATAAAAAAGGTCCCTGGCCTGTTCAAAAGGCATGGTACTGTCGGCCCCTATGGGATAGATATCATTACTGTTAAAAACGGCTATACTGCCCGGCTTCATCTTAGCCGTAAACTTTGCCCGGTTTTTCACAAAAAGGGCCGGATCTATGGGATGGTATTTCATACTGAAATTTACTATTTGAAGATTTTAAGACATTATCGCCTCCATACAAAACTATGAATTTAAGCCATAAAACCAGGCAATAATACCGGTTCTCCTTTCTTCTCATACCCGACAGGCGGTTACCTTAAACAAGCCCATATCAAAAAAACACCCGACAATAGTATCACAACAACAAAATAACACTTCTTATTTTGACATATATGCAACACAGGACAAATTTTTATGAAAAAATCCTTGCAGGTTAAAAAACTCTTTATTTATATTTGTACTACAAATAGTATTTAAATGATAATTCGTAACGAATAACTCATGAAACGACAAAACACCGACCAAAACTACAAGGGCAGAAACAGGATATTCATCTGGCAATATGCGGTTGTTCTGGCTGTTCTTCTATCAGTACAAGGGATACTGGCCCAGAATACCTTTACCGCGTCTGGGACTGTAACGGATAATGAAGGAAATCTTCTCCCGGGAGCCACTGTAATGATAAAAGGAACCTCCAACGGTACGTCTACCGATTTTGACGGAAGGTTCGAACTAAACGTAACGCCCACGGCAACTCTGGTAGTCTCCTACATCGGCTTTCTTTCACAGGAAGTGGTCGTTACCGAAGACCGTGATCTTGAGATCACACTGCAAACCGATGCCCAAGCGCTTGATGAGGTGGTTGTAGTAGGGTATGGAACCCAGTCAAAAGCAACGGTCACTTCGGCAATAAGCACGGTAAAAGGTGAAAAACTGGCCGACGTTCCCACCAATACTGTTAGCTCCAAATTGCAGGGCCGTCTACCCGGTGTGTCTGTCAAAACCATTGGAGGCCAGCCCGGACAGGAGCTTCAGATAAGGATCAGGGGAGGATCGTCCATAAACAAGAGCAATGCCCCTCTCGTCCTGGTCGATGGGTTTCAAAGAACTCTTAACGACCTCAATGCTGAAGATATCGAATCGATAGATGTGTTGAAAGATGCTTCAGCCACTTCCATCTATGGTTCCAGGGCCTCTAATGGAGTAATCCTCGTAACCACCAAACGGGGGAAGGATGGTAAATCAAGACTCGACCTGAACGTAACTACCGGAATACAAAGTTTTAACCGGCAGTACGATCTACTGTCTGCCCGGGAATATCTGGAGTGGTGGCGACCGAGAATCGCAACCTCCCGCTACGGTAACACAGAAGGATGGCTTGATGGTGCTCAACCTACAGGTATCGGAAACGACGAAGCCAGCACATGGACTCCAAGACTACTGCAATCAGGCGAAGCGGTTCCGGACGGATGGCAGAGTATGGTCGATCCCCTAACAGGAGAAACCATCACCTTTCAGGATGCTGATCTTCCCGGTCACCTTTATCGCGATGCACTCCAGTCAAACTATAACCTGTCGGCTACCGGAGGTAATGAAAATATAAAATATGCGGCAGGACTGGGATATACCGACCAGGAAGGTATTGCTATCGGAACCAAATACCAACGTTTAAACGGGCGGGTTAATCTGGATTTCAAGGTCAACGAACGTATAAAAATAGGCACAAAAACAGATTTCTCTTACAGTAAGACAAATAGTTTTCCAAATGAAGCGGCGATCTTTACTCGCGGAGTTCATAATGCTCCCACCCTGAGATCGAGATTCCCCGATGGCTCACCGGGTTGGGGAACCAATGCCACATTGGCCAATCCGCAATTCATAGTGGAAACACGAGATGCAAAGACACAGAGAACTTTTGGCACCTTCGGGGTTAATGCGAGCTGGGAACCCATAGATGATTTTGTAATAAAAGGTAGCACTTTTCTTCAGGTGCGGTTAAATGCTTATGACTATTTTGAAAAGGCACATCAGTTCAACCAACTCAGAAATGCTACTGCAGACCGGAATACCTATACAACAACACAATCGGAATTACTCCTGACTTATAAAAAGATCCTTGCAGAGAAACATAATTTTGATTTCCTGCTTGGTTTTACCGATCTGTACATGAAAACCGACAATGCGGCCCTGGCTGCAAACGGAGGAGCTACTGACAATATCCCCACCTTAAATGCAGCTCCCACAAAACAGGACGCCAGTACCTCTCTAACCAAGGAAAGACTGGTAAGCCAATTCTTCCGGCTGAATTACAATTACGATCTCAAGTATCTGTTTTCTGCTTCTTTAAGACGAGATGGCTCTTCCAAATTTGGCAAAGGTAACCGTTTCGGGTATTTCCCAAGTGTATCACTTGGCTGGATTATATCTAAAGAGAATTTTTTTTCCCAGGGAAAACTGCTCGATTTCTTAAAAGTAAGAGCGAGTTATGGTGTCACCGGAAATAATGATATAGGCAGGTTTGTAGCTCAGGGGGTCTATCAGGCAGCATATCGCTATGGAGGAAATGCCGGTACTTCGGCAACAGCTATGCCCAACTCAGCGTTAACCTGGGAAAAAACCACGCAAACCGACCTCGGGATCGAAATCGGGCTTTTAGACCAAAGCAGAATTCAGGTATCTGCGGATATATACAAAAGGAGAACAGACGATCTGCTGTTTACGGTCCAGCTTCCCCGGGAGTCCGGTTTTAATTCTGTAGAACAAAACATAGGAACCGTCGAGTATCAGGGAATTGAATTCGGAATTACATCGACAAATATAGCCACGGAAAATTTTTCCTGGACTTCCAACCTCAATTTTGCTTACAATACCAATAAGGTGAAAAAATTACCATATCGGGAAGGTATCGATAAAAACAGGATCAATGGCATCATACTTCCCGACGGTTCAGGTGTAGGCGGTATTGCAGAAGGAGAAAGCCTCGGAGCTATCACCGGGTATAAGGTAGATTACCTCATCGACACTCCGGAGCAGGCAGCCAATGCCCGTTATGATCAATCCGCTAACGGATATGATCCACAAACTGGTCAATTAGTTGGCAGGGGCACAAAATTTGCGGGGGACTTTGAATGGGTAGACCGCGACGGTGACGGAAGCATTACCAATCTTGACCAGTTTGTAATAGGAAATTCGATTCCCACTACTACAGGTGGAATAACCAATACCTTATCCTATAAAAATTTCACCCTGGATATTTTTATGGACTACGCATTGGGACATACTGTTGTAGACATGGTACATGCGTGGATGGACGGGAATAAGACCAGAAGAGTTGCCACAACAACCAGTGTACTGAACGCATGGCAGCAACCGGGTGATGCGGCACATACCAATCAGCCCAGATCGGATTTCCACGACCAAAATCATCAGGACAACCTGAGAAAAAGTGATTTTTACGCTGTAAAGGGCGACTACCTCAGCTTGAGAAACATAAGCCTAACGTATAAAGTTCCGGCGGATGTTCTCAAAAACAAACTCAGCCGGTTGGAGCTCTATGTTACCGGCAATAATCTGTATTACTTCACAAAGTACAAAGGGCCGAACCCTGAAAGGGGCGGTACCATAGGACATCAGGATGGCCAATATCCTCCCTTCAGAACATTCACTATCGGCGCCAGAATAGGGCTTTGATCTAACGTCAAAAAAAGAAAAACATGAAAACAAAAATAAATCTTGTCACCTTAATTATTTCCCTGTCAATCCTATTCCTAACAGGATGCGAGGACACCGTAGACCTCAAACCCGTAAGCAACATCTCCAGTGAATCTTTTTGGCAAAACGAAGATGATGTCCGGTCTGCTCTTTACGGTATGTACAACCAGTTCAGATCTACCTTTGACATGAAAACTGTGATATGGGGAGAATTCAGGTCAGGGCATTACGGACAAGGTGCTTCCAGTGCCACAGAATGGAATGAAATATGGGAAAACCAGTTAAACCCGACCTCTTCAGGCACAAACTGGAGTGATCTCTACCTGTTGATCAATGATGCTAACCTACTCCTGTCTAAAGGGGCCGAAATCCCCTTCTCTGATCCGTCGGAAAAAGACCATACTCTCGGGCAAGCTCATTTTGTACGGGCTTTCGCCTATTTTCAGATTGTCAAGCTATGGGGAGATGCTCCATTAGTTACCGAAGGTTTTGAATCTACCGGACAAGAACTGGAACCCTCCAGAAGTCCTAAAGCTGAAATCCTTGAACTTGTCAAACAAGATATAAGCGAGGCTCTTAATCTGTTAGGGGATGAAGCCTCTGTCAATTATATAGGATCCAATGCTGCCAATATGTTAAAGGCTGACATCTATTTATGGATAGCCAAAATTGAAGGAGGAGGCGACTCCTACCTCCAGGAAGCTCAAACCGCTATCGACGAGGTTCTGGCTGCCGGATATACTTTGGAACCTGATTTTGAAACCGTCTTCAGGGATGAAAACAGTTCCGAGATCATTCTCTCTGTTTTCTATTCAGACCTCGAAGTCGGTAATGGGAACAGGAATGGTAGTTCCGGGAGGAGTCAAACGGGTACTCACCCCTCATATATTACACTTCCTTCATTAAACGTAGTGCCTTCGGACCTTCACAATACGATCCCCGTAGCTCCAAACCCCCAATGGCTCGATCTTTCGGATTATTTTTTAAATAATGTTTTGAATCCGGCAAGTGTGGATTCCAGAACGGACGTTACCTGGAAAAGTGCCACCGCCCAAAACGGAAGTGTGACTACCTGGATCAACAAGTATATAGGTGAAGAAGTTTCCGGTACAAGGCTGTCCACTTCGGATCTTATTATCTATCGTTTTGCCGAAGCCATTCTCTTCAAGGCGGAAATTGAGAATGCACTGGACAATACCGGCGAAGCAATAACTTATCTGAATAAAATAGCCAAACGCGCCTATAATGTAGACAACTACTACACAGGGTTGGGAACTTCGGAAATTGATAATGCCATACTGAAGGAACGCATCCTGGAGTTTGTACTCGAAGGCAAATCCTGGTACGACATACAGCGTTTCGGTCAGTCGTTTCAAATCATCCCTTCCTTAATCGGAAGAGAAGGTGAAAATGAAGGCAACATATTACTGTTTCCCGTCGCACAGGACGTGTTGAGCAGAAACTTCAATATCAAACAGACCGAAGGTTATTAAAATCAGGCACAGTGCCTGCTTCTATTCAAAGTGTTTATCATGAAAAAAATGTACAAAAACAATCTTCTATTGTTTCTTATTCTTACCCTGATATTGAGTATTACGTGCAATGCTCAAAAGAGAGCAGTAAAGAATAAACCTAACATACTTTTTATCGCCGTAGATGATTTGCGTCCCAATCTGGGGTGCTATGGAAACTCTGTAGCAATTACTCCGAACATTGACAGGCTGGCAGCCCGGGGCATTGTTTTCGATAATGCTTATTGCCAGCAGGCTGTATGTGCCCCTTCCAGGGCCTCCCTTATGACAGGACGCCGGCCAGACCGTACAAAAGTATGGAATCTGAACACTCATTTCCGTAAAGCTTTACCTGACGTGGTTACCCTACCACAATATTTTAAACAGCACGGGTACCATACCGAATGCGTAGGCAAGATATATCACGACCCGGAACAGGCACAGGACCTGGTTTCCTGGTCAGTACCGGAGACCCTGGCTGTTACTGGGAAAGCCGGCCCAAAATACGTGCTTGACATCAACACCAATAAAAAGGGTTCATGGAAAGCAGCAGCTACCGAAAATGCCAATGTAGAAGACAGCGCCTATGTAGACGGAAAAGTGTCGCGGGCAGCAGTGAATATCCTCAATACCATAAAAGATAAACCGTTTTTCCTGGCCGTGGGATTCCGAAGGCCGCATCTGCCTTTCAGTGCCCCGCAAAAATACTGGTCTATGTACGACAGGGAATCCCTGCCGCTACCGGCTAATCCCGACACACCCGACGGTACTCCGGAAGTAGCATTGCATTCATCTAAAGAATTGAGAGGGTATACCGATATTCCGGAATCAGGCCCGATTCCCCGGCAAAAGATAAGGGAGCTCATTCACGGATACTATGCGAGTACTTCCTTTATAGATGCTCAAATAGGAAAACTTCTCGACAGGTTGGAGCAGCTCCACCTCATGGAAAATACCATAATCGTATTGTGGAGTGACCACGGTTACCATTTGGGCGAACACAACCTCTGGAGCAAAACCACCAATTTTGAACTGGATACCCGGGTGCCTTTGATCCTCTCCGTCCCGGGACAAAAACAACATGGAGAACACACAGATGCCCTTGTAGAACTCGTTGACCTCTATCCCACATTGGCAGAACTGGCAGGATTACCCGCTCCCGAAGGTGTAGAAGGAATTAGTATGGGCCCACTGCTCAGCCACCCAGACAAGAAATGGAAAAAAGCAGTCTTCAGCCAGTTTCCCCGACCGTGGTTTTACAAGGACGAACCAGAAATTATGGGGTACTCCGTAAGAACGCGAAATTACCGGTATACGGAATGGCTGGATTTCAGGACAAGAGAGGTAAAAGCAAGAGAACTCTACAATCATCGCAATGACCCTCGCGAAACAAGGAACCTGGCTAACAATAACAGGTTTTCGGAACAGGTAGATCGATTGAGTCATGTACTTAAAGCCGGATGGCAAAAGGCTACTCCTCATTAATTTCGATCCCGTAAAGCATCTCTCTGTGAAAAAGATAATCTTCCTGTTCAGTGTTTCGGCAATAACAGCATTCGGATGTTCAACCTCTGAAAAACAATCCCGTCCCAACATCCTCATCCTGTATGCAGACGACCTGGGATGGTCGGACATAGGATGTTTCGGTAATAATGACCACGACACCCCTTCCATGAACCAACTGGCCTCGGAAGGGATAAAATATACGAATGCCTATGCCCCTGCTCCTATCTGTTCGGCATCACGGGCATCGATCATTACGGGAAAAAGCCCCGCCCGGCTTCACTTTGAATTTGTCGCTACCGAAGCACGTATCTCAGACAAACCCCTGCTTCCTCCAAAGAGGACATTAGAACTTCCCCTGGAAGAAATAACACTGGGAGAAATAGCAGAGAAGGCTGGTTACAATACGGCATATTTCGGAAAATGGCATATTGCAAAACACAATGGGAAATACCTGAAATGGAGCAATACTCACGGCCCCTTACAACAGGGGTTTGCCACAGGAAGCGACCATTACGGGTCTCATCCGTACGATGAGAGGAACAGGATACCCGCACAACTGAAAGAAGGAGAATTTCCTATAGATACGCTGGTACAAAAAGCCATAGGTTTCCTCAAAAAACAGCAACAGGAACAGCAGCCTTTCTTTATGTTCTTCTCCAGCTATTATGTACATACTCCCGTTATACCTAATAATTCCTGGCTGATCGAAAAATATAGAAAACGCATGCCGGGAGCATCGGAAGACAGGATCAAATACGCTGCTTTTGTAGAAACGATGGATTATTATTACGGCCAGATACTGAAAGCTTTGAAACATTACGGCCTGGAAAAAAATACCGTGGTCATTTTCACCTCAGACAACGGAGGACATCCCAAATATACCGATAATGCTCCCTTACGGGGCAACAAATGGAATCTGTACGAAGGAGGAATCCGGGAACCATTTATGGTAAAATGGCCCGGTGTGATCGACAAAAACACGGAATCGTCAGAACCGGTTATCCAGTGGGATATCATGCCAACACTATGTGAACTGATGGAGCAACCCGATCCGGAAAATACGGACGGTAAAAGCCTGTTGCCCTTATGGACCGGAAAAATACCGGCACTGAAACGGAAATCTCTTTACTGGCATTTTCCGTATTACCATCCTCCGAAATCTTATGAAGGCACCAAGCCGTGTTCTGCAATTCGCCAGGGAGACTATAAATTAATATATTTCTATGAGGATAAGCAGACCGAACTGTACGATCTGGCAAACGACATCGGAGAAAGCACAGATCTCAGCTCTGAAATGCCGGAGATCACCGAAAAATTAAAAGCCCTTTTAATGAAACACCTTAAAAAAGCAAATGCCCGTTTCGCCATTCCCAATCCGGAATTTCCGGAAAGGAAAATCCAGTCGCCATAAACACAACCATAGGAAACATTTTCTGTACAATATCATGTTTAAAAATTAATCTCTTTAAGCCAATCCTAAATTCATGCAAACCACCGCTATTACAATCAGACCCATATTCTTCATACTGGTCCTCTGTATGCCTTTTTTCGCCTGTAAAAAGGAAAAACAGTCGCCGGATTTACCGCACCGACAACAAGAGATAACAGCCACTACTTACCAGGACAAGGTGCCCGTCCTCACCAAGATGGAAGATAACACTTTGCTGAACATAAAACTACACCCCAACAGTTTGTCTTCTTTTACAATCAGCAATGTCAAAATAACCCTCGACGGCACCACCGATATCCGGGATATCGAGTCGCTCAGGCTTATCTATACGGGAACAGATGCATCAAAACCGAATGCAAACCTCCAGTTTGGCGAAACGATGGAACCCGCTTCCGAAATTACGTTCACAGACCAGCTCGAGGTAAAGAACAAAGCTGCCTTTTTCAGGTTGTCCGTAAAGCTCAGGGACGAAGCAAATCTCCTGCACAGGATAGATGCTTCCTGTGAGTCGGTTACGGTCAACGACAGTGCCGTAACCCCGGATATCAAATCGCCCGAAGGAGCCCTCAGACTGGGAACAGCGCTGAGAAAACCGGGAGACGACGGGGTAAACACCTATCGCATTCCCGGTCTGGCTACCACGGCAAACGGTACCCTGCTGGCCATATACGATGTTCGCCGGGACAAAAGCAGGGACCTGCAGGGCAATATAGATATCGGGCTGAGCAGAAGCACCGATGGCGGTCAAAGCTGGGAACCCATGCAAATCGTGCTGGACCAGGGGGCATGGGGCGGCCTCCCCGAAAAGTTTAACGGCGTCAGTGATGCCTGTGTCCTGGTAGATCAAAATACCAATACAATATTTGTAGCCGGGCTCTGGATGCATGGAGTGATCAATTCCGGCGGACAATGGGTAGAAGGGCTTACCGAAGCTTCCGAAGACTGGAACCACCAGTGGAAAAACAGGGGGTCACAACCCGGGTTCGGCGTAAAGGAAACTTCCCAGTTTCTCATCACCAAAAGCACTGATGACGGACAGACCTGGGCCCGTGCCACAAACCTTACCGAAATGTGTAAAAAGGAATCCTGGTGGTTATGGGCCCCGGCTCCCGGACAGGGAATTACCCTCGAAGACGGCACCCTTGTATTCCCGACCCAGGGAAGGGACAGCCAGGGCAAAAGCTTTTCCAATATCACCTGGAGCAGGGACGGGAGCACCTGGACTACCAGCAACATGGCCAGCCACGGCACTACGGAAAACATGGTCGTACAGCTTTCCGACGGTACCCTCATGCTCAATGCACGCGATGGTAAAAACAAGGGAAACACCTCCGGAACAAACGGAAGGGTGATCTCGGTCACTGCCGACCTCGGGGAAACCTGGTCGGAACACCCCACATCACGGGGAGCCCTTATAGAGCCCGCCTGTATGGCCAGCATCCACAAACACGAATATTTTGAAGGAGGAGAAAAGAAGAGTATCTTGCTGTTCTCCAACCCCAATTCCAGAACAGCCCGCGACCACATGACCATAAAGGTAAGCTTTGACGACGGGCAGACCTGGCCGGAAGCGTACTGGCTGTTGCTGGACAAAGGAAAGGGAAGAGGGTATTCCTGTCTTACCTCCGTAGATGAAGAGACCATAGGTATACTCTATGAAGGCAGCAAAGCAGATATGGTTTTCCAGAAAATCGCTTTAAGTGATCTGATCGGAAAGTAACGGAATAAACAGGCATGCAACACAAAAGACAACATGATATCTTCGGCAACTGGGCTACATTATTACTCCCCGTTAACAAAGACAATGGCATAGACTGGTATGCCCTTGAAGAAGAGATTGACCTCCTGATAGATGCAAAATCCAATGGAATCTATTCCAATGGCACTGCCGGAGAGTTTTACAACCAGACCGAATCGGAGTTCGATCGGATACAATTAATACTATCGGAAAAATGCCTGAAAAAGAATATTCCTTTCCAAATAGGGTGCAGCCATATGAGCCCTGTAATCTCTCTTGAAAGGATAAAGAGGGCAAAAACACTAAATCCCACCGCTATCCAGGTGATACTCCCCGATTGGTTTCCTCCTTCGACCCCGGAGATTAAAAGTTTTCTTGACACTGTAACCGGAGAAGCGGCCCCTGTCAGAATAGTCCTGTACAATCCTCCCCATTCCAAAAAATTCCTGCTTCCAGAAGACTACAGGAAAATCATCGAAAACAAAATCCCGATTGCAGGATGCAAGACAAGTGGCGGTAACGAACAGTGGTATGAAGAAATGAATGTCCTCACCTCTTATATTTCAGTATTTATCCCTGGTCACTTTATGGCCACGGGAATCAGGAGAGGCATGCATGGAACATATTCCAACGTAGCTTGCCTTAATCCCTATGTTGCCCAGCAATGGTACAATAATGCTATCCAAAATGCCGATCTGGCGCTTCAACTGGAAAAGCGTATACAGACCTTTATCCATGCATGTATCACCCCCCTGATCACTAAACATGGTCTTTCCAACCAGGGAGCAGATAAATTAATGGCTGCAATAGGTAATTGGGGACCTGTTTCCACCAGACTCCGATGGCCTTACCAGGGAGCCGGACATGAAACGGTAATTCGTTTAAGAGAACAGGCTTCCTTAATCATTCCGGAATTCATACAAAAAACAAACCCTTAAATCATGAATCATAAAGTTCATCTTGTCTTGTTAATACTACTGATAGAAATTCCCGCGCTCTGCGCCCAAAGTGTCAGAACACTGGATTCTTCTGCTTTATTCATATCGGGAACCAGTGACTACGACACTTACCGTATCCCTGCCCTGGTCACCACCGGCAAAGGCACGCTACTGGCCTTCTGTGAAGGACGAAAGGACGACGGAGGTGATGCCGGAAATATCGATATCCTGCTCAGGCGCTCCGAAGATAACGGAAAAACATGGAGCGAGCAGGTCGTGATCTGGGATGATGGCAGCAATACCTGCGGGAATCCCTGCCCGGTGGTCGACGAGCAAACCGGCGATATCCACCTCCTGCTCACCCACAACCTTGGCGATGACCATGAGACGGATATCATTCACAAAAAATCGGAATCCACAAGAACCGTCTGGGCCATGAAAAGCAGTGACGACGGCAAAAGCTGGTCGGCACCGAAAGAGATCACTCCCACTACTAAAAAGAAGGAGTGGGGATGGTACGCAACCGGACCCGGCATCGGTATCCAGGTAAAACACGGGCCGTGTAAGGGAAGACTCATCATTCCTTCAGATCACAGCTACGACGATCCCGGCGGCAAGGTACGGAACGGGCCGTTCGAATACGGGTCTCATGTGATCTATAGCGACGATCACGGCGACACCTGGAAACTGGGTGGTACGATCCGGCCGAAAGTAAACGAATGCCAAGTGGTAGAACTCGCAGACGGAAACGGCACCTTGCTGATGAACATGCGATCCTATTTCGGGAAAAATAAGCGCACCCACGCCATCAGTTACGACGGCGGTCTTTCCTGGACGGCCCCCTATACCGTTGACGAACTGGTGGAGCCCGTATGCCAGGCCAGTATACTGAGATACCGGTGGCCCGGCGGGGAACAGCCCGGCATTCTCCTCTTCCTCAACCCGGCCACCTCCGGCGGACGGCGGAACATGAGCCTCCGGATGAGCCTTGACGAAGGTAAGACCTGGCCGTTTATCCGAACCGTTTTCCCCGGACCATCAGCCTATTCCAGCATGACTGTACTCAAAAACAATACGGTAGCATTGCTCTATGAAGGAGGAACGGCAAATCCCTACGAACAGATCATTTTTCACACCCTGAAGATCGGTACCGATGATTAGTCCGTACCACAGAACACTTATCCCCTTTCTTTTTCTGGTGTTGTACACTACCGTACTGACCGCACAACAGAATGTAAAATGGGAACTCTGGGATACCCTTCCCGGAAACCCCGGGCTCACCGGGCAGGGTACGGACAGGCAGCCCGGACTGGCAGGTAGCTATTCCGGAGTGTCCAACGGGACCCTGCTCATTGCAGGCGGTGCCAATTTTCCCGGGAAAATGCCCTGGAAAGGAGGAGAAAAAAAATGGTGGGACCAGATCTACGTATGCGAATTGCAACCCGATGGCCACCGTCAATGGAAAGATACGGTGTACAGGCTCCCCTCCGGAATGGGATACGGGGCCGCCGTAGTGCAGAACAACAGATTACTGTGTATAGGAGGCGATAACAGCAATGGTATAGTGCCTGAGGTTATTGCACTGGAGTGGGACCCGGTAACACAAAACATGCAAATCACTCCCCTGAAGGATCTCCCGGAAGGGTTTAAGGCCGTTGCCGGAGATGTCTGTCAGGGTTCCGTACTGGTACACGGTATCAGGAACAATAAAAACGTACTGCTGGAGCTCGGTGAAGACGGAACATGGGCAACACTTCCCGGATGTCCCGGACCGCCCAGGAACTACCCTGCGGCAGCAACGCAGAGCAACGGCAAAACAGACAGCTTTTTTCTGTTCGGGGGAAGAACGCAGGGGCCGGAGCAAACTGCCATATTGTATGACGGATACCGTTACGATCCCGTACTCAAAACATGGTCACTCCTGGGAAATATAACAACCGGTAGCGGAAAACCGCATAGTGTTATGGCGGCCCCTGCAGTAAAAAAGGGATCTGCAACCATCCTGGTTTTCGGTGGTGACGACGGAAAGGATTTCCTGGAACGGGAATCCCTGGAAAGAAGAATACGCCGGGCTACCGACAGTATACACCGGAAGGCCCTTAAAAAAAGCCTCGGTTCGGTTTTTGAACAGCACCGGGGGTTTTCAAAAGACATACTCGCCTACAATACCATCACCGATACCTGGACCATAGCAGGCACTTTCCCTGGCGATATGCCCGTTACGACAAATATTGCAGCCCTCAACGGCAGCTTCCTGATCCCCGGCGGGGAAATACATCCCGGAGTCCGTACCAGGAACATCTGGAAAGGCAGCATGGCGCCACACGGCAAAACCTTCGGGTGGCTGAATTATACGGTCATTATCCTGTACTTCGCTGTCATGATACTGATCGGGGTCAGGTATTCGAAAAGACAGAGGTCTACCGACGACTATTTCAAGGGGGGCGGGCGTATCCCCTGGTGGGCCGCAGGGCTCAGCCTGTTCGGTACCAGTCTCAGTGCCATTACCTTTATGGCTGTTCCGGCCAAGACCTATGCAGAAGACTGGACCTATTTCTTTTTCCAGATGACCCCCCTGCTTACGGCTCCTGTTATCGTATTCCTGTTTATCCCCTTCTACCGGAGGCTGAATATCACTACGGCCTATGAATACCTGGAGAAAAGGTTCAACCTGGCCACCCGCTTAATGGGAAGCCTCTCGTTTATACTACTCCAGCTGGGCCGGGTTGGTATCGTATTGCTGCTGCCCGCCCTGGCCATAAACCTGGTAACAGGTATCAATATAGAGTTGTGCATTCTTTCAATGGGTACGGTAAGCGTCATTTACACCATGATGGGAGGTATTGAAGCCGTAATCTGGACCGACGTACTGCAGGTTGTGGTCCTGCTGGGAGGTGCCATACTGAGCATCGTTGTCATTGCCCTGCAACTGGACCTCGGAATGGCACAGGAAATAGAGATCGCCCGTGAGTATGATAAACTCAGAATACTGGACTGGGCCCTCGATTTCAGGGAACCCACGATCTGGGTAGTCGTTCTCGGAGGGATCTTCTCCAATCTTATCGCCAGCGGAACAGATCAGACCATGGTACAGCGGTATCTCACTACATCCGGTGAAAAGGAAGCGTCGCAAAGCGCCTGGACCTTTGCCCTGATGGCCATTCCCGCAACACTTGTCTTTTTCAGCATAGGCACCCTGCTTTTCCTGTTTTATCGCGAAAATCCCGGCGATATGAATATTTCGCTTCCCAACAACGATGCCATATTTCCGTGGTATATCGTCACACAGCTTCCGGCCGGGATCTCAGGGCTGCTTATTGCCGGGGTGCTGTCGGCAGCCATGTCGAGCCTGAGCAGCAGCATGAATTCGGTATCCACCGCATTTATCACCGATTTCTATTTCAGGATGAAAAAAAGGAATACCGGCCGCACATTGTCCGCAGCGCGCTGGGCTACCCTTGTTTTCGGCATACTGGGCATTGCCTTTGCCCTTTTAATGGCATCGTGGAACATAAAATCGCTCTGGGACCAGTTCCAGTTGTTTATAGGATGGTTTGCAGGCGGGCTGGGCGCATTGTTCCTGCTCGGGATCGTGACCCGTAAGGCCAATGGCCCCGGGGCTGTGTCCGGCCTGGTGCTGAGCGCGGTCATACAGTATCTGCTCACCATCTTTACCCATATGCATCCCCTGCTGTTTGCAGCTACGGGATTTGTTTCCTGCTTTGTGCTCAGTTACCTGTGCAGCCTTGCCATTCCCGGGTATCAAAAAGATATTACAGGACTAAACATACACAGTATCAGGAAAAACCGGGATTACAATGAAAACTGACAGTATATAATAATTTATATTTGTTAAAATTTATGCTTTCCGTATATTTGTAGTACAAATAACATTTATACTTTTATTCAATCGATATATAACCCGTATTTTAGGAGCATATTTTTTACGAGACCCCGGATACGAGAAGAACTTAAAAACAGAAAAATGAATAATGAAGGAATAAATCTCAAGGCAAAAACTCCGCTGAAATTCTCAACAACCACCCTGGTCGACCAGGTGGAAGAAAAGCTGCTGGAATACATCCGGGACAACAGGCTCACTCCCGGCGATACCCTTCCCAACGAAACCCTTCTCTCCGAAAACATGGGTATAAGCCGTAATGTAATACGGGAAGCCATGAGCCGCCTCCGCATGCTGGGCATTATCCAATCGCGGACAAAAAAGGGGATTACCGTCGTAGAACCCCCCCTGCTCACCGGCCTGGAAAAAGTGACCAACCCCTACCTTTTCAGTATCCGTACGATACAGGATATTATGGAGATGCGGATAGCGCTCGAAATAGGCATCGTCGATTTTATATTCAACAACTGCACCGCAGACGATATCGACGACCTGAAAAAGATCGTGGAACAGGGGCAGACCTACGAAGACAACCACTGGCCCGTAGAACTTGAAAAGGCCTTTCACCAGAGGATATACGAAATTGCCGGCAATCCTTTTATCACCCAGTTCCAGAATATTGTCCATATCATTTTCGAATTTGCCAAAACGCACTATGACTCCCTGTTCAAACCTATCAACGAAACACTCAAAAAGCAGGGAAAACTGGTAACCCACGAAGATCTCTATCTCTTTATCAGAAACGGCGACAGGGCCGGATATTCCCAAGCCATAAAAGGGCACCTTTCCCTCTATCTCGATTTCATGAAAAAGGCTGAAGATACCGAAGACCGAACCGACAATTAATTTTCTACCGAAACGGTCACCGCCGTTTTACCGGAAAAACAAAAACACATATCATGGATCACAACAAAATAAAGGGGCTGATCGCAGCCCCATACACCCCTTTTACGCCTGATTGTAAACTCAACCTTTCTGCGGTATCCCCCTATGCCGAGCGGTTGAAAAACAACAATATCTCCGGCGTTTTCGTAGGTGGCACCACAGGAGAAGGCATGTTGCTTACCGTGGACGAACGAAAGTTGCTCACCGAAGCCTGGGCCCTGCACAGGTCACCAAATTTCAAATTCATGGTACACGTGGGGGCTACTTCCTACAAAGATGCCATCACTCTTACCGGACATGCAGCGGCACACGGGGCCGATGCCATCGGGGCCATGGGGCCGCTCTTCCTCAAGCCGGCCGGGATACCGGACCTCGTCGCCTACTGCAAGACAGTTGCGGCAGCGGCACCCGATCTTCCCTTTTACTATTATCACATCCCGGATATCTCCGGTGTCGATCTGTCGATGCCCGATTTTTTAGAACAGGCCGAAGCAGAAATACCCAACCTGAAAGGGATCAAATTCACCCATGCCAACCTGATGAACATGTTTGTGTGCATGCGCGGGAAACACCGGAAATGGGACATTCTTCACGGACAGGACGAAACGCTGCTGGCCGGGCTCTCACTCGGGGCGGAAGGAGCCGTGGGAAGCACTTATAATTACGCCTCCGCACTATATCGTCCCATACTGGAAGCATTCGCCGGAAACGACCTGGAAGAAGCCAGGAAATGGCAGGAACTGTCGGCGAGATTCATCCGTATCCTTATCCGTTACGGCGGAGGGGTCATCGGGGGAAAACCCCTTATGAAAATTACGGGTATCGACTGCGGACCACTGAGAACACCTGCCAGGAATCTGACGGAAAAGGAACTGATCGCATTTGAAAGAACCCTGAAAAAAGAAGGGATATTAAAATATTTTGACGGGTTTGGCAGCTGACACCAGCTGGCCCGTAGCATTCTCCTCCTCGATACATATTCCGTTATCTTCTTTATACTCATTCTAAATTCCCGGGAAAAGGAGAAACAAAGTTTGTCCAGAACCTTCTTCCGCAGTATTTTTGTCAGGTTAAAAAACTACAAGACCAATGAGCGGGATCATAAAATCTTCCATTGCGAGAAAAGTAGCGATGGCTCTTTCTGCGTTTTTTTTATTAGTGTTCCTTCTGCAACATTTCCTGATCAACTTTACTTCGGTATTCAGTGCAGACACTTTTAACGAGCTGTCTCATTTTATGGGCACCGATCCGTTTATCCAGTTTCTCATGCAACCCATACTGATCATAGGAGTGGTATTTCACTTTGTCATGGGCTTTATACTGGAAGCCAGGAACAACAGTGCGAGAAACGTCAAGTATGTCAAATACAGCGGAGGGGCCAATGCCTCATGGATGTCCAGAAACATGATCTACAGCGGAATTGTGATCCTGGCATTCCTCGGACTGCATTTTTACGATTTCTGGTTTCCCGAAATAGCGCACAAATACGTCCACGCCCTGCACGAAGATCCGGGGAGGTACTACGGCGAGATGGTAGTGAAGTTCCACAATCCCGTAAGAGTGGGGTTGTACTGTCTGGCATTTGTCTTTCTGGCCCTGCACCTGATGCACGGTTTCAGTTCCGCCTTTCAGTCGGTGGGCTTCAACAACAAGTATACCCCCGCGGTTAAAAAACTCGGAAAAGCCTATGCCATACTGATTCCGCTGGGATTTATCTTTATAGCGCTTTTCCATTATTTCAACTCATTATAATTCGCGATTATGGCTACTTTAGACTCCAGAATACCAGAAGGCCCTTTAGCCGATAAGTGGACCAATCACAAGAACAATATAAGACTGGTAAACCCGGCCAACAAGCGTAAGATAGATGTTATTATCGTAGGAACGGGACTGGCCGGAGGTTCTGCCGCTGCCACTCTTGCGGAACTGGGGTATAACGTCAAGGCATTCTGCTACCAGGATTCTCCCAGGAGAGCGCACTCCATTGCCGCCCAGGGAGGGATCAATGCCGCAAAAAATTACCAGGGAGACGGCGATTCGATTTACCGCCTGTTTTACGACACCATAAAAGGGGGTGATTACCGCTCCAGGGAAGCCAACGTATACCGTCTGGCCGAAGTTTCCGGAAACATCATAGACCAGTGTGTGGCCCAGGGGGTTCCCTTTGCGCGTGACTATGGCGGGCTCCTGGACAACCGCTCTTTCGGCGGGGTACTGGTATCCCGTACCTTCTATGCCAAAGGGCAGACCGGGCAGCAGTTGCTGCTGGGGGCCTATTCGGCCATGAACAGGCAGATCGCCAAGGGAAAAATAACCATGTACAACCGTCACGAGATGCTCGACGTAGTGCTTGTAGACGGCAAGGCAAGAGGTATTATTGCCCGCAACCTGATCACGGGGGAGATCGAAAGACACTCCGCACACGCCGTAGTTATTGCAACGGGTGGTTACGGAAACGTATTCTTCCTCTCCACCAATGCCATGGGGTCCAATGCCACCGCCGCCTGGAAGATACACAAAAGGGGTGCTTACTTTGCAAACCCCTGCTATACCCAGATACACCCTACCTGTATCCCCGTACACGGAGACCAGCAGTCCAAACTGACCCTGATGTCGGAATCACTGCGTAATGACGGGAGAATATGGGTGCCGAAAAAAATAGAAGATGCACAGGCCGTTCGGGAAGGAAAACTAAAACCTACCGACATAGCCGAAGAAGATCGCGACTATTACCTGGAAAGACGCTACCCTTCTTTTGGTAACCTGGTGCCGCGAGATGTCGCGTCCAGGGCAGCCAAGGAACGCTGTGATGCCGGTTACGGCGTCGTAAACAACAGTACCAACGAGGGGGTTTTCCTCGATTTTTCCTCGGCCATCGAAAGATACGGGAAGGAACAGGCCCATATAAAGGGTGTACATAACCCTTCAAAAGAAAAGATTGTCGAACTGGGCGAAGAGGTCATCGCTTCCAAATACGGAAACCTCTTCGACATGTACCGGCAGATCACCGACGACAACCCTTATAAAACTCCCATGAAGATATACCCTGCGGTACACTACACCATGGGAGGCATATGGGTAGATTACAACCTCATGACCACAGTGCCCGGGCTCTACTCCATAGGAGAGGCCAATTTTTCCGATCACGGTGCCAACCGGCTCGGTGCATCCGCACTGATGCAGGGACTGGCAGACGGGTATTTTGTACTCCCCTATACCATAGGAGACTACCTGGCCGACGATATCCGTACGGGGCCCATCCCGACAGATACTCCCGAGTTCGAACAGGCAGAAAAGAATGTGACCGACAGCATCGATAAGCTGATCAACAATAACGGGAAGCACTCCGTAGACTATTTCCACAAACAACTGGGCCATATCATGTGGAACAAGGTGGGAATGGCCAGAAATGCCCAGGGGCTGAACGAAGCCATCCACGAGATCGCCGAACTCCGGGAACAATTCTGGAAGGAAGTTCGCGTACCCGGCACTGCCGGAGAATTTAACCAGGAGCTGGAAAAGGCAGGCCGTGTTGCGGATTTCCTGGAACTCGGCGAACTCTTTGCCAGGGACGCCCTGGAAAGAAACGAATCCTGCGGCGGACATTACAGGGAAGAATACCAGACCGAAGAAGGAGAAGCCAGAAGGGACGACGAGCATTACACCTATGTAGCCGCGTGGGAATACACCGGGAAACCCTCGGAGGCCGTCCTGCACAAGGAAGACCTGAAATTTGAAAACGTGGAATTGAAAACCCGTTCCTATAAATAATAATTTATTGGTATCGTATAACGCATAATGAAATAACAAATGAATCTCACACTAAAAATATGGCGCCAGAAAAATGCAGATGCCAAAGGTGCCATGGAAACATACCAGGTAGAGAACATTTCACCCGACAGCTCTTTTCTCGAGATGCTGGACATTCTCAATGACCAGCTTATCAATGAAGGCAAGGAGCCTGTGGCTTTCGACCACGATTGCCGAGAGGGAATATGCGGCATGTGTTCACTTCAGATCAACGGCGAACCTCACGGCCCCGGAAGGGGAATTACCACCTGCCAGCTGCACATGCGTAAATTCAGTGACGGGGATACCATCTTTATAGAGCCGTTCCGGGCAAAAGCATTCCCCGTGATCAAGGACCTCGTGGTAGATCGCACCTCTTTTGACAGGATACAGCACGCAGGAGGGTATATTTCGGTGAATACTTCCGGAAACACCCAGGATGCCAACGGGATCCCGGTCGAAAAACACAAGGCAGACAAGGCCTTTGATGCCGCTACCTGCATAGGCTGCGGGGCCTGTGTTGCCGCCTGCAAGAATGCCAGCGCCATGCTGTTTACCTCTGCAAAAGTCTCCCAGTTCGCCCTGCTCCCGCAGGGTCGCATAGAGGCTACCGAAAGGGTACTGAACATGGTAAAGCAAATGGACCTGGAAGGTTTCGGAAACTGTACCAATACCGGGGCCTGTGAAATAGAGTGCCCCAAGGGAATATCACTTGAGAACATCGCCCGCATGAACCGGGAATACCTCAAGGCGAGTCTTAAATAGGCCATAATAATCATCATATATCCAAAAAGGGAAAGCCTGTTTTTTTAGAAATGGGCTTTCCCTTTTTTATCATCCGGACAGCCCGAGAAGTATACTTACGGCATTTCCGCCGAACCCGACTGCATTGACCATAATTTTGCGGATGTGTTGCGGCGCCTCCTGCCCGTGGTCGAACGGCACCTTTACAAATTGCCTGTTTTTCAGCATCAGGACGGCAAATTCCAGGCTCAGCATGCCGGACGCCCCGAAACTGTGCCCCACCTTCCATTTATTAGTGGTAAGTGCCGGAAGTTTTTCCCCGAACACCCTTTTTATGGCATTCCGCTCCGAAGCATCTCCCCTGATCGTACCGGGAGCATGCATTACGACCACATCCACTTCTTCAGGGCGTATGGTTCCCAAAGCCATTTTCATGGATCGCTGAAAACAGTCCGCATCCTCGGTAATGGAGGTATTGTGGCGCAGCATCTCGGTGGCATATCCCACCCCTTCTATATACGCCAGCGCATGATCCTTCATCCCCCTTTCCAGGCAGGCTACGGCCGCCCCTTCCCCGAGCACCATGCTGTTCTGCTGCTTGTCCGTATCCAGTGCCCGGCAGGGGTAGCCATCTTCAGGCATTTCCCTGGCATACACCTTAAGGGCTTTCATCTGCGCTATGGTAAAGGGGGTCAGCGGCGCTTCACTACCCCCTACCAGGAATTTACCGGCCATCCCGCCCCGCAGCCATGCGACCCCGTTGAGTACCGCGTGCAGGGCCGTGGCACAGGTAATGGAATGCGATATTTCCGGGCCATCGCTCTGCAGGTCATGAGCGATCCAGGACGATATATTTCCCAAGGTGGTGGTAGGCGACGAAAGCGTATGGGCCTTACCCCTTTCGAGAAAATCCTTGTGGTAGGTTTCAAACAGGCCCGTAGCCCCTCTCGAAGAGCCGATATTGATTCCGAAAGTGCTCCCCCTGCCCCAGCCGGACAGGGCTATGGCCTTTCGGGAAACATAAAGAGCAAAAAGTACCGAATCGTCCAGGCCCCTGTATTTCAGGTCTTCATTTCTTAACTCGTCTATAGCACCGCGTACCTCTTCCGGCAGGGAAGCGACAAGGGCAGTATCCGTACCAAAGGTCCTTTCTGCAATACAATGTTCCGGACTCGTATAAGATGTCCAGATATCACGCTCCTCCGCCCCCAGCGGGGAAACCGATGCTATAGCTGTTATGGCTATGGGTTCTGCCATGACTTTTTAAGGCAAAGGTAAAAAACTGTCTGAGTTAACACGCTTAAAATAACCCGCATCACAACAGCTCATCGAGCGCCGCTTTAATAACTTCATAAACTTTCTGCAACTGTTCGTCCGTCACCACATAAGGCGCGAGAATATAAATGGTATTCCCGAGAGGCCGCAGATACACTCCCTTCTCCATAAAGAACCGGAACAATTTGTCCCTGAGCCCCCCGTAACGCTCCGTGCTCACCTCAAGATCCATCGCATAAATGACCCCGAGTTGTCTTGTCCGGGCCACTTTGGGATGTTTCCTGATATCTTCGTCAAAACGACGATGTGATGCGGAGACCCTTCTGATATTCTCCTGCATTTCCCCCGATTTCAGGAGCTCTATTCCCGACAGGGCTACGGTACAGGCCACAGGGTTTGCCGAATACGTATGCCCGTGAAAAAGGCCCTTGCCTATATCGTCACTGTAAAAGGCATCGTACACCTCCCGGGTACAGCTGGTCAGCGCCATGGGCACCATCCCTGCCGTAAGTGCTTTCGACATGCTGATGATATCCGGAAGGTGGTCCATATACTCCGATGCAAAATTCCTTCCGGTCTTTCCGAAACCCGTCATCACTTCATCTGCTATGGCAATAACGTCATACTTCCTGCACAATCCTATCAGGGTATTCAGCCCTTCCGCATCGTGCATTTTCATGGCCGCAGCGCCCTGCACCAGCGGCTCGTAAATAAATCCGGCCACATTCCCCGCACGGAGTATCCTTTCGAACTTCCCGGCCACTTCCCGGTTATTGTTCCCGTCCGGTACCGGTATACGCTCCACATTTAGGAAGAAATCCGAAAAAGGGCCGTTATACACCGACAATCCCGAAACCGACATCGCCCCGAAAGTATCGCCGTGAAACCCTTCTTCGAAAGCGACCAGTACATCCCGCTTCCTCCCCTGGTTGAAATGGTACTGCAAGGCCATTTTGATCGCTACATCGGATGCGGTGGAACCGTTGTCGGAAAAAAACAGTTTCTGCTGGTTTTCCGGTAATATTTCCATCAGGGCTTCCGAAAGCCTTACTGCCGGCTCATGAGTAAAACCGCTGAACACCACCTGGTCCAGTTGTGTCATCTGCCGGTGTGCCGCTTCCGCAATATAAGGGTGGCAATGGCCGTACATACAGGTATACCAGGAAGCTATACCATCGATGTATTCCCTTCCCTCTTCATCATAAAGCAGGGCCCCTTTCGCACGGGTTATGGCAATGGTGTCGGGGTGCAGTTTATGCTGTGTAAGCGGGTGCCACAAATGCTTTTTATCGCGTGCTGAAATATTTTTCATGTAAAACCGTTTTTATATTATCTTGCAAAGATGAGAATTGTAGTTAAACCAGACCAGCTTTGAGCCTATTTAAGCAAGGGATATCCCTTAATTATCACAGGATAAAACCACTGCATATCTTCCTTATTTTTCTGGGAGTGGCTCTGTTTATACGGTTTCCCTTCTTTTTCCGGGACTATATAGACCGGGATGAAAGCACATTTATCCTGATGGGACAATCCTGGGCGGAAGGCCATCTCCCGTATACCTATCTCTGGGACCTTAAACCCCCGCTCGCCTTTCTCTTCTTTGCCGCCGTGATCACGGTTTTCGGAAAGAGCTTTATCGCCATCCGCCTGGCCGGTACTATCGCCATTGCCATAACCTCCCTCTTCCTCTATAAGATCGGCGACCGCCTGTCAGGGCGAAAAACGGGGTTCTGGTGCGGAATGCTTTACGTCTTCCTGTCCAGTCTCTTCGGAAACATACAGGGAGTGATGACCGAACACCTTTCGATGCTCTTCTCCGTACCCGGCTTCTGGCTGATTGTCAAGGCTACCGGGAACAGGCACCTTTTCTTTGCCGGGTTTCTGTTCGGTATCGCCGCCATGATAAAGCTGAACCTGGCCTACCCCATATTGTTTACCGGGCTGGGCATCATCTTTTTCGAGTACCGGGACAAAGGATTCGCAAGTGCTCTGAAAACAGGCTGCTACTACGGTCTCGGGGTCATTATCCCGGTGCTTTGTACTGCTGTTCCCTACTATCTCAACGGGCTTTTAGGCATATGGTGGGAATCCGTGATCCTCGCCCCCCTGCACTACGATACTCCGGACCCTGCCAACAATATAAATGCCTTTGTAGACCTGCTTCCCTTTATTTTTATTACCGCTGTCCTGATCCTGCTCAATCACAAAAAGAAGTGTTTCCCGAAACGCTGCAGGAACTACACCTATATCCTGTTGTCCATTTTCGGGGTCATGTTCTCCTTTATACAATCGGGAGAGGTAAACAGTCATTACCTCATACAGCTATATCCCTTCCTTATCCTTCCCCTGGCCATTATCGTAAGCCATTTTTCCTGGTTCAACACTGTAAAGGCCACCCCTTTCATTGCCCTTACGGTCATGCTCCTGATACAATTCGAGCCCCTGCGGGAATACTACCATGTGGGCAACAGGGTATTGGACGGAAAGTCGCCCTATAACGGGGAGGGCATTGAGGTTTCGGAATATATCGAAAAAAACATAGGGGACGTACGGTCGGTCTTTTTCCTGGAAAATCATATCGGGTACTGGCTGACGGATGAGCTCCCCCCTACAAAATCAGTCACCCACCCCACCAACCTCAACCGCGAACAGCTTTATCCTTTTTTTGATAACCCCCGCCTCAACAGTGTTGAAGAACTCAAATATATCTGCTCGGAAATAAGTCCCGAACTCATCATCACCGAAAGAGGAAAGATCCCCTTTATGAAAGACAATGCCGCCCAAAACATTTATTTCAGGAATATCCTCGACAGCAGATACCGCCTTATCAAACGAATAGGAGAAGCCGAGATCTACCGACTTAAGCCAAGCATGACAATGGTCCCACGGCCCAAACTACGAACTAACAACTAAGAACTAAAAAACCACAAACTCAAAGCCCCTCCAGTACGGGTAAGAGCCGGGTGGCGTATCTACGCACCACCTCACGGTCAAAATGTTCCTCTTCCCGGATACGGAATACAATATGCACCCCTCCCATTTTCTCAATGACCGATTCCGTCGAAGGGTTTTCCGCTCCGCTGATAATGATCCCCGCAATCCTCGCATTCCTCCGCTTCAGGGCTTCGACAGTCAGCAACGTATGGTTGATGCTCCCGAGGTAGTTCCTCGAAACCAGCAATACCCTGTAATCCGGCCTGATAAGATCGGCAATGGTCTCCTTTTCATTTAACGGCACCAGCAGCCCTCCGGCACCTTCAATCACCAAGTGATTATCTGTCCGGGGTTCTGATATCGTTCCGGCTTCTATATGCACCCCGTCTATACCGGCAGCCGCATGCGGGCTCATGGGAGTGTGCAGTGCGTAAGCATTAGGGTGCATTTTTGTTTTCGTATTGGAAATAAGTCCGGACACCTTATGGGTATCGGATTCATCCAGATCTCCCGCCTGTACGGGCTTCCAGTAATCTGCCCCAAGAGCTTCGACCACCATCGCAGACACCACGGTCTTGCCCACTTCGGTGGATATCCCGGTAATAAAGAATTTCTTTTTCATATACTCCATTTTTCATACCAGCCGGAAAGCAAATGCAGTACGGCCGAGATCTCTTTTTCCGTATTATAACTGTGAAGGCAGAACCGCAATCTTTCCTGGCCTTCGGGCACTGTAGGCGAAAGTATGGGCTTTACCGAAAAACCCTGTTCTCCCAACACCTGCGACACCAGCTTTACCTTGTCGTTCCCGGGAATTACACAACAATGTATGGCGGAACGGCTTTCTATAAAACGGGGCAGCAACCGGAACGTTTCCAGTTGTTTCCTGAAGAAACCGATATTGTACAGCAATTCAGCCCTTACAGGCGTTGCCAGCTTATCATAGGCTACCATTACGGCCGCCAGGGCATGAGGAGGCATGGCCGTAGTATAGATAAGACTCCGGGCAAAATTGACCAGATAATCCTTTAGCCTGGCCGGTCCCAGCACGGCGGCACCGTGACAACCCACAGCCTTGCCGAAGGTCACTATCCTTGCAAATACCCTGTCCTGCAACCCGAGAGCCTGCACCATTCCTTCCCCGCCATTCCCGAAGACCCCTACCGCATGAGCCTCGTCTACGATAAGAAATGCACCATATTTTTCGGCAACCTCCGTCATCATTTCCAGGTCGGGAATATCCCCGTCCATAGAAAAGACCGACTCCGTTACAATATACAAATGTCCCGTAGCCTGCTGTCCTTCTTTTTCCCTGATCCTGCGGAGATGCGATTCCAGGTCTGCAATGTCATTGTGCCTGAACCGGAATCCCTTTCCCTGCCCCATACGTATGCCATCGCGTATACTCGCGTGAATCAGCTCGTCGTACAGCACCACATCTCCCCGCTGGAGCACACTGGAAAACAAACCGACATTGGCATCATATCCCGAATTAAACACCAGCGCAGCTTCCGCCTGGTGAAACCCGGCAAGCTTCCGTTCTGCCCTTCCGTACCACGAATGATTACCCGACAAAAGGCGCGATCCCGTAGCGCCATTCCGGGGCTGCCCGCATTGCTCCACAAGGTCTGCCGCCCCGTAAAACAGGGACGCATCCCCCGAAAGCCCGAGATAGTCATTAGAGTAAAAATCCGCTCCCCCCGAAGCCACGGGTAAAGTCCGGAATGCATTGCGCTCTTCGCGGTCCTGCAGTTTCTTATCTAATTTTTCAGGAAAAAACATAAGCCAAAGGTATAAAAAAGCAACACAGCGACCGTCATAAAAGACTATCGCATAACCCAAAAAAACAGCCGGTATTCCCTGTTCTTTTTCCCGGAAATGTTATTTTTGGAGTTCAAAACCCGTTTTTCGCTAAAACGTTTCATTAACGATTGGTTTTTCCGGGGGCAACTACAACGTTTTCGTAGCTAAACCCCTTATAACACTGGGATTGACGGCGTATAACAACCTTTTAACCCTTGTCGTTTTTCTTTGCAGATACACCAAAGTTCGTTAACAAAAAATATTGTTTCACCCTCCTTTGCGTTAAAGTTTCTTAAAAGCATTTCCAATTGTATTTTTCTGACATATATTTGTATCAGCAAAAGGGGTGGTGCCCTTTTGTAACTTTAAGTAAAGTTTTCATAATTTAAAGTTTTGGTTGGTTAATTGAAAGGCCCGGAGTTTTCCGGGCCTTTCGTTTTTTATACGGTTTTTCTTCGCCCCTGCGTAAGCATCATACACAGACACCCATAACGCTCCATCTCCCGGTCCCCCCGGCAAAAAACACCGTCCGGACAATTTTTTCACGGCTTCCGGGTTAAATTAATAACCCGCTGTTTATCTGGCATAATCATTGCTTTTTATTATTTTTACATATCAATTACGACCCGTAGTATGAGAACATGTATCTTAACCTTCATAACCTGTTGCCTCCTGAGCACTGCCCATGCACAACGCGACGCGACACATAACAATGCCTTTGCTGCCGGCGAATGGTTGCAGTATCGTGTACATTACGGCATCTTCAATGCGAGCTATGCCACCCTGGAGGTCAAGGAAGAGCACTTTGAGGGGAAACAGGTATTTCACGTTATCGGCACGGGGCGCACTACGGGGCTTGCCCGGTTATTCTTTAAGGTGGATGACAATTATGAAAGTTATTTCGATAAAGACAGCGGGCGCCCTTACCGCTTTATCCGCCAGATCGATGAAGGGGGGTATACCAAAGACCTGCAGATAGATTTTGATTACGCCTCCGGACAGGCCGTGGTGCACAACAAAAAACATCAGAAAACAACCACTATACCGGTAAACAACGATATACAGGACCTGCTGTCGGCAGTGTACTATCTGCGCAACCACTATAAGTCTGAAGATATGCAGGAGGGCCTTGAAAAAGAACTGGACCTGCTTTACGACGACGACAAGACCTTTAAATTTAAGCTCAAGTTCTTGGGCAAAGAAGTATTAAAGACTAAATTTGGCAAAATTTCGTGTATCAAGTTTCGCCCTTACGTTCAGGCAGGAAGGGTTTTCAAGGAAAAGGAAAGCCTCACCCTCTGGGTTTCTGACGACGACAACAAGCTTCCCCTGCGCATAAAGGCCGATCTGAGGGTCGGGTCTATCAAGGCAGACCTCGAGGCATTCAAAGGGCTGAAACACCAGTTCAAAGTAGTAGCAGATTAACATCATGGAGATAAAACCGGAAATTGCGGAAAGAATTCACCAGTTAGAAGAAAAGTATAAAAATTCCGGACAGGACCTGGGGGCCTATCTCGACGGACTGCTGCATCAGCGCTATCTCACCTATTGGGACTATGTACAACTGGACACATTACTCAGCCTGCAGATCCCCCGGACGCATTTTCCCGATGAGGAGATCTTCATCATGTACCACCAGATCACCGAGCTCTACTTCAAGCTGATCATTCACGAGCAAAAACAGATCATAGACGACAAACTGCAAACCGCAGATTTTTTTATACGCAAGATAGACCGTATCAACCGCTATTTCAAGGCACTTATCACCTCTTTCGAAGTCATGATCCACGGTATGGACCCGGAACAGTTCATGCAGTTCCGCATGTCGCTGCTTCCGGCAAGCGGTTTCCAGTCGGCCCAGTACAGAATGATAGAACTGTATGCCACTCCCATGGAAAACCTTGTGCATCACTCCGTAAGAGACCGTTTTTCTTCTGATACCCCTGCAGAAGTGCTCTATGAGAACATCTACTGGAAAAAGGGGGCTACCGACAAAGACACGGGAGAAAAGACATTGACACTCAAGCAGTTCGAATATCGCTATACCCCCAGATTCATGAGGATATCCCATATGGTTAAAAATGCCACCATATACGATAAATACCTTCAGCTTCCGCCCGAAGAACGGAACAGGCCCGAACTGACAGAGAGCATGAAATCCCTCGATACCAATGCCAATGTAAACTGGCCGCTCGTACATTTGGGGTCGGCCTACCGGTATCTGAGGAAAGACAACACCACTATAGAAGCCTCAGGAGGAACCAATTGGAGAGAATATTTACCTCCCGGATTTCAAAAAGTCATCTTTTTTCCTGAAATTTGGGACGAAGATGAAAAAGAGGACTGGGGAAAAGAATGGGTAGCACACAGGTTTAATCCGGAAAACACAAGAAACTAATGCTGAAAAAAGTCGCTTTGCTTGCACTGGCCGTTACTTTTACGGCCTGCAAAAAGGAAAAGGAAGAGGAAAAAAATGCGGAAACTGCGGAGAGGGAAGTTTCAAAACCTATTGAGATCACGGAATTCGGATTCAACCTCAATGATTATATCGTTCGCAGGGACACCATAAAATCGGGAGACAGCTTCGGAGAGATCCTCGCCAAAAACAATCTGGATTACGGCAAGGTATACCAGATCGCCGAAGCCGCCAAAGACACCTATGATATCGTAAGGGGGCTTCGCGTCGGCAAACCCTACACCCTGCTCTTCAGCAAGGACTCCACACAAACCCCGCAATGCTTTATCTACCAGCCCAACAAGGTAGATTATGTGGTGATCAACTTTGCCGATTCCATACAGACCTATAAAGACAAGAAACCGGTAACCGTAGTGGAGAGGGAAGCCTCGGGGGTTATCACCAGTTCGCTCTCGGAAGCCATTATGAACCAGGAACTGGACTACCAGGTCGCTTACGAACTCTCCAACATCTACGCCTGGACCGTGGATTTTTTCAGGCTCCGGCGCGGCGACCGGTTCAAGATCATTTTTGAGGAAAAATATATCGACGATACCATCTATGCGGGCATAGGAAATATCAAGGCGGCCTATTTCGAGCACAACAAAAAACCTTTTTATTCCTTTAAATTCCAGACCGACTCCGTAAACAAGGTCAGCGATTACTACGACGAAAAGGCCAATACCCTCCGCAGGGCGTTCCTGAAAGCCCCGCTGGAGTACAGCAGGATCTCCTCCCGTTACAATCCACGGCGTTTTCATCCGGTTCAGAAACGCTGGAAAGCACATCTCGGAACAGATTATGCAGCCCCGCACGGCACTCCCATAAAGGCCACGGCCAACGGTACCGTTACCATATCGGGATACACCTCCGGAAACGGGAATTACGTAAAGATAAGGCACAACAGCACTTACGAAACGCAATACCTCCACATGTCGAAAAGAGCCGCCAGGGTGGGGCAGTATGTAAAACAGGGGGAAGTGATCGGCTATGTAGGAAGCACAGGACTGGCTACCGGCCCGCACGTGTGCTACCGCTTCTGGAAAAACGGGAAGCAGGTAGACCCTTACAAACAGGACCTGCCTTCTGCCGAGCCTATCGAAAAAGAACTCAAGGAAGGCTACCTCACATATATCCGGCCGCTTAAATCAAGGCTGGACGATATCATTTTTGAGGAAGACCAGGAAGAATTCGTCACTTCCGCAGAATAGGTCCTTCGCCATACCCGATAAAATTATTGCATATTGCAGGGGTCCGAAAGAAAAAGCCCCGAAACTTCGAAAAAACCGGGTCCCTGCAGAAAAAGAAATAAACGAAAAACACAATGCCATTACAAAAGACAAACCCGACCCGGGCCCAGGCCTGGAAAAAACTGGCGGATCACTATCAGGAAACCCATGACACAAAAATGAAGACCCTCTTCGCTACCGACCCCGGAAGAGCTTCCAGGTTTACCGTGCAATGGAACGATTTTTTTGTGGATTACTCCAAAAACCGTATTACGGAAGAAACCATGGGCCTGCTTTTATCTCTTGCCGAAGAAGTACAGCTGAAGGATGCCATACAAAAATATTTTTCCGGAGACCTTATCAATGAGACCGAGAACAGGGCTGTGCTCCACACCGCCCTTCGGGCTGCCGGAGATGCCGATATCAGGGTAGACGGTGCGAATATCATTCCTGAAATATACGATGTAAAGAAAAAGATAAAGGCTTTTACCGAAGCGGTCATTTCCGGAGAAAAGAAAGGATATACCGGGAAAGCATTTACCGACGTAGTCAATATAGGTATCGGAGGTTCCGACCTGGGCCCCGCCATGGTAACCGAGGCCCTGAGTTTCTATAAAAACCGGCTCCGGGTACATTTTGTAAGTAACGTAGACGGCGATCATGTCTACGAAACCCTCAAAGGCCTGGATCCCGAAACCACACTGTTTGTCGTGGTGTCCAAAACCTTTACTACCCAGGAAACCCTGAGCAATGCCACCACTGTAAAAAACTGGTTTTTAAAGCATGCTGCCGAACAGGATATCGCCAGGCATTTTGTAGCCGTATCGACCAACCTGCCCAAAATAGCGGAATTCGGTATTGCGGATGAGAACGTATTTCCCATGTGGGACTGGGTAGGCGGGCGCTTCTCCCTATGGAGCGCCGTAGGGCTGTCCATAGCCCTTGCCGTAGGGTATGACAATTTCGAAAAACTGCTCGAAGGTGCCCGGAAAATGGACGAGCATTTCAGGACCGCCGGCTTTGAAGACAACATTCCCGTCATACTGGCCCTGATCAGTGTGTGGTACAACAACTTTTACGGGGCCGAAAGCGAGGCTATCATACCGTATACACAATACCTCAGCCGTTTTTCCGCATACCTGCAGCAAGGGATCATGGAAAGTAACGGAAAGAGTGTAGACCGTGCCGGCAACCGGGTAGGCTACCAGACAGGGACCCTGATCTGGGGAGAACCCGGAACCAATTCGCAGCACGCCTTCTTCCAGCTTATCCACCAGGGCACCAAGCTAATTCCTGCAGATTTCATCGGCTATGCAAGGTCACTGCACGGAGATACCGGCCACCACAATAAGCTTATGGCCAACTTCTTTGCGCAGACCGAAGCCCTGCTCAACGGAAAAACCCGAGAAGAGGTCATTGCCGAATTCAAAGCCAGGGGAACCGCACAGGAGGAGATCGACCGCCTGCTTCCGTTCAAGGTCTTTGAAGGCAATAAGCCTACCAATACCATACTCATAGACCAGCTCACTCCCGAAAGCCTCGGGGCGCTTATCGCCCTTTACGAACACAAGATATTCGTACAGGGTGTGATCTGGAACATTTTCAGCTATGACCAATGGGGCGTGGAGCTCGGAAAACAACTGGCCAGCACCATTCTCAAAGACATGGAGCACCCGGAGAATGCCGTACACGACAGTTCTACCTCCCGATTGCTGCAACAGTTCGCCAGAAAACAACAATAACTGTAATACGGTTTTAAACACCTTATCCCACCCACGGCTTCCGTTTGGTAATGCCGTGGGTGTTTTTGTTATAAACATAACATTTTATCACAAATTTCTGTTAATAAATCCGTGTAAAATTTAAGCATTCCACAAGTAAACCTGCTCATTTTATGGCTACTTTTATGAATATCGTTAAAATCGCGGAATGTTAATTTATTTAACATTGATTTAATGCCCGGTTCCCGGATATATACCAATTTTGCATAGCTAAATCTTTATATAATACACACAGATGAAGACAATTTACAATGGGTTTTTTACAGTAGTCCTCGCTCTTCTTGCGTCTACTGCTGCTATTGCGCAGGTAACTACGTCCAGTATTAACGGACAGGTTACAGATGATCTCAGTCCACTGATGGGTGCATCCGTTGTTGCAACGCATACCCCTTCCGGGACCACTTATGGGGCCGTTACCAGTGAAGATGGTCGTTATACACTGCCCGGAATGCGTGTTGGCGGACCATACACCGTAGAGGTATCCTACATGGGTTATGGCACCAATGTAACCAAAAACATAACCATTGGATTAGGTGTATCCTTTGTCCACAATGTGGTTTTGACTCAGGAAAGCATGGAGTTGGACCAGGTGCTCGTCACTGCAAAAAGAGGAAAATTTTCAGCCCAAAAGACCGGAGCTGCGACGAACATTTCCAACGAGCAAATGAATGCGCTGCCAACTATCAGCAGGAGCATTTCAGACATGGCCCGCGTTTCTCCGTATGCCAACGGTATGAGTATGTCTGGTGGAGATGGGCGTTCAACCAACTTTACCGTAGATGGTGCTAACTTCAACAACAACTTTGGTTTGAGTTCCAGCTTGCCGGGTGGTGGAAATCCTATTTCATTAGACGCTATTGAAGAAGTTCAAGTGGTGGTTTCTCCATTTGATGTACGTCAGACCAACTTTATCGGTGGAGGGATCAATGCAATTACAAAGTCAGGAACCAACACCTTCAGAGGTTCTGCCTACACCTTGTATACCAACCAGGACATGCGCGGTAACAGAATTGGTGACACCGACTTTGGAGAACGTCCGGAAGCCTCTACAACTACTATCGGCGCCACTTTTGGAGGGCCTATTGTAAAGGATAAACTATTCTTTTTTGTCAATGCTGAGACTGTAAAAATACCGGGACAAGTAGTGAACTGGAGACCCTCTGAAAACGGAGTTGCGAACCTGGATTTAATGCGTTCACGTGCCAGTATTGCCGACATGCAGGCCGTAAAAGACCATTTGATGTCTAATTACGGTTACGATCCCGGATCCTATGACAGCTATCCTGCAGACGAAACCAATAAAAAACTGTTGATTCGTCTGGATTGGAATATCAGTGACGCCCACAAATTGAGCGTGCGTTACAACTATACTAAAAACGAGGGGTGGAATGCCACTAACGGAAACTCCACAGATGCCGGATACCGAAACAGAAACGCGGATCGTATCTCACAATACTCCATGGCGTTCTCCAACTCTACTTATTCGATGAATAATATTGTGAACTCCATATCCTTCGATTTAAACAGTAGATTCTCAGACAAGCTTTCGAATCAGTTTTTGGCCACCTATTCTAAAATAGAAGATGCCCGTGGCACAAACTCTTCTCCTTTCCCCTTCATCGATATCATGAACGGGTTAGACGACGAAGGGAATCAGATTTTAGAGCCTTATATTTCTGCTGGTTATGAGTTGTTTACCTGGAATAATGCCGTAAACAACAATACGTTGACCTTTATCGACAACCTTACTTATTACGCAGACAACCACAAAATTACCGCAGGTTTGAGTTATGAGCATCAGATGGCAAACAACTCTTATATGAGAAACGGTACGGGATATTACCGATACGCCAGCCTGGATGATTTCCTTAATCAAGCCGCTCCAAGGGATTTTGCTTTAACTTACGGTTATGATGGAGAAGCGAATCCAACTGCAGAGGTTGCTTTCAACCAGTTTGGAGCTTATCTGCAAGATGAATGGGATATTAACAGCAAATTTAAACTCTCTGTAGGACTTCGTGCAGATTATTTGAAATACGAGGATAACCTTCTTAGAAACAATGCCATCTATGATTTAGATTTCGGAGGCAGACATATAGACACAGGTCGCTGGCCAAAAGCCAATGTTCAGTTCTCGCCAAGGGCCGGATTTATCTGGGATGTAAAAGGAGACCAGTCTATGAAACTCCGAGGTGGAACCGGTATCTTCTCCGGAAGATTGCCTTTGGTATTCTTCACCAATATGCCAACCAACTCCGGTATGGTACAAGGAAGCTATGCCGCTACAACTACCTATGATGAAAACGGAGTGGCCATTTCAAATCCTGTCTTGGAAGAATTGGCAGGACCAATGATCACAGATGTAAACGAGATGATAGACAGATTGGGATTACCTAATACCATTACCCCCGAAGATGGTGCTTTGCCACGTGACATAAACGGTGTGGACCCTAATTTCAAAATGCCACAGGTATGGAAAACTTCTTTGGCTTTTGACTATCAAATCCCGACTGAATTCCCGTTCGCAGTTACTTTAGAAGGTATTTACACCAAAACTTTAAACGGTGTGATGCTTAAGAACTACAACCTTATGGAGCCAGACGGTTCATGGGAGCGTTTCAACGGGCCCGATAACCGGTATATTTATCCTGCAAGTTCCGATATTTCTTACCAGGACAGAGCTGCATATATGCTATCAAACACCAGTAAAGGTTGGGGTGCAATAGGAAACATTACTTTAAATGCAGAGCCGGTAGAAGACTTGAATTTAATGGCTTCCTATACCTATACCGAATCTAAAGAGATTTCAGGTATGCCCGGTAGTAACGCGGGTTCTGCCTATACCGGACTCATTCAGGTAGACGGACCTCACCTGCCGGTACTTCAACGTTCACAATATGTGGTGCCAAGCAGAGTTATCGCTTCTGCATCCTACAGATTACCATGGTCTAATGACTTCTTAAAATCATCTACATTTGTTAGTTTGTTCTATTCCGGATATTCTCCTTACGGAAACAGCTATATCTATACTAACGATATGAACGGAGATGGTATCGGAGCAGATTTAATCTATATTCCAAGCGGAAGAGGAGACATTAACTTCGTTAGCCAGGAGGATGAAGATGCCTTTTTCAATTTTATGGAACAGGATAGATACCTGAAAAATAACAAAGGTAAATATGCTGAAGCCTATGCAGCCCGTGCGCCCTGGGTTCACAAATTTGACCTTAGATTATTGCGGGAGTATTACTTCAATATTGGTGAGTCTACAAATACCTTGCAAATCAGCCTGGACTTTATTAATGTTGGAAACCTCATCAACAGCGAATGGGGTGTTAGAAAAACAAATAATATATCCAATAATAGTGCTATCCTGACTTATGAAGGAGTAAATGATAGCAATGAGCCCACCTTCTCTTTCCCAACAGTTAGTGGTGATTACCCAACACGATCTTACGATTACAATTATAACTTTAACGAAACCTGGCAACTGCAAGTAGGCGTTAGGTATAAGTTTAACTAATCGCAACGTCAAAGTTTATAAAAACCCCGCCGGAAGCAGCGGGGTTTTTTATTTACCCCCTGTCAGACACCACTGTATTTAACAAAACATTTAGACCTCCCTCCCTTCCCATAGCACCCCCCATCTCCGCGAAATTCACTACTTTTGGTAAAACTTAAAAACTAAAACATGGGCATTATTCAAACCTTGCATTCCTATTGGGCATACCTTGCACTGGTCATGCTGGTCGTGGCTGTTGTCAATGCGATCATGGGCTATTTTAACAGCAAACCCTACATCATGGGCAAAGATCTGAGAATAAGCCTTTTCGCACTTATTTTTACACATATACAACTGCTGTTGGGCATCGTGCTCTATTTTACCTCCGAACGCTTCTCCCTGTGGTCGGAGCTCGGGCCCGGAGGAGTGATGAGCAATCCGCTGGCAAGACTTTTACTCGTAGAGCACCCCTTTACCAATATCCTGGCCATCATACTCATTACCATCGGCTGGTCTAAACACAAAAAAATGGAAAGCGCCAAGGGAAAATTCGGGAAAATCGCCTTTTTCTATACCCTCGGACTTATCCTGATACTCAGCAGAATCCCCTGGGATCAATGGCTGTAATCTTATAGAAAAGATACTGTCTTGTTCGAAAAATGGATCTCTTTCATAGAAAAAAAGGGCGTAAAGGCCACCCCGGCGAGAATTCTCACCCTGAAACAACTGTGTAAGGACCACAATGCCAAAAGTCTTTCCGAACTGCAGATATTACTGGATACCGTAGATAAGGCTACCATATACCGCACCCTTAAGACTTTTGAAAAACACGGTATCATACACGCCATAGACACCGACAGTGATGCGGTAAAATACGCCTTGTGCAGCCCGTACTGTGCCGCAGAAGAGCATACCCACACTCATCCGCATTTCATATGCGAGAAATGCAGCGCTACCTATTGCCTCGGGCAGACCCGGATGTCCCTGCAACAATTTCCCGAAGATCATTCCGTAAGCAGTGTGGCTGTTATCATCAAAGGGCTTTGTCCTTCCTGCCGGGGAAATGGCTCCTGAAGAACCGGAATCCACTTTCTGCATTCCGGAATACCGTCGCATCTGCCTTTGCAACCGGGTTACATCTTTTATCTCCTAATTTTACCTTGTAAATCACAACCCGGTACAAGCCGGGCCGGAAAATGATAATGCGATGCAACCACATACCCACAACGCCGGATGCCATCACGAGCACACGGGCATATTCGGTAAAAACACAGAACTCGTCTTTTCCCTGATCTGCGGGGCACTTCTGCTCACGGCCTACCTGCTCGATAAAATCACCCCCCAAAGCGGGTATATCCTGTACCTTTGTATTGCCGCCTATTTTTTCGGCGGGTATTTTGCTTTGACAGAAGCTGTTGAAAAGATCCGCCAGGGCGGATTTGAAATAGATTTCCTGATGCTCGTCGCAGCAGCAGGAGCGGCTGTTCTCGGCAAGTGGACCGAAGGGGCCTTACTGCTCTTTCTCTTCAGCCTGGGGCACTCCCTGGAGCATTATGCCATGAACAAGGCGCGAAACTCCATCAGGGCGCTGGGCAACCTGACACCCAAAACCGCTTTGGTAAAAAGAAACGGAAAAACAGAAGACATTCCCGTTGAACAACTGGAAACAGGTGATATCATACTCGTAAAACCCCATAACAAAATACCGGCAGACGGCCTTGTCATCCGGGGAAAAAGCAGCGTTGACCAGGCAGCGATCACCGGCGAAAGCATTCCGGCAGACAAATTTCCTACCGAAGACGGTGAACAGCTCCCGGATTTCGCCGGTATCCCGGGGGCCAATAAGGTTTTTACTGGCACGGTAAACGGTAACGGGGCACTGGAAGTAAAAGTCCTGAAGCGCTCCGAAGATTCGACGATTTCCCGCCTGGTAGCTATGGTCAGCGAAGCGGAGTCAAAACAGTCGCCCACACAACAGTTTACCAAAAAGTTCGAAAGGGTATTCGTGCCTTCTGTCATTGTCCTTGTCATACTGCTGTGTTTCGCCTTCCTGGTGATAGACGAACCTTTCTCCGCCAGCTTCTACCGGGCCATGACAGTACTTGTTGCCGCCAGCCCCTGTGCCCTGGCCATTTCCACGCCCAGCGCCGTACTGAGCGGGGTTGCAAGAGCCGCCCGGTCGGGCGTGCTCATCAAGGGGGGAAAGGCTCTCGAAAACCTGGGAAGCCTGTCTGCCATCGCTTTCGACAAGACCGGCACCCTCACCCGGGGAGAACCCCGGATTACAAACCTCGTCACGCTCGACGGAGCAGACCGGACCGGTTTTCTGTCCTGTCTTCTCGCCGTAGAAAAACAGAGCGATCACCTCCTGGCCCGTGCCATAGTATCCGGTATTACTGAAGAACTGGCCCCGGATATCATAAAGAACACCCCGGAAGCCTCCGGTATCGAAGCCATACAGGGCAAGGGGATCAAGGCAATATATGCAGGAGAGACCGTCTATATAGGAAATCCCGCCCTGTTCGGGGAAGATCCCGGAATGACTATCCCCGGCCCGGTCCTGAAAAAGGTCACTACCTTCCAGGAAGAGGGTCATACTACCATGATCGTGAACAAGGGAGGCGTTTTTACGGGCATCCTCACCCTTATGGACACCCCCAGGGAATCGGCCGGAAAGACCCTTGCACAACTGAGGAAAAACGGCATCCGGAAAATGATCATGCTTACCGGAGACCACCAGAAGGTGGCAGATTCCATCGCTGCGCAGATCGGCCTTACCGATGCATACGGCGACCTGCTTCCCGAAGACAAGGTCGAAGCCATTAAAAAACTGCGAAGGGAAGAATCCCGCATAGCCATGGTTGGCGACGGTGTAAATGACGCCCCGGCCATGGCCCACAGTACCGTGGGCATAGCCATGGGTGCCGCAGGTTCGGATGTGGCCCTGGAAACCGCAGACATCGCCCTGATGAACGACAGGCTGGAAAAACTTCCCTTTATCATAGGACTGAGCCGGACCTCAAAAAGGATCATCCGGCAGAACCTCTGGATCAGCCTGGGCATGGTACTGTTCCTGGTCCCTTCCGCCATTATCGGCTTTACCGGAATCGGCCCTACCGTGGCCCTGCACGAAGGTTCCACCCTGCTGGTAGTCATCAATGCGCTCCGGTTACTGGCCTATAAGGACGAGAGGGGTTAGTTTTTTAGTTCTTAGTTGATAGTTCTTAGTGGGTTTGACAGACTGCGGAATAATGCGAACGTCTCTGACTTCGCAGTTTATTATGTGAGTGACAGGAAATATCGAGGGGATGTGAAAGGCATTTATTCGCAGAGCGGGATATATTACCTGAATTTCTATGTTATCTCTAAAAAATACCCTGAGCTAGGTATTTTCTGATTCCTTATAATTTACAACCTTGTGTTGCAATAAAAATGCAAACTACACCACTATTCCGGAATATAAAGATTATAAAGAAGTAAATGGTATTCTTATACCGCATAAAACCGTCTTTTATAATGCTGACGGTAAGAAAACAATGGAGGTTGTAATTACAGGGTATCCAGTTCAATATTAATGCAGAAGACTTCAAACAAAACTGCTTTCAAAAGCCGGAAGTGTGTTTTGCACAGTATAAAGAGGACTGATGTTATAATAAATTAAGATTATGAAAAGTTTTTTTTTAATACCTTTTATATTAACTACATTTTTATCATTTGCTCAACAAAAAAGCATAAGTCAAAAGGAATTTGACAGACAACAACGAAAAGTCATATTACAACATTATAAAAATGAAATATATCAAAGTAATTTTCGGGAAAGAAAATATATTTCTTTTAAAAATGGCAACCACACAAATGGAAATTACAAGTCGGTAGATTATGCGTCTTTAACAGCTCAAACAGACAATATTGCCAAAGACGAATCATCCAATATAAAATACGAGCGTAGTTCATTATATACACTAATGATTGCCGACACTTTAAATGAATATTACTACTATACCAAGTATGTTTTTGGCAATAAAAAATTATCAGATAAATTTAATGACCATAATATAGGGGCTTATCAAATTTCAGGAAATGCAGGAGCCTCAAATCAAGCCGAAAACATAGAAAACTACCTAAATAAAAACAATGTAGCAAAGCAATTGGTGGCTAAGTGGTTTAACAGGGGGAGTGACGGCAGCTTCAATATGGATTTGGTTAGCAATAGAGGAACATACAGCGCATCTGATTTAGATATAAAAATAGCAATGCACACGGCACGAGGAAAAGCAATGCTAAAAGATGCCGGAGAAGAATCGATAAACAACACCTTTGTTGCTGTTTTTGATTTTGAAAATATCACTAATACAAGACCTTCTCTTAGTAACACCATTCATGCTAATATTACTATCAAGGCATATTTATACCGTTTAATTTGGGATGATGCTACTGCTTCCACTTTTTATACTGATTATTGGATGGATAAAAACAACATAAATCCCTCCCGAAAAGTGGCTTTTGACAATTCGAATATTTTTAAATTAAAATATATGGGAAATGTGGTAACAGAAAAAAATTCAAAAGTAACGATACGTGAAGCCGCCAAACATGGAATGAAAATATCAAAAGAAGGATTTATTAAACCTGATGAACTTGGCCTTAATCAAGATGCCTTGGCAATAAACAATACCCTAGATGCTTGTATAAATAAATTACAAATAAAATATCCGGATTTACGTACAAAATTTCCACTATATAGTGGAAATCCTATTGCAGCAAAAGTTGGTAAAAAAGAAGGTATTAAAGAGGGTGACGAGTTTGAAGTTCTCGAACGTATATTAAATGAAGACGGCTCTACTGAATACCAGAGAGTGGGTATTATAAAGATAGATAAAGAAGAAGATATTTGGGATAATACTACCGAAGGAGATTGGTTTAAAGAATCTTCTAATTTGGAATACACCATTTTTGGAGGACAAAAAAACAAATACCAAACAGGTATGTTTATAAGACAAATAAACTAAACATCATGAAAAAAACAAGCATCGTCATTATCGGTTTTTTAGGTGGTTTATTATTCACTTTTTCGCAACAAAAAACAGTCCCGACAGTAGAAGAAATATACAATAAATATATAACGGCTATAGGAGGAAAAGAAAAACTGAGCAATATTGTAAGTAAAAAAGAGGTAAGGGCTATCTCCCATGAATATGAAATAAAAGGCCAATCTGCCAAACAACAAACATTTATTGAACAAGATATTGGCTTTGTTGATACACAAAAAAGTCAAGCTGCTTATATTACCAGATTTATTAAACCTGATGGAAGTACCGTATTAACAAAACAATTAACAGCTAACGGAAAAACAACCACTCTACTTCCTAACGGAGAAAAAAAAGTAACAAACACTTTGCCTGATTCCTTTAAAGAAGGTTGCTTTCCCACCACAGTTATATCTCCCGGAAGCGAAGTATTGCCTAACGAAATTTTTAATGGTACAGAAGCTTATGTTATACATTCTAAAACAAATATAAGTCATAATAAATGGGATACTTATGTGTATTTTGATAGAGATTCCGGCCTTCTAATTGGTGATAAACTTATTGGTAAAAACAATACTTTAAACACAAGTTATTTAAGAATCCGTGAATATAGTGAGTACAAAGAAGTACAAGATATTTTAGTTTTTCATAAAATAACACAACATATAAAATCTGTGTCTTCAAATGCCATAAGTATTAAAATTGACAATAGAATATACAAAGTTATAGCTACGGAATTTAATACTGATATAGAAGACTTCAAACAAAACTGCTTTCAAAAACCGGAAGAATGTTTTGCACAGTATATAAAAAAATAGTTAACATGAAAAGCATTCGTTTACTGTGTTAGTTTTTCACGCTCCAGCCTGATATCCCTTTAAAAACCTGTTCAGCGAAGTGTTCCGGGCTCTGCGGGGAGCTCCGGCTTCGCAGACCGCTACTATTGACAGAAAGTGGGTACATGCAAACCCCTCTATGAGGGGCTTCCTTAGTATATCATGTTGTTGTGCCTCTTTCTTCCTTCCCTGTTCGTTGCAGTAATAAATAGCGGAAGGGGAAGCAGGGCTATACCTAAGAGAGGCATTGAGTTTTTGTTCGTACAAGAAGTTTATAGGCTTCGAGTAGTTGTTTAGTTATTAATTGGTTTGAGTAAAAACTAACAACTACGAACTAAGAACTAAAAAACTAAAACCAGAACCCGAGATTAAAGAACCATCTTCCCTTGCCCCGTTCCGGCGACCAGGAGTATTTCAATTCTATGGGGCCCAGGAAGGTTTCCAGTCCGTATCCTACGGCGTAGCCGGTATAGGCAGGCTTGTCGAGCCAGTCGCCATGCGCAAAAATGTCTTCTCCCGTATTGGCCATATTAGCCGTAAAATTCAGGTGGTTTTTTCTGATAAATTCAAGGTCCAGGGTTGCCGCCGCCTTGATATAACTGTTGCCCCCGAAACTCATAAAGTCATACCCCAGGAAAGGGGTAAAATTGTTGATCAGGTCATTGCCATAACCCCCGAGAATAAAGCTCAGGCCATCGGCATACGTCTCCCCGAAAACGGTGCCCGCCCCGGTAGAGACATTGAGAGAGAGATAACGGCCCACCAGCGGAGTCGCTATGCCGGCACTCGCCTTTCCTATGGAAAACTCGCTGAAATTATCGTGGTAATCAGACGAGGCGAAATAGAAGTGAAAATCACTGTTGAAATACAGTCCCCTCTTAGGAAAATACCGGTTGTCGTAGGTGTCCAGCTTCATAAAGCCATAAAGGCTGAAATAATCGCTGTTGTCAAAGATGGTTTCTCTCCTGTTACTACCGTCCGAAACCGTCTTCGACTCCATTTTCAGGCGCTTGTGTTCCAGCCCTGCACCCACCGAAAACTCTTCCCTGAACACCGTTTGCAGATAGATCTGGTTGGTCAGGTCGGAGAAGTTGACCCCGATCTGGTTGATCCCCGCCCATTGCTCACTTTCCCCTTCCGGTAAATTTTCGAGGGCAACATCGGCATCGAACCGGTTGTACGAAGAGTGGACCCCGAAACTCCAGTAAAATCCCTTATCGATATAATAATCGAGATTATACCTGAAATTATCCCCCAGAACCAGGTCCACGGACAACACATCATCATCAAAGAGGAATTGCTTTTTGGTCAGGTTTACCAGGGCGGCACTTTTATAAAGCGCATCGTAGTGCAACCCGAAACGGAGCAACATGCTGTTCCTGTTCTCTTTCAGCGTCATATACATGGTACGGCCCTCCTGATCTCCGTCTTTAAGGAACCTGTACCGTATGCTTTCGAAATTATTGGTCGCCGCCAGGTTTGCCAGTCCCTGGTCAAATTTCTGAAAAGACACCCTTCCGGAAGTGGTAAACCTCAGTTTTCCCTTGATATAGGCCCTGGAATATTTTTCATTTCCCTGCAGCACCAGCCCGTCGATATCTATACTGTCCCTGACCGGGGTGCGAAACGGTTCTTCCCTCTTTCTCTGCTTCGCCGCCAGGGCTTCCAGTTCAGCTATATGCTCGCGTCCGGCCTCTTCACCGTTGGCGATGATCACCGGCCCCTTGTCAAATGACACCACAGAAAACCCTTTGATATCGGGTTTGATATAAACATCGGTTTCCTCCCTTTTCAGCTTCATATCGTTCACCGTGCGGTAATTATTGATCTGGAAAAGAATATCCATGGCAGAACTCAACTGGTCCCTGTCTGCCAGCGGATCCTGAACATCCACACCTATAATCTTGTCAGCTCCCAGTTTTCTCAGTTCCCTGATCGGGTAATTGTTTACGACCCCGCCATCAATGAGCACATTCCCGTCTATATCCACCGGGTTGAAGAGGGAAGGAAAGGCCCCGCTGGCCAGGATGGCCTCCGGGAGATACCCCTTATCGAGTTTCACGGCCTCCCCCGTCTCCACATTGGTGGCGATACAGAAAAACGGGATGGGAAGCTTGCTGAAGTCTTCCACGTCATTGACGTGATACAGCAGTTTTACCAGGAGGTTGTATATATTCTGTCCTTTGGATAAAGCCCTTGGAAAAGACACCCGGAACCTGTCAAAGGGAAGTGTCAGCGCATAACGTTCATAATTTTCCTTTTCGTAAAATGTCCTGGCCGACCTGGGAAGATTATCCTGGATCAGCTCGCTAAAATCGACCACATGAAAAATGGAATCGAGCTGTTCCGCCCTGTACCCGGAGGCATACAACGCTCCTATAATCCCCCCCATACTGGTACCCCCGATATAATCGATGCGCACCCCGGCTTCCTCAATAGCCTTCAGCACCCCTATATGTGCCAGCCCCTTGGCCCCTCCTCCGCTGAGCACAAGACCTACCCTGACATCCTCATCCGGGTCTTGCTGAGCATGCCCCGGTACTGTAAGGATACAACACCACAGAAACAGGAATATATGTTTTTTCATCGCGCCGGAGGTATTAGGTGAAAGGATGTGATGAAATTACCAAATAACCCCGGACCGGGCAAGAAGTCTACGGAAAACTTTTACTTTCCTTTTTCACCGGTACCGGGATGAAAGTAATCGTGGATCCTGCGGGCCTTAGACAGGCCGACCACCCCGGATATTTCCTCTATCCCGGCTTCCTTTACTCTTCGTACCGAGCGGAATGCTTTCAGCAGCTCTTCCGCCGTTTTTTCCCCGATTCCCTCTATATTGGTCAGCTCACTGTCTATGGCGGCGTTACTGCGCTTATTCCTGTGAAAGGTAATCCCGAAACGGTGCGCTTCATTCCTGAGGTGCTGGATGATCTTCAGGGTTTCCGATTTCTTGTCGAGATACATAGGCACGGAATCTCCGGGATAATAGATCTCCTCCAGCCTCTTGGCGATCCCGATAATAGCGATCTTTCCCCTCAGGCCGAGAACCTCCAGGCTCTTCAGGGCAGAGGACAATTGCCCCTTACCCCCGTCGATCACGATCAGTTGCGGCAGGGGCTCCCCTTCCGTAAGCAACCTTTTATAGCGCCGGAAGACCACTTCTTCCATAGAAGCAAAATCATCGGGTCCCTCGACCGTCCTGATATTGAAATGGCGGTAGTCTTTCTTGCTGGGTTTTCCGTCCTTAAACACCACGCAGGCTGCTACAGGATGAGTGCCCTGGATATTCGAGTTATCGAAGCATTCGATATGTCTGGGTTCTTCCTTCAGCCGGAGATCTTTCTTCATCTGTTCCATAATACGCTTCACATGACGGTCGGGATCGGTGATCTTCACCTGTTTGAACCGCTCCTGCCGGTAGAACTTCGCATTGCGTTCCGACAGTTCCAGAAGGCGTTTTTTATCTCCCAGCTTCGGAATGGTCACTTTGATGCCCTCAGGGACCTCTACGTCAAAAGGCACATAAACCTCACGGGAAAGCGAATGAAACCGCTGCCTGATCTCGGTAATGGCAAGTTCCAGCAGTTCCCTGTCAGATTCATCCAGCTTTTTCTTCATCTCCACGGTATGGGCACGTATGATGGCCCCGTAAGACAGCTGCAGAAAATTGACATAACCATAGCTGTCATCCGAGACTATGGAAAATACGTCTACATTGCTGATCCTGGGGTTTACTATGGTGGATTTGGCCTGGTAATTTTCAAGGACCTCTATACGCTCTTTCATCTTCTGGGCATCCTCAAACCGCATTTCTGCGGCATAAACCTTCATCTGCTTTCTGAAACCCTGCAGGGAATCCTTGAAATTCCCCTTGATGATCTCGCGGATCGCCCTGACCTGCGCATTGTACTCCTCTTCCGACTGATAGTCTTCGCAGGGGCCCTTGCAGTTTCCCAGGTGATACTCCAGGCATACCTTGTATTTACCGGAGTCGACCTTGGCTTTGGAAAGGTCGTAATTACAGGTACGCAGCGGGTAGAGCCCCTTTATGAGTTCGAGCAGGGTACGGATGGTCTTCATGTTCGTATACGGTCCGAAGTACTCCGAACCGTCGCGTACCACCCTCCGGGTGGAGAATATACGGGGAAAACGTTCCTTTTTAATACAGATCCAGGGGTAGGACTTGTCGTCCTTGAGCAGCACATTGTATCTCGGCTGGTATTTTTTGATCAGGTTGTTTTCCAGCAACAGGGCATCAGTCTCCGTAGGTACCACGATATGCCTGATATCCGCGATCTTTTTTACCAGCACCCGGGTCTTGCCGTAATCGTGATGTTTATGAAAATAGGAGGACACCCTTTTTTTGAGGTTCTTGGCCTTTCCGACATACAATATTCTTCCGTCTTTGTCGTAAAACTGATATACGCCGGGGCTGTCCGGAAGTGTCTGGAGTAGTATTTCCACAGAAGTAGTGCTCATATAGCGAAATTAGTAAATTTACACATCACTTTTTAAGGATCTGCCCCCCTGCCTGTCCAGGTTTTCTTTCCGGCAGAAAACATGGCATGGTTTTTAAGGTATATTTGTATGATCTAAAGACAAGACACCTAAAACAACGTATTATGAAAAATGTAAAATTGATATTCGGACTTTTACTCATAGCCGTATTTATTACTTCCTGTAGTGTACACAGGGTACATACCAATGCGAACGGAAAAATCCCTCCCGGACAAATGAAAAAGGTAACCGGTGAAAAAAGCGCCAAAAATCATGCCCCGGGGCAACAGAAAAAGCAGCCGAATTACCGTTAACCGGAAAATAGCAACCGTACCGGCCGGAAACCTGGCGCCCGGATTTTATCATCATATATCCGAAATTTCATGGAAAAAAATGAACTGAGAATAAAATACAAGAGCCTGCGCAAGGAAATAACAAGCGTAATTGCCGATGAAAAAAGTCTCGCCATAGCCAACAGAATAATATCCCTGCCGATATGGGAAGGTACGTATTATCATATTTTCCTCCCTATCGAAAAGCACCGGGAAATAGAGACCTCGTTTATATTGAATATTCTTCAGGGAAAAGATAAAGAGGTCGTACTGCCAAAAAGCAATCTGGAAGATGGCTCCATGACCCATTACCTGCTCACGGACAGTACGGTGATACGCCCTAACCGGTGGGGTATTCCCGAGCCTGAAAACGGGCTACGGGTGGCGCCCTCCGATATCGATGTGGTATTTGTGCCCCTCCTCGCTTTTGACGTGTCCGGAAACCGGGTGGGATACGGCAAAGGGTATTATGACCGTTTCCTTGCGGAATGCCGCAGAGACACCCTTAAGATAGGACTGTCCTTTTACGGGGCCGAGCCGGCCATAGGCGATACGGACCCGAACGATATCACACTGGACTACTGCATTACTCCTGAAAAAGTCTATTCCTTTTCCTGAGCCTCCTCCGGTTTCGGGAAAGCCTTTTTATGGAAGACCAGCAGGATACCCACCCCTATACTGATAGCAGAATCAGCCAGGTTGAACACCGGTTCGAAAAAGCGGAAATTCTTACCGCCCACTCCCGGCACCCAATCGGGCCACGTAGTGTCTATCATCGGAAAGTAAAGCATGTCTACCACCTTTCCGTGGAAAAGGCTCCCGTAGGGTTCATCAGCAAATACCGTAGCCACCTGGTGGTAGCTATGGTCGAAAACGACGCCGTAAAAAACAGAATCCACAATATTGCCGAAAGCCCCGGCAAAAATCAGCGCAATCGAAATGACCAGTACCTTCGAACCGTTTTTTTTCACGGCATCGTTAAGCCAGTAGCCGATGCCGCAAATGGCCAGCAACCGGAAAACGGTCAGCGCCATTTTACCGGCTTCATCAGAGATAAAGGGGATAATGTCACTGAGTTTCGTACCCCAGGCTGCGCCTTCATTCTCTATAAAAAGAATTTTAAACCAGCTGAATACGGTTACGGACTCGCCCAGCACAAAATGGGTCTTGATATAGATCTTACTGATCTGGTCTACGAGAACGACCAGAAATATAATAAATACAGCTTTTTTCAGTGACATGTTTTCGCTTTCAAAATACGACCGCCCAAGGCGGCCAGGTGTCATTTGTTTTCTTTTCCCTGCGCCCTAAAAGAAAACCTGTCACCACGGGAAACAGCGACAGGTTTTATATGTTGCACGGCTCTGGGATCATTCCGGCACACGGAAACGATCAGCTTTTCTGCATGTTCTTGGCCTCAATACTCAGCGTGGCATGCGGCACGAGCCGCAGACGCTCCTTATTGATAAGCTTTCCGGTAACACGGCATATACCATAGGTCTTGTTCTCGATACGCACCAGGGCATTCTTCAGGTCGCGGATAAACTTTTCCTGCCTGATGGCCAGCTGCGTATTGGCTTCCTTACTCATGGTTTCCGACCCTTCCTCAAAAGCCTTGAATGTAGGAGAGGTATCGTCCGTACCGTTGTTTCCGTCATTCATATATGCGCTCCTGATAAGATCCAGGTCTTTCTGGGCCTTTTCTATTTTGGCCTCTATCAATTCCCTGAACTCCTCCAGTTCCTTATCGGAATATCTCACCTTAACATCTGAATTCATAGCATTAATGTTTTTTAATATACAATTTGGTGTTCACATCGTCAAAAGAAACCTCGGTACCGTTTTCCAGATGATCTTCAAAATCGAGTTTTGCCGTTAGGGTTTCTGCCCTGATGTAATCCATATTACTCGTCACAGCCTGTTCTACAAAACCATCCCTCTGAAGCTTCACATCGATCCTGTCGGTTACATCAAACCCGGAATCCTTCCTGAGATTCTGGATCCTGTTTACCAGTTCTCTCGCCACACCTTCGTTGCGCAGTTCCCCGGTTATCGTAACGTCCAGCGCTACCGTCAGCCCTTCCGACGTCGCTACCAGCCACCCTTCGATATCCTGTGAAGAAACCTCCACTTCATCGCTAACTAAAGTAATGTTTTTTCCGTTAATTTCCACTTCTATACTGCCGTTTTGCTCTATTTTTTTGATCTCTTCCTGAGAAAAATGCTGTACGGCACTGGAAACCAACTTCATATCTTTACCAAACCGCGGTCCCAGCTTTTTAAAGTTGGGTTTTACCTGTTTTACCAGCACTCCGGAAGCATCGTCAAGCAGTTCTACTTCCTTGACATTCACTTCCGATTTTATCAGGTCTGCCACGGCCAGTATTTCTTCCCTGGACACTTCATCCAGTACCGGGATCATGATCTTCTGCAAGGGTTGTCTCACCCGTATGTTTTCCTTTTTGCGGAGTGATAATACCAGGGACGATATGACCTGTGCTTTCTCCATCTTCCGCTCCAGGGATTTGTTTACCATTCCCGGGTCAGATTCCGGAAAATCCGCCAGGTGCACACTTTCGGCATTCTCCCGGCCGGTCACGGCTACCAGGTCGCGGTACAGCCTGTCCATATAGAACGGGGCTATAGGAGCGCCCAGCCTGGCGATCACTTCCAGGCAAGTGTATAACGTCTGATATGCCGAAATCTTATCTTTTCCGTATTCTCCTTTCCAGAAACGCCTCCTGCTAAGCCTTACGAACCAGTTGCTCAGGTATTCCTGGGTAAAGTCGGAAATGGCCCTGGCGGCCCTGGTAGGTTCGTAATCGGCATAAAAATCATCCACTTTCTTTATCAGGGTATGGAGTTCGGAAAGTATCCAGCGGTCTATTTCCGGGCGTTCTTCCAGCGGAATATCCGGTTCGGCATAGGTAAACCCGTCTATATTGGCATACAAGCTGAAGAACGAGTAGGTGTTATAGAGCGTGCCGAAAAATTTTCTCCTCACTTCGGTAATCCCTTCGCTGTCGAACTTCAGGTTATCCCACGGATTGGCATTACTGATCATATACCAGCGTGTGGCATCGGGCCCGTGCTCTTTCAGGGTTATAAAAGGGTCTACGGCATTGCCCAGCCTTTTGGACATCTTGTGCCCGTTCTTGTCGAGCACCAGTCCGTTAGACACCACATTGCGATAGGCCACCGAATCGAACACCATCGTCCCTATGGCGTGGAGGGTGTAGAACCACCCCCTGGTCTGGTCGACCCCCTCGGCGATATAATCGGCCGGGAATGCAGCCCCGCTGTCTATCATATCGCGGTGCTCAAACGGGTAATGCCATTGTGCATAAGGCATGGAACCACTGTCGAACCACACGTCTATCAGGTCCGATTCCCGTTTCATGGGCTTTCCTGACGGGGAGACCAGCACGATACGGTCTACCACATTTTTATGCAGGTCTACCTTGTCGTAATTCTCTTCACTCATGTCACCGGGAACAAAATCAGCGAAAATATCCTGCTCCATGATGCCGGCTTCCACGGCTTTTGCCATTTCCGCCTTAAGTTCTTCCACAGAACCTATGATCTTTTCTTCACGGCCGTCTTCCGTACGCCATATCGGCAAGGGTATCCCCCAGAACCGGGAGCGGGACAGGTTCCAGTCGTTGGCATTCTGCAGCCAGTTACCGAAACGCCCCTCACCGGTAGCCCTGGGCTTCCAGTTGATGCCGGTATTGAGGTCGTACATGCGGTCCTTGACTGCTGTTACCCTGATAAACCAGGAGTCGAGCGGATAGTACAGGACGGGTTTATCGGTTCTCCAGCAATGCGGATAGCTGTGCACGTACTTCTCCACCTTAAAGGCCTTGTTCTCTTCCTTGAGCCTGATGGCGATCTCCACGTCTACCGATCTTTCCGGCGCTTCGCCATCGTTGTAATATTCGTTTTTAACGTATTTCCCACCCACTTCCGGCAGTTCCTTTCTGAAACGTCCCTGCAGGTCTACCAGCGGAACGGGATTGTCATTTTCATCGAGCACCAGCATGGGCGGTACTTCGGGAGAAGCTTCCCGGGCCACTTTCGCATCGTCAGCCCCGAAGGTCGGTGCGGTATGTACGATCCCCGTACCGTCTTCGGTAGTCACAAAATCTCCCGAAATCACCCGGAAGGCATTTTCGGGATGTTCGTAAGGCAGTGCATAAGGCAGCAGCTGTTCGTACGTGATCCCTTCCAGGTCTTTTCCCTTACCTCCGGCAAGGATACGGTAAGGTATTTTCTTCTGTTCCGGCGTATAAGCCTCAAAATCCCCGTCGCTTTCCGCAGCATAGTATTTCCCGGAAAAGATATTGCTCACCAGGTTTCCGGCCAGCACCACATTTACGGGTTCAAAGGTATATTGGTTGAATGTTTTTACCAGTACGTAATCTATCGCGGGGCCCACGGTAAGCGCCGTATTGGAAGGCAGGGTCCAGGGAGTGGTGGTCCATGCCAGCAGGTGAACGGGGCCGTATCCTTTCAGGAATGCGGGCAGGCGCTCTTCACGTGCCAGGAACTGTGCGACTACCGTGGTGTCGGTTACATCCCTGTAGCATCCCGGCTGGTTCAGCTCATGCGAGCTCAGCCCGGTTCCGGCCTTGGGCGAATAGGGCTGTATGGTATATCCCTTGTATATGAGGTCCTTGTCGTAGATCTGCTTTAACAGCCACCATACACTTTCCATGTACTTGGACTTATAGGTGATATACGGATGTTCCATATCCACCCAGTACCCCATTTTCCGGGTAAGGTCGTTCCATATACCGGTATAGCGCATTACAGCCTCCTTACAGGCCTTGTTATAGTCTTCTACCGATATTTTCCTGCCGATATCTTCCTTGGTGATCCCGAGTTCCTTTTCCACCCCGAGCTCAACCGGGAGCCCGTGGGTATCCCATCCCGCTTTCCGCTTTACCTGGTACCCTTTCTGGGTCTTATAGCGGCAGAAAATATCCTTGATCGCCCGCGCCATAACGTGGTGTATCCCGGGCAGCCCGTTGGCCGATGGCGGCCCCTCGTAAAAAACAAAGGGTTTCTGCCCTTCCCGTGAGCTTATGCTTTTCTCAAAAATATGATTCGCCTCCCAATATTCCAGGGTTTCCTCTGCCAAGCGGGGCAGTTCAAGTCCTTTATACTCGGTAAATTTCATATATTAATCTCCTTGTCGCTTTTTAAGATTGCGAAATTAATCATTTTCAGCGAATTGTAAAGGGCGATATGGGGTAAATGTTGGAGCCTGTGGCTTCGATACACCCGTAGCTGCGCCCGGGCACTCAGCCACCTTTGTTCTGTCTCTTTTGAACCTGCAATTGTAACCTTCAATCCCATTACCCTCCGAATACCTCGTGGAGCACTTCCAGCGACCTCGGCTTCCTGAAGCCGGTAAGATGCAGTTCAAAATAGGTCACCATAGCATCCAGCAGTTCCCGCCGGTGCTGCTTGGTCATCCTGATCTGGCCGAGCTCCTCAAAATCCGTATTTACAAACCTGCGAAAACAGTCGAGGGTTTCTCCGTATACCACCGGTCCGTATCCTGCATGAGCAGAAAATCCTCCTTCCAGCAGGTCGAAGTAGGGCAGGTGAGTTGCCGTAGTATCGGGATAAAACCCCAGGAACCTGGTCAGGCCGAGCAAAAAGAGAATGTGAAAATTGGGGTTGGCACCCGTGGCATCCAGCCATTGCAATCCCTCCCCGATATAGCGGAACATCGGGGCGTTCTGTTCTTCTTCCCGTACACTCTGGTTCAGCACCTCGGCAAGGAACAACACTATGGTATTTTTAACCACATCGGTATGTACGGTGGCATACGGATAATATACCCGGGCCTCCCGGATATGTTCCAACGCTCCTTTGCCCCTGTGACCGGCGGTGATCTCGAGCTGGGTAAGCGGCAGAAAATGGGCTTTTCTAAGCTTCCCTTTCCGCGCAGACAACACCCCGCGAAGCAGGTACGACTGCACGCCGTGGCGCTCCGTAAAGCACCTTGCAATAAGACTGTTATCGCCGTATTTTACAGCCGATATAACTATGGCTCTTGTAGTGACAAGCATGTGAGACAAGATTATTCCGGAGGATTTCCGTACAAACCTAACGAATTTAACCCAATCCCGGAACCTACATTGCAAAATCAGGCATCTGCTGCTGCCACAGTTTGTAATAATGGCCCTTGCTGCCGTATAGCTGCCGGTGATCTCCTTCCTCTATAACCTCACCTTTGTCCAGTACGACGATCTTATCTGCATGGACCACCGTACTCAGCCGGTGTGCGATAACGATAATGGTCTTGTCCCTCTCCCGGAGGCTGGCTATCGTTTTCTGTACAAAACTTTCGGAGGTACTGTCGAGGGAAGAAGTGGCTTCGTCGAGCACAAGGATCTCCGGTTCCTTGTACAACGCCCTCGCAATGGCTATACGCTGCTTCTGTCCTCCGGAAAGCGCCGCCCCGTTTTCCCCCAGATGGGTAGCAAAACCATTGGGCAGGTTTTCAACAAAGGAGAGTATGCCTATATTTTTACAGATCTCCATGATCTTCTCCATATCGGGCTGAAATTCTCCCACGGCAATATTCTCGACCACATTGCCCCCGAAAAGATCTATTTTTTGCGGAACTACACCCACGATATCCCTGAGGCTGGTATTTTCGATATATTTCAGATCGTATTCACCGATCGTGATCTTTCCCCGTTGTATGGGGTATATGTTCTGCAGCAGTGAAATAAGCGTAGATTTTCCCGAGCCGCTCTCCCCTATTACCGCGGTGATCTTTCCCTTGGGGATGTCCAGTGAAAAATCCTTAAAGACCTCTACCCGCGTTCCGTACCTGAAAAACACGTTCCTGAAGGCTATATCCCCTGTTTTTTCCCCGGTCAATTTTATTTTGTCTTCCTGTTCCTCCCGTTCCAGGTCCATGATCTCAAACAAGCGGTCGGCAGCGATCCAGGCATTCTGTATCTGCTTGTTGGCTTCCACAAGCTGGGCTACCGGACCTGTAAAATACCCGATAATCGCATAGAAAGAGAGCAGTTCTCCGGGAGTGATCTCCCGCCCTATGACAAAGTACGACCCGCTCCAGAGCAAAATGATGGTAAAGAGTTGCGATACGAAGGTGGAAGAAGTAGCCGAAAAAACCGTATTCAGGGCAGACTTATACCCTACGTTCAAAAGGTTGATAAAGCGCGCCTCGGTCTTTATATTGGCAAAAGATTCCAGCCCGAACCGCTTTATCGTACCCACGGCATTGAGCGATTCCACCAGCTGGCTTTCCAGATCGGCAGCACGTTCCATCACTTTTCTTTCCGCCTTTTTATTCAGCCTGTTGGTAATCAGGTATATTCCAATATACAGGGGGATGATGGCCAGCATGATAAGGGCCAGTTTCCAGTAATAGAAAAACATCAGCCCGAAGGAAAAAAGAAGAATAAGCACGTTCACCGTAAGGCTCAGGGCAACTCCGTTTATAAAGGTACGTATCTTTACCGCATCGTTGATCCTGGAGATGATCTCCCCCACCCTCATGGTGTCGAAAAACTGCTGCGGCAGTTTCAGCAGATGTTTGTAATACCCCAGGATAAGACGGGCATCGATCTGCTGCCCGGTCTTGATAAGAAAAGTATCCTTGAATACGCTGACCAGGATCTGCAGCAGCAGCAATACAAGCATGACCACACTGAGAAGATTGAGCAGCCGGGTATTGCCCCCGGTAAGCACGTAATCGGTGATCTTCCCCAGGTAAATCGATGTTGAAAAACCGAGCAGGGTAACCACAAGGGCCCCGAAAAAAGCCTGAAGCAATACAAACTTGTGCGGGCGGAGCAGGAACCAGAACCTCTTCAGCGAAGAGACTTTTTCATTACCCTCTGAAAATCCGTCATCAGGCATGAGCAGTACCAGTACCCCGGTCCACTCTTTCTCAAACTCCTCATGGGTCTTCCTGTGCATTTTTCCATCGCCGGGGTCCATGATAAGAACGTGCTTCCTGGTCACTTCATAGATCACCACATAGTGATGCAGCACTTCCCTTACCACCACATGAGCAATCGCCGGCTTGGGGATCTTGAAAAGGCTGTCGGTCTCGCCCCGCACCCCCTTGGCTTCAAAACCCAGTTTCCGGGCGGCCTCTATAAGCCCCAATACATTGGTTCCCTTCTTGTCGGTACTGGCATATTGTCGTATACGGGCAATGGGGATCTTCAGGTTGTAATGTGCCGATACGGAAGCCAGGCATGCCGCGCCACAATCCGTAATATCGTGTTGTTTTATTATCGTACTCTTCTTTGCCATATCGGTTATCCGGATTTGGGAGGGCAAAGTACTCAAATTTACTGCAAAAAACATGCAGTGAATGGTTAATTGGTCTATCAGGCCACATCTGCACACCCGGTAATTGTAAAAAGCATGTCGTTTCAACCCATTTACGCGCCTAATAAAAAAGCTGCTTCCCCGGTGAGGAAACAGCTTTTAAAAGCATAATGGTATATTTATTACTCTGCAGAGGCAGACACGGAAATACTGTTCAACAGGTTGGAAACCAGTGTAACGGCTCCGCCTACAGCTCCCAGCACAAGCCCGAGAGCTCCTGTCAGGAATTCGCTGACCCCGCCTATTCCGATCCCTATGGACAATCCGCCATTGGTTGTTTCCATTTCTGTGGCTTTCATTTCTTTAACTCCGTAGTTTTCCAGATTTTTCATAGTATAATTCATTTTTAGTTAATAAAAGACAAAACTGCAAGTTCCGTATACGGCACAACAGGCTGAGGCCCATAGACAAAAAACCAGGATAGCGGCATTCGGGGCCGGCACTCCTGTTTCCCGTACCTGCCTGGCATACGGCAGCCTGCCGGGTCATGTAAAAAAAGGGTATTGTTTCCAACACCCTTTTTTCTGTGTTATTTTACAGATCTCCGAGGAGTCCGCCAAGCAAGCCGCTCACGAGGCCCACTACAGTGCCTACAACTCCCGTTACGGTACCTATAATTCCCGTAACCAGGCCAAGAACTCCGTCCAAACCTCCGAGAAGTCCGCCGTTGGTTTCGTTCATTTCTTTTGCGTTCAGTTCCTGAACTCCATAGTTTTCCAGATTTTTCATGATAAAATAAAATTAGGTTAGACAAATATTTGCGTTATTACTTTTGGTTGATCTGACCGCCGGACATCATAGATGTACCGGGTGGGGGCGTCGGGTGTCTGGAAGAATACGCACTGAAATGGCATCAATGCTAAGCGACCACTAATTTAGGAGTGTTCACTGCACAAACCTTGCAGTTTGGCGTTTTTACGAAAAAAAACCGGCCATCTGTAAAAGCGGCCGGTTCTTTTATACCGTTTACTGGTTTATAACCCTCCGAGAAGGCTTCCGAGAAGACCGGTAACAACGTTAACAACGCTGCCTACAACACCTACAACAGTGTTAACTACTCCCCCGACCAGGTCGAGAACCCCGTCCAGACCTCCGAGAAGTCCGCCGTTGGTTTCGTTCATTTCTTTTGCGTTCAGTTCCTGTACACCGTAGTTTTCCAGATTTTTCATGATTGTTTTAATTTAAGTTATACAAAAGTTTACATTTTTCGGGACAAGCCTTGCAGTAACTCTAACAGGTTACCTGCAAGATTCAAAACACCGGGAAGCCCCTGTGTTTTGTTCCGCTAAGGTAACAGCACCCACTGCACAAACCTTGCAGTTTTTCGCTTTTGTATCCATTAAACCGGTATTTCATGTCTGCCGGACGGGAAAGGAAACCATATTCTGCAAAAGTCACAGACTTCCGGAAGGGGTTATTGGGGTAGCAGGTTATTAAGTTATTCGGTTACTAAGTTATTCAGGCAACACGCATAAACCAAATAACCAATAACTCATTAACCCGGTAACTGGTTATCAGCATATTAAGTTATTAGGTTATTGGGTTATTCAGGTAAAAACCAAATAACCCAATAACTCATTAACCCAGTAACTTAATAACCCAAAACAAAATATCTTAAAAGAGACGGCAGGACCCCATCAAAGTAATATGTTGTACTTCAGGGCTCCGTTGGAGAGAAAATAACTTCCTCCGAAGATCTCGGTAAGTTCGTTATCCCTGAGCACTCTTACCGAAACAGTAACCTTGAGATCAAAGTCGTCTTCGTAAAAATAGGTTTTATGAACCCTGCTATAGGAAACCGGAGCTTCTATATCCTTTAACTGTTCAATCAACTGGTACACCTTTCTCTCACTGATCTGCATTAACCGGGCCAGCTGTGTCGGTGATCCTGTAGCTTCTCTGGCGATCAGCTGATGCAATTGCTGCAAACGCTCGAGATTTTTTAAATTCTTCATTATCCAACGGGGTTTAGACGTTAAAATACAAGCGGGGTGTAATTCAGTTGTTTGTCAAAGCCCTGGATGGATTAAGCCAATCATCCACTTTATCGTACAGGAGATCAAAAAGCGATCTCTCGGTAAGTTTGAAATTTGCAGTCAGGGTCATCCCTTTACCGAGGTTTCCCCTGAATCCGTTTTTTAATTGGAGGTATTTCTCATTGATGCTGCACCGTACCTTAAAGACCGCGGTTTCTTCATCAATATTTTCTATGTCGTTCCCTATACTTACAATTTGCCCGGTAGCAAAGCCCCACTGGTTGTAATTAAAGGCATCTATCTGATAGGTTACCGCCTGCGATTCCCGTACCAGGCCGATATCGGACGGCGTTATATAGCACTCGATAAGCAATCCGGTATCCGGTGAGATCTCCCCGATATTTACCCCGGAATTGATATACCCCCCCTCTTCTATACCGGCCACGCGCAATAATGTTCCGGATACCGGGGCAGTAAGCACATAATTACGGTTATTGGATGCGTACTGGTTGTAATCAGACCCCAGTTCCTTAAGCGTATTCGCAAGGGAAGTCTGTTCCGATTGCCACTGGTATTGCTGCTGTGTCCTGTAACTCTGCAGATCGCTTCCGGCCATATCGTATTCCAGTTTTTTGGCCTCAAACTCGGCATTGGAGATCACACGGCGGTCGTGCAGCCTCTTATGCCGTTCAAAATCCTTTCGCGTGGTTTCCAGCCTGGTTTCCAGCTCACTGATCTTTTGCCTGTACTCTATATAACCGGCCTTATATTTCGGAGAACTCAGCCTGGAAGGGGCAATGTCCCCTCCTTCGGACAGCAGTGAAAGGTCGTGTACAAAACTGCGGTTGTCCCTGATCTGCTGACGGTAAAGTGATAATTTATCATCTATCTGCTCGTTGTTGAGCACAAGAAGGGTATCTCCTTTCTCTACCCGCTGGTTATTCCCCATATTCTTATAAGTGACTTTCCCCGAATTGATCAGGGTCAGCTGGGCACGTTCCACTTCCGGCTTGATAATCCCCCTCGAAGTCGTATACACATCCACATATATGAACGGAAGCGACAAAAGAAATCCCAGAATGCCCAACAGCACCAGGCCATAGATCATCTTACTGCGGTTACGCAGCTTAAAATGATGGGCTTCTACCGTACTGTCGATTATTTCCTTAGGAAAGATCTGCATAAAACCACCTTTCTTTTTGATGCATAAAAATAGCTAATTTATAGACAAAACAACCTCTTTTTGCGATAAAATGCCATAAAAACATCTCGAATCGTGAATATACACTTATAAAAATCGCTGATTAACAGCCCTCTAAAGTTATTTTAAGGCGTAAAAATCACATTTCCCCGCACCCGGGGTATTATCCGAAAGAAAACAGTCACCAAAAAAAGAGCTGTCCGGATTTACAGGACAGCTCTTTTTACTATCGTTGAATATCAGGCTTATACAACTCCCTGGGCCAGCATGGCATCGGCGACCTTGACAAAACCGGCAATGTTTGCTCCCTTGACATAATCGGTATATTGATCGTCCACTCTTCCGTGCCGTATACACGCATCGTGAATATCCAGCATGATTTGCTTCAGTTTCTCATCCACCTCTTCGCGCGACCAGTTCATCCTGAGCGAATTCTGGGACATTTCCAGTCCGGAAACGGCAACTCCCCCGGCATTTGAAGCCTTACCGGGCGCATAGAGGATGCGGGCCTGGTGAAAAACATCCATCGCTTCGGGGGTAGAAGGCATATTGGCACCTTCCGCCACACAGGTACAACCGTTTTTTACCAGGGTTTCGGCGTCTTTTCCGTTGAGTTCGTTCTGTGTGGCACAGGGCAGGGCTATATCACACTGCTCTCCCCACGGGGTTTTCTCTGCCACATAGCGCGCTCCGGGGAATTTGTCCACATATTCGCGTATCCTTCCCCTTCTTACATTTTTAAGCTCCATGACAAAATCCAGTTTTTCTTCGTCTATCCCGTCAGCGTCAAAAACATAACCCGAAGAATCAGACAGTGTAAGGACTTTTGCCCCAAGTGCCAGGGCTTTCTCGGCAGCATACTGGGCTACATTTCCGGAACCCGATATCACCACCTTTTTTCCTTCAAATCCTTCTCCGCGGGTTTCCAGCATACTCTGGGCGAAGTAGACTGTCCCGTAACCCGTGGCTTCCGGACGGATCAGGGACCCGCCGAAGGAAAGTCCTTTTCCCGTAAGCACCCCGGTAAATTCATTTTTGAGTTTCTTGTACTGCCCGAACAGGTACCCGATCTCCCGGCCACCTACACCTATGTCGCCCGCCGGTACATCGGTATTCGAACCGATATGCCGGTATAACTCCGCCATAAAAGCATGGCAGAACCGCATGACCTCATTGTCAGATTTGCCTTTCGGATCAAAATCGGAGCCTCCTTTTCCCCCTCCCATCGGGAGGGTCGTAAGACTGTTCTTGAAGACCTGTTCAAAAGCCAGGAACTTGAGAATACTGAGGTTTACCGAAGGGTGGAACCTCAGCCCGCCCTTGTACGGCCCTATGGCCGAATTCATCTCAATGCGGTATCCGCGGTTGACCTGTATTTCCCCGTGATCGTCCATCCAGGGTACGCGAAACATGATCACCCTTTCAGGCTCTGCCATTCTCAACAGAATGTTTTTGCCGTAATAAAGTTCATGCTCCTTGATAAAAGGAATAAGTGTTTCGGCAACTTCCCTTACCGCCTGCATGAATTCCGGTTCGTGAGCATTGCGCTGCTCCACCAACCCCATAAAATCTTCAATTGTTCGCTTCATAAATGTGTTGTGTCAAATAGTGTGAAATGGAATTTTCTGAAAATTAAAGACAAATATACGATTAATGAGCTATCTTACGGCCTCCGGTAAGGCCGGATATACGATCCTGGGATCACTTTTCCTGTCCGTCCCTTCACATGCGGCATTCCCCCGGCCCGGCATACAAAAATAGCTTTTACTTTTTCCCGTTCACAATAAAGAAGTATCTTTAGCTTATGATTTCCGGCAAGGCCGATATCGGGAAATGACACGTGTCCCGATCCTTTTTCATTATGTCCTTCCGGATGCAACCGCATTTAAAAAACAAATATAAGATACCATGAAACTGAAAGCACTGTCTCCCGTATTCAAACTGGCTCCGGTACTTGTCTTTTTGCTTATTACAGGATGTGAAAAAACGGAAGAACTGTCCTATTCCACGCATAAAATTGCCACCGATACCGGAAATTGCGAGAACGATCAATGCGCAAAGGTCAAGGTAAATTTTCCGGTGGCCACATCTTCTACGGATATTGCAGAAAAGATCAATGCCATTATAGAAGACAAGATCATAAGCACCTTTATTATAGATCCGGACAGCAAAAAAGAAAAGACCGTAGAGGATGCCGTAGAGAATTTCAAGAACGAATACCTCAGGGACAAGGAAATGCAGCCTGATTTTGCCTTCGGATATGAGGCAGAAATCCAGGGAGAAGTTCTTTATAGGGGCACAAAACTGCACAGCCTTGCTTTCTCTTCCTTTATGTATACCGGGGGGGCCCACGGATACAGCAGCCTCACATACATCAATATCGATCCCGCGAGCGGAAAGACATACGACAACGACGAGTTATTTACCGACAAGGAGGCTTTTCTGAAGGTGGCCGAGCAGAAATTCAGGAAACAGGAAAAGATTCCCGAAGGCAGCAACATCAACAGCACGGGGTTCTGGTTTGAGAACGACACCTACCAGCTTCCCGAGAACATCGGTTTTACCAAAGACAACATCATCCTTCACTACAATGCCTACGACATCAGCTCCTATGCGGAAGGAGGTAAAACCGTCGAGATCCCGATCGGCGAAATAAAGCAGTATCTGGCCATCCTGTCGCCCGCTTAGACGGTACGTCATACCCGGAAAAAACACTTCACTACCGTTCACTGTACAATAAACATAACACTATGAACAAAATATATCATCTGAGCACCTGCGATACCTGCAAACGCATCATAAAACAGCTGGAACTTCCGGAAACCTTTGTCTTTCAGGACATAAAATCCGAACCGGTTACGGTAAAACAGCTGGAAGAAATGAAAGCCCTGGCCGGCTCCTACGAAAGTCTCTTCAGCAGAAGGGCAAAACTTTACAAGGAAAGGGATCTCGGAGCGGAAAATTTAACTGAGCAGGATTACAAAGATCTTATTATCGAGCATTACACGTTCCTCAAAAGACCGGTAATCATCGTGGGCAAAAGCATTTTTGCAGGAAACAGTAAAAAAACCGTCGAAGCCGCAGCCAAAGCAATATCTGAACTGTAATCCACTGTCATTCTGAGCGGAGCGAACCCGCCTGTCCGGCCGGCAGGGAATTTCGATCCCAGACCAAAAGAACTTCAACAGCATAACAGATCAAAAGAGATTCCTCCCCGACCGAAAAGGCCGGGACAGGCTCTATCGTCGGGATGACAAGTTCGACCGCAGTCGGGATGACAGTCAATAAAAAAACCGGATACCTCTCGGAAATCCGGTTTTTTATCAAAAGTCTTCGCCTTTATTTCTCTATTACAATTCCAATGCTTTTCCGGCATTTCCGTCCATGAGTAATTCCTCCGGACTTTCCAGGGCTTCCTTGATAGCGACCAGGAAACCTACGGACTCCCGGCCGTCTATGATCCTGTGGTCATAAGACAGCGCCACATACATCATGGGGTGTATCTCCACCTTTCCGTCTACGGCAATCGGTCGTTCTATAATATTGTGCATTCCGAGGATACCGGATTGCGGCGGGTTGATGATCGGTGTGGACAACATGCTCCCGAACACGCCCCCGTTGGATATCGTAAAGGTCCCCCCGGTCATTTCATCTACGGTAATCTGTCCATCACGTGCGCGGATGGCCAGGCGTTTGATCTCTGCCTCGATCCCCCTGAAGCTCAGGTTTTCCGCATTCCGCACTACCGGCACCATAAGTCCCTTCGGGCCGGACACGGCCACAGAGATATCGCAGAAGTCATAGGTGATCTTGTAGTCTCCGTCTATCATGGAATTGACATCCGGGTACTCCTTCAATGCGCGGACCACGGCCTTGGTAAAGAAACTCATAAACCCGAGCCCTACGCCGTGCTTCGATTTGAATTCTTCCTTAAACTGGTTTCTCAGTTTAAAGACCGGCGTCATATTCACCTCGTTAAACGTGGTAAGCATGGCCGTCTCATTCTTGGCAGAAACCAGGCGTTCGGCCACCTTCCTGCGCAACATCGAAAGTTTCTTACGCTCCTGTCCCCTGCTTCCGGGGCCCGGGGTCCCCATAGAGGGCACCGCTTTTACCGCATCGTCCTTGGTAATACGCCCGTCTTTCCCGGTTCCTTTTACCTCACCGGCAGCAACTCCTTTCTCCTCCAGTATTTTCCTGGCTGCAGGAGAAGCTGTTCCCGAAGCATAGGTTTCTTTCTTTTCGGCTTGCTTTGCCTCTTCTTTGGGCGCTTCTTTCTTTTCTTCCTTAACTTCCGTGTCTTTCTTCTCTTCCTTTTTATCTGCCGATCCTCCGTCGGGCTTGGAAGCGCTGGTATCTATCAGGCATACTACTTCTCCTACGGCTACCGCATCGCCTTCTTCCGCTTTCAGCGTAATGGTTCCGCTGGCTTCGGCAGGGAGTTCCAGTGTGGCTTTATCCGAATCCACTTCCGCAATGGCCTGGTCCTTTTCCACATAATCTCCGTCAGCCACCAGCCATTCGGCTATTTCTACTTCTGTAATAGATTCCCCCGGCGAAGGAACTTTCATTTCTAAAATCATTGTGCTATAATTTTATTGGTCGTATTCTCTTTTGGTTATGATATTGAGGAAACATCTCAGTGCCCGTGGCCGTAGCTGTTCTTGGCCCTGTAATCCCTGATATTGTTATCCTTTTCCTTATCGAAAACATATTCTATGACTTCCTGGTGGCGTTTCTGTGACCTTACGGCACTACCTGCGGCGGGAGAAGAATAGAATCTCCTGGAGCAGACCCTGAAACTCCTGGCCTCTTCAAAGTGCATCAGCAGGTGGCTCCAGGCTCCCATATTCCGGGGTTCTTCCTGTGCCCATACCACATCATCGGCCTTGCCGTATTTTTCAAGCACTTCCCTGATCTCATCGGAAGGCAGGGGAAAAAGCTGCTCCAGCCTTACCAGGGCGACATCCTTTTCTCTTCCCTTATCTTCCCTGGCCTGAAGCAGGTCGTAATAGAATTTACCGGTACAGAACACCAGTGTTTTAACGGCTTCGGGTTTCACCTCCGTATCGTCGATCAGCGGCTGGAAGGCGCCTTCCACCAGGTCCCTGACACTGGAAACGGCTTTAGGATGCCTTAAAAGACTCTTTGGCGTAAAGACGATCAGGGGTTTTCTGAAGTTTACCTTCATCTGTCTCCTGAGCAGGTGGTAAAAGTTTGCCGGGGTGGTACAGTCTGCCACATACATATTGTCTTTGGCACATAGCTGCAGATACCGCTCCATACGTGCGGAAGAGTGCTCCGCCCCCTGTCCTTCATACCCATGGGGCAACAGCATTACGAGGCCGTTCTGTAACTTCCACTTGTCTTCGGCAGCGGAAATATACTGGTCGATCATAATCTGGGCGCCGTTACTGAAGTCGCCGAACTGCGCTTCCCAGATGGTGAGCGTATGCGGGCTGGCCATGGCATAACCGTAATCGAACCCGAGAACGCCGTATTCTGACAACAGGGAGTTATACACGTAAAAATGTCCCTGTTTGTCATTCATGTTATTGAGCAACACCACTTCTTCCTCGCTGTCTTCCACTTTCAGCACGGCATGACGGTGCGAAAAGGTACCCCTTTCCACATCCTGTCCGCTCATTCTCACGTCAAAACCTTCGTCCAGCAGCGTTCCGTATGCCAGAAGTTCTCCCATGGCCCAATCGAGTTTATCGGTCTCGAAGAACATCTTGTTCCGCTCCTTGATCAGCCGTTCAATTTTCCGGAGAAATTTCTTATCTCCCGGCAGTTCGGTAATGGCCTTTGCTATTCCGGCAAGCTTCTCTTCCGGATAGCCCGTATCCACCGGTTTTAACATTGCGTCCTCACGGACCAGGTCAAAGCCTTCCCATTCGTCTTTCATAAAGGGAGTAACCCTGGTGGCCACTTCCTTGCGTGAATCTTCCAGTTCTTCCTCGAGGATCGCCTTGTAATCGGACTCCAGTTTACTGACGTACTCCCGGTCTATAACCCCTTCCCCTATCAGCTTCTCGGCATAGATATCCCTGGCATTGCTATGCTTGGCGATGGCCTTGTAGAGTTTGGGCTGGGTAAATTTAGGCTCATCGCCCTCGTTATGCCCGTATTTACGGTATCCCAGAAGATCTATAAACACATCCCTTTTAAAGGTCATCCTGAAATCCAGGGCAAAAAGGGAGGCGTGCACCACAGCTTCCGCATCGTCGGCATTGACGTGCAGTACGGGAGAGAGGGTTACCTTTCCCACATCCGTACAATATATGGAAGAACGGGCATCCAGGTAGTTGGTGGTAAAACCTATCTGGTTATTGACCACCATATGAATGGTACCCCCCGTGGTATATCCTTCGAGTTTGGCCATCTGCACCACCTCATAAGCGATGCCCTGCCCTGCAATGGCAGCATCTCCATGAACCACTATAGGCAATACCTGCGAAAAATCATCGCCGTAATAATTATCCTGTTTGGCCCTGCTGATCCCTTCTACCACGGCACCTACGGTTTCCAGGTGGGAAGGGTTGGGCGCAATATTCATCCGTATTTCCTTTCCGGAACGGTTTTTCCGCTCGAAAGTCCATCCGAGGTGATATTTCACATCCCCGTCAAATGCAGGGATCTCGTAATCCTTTCCGTCAAATTCATTAAAGATATCCTTGGCCGATTTTCCGAAAATATTGGTCAGCACATTAAGGCGTCCGCGGTGTGCCATTCCCATCACAAACTGCCTTACCCCCAGTTCGGCCGCCTTATCCACTATGGCGTCGAGAGCGGGGATCAGGGATTCTCCCCCTTCGAGGGAAAAACGTTTCTGCCCTACGTACTTGGTATGCAGGAAGCTTTCGAAAGAGATGGCTTCATTGAGTTTTGTAAGGATATGCTTTTTCTCATCGGCAGAGAACGACGGGTGATTGTCGTTTACGTTAAGCCTCTTCTGTATCCACTCTACTTCTTCAGGCTGCCGGATATACATATATTCTATCCCTATGGAATCGCAATAGATATTCCTGAGGTGCTCTATGATCTCCCGAAGGGTATTGCTCCCGATCCCGAGGATCTCTCCCGCCTTAAAGGTGGTATCGAGATCGGCATCCGTAAGCCCGAAATTCTCCTTGTCCAGTGCGGGGTGGTACTTGCGGCGCTCGCGTACGGGGTTCGTTCTTGTAAACAGGTGCCCCCGTGTCCGGTAGGCATCGATGAGCTTTACCACCTGAAATTCCTTAACCACCACTTCCGGTACTTCACCTTTCCCGGAGCCCTGATCTGTGGCAACAGCCGGATGGCTTCCGTTACGAGCAGCTACCGGCATATCGCCTCCGGAACTTTCCGTTCCGAAATCAAACCCTTGAAAAAAAGCCCTCCAACTGGGCTCTACACTATCCGGATTCTGCAAATACTGATCGTATAAGTCAGCAAAAAATGCTGTATGCGCAGCATTCAAAAAAGAATACTTGTCCATATTATCTTTTTCCTGTCTCCTTAAGACAAATTTTTTTCAAAAGTACAATATTTCAAATACATGGTGTTAAAGTTTTACCACATTTATACCTCACATTAGCAAGATTTTAACACCCCTTCAAAAAAGGGGGGAGGTCTTAACGTAACATCCTGTTTTTGTGGAACCCCGGAAATTCCGGGCGATTTTGTTACATTTAAGGGCAACGGTACTTGTTCCCTGCCGGCTATAACCGGTTTTTAAGCCATACTTTCTGCCATTCCCTGCGGAGTACCAGGAAACACACTTCTGCAGAAATATCAACCGTATCCAGGGCCTTTATGGCCTTGACCTCTTTTTCGGGTACATCGACAATATACAACAGGCTCAGATAATCGTTGAACCGTTCTGTAAGCAGCAGGTAGAGGGTTTCGTGCAGGTCGCGGGCCAGTTTTTCCGGGGCTGCACCGGCCTGCGGATAAAAAGCAATCCCGGCAGACTGAAAATCCTTGCCGATCTGCACCACCAGTTTTTCCCATAACCCTTCTTCCGTCACCTGTTCGAAAAGGGCCTCCGTATTCGTCACTTCCGGTATCACAACGTCGTTCTGTTTATACTTCCACATAAAAGAAGGGGCGAAATACCCGTAACAGTTACTTCGCCGCATTTTCTCAGATCTTTCTTATCTTCTTTTCCCATTTCCAGGCCGAGGCGATAGCCTCATCCAGGGTAGACCGGGCTTCCCATCCCAGCTCAGTGTTTGCCCTGCTCGTATCGGCATAGGCTGCGGTAACATCGCCGGGCCTCCGGTCTACGATACGGTAATTGAGCTTCTCTCCGGATACCCTTTCAAAACTTCCGATCACTTCGAGCACGGAACTTCCTGTTCCGGTGCCCACATTAAAAACCTCGTAATTCGATGCGTTTTCAGCTTGCAGCAGGCGTTGTAATGCCACCACATGCGCTTTGGCCAGGTCCACCACATGAATATAATCCCTCACCCCGGTCCCGTCTGCAGTAGGATAATCTCCCCCGAATACCGAAAGCTGATCCCGCAATCCGGCTGCCGTCTGTGTGATAAAGGGCACCAGGTTCTGCGGTACTCCCAGGGGCAGTTCCCCTATCTCCGCACTGGGATGTGCCCCTATGGGATTAAAATAACGCAGGGAAATCGCTTTGAGTTCCGGGTATACCGAGCAGGTGTCCGCAATAATCTCCTCCCCGATCTGTTTCGTATTTCCGTATGGTGATTCCGCTTTCTTTACCGGGGCATTTTCCGTAATGGGCAATTCATCGGCCTGTCCGTAAACCGTACAGGAAGAGCTGAAAATAAAACAGGCCCCTTCCCTGGCACTCAGCTCCTGCAACAGGTATACCAGGGTGTTAATGTTGTTCTCGTAATACAACAACGGCTTTTCCACGCTCTCGCCTACCGCCTTGGAAGCTGCAAAGTGAATAACCCCGGAGATATCCCGGTGCCTCGCAAAAAAATCCTGTACCTTTTCCTTCTCCCGAAGGTCCATTTTTTCAAAACAAGGGGTTTTACCGGTAATCCGGGTAATCCCGTCCAGTACTTCTTCAGAAGAGTTGGAAAGGTTGTCGACAATAACGACCTCAAACCCTTCGTTCTGCAGTTCCACTACGGTATGCGAACCTATAAATCCCAGTCCGCCGGTAACCAATATCTTCTTTTTTTCAGTCATGTAATCTACCTCCTTTTTTCAATTTTAAGGTTGGTTATAATTAAGTTTAAGATTCCCGGTCTACATATGCCTTAACCTTACCAGCTATATAGGCGATCTGCTCATCATCCAGTTCGGTATGCATCGGCAGGGAGATCACCTCTTTCACCAGGGCATTGGTCACCTCAAAATCTTCTTCCCGGTAACGCTCGTCCAGGTATGCCTTCTGCCGGTGAAGCGGTATGGGATAATACACCCCGCAAGGAATATCGTTTTCGTTCAGGTATTGCACCAGCCCGTCACGGTCTGCTCCGCCGATCTTAAGGGTGTACTGATGATATACATGCGAGTCCTCCCCCCCTGTTTGTACAGGGGTCTGTATTCCCGGTACTCCTTCAAAAGCCCGGTTATACTTGCGGGCCGCTTCCTTTCGCTTTTCGTTATAGGTATCCAGCAAGGGAAGTTTTGCCCTGAGTACCGCTGCCTGAATGGAATCCAGCCGTGAATTCACCCCCACCACATCGTGATGATAACGTTCATACATACCGTGATTCACGATCCCCCTTATGGTATGCGCGAGTTCGTCGTTATTGGTAAATATGGCGCCGCCGTCGCCGTAACACCCCAGGTTTTTGGAAGGAAAGAACGAGGTGGAGGCGATATCGCCTATGGCTCCCGTCTTTACCTTACGCCCGTCCTTAAAGGTATACACCGCTCCTATGCCCTGTGCATTGTCTTCTATCACGTATAATTTGTGTTCCCTGGCGATGTCCGTGATGGCGTCCATATCGGCACACTGCCCGAAAAGGTGAACCGGCACTATGGCCTTTGTTCTGGGAGTTATCGCCTTCCGGATGGCTTCCGGATCGATATTGAAGGTAACCGGGTCCACATCCACCAGCACGGGAGTAAGCCTCAACAGGGCAATGACCTCCACGGTGGCTGCAAAAGTAAAATCGGCCGTGATCACTTCGTCCCCGGGTTCCAGTCCCAGTCCCATCATGGCGATCTGCAGGGCATCTGTTCCGTTGGCACAGGGGATAACGTGCTTCACCCCGAGGTATTCCTCCAACTCCTTCTGAAACGAATGTACCTGCGGACCGTTTATGAATGCCGTAGTATCCATGACTTCTGCGATAGAACGATCTACGGTATCCCTGATAAATTCGTATTGACCCTTAAGGTCCACCATCTGTATTTTTCTCACTGTAGCTGTTGTTTATGATTGCCTGTTTCCCGGCCCTGGGGCCGCCTTGTTACGGGGCGGTTCTTTTACCGGAAAACCCAACAATAATACAAAATCTTGCAACGCCAGCCAATGAAACCCGGTGATTTTATTGTCGTGTAGAAGTCAGGAGTACGAAGCCCGGAGCCCGGAGTAATCGGCTGTCGGCTTTTAGACAGTTTCTCAGTCTGGAAAATTGTCATTTCGACCGAAGCGGAGAAATCTCCGACCCTTCTGTGATATTGTTGAAGTTACCCTCATCCGCTTTTGACAAAAGAAATGTATTTTAGCAGTCTGGTACAGGGCGTATTCCGCACTGTAAAATTACCTTTTTTGATCATGCTGTCATTCTTATACAACACGCTTACTGCCCTCGTGGGCCTCATTCTCAGGGTCATCGCGCCGTTCCACCACAAGATCGGGCTCTTTGTAAAAGGGCGCAAAACGGTATTCAGCACCCTGAAACAGCACATTAGTGCGGAAGACAGGGTGATCTGGTTCCACACGGCATCCCTGGGAGAATTTGAGCAGGGGCTGCCGGTCATAGAAAGGGTTAAAGCCGCCTGCCCCGGTCACAAGATACTGGTCACCTTCTTTTCTCCTTCGGGTTATGAGGTAAAGAAAAACAGCCGTGCAGCCGATATTATCACCTATCTTCCTCTCGATACCAGAAAAAATGTAAATACTTTCCTCTCCCTGGCACACCCGGAACTGGCCATTTTCGTAAAGTACGAATTCTGGCCCAATTACCTCGAAGGCCTTCGGAAAAGACATATCCCGGCCATACTCATTTCAGGGATATTCCGGAAAAACCAGTTATTTTTCAAACCCTACGGGGCTTTTATGCGGCAATCTCTCCATACCTTCCGGCACTTTTTCGTTCAGGACGAAAACTCCGCTGCCCTCCTGAAAAACATTGGTATAGACCAGGTTACCGTAAGCGGTGACACAAGGATGGACCGGGTGGCCGAAATACTTCACCGCGACAACACCCTCGGTTTTATGGAGCACTTCAAGGGCGACCACCTCTGTTTTGTAGCCGGCAGTACCTGGCCTGAAGACGAAGCACTCCTGCTCCCGCTGATAGCGCACGCCCCGGAAACAGTGAAATTCGTCATCGCCCCGCATAATATCAAGACTGCCCATAACGCAGCATTGCAAAGGAACATTCCGAAAAAGGCTGTGCTCTATTCCGAAATGGACCACAATACCCTGCCCGAAACCCGGGTCCTCATTATAGATACCATCGGTCTGCTCACCAGGATATATCACTATGCAGATATGGCCTATGTAGGTGGTGCCGTGGGAAATACCGGTTTACACAACATCCTGGAGCCAGCCGTTTTTGGCATTCCCGTCATTATCGGTCCGCATTTCGAAAAGTTCAGGGAAGCCAGGGAGCTGGTAAAGCTCGGGGGGGTCAGTACCATTTCGAACCAGGAGCAGTTCCTGAAAATATTCAATCAGCTTGTCGAACAGGAGAGCACGAGAGCGGGAAAAGGAGAAATAAACTACAATTATATCAAAAAAAACACAGGCGCCGTAATCCAAATACTTGAGTTTGTTCGTATATGTATTAACGTATAGATTAGAGAAAGGCCGTAAAGCCCTTTGTTTTCCGGTTTTTCAATTTACTAATTATTAAAAACTCAGATTATGAAAAAAGTATCATTAAGTTTGGTTTTGTTAGCTCTTTTTGCCATTTCCCTCACATCCTGCCGGGACACCAACAAGAAGGCCGAAGATGCGGGAGATAAAATAGAAGAAGGCATGGATGAGGCCGGAGATAAGGTCGAAGACGCCTGGGATGACACCAAAGACGCTACGGAAGAAGCCTGGGGCGACACCAAGGAAGCTGCAGAAGAAACCGCAGAAGATGTAAAAGAGGCTGGCAAAAAAGCCAAGGAGAAAACGAAAGAAGCGGCCAAAAAGGCAGAAGAAAAGGTTAAAGAAACCGTAGACTAATAAGCCACAGTAATGCAGGCATTACCATCTATTACAAAACCCCGTCAGTGTTGACGGGGTTTCCTTTTTTGCCTGATTCATCGCATTAAAGGTAACCACCTGAATTTCCGGGCTTCAGGCCCGGAAATTCAGGTGCTGGTTATTGGGTTATTAAGTTATTCAGACAACAACTCAATAACCTAATAACCCAATAACTTAATAACCCACAACAGCCTTTTCAAAATATAAAAGAAGTTATATTTGCCGCCGGAAAACCGGAGCAGAACCAAAATGCATTTCAAAGTCACTTAGATGATATTAATACTTTCATACCTTATAATCGGCATATACTGTCTGGCGTTGTTGCTGATCTTTCTGTACAGCCTGGCACAACTCAACCTGCTTTTTAACTATCTCGGTCACAGGAAAAAAAATGATCCGGACCCGAAATTCGACCTGACCAACCCGGAAGAAGTCCCTTCGGTCACCATACAGCTCCCCATTTACAATGAAGAATACGTAGTAGAGCGGTTGCTGGACAATATAGCACGCATAGCATACCCCAGGAACAGACTTGAAATACAGGTACTGGACGACTCCACCGACGAATCCGTAACCGCAACGGCACGCCACATCGAATTATTGCAGGATACCGGGCTGGACATCAAACATATAAGAAGGAAAAACCGGCATGGGTTCAAGGCCGGGGCACTTAAAGAAGGACTCGACATTGCCAAAGGGGATTTTATAGCCATTTTCGATGCCGATTTTCTGCCGGAAAGTGACTGGCTGAAAAAAACGGTGGTCTACTTCAGGGACCCGGAAATAGGCGTGGTACAGACGCGTTGGGGCCACCTGAACCGGGACTACTCCCTTCTGACCAAAATACAGGCCTTTGCCCTCGACGCCCATTTTACTCTGGAACAGGTGGGGAGAAACAGCAGGGGGCACTTCATCAATTTTAACGGAACGGCCGGAATATGGCGTAAAACCTGTATCATAGATGCCGGAAACTGGGAAGGAGACACCCTTACCGAAGATCTCGATCTCAGCTACAGGGCACAACTGAAACACTGGAAATTCAAATACCTGGAAGAGGTGGAAACACCTGCCGAACTCCCGGTAGTTATAAGCGCCGCACGTTCCCAGCAATTCCGGTGGAACAAGGGCGGTGCCGAGAACTTCCGAAAAAGCGTTACCAGGGTTATCGCCGCCGGGGATATTCCGTTTAAGACAAAACTCCACGCCGTACTGCACCTGCTCAACAGCTCCATGTTCCTATGTGTTTTTGTCGTGGCATTGCTCAGTATCCCGTTGCTGTACATCAAGAATACCTACGGGCACCTCGGCTGGGTGTTCGAGGTCACCAGTTTCTTTATAGCCAGTACCCTCATCCTGTTTGTGTGCTACTGGTTTACCTACAAGAACATACAGGGTGGCGGATTCGGTAATTTCATGGGATACATCAGGATGTTTTTTACCTTTTTTTCGGTAGCCATGGGCTTTTCCCTCCACAATTCCGTGGCGGTACTGGAAGGGCATATAGGCAAGCGAAGCGAATTTGTACGCACCCCGAAATTCAATGTCAAAAACCTCAAAGACAGCTGGAAAGGGAACAAATACCTGCAAAAGGGAATATCTCCGGGCATTGCCCTGGAAGCTATACTTGCAACCTATTTCCTGTTCGGGATGTACAGCGCCATTGCCCTGAACGATTACGGGCTGTTCCCCTTTCACCTCATGCTTTTCCTGGGATTCGGGTTCGTGTGTCTCAAGTCGTTCACCTCAAAAGCCTGAGTGGCATAAATTTGCCGGTGTACCGGCGCTACCCCGCCGACAGGATCACAGCATCCTGAGATTGATCACTTCCTGGGCGGTAAGGTGCCTCCAGTGCCCCCGCGGCAGATCTTTCTTGGTCAGTCCCGCAAATATCACACGATCGAGTTTTACCACCTTGTACCCCAGGTGTTCGAATATACGGCGGACAATACGGTTTCTGCCACTGTGGATCTTAATCCCCACCTCCTTTTTCGGGGCATTGTCTATATAGCTCACCTCATCCACACTCACCGGGCCGTCGTCGAGCACCAGGCCCTCCCGGATCTTCAGCAGGTCTTCGTGCTTGAGGTTGCTATCCAGCTCCACATGATATATCTTGCGCACCCCGTGTTTGGGGTGGGTCAGTTTCTTGGCGAGTTCGCCGTCGTTGGTAAACAGCAACAGTCCGGTGGTATTCCGGTCCAGGCGCCCTACGGGAAGGAGCCTGGTACGGGAAGCTGCAGCCACGAGGTCCATCACCGTACGCCTACCCTTCTCGTCCCTGGTGGTCGTGATAAACCCCTTGGGCTTGTTGAGAAGTACGTATTCCTTTTTCTCGGGGCGTATGACCTTTCCGTCGAAACGCACCTCATCCGTGAGTTTTACCTTATAGCCCAGCTCCGTTACCGGTGCCCCGTTTACAGAAACATTTCCCGCGGCAATATAGATATCCGCATCCCTCCTCGAACATATCCCCGAGTTTGCAATATACTTGTTCAGACGTATTTCTTCCGGCTCCTTCAGCAACGGTTTCTTCTTTATGGGAGCATTCCCCCGGGTATAACTGACGTTGCGTTTTCCTCCCTGCCTTCCGGATATTTTTCCCTTCCTGTTCTTATCTGTCCTGCTCATGTCTGTATTTTTGGCAAAGATAGTTTAATAATATTAGTTATTGGATTGCTGGTTTAAGGTTGCTGGTTGAAGTTGAAGGTTTCACCCGAAAAACCGGAGATTCCCTGCCTGCCGGCAGGCAGGTTCCCTACGGTCTGAATGACATTAATCTTGTCATTCCGACGATAGAGCCTGTCCCGGCCTTTTCGGTCGGGGAGGAATCTCAACCCCAGATCAAAGAACCTTCAGCAACAGCACCGAAAGCCCGGAGATCCCTCCCCGCCTATCCGGCCGGCAGGGACTGCGCTCGGGATGACATTCCTGTCATTCAGGATGGAGCGCAGCGAAGTACCCTGTCATCATCAACTTATTGATCAGCAGGTCGACATCGATCAGCAGTATGCTGAAAACACCGGCTACGATAATAAATTTCAGGATATTGTGCAGTACCAGGTAGTCTTTTTTCGACGAGGCCCTCCACATCAGGAACAGGAAAAGCAGCAACAGCACAAAACAGGCATAAAAAAACAGGTCCATATGCCCTATCTCAAAAGCGGCTATAAGCAGGTAGGTGGGTACCCAGGTCAAAAATGCCAGCAGTGTAATGATCTGTTTGGAAGCCCTCTCCCCGTACATTATGGGAACGGTGTGATAGCCATGTGCCATATCCCCGCTGATATTTTCGAGATCCTTGACCATATCCCTGATCAGGATGACAAGAAAGAGGAATACAGCATGCACAAAGATCACTGTCGCGAAATTCCCGTAATACACAAATACGGCAAAGAAAGGCGTTATGGCCAGTACGGAGGAAACGATATTCCCCAGCAGCGGAATGCGTTTCAGTTTGTGGGAATAGAGCCAGAGCCCGAAGATATAGGCCGAGAAAAAGACCACGGCCCTGAACGACACATAACTGGCAAAGACCACCGAGGCAAAATTGAGGATAAAATATGCCGTAAGTTTGGTGCGCTGACTGATCAGGCGGTCGAGCATGGTTTTCCGGGGGCGGTTGATCAGGTCTTTTTCTGCGTCGTAAAAATTATTGATAATATAGCCCGAAGCGATTGCCAGGGCAGAAGCCGCCACTATGGCAAACAGGTTCCCGTCCAGCAACACCTGTATTACAGGCTTTTCGGGGGCCAGGATATACACGGAGGTAAGATACTGTGCCAGTGCGATAACAAGCACATTATACCCGCGAACTACAGAAAATATACTTAAAAGCTTTAACAACAGTAATCTGTTCTTCCTCAATAGCCGCATAAATGATATTTTCGGTCCGACAAAAACCTCCGGAACAGCATCTTCCCGGGTCACAATACACATTGACCAACCGGCTCTGCCGGCATATTAAAAGTTGTAGACCACCTCCAGGTTGTAGTCCTTAAGCGCCTTTCTGGCTTTTTCTATATCCTGCGTAAAGCCGAGGATATACCCGCCACCACCGGAACCACAGAGTTTCAGGTAATACTCATTACTTTCGATACCGTGTTTCCAGAGTTTGTGAAACTGTGCCGGTATCATGGGTTTAAAGTTGTCGAACACCACATGGGACAACTGTTTGATATTTCCGAAGAGCGACTTGACATCTCCCCTTAAAAAATCCTCGACACAGGCATCGGTATGCCTGATAAACTGCTCTTTCAGCATTTTCCTGAACCCTTCCTGCTTCATGTTTTCCATAAAGATCTGTATCATGGGAGCGGTTTCGCCCACGATACCGCTGTCGAGCAGAAAAACAGCCCCCTTGCCATCGGTTTTCTGCGACGGAATGCCGGTGGGTTCTATATTGTCTTTGGAATTGATCAGTATCGGAATGCTCAGGTAACTGTTAAGGGGGTCCAGGCCGGAGGATTTCCCGTGAAAAAAGGATTCCATGGCCCCGAATATCTCTTTCAGTTTCAGCAGTTTGTCGCGTGTCAGGTTTTCGAGAACGGTAATTTTATCACAGGCATATTTGTCATAGATCGCTGCTACGAGCGCTCCACTGCTGCCTACGCCGTATCCCTGCGGGATGCTGCTGTCAAAATACATGCCTTCGTCCACATCGCCCTTCAGTCTTGCAATATCGAAGGTCACCAGGCCGGGACGGTCTTGCTGCAGGTCCTCCAGGTAAGCGGAAAACCGTTTCAGGCTCAGGTTCGAAGCTTCGCTTTCTTCCGAAAGCTCCCTTCCTTTCTTCAAGGCACCGTTATAAAAATTATACGGAATGGACAAGCCTTTGGAATCCCTGATGATCCCGTATTCTCCGAAGAGCAGTATTTTTGAATAGAATAATGGTCCTTTCATTTTATATATTTTAGCGATGCATCATTCACTATTCACCGCTTCTCTTTTTTACTTCTTGTATCAATTCCTCACTCAACCTGAAATCCGTTCTTTGGATTTCGTCCAGAATCTCTGTAACCGAAGAGATCAGTCCTTTTTCCTTGGCTACTATCAAAATACCGACTGTTCCGGTATAATTTAACTTCAATTGTCTGGCTTCCCTTCTTCCTTTATGTTCATCTATGATCAATAGGCTTTCTTCTCTTTCTAAAGCGAGGGCAATTGCGCTTGCTTCACCAGGATCTAAAAGGCTTTCCAATATCCTTTGATAATTTTTATCCTTCGGATTTTCAATTTTTATAAATCCGGGAATCTTTTTTCCAAATTCCCCTGCAATAATTCCGGTAATCGAAATTTCACCAAAAAGCGACTCCAACAAATCAATCCTTCCGAGTTTATCCAATAAAATAAGACAGCTCGTGTCAGAAACTATGATCCCGGGCATTTTTTATGTCATTATCAAGTTCTGAAACCGGATAATTGAATACGGACACGCCGTAATCCTTTAAAATTTCCATAAAAGTCCTCTTAGACAACCCGGTCAACTCTGCCGCTTGCCCCAATGTCATCTTTCCCCTTTCATATAATTGCGATGCCAGCAGCATTAAGGCTTCTCTCTCACTCAAGTCAACATTCTCCGGTATATTTAATTGTATTGTTCTCATTCCTTTTATTTTCGAACTCCCCTACACTCCATCTTCAAGCCGGACAGTTTAAATCTATTTAAAGATACACAATATCCATAGCAAAATCAAAACTCTTCTTTTTAATTATCTATCAGTCCTGTTATTTTTTTCATTCCTCATTTTTCATTCTTCATTATTAATTAAGAAAGCTCCTTCCCCAACGCGGTCGCAAATATACTGCTCGTTTTCACAATACGCAACAAGCTCACTATTAATAAATTCCATCACCCTTTTCTTTTCCTCTCCCGGATAGAGCAAATGCACGTTTGCACCCGCATCGAGCGTAAAGCAGGCCGGGCAGCCGCTCTCTTCCCTGAACTCCCATATTTTCCTGATCACCTGCAACGTGGCGGGCTGCATCAGCATATAATACGGACTCCCGGTCATCATCATGGCATGAAGGGTAAGCGCCTCGCTTTCCACCAGCCTGATAAAGGCCCGCAGGTCGCCGTTCCCGAGTACCGGTATAAGTTCCGATATATTTGACGAGGCCTGCAAAAAGCGTTGTGCTGCAAAAGGATGCCCTTTCATCAACCCATGCCCGGCGGTGCTGCTCACCTGTTTCTTCCCGCGGTCTACCAGTAACACCGTATCCCGGTAACCCCGGAATACGGGATGAACTTCTCCCGGGTAGCCGATCCCGTAGAGGTCGCTGCTTCCCGGGATCTCTTTATGCGTACCCCAAACGATGAGCCCGCCCCCGATACTCCTGCAAGCACTCCCCGACCCCAGGCGGGCGAGAAAGGAGGCCTTGCGATAGAAAAACGCTTCGGACATCCCGCCGGACAATTCCCGCTCCAGGCTCATAAAGCACAGGGCCAGGGCACTCATTCCACTGGCTGAAGAGGCAATCCCACTGCTGTGGGGAAAAGAATTGGACGTATGTACGGTAAAGTGATAATTGCGCAAAAAAGGCAGGTAGGGCTCGATCCGCTCCATAAACCCGAGGATCTTAGGCCGGAAACCATCATTGATAACTCCCTCGAAAAACACCTCCATACCAAATGCTTCCGCAGGCTTGTCCCGCTTTTCAAAACGGAGCGTCGTGATGGTAGCACAATGATCGAGCGTAAAACTTACCGACGGATTGGCCGGCAGCTGATTGCCGTGTTTTCCCCAGTATTTTACCAGGGCAATATTGCTGGGAGCCTTCCAGGTAAAAGCCCCGGAAAGCATATCATTTACATAGCCCCCGGGCATAAAATCCGATTCGGTCATAAGCGCATTCCGTTTTGTGCAAAGATAGTGTTTTTCGGGGTTTTGGGGTGCAGGTTGCAGGTTTGGACAGCTAAAGCCTTTTATTAAGAAACAACCGCCTAAAAAAATCCTAATCCCGTTAAGATCCTGTTAAACCCCTCATTTTTTTTGTGTTCCTTACATATTATCGTAGCTTCGACACCGTTATAAATATCAAAAATTCTTACATAATGAGGTTAACAGGAAAATTAAAAGCGCTGCTGGTCTGCTTTCTCGCAACAGGAGCCGTGGCCTTTGCACAAACCGCCCCTCAACCGCAGCAACAGCAAAAAGTAGAGGTGTCGGACGATGAACTGGGGAAGATAGCTGACGCTTTCGAAGGTATTACGGAGATCAATGTCAAGGCCCAGCAGGAAATGGTCAAGGTGGTTGAAGACAGCGGTTTTGAAGTCGATCGCTTCAATGAATTATACGAAGCTTCCCAGGACCCGGCAAAAGAAGGGGATGCCAGTGATGAAGAAAAGGAAAAATTCGGGGTTGCCATGAACAAGATGCAGGAACTGCAATCCGGATTCCAGAAGGAAATGGAAGATGTGATCAAAGAGGAAGGAATCACCCTCGACCGGTATCAGCAGGTTGCCATGGCACTTCAGTCTGATGTGGAGCTACAGCAACGACTGCAGTCGCTCCTCGAAAAAAAACAGCAGCAATAACACCAATACACTCAACTGGTCCCCGTTTCCGCTTTGCTCAAACGGGGACCAGTTGTTTCCATTTTAATCCGGCGGGTCCGAAAGTTCTTCTGCAATGGCACGGGACGCCATATATCCGCCGGTCCATGCATTCTGAAAATTGAACCCTCCCGTTACGGCATCGATATCCAGTACTTCCCCGGCGAGAAACAGACCTTGCTGCACCTTACTCTCAAAACGTTTAAAATCGATCTCTTTCAGGTCAACTCCTCCCGCGGTTACGAATTCCTCCTTAAACGTACTCTTGCCACTTACCTGAAACACTCCTTTTGTCAGTTGAAAGGCAAGATTGCGAAGCATTACATTCCCGGCTTCTGCCCATTTTGTTCCCGCAACAACTCCTGCTGCTGCCACAAGCCGTTCCCACAGCCTTCTGGGCAGGCTGAAAGGGGAAGCATTCCTCACTTCCTTTCTGCCGTATGCCTGCTTCCACGCTGTCAACTGTTCCAGCGCCTCCTCAAAAGACATCTGCGGCAACCAGTTGATCTCTATCTCAAATTTGTAATCACAGTGGTGAAAATACCGCGCACCCCAGGCAGAACATTTCAGCACGGCAGGGCCGCTTACCCCCCAGTGCGTAATGAGCAGAGGGCCTTCAAAAACCATGTTTTTGTCCATCTTCCCGCACCTGAGGCTCACTGTGGCAGAAAGCCCCATAAGGCCTGAAATGCGCGTATCTCCGACATGAAAAGTAAAAAGGGAAGGTACCGGAGGCACTATACGATGCCCCAATTGCCCGAGTATCCGCCAGACGGCAGGACTGCTTCCCGTGGCAACCAGCAGTTTCCCGCAGTGAAAATCCCCCTGTTTTGTCCGTACCGAGAAGCCGCCTTCCGTCTTTAGAATATCGCGGATGGTATAACCGGTCAGGACCTTTACCCCGTAACGCGACGCTTCTCCCGTAAGGCAGTCTACTATGGTTTGCGAGGTATCGGTGACCGGGAACATCCGGCCGTCTTCTTCGGTTTTCAGGGACACCCCCCGCGCTTCGAAAAACGCTGCCGTATCTCCGCTGCAAAACGAATGAAAGGGCCCTAACAGCTCTTTGCCTCCCCTGGGATAATAGGCCGTCAGTTCGCGGGGCACGAATTCGGCATGGGTTACATTGCACCTGCCACCACCGGAAATACGGACTTTGGACAATACTTCCGCACTGCGTTCGAGTATGGCTATACGCCTCCCCTTCAGCGTCGCCCCGAGATGCACCGCTGCAAAAAATCCCGCAGCGCCGCCACCGGCAATAATCACATCCCAGTCTTTCAATAGTTTCTTAGTTCTTAGTTTCTTAGTTTGTTAGTTCTTAGTTGGTCAGTTCAAATGTCATTCAGAACGAAGTGAACCTGCCGGGCGGTGCTTCCGGCTTCGGACTCCCGGCTTCCAGCCATCAGTTGAGCTTATAAGCGATTTCCTGTTTTTTCAACTCGCCCAGCAACTCGTTGGAGATACGGATTTTTCTTTTCCGGCTCGGCATGTGGAGCTTGAGCTTTTCATCCATTTTATACACGGTAAAACAAAGGGCGTGATCTCCCTTGTGGTCATTGACCAGGTCGCTTAACAAGCGGATCTTCTCTCCCCCGATGTCCTCCAGGTTGAGCTGTATGGTCAGCTTTCTGGCATAGTTTTCCATCACGTCCTGCAACAGCTGCATACTGTTGAACTGCAACCTCGGGTCGCCCCGTTGTCCCGTATCCTTGTTTACCCACCCCTCCCGGATAAACACCTTCATATAGATAAACGAATTGACCATCAGGAAATGCCTGAACTTAAGGTACTCTTCCCCGAAGATCTTAAACTCATACGAATCGGTATAGTCTTCCACTATAAAAGCGGCCCAGCCCTTGCCGTTTTTCGAGGTGCGGTGCTGTACATCGGCAATGACCCCGGCTATGGAAAGCTCCCTGTTGGTATAGCTGGCCATATCCTGGAGCAGTCCTATATTCCCGTTGCAGAAATACTGCATTTCCGTTCTGAAATCGTCCAGGGGATGCCCGGAAATATAAATCCCTACCACTTCTTTCTCCCTTTTCAGTTTTTCCATGGTTCCCCATTCTTCACACGGCGGGACCACCGGCTCGGGGATCTGTACTTCACTGGCTTCACCGAAAAGGCTTACCTGGGCAGAGTTCTTGCTTTCCTGGAATTTCGCAGCATAACGCATTACCTTTTCCAGGAACATTACCCCGTCTCCCTCATCGTGAAAGTACTGTGCGCGATGGGTGTCGGAAAAGGAGTCGAACCCTCCCGCGAGCGCCAGGTTTTCAAAAGCCTTTTTATTGGCTGCCCTGAGGTCTATCTTCTTGGCCAGGTCGAATACGGAACGATAGGAGCCCGATTCCCGGCTTTCGACAATGGTCTCCACGGCACTCCGTCCCACACCTTTTACGGCCCCCATTCCGAAACGGATGGCATTGTCCTTGTTTACCGTAAACTTGTAAAAGGATTCGTTTACATCGGGGCCGAGCACTTCCAGCCCCATCCGCTTACACTCCTCCAGGAAGAAGGACACCGATTTGATATCGTTCATGTTGTTGGAAAGTACCGCCGCCATGTATTCTGCCGGATAATTGGCCTTGAGATAGGCCGTCTGGTACCCGATCCAGGCGTAGCAGGTAGAGTGGCTCTTGTTAAAGGCATAACTGGCAAAAGCCTCCCAGTCTTTCCATATCTTTTCCAGTACGGCCCTGTCGTGCCCGTTATTTTCTCCCCCATCCAGGAATTTCGGCTTCAGCTGCTCCAGCAGGGCAAAGATCTTTTTCCCCATGGCTTTCCGCAACACATCGGCTTCACCCTTGGTAAACCCGGCCAGTTTCTGCGAAAGCAGCATCACCTGCTCCTGGTAAACGGTAATCCCGTAGGTCTCCTGCAGGTACTCTTCCATGGCCGGAAGGTCGTAGGTAATCTCTTCCTTGCCGTGTTTACGATTGATAAAACTGGGAATGTATTCCAGCGGACCCGGACGATAGAGCGCGTTCATGGCGATAAGATCGGCAAAGACCGTGGGTTTCAGTTCTTTCATGTACTTCTGCATCCCGGGAGATTCGTACTGGAATATCCCTACCGTTTCCCCGCGCTGAAAGAGCTCATAGGTCTTCTCGTCGTCCAGGGGGAACTCGTCGGGATCGAGGTCTATGTCGTGTTTATACTTTACCAGCTTTACCGTATCCTTGATAAGGGTAAGTGTCTTGAGCCCGAGGAAGTCCATCTTGAGCAGCCCGGCATTCTCTACCACGGAGTTGTCGAACTGGGTGACGTAAAGGTCGGAATCCTTGGCGATGGATACCGGGACAAAATTGGTGATATCATCGGGAGTAATAATAACCCCGCAGGCATGGATACCGGTATTCCGTACCGACCCTTCGAGTATCCGGGCCTGGTTGATGGTCTGTGCTTCGAGGTCTGAACCCTCCGCCAGGTTTTTCAGTTCATTCACCCGGAGTAGTTCCTCTGCCCTGAGGCTGGCTTTCAGCTTGTTGTCGTCGAAGGAGAATATCTTGCCCAGTTTCATATTGGGGATCAGCTTCGCGATCCTGTCGGCATCGCCCAGGGGCAGGTCGAGCACCCTGGCCGTATCACGGATGGATGATTTGGCTGCCATGGTACCGTAGGTGATGATCTGGGCTACCTGGTTGGCTCCGTATTTGTCGATCACATAATCCATGACCCGGCTGCGCCCTTCATCGTCAAAATCGATATCGATGTCAGGCATGGACACCCGGTCGGGATTGAGGAAACGCTCGAACAGCAGATCGTAGGCCACCGGGTCGAGATTGGTGATCCCGAGACAATACGCCACGGCAGACCCTGCCGCCGATCCCCGTCCCGGACCAACCGAAACCCCCATCTCCCGTGCTGCGGCTATAAAATCCTGAACAATGAGAAAGTAGCCCGGATACCCGGTACGCTCAATAACGCTAAGTTCAAAATCGAGCCGCTCCCTGATCTCTTCGGTAATTTCGGGATAACGCCTTTTGGCCCCCTCATAGGTAAGGTGCCTCAGGTAAGCGTTCTCCCCTCTTTTTCCACCGTCATTGTTATCCTCCTCGTGCTGAAATTCTTCCGGGATCTCAAATTTGGGAAGCAACACATCGCGGGCGAGTTCAAAAGGCTCAACCTTGTCTATCACTTCCCGGATATTGGCTATGGCCTCCGGCAGGTCGGCAAAGAGGCTTTTCATCTCTCCGGCCGATTTGAAGTAGTATTCCTGGTTCGGCAGTCCGTAACGGTACCCTCTTCCCCTTCCTATGGGGGTGGCCTGTTTTTCCCCGTCCTTTACACAGAGGAGAATATCATGGGCATTGGCATCTTCTTTGGTAATATAAAAGGTGTTATTGGTGGCCACCATTTTGACATGGTGTTTCCCGGCAAACTGAACGAGGACATTATTTACCCGGTCCTCGTCTTCCTGCCCGTGCCTCATAAGCTCAATATAGAGGTCGTCCCCGAACTGTTCTTTCCACCACAGCAGGGCCTCCTCTGCCTGGTTTTCACCTACGTTCAGTATTTTCCCCGGCACTTCGCCATAGAGGTTGCCGGTGAGCACAATGATATCGTCCTTATATTTTTTTATGACTTCGCGGTCTATTCTCGGTACGTAATAAAACCCCTGGGTATAGGCGATAGACGACATTTTGGCGAGGTTGTGATACCCTTTCTTGTTCTTCGCCAGCATAACGATCTGGTAGCCGTTGTCTTTCCTGCTTTTGTCGAGGTGGTTTTCACATACATAAAGCTCACAGCCCACTATGGGCTTGATCTCCACTTCGGCAGGTTCCTCTCCCTTTTCCTCAGCCTCCTTGTTCCTGGCCCTGGCTGCCTTGTTGTAATTGCCGATCTCCTTCACAAAATGAAAAGCCGCCATCATGTTACCGTGATCCGTAATGGCTACGGCCGGCATTTTTTCACGGGCAGTGGCCGCGACCAGGTCGGGCAGGCTGGAAGTGGCCTGAAGTACCGAAAACTGCGTGTGGTTGTGCAGGTGAACAAAATCCAGCTGCTCCAGTTCTGCCTTGTTGTCTTCGAGTTCCTGCCTGGAAATATCCCCTCCCTGTTGCTTGCGTATCCTTTTCCTGATGGCCTCCGAAGCAGCCTTGAGGTTGATGTGCTCCAGCCCGATAAGCTCTATTTCCTTCGGATTGTGCTCTTTAAAACGCTCAAAATACCCCGGAAGCACATCGAGCTCTTCTTTGGTAAACCCTTCCCCTATCCTGATAAGCTCAAAAAAGCAGCGTGTCGTGGCTTCCACATCGGCTGTAGCGTTATGCGCCTCGGCAAAAGCATCTCCGAACAGCTTTTCGTGCAGTTCGGTAAGGGTGGGCAGCTTGTATTTCCCGCCCCTTCCGCCGGGTATCCGGCAGAAAGCCGCAGTAACTTCCGTACAGGTATCCAGTACGGGCATGGACGTCAGCGGTGATTCCATCCCCCCGCGGTAGAACTCGCATCCCATGATATTGATATCGAATCCCACATTCTGCCCTACTATAAACTTAGCCTTGTCCAGTGCGGCATTAAACTTTTCGAGCATGTCCCGGAGCGCTATTCCCTGCTCTTCGGCCAGTTCGGTGGAAATACCGTGTATCCGCTCGGCGTCGAAAGGGATGTTGAAACCTTCCGGTTTTACGAGATAATCGCCGTGTTCCACCAGGTCGCCCATTTCATTGTGAAGCTGCCATGCGATCTGTATACAACGGGGCCAGTTATCGGTATCGGTAAGCGGGGCATCCCATCGTTTGGGTAGTCCGGTAGTCTCGGTGTCAAAAATAAGGTACATATGGAATGGGTTTCTACGCGTTGTAAGCGCAGATAAAATTACATATTATTTCGGGATAGTGAAAAACCGGGCAGGAAGGAGTTATCAACGGAAAAGGTTCAACAGGTTGTAGTGCAGCAATCCCCGGCTAGCTGTGAATACGGAACTTTTAAACCACCGGCCACCACACCGCCCTGATAGTGACCTTTGCTTCCGAATGGCTGGTCAGGGTATATCTCAACGAACATTACCGCGATGCCACACTAAGCAACCAATACCTCGCTGCACACTTCCATGTAACAGCACGTACGCTCCGCAACCATTTTAAGCGGGAGTACGGTACGACACCCCATCAATATTACAGCAGGCTACGGGTTACTCATGGGCTGGCCCTTATGCAACAGTATCACTACACGACACGCCAGGTCTATGATAAAATAGGTTATGGCGATGAAAGTTCGTTCCGGTATGCGCTAAAACAGTTCCGAAAAAACAAGGCACAGTAAGGCCTTGTTTATATTTTAACATCAATGCGGGGAAAACGGAAAGATCTGTGCAGAGGTTGCACGATTTTTACCGTTTTCTCCTTTAAAACCCCAAATGCCCCCTTTAATTTTACAGTAGCAAAAGGGACCGTTAGCAGTATAAGTCTCGTAAAACTATAGGATTATGCGTTTTATTTTGAGATATAGGCCTTGGATTGTAGACATCATCTGCCTGTTGTTTATCCTCCTCTTTGTGTACGCCGCCTGTACCAAGCTTATGGAATATGAAAAATTCCGGGTACAGCTGGGGCAGTCCCCTATACTAACGTCCATCGGTTCATGGTTGGTTTGGACAGTGCCTGCCGCAGAGCTGGTCATTGCCGGGATGCTGGTGGTGCCCCGCCTGCGGCTTATGGCATTGTACGCCGCCTTTAGCCTGATGACCATGTTTACGGCCTATATTTTTATCATCCTTACCTATAGCCCGTTTGTCCCCTGCTCCTGCGGGGGTATCCTCGAAAAAATGGGCTGGGAAGAACACCTGGTGTTTAACAGTGTGTTTATGCTGCTGGCCCTTACCGGCATACTGCTCCTCTCCCGGAAACAACCCGGTGTTGTTACCGGAAACTCCGAACCCTTACAAGCTCACCATAACTAACCGCGACATGAAAACAACGCTCCTTACCATAAGCTCCTGTTTTATACTCAGTATACTGGTCGTGGCCGGGCTGTTTGCCTGGTCCCGGCAAAAAACCCGTAAAGACAATGGGTTTTACCGGCTCTTGCCACCGCATCCGGCTATTAAAGTGAAGGCTATGGATTTGAATTACAATTCCTATTATGTAGCCGGAACGGACAAAGATGTGGTGTACCTGAGTAATTATACCGCTCCGTTACACCTTGTTAAGGTAAGTTTACCTGACCTGGACACCACCCATATCCAACTCCGGGTGGATGAGCCGGAAATGAAATTCCGGAAGAATACGGAAGTGGCCATACGCCCTCCCTATTTCTATCTTATGGATGGGGTTACCCCTATGTTGAAAAGAGGAAAACTGAACGAATGGACGGCCCGTGACTTTATGTATAACGAAGCTTTTTTCTCTACGGCCGTACCTTTTGGCAGTGCATCCCTCTTTATTGATGCTCTTAGCAACAAAACTAAAGAGCGCAGCCTGGGTATAGAGACCGATACCGAGCCTCATGTAAGGCTGGTGCCCGAAGTACTGGAAAAGCAATTGGACGGTATTTTCTGTACCAACGGAAAAATGCTGTACAACCAGGACCTGCACCAAATGGTGTATGTATACTACTACCGCAACCAGTATATCGTAACTGATACCACCTTAACGGTACAGCACCGTGCCCATACCATAGATACCATATCCAGGGTACGGATAAAAACGGGAACCATTAACGACGGCAAAACCAAAAAACTGGCCTCCCCACCGTATGTGGTAAACAACAACGGGGCCACTTCCGGGAACTTCTTATATGTACAGTCTAACCTCATAGCTAAAAACGAAAAGCCGGAAGACTTTGAACACAAGACTGTTATTGATGTCTACGACCTGGTACGGCAGGACTATGCCTTTAGCTTTTACCTACCCCCCTACCGGGAACAACGGGTATCCCGCTTTTATGTGATCGGGGATTACCTGCTGGCCTTATATGGGCAACACCTGGTACTCTATAGCGTATACAATGAATTTACATAACGATACCAACAACATTTTTCGCGCGAGAAGTACAGGGTTATAGGCCCCTGTATAAATAACCGCCTGTACTCACTGATTTATTAATTTTTTAAACGTTATTATCATGAAAAATTTTAAGTTTATTTTACCAGCAATGGTATTTGTAATGGCTATTGGAATGTCGTTTGCTTCCATATCCATAAAGGATGATACTCTGCAAACAGAGTATATTCAATTGACCGGGGAGTGTAGGAATATCACAGCAGGTTGTGATAGCTCTTCTTCACAAGACCCTCTTTGTGAAGTTCAATCCACGGTTACGGAGAATACTGCTTTCGTATTTCAAATACAGGATTCAGAAACAGTTTGTTCGCAACCGTTTAGGATGACAACTTCTACTCCTATTCCTATTGACGAAGACTTTTAATTGTCTAATGAATTGGGGGACTTACTTCCCCCAATTCTAATATATTAACATCATCAGACATTTAAAAAATCTAATTCTTACTCAGGGTAAAAGTAATTAAGTTAGCTTCATCCAGAATTTCATTGGCAAAATTTTGAATGTCACCAGATGTAACATTGTTTAAAGCGTTGTTTCGAAGAGAAAAGATATCATCACTTTCATCACCATCTCTGTATTGACCTACTAAATCTGATAGGCGTAGATTTGCCTTCCTTTTATAAATTAAATATATTCGATTTAAAGCATGCACGGCATAACTCATGTCCTTTTCCTTAATCCCATTATCTTTTATTTCTTCTAATTCTTCAAAAACAGCTTTTTGTACTGTTTCTTCTTCTCCAATTTTACACTCAGATACAATAGATAATTTTATCCAGTCGGGATTCCTATAGAATTTATGTGTTACACGAGGGTCATAAGATATATTATCATCGCTACGCAACCGATTAAAAATTATTCGATTCAATATCGTTGCAAGTATTTTAAATTTCGTTTCATTTTGTACAGTGTGTTGGATACTTTTGGTAAAACACATCTCAACCAATGCTCCATCATAGTCTTCCTTAACTTTAACAGTTTTTGGTCCATGTATAGCTATTCGCTGTACTTCAGCATTCATCTTATTACTCTTATTAAAATTTGGCAGGCTCCCTAAATAAAGATTAATGATAGGAATAACATTTTTTAAATCATAATCCCCAACAAAAACAAAAGTGAAATCTTCGGCAGTTGAAAACCGCTCCCTGTAGATTTGATAGGATTTCTTAAAATCTGTTTGGGCCAATCCTGCTAACCTGGTGGAATAACCCAATGTATTATGATCTCCTATAATATGGGCAATGGTATCATTAAATCTCTCTTTAGCTGTTACCTGTCCTTTTAAAAATTGCCGTTCGTTATTAAACCAATCTTTATATGCTTGTTCATTACAATTAGGATGAGTCAAATACAGATAAATTAATTGCATAAAATCTAAAAATTGATCTTTACCACATGAGCCTTTTATCCCTTCTTCGGAATGGTTTATATAAGGCATTAAATTTATAGATTTAGATTTCTGATATTCCCGTAATTTAAAATAGTCTATACTATTTACCCCACTATGTAAAATAATCCCGGCAGCATTATAAGCAGAAAAATAATCTTCAGATGTATATAAAGATGCTCCTCCCGGACTAAAACCATGTGCAAAAATTCTCTTTGATTTTTTTAACGGCTTTAATATCACTTTAACTCCATTATTTAGTTTTAACTCTGTTACTTCTTCTCCCTCTTTTATTTTATATGGTTTAGCGGCAAGTTTATCAATATCCGTTTCCGCCATTATTTTTTTAGGTAAACTATCATTTTTATAGGGAGAAACTTTAGTTCTCCAGGCTTGATCTATCCAACTTCTTATGGAAGCACTATCCAAATCTTTAATAGGACCGGGACTTAAAAGCACCAGGTCTGTAGATGTATCGGGACCGAATCTTTTCCCAAATTCCCCATTAACTTCATTAAGGGATATTTTATCAACCAGATCTATTTGCAATTCCTTTTTATCCTTCGGAAAAGCTTCCCTGGTAATAAAATGACTTAGACATTCTTCTAATACGATTTCATTATTCGAAAAGTCTTTGGCTTTAATTTCGCTGATTAACGCTTCTTTGATACTCACCAATTCACTCTTCGTAAAGCCATGGTCTTTAACTTGCTTTAATACTATTATAGCCGATTTTAGCATTGATTGAATCGAAGGCAAATCAGTAGTTTCCAAATCTATTACAAATACGGGATAGTCTTTTTGAAATTTAGCATCTATACCAATTACTCCAGAGTTATATTGTTTTTTGATTTGTTGTAACCGCCTTTTCAATAGAGCTCCGGTTACATTTTTAACCATCCTGTTTTTTAGGTCTATTTTCTTTATTATTTGACTTTCTTTTGGTTGCTTGAGATAAAGTTTCAACTTTGGGTTTGGCAGAATTCGATGTTCAATAATTATAAATTGCTCTTTATTTTTTAAATATTCTTCAGCATAGTTTCGTTGATTTCCTGTGTAATCGGAAGGTTCTAAATCAGAAAACCGATTTTTAATTTCTTCAATGATAACATTGGTACCCATTTTTAAATCTCCCACAATAATTAACCCCATTTTTTCAGGTATATACCAATGCTTATAGAATTCATAGAAATCCTCTACGGTATAATCCTTCATAAGTTCAGATAGATTGAAGTGGCTTTTTCTACCGGGAAATAAAATTGGCACAGATCCTAAAGTATCCAATGGGCTTCTATATCCTTTTTGAAATTCTTGCAACACTTCGTTTTTTACCTGTACTGTATTCTTGCCAGAAAAATAAAGATTACCGGCAATATCCCTAAAATATGTAATTCCAGTGATAAAAGCCTTCCTATTAGCTCCCCGAAAGTTAAAATCATATTGGGTATAATCTCCAAATGTGCGAGCATTGGTATCGTATTTACCCCTCATCCCCAAATTGACAAAGTCAATATCTTGCCATATTCCATTTGGATGATGTAAAGTCCCTGTAAAGGGAATATGTTCTATGGCATGGGCTATTTGATTTTGGTTTAAAGTTTCATTACGAGATCCTGCTCTAACCACAAATGCCATTAATACCTCACCACTATTTGATGCTTTGTTGTTAAAAATATAGTAGGTAAAACCATTATCGAGTTTCCCATAAGTAATATCCGGATTTAAGGGTAAAGAGTCCAAGATCAAACGAGCTTCCAGGTTTTGCGATATGATTTCTGTCCGGGGAAACAAGCCTACCATCAGGGAAAGAATAAATGGCATGGCTTTTTCCATAATATGCACATTGAGTTTAATAGCCATCATTATTAGGTTTAAGGTTGGGGTTTTTGGTGATTTCGGTTTCCGGAATTGGGAATAAGATGTCTGTGGCCTGCCAGGTCGGTTTTAGTGTACCTAAAACGGCATCTGCGGTATTGGTCCGTTTTAAATCCAGCCAACGGTGACCCCATTCGGTAAAAAACTCTTTACGACGTTCTTGTAGAATGGTATCGAGTAAAGTCGACTTGGTTATTTCTGGCTGTACATCAACAATAAGCGGTATTCCTGCCCGCTCCCGTATTTTGTCCAGGTCAGCAATAGCTTCATCCAACTTCTCCTGTTGCGCCCGGGCTTCAGCACGAATCAGGAATTGCTCGGCATATCGTAAAACAACAGAATATTCTAATGGAGTTCCAGTAGACAGCTTTACTTTGTATTTAAAAGGATAATAAAAGATAGGTTGATTTTCATCATTTGTATAGGTTCCAATCCAATTCATTAATCTTAAATCTTCATCTTCAAAAGAATTAACCAAGGCTTTCCTAAGCTTAAACCGAGGGGATGAAGATTCAATAATAAACAAATTCCCCTCCTTCGTAGAACCCGCTAATACTGGTTTTATCTGCCATATAGCTTCATGACTATTTTTTAAAAAAACCAGATTTATATCATCTGATAATTCATATATTTCCGTGGCACCAATAACCTCTTCGGCCATCGTCTCGGCTTTTTCCCATTCTTCAATGTATAGGTAGACTCTTGCCAATAAAGCTGTCGCTGTATAGTAATTGGGTCGTGTACGATCCTCTCCTATATACGCTATACTCAGAAATCCTCTGGCTTCTTCTAAATCTGTTATAATTTGGGTATACACTTCTGTTTCCGAAGTCCTTGATATCAAAGCATTCTCCCGGTAATCCGTAGTAAACACTAAAGGAACATTGCCATAAAGATTTACAAGGTGAAAGAGCGTAAAAGCCCTAATAAACAATGCTTCCCCCTGCAATTGTTTTTTCACCTCCTCGGTAACCCCTTTTGAAGTTGCTAATCCCTCCAAAATGGCATTCGCCATGTAAATTGTATTATAGGCCGAAGACCACAGATAACCATTTCCCGAATTATTTATAGTTATATCATTTTGATTAAATTCAATATCGGTATCGGAAGTGGTAAAACCGGACTCTATTTCATCGGCTACCAAACCACTTATTACAGTTACGGAATTAGGGCCACCACTGGCAAAGTTGTTAGCATTAAACAAGCCATAGTATAATCCTTGTACTGCTGAAATAGCAGTTTCGTCGTTCTCAAAAACAATCTCGTCAACAATCATGGAGTTAGGCAGTTCAATATCTACAAAGTCCTTACATCCGACTATAGAGAAACAAAAAATTAAGATGCCTATCGTTTTAAAACTATATTTGGTTTTCATTATGTTAAAATTTTAATTGTACACCCCCGGTAATCATTTTAAGGGCTGGTAAAACATCTGTCCCCCTGGTAGCATATTGCGGATCCAACCCTATAAAATTGGTCCAGGTAATTAGGTTCTGTGCATGTAAATAAAGTTTACAGGATTTCATACCAATTTTCGAAATGAAGGCTTTCGGTAAGGTATAAGACAACGATATGTTTTTTAAACGGATAAAAGAAGCGTCACTATTGTAACCTATATCACTACTTTTCGCATAGCCGTATAATGTATTATTTGAAAGAAGTGTTGTAAAGTTTTGAGTGTTGGGATTATTCCATAGTTCTTCAGCTATATTTCCTGAATTGTTTGGCCCCCTACCTGAAGCATAGTTATGAACAAAACGATTGGCTACTCCTTTCTGTCTCACAAACTCCAGCAAAAAATCAAGTTGAAAATTTTTGAATTGTAACGTGTTATTTAACCCACCATAGTACTTTCGTCCTAAGGGAATGGTCATAATACGGTCATCATAATTATACCTGCCATCTTCATTCACATCACGCACCTGGTATAAACCTGTTTCAGGATCTATCCCGGTATACTCATAGGCCAGGACAATATTTAACGGTTGCCCAACCCTATATCGATTGGCATAGGAAGACTGTTCTAAATCATCATACTTTACAAGGGTGTTTTTGGGCCAGGTGATATTAAAAGAAGTATTCCAACTAAGGTTAGCAGATTTAATGTTTAGCGTATGTACTTCCAGTTCCCAGCCCGTATTGCGAACCGTAGCCGGCATATTGGCCTGGACGGAGGAGAACCCGGTGACATCTGGTAAGGGATAACCTACCAATTGATTGGAAGAACGATTATAATACCATCCTATCCCGGTACGGATCCGGTCTTCCAGGAACCCGATGTCCAGGGCCGTTTCCAGTTTTTTATTGACCTCCCAGCCATAGTCCGGATTGGCCAACTGTGTGGGATATAAACCGCCAGGTCCATTAGTAGGTTGGTAAATAGCATAATAGCCATAATCCGGAATTTGATCGTTCCCCGTGGTTCCGTAACTCCCTCGTAACTTTCCGAAGTTTATGAAAGGTAAGACCTTCCTAAAAAGAGTTTCTTCGGAGAAAATCCATGCAGTACCTACCGCACCAAAGTTACCAAAACGGTTTCCGGGACCAAACCGACTTGAACCATCCCGACGTCCGGTCAAGTTAATAAAGTACTTTTTGTTCCAATTAAAACCGATTCTACCAAAAATTGCAGTGTATGCATACTCCGAATTGTTTTGTTTTGCGGAAACATTAGCTGCTGCACCCAAATTACCTATTAAACTTTCATTAGCGTAACCTTCCCCGTTCAGAGATAGTGCAACATATTCATTTTTCTGAAAGGTAGTCCCCACTAATACATCCAGTTTTGCATGACCTAAAGTTGTTGCGTAAAATAACTGGGGTTCAACAATCCATGACTTTCTTTTCGTATTACCATGTTGAGAACTATGGGAAACTCTTGATTGGTCTCTGGGCCTATAACTACTCTTGGGAATTTTTACCGTTTCTTCTACATTCAAATCGGTATATCCCAAATTAACTTTTAAAGATAAATCAGAGAAAAAAGAGTATTCTAAAGAAGAATTAACAATAAAATTATCGGTCTTAATTTCCTGTTCCTTTTGCTGACCCGCAAAAGGGTTGGACCACGTTTCATTTTCCCAGTTTAATTCCCCTCTATCGTTATAAATACGAGGAGCATTTGGAGGTAGCCAAATAGCTTGTCCAACTAAATTTAAATCAGCAAATAATCGATTATGGTCTACACCATAATTAAGGGAGAGTACCGCCTGGAAACGGTCATCATTGGACCTGTGATTCAGGTTTAAATTCCCGGTAAGTTTATGATACCCAAAATTACCCGGAAATACGGTCGTCTCCTGATGGTAAGAGCCTCCCAGCAAAAAAGAAGTACGGGCACTACCTCCGGAAACACTACCGTTTATATGGGTAATATTGGCAGAACCACCAATGAATTCCTTTTGCCAGTTTGTATAACGATTTTGATCCCAGGTGCCATTAATGTCGTAAGCAATAGCCGGGTATTCCGTAATACCGTCATTGGCAAAGGCTTCCCGGCGCATTTCCAAATATTGCCCGGTATTGAGCAAGTCCATGGTGTTTGATACCTTACCTACCCCGGTATATAGGTTAAAATCATAAATCGTTTCTTCCGCACCTTTTCCCTTTTTAGTGGTAATGAGTACCACACCATTGGCCCCGCGAGAACCATAAATAGAAGTGGCATCAGCATCTTTTAATACCTCAATACTTTCTATATTGTTCAAATTAATGGTTTGTAAGGGATCAATTCCTTGATCTGCAGGCATCAACCCTCTGGTTGATATGGGATCGGAAGACACAGGAACCCCATCTATAATATATAAAGGAAAACTGTCACGCCCTAAACTATTACGTCCTCTTATTTGTATTCCAGTATAAGAACCTGGCACACCACTAAACTGATTTATTTCTACTCCTGCCATCCTACCTTGAAGAGATTGTACGGGATTGGCCAAAGGTTGCAATTCAATTTCTTCAGATGTCACTCTACTGATACTCCCCGTCCTTTCCCTGTCCTTTACCGTATAATACCCGGCATTGACCGTAACCTCACCCAAGGCCATGACATCCTCCTGCAATACCACATTTAGCGTAAGCCGCTCCCCTACGCTTTCTTTCCGTGTTTTAAACCCTACAAACGAATATACCAGGGTATCCTGCGGGATGGCCGTAAGGGAATAGGAACCGTCAAAACCGGAGATCGTACCCTGCCCTTTGCCGGAGACTACAATGTTTACACCTCCTAACGGTTCTCCGTTACTGTCGGTAACCGTTCCGGATATCAGTCGCTGTTGTTCTCTTTGCTGTATATTTTTCAGGCTGGGGTATGCTTCCTGCCTGGGCTTAATAATAATGGTATGGTCTGCTGTCAGGGTTATGCTAAACTCTGCAGTTGAAATGCTTTGCGCTAATAGCTTATCTACCCTGATCCTTCCTTTTTTAAGCTGTACCCTCGGGATATCCCTGAACAGGTTTTCCGGGTATATGAAACGGTATTGGGTCTGGTCAATGATCATTTCAAACACCTTGTCCACGGTAACTTCCTTATCGGCATCAATGGTCACTTTTTCCTGTGCCCTGCCGTTTTCCATGGTAAAGCTGAAAACTGTGGTGCAGAATAAGAAAATGAATGCTCTCATAATACATGGTAACAGCCGTTTTCGTAGGTGGTTACGGCCCCTGGTTAATTTAATTTCCATAAATTTGCAATGTGTTAGTTAGACGTTGGTTTAATGATGCACGCTAAGAGGGACGAAGTTTGATACACGTGGAAATGGTTGGACTTCGCTCTCTTTTATTTTAGTATTACGTTTTTATCGCGGATCTCATAGTCGTTAATGACCCCAAAACTTTTAATGGTATTCAGGATATCCGCAATGTTCTGGTCTTTACCCAACACCCCTACAAAGCGCACTTCTTCCAGGGCCTTGTCGGCAAAGGTGACCTCCATGTCGTACCAGCGCGATAATACGGTCATGATCTCTTTCAGGGTTTTGCGCTGTAATACAAATTCCCCTCTGGTCCATGCGATCTCCCTATTCGCATCGACAGGGCCAATCGTGATATTGCTTCCTGAAACAGGTACCGCAGATTGCTCGCCGGGGGCCAGCATCTCTTTTGCCGCAGTGGTACTGACAGCTACTTTACCTTCTACCAGGGTGGTGTAGACATGGCTTTCGCCTTTATAGGCCTTGATGTTAAATTTCGTTCCCAGTACTTCCGCTTCCTGGTTTTGGTTAAGCACCTTGAATGTCGAACCTTTATGCGCCGTACTCGGGGATACCTCAAAATACGCCTCCCCGTAAACCAGTTCTACCCGGCGGACACGGCCATCGGCAAAACGAACCGGGTATTTTAACCGGCTCTCCGAATTAAGCCAGACTGTAGTACCGTCTGACAGTGTTACCACAAACTGGCCGCCTCGGGGAATGGTCAGGGTATTAAAGGCTGGCTCCGCCCTGTCCGGCTTTCCTGCTTCCTGATAAACAATCTCTTCCCCATTACTGCTGGCGCTTCTGGTCTGATAAACGGTTCCCTTTTGCAGCGAAACTTCAGACCCGTCTTCCAAAGTCAGCACTGCCCGATCGGTACCGGGCCGGATATTGTTGTTTACAATTACCGGGCCTGTGTTTCCGGTAAAAAGGTGATTCGAAAGGAAATAGCCCGTGGCCAGCATCCCCATAACAACAGCCGCGGCCGTGGCATATTTCCAATAAGGTGTTTTCCTTTTCTGCGGCGCTTTTTGATCTTTTCGCATAGCCTTTAACAACTGCTTGCGTATACGCGCTGCCGATGCGTCTTCCATATCGGGATACTTATACAGCAGTTCCGCTATGGCTTCGATAGCGGGGACCTCTGAAAAATCTTCGGAATGCTGAAAATAGGATACGATCTGTTGTACTTCTTCTTCGGTGCATTCCCGGTTGACGTATTTGATAAATAATTCCTTCATTTTTTAAGCTTTACGGAGTTCACAGGACATGGATTACACCAGGGGCATATGTATGTACGCATTTTAACTGTGCTGTACCTGTAATACTCCCGAAACAAAAAAAAGTACCATGCGTATTTCATTTTTTTTGCCGGAGATTGCAAAAACCTAACACATATTCACCTCCAAAACAATCTATATTACTGATTACAAGGGATAAACAAACCAAAAGCTATATTGGAATTTTTACAACCAGTTTTTGTAAAAAAGGAAAAGGATAATGGAGATGTGTTTGTGCTTTAAAAGAAAATCGCGAAGTGTTTCCAGAGCCATGCTCATCTGGTTTCTTACCGTGTTTTTGGAAAGCCCCAGTTCTTTAGCTATTTCCTCATAGCTTTTGCCTTCGTAACGCGACATTTCAAAGATCTGCCGTCTGCGGGGAGGTAGCAGGTTCAGCGCTTCCTTTTTTATTTTTTCCACCTCGGTTTCACGTATATGCAGATCGGTACTGTCAGTGAATTTCCGGCTGCTGTAAAAGATCACTTCTCTCAATTCCTGGTCTTTAGCCGCCTTTTTAAGAAAGGTAATGATCCTGTTTCTGGTTATGGTAAAGAGATAAGATTTAAAGGATAATTCCGGACTTAACGTTTCCCGTTTCTGCCACACCTTTAAAAAGACATCCTGTACGATTTCTTCAGCATGGGGTTTAGACCCTAACATACTGTAACTGTATTTGTACAAAATATTACGGTAGGTATCAAAGAGCTGTTCGAAAGCCTTTTCATTGCCTCCGGAGAGCAACCTGATCAACAATTTTTCCTGATGTGCCCGATCTGTTGGCATGGGTCTGGTTTGATAAAAAGAACCTTTAGAATCTGAAACAATATTAAGTAAATTTTATGAATACCTATTGTTTTGTTTTAATAATCCATACCGCTCCCCATCTTACAACTATGGAATATCCGGTCCTTTTTTGCAGGCCGGCCTACCCTCCATTCCTGCATGAGCAGGGACATATCATGATGAGAAAAGCACTTTTGCTGTATGTCGCGAGCCCGGCCAGGACGAACATCTGACCATTGAAAACGGTGAGATTCCCGGTCAGCGCCATACCATCATCCGTCAAGACGAACACAGTACCATAAGAAACGAACATAGTTCCGGTAAAAACAATATCATGGCCGGCCATAAGGAGTAGGCGGCTAAAAGAAACCGTACCGCAACCAGCCGACACCGGTATGCAACCACCAGAGACAAACACCTTGCCGGTATGAACGATACCGTGGCTCACGGAAACCCTACCGTGACCGGTCGAAAGGCATGTATGATCATTGGCAGGAAACAGCTTTCCTGCCATCGCAATCTTCATGACGTCTACAACAAAACCCCGGCGTATGGCCGGGGTTTCCCGATGATCCGGAACCATGACGTTCCGGTAAGAGACGCTACCGTACCGGTATAAAACATTACCGTGTATGCAGCACCTTCCTGAAATACCGGAACGCTATAATCCCCAGCACGAGTACGCCGATGCTCCACCACCGGGGGAAGCGGAAGGCCGTCCGTGATTTGCGGCTTTTCACGGTACTGCCGCTTTCTGCTTTACGCATATCTGTTTGTTGCCGGGTGGTCCGGCCTGTTTCAATGCCCTGCCGGCCCTGCCGGGTGGCCTTTTCTACTGTTTGTTGCCGGTATACGAGCAGTTTGGCAGCCCGCCCGGAAAAACCCGAATCGGGATGATAGGTAAAATCACCTACCGGTGTGATGGTCAGCAATTCGCTACCGGCGCGGAACTGCCTAGCGTACCACTGCACCAGCGTATCCCTCCGCAGGAGGCTGTCCCGGCGACTCAGGACTGCTCCGGCCGACGACGCGCTTCGGCTTTCCGTATGCTGCTCTTTTAAGGCGGAACAGGCCCCGATCCCGGTAATTACCGGGACCAGGACTGCCCAAAATATCCACAAGGATCTCATGGCCGCATCAGTTATTTACCCGTGCCCGCAATGCATGTACCGGGCTCCATTGGCTTACGCCCTTCTTATTGCGCGAGCGTACGCGGAAGTAATAGGTGACCCCGTCGGTGACCGGCGCATAGAAATTGCCCGTGGCCCGCGGCGCCGGGTCCAGGTCTTCCCAGGCCGGCTCCCCGGCTTCATCCAACCGGGAGGCAATCTGCATTTCGTACAGGTAAGCCTCCCGGATGGCTTCGAATTTCAGCAGTAGCTCCCCCGGCCGGTTGGAGTCCGCCAGGCGTGCCCATGCCGAGGCCCGTGGCACCCGGGAGGTCTTCGGCGAGCTGACTGGCAGGAAGCCCGAACTCAGTTGAACGGAGCTCACTTCCGTAAAGTTATTGATATAGCCCGCTACCTTACGCATCATCACCAGCAACCGCTCCCGGGCCTCATCTTTCTCTTCCTTCTGTACGCCGCTGGCACGCCCGCTAGCCGTGATGGCCTGTTTGGCCACATAATCCAGCGCCACGGGTTCGTATGCTTCGAATGCCGGGTCCAGTTCGGGGAAGTTCGTATTCGTACGCAGGGCATCTGCCGTGCGTGTGGCCATGGCCGCAAGGTCCGTATCGCTCAAATGGCCATAGTTCGTGATTAATTTTGGTGTTCGCATTTTTTTAAGTTTTTTGATGTTAAGCATTTTGTTCTGTAGCTCTCTGCGGTCCTCTGTGCAACTTTGTGTAATAGCTTATTTCACAGAGACACACAGAGACACACAAAGGTTTCACAGCGATTCACAAAGGTTCTCTATAGCAGGTCTAATCAACCGTCCAACGGGCAATAAGGGCAACGGTACGGACGGGACGCCGTTTACGCACCACGGCATCGTCTACATTCCCTTCTACCGTGAGGCAGTATTTGCCGTCCCAGCCGTCCACAAAGCCGCAATGGGCAATGCGCTTTTTACGGGCGCTATAAATCCCGAATACATCGCCCCGGCGCGGAGCTGCCCGATCACCGGTGGCCGTCCACCTGCTTCCGGGTAATCGGTCAGCCACACGCCAGACGATACGGCCCGAAGGGAACAGCGCGGCAGCCCATGCATTCCTCGGCTCCGGGTAACCCGCCCTGCCATGGCACCAGCTTACAAAGGCCGCACACCATTCATGTCTTTCCGGAAGCCCACAATACCGCAGGTATTCCGCTATTCGCGGTCCGTCGTTACGGCCGGTGGCTTCGCGTACGCCGACCTCCGAGTGGTACACAGCGGCCAAGTCGCTGACCTCCCCTTGTCTGCTATCTTTTACAATAAAGCCAGGACCACCAGGACCACCGCCCAGAAATAGGACAAGCAGAGGCAGCCATGGCATAAGGTGCGTTGCCATACCGTCAATTCATTTAAGGATTTAACCATCGATCGACAGGCCGTTGCGGCAGCCATCCTTGCCAGGGCCACCACCAGCAGCGCCAGCGGCAGCATACTGAGGATGCCCGCATCCAGCACCCCGGCCGTGGTATCCCACAACCGCAGTAACGGGCCGCTCCACAGGAAGAGCGCCAGGGCCGGCAGCACTGCCAGCACATCCGTCAACAGGATCACCGGCAGCTTTCCCACCCACCGGCGAAGGCGTATGCCGAAGCTGCTGTGCAGCCGGTGTACGCTTGCGGTGTCGTTCCACCATTGTGCATTTCGTTCTATTTGCATTGGTTTTCTTTTTTTGAGTTTGACTTTTTTTAGGGCTCCCTTCTTCAGATGAAGAGGGGTGGGCCACTTTAGTGGCTCGGGGAGTTTGACCCAGCCCAGGCCCTGGGGATTACCCCAGTCTTTTGTGTTTTTCCTATGGCCTGGGCTTTCTAACCCTCCGTCACACCTTACGGTGTGCCACCTCCCTTTATCAAAAGGGAGGAGCCCTATGTTATGATGAGTTCGGTTATTACATTATTTAGGCAGTACTTAGTAACCCATTAACTTAATAACCTAATACCTAATCGTAAACCGCAGGAAATACCCGCTTTCCCCGCCGGCGGCCAGGCCAGGTTGCCCAGGCCGGTTGCCCGAACTGCCTTCCGCTACGATAAACTTGGTATTCATCGTATTTATCCCCCCGTTGCCCGCGGGTTTCTCCAATGATACGGGAATACCGCGGCGTACGGCATAGGCCAGTTGTGCAGCCCACAGCCCGCACATGCCCGGGTCGAGGCTATCCAGGTAGGCCGCTTGCTGGGCATTCAGGTCAAACCGCTGTGGCAGGTAGGTATGGAGCCCCTGTTCCACCAGGGTGGCCTCTGCATTGCGGACCGGTCCGGAAGCCCCGGTAAGATCAGCCTGCCATTCAGCTACCCCCGCTGCGGTAAACGCATACTTCATACATTTTTTTTCCATAATACTATTTGTTTAGATGATGTTAACGGCCAGGCACCCTGCCCGGCAACGGCGCAAAAGTATGCGTACTGCATATTGATAATCAAGGATTTATTTTATTCACTAAGGATGAATGTAGTAAGGCCGGGATGGATGGGTAATTGTTTAATGGTTATCTATGAATGCCTCCGTTAGTCCCGGTTACCGGCGGGTGTATACAACTGCCAGAAAGGAAGGCGTCTCCTGATAACCATCGGAAGTTGAGGGGTCTATTTGACACTCGTCAAAATCCGGAAAAAATTGAACGGGAAAAATAAATCACTGTGTAATCTTTGAAAAAAAACTGCAAGGTTCATAAGCCTTCTCTATCCGAAGGCAATACCTCCTCATACCACTCCAAAAATCCCGCCGTCCGCCTGTTGCTTACCCGTACCTCCTCCCCTTTCCGTGGGGCATCCAGTACCACAAACACCCCTTTATCCGTTTTGCGCAGCTCGCTGATGATACCGCGGTTGACGATCAGTGACCGGTGTACCATATAGTAGTGGTAACCGCGTACTTCTTCCATAATTTCGGTCAGCGTACGGAAATCCACGCCAGTCTGGCCGTCAAAGCCCACGACGCCGGTCTTGTTTTTCTGCAGGCCTGGTTCAAACAGGGCAACACTGTCCTTGATCTGCTCGCCATAGGGGATAACCACTACACCGGGACGAAGTTTGGATGCCGCGGCTTTATCCACCTTTCGTTTCCGGGTCAGGTTCCAGTGCCTTACAATCTCTACGGCCTGCAGGCGGTAGTACACCCAAAGCAGAAAGTTAAAACCGGAAAGTAGCAGCAGCACAAAGGGAAAATCTTCCGCGAGGTAGCGCCAGAACAACTCCGCCCGGTGGCGGATCACAAAGTAGAAGGCGTAGAAGATCAGCACGGAAAAGCCGGGAACGGCGATACCGTGCCACAACTGCCACCCCACCCGCTTTAAGGGCCGGGGAAACCAGGTGGCATACCACGGATGTTTCCGGTCCAGCATACAGGTACGCTCTACGATATAGCGTATCATCAGCCAGGCCGCGAGTATGCTGGGGATGGCGGCTACCCAAAACGCCCGCATCCCCACGGCCGTCCGGAAATCATAGCCCGAGGCATACAGTACCATAAAGATCCCCACAAAAAAAGCCAGCGGCGGCCCAAGGTATTTTTCATGGTACCGTACCGGATAGGGCAGGTAAAAACGGTAGGGTTTCCGGGTGAGTTGATAGTGTATCGTTTGAAAGAATGGTTTGGTCCTGTCTTTAAACTTATTCATGGGGTTAAATAAAAGTTTTGGAGTTGGGAGTTTTGGAGTTCCCGGGTCCAATGAAGTTACGCCAGTGGTTGTTTCCACTTTGCTTAAATAAGCGCCAGTCCTGGACGCCCGATTGCCAGCAGATATGTAAATTCCATAAGGAAAGCGTCATCGCCATGCCGAGCCCTTTGGCTGGGCTCAGGACAGGCTAAAGCGAGGGGGCGGCGATCTCCCCAAAAATATGCGCAGACCATTTGGGGTATGCTTCCAGCCTCCATGAGATTGCCACACCCGAAGGGCTGGCAATGACGTATACTTGCTATGGTTTTGAGAAACATCCTAACCAGGCCAAAGAACAGCCGGTTAAAACATCCCGGGATCGCCCGGGTTTATTTGCTGTCTAGCTGGCGTTGTAAAAAGGCAACCTTCTCCTTCTCAGCTTCGAGCAGGCGTTCATAGAGGTTTTTGATTTCTTCTTTTGCCTTTAATAGTTCTTCAAGGGGGTTTAGATTATACGTATTATTAAAACCGAAATGACCAACACTTTGGTCCCGGGTATGAAATATCATAGCCCCCATCGCACTCTCATCCATTTCCTTAAACCGTTCCAGCTTCACACCCATTGGTTCCAGCAAGCGCAACAATACTTCATCCGATAATTCCGCTTTACCTTCCATATCGGAAACATCCTGTTGCTTAAAACCGGCCGATTCTCCCAATTGGGCCTGGGTCAGTTTAAACAGACCCCGCAGTAATGCTATCCGGCGGCCATAATGAGGTGCTGTTGTATTCATCTTTTTTAGTTTTTGAACGCGTGTTCTCATTACAAATATAGGTTTATGTTTATAAATAAGTCATCTATTGTTCTACTTCTTTGTGCTGCTGTTTGTTTACATACGCTCCGTATACCGTGCGTAGCTACGGTGATACGGTCTAAAAAAAACCGGCATTGCTGTCGGAATACCGGTTCCGTTTTGTCGTAATTATCCTTTAAGCAGATCGAACAGTGCCCCATTAATGTATAAAGTTTCTTTCCACACTTTCCTGGAGGAGAAGACACCAATCTGCTCCAGGCCCTTCAAATATTTCGTTGCCGTAACCCTGGATACGCCCATCCGTTCTGTAACAAATTCGATTTTGCTGTAGGGTTGTTCAAAGATCAATTCCAGCAACTCCTTATAATAAAGTTTCGCTGCCCTGGTCTTGATGAGCTCCTGTGTTTCTGCAAACAACACCCAATCTTCCCATTTATCGCCCGTTCGTGCCTCCTGTAGGAGCCGATAGTAGTCGTTCTTATTCCGGATGATGTAATCGCTAAGGTAAAGTACCGGGCTATCCCCCGGGCAGATAATGCCTGATAGAGTTTGTCGTGCGTGGTAACCAAATTTTCAATCTCCGAACTTGTCCGGGCTTTTCCTTCAGGATCACCGCATTCAACAGTATTGACGGGTTAGGCAATGTATGGGCCAGACCCTTCAGTTCTGCCAACGCGATTGCCCACCTGGTCACCTGCCTCAATACAGGCACCGTCTCCAGTGCAGAATGGGCTACCGGTAATGGCGGCAATGTATTGCAGGGCATATCCTTAATTAAATGGCTCATGTCCTCATGTAAAGTTTTTATATATGAATACCATATCATGTAAACATAATACAGTTTTCTTTGTGTGACGTAATTATCGTGAAAACTTTCTTTCGTTGACCTATTCTAAAAACACCCCGGACAATACCGTAATAACAACAACCAATACCAGGACAAGCGCTGAACTCGTCTTGAGTTGTTCTATTACCTACAAAATCATCATTTTGTTGCCGGCGCGCCATCTGGCCCCTTCTCTAAAAAGGTACACTATACCTTTTCTTAACGCTCGGTCCTATAAAAAGCACGGGGCGTTAAAATGCCGAACGATGGCCCCGTGCTACATCAAAAGAAGGATAGCTAACTCAAATAACGTAAATCAAACATGGGAACAAGGTTTGGTTTTGGTCTTGATTCTTTTGATGTGTATCATATACATATTCGATTTCCTGTTTCTATCGCATTTTAACAAAGGGTTAGTACTATCATACTCCGAAGGCCTGGTGAATTCCAGCCCGGAGATTACCAAAGCTCCGCCGGCAATGACACTTTTAGCCCCGGCCCGGATATTTTTTCCAAACCTGCTAAATTATTCCAGTGCCACCACAAACTCTACTTCCTGCGGAACCAGGCATTGCTCATCCGTACAAGCCATAAAGGTGACGCTGCCTTTCAGGGTGGCGGTACCCATACCTTGTTTTTCCAATTTTTGCACAAAGCTCACCTGTTCTGCATAGTAGCGGGTATCTACCATGAATACGTCTTCGTATTTTTCGATAAGGGAACCTTCCTCGTCGGGCTTGCCTTTAAGCACCACATCCGGGTTATCCTCAAAGGTCAATATAGTGGGAACCGGCCCGCCTTCGTCGGTGTATTGCGAATAGATATGCCAGGGGTCGTCCAAGGTTGCGGTGGCGTAAACCTCGTAGATGTTGTCTCCTGTTTTTTTAGCCGTGAATTTCCAGTGTACCGGATCTAAGACCTGAGCGGAAAGGGAAAAAACGCCTGCCATAAGGCTTAGAAAGGTCAATATTGCTTTTCTCGTGTTCATTTTACATTGTTTTAAATAATGTGGAGAGTCCGTTTTTTTACGGTTGCTACTTCCTATACGTATAAAAAAGGAAAATCCCGTAAAAATTTTGAAAGCTATAACCTGCCCGTCCGGCAGACGGGTGAATATTTAGCAAAAATAGCCAATACCCCCCGATAGTTGTCGATGCCATATATACAAATCCAAACCAATGGCTTGTAATTCTGCATCAATGCCCCTGAATGGCATCCGGTTTCCGATAATAAATGGCTTCGGCCACGTGGGGTGTTTCTATGGTATCGCTACCGGCCAGGTCGGCTATGGTGCGACTTACCTTAAGAATACGGTCATAGGCTCTTGCAGAAAGCTGGTATCGCTCCATATGCTTATAGAGCAGGCGTTTTCCTGCCTCTTTGAGTTTACATATTTCGTGGACCAATTTGCCGCTCATTCCGGCATTGGTGCTTATGTGAGGATGATCGGAAAAACGCTTTTGTTGTATGGCCCTGGCCTGCAGCACTTTTTTGCGCATCTCCCGGGACGACAGTCCTGTTTCCATATTTTCCATCTCGTAAAAGGGAACCGGTTTTACCGCTAACTGTATGTCTATACGATCGAGCAGTGGCCCGGAGACCTTGTTCATAAAACGGTCTATGTGGGCCGCAGGGCCTGTATAAGGGTTCATGGCCGCCACCAGCATAAAATCGGCCGGGAAAACCAGGCTCATTTTGGCACGGCTGATACTCACCTTGCATTCTTCCAGTGGCTGCCGCATAACATCGAGTACCGACCGACGAAACTCTGACAACTCATCGAGAAAGAGCACCCCGTTATGCGCCAGGGATATTTCACCAGGCTGCGGTATACTGCCTCCTCCTACCAGGGCTACATTACTGATCGTATGGTGAGGTGCACGGAACGGGCGCTGTGCTACAAGTCCCCCGGTACACCCGGGCAGGTTAGCAATGCTGTGCACACGGGTGGTTTCGAGTGATTCCTTCATGGTAAGCGGGGGCAGGATCGTAGGAAGGCGATTGGCCAGCATCGTTTTTCCCGCTCCCGGCGGACCGATAAGTAATACATTATGCCCCCCGGCGGCAGCTACCTGTAGCGCCCTTTTCGCCGTTTCCTGGCCCTTGATGTCCTGGTAGTCCACCTCATAACGGTCGTGCCGCTCCAGGAAGTCTTCTCTGGTATACACGGTTACAGGCTCTGCCGCTATGGAAGGGTTGTTAAAGAAATCGACGGCTTCCTCCAGGTTTTTCAGGCCGTATACCTTCAGCTTGTTGACCATCCCGGCTTCACACTCATTTTCCCGGGCCACGAGCATGCCCTCCATGCTATCGGCCCGTGCACGGATGGCCATGGGAAGGGTGCCCCGAACGGGTAGAATGGTGCCATCCAATGCAAGTTCGCCCATGATCACGTGGCTGGCCAAGCGATGCGGATACTTGAGCTGGCCTGATGCGGCCAGTATACACAGGGCAATAGGGAGATCAAAGCCTGCGCCTGTTTTCTTTACGTCTGCCGGAGCGAGATTGATTACCATCCGGTACCGCGGCATATGCAAACCTATGGTGCGAATAGCCGTTTCTACCCGTTGCAAACTCTCCTTTACGGCATTGTCAGGCAAGCCAACCATGCTGTAGCCGACTCCCCTGCAAATGCTTACTTCTATGGTAATGGGGAAGGCATCCACTCCGTGTAATGCACTTCCGAATGTTTTTACCAGTGTCATCTTTAGTTGCTTTAATGTAAAGAGCGCTTATAAAAACTTTTACCCCCGAAGCAATAATAACTCACTACAAACGACTTCGGTAACAAAGTACCTTCGGCCCTCATCGTCTTCCCAGGAACGGTTAGTTAGTTTACCCGATACAGCCACTTCCTTGCCTTTGCCCAGATATTTTTCCACGATGTTGGTCAGTCTTTCCCTGACAATTACCTGGTGCCAATAGGTGCGCTCTACTTTTTCGCCTTCTTTATTCTTATAGCCGTCATCGATAGCCATAAGGAACCGGGCGATCTTGCTCCCGTTATCAAAACTAAAAATCTCGGGCTCCTGCCCTAATCTTCCAATCAACTGTACTTTGTTTTTAATGGCGTTCATAATACTACATTTTTAATGTTAAACAGTTAATACTCCCGAATTTAGAAATATCCGGCAGTACAAACTTATAACGCCAATATTCAATTAGCCGGTAGTTAACCACTTGCTTTCGTTTATATTTGTTTGCAAATAATTATACACGTTTGTTATCGGCGATAACCTGCCCACCATACAGCAAATGGCCCGTTTGCTGGGCGTAAATCAGCAGCGCCTAAAAACCGATTTCAAAGCGTACTTCGACAAAACCATCAACGAATACGTCAACGAACTCCGGATGGAAAAAGCGCGGGAGCTCCTCCAAAATACCGATCTCACCAATATAGCTATCGCCGAGCAGCTCGGATTTGAATCGAAATCGGGTTTTTACCGGGCTTTTCGTAAACATTTTGGCTGTACTCCCAAGGAGTATCGCGAACAGCAGTAGTTATGCAGGTTGCTACCGGAAAATACCAGGCATGTAATATGAGAAATTTCCGATTAGCTACTGTTTAAGCGATAGTTTTTTCCGATCAGCGACCTAAATACTTCGTTTAGGCCACCTTGGAAACCTCCTAATATGCAGAACTTTACCATAGTCAAAAAGGAGAAAAGAAATGATGAAAATGAAAAGAATTTTGACATCCGGGGAATTCCCCGCCGAAGCACAGGGGTAAAATCCCGTACACCATTTTACCCCGTATGCTTCGTAAGAAAAGAAACTAACCAACCATTTACTATAGCAGTTTTGGCGTTAGGAGTTGTGCGAAAGCCCGGATAGGTTTAGCGTTTTGCCGGCAACCATGACCCCTGACCCCGAAACGATAAAAACAACCTTTTAATTCGCCCCAAAAGATGAAAAATGCTGTTTTAACCCTACCTCGTTTTGTGCTCAGGAAAAGAAATATCATCCTGGAAACCATTTGTTACCTGTTTATATTCCTGTTCCTGTATGCCGCATTCAGCAAACTGATGGATGTACAGAAATTCCAGGTACAGATGTCCAAATCTCCGTTGATTACACAGTTTGCCGGATTATTGGCCTGGGGTGTTCCTATCCTGGAAATTATCGTAGCCATATTCCTTTTTGTACCACGTTTGCGCCTTACAGGACTCTATGCTTCGTTTTCATTGATGTTAGCCTTCACAGGTTACATCTTTATCATACAGAATTTCAGTCCGTATGTACCTTGTTCCTGCGGGGGCATCCTCAGCAGCATGGGCTGGACCGAACACTTTTTCTTTAATATAGGTTTTACCCTGCTGGCTGTGTTTGGGATATTCCTGTACAACAGGGAGCAATCTCATGCACATTCCTATGCTTTGGCATAAGTAATTTATATACGAAGGTCTCCCTAATAACCCAGTAACTCGTTAACCCAATAACCGAATACCCCTAATTATGAAAAAAACTGATAAAAAATCTATGATCCTTTTAAGCCTGTGTACTTTAGGTATGTTATTAGTATTAGTAGGCCTATATGCTATCTCTCCCTTAAATAACCGTGAAATATACAGAGGTAGTTTCTCCAGGGATTTTACCCCTGAGAACACCATTATCCAAAAAGCTATATTGGATTTGGGGGTAAATTCTTATTATATCTCCGGACTCACAGAGGATGAAGTTTATCTTAGTAACTATACTGCCATACGTCATTTGCTAAGGATGAATATTTCCCTCAAAGACACCCAACATATACAATTAAAAATTAAAGGATTGGACAGTGTTGTACGTTCGCAACAATTTCGAACCAAAATAGAGCCTCCCTACTTTTATATGGCACATGGTATTGCCCCTGCTTTATTACGAGGTAAAGTAGACCAGTGGGAAGCTCATCGCTTTATGCCTGACAGCATATATTTTACTTCTGCAGTTCCTATAGATTCTAATGCATTTGCTGTACGATATTACAGTAAAACCCAAGACTCTTATGAACTAGGGGTAGAAACAGCAGAGAGTCCATATTTCAGATATAACCATAATCTATTGCAAAAACAAGCGGAAGGCTTTTTTAGTGTAGACGGCATGCTCCATTACAGCAAAGATCTAGATAAAATAATTTATTTGTATAAGTATCGTAACGAATATATGTTAATGGATAAAAAACTGAATCTTCTGAAAAGATACAATACGTTAGATACCATTAGCCAAGCCAATGTACAGGTAAAAAAGGTTAACTCTGAAAATTCTTTTGAGCTTACCTCCCAACCTGCCCTAACCCAAAGGATGAGTTCTGTATCTGGTAAATATCTTTATATCAATTCGGGGGTACTTGCTCAAAATGAGGATGAGGATCAATTTACAAAAAATAGTGTTGTTGATGTTTACGATTTAACCAAAGGAGAATATTTGCTCAGTTTTTATCTACCTCCTTACAAAAACAAAGGAATCTCCGATTTTAAAATCATTAACAACAAGCTAATAACCATTCAAGACCAATATCTTATCTCTTATGATATTCTAAATAGTTCTCTTTTTCAAAATTATACATTAAACAACTGAATAAAAAATACAATGATATACACAATTTTTTACCGGTAAAAGACCAGGACTAAGCTGAACACCTGGATAATCCAAAGTAAGCACCATGTTTAATCTTAAAACTTATTCATTATGAAAATTCAAAAAGTAATTATGGGAAGCCTAGTATTGGTTTTTGCTGTAGGTAGTGCCGTTGCTTCTACCTACTTCACTACTCCGGTTTATGTTAAGGCTTCAAATGACGGCCCAAGTGACTGTGTGGCATTGGATGCCACTTGTAACGATCAGACTCAAAATCCGTGTAAAGTTATTGTTGATACGGAATTGCAAGGGGAGCAAACTTCCAGTGTAACTTACCTAGAAGCCGGATGTATTACACCACTATTTCACAATGGAGAGCCAATACCCGCTTCTCCGGTAAATCCATCTATAACAATTTTTGAGTTGTTAGAGGTCGAATAAATTCTGTAATTTTGGTCTAATAACAAAAGAGGAGGTTGTCTAAAAAGGCAGCCTCTTTTTTTTGTTATATGTCTGTGTTTGTAAATTTAAGCATGAGCCGAAAAGTCACCTGGAAGATCTACGACCAAGGGCAGTTGAGCCTGCTTCCGCCCAGTTATGATGACCTAGTTCCTCAGAACCATCCTGTACGTATTGTCAACACGATTTTGGACTCGGTAGACTTGAGCAACCTGGAAAAGACCTATCGTGGAGGCGGTACATCGAGCTATCATCCCAAAGTATTGCTAAAAATTTTAGTGTATGCCTATTTGCGCAACCTGTATTCTTCGCGTAAAATAGAGCAGGCCCTACATGAAAACATCCATTTTATATGGCTCAGTGGCGGAGCCAAACCTGACCACAATACCATCAGTAACTTCCGCAGTGGCAAGCTAAAGGACAAGTTCAAGAAGATCTTCAACCAAGTAGTGGTACTTTTGGCTGAACAGGGCTATTTAAGTCTGAAGGAGCTCTATGTGGACGGGACCAAGATCGAGGCCAATGCCAACCGTTACACCTTTGTATGGGCCAAGAGCATCAAGACCTCCCGCGAGCGTATTGAAAAACAGCTCAGGGAACTGTGGAGCTATGTGGAAAAAGTCTATGCTGATGAGGAACAGCTGCCCAACACTCCGGAGTTCGAGGCTATCGATCCTAAGAAGGTATCGGCTACCGTTGATCAGATCAACCAGGCTTTGGAAGGCAAAGCGGTAGACAAAAAGGTCAAGCAAAAACTGAGCTATGCCAAGAAGAACTGGCCTGATAAGATCGCCAAATACAACGATCAACAAAAGAAGTTAGGGCATCGTGGGAGCATGAGTAAGACCGACCCCGGGGCCACGTTTATGCGGATGAAGGAAGACCACATGAAAAACGGGCAGCTCAAGCCCGGTTACAACCTACAGGCCTCGACCAACAACCAGTTTATCGTGAACTACACCCTGGCCCAGACCACGGCCGACACCTCCACCTTGATAGACCATATAGAAGATGTTGAACAAAGCTATGACCAAACCCCGGAAAGCTTAACGGCCGATGCCGGCTATGGAAGCCAGGAAAACTACCAGGCTCTGGAGGATAAGGATATTGATGCCTATGTCAAGTACAACTACTTCCATAAGGAACAAAGGCAGGCCAAAGAAAAAGTGGACAAAGCTCCGTTCCACCCTGACAAGCTCTATTACAACAAAGAAACCGATACCTATTACTGTCCTATGGGACAAGCCATGGAGCATGTTGGCCAGCGTAAAAAAAAGACGGCCAATGGCTACCTGCAAATCTACGACCTCTACCGGGCCAAAAACTGTAGGGGTTGCCCTCTAAGGGGCTTATGTCATAAAACCAAAGGCAACCGGACCATCCAGAGAAAACATGAGCTAATACGGTTAAAGGCCAAGGCCAAAGCACTGTTGCTCTCAGAACAGGGCATTGCCCACCGAAAAAGGAGGTGCTGGGAGGTGGAGGCTGTCTTTGGGAATATAAAGCAGAATATGGGCTTCAAGCGCTTTATGCTCAGAGGACTGGATAAAGTGGAAACCGAAATAGGGCTTGTGGCTATGGCACACAATCTTAAAAAGGTTGGGTTAAGGGCGTAATCCCACAACTTCTATTAACTCATTAACTTTTTAACACGCAACTCTTGCACCTTGTAGGTTGAAAGCAAGAAAATAGCCTAAATATAAAAAGACCGCCTAAAACTTTTTAGACGGCCTCCTCTAAATTTTTCTACTCCGACAATTATTATAATGACTAATCAATAGGTTTCCCTTTTCGCATTTTATCTAACATGTCTTGATATTCTTGCGTTTTCTTAATATTATTAGCAACCAAAACAAGTGCTTTTTCCTGATATGTTATAGCCTTTTCATTATAGCCCATTTTATATAGTAGTCCGGCATAAGTATGATAGGTATATTTTTGGTATTGTTTTTCGTGTAGAGTAGTCTCACTCCATTTTAATGCTTTTTCTAACTCTTCTCTTTTTTTACTTTTTGTAAGTACTTCCCAAGCATTATTATTTTCATCAATTATCGTTCTATTATTATATTTTTCTGAATATTCTACAAAAGGAGCCACCCATCCTATAGTATCATTTAATATACTTTCGTAATAATACATGGCCCCCAAAAGCATAACACTGTCTGCCGCTTTAGGTGCAAACTCTTTTACCAGGTATTCATCTCTTACATTATTCCAATAAAACTTATCTTTTTCAAAGTTTACTTTTCCTTTATAACGATTACGTTTTTGTTTTTCATTTAACCAAACTGCCCTATTTGCCACCACCTCAAACAAATTACACATAGCACGTTTTTTTTGTAAACCATATCCCATCGTTCTATCTATCTTTAAATATGGTTGATCGGGAGGGTAGATATGAAGGGCATTTCCTATTAGGCGCAAAGCCTCCTTCTTATTTCCTTTTTTAGCCAAAATATAAGCATACGTCACAGCTAAATGTTTTCCCATTAGGGTGTCAGGTTCCTTCTCCAATGCCATTTTTGTCCATTTTACAGCATCAGGCTCCAAACCGATATCTTCCCTGATTACAATACCCGCAAAATGTGTCAACTGTTCAGGTTTCCACGTCTGCCCATAGGTATTTGCCAAATAGGCTAATTCCTTTAGTCTGTTTTTTTCATCACCTGTCATTAAATAATACTCCGCCTGGGTAAAATGGGTTAAACTATCTACATTCATTTCAGGGTATTTTCTGGTAAATTCCTGACGCACCCAATTCCAATCCGGATTTTCCATATGCTTTTTCACGTATTCGTTCGTCATATCTAGTCCAGGATTAAAGAGCTTATTACTACTTTCTACTCTTACTGGTACTTTCTTTTGTGCCATTCCCATAGCACATATTGATAACATGATGATAAAAACACTAAATTTCTTACTAAAATTTTTCATACTATTTATTTTCTATTTTATTTCGATTGAATTTGTTCTTCTTTTGGAAAAACCTTGATAATACTGATATTGTCATCAGACAGATATGTTCTTGCCGCATCCCGGATGTCTTGCGAAGTAACAGCGTCCAACATTCCTGAATACTCCCAAGCCCTGCTGTACTTTCCAAAACTATCCTGTTCCTGCTCCAACAAGTATTCAGCCCATGCCGATGGGTTATTTTCATTTTTAAGCGCAGTTAGTTCTTGCTTATATACTTGCTTTAATACATTTAACTGGTCTTCTTCTAACAAGTTTTCCTTAACATCATTCACACAAGAGCGTACAATACTATCTACCAGCATGGTGCGATTATTTGAGTAATTATCGCCCACGAAAAAACGATAACTATCTGAATTATAACTCAAATTCATAAACAGGCCTATGTAGAATTCAGATTTTTGAGAAGTTGAGTATATATTTTTATCAAGTAATCTCTCAAGTAACTCCAATAGCAGGCCATCTTTTTTTGTTTTGAGATTACCAACATAATTGTAGCTTATCCCATAATTGTCCCTACTGGTGAAAAAAGTCTTGTCCAATCCTTGAATTGGTCTTTTGATCACTTCAGTAATAGGTTGTTCTTTTATGAAGCAGGACGACATAGGAAGGTTTCCAAAGTATACAGACAGAAGAGGTCTGATTTTGTCTACATCAAAATCACCTGTTATAACAAATGTCATGGCGTCTGAGGAAAACAATTGTTGATAGACCGAATGAATTGCATCTAAATCATCTTTTTTCCAATCTATGGATATTGGGGAAAGATGAAAACTCTTACCCGGGGACTCTACCCCTAACAAATCCCATAATGGATAATCCGTAATTTTTTTATATTTCATTTTTTTTGTTTCCACAGTAGGTCTTTTAACATGTTTGGTTTTCCAATCCATAAATGCTAAAGCATCCTTGCGTGGTTTAGTTAGGTACAAGTATACTAATTGCAACATAGCTTCGATCTGATCAGGAGAAGAAGAGGCATTTATCGTACTTGACTCATTCATTATCCGCATAGAAAAACCGATTTTATATTCTTTCAGATAAGCATTTATTTGAAATTTGTCCCAATCTCCTGCACCACTGTATTGAATAATATTTGCAGCTTCGGTAGCTCTGGCATAATCTGAAGGATTATTAAAAGAACTAGCTCCATGAGCACTATATCCCTTCAGGGCCACCCCGTTTTTGGAATTGGGAAGCGGTTTTAATATTACGGATATCCCGTTGGAGAATTTCAAACGATATGCATTCCCTTCATTTGGTATTTGTTCCTCTGCCGTTGCAGCGGTTAGCTGCTCTGGAATTTTACTGTTTTGTAGTAGCTTTTCCGGGACTGAGACAGGCATGTCCCAGGGACCTAAATCTTCATTATGGATGCTTTCTAATAGTTCATTAAATTCAAGATCGGTTGGAATATTTTTTAATGAAGCTTTATCAGATGTAGTAACAGATAACACCTTATTGGGCTCATCCCACCAGGATCGGGCATAAGCATTAATGTCGGGTACTTCAATATCTGTCAACAATTTGGCAACAAACTCAGTTTGGTCATCTAACGACATAGCAGGTACTCCTTTCATAAAATGATCCTTATAACTATCTACCAAAAGACCTAATCCATCATAGACCATTTGTTTTAAACGTTCTTTTTGAACAACATCTTTGGCTATAAGCAATTCATCATTAGAAAATCCAAAACGTTTTATCCGTTCCATTTCCCTTACCAAAGTATTTGTGATCTCTCGAATATCAGTATCTTTAAATAATGGAACACTTATTCGGTGAAACGCCACTCGAAGTTCATTTTTTATTCGAACTTGAACCGTAGAGGGAATAGAAGAACGATATTGTCGGGTCAATGCATTTAGGCGTACCCCCAAGACCGATAAATAAAGGTCTGCAATCAATGCTTCTCGATACTGTTCATAGGTCACCATTCGTTCCGTTGGTGAAAGGATAGAGCGAATGATGTTAAAAGCTAATAGATTATTATTCTTAATTGAATCTTTGGTCAACACTATCCGGTTTGTTCCCGGCAAAGAAACTTCTAAAGAATCATACCAATTGGAAAGTGATCTTTGTACGCTGCTCTTTGGAAGTTTTAAATCCGAAAAATAAAATTTGATCCGATCTTCTACCCAATCTACATCAGGGATATCACCAATTACAATTAAAGCCTGCATATCCGGACGATACCAATCTGTATAGAATTTTTCTAAAGACTTCAATTTAAATGTTCGAATATTTGATACACTTTTCAATATATTATTCGGGTCATAGAATTTTTGTTCAGGTTCCCCTAAAGTGTGATATTTCTCTCCCGATAAGATTGTTCCATAGTTACTCCCCGGTTCAATTTCTTCCAAAATTGTCCGTCGCCCTAATTCATCTACCAAATCCGAGTCTTTTAAATTAAAAAGCATTTTTTCGTTAAAACTCAAGGCCCGGTATCTTCGAAAAACATCTTCCAACAATCCTTTTTCAACCTCTCTTAAACCAATGCCATACTGTACAAAATCATCACCAGTACTAATTCTATGAGCAGATGTAATTACCTTATGCTTTATAGAGTTCATATACCAATACTTAAAACTACCCAAGCTAGAAGGAGCCAACACATTCATATGTTCCATTAGATGTGCTAAATGCTGCTGATCTTTAGTTTCTAACCATGCGCCTGCTCTACCCACTAAACGAATATACACTCCATCTTCCGGAAACACATCTTTTGTTTTTCGGATGTAATAGGCAAATCCATTATTCAGTTTACCATAACGCAAATCAGGATCCATTGGTAACGTATCTTGTTGACTAAAACAGGACTGAAGAACCAGAAAAAAAACCAAAAATGTACAGTATATCGAAATTAATTTCATAAATAATTACTTGAAATTATTAATATCCTGTATTTTGATGATCTCGGAGGGCGGGGTTGTTATTTATCTCCTGTTGTGGAATTGGCCATAACAGCTTATTTGAATTAAAGTCCGGTTTTATTACTTGAAGAACCTGAAGAGCATTTCCGGTACGCTTTAAATCAAACCATCTGTGTCCCCATTCGGAAAAAAATTCCACCCTTCGTTCCTGCATAATAGCATCCAGTAAATCCTCCCGGGGTATTCCCGGATTCGTTTCTGATATAAGAGTTAAACCGGCCCTGCCACGTACAACGTCTATATCTAAGACAGCTTCAGCCAGTTTTTCCTGCTCTGCTCTGGACTCCGCACGTATGAGATATTGTTCTGCCAAACGAAAAATTGTTGTATATTCAAGTCGGGAGGTGCCACCTGAAACACCAACTTTATATTTGTAGGGGACTTGTAATAGCGAATTATTTTGTCTCATCCAATTGCTCTTGCGTTCATCTCCTGGCTCAAAAATTTCGGCAAAATCTTCTTGTAAAACATTTACAGAACTATTCCCTCCATAATTCAAACCCTCCGGTGTTACAGAAGTTATAGACTGTCCTGATGGTGAAAATTGCAAAATAGCTTCCCTATTATTAGATAAGGTAATACTTTCCAAAGCTACCAAACCATAATCGGTGTTATTGATAACTTCCGAAGATATAATTTCTGCTTCTTCCCATTTTTCCTGGTATAAATACACCCTGGAAAGCAGAGCCTTAGCAGTCATATCTGTAGCCCTGACACGTTCTTCATTTGGATAACCCCAAGTCATCATTTCACTTGCCTGCAACAAATCTTCCTCAATTTGCTCATAAACCTCTTCAAGAGATGTACGTGGGATATTGGCGTTTACCCGATAATCGCTCGTTAAAACCAAGGGGACTTCTCCGAAAAGATTAACCAGATTAAAAAAGTTCAATGCACGGATAAAAAGGGCCTCACCAATCAATTGATTTCGTGTATCCAACGGAATATTTTCAGCATTTTCCAGGTTTTCAATAAGCATATTAGCGGAGGAAATGGTTTCATAGAATTGACTCCATACGTTTAATACCATATTGTTATCTGCCTGTAAAGAGCTCTCTTGAAATTGTAGTCTTGCAATATCCATCCCGGTATAAAATAATTCATCGGCATAGAGCCCGGCTAAATCCGACAAACCATCGCTGTCTCCATAAAACGGGTGTGAACTATTACGCATTTGACTGTACAATCCAATGACAGCCAATTCGGCATTAGAAGCATCTGAAAATACAGTCCCTTTTTCCATTAAAGAAACCGAAGGCATATCTACCTCTACCAAAGATTCACAACCGGATATTAAGAATATTATAGTACAAAATGGCACAAAACTTCTTCTTCTGAAAAACACTATAGCTATATTTAATTTAAATTTCTTCATCGCTACTTCCTTAAAATGTTACTTGTATTCCACTGGTCAGCATCCGAATAGGAGGTGCACCATAACCAGTCTCCGGATCGGGACCTTCATATCCTGTAATAGTAAACAGGTTTTGCCCTTGTATAAACAACCGAAGCTGCTTTACACCTATATACTTTAGTGCATGATCTGAAAATCTATAGGACAGGTTCAAAGTCTTTAACCGTATAAAAGAAGCATCGGCTATATCCGCATTACTTTGACGAAATAAAAATGTGTAATCTGAACCTAAACTACTAGCAGAAAAACGTTGAATATCGGTGACATCTCCAGGTTGCTGCCATCGTTGTAAGACCAATTCAGGTTGATTGAACATTCTTCCAGGCATCTGATTACTCAGATAGCGAGCATTTTGCCTTGAAAACTGAAAAAGAAAAGACAATTGAAACCCTTTGTATCTGAGGTTTTGGTTTATACCTCCATAAAAATCACGGTCTAAAGCATTGTTAAATTGTCTATCATCATCATTAATGATCCCATCTTCATTGACATCTAAAAATTGATGTTCCCCGGTTTCCGCATCTACACCTAGCCATGTATATAACCGCTGTATGGATAATGACTCTCCAACCTTAAATACTGTATTGTAAGGAGAATCTTCTATTCCGGGAAATGATACCAGTTTGTTACGATTGACTGATAGGTTAAAAGAAATATCCCACTGGAAATTTTTAGAACGAATAGGTTCTCCGCGAATTAAGAATTCCCAACCCAAATTCTCGATGACCGCTTCCGAAAAATTATCTATAACCGAGTCAAACCCGGTTGTATAGGGCAAAACCCTGGAGATAAGCTGATTTGAAGATCTGTTACGGTACCATGCTACATGAAGTGATAAACGGTTGTCCAATACCCCCAACTCTAATGCTCCTTCGAGTTTCTTAGTCCTTTCCCAGCTATAATCCGGGTTAAACAATGCATAAGGTAGAAGTCCCCGCTGGTCTTGGTAGGATATGGAATTTAGCTGATATAAATCCAAATACCTGTAATTCCCTACCTGATCGTTTCCTGTACTACCATAACTTCCTCGAAGTTTACCAAAACTTAACAAAGAAAAATGTTCTTTTAACCAGGGTTCATCTGAGAATATCCAGGCCGCACCAACAGCGCCAAAATTTCCGAAACGTTTGCCAGGTCCAAAGCGGGAAGAACCATCCCTACGACCAGAGACATTAAGAATATAACGATTCTTGTATCTATAACCTATTCTCCCATATCCGCCAGCATAACGATATTCATCTTCTTGATCTACCAGTACATAAATCACTCCAGCCCCTATTAATGACCCCAAAAACGCATCATTTGTATATTCTAAACCTTGTAACCATTTCCTTGCATCCTTGCTTTGCTGATAAGTACCCCCTACCAGCGCTTCCAAACTATGGTTTCCCCATCGTCTTTGGTAATTTAACTGTGGCTCTATAACGACACTTTGCCTATGATTATCGTTAAATTGAGCACTAGGGCGATTACCACTACCTGTTTGTGAATTATAACGCAATCTTGGAGCCATTGAGGATAGTGGGGTTCTTCTAATCTCTCTTCCATTTAGTTCCGTATACCCCAGATTCACTTTAGCGTCTAAGCCTTTTAATAATTGATAACTAATATTTGCATTGGCTACTAGATTCCGATTATCAGAGGTGGTATTAACCTTTGTGCTCGCCAGAGGATTGGTCCAGGTCTCCCGATCCAAATCCGGATGTATTTCCCAGTTCAATTCTCCATTTTCATCGTATAGTTCCGGGGCATTAGGTGGTAGTGTCATGGCCTGAGAAACCATACTTCCCCCGGCTACATCATGCTTGGTAATACCATAATTTACAGAAACATTAGCGCGAAAACGATTATTTTTAGATATGTGATTAACACTCATATGCCCTGTGGCTCTACTGAAATAAGAATCTCCCGGTGTAATAAGACTTTCCCGATGATAAGCTCCTCCTACTCGGTAGGAAGTTGTGCCATTCCCACCGGAAAGATTTCCCTGGATATCGGTAATATTCGCTGTACCTCCCATTAATACCTTTTGCCAATCCGTATAGCTATTCTGATCCCAAAAGGTCAAGTCCGGATAAAGCAATCCTTTTATAAGCGGGCTGGCACTTTCTAAATCAATCCCATCATTGACCAACCCTTCATGACGCATCATCAAATACTCTTCAGTATTTAATAAGTCTGCTCTTCCCGAATATTTGCCTATCCCTCTATAAAAACTCAATTGGATATCCGTAGATTCTCTTATCATACCCCGTCCTTGCTTTGTAGTAATCAATATTACACCATTAGCACCTCTCGACCCGTAAATTGCTGTTGCATCAGCGTCTTTAAGAACTTCTATACTGGAAATGTTTTCAGGATTAAGTGCTGCCAAAGGATCATAGCCACCAGCAAAATTATAACCTCCGAAATTATCACCTCCTACCGAGAGAATCCTACCAGATGCTACAGGCACACCATCTATAACATATAAAGGGAGGCCACCTTCCTCCCCTCCTACCAATCCAGGTATAGAAGCAACCCCTACTTTTTGCACTCTCAGACTATTTTCTCCACGTATTCTAATCTTGGGAGCTATTCCAGGAGTACCACTTGAGGGGGAAATCTCCAATCCGGGAACCCGGCCTTGTAAAGCCATTAATGGGCTGGTTACCGGTTGATCTTGTATTTCTTCAGCAGTTACCCTAGCAATACTCCCGGTTCTATTCCTTTCAGAAGTTTTATAATACCCCGCATTCACCACTACCTCATCCAGGGCACTCACATCTTCCTCCATCACCACATCGAGAACTTCCTGTCCGTTTACCGCCTGTTCCTGCTTCTTAAACCCGACATACGAAAACACCAGCACATCCGAAGGGTTTACCCGGATGTCGTATTTTCCGTCGGGGTCCGACATGGTTCCTCTTTTGGCGTCTTTGACGATAATATTAACTCCGGGCAAGGGCATACCATTGGGATCGGTAATTGTTCCGCTTACCCGGAGTTGCTGGGTTCCTTCCCGTAAGCTTGTTCCGATTGCAGGTGTCTTGACACCTAAGGAAGAGGTTAATAATATCTGCGATCCTATAATCTTATATGCGGTGGTAGTGTAACTAAACACCCGATCCAGCACCGCAGTGATCTTTTCTTTTCTTACATTGATGGATACCGTACGTGCCAGGTCTACATCTTCGGTCTTATACACAAATTTAAAGTCGGTGCGATTTTCAATTTCATCCAGAAGACGTTCTACAGACACATTACTCAGATCCAGAGAAATCTTTTTCTGTGAATACGAGGTATTGGCCTGCAGGGTAAACAGCGCTGCCAGCATGAATATGGCACTGATTTTCATCTTCAGATCAAATTTTAAATACAGATAAGGGCTTCTTGTACTATTAAGAAGTTTTTTCATACTTTTAATTATTCGTTTGTGGTTAGCTTTGATTAATCACATCTTATCCGCCGGGAAATGCTCCACCATTTCCCGGTTTTTTTTGAGACGTGTGTTCTGGTTAGCTGTGTTTCATAGGCTCGGTTGTTTTTTATTTGATAATCACCTTGTTGTCTTCTATCTTAAAATCTATGCCGTAGGATATCTTAAAATACTCCAGTACTTTTTCAACAGGTTCGCTGCCAAAGCTGGCGTTGAACTCTTTGTCAGCGAGTGCAGCATTGTGATTTGTAATGGTAATATTATAATGTCTTTCCAGTCTTTTCAGGATATTTTTAAGCGGCATGTTCCGGAATACAAGCTCGCCATCCAGCCAGGACGTATACACCCCGGTAACCACTTCCTTGGTGGTAAGGCTATTTTCAGCAGGCTTATACACCCCTATATACCCGGGTTTTAACAGGATCTTTTTTTGTGATTCAGTACTGTATTCCCGGGAGTACATGCTTACGGAGCCTTCTACCAGTACTACATCGATAGCCGGGTCTTCCGGGTAGGCCGCCACGTTAAACCGGGTGCCTAATACCTGTACATGTAAGGCGTCTGCATTGACGACAAAGGGATGTTGGGGGTCTTTGGCCACGTCAAAAAAGGCTTCCCCGGTGATATAGACCTGCCGGTTGCCCTTTTCAGGGAACTGAACCGGGTATTTTAGAGAGGTTCCCGCATTTAAATATACCGTGGTACCGTCGGACAACACCACATCAAAACGTTTGCCGTACGGTACTTTCAGGGTATTGTAGGCCTCCGTGCTGTTAGCTGCTTTGTCGTAAGTGATCTTGTTTTTATCCTGCTTTCCAATAATACGGCCATGAGTATCGGTTACATTCCCGGAGCTTTCAGGGTCTATGACCTCGATATCACCGTTATCCAACTGTAGTGTCACGGCTTCGTTCCCAGGGATCAGAATATCCTCCTGCTGTGAGCTAAAATGTCCCTGTTCATACAAATAACCAAGGCTCAGCAATACCAGAGCGGCAGCGGCATATTTTACCAACGGTGCCCAGAGTTTTTTAACCGGCCTGGCTTTATGTTTTTCCTGGTCCATCATATTTCGCAGTTTGCCGTAGGCCTTTTGAAGGTCTACAGGGGTCATGGCCAGGTTAAGGTCATGATAGTCGCGGACGTAGGCTTCAAAGGTTTTTTGATGCTTTGGGTCCGCCAACCACTCCCGGAGTGTTTTCAGCTCCTCGTCGACAATGGTGTTGGTTATAAATTTTGCGATCAGGTTTTTCATGGGCTTGTTGAGTTGCAGGTTTTTGGTTACAGGTTACAGTTCCCTGAGTGGAGCCGAAGGGCAGGTTGCCCAAATAACTCAGTAACTCAATAACTTATTAACTTAATCTACCCCCTATACGGTAAAAAAACAAAAATCCCGTAACGACAATTTAATTTTTTTTTAATCTTTACGAGGGAATTACACGGGTATACTCTGAAACTTATGGATGATATAGCACTGGCCAAAGCCATACACCGGGGCGATGAGCCTGCATTTCAGCAGTTTTTTAAACGTTACTACCAGCGGTTGCTGGCTTATGTGACCAGTTTTACGCACCACCAGGAACAGTCTGAAGACATTGCGCAACAGGCTTTCCTGACCTTGTGGACACAGCGCCATAAACTGGATACGGAGCGGTCGCCCAAGGGGTATTTATATATGATAGCCCACAATATTTATATCGATGAACAGCGGCAGCTAAAACGCCGGGACACTTTTTTTGACGAGTTAAAGCAACGTGCCCTACAGGAGCGGATCAAGGATGATGAAGACCTTATAGAACAACGGATGCAGCGGCTGAAAGAGCTGGTGGAACACCTGCCCCCGAAATGCAGGCGTATACTGCAAATGAATAAACTGGAAGGGCTAAAGCAAAAGGAAATAGCCCAGCGAATGGATATCTCTGTCAGGACGGTAGAAACCCAGATACGGATAGCCCTCCTGAAAATTCGGGAAGGGTTTGAAGATGACGAGTTTCTGCTTTTTGTGCTCCAAATTCGATTTTGAGGGTCTCTTCACTGATCAATATGGCAGCGGGAATTTGCCATTTTCCCGACCGGTGATGACCTGGGAGTATATTACCAGGTTTTTCGGTTTTCCGTAGGCTTTCCATCCTTGCCATAATCGCGCAACTGCCGGTAAATAACCGCCCTGGACTGTGCCTTCAGGGCGGCGCGGTCGTCTGTGGTAAGGCCCCTGGTCTCTATAAAAGGATGTACCCTTGCCCTCATCACCCCCGGGCTACCGCTGAGGAAAGTATAGGAAAAGCGTTTCTTGTTATCGGCAAAGGTCATCGGCACTATGGGGATCTGGTAGGCAATGGCCAGCCTGAACGCCCCGTCCTTGAACTCGTCCAGGCGGATCTTTTCATCGGGGACCCCCCCTTCGGGAAAAATACAGATACTCAATCCGTTGTCCAGTCTTTTTTTTGCCCTTTCATAAACAGCCGTACGGCTTTTTACATTATTCCGGTCTACCAGGATACACGCCCGTTTATAGAAGAAACCAAAGATCGGGATCTTCGCCAGTTCCTGCTTTCCCACAAACACAAACGCGTTGGGAGAGGCCCTCAGCATCAGCATGATATCGGTCATACTGGTATGGTTGGCGATCAGCACATAACTCTTTCCCTTTTCCATCTGCTGGTCTCTTTTGATGTCCGGGATAAACCCCATACCATAGAGAATGGCATTGGCCCATATATTGCGCACCACCCAGAAAAGCTGGTGATAATACCTGTCTGACGAGGTGAGCACAAGAAACACGGGCGACAACACGATAATCGTGCAAAACATAAGTACATAAAACCAGATCCGCCAGAGAATTATAAAGGGGTATTTCAGTAATTTCATCATGTGCCAAAGTTAATCTTTTAAAAAAAATTCATATATTTAGATGAAAACTTTTAAACAATCCGTTATGTTATACGCAATAATTATCGGAGCCATCGCCGGGTGGCTCGCCGGAACTATCATGAAAGGAGGGGGATTCGGAATCCTCTTTAACATTCTTCTGGGCATCCTTGGCAGCGTTGTAGGCCATTGGCTGTTCGGGGCCCTGGGAGTAAGCATAGGCTCCGGCATAATAGGAGACCTCATCACCGGGGTTATCGGTGCCATTGTCGTGCTCTTTATTGTCGGACTATTTAAAAGATAGCTTCCCCGTTTAAAAATTATCATCTCAAATCACCTACCGCTTTTACGTTTCGCAAAAGCGGTTTTTTACAGGCCCTGCTTACCCCCCTTCCGAAATTTATCTTCCCTATCTGCGGCAAATGTTTTTATTTTGCCTTTATTTTGCAAAAATAACAATCCTGCTTTACGGAAATGGTCGGGAGTTGTGTCATCCGGACCGTAGTGCCTGTCCCGACCTCCCCCGATGCCCGGGAATGACAACTATAACCAGTTCAGAGTTATGAACCAAACTAACAACTAAGAACTACAAACTAATAAACTAAATGTCAAGAATACTCACAGGTATACAAAGCACGGGAACACCTCATCTCGGAAACATTTTAGGGGCCATACTGCCGGCCATACAAATGTCGGAACAACCCGGCAACGATTCCTTTCTTTTTATTGCCGACATGCATTCCCTCACGCAGATAAAGGACGGAAACGAATTGCGGCAGAACACCCGAAACGTAGCTGCCACCTGGCTGGCTTTCGGGCTCGATATCGAAAAAGTGGTTTTTTACCGCCAGAGCGATGTGCCCCAAACCGCCGAACTCGCCTGGTACCTGAGTTGCTTTTTTCCCTTCCAGAGGCTTACCCTTGCGCATTCGTTCAAGGATAAGGCCGACCGGCTGGAAGATGTCAATGCCGGCCTGTTCAGCTATCCCATGCTTATGGCGGCAGACATACTGCTGTATGACGCGGAGATCGTTCCCGTGGGCAAAGACCAGATGCAGCACCTGGAAATAACCCGGGACGTGGCCCAGAGGTTTCACCGTAAAATGGGGGAGACTTTTGTGATCCCCGAAGGAAAGGTACAGGAGAATACCCAATACATTCCCGGTACCGACGGTGGGAAAATGAGCAAGTCCAGGGGCAATACCATCAACCTTTTCCTGCCGGACAAACAGCTTCGCAAACGCATCATGAGCATAGAGACCGACAGCACCCCGATGGAAGCCCCGAAAAACCCCGATACCTGTAATGTATTTGCGCTGTATAGCATACTGGGCAGTGAAGCCCAGGTGAGCACCATGAGACAGAATTACCTTGGCGGAGGCTACGGTTACGGCCATGCCAAGCAGGCCCTCTACGAGCTTATCACGGAAAAGTTTGCTGCGGAACGCGAACGTTTCCACTATTATGCGGAACATCCCGGTGAAGTAGACGAAGCCCTGGCCATAGGCGCCGGAAAAGCGCGGAAAGTAGCAGGGGAAGTACTGCAGAGGGTACGGGATAAGATAGGATATTAGGCAGAAAAAACCGCCTCGAAAAGCTTTCCCGGCAACGGCCTTACCACGCCTTTCATCTCCATGGCGAGCAATACCGGAGACAGGCGGTACACGGGAATTTCGCAGCGAAGCGCAATAATGTCCAGCATTTCCCTGCCGTGTTCCGACAAAAAGGCATATACCTTCTGCTCCGTGGCATCGAGTTGCGGAAAAAGAGAGGCCTGCCCGCTGTTTTTCAAAGAAGCTTCCTGCCGTGCCAGCAACAGCTCCCGGTGCCATCCTAAGAGGTATACAAGATCTTCGGCCGAAGTAAGTATATGCGCCTTGTGCGAACGTATCAGGTTGTTACATCCCTCGCTGTAGCGGTCTTCGGTACGGCCCGGTACGGCAAAGACCTCCCGATGGTAGGAGTGGGCGATCCCCGCGGTGACGAGCGCCCCTCCCTTAGCTGCCGATTCCACGACTACCGTAGCTTCCGACAGGCCGGCGATGATGCGGTTGCGCTTCAGGAAATTTTCCCGTTCCGGCATACTGCTGCTCCAGAAATCGGTCACAAACCCGCCGCGTGCCTCTACCCCGGATACGTAGGGCTTATGTGCCCGCGGATATATCTGGTTTAACCCATGTGCCAGGCAGCCTACGGTCTGCAAGCCGCAGGCAAGGGCCGCTTTATGTGCCGTAATATCCACACCATAGGCAAAACCGCTTACGACAAGAGGGTCAAAGGAAGCGAGGTCGCTTACCAGCTTTTCACAAAACCGCTTCCCGTAAGAGGTAATATTGCGCGTGCCTACTATACTGATCACCTTCCTGCTGTTCAGGTCGGCGCTCCCCGAGCGGAACAGGAGTATAGGCCCGTCTGCACAATACCTGAGCCGTTCGGGATAATGATCCTGTTCAAAATAACTGCAGCCGATATCGTGATCTTCCAGGAACCGCAACTCCTTTTCCGCCGCTTCCAGGTTTTCCTTCTTACGGATATTTTCCAGGACACGCCTCCCCACTCCGTTGATCCCCAGAAGCCTGTCGGGACGTTCTTCAAAGACAGCCCTTGCACTACCGCAACGGGCAATAAGCTTTTTGGCCATGATATCTCCTACTCCCCTGGCGTGTTGCAGGGCGAGCACGTAAAGCAGATCGGGTATGGTTTTCATAACATACTGCCGTCAGGTTTAAATCTCGATTACGAAGCAAATATAAGATTATTCTTTCAAAATAAAAAGTTTTTACTTTCTGTTGATAATTTTCCCGCCTCCCTTCTTTTCTCACACCAAAAAAATCACCATCTTTGTTTTATGCAGTTAGAACACTACATCGGCGAGTTATTGTACAGGTATTCATGCGTTACCGTACCGGAATTCGGTTCATTCCTGACCCAGTTGCGGTCGGCGCGTATCCACAATCATACATTTTTCCCTCCTTCCAAGGCCATTTCATTCAATGCCCAGCTGGTTTCCAACGACGGCCTGCTGATCAGGCATATTTCCGATTCCCTCGGTATTCCGTATGAAAAGGCGTCTGTTGAGGTACGGAAAAGAGTGATCGCATGGAAAGACCGTATGGAAAACGGGGAAAAACTCTCCCTGAAACAGATCGGTCTTTTATGGCTGAACAAGGAAAACAGCATACAGTTCCAACCGTTTACCGACATCAATTACCTCACCTCCTCTTTCGGAATGGCTTCTACCGGGGCCCGGGAAATCGCCCGGCTTCCCATACCCGAAGGGACCGGCTCCCCGTCTGCGGAAGTACGTACCCTTACCGGGATACCTTCGAGAAGGAAATCATACCTCAAATACGCCGCCATACTGTTACTTTCGGTATCCGCAGGCGCTGTCGTATACCAGTCGCAACGCATGGAATCGCAGAAGCAGCAGATACAGCTTGCCGAGCAGCAGGCACAGCAGCAGTTACAGCAAAGCATACAGAAGGCCACCTTTTTTGACACCACTCCCGTAAACCTGCCTTCCATCACACTGAATGCCACCAGAAAGCCGCTGTACTATGTGGTAGCCGGAGCCTTTCGTGTGGAGGAAAATGCCGACAAGAAAATGGAGGAGCTCAGAGCCAGGGGATACGAGCCGCAACGCCTCGAACCTACCGGCCACGGACTTCACCAGGTAGCCTTTAACAGTTACACCAGTGCCAGAGAAGCCATCAATTTCCTGAACAGGATAAAGAAGGAAGCTCCGGAAGCCTGGTTGCTCGTATCGGAAAACTAATATTCCATGTCTTCTTTTCCCCGGACCGCACCGTCGGAGAAAATGTAACAGCGCAGATGCTTTCAGGCTATTCTGATTTTTATAGTAACTTTGCATAAAATCTATAGCCACAGACCGAATGCAAGCAAAGACTCCCGGAGCATCCAGAACCATTATGACCGACCTGGTCCTTCCCAGCGAGACAAACCCCCTGAACAACCTGTTCGGAGGAGAGCTCCTGGCGAGGATGGACCGTGCAGCAAGTATTGCCGCCCGCCGGCATTCCAGACGTATCGTGGTGACCGCTTCGGTAAACCACGTAGCCTTCAACCGGGCCGTCCCCCTGGGTAGTGTGGTCACCGTAGAGGCCGCCGTCTCCAGGTCGTTTAAAAGTTCGATGGAGGTATTTATAGATGTGTGGATAGAAGACCGTGAAAACGGCTCCAGGACCAAAGCCAATGAGGCTATTTATACTTTTGTGGCCGTTGACGAAACCGGAAGACCCGTTGAAGTTCCTGCCCTGGCTCCCGAAACGAAGCTCGAAAAGTTGCGTTTCGAAGCTGCTTTAAGGAGAAAACAGCTGAGTCTCGTGCTCGCGGGAAAGATGAAACCCGATGAGGCCACAGAGCTCAAGGCACTTTTTACCTAAATGAGTATCACATGAAATGATCTCTTTCTCTTCTCATATTGCAAAGATGGACTCTCCGATATGGACGTATATTATCCCCGTACCGGACGAAGCCGCAAAGCAGCTATCCCGAAGCAGGAGAGTGATTTGCCGTTTTGACGGGCAGGTAAAGAAACACACCTCCCTGATGCCGTCGGGAGACGGTTCGTTCTTCATACTCCTGAGCAAAAAGGAAATGGCACAGCTCGGGCTCAAAACCGGCGACGCCATATACGTTGAAACGGAGGAAGACCTCTCTGATTACGGCACTCCCATGGATGAAGCCCTTCAGGCCGTACTGGACAGTGACCCGGAAGGGGCCGGGTTTTTCGAAGCCCTGCCCCCGGGCAAGAAAAGAACGCTGATCCAGATGATAGGCAAAATAAAAAATGAAGCCCTGAAAATACAGCGTTCCGTCATTATCCTCGACCACCTGAAAATGACTTCGGGAAAAGTGGATTACAAGCTGTTGCAACAACAGTTCAGGGAGCGAAAGATCTGAGAAACTGTCTTTAATTACGACCCTCTTCATCAGGGTATAAGGTCCAGACAGGGGCACTCTGCCAGAACTCCTTGGTTCCCGCATCCATTACGGTAAGCGGCCCTTTAAATGCGGCCCCGGTATCTACATTCCACACATTTCCGGCATTTACCGGAGTTTTCTCTCCTATACGGGTAACGGGAGTATGCCCGATAAAAATTTCTGCGTAGTGCGAAAGGCGTGCCGGGTACCTGTACGATTCCTCCGGGATCGAAGTATCGAGGGCAAGGGCCGTTTCCCACAGGCTGCGGTCCCAGTAAAACATCTCCGGAAAATACTCGTGTTCCACCCCCCGTGTATGGGTAAAGCCGGCATGCAGGAACAACCTGTTCTTTTCATCGATATAATAATCGGTAAGCTGTTCCAGGAAATCTCCGTGTGCTTTGCGGGTCTCCTCCCCTATTCCGCGATATGCCTCTACCGTAGCCTCTCCGCCGTGAAAAAGCCACAGGTCATTGCTCGATCCCTTCACAAGCCAGTCCCTGCACAGGGTATCGTGATTTCCCCGGACAAATACACAGGACTGTCTTTCGCGAAACTCCATCAGGAAATCCAGCACCTGCGGTGTCTCACTCCACCCGTCTGCATAGTCTCCGAGAAAAATAAAAGTATCCTCCGGTTTCCGCTCCACAGCATTCAAAACCTGTTCAAGAGCCCTGTACCCTCCGTGTATATCTCCGACTACAAAAGTTTTCTCCACACCAGTAAATATATAGTTCTTTTTTTAGTCAGGGTGCTCCGGCTACGGGAAACATTCCACCGCTGCAAGACCGGCCCTTAATTATACTTCACTTTTCTGAGCACTCTCAGCGATTCCTTCAGCGACGCGTACACCTTGCGGTCATAAGCTTTTACCACTTCCCTGTATTGCTCCAGCTTCTCCCGCGCATCGTCAAAACCGTTCAGCGCACAGATGAGATAGGTTGCCGGGAGGTTTTCCATATCCTTCTGTTCCCTCACCGTCAACGGCACCCCCTTTTTCAGCTTCTGCAACAGCACATTATTGGTATTGTACACATGGTACAGCACCTTCCGGTCGTATTCGGGCGGGTCAAAGATCAGGGTGCTGTCTATCTTGTATGATCCGTTGTCATTAAAGGTGATGGTCACGGTTTCCAGGGGGTAGTATTTCTGGTGGTCATTCAGCCCCAGCTGTATGAATTCAGTAGTAGAGAACACATGTTCGTTCACCCTGATCTCCACCTCGTCGAGTGCCGAATAGAACAACCTGACCTGTTCGTTGATCAACTCGATATCCACCCGCGAATAATACGTTTTTTCCTCCCCTCCGTTCCTGTTTCCGTTCACTTTCTTGACGATCCCGGCCCAGCATACTACAAACTGCTCCTTAAACACCTTGTAATGCCCTTCCAGGTCTCTGTGCCTGTGGTACAAAAAGTCAATAACCCCGTTCAGGGTGAGCTCGATATTATTTTGTGCATGAAGTTCTATTTCGGCTACCACAGCCGAATTGGTGTCCCTCAGTTCGGTATCAAAAACCCTGGGCATGCTCATACTGCCCTCCCTGAAAAACACGGACCCCCCGTAATACTTCCATATGTTTCTCCGCAGCGAGCACAGCTTACCCGTAGACCTTATCGTTACCAGTCCTACCACTTTTCCTTCGGGAAGATGCGGAAACGGAACGTTTTCGTACGAAATAAGAGGGGCGTGATCGAGATAGGCATTGACCAGGTTCTGGATCTTGCTGTCGTCAAAAAAATCAGTCCCCACGATCTCGTTATCTTCATCTTCCACACCTACTACAATAAAGGAATTGTTTACAGGGTTCGAATTGGCCAGCGCACAGACGTGCTTCAGGAACTTGGCCTTCCCCTCCTTTTCCCCGATATTGACAAACCGTTTTTTGTCATAAAAACTGTTTTCATCATTATGAGCGAGAAGATTTTTTACTAAAAGGCGTTTATTGATCATGACAGTGCAGAGCTAAACTGCTGCGAATTTCTTATCTACAGCTTTGTAAAACAGGATGAAAGTCCGGTTTATTCCCGGTGTGTTACCGAGGCGGAAGCCTGGGCCAGGGGGAGCACCAGCAGATCGGCAATATTCACATGGGGCGGCCTGGAGACCATGAAGTATATGATCTCGGCAACATCTTCGGCAGTAAGGGCCTCTATACCGCTGTACACGGCATCTGCCCGTTCCGTATCGCCCTTGAAGCGCACCCTGCTGAATTCCGTCTCCACCATCCCCGGGTGAATGGCTCCCACCCTGATGCCATAGGCATTCAGGTCGATACGCATCCCCTTACTGATCGCGTCTACGGCGTGCTTGCTGGCACAGTACACTCCCCCGTTGGCATATACCTCCTTGGCAGCTATAGACCCCACATGGATAACATGCCCGCGCTTTCTGCGCACCATCTGCGGAAGGATGGCCCTGGACACATACAACAACCCTTTTACATTACTGTCTATCATGGCATCCCAGTCATCGACATCTCCTTCCTGTATAGGGTCAAGCCCATGTGCATTACCCGCATTATTGATGAGGATCCCGATCTCCGAGAAGCGCTCCGGCAAACTGTTGACCGCCTCAAAAACATCGTCCCTGTTGCTCACATCAAATTGCAGAACGTGTACATCGGTAAATCCCGACAATTCCAGCTTCAGGTTTTCCAGGCGTTCCTGCCTCCGCCCGCAAAGCACCAGGCGTATTCCCTGCCGGGCAAATACCTGGGCCGTAGCCCTTCCTATACCACTGGTTGCCCCCGTGATAAATGCGGTGAGATCCTTATCCACTCCCTTTTCTTTATGCATAGCTTTAATTTTAAGGTAACAACATCCCTTTGCAGCATAAAAGTAATATTTTATTTTGAAGCCACCCTTTCCTGCCCGAAATACACATATTCGTTAATTTGTACTAAAATTTTATAAACAGTTCGTTATTACTTCCTTCGGGCGCTATTTTTTAACTATTAATTAACTACCCTGTTTGAAATTAATTTTTCAATTTGCATCGTAACAGTCAGGTTTAGTATATTCACGGCGCAAAACATATAATCGATGGAAGATAACAAGACTTCAGATATTGGCTTAATTAATGAAAAAATCCAGCGGGAGAGTGCTTTTGTCGATTTACTCACCCTGGAAATGAACAAGGTTATCGTAGGGCAGAAACACATGGTGGAACGCCTTCTGATCGGGCTTCTGGGTCGGGGGCACATCCTTCTCGAAGGGGTTCCCGGACTCGCCAAGACCCTGGCAATAAACACGCTGTCGCAAGCAGTACACGGAACATTCAGCCGGATACAGTTTACTCCCGACCTGCTTCCTGCCGACGTAGTAGGGACCATGATCTACAATATCAAGGAGAATGATTTTTCCATCAAGAAAGGGCCCATTTTTGCGAATTTCGTGCTCGCAGACGAGATCAACAGGGCGCCTGCGAAGGTACAATCGGCACTCTTGGAGGCCATGCAGGAAAAGCAGGTAACCATAGGCGACAAGACTTTCAGACTGGATAAGCCATTCCTGGTGATGGCCACACAGAACCCCGTAGAACAGGAAGGAACCTATCCCCTGCCCGAAGCACAGGTAGACCGGTTTATGCTGAAAACCGTTATCGATTATCCCAAGCTGGACGAAGAACAGCTCATTATCCGGGCCAACCTGAAAGGAAGCTTTGAAAAGGTAAATCCGGTAGTATCGCTGGAGCAGATATTAAGTGCCCAGCAATCGGTAAGCGAAGTATATATGGATGAAAAAATAGAGAAGTACATCCTCGATCTCATCTTTGCCACCCGCTATCCCGAAAAATACAAATTGTCTGACCTGAAACCTCTTATAAGTTTCGGCGCCTCGCCCCGGGGAAGTATAAACCTGGCCACTGCCGCCAAATGCTACGCCTTTATCAAACGCCGCGGGTACGTGGTTCCCGAAGACGTAAGGGCCATGGTCTACGACGTACTGCGCCACAGGATCGGGATCACCTATGAAGCAGAGGCGGAAAACATTACTTCGGTAGATATCATCAACAAGATCGTCAATGAAGTGGAAGTTCCCTGATCTCCGCTGAACCCACGGCATCAAGATCGAAAAATTAAAAAGGATGCATTGCCCTCCCGGGGGCAGGAAACTGCAAACCTCTCTTTCCGGAGCGTATGGACACCAAGGAATTACTTAAAAAAGTAAGGAAAATAGAGATCAAGACACGGCGGTTGTCGGACCATATCTTTGGAGGGGAATACCATTCCACCTTCAAGGGGAGGGGTATGACTTTCAGCGAAGTAAGGCAATACCAGTTCGGCGATGATGTGAGGAATATAGACTGGAATGTCACAGCCCGGTACAACGAACCTTTTGTCAAGGTTTTTGAAGAGGAGCGGGAGCTTACCATGATGCTCATGGCCGATATAAGCGGAAGCCAGTTTTTCGGCACCACTTCGCAGTTCAAGAATGAAGTGATCACGGAAATTGCAGCCACCCTGGCATTTTCCGCTACCCAGAACAATGACAAGATAGGCCTTATCCTTTTTTCAGACCAGATAGAGCTCTATATCCCGCCGAAGAAAGGAAGATCGCATGTATTGCGCATTATAAGGGAACTCCTGGAATTCCGGTCGGAGCGTAAAAAAACAGATATCAACGAGGCCCTGAAGTTCCTTTCCAACATAATGAAAAAAAAGGCCATCGTATTCATCCTTTCCGATTTTATGGACGATGATTACAACCACACGCTCCGGATCGCCGGAAAAAAACACGATATCACCGGGATCAGGGTCTACGACAGGCACGAAGAAGCCCTTCCCAACCTGGGCATGATTACCGCCGAAGACGAAGAAACCGGAGCGCTGGTCACTGTAAATACCGCATCGAAAAAAGTGCGTAACGGGTATACGGCCTATTACAAGGAACGCGTAGACTACTTTCACAACTCCTTTACCAGGAGCGGGGCCGGTGTACTGCACAACCGCGTGGATGAAAGTTATGTCAGGAAACTGTTAGGATATTTTAAACGACGAGCATAAAACGACCGTCAGGTCTGTAATGAGATTGAAAATTATGAACAGAAATTCGGGGGACACGGAAAAAAGACACAGCGTTTTCGCTGTAGCGGCAGGCTTATCTTTTGCTTTCCTACTCTTCCTGTTTCCCGCTGTGATAAAGGCCCAGACCTCGCCTGAAGTATCTTCGGTGATCGATACCACCCAAATAAAGATCGGCGAACAACTGCATTTTGAAATAAGGGTAAAGACAGATACCACCGCACTGGTCGTATTTCCCGAAGGACAGACCTTCACCCCCCTCGAAATGGTGGAAGCTACCGATATAGATACCTTTCGCACCGAAGACCGGTTCGATCTCATTCGCAAATACGCCCTGACCCAATTCGATTCCGGTCATTACACCGTACCCCGGCAAAAGGTGGTCATCAACAACAGGGAGTTTTATACCGATTCACTCCGGGTCACCGTAAATGACATCGCCGTAGATACCACTGCGCAAAAAATGTACGACATCAAACCCGTGCAGGAAGTTTCGGGAAGCTATTCCGGGTGGATCCGTTTCCTGCTGTGGGGATTGCTGGGAGCCCTGGTCATTGCAGCAGCGGTCTACTGGTTCTTTATCCGTAAAAAACCCCTTACCGAGGAGGAGAAAGAAGCCCTGCTGCCTCCGTTCGACCGCGCCCTGCTCGGTCTGAAAAAGCTGGAAGAATCGCGCTATCTCATACAGTCGCAATACAAGGAATACTATTCCGAGCTCACCCATATCGTCAGGGAATATCTCGAAGAGGAAATTCACATTTCCGCCATGGAGAGCACCACTGAGGAACTGGTGGCCAAACTCGAAATGCTGCAGGAGGCAGGGAAGCTGAAACTGGAAAAAAGCACGATCGACAATTTCAAGGCTGTTCTTCAGAAGGCCGACCTGGTAAAATTTGCGCGTTCCAGGCCGGATACCCGGGTTGCGGAAGAGGACAGGAAAATTATAGAGCATGTGGTGGTACGTACCCGGGAAGCCATCCCCGAACCTACCGAGGAAGAACTGTTGCAGCAGGAAGCCTACAGGGCTGAACTGGAGCGCAAACGCCGCAAAAAAAGACGTATTACCCTGGCCATAGCAGCGGGCTGTATCGTCGTACTCCTGGCAGGGGCCGCTACCGTATATTTCGGATATCACCAGGTAAAAGATACGGTTTTCGGGCATCCTACCCGGGAATTGCTACACGGAGAATGGGTGAGCAGCGAATACGGCTATCCGGCCATAGTCATGGAAACACCGAGAGTACTCCGGCGAACGAAAGTCGATATTCCCGATGCCATGAAAGAAGCGGTAAGTGCCAATCAGACCTTTACCTACGGCAGCCTGATGGGCAGTTTCCACATCTCGGCAAGTGTAACCACTTTCAGGCAGGGGGTAGAGTTTAAGGTAGAAGACGCCATAAAAGGAGCCGTAGCCACCATAGAACAGCAGGGAGCCAAAAACATGCTCGTAAAGCAGGAAGAATTTACCACCCCTTCGGGGGCCAAGGGGATCAAGGTCTTCGGAAGTATGGACATTATTGCCGTTCCGGGAAGCGAAAAAACGGTAAAGGCCAATTATGTGATCCTCAATTTTAACGAAAAAGGAGCTTTTGAACAGGTTACCATAGTGTACCACAGGGACGACAGGTATGCTCCTGAGATCGAGGAAAGGATCATCAATTCCATAGATTTTAAAAACCAATAAGATGCTGGAGAATATTCAATTTGCAAATCCGCAGTGTTTCTGGTTGCTTTTGCTGCTTCCTCTGGCTATCATATGGTATATACTGAAGCGCAAAAAGGCCGCTGCTCCCCTTAAAATCTCAACGACACAGGGCTTTAAAACCCACGCTTCTTTATTGCCGAAACTCAAACCCGTACTGTTCGTATTCCGCCTGCTGGCCATTGCCCTGCTGATTACCGCCATGGCAAGGCCGCAGACCCTGGATGTCACCTCCAGAACCAGTATGACACGGGGTATCGATATTGTTATGGCCCTTGATTTTTCTTCGAGCATGCTGGCCAAAGACCTGAAGCCAAACCGCCTTACGGCACTCAAGGAGGTCGTTGCCGAATTTATCAAAAACCGCCCTAACGATCGTATCGGGCTGGTAGCCTATGCCGGGGAAAGCTATACCCCCATTCCCGTAACAAGCGATAAGCCACTGGTGCTGAACACCCTGAAAAGCCTTGATTTCGAAACCCTCCGTGACGGGACTGCCATCGGCATGGGGCTGGCTACAGCCGTTAACCGCCTCAAGGACAGCAAGGCCGAAAGCAAGGTGATCATACTGCTCACCGACGGGGTAAACAATACCGGGGTTATAGAGCCCCTTACCGCTACCGAACTGGCCAAGGAGTACGGTATAAAGACCTATACCATAGGACTGGGGACCAACGGTATGGCCATGACCCCCATAGCGTATAACCCCGACGGTTCCTTTCGCTATGGTATGCAGAAAGTTGAAATAGACGAAAAATTGCTCCAGGATATCGCCAGGGAAACCGGGGGCAGGTATTTCCGGGCCACCGACAACAAGAAACTCGAAGAGATCTACGAGGAGATCAATCAGCTCGAAACCACGGAAATAGAAGAATTCAAATATTACAATTACGACGAAAAGTTCCGCCCGCTGGTCATACTGGCCGGGGCATTATTGTTCCTGGAATTATTATTGCGTTATACGGTATTCAGGAGTTTTGTGTAATTTGTATCCGCATTACACCGAAGCGGGCACGCTGTAAAGTGTAACGCCTAAAATCATTGACAGAAATGTACGTACTGGAAGAAAAGACATATTTTTACCTGCTGGCCATCATCCCTGTGGTGGTATTGCTCTTTGTTCTCCTTCAGGTATGGAAAAAAAGGGCACAACGACAGTTTGCAGATGCAGTCCTCCTCAAAAAGCTCAGCCCCGAAACGTCGTCGTTCAAGCCCCTGCTCAAGCTGTTGATGTTGCTGCTGGCTTTTGCCGCACTGACCTTTGCGCTGGTAAACCCGAAGATCGGGAGTAAACTCGAAACGGTAAAAAGGGAAGGTGTGGATATCGTATTTGCCGTCGACGTTTCAAAAAGCATGCTGGCGGAAGACATTACCCCGAACCGTCTTGAAAAATCGAAACGCCTCATTTCCGCCGTTATCGACCAGCTTGCCGGAGACCGCATAGGGATTATCGCCTATGCCGGGGATGCCTTTCCGCAACTCCCCATCACTACCGACTACGCTGCGGCCAAGATGTTCCTGCAGGGCATGAATACCGATATGCTGTCTTCCCAGGGCACGGCAATAGGCGAAGCCATGAATATGGCGGCAGGGTACTTTAACGACCAAGAACAGACCAACAAGATACTGGTAATCGTTTCGGACGGGGAAGACCACGAAAGCAGTATCGACGCCCCGCTGGAGGAACTGAAGCAAAAGGGAATACGCGTGGTGACCATAGGTGTGGGAACAGCAAAGGGAGGCCCCATACCGATAAAGAGGAACGGCATTACGGAGACCTATAAGAAAGACAGACAGGGCGAAGTAGTCATCACTCACATGAATGAGGAGACCCTGGAAAAAATCGCAGATAACAGTAACGGGGCCTATATGAACGGCAACAATACTGCCGGGGTGGTGGACTTCATGAAGGACTATCTCGGAAATATGGATAAGAAGGAATATGAAACAAAGCAGTTTGCCGACTATAAAAGCCAGTTCCAGTGGTTTTTGGGTGCCGCTTTATTATTTTTAATTTTAGACCTCCTTTTCCTGGAACGGAAGACTTCCTGGTTGAGGAAGCTTAACCTTTTTAACGAAAAGAATGAAGGATAACCGCCGCATGGCGATCGGAACAGAATGAGTTCAGGGTTTTAAGTTTTAAAAGCATGTCGGAAATGAATACCTTTTATTATACATATTGTCGTTTTTACAGCATCAGCCGTTGCATGGCCCCGGCCTTCCTGACCGTAGTGTTGTGCTTGTGCTGCCCCGGCGGCGGCCTCTCCGCACAGGAACAGGACAAGGAAAAAGACAAGGCGGTACGGGAATCGGAACAGCTGGTATACAAGGCCAATTCGGAACTGGCTGCCGACGCATTTGAAGATGCCGAGGTAAATTACAGGGAAGCCATTTCTAAAAATGCAGATAATGCCGCGGCACGATACAATCTCGGGAACGCGTATTACAGAAGGGAAAACCTCGGAGAAGCTTTTTCCAGGTATAAACAGGCAGGCGAAATTGCAGGCAGTAAAACAGAAAAGCACAAGGCCTATCACAACCTTGGAAATGTCTTTATGAAGAACAAGGAGTACCAGAAAGCGGTAGAGGCCTATAAGGAGGCGCTCCGCAACAACCCTGCCGACGAGGAAACCAGGTACAATCTTGCCCTGGCAAAAGAAATGCTGAAAAATGACCAGAACCAGGGCGGAGGGGATGACAACAAGGATCAGGACAAAGACCAGCAGGACAAGGACCAGGGTGGTGACCAGAACCAGGACCAGCAGGACCAGGGCAAGGAAGGAGACAACGATAACGAGGAAAACAAAGACCAGCAGAACAAGGACCAGGACGACCAGGGGAACGAAGGGGATAACGAAGAACAGCAACCCGGCGAACAGGACGAAAAAGGAGATGAAGAATCGCCTCAGGACGGGCAGGGCGAAGAGCAGCAGGGCGAACCCCAGGAGGGCCAGGGCCAGCCACAGGAAGGCAGGAGCGAACTGTCTCCCCAGCAGATAAAGGCGCTACTGGAAGCTATGGGAAGGGAAGAGAAAAGGGTTCAGGACAAGATCAATGCCAAAAAGGCCAAGGAAACCAAATCCGGAACCTCATCGGAAAAAGACTGGTAGCCCGGAAAAGTATCGTATTTTCCGGACTTAAATGAGATGATAGAACTATGAGCATCACTAAACATATTGTTATTTTATCCTTACTGACCCTTTTTTCATGGAGCGGACTGGCCCAGCAGGAAAGCATACAGTTCGAAGCCAAGGTCAGCAAGGAGACCCTGGGGGTCAACGAAAGGCTCCGGGTAGAGTTTACCATGAACAAGGACGGGGACAACTTTACTCCCCCGGCCTTCGACGGTTTTACCGTGGTCATGGGGCCCAACCAGTCGGTCAGCCATTCCTGGGTCAACGGAAAGAGAAGTTTTTCCAAGACCTACTCCTACGTACTGGCCCCTATAAGCCAGGGTAAGTTTACCATAAAGCAGGCGACCATAGAAATTGACGGAAACGTATACAAAACCCTGCCGGTGACCGTAGACGTCACGGCATCTGTGCCTCAGAATGATGAAAACGGCACTCCTGCCGGCCTTACGGAAGGCAAACTGTATCTGGTTGCCGAACTCTCCAAGGCCAGTCCTTATCTCAACGAAGCTGTTACGCTGGTGTACAAACTCTATATAAGCCCGGACACCAATGTTTCCGACTTTCGCGCCCTGGACAATCCCAGTTACAACAATTTCTGGAGCCAGGAAATAGACATTACCCGCTACGAGATGAAGAACGGCACCTACAAGGGCAAGCCTTACCGTTATGTCGTACTGAAACAGGTAGTCCTCTATCCGCAAAAAGAGGGGAAACTGACCCTGGCCCCGCTGTCTCTTGACGTGACCATAGATGTTCCTACCAATAAAAGAGATTTTTTCGGCAGGCGGATGTATACGCAGGCCCATAAAACTGTTTCTGCCGGCAACAGGACCCTGGAAGTAAAACCCCTTCCCGAAAACGGAAAGCCTGCCGGATTCAGCGGTGCCGTCGGCCAGTTCGACTTTAATGTCACCGCTTCCAAAAATACGCTGAAGGCCTCCGAATCCTTCCAGATGAAGGTCGAGGTCCGTGGAAAAGGAAATTTCAAGCTTTTTTCCCTGCCCAAGGTAGAACTCCCCGGTTCCATGGAAGTATACACTCCCGAATTCAAGGAAAATGTATCCACATCACTCCCGGGTATGTCCGGAAGCGTTTCGGACAATTATACGGTAGTTCCGCAGTTTAAGGGACAGTATACGGTGCCCGAGGTGTCGTTCGCCTATTTCGATCCGCAAAGCGGAAGCTATAAGACCCTTACCTCGGAAGCAAAGGCAGTCCACGTCACCGAAGGTCCCCTTCCTTCCGCCTCCGCCCCAGCAGAGAGCGGTACTGCCAGGCAACAGGTACTGGCTACCGGAAGCCAGTTCAGGTTTATCAAACTGTCTCCGGCCCTGGTAAGCACAACGAGAGAAGACTTCTTCCTCTCCGGCCTGTTTTACATATTGCTCTTACTTCCCTTCCTGCTTATCCCGATGGCCATAATGATCGTTAAGAAAAAGCAGAAAATCGCAGCCGACGTAGAGGGCAACAAGATAAGAAAGGCCAACAGGCTGGCCAGGAAATACCTGTCTGCCGCCAAAAAGGCCCTGGGCAGCAAAGAGGAATTCTATATCGCTCTCGAAAGGGCACTACACAATTACCTCAAGGCAAAAATTCATATTGAGACCTCCGAATTCAGCAAGGAAAAGATCACCGAAATACTCCGGGAAAAGGGAGTGGACAATGAGAACATAGACGGGTTTATCGGTTTGCTGCAAAGTTGTGAACTGGCGCGATACACCCCCGCATCGGAAGTAGCCATGCAACAGGATTACGACAAGGCGGCAACGGTAATCTCCAAAATGGACAAACAGATCTAAAGCAAACGGGATGACGACTGGAAAAACAAATGATACCCCGGGTTTTTACCCCATACGAGACCTCGTAACAAAGGGCATTGCCATATTGGCCCTGCTTGTTCATTTCCCCGGGCCCGGATTTGCACAGGACAAATCTCCCGACACCTTATTCGACGAGGCCACTGCGCTTTACAATGAAGGGGAATACGAAGAAGCCGCAGAAAATTACCAGACCATTCTCGAAGCCGGAAAGCATTCCGCTTCCCTTTACTACAATCTCGGAAACACGTATTACAAACTCGGCAGTATCCCGGAAAGTATCTATTACTACGAAAAGGCTTTGCTGCTCTCACCCGACGACCGGGATATCAGGAACAACCTCGCCTTTGCCCGGAACAGGACCATAGATGTCATCGAAACCCTCCCGAAATCGGGTTTTGCAAAATTTACGGAGCGCCTCATACACCGTTTTCACTACAACTCCTGGGGTATCGTGGCCATTGTATCTGCTTTTATTGCCGCCCTGCTGTTCCTGTTGTATTACTACAAGTATTCTCCCCTTCAGAAGAGAATTTTTTTCGTGGCCAGCATCATTGTGACCATTGCCATGTTTATCAGCATTTATATAGCCTATGCGCAATACCACGAGATCACCCATACCCGGCATGCCATTGTTTTTGCGAAAGAAATCACCGTACGTTCAGAACCCAATGACCGCAGCGAAAACATCTTCGAGCTCCATGCAGGCACCAAGGTACAGGTACTGGAAACACTCAATCACTGGAAACACATACAACTGGCCGACGGCAAGACCGGATGGTTGCCTGCCGACAGCGTCAGGGAATTGTGACCCCCTCAATCCCTTTTCCCTGCCATGAGAGGCTGTGTCTCCCCAATGCCGCCCCGTTCGTGGGGCTCTATGTGAATAAGAATATGTTCGGTATCGGGCATTTCCTCCTGTAAGGCATCCTTGAGGTCGTGGGCGAGCTTATGCCCTTCTCTCACGGTGATCTCTGCATTGACTATGGCGTGCAGGTCTATATGATACTTCATCCCCGTTTTCCGGACATAGCATTTTTCGGTACCTATTATCCCTTCCACATTTCCGGCTATTTCCCGAACCCTTCTTATACGCCCTTCGTACAGTTGTTCGTCCATGACCTCTCCCAGTGCAGGGCGGAAAATAAGATAGCTGTTGTAGATAATGAACCCGGAAGCCAGCAATGCCGCCCAATCATCTGCAGATTCGTATCCCTTCCCGAGAAAAAGTGCAACGGAAATACCCAGGAATGCCGCCACGGAAGTAATGGCATCACTCCTGTGATGCCAGGCATCCGCCCTGAGCGAACTGCTTCCCGTATCACGGCTCCTGCGCATCACTATACGATAGGATATTTCCTTCCACAGGATGATCCCTCCCAGCACGACCAGGGTAAAGGGCCTTGGCAATTCGTGAGGCCGCCCTATATTCTTAATACTTTCGTAAGCGATAAAGGTGGCGGAGATCACCAGGAAGCCAACGACGACAAATGTAAGCAGGGGCTCGGCCTTGCCGTGCCCGTAAGGGTGATTCTCATCTGCCGGCCTGTTTGCATATTTCAGCCCCAGTAAAACCAATAAAGAGGAGAAGACGTCGGTAGTCGACTCTATGGCATCGGCAACAAGGGCGTGGGAATTACCGATTACGCCGCTGACCCCCTTGATCAAGGCGAGTACGGCATTGCTCACTATACTGAAAAAAACAGCTTTAACGGCAGTCTTTTCTCTGGTCATTCCTGTTTCGTTTTTTACAAATTTACAATATCTGCCCCGGATACACCGTCATAAACGCATGCTTTACTCCCTAAAGTAAGATGGCCTTTTCGCTAACCGGTTTTATAAATCCAGGAAGGTATCTTATGGTGCCCTACAGGAAGGAATTCCAGGAAAGCATTATTAATCTCATAAAAACCCCTGTAATATTTTGAAAAATTCAAAAAAATATACCTGGGCAACCCAATTTTAATTTTTCCTTAACAAACAATAAAGAATTACTTGTAATTTTGCATACGTTAAACAAGACAACAGTTTTTGCATTGATACTAAACAGGTCTACATATAAAAGCGTTGCCATTTCCCTGGTCATCATCTTCGGGGTATTTATAATTACCCCTACCGTGGTTACCCTGATCGAAAAGGACGCAGATGTTTCCCTCTTCTATTCCGCTGCGGAAGAAGAGAGCAAGGAAACCATCAAGATCGTAGACGACCGTATTGCCAAAAGCATGTACGACACCCCTTTTCTGGCATCATTCATATCGGGAAAAGGCACTATGGTATACATAGAGAACCTTCACGCTTCCTGCCTTGCAGACAAATTCTGTCCGCCCCCTGAATTTTCTTAAATCTTTCCGGGAAACGCCTGGATTTTTGTTTCCGTGATCTTTTTTACGGTTTATTCTCCGTCATCCAGGGATATTCCATGCCATGTCGACAATTATTGCCATGTGCGGGAATTATCCCGAAACGACCGGTAAAACGCCGTAAAGAAACGGGCAACGATCTGACAGACCCGTTACCTCTCCTTCATTTGCTCATATAAACACTGTCGTATCGCGACATAAGGCCCGTGCTGCTCCGGAAGGAATAGCCTGAGCGGTATTTCGCAAATACGATGTTCCGTTGTGATGAGCCGGAGGAATCCATTACATGCTTCGGGTTTTCTGCAAGCATCACATTACCGTTTCACTTTAAAAATACTTTCATGAGAGAGAAGATATCGTTATTCGCAAATCTGAAATCGGATTTTGCGGCAGGGCTTGTAGTTTTTCTTGTCGCTTTACCACTATGTCTTGGCATTGCCATGGCATCGGGCGCCCCCCTGTTTTCCGGAATTCTTTCCGGTATTGTGGGAGGTATTGTCGTGGGTTACCTCAGCCAGTCGCACGTAAGTGTTTCCGGTCCTGCAGCCGGGCTTACGGCTATCGTACTCGTGGCCATCACCGACCTCGGAGCATTTGAAGTTTTCCTGACCGCCGTAGTTCTGGCGGGGCTTATACAGATTGTCCTCGGATTCATACAGGCAGGAACCATTTCCAATTATTTCCCTTCCAATGTTATCGAAGGAATGCTTGCCGGGATCGGGGCCATCATATTCCTCAAACAGGTTCCCAAAGCATTGGGGTCTGACGTGGAAATAGGGTCGGGACTGGCCATATTTACAGACCTTATCGCTTCCTTCGGCGATGTGAAACCCGGGGTTATCATCATCACGGCCGTTTCACTGGCCATCCTGATCGCCTGGGAAAAAATAAGCGCCCTCAAAAAACTGAAACTGTTACCCGGGGCACTGGTAGCCGTTATTGCCGGAACGCTGCTCAATGAACTATTCATCCTTTCGGGAAGTGATCTTGCCGCGACCTCCAACTACCTCGTAAGCCTGCCGGTGCCCACCTCGGTAGAGGAATTCCAGGGAATGATATCCCTGCCCAGTTTCGGTGCCATTACCAATCCCGATGTCTGGATCGCCGCCATTACCATTGCCGTGGTAGCCTCTATAGAATCGTTGCTCAACCTCGAAGCCTCCATACGTATCGATCCTTTCAAGAGGTATGCCAGTGCCAACAGGGAGCTCAAGGCCCAGGGTATAGGAAACATGGTCTGTGGCCTGATAGGCGGACTTCCCCTCACTACGGTTATTGTCAGGACATCGACCAACATCAATGCCGGGGGAAAAAGCAAGATGTCGGCCATTATACACGGTATACTGCTGGTGGCCTGTGTGCTTTCCATTCCCTTGATCCTGAATAAGATACCTCTTGCTACGCTTGCCGCCGTACTGTTGCTTATCGGTTATAAACTGGCCAAACCCGCAGTCTTCAAGCACTTCTGGGAAAAAGGAAAATACCAGTTTATCCCGTTTATCGTCACCTTTATTGCCGTAGTCTTTGCAGACCTGCTGAAAGGGGTGGCCCTGGGAATGATCATCAGTATCCTGTTTATCCTGAGAGGGAACATCAAGAGAGCCTATTTTTTCCGGAAGGAAGAATATGAAAGCGGCGACCTGATCCGTATCGACCTGGCCCAGGAAGTGTCTTTCCTGAACAAAGCGGCGATAAAACTCACCCTTAACCACCTTCCGGAAAATTCCAGGGTCGTTATCGATGCCTCCGATACGGTATACATCGCCCACGACATATTGTCTCTCATACAGGAATTCAAGGAATTTACCGCCCCCGAAAAGGGCATCGAGGTGGTCCTTACCGGGTTTAAGGATGCATACCGGATAGATAATGATACCAAAGACGATTCGCTGAACAGGGTGATCGTGGAACACGATATCTCATCTTCAGCAATAAAGAACGGCAGCACCTCACACAAAGAAGTAATTTCAGAATTGATCAATGACAAATAACAAAGTATCCTGTCATACTTTCAAAACATATAACGATTATACACCTATGAAAGCACATACCGCAGAAACCCAGTCTACAGTAACTCCTGCAAGGGCACTGGATTTTCTCAAGGAAGGCAACCAGCGATTTATCAGGAACCTCAGGGCGAACCGCGACCTGCTCAGCCAGGTCAACGATACCAAAAACGGACAGTTTCCCTTTGCCGTTATCCTGAGCTGTATTGACAGCCGTACTTCGGCCGAACTCATTTTCGACCAGGGGCTCGGCGATATATTCAGTGCCCGTGTAGCCGGTAATATCATCAACGAGGATATCCTGGGCAGCATGGAATACTCCTGTAAAGTAGCGGGCTCAAAACTGATTGTAGTCCTCGGCCACAGCAAATGCGGGGCTGTAACCAGCGCCTGTAAGGGCGTGCAAATGGGCAATATCACTGCCCTGCTCAGCAAGATGCAGGATTCTGTTGACGAGGTCAGCAGGGAAAAGCCCGGAACAGATACCGGTTCTCCTGAATTTGTAGAGGCCGTCGCACATCACAATGTGATACATACCATGGATGAAATACTAAAACGCAGTGCCGTTCTCAAGGAGATGTTCGAAGCCGGGGAGATCGGTATTGCCGGAGGGTATTACGACGTAGAATCAGGGGAAGTGGAATTCGTCAAGGAAATACTGCACGACTGATCCGTTTTCCGCACATATACAGTAACCGTCCCGGAAAAAACCGGGGCGGTTTTTTTGTTTCAGCCCGGGATCGTCCTGTAACGGCTATTTTCCGACAACTGCTATACGTATGTTGCCGATATAAATCCTGGAGTGTTCATTGCCATCGGAGGCAAAATAGAAATATTTTTTCGATTCGGAATCAACCATCTCGGTATCGAGCACCTTGTATTTATTGGCAAAGACCCGCATACGGCTTCCGGTGACCTGTACCTGTATTCGCATGACATCATTTGCAAAATACGACATGGGAAAATCCATCTCACTGCTTTTCCGGTTGCTCCCCACTTCTTTGCTCGTAAAGTTCAGCTTGCCGAACTGGTATGAGAGATCGGCGTTTACAGGGTTCTGGTCGGCCAGGTAATAGTGTTTGCTCACTCCCTTGTTGTAGTCGAACCCGAAGGCGGGAGTTCCCAGGTCCTTGTAATTATCGGCCCGGGTAAGCATGTCGAATTCCAGGGTAAAGTTCTCCGGCATGGGCATCAGGTCCTTGATCTTATAGGTGTTTTCCGGATATACCCTGAGCCACTTTCCCGGCACACCGGGCAGGGTTTCCACAGCTCCTGTTCCGTTGCTCGTCCACCTGGAGGCCATATTGCCTTCCACGTCCTCCGAAAAGTCATCCTGAAAGACAATTTCCGCCCCGGGAACAAAATCATAAACTGTTTTCGGAAGGTTCCGGAAGGGGTCGCCGGACCGTTCCTCTCCCGTATGGTCTTCCCCGGCCGTGTCATCATTCCCCAACACCCCGTCTACCTGCCTGTCTACGACTTCCTCTGCTTTCTTCTCCAGCTTTTTCTTCAGTTTTTTCAAAAGCTGTGCTTCAGAAGGTACCGGGTGTAATGCAAAACAAGTAAAAGTCAATGCCATTAAGTACCACTTTTTCATATTATAAGAGTTTAAAATTTTGGATCATAAATTTAAAAAATTAATCCTTACAAAGTAGGAATTATACACCGAATTTCCTACACCTCTCTATAATATACAAGGGCTACAGAAAAAACCAGGTCGTTGTCACCTGCTTGGCCTTCGCTATTCCTTTCCCTCCGTTGTACCCGGAATATGGATACCGGCTTCCCTGCTCTCTCTCAGCACATAAAAGAACACGGTTTCCCCCAGCTCCCTTACCGGGCCGTACAATACCGAGTTTCGCTTCTTCTGGGCGCTCACAAAACTCATCACATTGTCCGTAGCTTCGAAAAAAATAATAATGGCCCCGAGTATCACCACTATTTTCAGGCCGCCAAACACCCCTCCCAAAATACGGTTGAGCAGTCCCAGGGCGGCAAAATCCGCTATTTTTGTCAATAATTTTCCCGCGAGGGACACCGCGATGATTACTCCGCAGAAAATGAGTATAAAAGCTGCCAGGTTTATATATCGCTCTTCCCAGTCCAGGTATGCTGCCAGATAGTCCCCCAGTTCGTAGGCAAAGTGGATGGCACAGTATATTCCGAGCACCAGGGCCACCAGCGATGCAATTTCCACAAAAAGCCCCTTGTAGAGCCCCCGGACCACACCAAAAACCATCAGTACACCTATAGTGATATCTATATAGTTCATACTTTCTGTTAATACGACCAAATATATGCAAATAAAGTATGATTTTAGAGGTTATGGAAGAACTCAGGACGAGTTCTATTCGTAACTTTGCCCCTTTAAGACCTTAAATATGTCCAGAGACGAAAAATTAAAAGAGCGATGGAATATCCTGGTTCACAGGCTATCAGACAAGTTTGCTGACGGAGATACGCTCGATCTCGACGCGATCATTTATCTTATAGGGGTACAGGAACTCGGGCAACTGAAAAGAAAATTCAGGAAAGACGACAAGATAAACCTGATGCACATTGCTATCTGCAGGCTCCTGGAACCTTATGGCTATTACGAATTTGATTTTGTAGATACCGACGGATGGCCCCATTACAGAACCAGGGAGCAGTTACCCCACCTCAAGGCCGGAGAGCAGTCTGTGCTGATGAAAGAAGCTATTGTAAACTATTTTATAGAGAAAGAATTTATTGAATAATCAAAAAAAGGTAAATTTGCCCCTGAACCCGTCTTAAAAACAACAAACAGCTCCATGACAGAGAAGATAAAGGAACACATAGCCCTTGTAGGACAATTTAACTCTGACAATGCTTCGGAAATAGAAGCCTTCCGAATCAAATACCTCGGTAAAAAAGGCATTTTGAACGACTTTTTTGCCGAATTCAAGAGTGTTCCCAACGAACAGAAAAAGGAGTTCGGACAGGTGGTCAACCAACTTAAGGTTGCTGCCCAGGACAAGGTAAACCAGCTGAAGGAAGCCCTGGAGAACAGCGCCTCGGCAGCACATATTTACGGCGACCTTACCCGGCCGGCCGCTACTGCCCCTATAGGGGCCAGGCACCCCATATCCATTGTCAAGAACCAGATCATAGATATCTTTTCCCGGATTGGTTTTAACGTATCTGAAGGGCCTGAAATAGAGGACGACTGGCATAATTTTACCGCGCTTAACCTGCCGGAATATCACCCGGCGAGGGATATGCAGGACACTTTCTTTATCCAGACCGACCCCGACATTCTCCTGCGTACCCATACTTCATCGGTACAGGTGCGTTATATGGAGGAAAACAAGCCCCCGATCCGGACCATCTCACCCGGACGGGTATACCGGAACGAAGCTATCTCGGCAAGGTCTCACTGCTTTTTTCACCAGTTGGAAGGTTTGTATATAGACAAGGGTGTTTCTTTTGCCGATCTCAAGCAGACCCTTCAGTATTTTACCACCGAAATGTTCGGGAAATCACGGATAAGGCTCCGCCCATCATACTTCCCCTTTACCGAACCGAGTGCCGAAGTGGATGTGTACTGGGGGCTGGAAACAGAAACCGACCACAAGATGACCAAGGGTACGGGATGGCTGGAGATCATGGGATGTGGTATGGTAGACCCCAACGTATTGCAGAACTGCGGGATAGACCCCAAGGAATACTCCGGTTTTGCTTTTGGTATGGGTATCGACCGTATCGCCCTGCTGTTGCACCAGATCCCGGATATCAGGATGCTCAGTGAGAACGATATCCGCTTCCTGGACCAGTTCAAATCGGCTTTATAGGGCCAGGCCGGCAGCTACATTCTGTAAATCCAGTCTTCGGGGTTGAGCCTGTTGGCATCGCGGTACAGGAAAAACTTCAGTTCGGTCTTTCCGGAGGAGGGGCTGGTAAAGATCTCTCCCAGTTCGGCCTTGGCAGAGACTTTCTGTCCTTTTTTAACGTATATCCTTCCGAGGTTGTAATAGGTAGAGATATAGTTACCGTGCCTTACCTGAACCGCCTTGTTGGCCCCGGGAACCGCTATGATGGCAGATACCTCCCCGTTAAATACCGCCCTGGCCTTTTCTCCTCTATCGGTAGCGATGATAACCCCGTTGTTAAAGTTCTTCACCGCCGGGTAAACAGGATCGGAATACTCTCCGTAACCTTTGCTTTTAACCCCTTTGGCTACCGGCCATATCAGTTTTCCCTTGTTGGCCGCAAAGTTATTGGCTATGACCTTGGCTTCCGGGGTAAGGGCAAAGGTAACATTGCTCGTACTCTTCCCTGCCTTCTTATTGGACTCTGCTATGGCTTCGCGGATCAGCCGTTCTATCTGGCGGTCGATAGCCCTGGTTTCCTCCTGTTTTTTATTGATCTGGGAGGTATACTGTGATTCCTTTTTTCGGATGCTCGCTATCAGTGTCTGCTGCTCCCTGCGCTCCTTTTCAAGAGCGGTCTGCTCTTTCTTGTTTTCGGCCACGAGATTTTCCTTTTCCTTGCGCTGTACGATAAGGGCCTTGTTGAGATCCTGCAGTTCAATGGTTTTCTCCTTAATGGACTCTCCCTGTTCCTTCCGGTAATCGGCATACTGCTTCATGTACTGCAGCCTCTTGTACGCCTGAAAGAAATCCTGTGAAGACAGCAGGAACATCAGCCTGTTCTGCCTCGATTTACTCCTGTAGCTCTGGCGGACGGTTTCGGCATAATTCTCTTTCAGGGCCTCCAGTTCTTCCCGGAGGTCCCCTATCTTTTTCATATTGTTGTTGACCTGGCGGTTGAGCAGGTTCGCCTGCCGGTTGGTCACCCGGATAAGTTCCTGTCGGACCCTGATCTTCTGGTTGAGGTCTTCTACCTCCGTAACGACGTTCTGCCGCTCTTTCTGCTGTTTCGACAGCATGGAATTGATCTGCCTGATCTCCTCCTGCAGACGGGCCCTTTTCGCCTCCAGCTCCTTCTGTTCGTCACTCTGCCCGTACATAGGGGAAAACGACAGCACCAGCACCATCATTAAAAGCAAGTGTTCTATTCTTCGGGTCACCATGTATAACGCTGTTTACAACTCATCTTCGAGTTTTATCTCCCTGTATCCCTTCGGAATACTATAGGGAAAACTGACTTTACGATTCAGCTCCATATTCCTGTATGCTATCCGGATGCTGGTCTCCCTGTCGTTTTCCTGCGCAAGAATATCGATCTCTTCCGGGAAAACGACACCGGCCACTTCCTGATATTTTTTATATTCGATGCTCAACGCCCTGTTTGCCGACCGATCTGTCAGTAACTGCTTTCCCATGCGAAAATGAGCAGGTTCTATGCGAAAGAGCGCCTTGAAAAGCTGCATCTGATCTTCGGGCATGAGCTGGTATGTATTCTCCACTACGGCCGAGGTATAGGTTCCGGAAGTAAGATCGAGCATCGCCTGTCCTAAAAGCATGTCCTGTATTTTCCCGAAATTGAGCTCGGTGCCCAGCAAATGGCTCAGGTAAGAAAAATCCCCGTCAAAATAGGTGTTGTCCAGCTTGTTGTAAAAACTCGCCCTGTCCGGAGTGATATATACCTTGACCAGGCTCATTGTGGCACTTAACCAGATCGCCTCGTCTTTCCGGATGCGGAAGCTGAGATTTACACCCTGCGAAATATCCCCGTTACTGTAGTCTACCTTCATTCTTCCCGTCACGGTTTTAAAATCGGGGGCATTCCTGTAGTGCCTCTTTATGACCTGCCTTGCAGAAAGGTCTCTTACGGCCTCTCCTCCCGTCACGGTATTCGCCGTTTTACACGAATGCAGCGTCATGAATACTACAGGCAACAGCAGGCCTATTTTACGTAAATGTCTCATATAGTTCAAAAACCTGTTACAGAACTCGTCTGGAGTTCATACTTTGGTGCCGGGCACAGGTCAGTTTCTGATTTTCCCGGCATATTCTTCTGCTTTCCGGTCATTGCCCAGCGAATTATAGGCTATGACAAATTCCCGGTATATATCATTTTCCAGCTGGCGGTCGTCAATCAGGTAGTCCAGGGCAGCCTGCAGGACCTCCAGGGCCTCCCCGTGCTTCTTAAGCCTGTTGAGCGCCGTGGCCTTGTGATAATAGAGGGCAGGCTGGGCAGGAAAATCTTCCAGGGCCCTTTCGGCCAGGGCCAGCACTTCCCCAAAATTAAAAATCTTTTTATATTCGCCGATCCTGCGGTACGTCTCCTCCAGGTTGTCCTTACTTTCAGAAACCCCGCCTTCCGCAGCGGTATCTTTCACGGTCTCCTCCCCGGTTTTTATCACAGTTCCCGGGTTCATACGTGTTTCCATCCACAGTTGCTGCCGTTCCCTGAGTTCCGACCTGCCCAGTTCGGCATTGAGTTCTTTTATGAGAAGCAGGGCATCTTCATAGCGCCCGGCATCCATAAAGATCCGGACCAGGTTCTCCTTATACTGGCTATCGGAACGGGCAAGCCGCTCCCCCACGGCAACAGCCTTATCTATTTCTCCCTGTAATTCATAAAGACCGAAAAGGGCATCGAGGTACCACAATTCGGCTTTTTTTTCTACGGCATGTAACAAATGGGCTTCAGCACGATCGTATTGCCGGAGTTTTATATAGACCCGGCCCAATTCATAATCCACCACTTCGTTACCGGCATCCAGCTTTTTACAGCGAAGCAGTTCTTCAGCCGCCCGCTGGTAATTTTCTATCCCCTTTTGTTTCAAGGCCTCAAAAAAATGCTCCTGGAAATCGTCGGTGTACTCCTCGGTAGTCACATCAGCACTTTCCATGGCCAGGGCAGGTTCCTGCCCCCATGCAGGAAAAAAGGCGACTGTTGCAATCCATATCGTGAAAACCTTCCGTCTCATTTCATCAAAGTTATGGATTCTCTTCAAACCCTGCATGACCCACGTCACAAATTTATCTCCGGACCGTACTTTATTCGAGAACGGAGTAATCTCCGATGCTCACACTGGTAAAAGTACCGTCGAACCTGGCATGATTGCCGATCATGGCATTGTCCAGCTTCACATTCCGCAGCGTAGCACTGGTCTGGACCAGGCTGTTCCTTATCTCTGCATTCTCTATCACGCAGCCTTCCCCCAACGACACAAAAGGGCCTATCTTTGCATTTTTCAGCACTACATTTTCTCCTATGTAGCAGGGCGGTATGATCTCGGAATTTTCCAGTGATACGGAATCCGACACCAGCAATTCATGCCCTTCTTCATGCAAAAAGCCCAGCATACGGGTATTGGTCTCTACGGTAACCTCCTTGTTCCCGCAGTCCATCCACTCCCCGACTTTCCCGGGTACAAATTTCATGCCTTTCCGCATCATTCCTTTTATACCGTCGTTGATCTGGTATTCTCCGCCATGTACAATATTGTTGTCTATAACCTTCTGCAATTCTTCACGTAATACGGCACCATCCTTAAAATAGTAGATCCCTATCACCGCAAGGTCGGAAACAAATACTTCGGGTTTTTCCACCAGGCCCGAAATCCGGTCTCCGTCCAGTTCCACCACACCGTAAGCTTCGGGATTGGCGACCTGCTTTACCCAGATCACACTATCGGCACTTTCGTCGAGGGTGAAATCGGCTTTGAACAGGGTGTCTGCATAAGCGATGACACAGGGACCGGAGAGGGAATCTGCCGCACACATAATGGCGTGTCCCGTACCCAGCGGTTTGTCCTGGTAGCAGATGGTTCCCTTTGCCCCGAGATTGCCGGCAATGGAAAGCAGCTTTTCCTCGATGTCCTTTCCGAAATCGTCTTTAATAATAAAAGCCACTTCTTCGATATCCTGCTTTAACACCCCTGCAATATCTTCCACCAGCCGTTGAACAATAGGTTTTCCCGCGATGGGGATCAGGGGTTTCGGAACAGTAAGGGTGTGTGGGCGGAGCCGGGAGCCTCGGCCTGCCATCGGTACAATTATTTTCATTGTGTGTTGTGTTTTCAAGCCGGAAAAGCAGAAATTCACGAAAGCTTTTCATATGCCTTCGCAATGCAACCTTCCCGGTATTATTATCATTTTCGTTCGTTCCTGTTTATAAATCCGGACCTACAGGCCCGGCATGCTTTTATTTCACGCCTGTGCTGCCGAAACCGCCTGTCCCCCGGTCTGTACCGGAAAGTTCTTCCGCCACTTCCCACTCCGCTCTTTCGTGCCGGGCGATGACAAGCTGGGCTATACGCTCGCCGTCTTCTATCACAAAATCGGCATCCGACAGGTTTACCAGGATAACCCTGACCTCACCCCTGTAATCGGCATCTATCGTTCCGGGGGCATTGAGTACGGTAATTCCCTTTTTCAGCGCCAGCCCGCTTCGCGGCCGTACCTGGGCCTCATACCCTGCAGGAAGTTCCAGGAAAAGTCCCGTAGGGATCAGTGCCCTCTGCAGGGGTTTCAGCCTTACCGGTGTTTCGAGATTTGCTCTCAGGTCCATACCGGCAGAAGCTTCGGTTTCATAATGGGGTAACGAATGTTTGGAGTTATTAATTATTTTTACAGTCATTTTTTTATGTGTTTTTAACAATTTCCGTACCAGGAGGTGCAAATTCTTCCTGCGTATCGTTGCTCTTCCCGGGCCTCAGTGTTTACGGGAGGAGAAGAATACTTTTTTTAACTGCTGTCTTTCCAGGTAAAAAACCATCGCTAAAAATACGAAAAGTAGCCCCGATCCTATTAAAAAATTACCCGGAAAAACATAAAAGGACAACAGGGAAAAACCGACAGAGACCAAAAGATAGGACAGGATTTTCCCGAGATTATAGGGTATGGGGTAATACTTTTGTCCCAGCATATAGGAAAGTACCATCATGCCCGCATAGGCCACAAGGGTGGCAATGGCCGACCCCCGGTAGCTGATTACCGGGATAAGGACCATGTTCAGCACCAGGGTAAGCAGGGCCCCGAAAACGGAGATATAAGCCCCGAAACGGGTGCGGTCGGTCACTTTATACCAGACCGAGAGATTATGGTATATGCCGAGGCACAGATTGGCCAGTATGATCAGGGGAACGATATCCAGCCCCTCGTAATAGACGGGTTTACGGAGAATAAAAACCTTGAGGATATCGATAAACACAATAACACCCAGAAGGATACACGCCCCGAAGATCACAAAGTACTGCGTGATCAGGGCATAGGTTTCCGGGGCGTTCCTTTCTTTGGCATAACTGAAAAAGAAAGGTTCTACGCCCAGGCGGAAGGCCGTGGCGTAAAGCGTCATGAAAACCGCCAGTTTATAACAGGCCGAATAGATCCCTACTTCTCCCCGGGCGATGGATTCCGGCAGCAGCTGGTCGAGCAGTATCTTGTCCAGGGCTTCATTCACGGTATAGGCCATCCCCGCAATAAGTACCGGCCAGGCATAACGCATCATCCGTCGCCACAGTTCGCCGTCGAAATGCCAGCTGATCCTGAAATAGGCAGGCAGCAGTGCGAGCAACGTAAGTCCGCTGGCGACCAGGTTCGAGATAAATATATAGGCGATCTGGAAGTCTTCGACATATATCCGCGACCACAGCCCCCCCGGGGCATCCTGACCGGCCAGCCGGGGAAGCACAACCAGGAAAAACACATTGAGCCCGAGGTTTACCGCTACATTCCCCAGTTTTATATAAGTATATACCAGCGGTTTCTGGAGCGCCCTGAGCCTTGCAAAAGGGATAATCACAAACGCATCCAGGGCCAGTATCCAGATCGTATAGACAATATACTCCGTGCCTATGTCTGCCCAATGCGCCAGCCGGTCACTAAACGACAGGGCGACAAGAAGAAACAATATCGTGGAAATCAGGATGGAAATGGTGGAAGTACTTTCTACTTTTCTCTTGTCACTTTCCTGGTTATAGAAGCGGAAAAAGGCCGTTTCCATACCATAGGCCAGGATCACATTAAAGATCAGTATCCAGGTAAAGACAATACTGACCTCCCCGTATTCCTTCTCATCGGGCAATAACTGCGTGTACAGGGGCACCAGGATAAAACTGAGCATCCTGGGCAATACCGTAGCCAACCCGTAAATAAACGTATGTTTGAAAAGTTTCTGAAGCGCACCCAAGGGTTTACAGATTTACAGGGTAAAAGTATAGAAAACTAACGACTTTGCCTAACCGTGTGCAAGCCTGAAACATCCTCCGGAAACCGGGGAGTATCAGTGACTTCCGGGTTCGACAAGCCGTACCCGGGAAATCCTGAAATACCTCACCTTTCCCTTTTCCGTGTAGCGGACCACCGCCTCGTTGTCTTCAAGGTCGAACGGAATACCTGAAGATACGGAAGACGGCCGGTTCCCGGATTCCTTACGCGGATCGGAATGGACAACCCTGTCCGGCCTGGCCGTGGCGGGGAAATCTGCAATATAAACCGCATAACTGTCTTTTTCCGTCTTTCTCAGCGCTGCCCGCCGCCCCCGGTAATATATACTGTCGAGCGAAATCCCGGTATCGGTGTCCGGCACACCGGCCGGAACAAATACACGTATCCCTTCACCACGGCCGGCAGTGTAGTGTTCCGCTACCGTTTCCATGTCTGCCACCCCTTCGGGAGGAGACGATAACACGTACCCGGACCGGCCGCACTGTACTAAAAACACCCCCGACAAAAAGAGCAGAATAAAAAATATCTTTTTCATTTTAGTTTATTAGTTTGTAGTTCTTAGTTGTTAGTTGCAGTCAAAAAATGTCATCCCGAGCGCAGTCCCTGTCCGGGCCTTCGGTGATGCTATTGAACATTCTTTGATCTTGGTTGGAGATTCCCCGCCTGCCGGCCGGCAGGTTCGCTTCGCTCTGAATGACAATCCGACTCCGGCTCCTGTAAAGATAGTCTTTTCAGAATTGATCGCGGTTTCAGTAATATTTGGAAGACTCTCGTCGCAAACGAGCGTCAGCTGGATGATGGTTTACCCCAACAAAAAGGACTGCCTTTTCAGACAGTCCTTTGATTATAACGATATTTTTTCAACAGAACAGGGTATTCCCCGTTGTTGTCAGCTTAGTTGTTCAGGGCTTCCGCTCCGCCGACGATCTCGAGGATCTCATTGGTAATCGCGGCCTGCCTGGCCTTGTTATAGGTAAGCCTGAGCTGGTTCCTGAGTTCGGTGGCGTTATCTGTCGCCTTGTGCATGGCAGTCATTCGGGCTCCGTGCTCGGAAGCAAAAGAATCTCTTATGGCCTTGTAAAGCTGTGTTTTCAGGGATTTGGGAATAAGCGTCTCCACAATCTCCTCTCTGGACGGCTCGAAAATATAGTCGGTAGCCAGTTCCACGTCACCTTCCACAGGGGTAATCGGCAGGAACTGTTCTGTTCTCACGACCTGGTTCCCTGCATTCTTGAAGTGGTTGTACACCAGCACTATTTTATCATACGTACCTTCCCTGTACAATTCCATCAGCCTGTCGGCAATAAGGGCGACCCCGTCAAAAGTGAGGTCGTCAAAAATATGATTGTAGTTCCCGATAACATTATGCAGCTTTCCGAGAACATCATCTCCCTTTTTTCCCACGGTAACAAAATCCACCTGCTTTTCCCTGTAGGCAGCAGCGGCCAGTTGCCTGGATTCCTTGATCACGTTACTGTTAAAGGCACCACACAGTCCGCGATTGGAAGTGACCACTACCGCAAGGACTTTCCGCACCTCTCTCTGTTCTGCATAAACACTGCCGGAATCTCCCTCAAGCGTCGCACTGAGCCCCTGGAGAAGCTCGGTAAGCTTTTCCGCATAAGGGCGCATGGCCGTAATGGCATCCTGGGCTTTTTTAAGCTTTGCAGCAGACACCATTTTCATGGCACTGGTGATCTGCATGGTAGAGGATACCGAGGCTATTCTTCCGCGTATTTCTTTTAAGTTTGCCATTTTTTTTAGTTATGAGTTCAGAGTTCGGAGTTCAGAGTTTATGACGCTGAATTCTGAACTAACTAATTATACTTTCCGGACAGCTCTTTCGCTACTGACGTCAGTGTATCGGTAACTTCATCGGTCAGTTTTCCCTGCTTTAAGAGGTCGAGTACATTCCTGTGTTTTGCATTCAGGAATTCGAGGTATTCCTTTTCAAACTCCTTCACCTTGTTTACGGGTACATTTCTCAACAGGTTTTTAGACCCGGCATAAATGATCGCTACCTGGTCTTCCACGGTATAAGGATCGTTCTGTGCCTGTTTCAGGATCTCCACGTTGCGCTTACCTTTCTCGATGACGTTCAACGTGGCGGCATCCAGGTCGGAACCGAATTTGGCAAAGGCTTCGAGCTCGCGGAACTGCGCCTGGTCGAGTTTCAGCGTACCCGCTACTTTCTTCATGGACTTGATCTGTGCCGACCCCCCTACACGCGATACGGAAATACCCACGTTGATCGCCGGTCTTACCCCCGAGTTGAAGAGGTCGGATTCCAGGAATATCTGTCCGTCGGTAATAGAGATCACGTTGGTCGGGATATAGGCCGATACGTCTCCTGCCTGAGTTTCGATAATAGGCAGAGCCGTAAGAGACCCGCCTCCCTTAACCACCGGTTTTAACGCCTCCGGAAGATCGTTCATGTTCTTCGCGATATCATCGTCTGCGATAACCTTGGCCGCACGCTCCAGCAGCCTGGAGTGCAGGAAGAAGACGTCTCCGGGGTAAGCCTCACGCCCGGGCGGGCGACGGAGCAGCAGCGATACCTCACGGTAGGCTACAGCCTGCTTCGACAGATCGTCATAAACGATGAGCGCAGGTCTTCCGGTGTCGCGGAAATACTCTCCGATAGCTGCCCCGGCAAAAGGAGCATATACCTGCATGGGCGCAGGGTCGGAAGCATTTGCCGCTACGATGGTAGTATACGCCAGGGCTCCCTTGTCTTCAAGGGTCTTGGCAATAGCCGCTACCGTAGAAGCTTTTTGTCCTACGGCAACATATATACAATATACGGGCTCTCCCGCGTCGTAAAATTCTTTCTGATTGAGGATGGTATCGATACAAACCGTGGTTTTCCCGGTCTGGCGGTCACCGATAACGAGCTCACGCTGTCCTCTACCCACCGGTATCATGGCATCTACTGCCTTGATACCCGTTTGCAGCGGTTCGTTTACCGGCTGGCGGAAAATCACCCCGGGAGCCTTGCGCTCGAGAGGCATTTCAAAGAGGTCTCCCTCTATGTTTCCTTTCCCGTCTATCGGATTCCCCAAAGTATCCACTACACGCCCCACGATGCCTTCACCTACCTTGATGGAGGCGATACGCCGGGTACGTTTTGCGACAGACCCTTCCCTAATTTCCTTGGAAGGCCCCAGCAATACCACACCTACATTGTCTTCCTCAAGGTTAAGTACGATACCTTCAAGACCACTTTCAAACTCTACCAATTCCCCGTACTGGGCATTGGAGAGTCCGTAAATCCTTGCAATACCGTCGCCTACCTGCAGGACGGTTCCCACTTCATCCAGGGAAGCTCCTGCCTCAAACCCTGATAACTGCTTTTTTAATATTGCTGATACTTCAGCCGGATTAACTTCTGCCATCTTTATTTTGGTATTTAGTGACCGGGAACATTTCCGCCTTTTCGGCAGGCCCGCTTTCCGGCCTCATTTTTAATTGTACTTATACTTGATTAATTATAGGATATTTTTCGTTTCAGATCGGAAAATCTGCGTGCCAGGCTGGCATTGTACTGCAGGTCACCTATACGCAGTACAAATCCCCCGATAATACTCTCGTCTATCACGTTTTTGAGGGTGGCTTCCTTACCTGTAAGTTCTTTCACTTTCTGCAGCACCCCGGCCTTAAGCCTGTCTGTGAGCGGTACCGCAGTGGTCACTACAGCCTGCTGTTTCCCGTGATGTTCGTCATACAGCGCCATGTACTGCCCGGCTACACCAGCCAGGAGGTCTACCCGGTTATTGACCACCAGTACCCTTATCAGGTCTCCGGTTATTTTATGTAGGCCGGCAAATATCTCATCCAATACCGCTTTCTTCACCTCTGCCTTAACTACGGGGCTTTTCAGCATCAGTTGTAAATCACGGTTCGCAGACACCGTGTTTTTTACCAGGTCCATATCCCCGTATACGGCCTTTACGGCATCCTGTTCCCCGGCCAGGGCCAGGGCTGCCTTTGCATATCGTATCGCTGCTCTCGATCCTGCCATCCTTGTCTTAGTTTAAGGTACCCGCTTCACCGAGCATGTTTTCTACCAGTTCCAACTGCTTGTCCTTGTCGGAGAACTCCTGTTTCACCACTTTTTCCGCAATTTCCAGGGAAAGACCGGCTACCTGGTTTTTCAATTCTGCCAGGGCTGCCTTCTTCTCACTTTCTATGGTCGATTTGGCCTGGGCTATGATCTTGTTGCCCTGCTCCTGGGCCTCCCCTTTCGCATCGGCAATGATCTGCTCTTTTATTTCACGGGCTTCTTTGAGCAGTGCATCCCTTTCGGCACGCGCTTCCTTGAGAATACGCTCATTATCCGCCTTGAGGTTCTGCATTTCCTTACGGGCTTCCTCTGCAGCGGCAAGGGCGTCATTTATAGAGGTCTCCCTGTCTTTTACGGCACCCAGAATAGGCCCCCATGCATACTTTTTAAGCAGCACAAGCAGGATGACAAAAACTAAAACCGTCCAAAATATCAAACTTTCAGGATGCGTAATGTTCATTTTATCGGATATTTAATGTCTTTTCTTTACAAACAATCAAAAAACCACCCCGCAACCAACCGTTACGGAGTGTGTTTTCCTTTAATTAACCTTTCATCAGGGCTACAACCACTGCAAACAGGGCAACACCTTCGATAAGTGCCGCAGCAATAATCATAGCTGTCTGAATTTTAGAAGCTGCTTCTGGTTGACGTGCGATAGCATCCATGGCAGAACCACCGATTTTACCGATACCTATTCCCGCAGCGATCGCGGCCAATCCGGCTCCTATTCCAGCTAAAACCATAGTTAAAAATTTATAATAGTTAGTAAATAAAACTCGTTTTTTATCCTTTTCCTAATGATGGTCTTCCACGGCCTGCCCTATGAACAGTGCAGACAACAGTGTAAATACATAGGCCTGTAATGCCGCTACCAGGAGTTCCAGTACGAACATGAACAGGGCAAATGCGATAGACACCGGAGCTACTGCAGCCGTCTTGAATATAAAGATCAGGGAGAAAAGGCTAAGGATGACAATATGCCCCGCGGTAATGTTTGCAAACAAACGTACCATAAGGGCAAAGGGCTTCGTAAACATACCGAGCACCTCAACAGGGATCATGATCAGCAACAGGGGCTTCGGCACTCCCGGAGTGGCAAAAATATGCCCCCAGTAATGTTTGTTTCCGCTGAAGGTAGTGATCAGGAAAGTGAATACGGCAAGTACTCCCGTAAACAGTATGTCGTTGGTCAGGGTTCCGGTGAAAGGGAAGAACGGTATAAGCCCGAAAAGGTTACCGAACCAGATCAAAAAAAATACGGTCAGTAAATAGGGCATGTACTTCTCGTATTTTTTCTTTCCGATATTGGGTATCGCTATGTCGTTGCGCACAAAGAGGATCAAAGGCTCCATAAATCCGGCAAGCCCCTTGGGCGCCCCCTTGTTTCTCTTATACGATCCGGCTACGGGAATAAACACCAGCAGCATAATTGCCGAGGCCAGGAAAAGCGTAAAAACATTCTTGGTTATGGAAAAATTAAGCGGCCTGCTGTTTACGGGGTGGTGTTCATCATCGTATTCCACCCCTCCGTTTTCACCGGCGTAATATATTTCATCGTGATAGCGGACAAACTTCATCCCGTTGCGTTCCACGACCACCTTTCCGGTTTCGTCGTGATGAAATTCCCCCGACATAAAAGTCACCAGCCCGTTTTCTGTCCACAGGATCACCGGCAAACTCAGGGATATGTCTCCGAAAATATGGAATTCATGGGAATCACTGATGTGATGCATGATAAGCCCGGTGGGGTCAAAAGCCTCTTCCCCTGCTTCCGCACCATTGTCATGATGCTCCTGAGCAAACGCTGATGAGACGATCAAAAAAGCTAAAAGAACCAGATTTGTAATTGATTTTCGTGCTAACGCCATATCTCTTTTTGTAAAAAATACCAGGTCTCGAAATTTTGGCGCAAAGGTAAAAATTTAATTAACAATTTACTGTTTACAACTAAAGATTTTTTGTCGTTTTTTTACTTCTCATCCTCCTGAAGGAGTTTTACCACATAAAACACTTCTATCGTTAAAAAAACAAAATAGGGAATAAAAAAAGCCAGTATATCCGCAACAGGATCTGCGTCTTTCTCCATCAGCGGCCACAGGAACACCACCGATGCCAGCATTCTCACCACACTCCCGGCCATAAAGGCATGCCCGGTGCGGTCACGGGCGGTCCGGCTTACATACAGCAGGAGAGCATAGATCAGGAGGGTGCTCAGAAAATGAAAGCCGTAAATGGCAAAGGGAGAAATATGGAAATTTCCGGATGCGGCACCGTAGTTCATCACGGCATATTGAACCCCGAACAACACTGCGGTAAAAGCAAGGAGCGTCTTGAAAAAGGCGAAAAAAAGTCTTTTCATCAATAGCGATTATACCCAGGCCGTATCAGGCTGTTTTCCCGGATTTCCCCTGCCCGGATTTTTCTTCTTCCAGCAATTTGACGTCGCCTCCTTTCATCGTACAGCTGGCATTAAACGTGGCCCCGGGTTCTACCGACAGCTTCCCCGCCACCACCTCGCCCTGGATAAAGGCCGACGTTTTCAGCGAAAGCTGTTCGGCAACGTTGAGCTCACCCGTAAAACGGCCTTCGATATCGGCATTGACACACTCTATCTTGCCGTTGATAATGCCGTCCTTACCGATCACTATCCGTCCGGAAGACTTTATATTGCCTTCTACCCTGCCATCGATACGTATATCCGTGGCAGAGACAATATCACCGGTAATACTGGTGTCTTTTTCAATTCGGTTAGCCTGCGGAAAGGTTTCGGTAATGACCTTTCCTCTTTTGGTTTCTGAAAACATTCCGGGGTATTTTAATTATTAAACGTTTCTGTATTACCGGATATTTTATCTTTTGTAAAATTATCCAGCTTTTTGTGCACCTGTATGGTCCGGTAGTCAGGGCTCAGCACGAGAAAATGTGGCACCTCCACCTTACACTGGTCGTCGGTATCGATAAGCTGCTCGTATACCAGGGCATCCTTGCGGTTTCTGAGCCCGTGTATCACCAGCAACACCGTATCCTGGTCATAAACATCACGTGAGATCGTGAGGTTCTGGTAGTACGGATATTTCAGCGAAAAAAAATCGATGGTTTCCGCGAGTTCGCGGATCTCGACATACTTGTTCCTTTCCAGCGGGAATATCAGTTTCCACCGGCCTGTCTCTTCTCCGGGGGTATCTTTTTCCAGTGCGGCGGTCTCTTCCAGTTTTTTCCGGGCTTCCTCCCCGATCTCCTCGTTGGGGTAATCCAGCGCAATGGTGCTGAGTGCTCCCCTGAAACGCTCCACGCCGTACAGCCTTCCCAGGCACGCAGCCCTGAGCATTTCCATTCTGGGGATGATCTCTTCCCCGCTGTGTGCCCTGATATATTTTTCCGTATCCTGCAATACGGTCTCGTACTGCTGGTCTTCGAATTTCCGGTGCAACGCGGTAAAATACGTCTCGGGATCATCACTTTCCCCGGCCAGTACGGCTTCGGGATTATTGAGGATCTCCGCATACCGCGATCCTGCATGGTTTTTTGTGATGTCTTCCCGCATCCTGCCCACACGGGCATCGCCGAGCAACTCGTACAGGCGGTACAGGTGATATTTCGACGGCAATACCAGTTTTTCCTCGGGAGTACTTTCCAGTACGCGTTCGAGCTTTCCGGCGGCGAGCGGGTATTCCTTAAACTTTTCCTTGTATATGAGCCCCAGCTGATAGTTGGCAAAATCCCGGTCTTTTTTCAGACTGTCCAGTACACGTGGCTCAGTCGGGATCCGGTCGAGATAAAAACCGGTATCGTAGCGCTGCTCGGGGGTTACCATGAGCTGCGTTTCACTGTGCGCCGCGACTTCTTCCTTCTGCGATACCTGCCGGCGCGACCATCTCCAGTTGTCTGCCAGTTCCCTGTTGCCCCATATACGCCGAAAGGCGGTTTCTCCCTGCCCCAGGGCTATCGTATTGTAAAAATAAAACTTCCCCCCTTCGTTTCCCCGTACCCGGTTTGCCGTTTCGTCAAACGGGTCAAAAAAACCGGTATCCCCGGCTTCTTCTCCCGCTTCCCTCTTTTTTTCTTCCTCGGCCTTCAGGCCTTCAATATACGTCTCGAAATAAGCTACCCTCTCCGCTTCCGGCAGACCGGCCAGGTACAGTATGCTGTCGTTTACCTGTACGATATCCTCATACCTGATCACATCTTCGAGGTTCTCCCTTTTACGGGTAATCGCCCTGATTTTTCGCAGATCGTTTGTAAGCTGTGTCAGTGTACTGTCGTAATAGGCCCCCGCATCCTTATAATTATGCCTGTCGAAATTCATCTCCGCCAGCTGCTCGTAGCAGGTAGCCCTTAACTTCCGGTCGCCTGTATTGGCCCCGAGCGACCTGTTGAGATATGCTTCCGCCAGTAAAAGCGAGTCATTCCCGGCATGGAAATCTGCGATATAGTGATATACCACATCCAGGTAGGGACGATTCTCCCTGTTTTTTTCCATCTTCTCCAGAATTTCCCTCCGGGCCACAGCTTCCTCCTCCGTTTCTGCAGGGGTATTTCTCATTTTGCGGAGTATGGCGTGAATATGATACGACCGGGGTACCCTGCGGTTCAGGGCGATTACCTTGTCGTAGGCGATATTGGCACTGTCTCTGGCTCCGGCCATGTCGTATAACTGGCCGGTAATGAACTGATATCTTCCTTTTTCCTCCTGTTTCCGGGTAAGTCCGGTCGCGATTTTAAGCCGCTGTACCGCGCTGTCCCGATGCCCGAGATTGATATAGGCCTGCGCCATGGCTGCACTGGCATCGGCATAATCCTGGTCTTTAAGCTCGAGGTGATACAACAGGTCCTTGAGGTTTTCAATAGCGAGCTCTTCACTTTCAAGACGTATGTTCGTTTTTTCACGCCATATCCTGGTTTCGGCATACCGCTTACTGTCGGGATACCGGTCCAGCAAATAGTTAAAAGCTTCCATGGCCGGGATAAAGCGCTGGTCGTAATACCTGGAAATCCCCAACAGCAGGTAGGCTTCGTCCATCTGCGGATTGCGTTCCCTCCCCCGGATATTCATCCCGTGTTTCTGTACGGCTTTGGCCGCCTTCTCTTCGGCCCTCTCAAAATTCGGGTTTCCGGCTCCTCCTCCGAGCGATTGCTCTTCCACCACCTCCATACGTTCTACGGGTAATATTTCCCAGAAGTCATCGGTGTAACCGGTAACAAGCCCCTCCCTGCCTTCCTTCAGGGCTTCAGTACCGTTGTGCAGGATGTTGTACCTGGCCGTAAGCGCGTGAAAATTCCTGTTCAGAAAAGCATCTTTCTGTGTCGAGCACCCCATAAGCATACACAAAGGCAATATGCCCACAACAAAAACGGTACAGGATATGTTAACAAAGGATTTCACCGGCAACAAGCTGTAATTTGCACGGGTAAAAATACATTTCTTTTTCGATTAAAAAGAACATTACCCGGTTTAAATGAGTTCGTTATCCCCATAATCCCGAACCACCGGCGCGCCGGAAAAAAAATGTTCCAGCTCCCTCAGGGTCTCGGGAGTGGTCTGCAGGTCCCTGACCACCGATCCCCTGTCCAGGAGAACAATACGCCGGCATACATCGGTCACATGAAGCAGGTCATGACTGGAGACCAGGACGGTCACTTCCGGGTCTTCTGCCATGCCCCTGATAAGGTCTTTAAGACGGATCTGGGTAGACGGGTCCAGATTGGCAAAGGGCTCGTCGAGGATCACCACTTTAGGGTTGCCGATAAACGCAGCTACAATCCCCACCTTTTTCTGGTTTCCCTTGGAAAGGTCTCTCAGGTATTTTTTACGGCCCAGGATCTCCCCGTTGAAAAAGGCCTTGTACTTTCCGAGAAACGTATCCGTATCGGCCCGGTTCCACCCTCTCAGTTCCCCGGTAAAATAGAAATATTCTTCAGGCGTGAGATAGCCTATCAGGAAACTCTCGTCGATAAAGGCCGAGGTCAGGGGTTTCCAGGCTTCGCTCTTATGGACCACCACCCCGTGATTTACCACATATCCGGAGGTTGGTTTCACCAGGTCGAGCAGCAGGCTGAACAAGGTGGTCTTCCCGGCACCGTTATTTCCCACCAGGCCCACACTCTCGCCCGAAGGAATGTAAAGTTCACCGATATCCAGTACCGGAACGGCCTTATATTTTTTGGTCAGCTGGTGTATCGCTATCATGCATCTACAGTTTAGAACGGTTTAACTTTCCTTTTCCCTGAAACCGTCAAGCGCAATATATTTGCGTCCCACATAAAGACGGACCAGGTATTTGAGGATAACTTTTCTCGCCATGATCCCCGCAAGCCCGAGAGAAGCAATGACATATACGGCCACTTCGGAAGATACCAGCGCAGTAAACAGCCACAACAACAATACGGGGATGACGATCAGGGGCAATATAAGAATAAATTGTGCGGCACCTGCTCCCTGGTAATTCATAAAAACACTCTTATCCAGGTCAATGCGCTTCTTGTTATACGCCCCGGCAAAGAGCAGCACAGGGATATTCACTCCTATATTGTAAAAAGCACAGGCTATATTGAGCAGCACGATGTCCCGGCCGAAATAGCCATAGGGCAGGCTCAGCAGGCACAACACCACTACGCTAAAGGTCATGAGCAGGTATTTTGAGAACAGGTATCTGTACAGGGAAACCGGCTGTGCCATTATCACACTGTAATAAGGACTGTCCCAGGAGGGTACAAACTGCCCGAAATTGATCATGAAGGCCCCCGAGGTAAATACCCCTACGAAAACATACCAGGCCGACATGCTCCCGAAGGCCGGGTTGGTATAAAAGACCAGTCCGTAAGCCAGGAAGATCAGGGACAGCCACACCGTGGTCCTCGGCCGTTTGTTGCGCCATATGAGTTTGAGGTCGAGCTGCAGGAAAGGGGCCATGTCCCCGAACCGTCTCACCCAGCCCATATCGGCCATGCTTCCGCCGGCTTCGCGAAAGCCGATACTCCTGTCCAGGTAAAATGTTTTTCTGAGCATGTGATAATTGAGCAGGTACAGCAATACCGGCAACAGGAACAGCCCTGCCAGGAAAACAGGCGTGGCAGGCAGGCTTCGGAGAAACCGCCCGAAAGCCTTTCCCGCATCAAAAACCCCCGTATATTCCAGTACCACGATCCCCAGTGCCAGTGCCACATAGGGCAATATCGCCGCAATACCGGACGAAAACCGCTGTTTGAGAAAAAAATCCGCATAGTTCACCGCAAGTACCAACGCCACAATACTTCCGCTCCAGATCATCATGGTATGCAGACCGTAATGCCCCTTTACAACTACATATACCGAAAACGGCAGAGCGATAAGCAGGGGAAACAGGTTAAAAACCGAGAAAAGGCTTTTCAGCAGCACATAATGGATCAGTTTCTGCCTTTTCAGGGGCAATATCAACATGGGTTTTACGCTTACCGTCGGCACGGTACGCAGGAAGAAACGCACCAGCAGGTCTGCCCCCATAACCTGTAAGACCATTCCGTTGACCACCGACAACCGGTCCTGCCCCGGGAACAGTTCTCCTACCAGGGGATACAGGACTATGCCGAGGAACAGGAAAGACACCGTAAAATACGCAGCCACAAACCCCATTATAAGACGCAGCGCCAGGTCTTTACCGAAACTTGCCGATCGGAAAAAGGATTTCCATTGTAGCCTGATAAGGTCTTTAATCATTTAGTTTGTTAGTTCTTAGTTCTTAGTTTGGTTGTTCCGGACAATCCTGTCATTCAGAACGCAGCGCAGCGGAGTGAAGAATCTCCAACCCAGCCCAAAGGAGCTTCAACAGCATCACGGCAGGACCGGAGATCCCTCGCCCATGCTCGGGATGACAATCCCCTGTCATTCAGAACGAAGTGAACCTGCCGGCCGGCAGGCGGGGAATCTACACCCCGGCCCAAAGGAACTTCAGCAGCATCACATCTTTTCTACCGGATTGGTCATCATTCAATGGCGGTTGTTACATCAAATTTAATATTTTAGGCGGAAGTGACCGGGTATCGGGGCGATTAAGTCATGTGGAGCGGTGTGATGTGCCGGCCTGGTTGCTCATAAAGCCCTCCCGGAAACAACTATTTTATGTAAATTTGCGAAAAATCCCGTTATGTCGCATTTCCACCCGCTAAGGGTTTGCCAGATAGAGAAAAATACGCCCGGATCGGTAACGGTCACCTTCGAGATCCCGGAGGACCTGCAGGAGGCATTCCACCATAAAGCCGGACAGTACATCACGATAAAAAAGGAGTTTGACGGAAAGGAAATAAGACGCTCGTATTCCATTTGCTCTCCCCCTTCCGGGAACCGGTTGTCTGTGGGGATCAAAAAGATCAGGGACGGCCTTTTTTCAAGATACGCCAACGAAGTACTGAGCGCCGGTGATGTTCTCGAAGTTCACTCTCCCGAAGGGCATTTCACTTTTATACCCGATGCCGCCAGGGCACGCACCATCGGGGCCTTTGCAGCGGGAAGCGGGATCACCCCGGTAATGGGCATCATGAAGACGCTGCTCCACGAAGAGCCCCAGAGTCATTTTGTACTGGTATACGGCAACCGGAGTGCGGCAGAGACCATGTTCCAGAATGAAATTACTGCGCTTGCCGCGGCATACCCGGACCGGCTGACCGTCTATTACATCTATTCGCGCAGCGAGGAGGACCATGCCCTTTTCGGAAGAATAGAGCGGGCTACCGTAAACTACGTGATAAAGAACAAACAGAAGGATACGACCTTTGATGCTTTCTATCTCTGCGGTCCCGAGGAAATGATCCATACCGTATCGGACACGCTCAAAGAAAGCGGTGTACCGGCAGAAAACATCCATTTCGAACTGTTTACCTCCTCGGCAGAGGAACAGCCACTGGATGAAAACCTGGACGGACAGACCAGGGTAAAACTGATCGTAGACGACGAGGAGTTCGAATTTACCATGCCACAGTCGGAAAGAGTACTGGACGCGGCTCTGGCCCGGGATATCGATGTCCCTTTTTCCTGCCAGGGAGGGATATGCAGCAGCTGTATGGCCAGGATTACGGAAGGGGAGGTAAAAATGGTAAAGAACCAGATCCTTACCGACGGCGAAATTGCAGAGGGATTTGTACTTACCTGCCAGTCGCACCCGGTAACCTCCTCGATTACCGTGGATTACGACGACGTGTAAACACCATATGTACAAGAACCCGGACGGCATTACTACAACCACCCGGGTTCATCCATACATGATCGTCTTACGAACCATTGCGTTTACCGGACACCGGCTTATATTTATTTTCAGGCTGACGAACAGCCTGTAGTATCTCCGGTTCTGCTTACACCCGCATCGTATCACCAAGTGACATACGGCTGTTTCCTGTACCTCAAAGATATTAAAAATTTTCTTTGGACGGTTGTACGATTATGTTTGATAAATGGTTTCAATGCTCGTCCTGTCCGGTTGGTTCGGCTACACTCAATTGCCTGACGACCATTATTTGGAAGTCGATCAATTGTTAACATTAAACTAAATGTACCCTGATATTTGTAAAATTCTCTCATAATGCGTACCTTAAATATCACTTATAAAAATTCACTGAATTTTAACCTTAAAATACGAACATTATGTCACAGCAAACAGGACAAACACTTTTAGCATTATTAACCGGTGCGGCCATAGGAGCCGGAATTGGTATCTTATATGCTCCGGACAAGGGTCTGAATACGCGGAAAAAAATACATAAAAAAGCCAAAAAGACGCAAAAGGAGCTGGAGCGGCAGCTTCATATGGCAAAGACCACATTGTCGGGGAAAGCTACTGACGCCAGAGAGAAATTCGAGACCAAACTGGAAGACACTCTTTCCTCCATGAGCCACAAGGCCGACGATGTCCTGCTGGCCCTGGAGGACAAGCTGGAAGAATTGAGGGCAAAAAATGCCAAGCTCCAGAAGGAAACCAAAACGGCCAAATAGAAACAGGACGTAAACATATTCGTCCAAACTTAATGCATTTTTATGTCATTACACAGCATTTCAGAAAACGCGGGAGAACTCAATAAAAGTACCCAGGAGTTTATAGAAAAAATGTATGAATACTATAAACTCAGCGTTTTTAAAAAGCTTACGAAGGGAACCACTTCGATGATCACTTTTCTGATCATCGGAGCTGTTCTTTTCGGAGCTATGTTATTAATCACATTTGCCATAGCCTTGTTTATAGGAGAATGGCTGGACAATCTGGCCCTGGGCTTTCTTATCCTGGGAGGAATTTACATTCTCATTGCCGTAGTGGTCTATTACGGTTTCAGGAAGACCATAGAGCGCAAGGTGCTGATAAAGGCATCCAGGGATTTCCTGGATAATGATTAGAACCATTGAAAACCCGCTAAACCTGTGCCAATGAAAGTATATACCTCTTTTGAAGAAGTCGACAAGGACCTGAAAGCGCTGCGGCTTCAAAAAGATATCGCCCGGGAAGAGATCAAACTGAACTATCACAACCTCAAGGACGACCTGGGTTTTTTGAATCTCGTCGGTAAAACCACCGGGTATATCCTGAAAAGGGCCCTTGCCCTTAAAGTAGCCCGGAAGCTGTTCGGTTCGAAATAGATCCGTTTTATACCAAAGGAGCAGGCAACACATCCTGCTCCTTTTTCATTTAGTTTGTAGTCTTGTTTGAAAGTTGCAGGTTGTAAGTGTCATTCCGACCGTATGGGAGGAATCTCCGGGCTTTCGGTAATGTTGTTGGAGTTTCTTTGATGGTACTACCTGCCATCGCGTCGTTTGCAAACCGACGATTTTTTATATTCCCTTATCTTTCCGGAAAGGATACTAAAAAATCATTTACTCTGTTAATGAAAGAGAGTCTGCGGGGTGATAAAAGAAGTTTTTGGCATCGTTCATAGACACAAACAAACCATTGGGAAACGAGGGGCCCAGAGGCTCCAGGGTAATCTCGCACCCGTCCGTGCTTGTAGTCCCGAGATTAAGGGTCTTTACGAAAGTGTTATCGTTCCTCCGGAAAAAGTTAAAGTTATTTGCTCCCTGGTTTGATACGATAATATACCCGCTGCCATCGGGATACGCTGCTATGGCAATCCCTTCGTTGTCATCTTCGAAATGTTCCCCTCCGAAAAAAGCCAGTTCCTCATCTCCTTTCCCCGGGTCGGCATAATACTTGCGTATTCCCTGCTGTTCATCGCTGTAATAAATGTATCCCAAAGCATCGTCTACAGCTATAGCCTCTATTTCCTTTTTCCCGCTGAACCTGCCAAACTTCCGTACCAGGCCGGCCTGCAGCCCTCCTTCCCCGGGAGCCAGCTCATACTGATAGAGATACCCTTCCGAAGGTCCGTTCTTTCTGCTTACAATGGCGTAAACACGGCCGGTATCCGGGTTCCTGTATACCGCGACCCCCATCGGTTCCTTAAATTCAGGGTTACTGTCGCCGGCATCGGTAAAGACCTTAAAACCGCCGTTGTCCAGGGGGGCCATATCCGGTACGGAAAAAACCCTTATCTGCCCGCGTCCACGTTCGGTAAATACCAGTATGTCGGTATAGGTGGAATCATTCAGTTTCAAACCGTATTCCACATCGGCATTATTGGTGCGTATAAGCCCGGTAATGCTCTTTTCAGGAATGATCTTTCCACTGAGGTCAAAGGCGTATACCCCGCTATCGGCCACATCGTGACTTCCCTTGTCGGTACCGAAGACAATGCTTTCTTCCGGGTTCTCCCTGTTTACCCATATAGCGGGATCATCGGTATCATTCGGAGTTTTCTCAGTAATCACCACCGGTTTTATAACGGGTAATTTTTCTTTGCAGGACAGCATCGCCGTTATGATGCTCAGCATAACTAATTTCTTCATCTTTATTGTATTGTTTTAATGTTACAGTATCGGTTACAGGTTGGCCATATCGCTTCATATAGCTATTAAACAGGGGGGGGCGGAGGCTCCCCGGATGTGTCGGCTGTTCATGATACATCAACTGCGAAGCCGGAGAGGTTCGCAGGGCGGTTCATGCTTCCGTCAAAACAGATCATACTTTATTCCGAAAGTGATCCTCCTGCCGTAATACTCCATCTGCATGGTACGGTTTTTCACTCCCTGGTAGAAACGCAGGGGCTGGTTGGTGATATTGTTCACATCGGCATAGATACGCAGGTTTTTGTTTATGGTGAGCGAAGCGTTGAAATCGAGAAAAAACTGCTGGTCGTAATAGCGGTCTTCGAAACTGTCGCCTCCGAGTTCATCAAGATAAGCCCCGGAATAATTTGCAGAGATCCGGGCCCCGATCTTCTTGCCGGAATAAGACAAAGAACCGTTGAACATATGCGGGGCAGAACCGGGCAGATCGAGGTCACCGCGTTCATCGCCGTCTTCATTGGTAACTCCTTTGGCATTGGCCTCAATATAGGTATAGTTGAGGTAGATCCCCAGGTTCCTGCCAAAACCCGGCAGAAAATCCAGCTGGCGCTGAAATGCAGCCTCCAGACCGAATATACCTGCTTTATCCCCGTTCAGCGGCTGAAAGCGTTTATAGCCCGTAGCCTCATCTTCGGTGACAAATGTATAGACAAAGTCTTTCAGGTCTTTGTAGAACACCCCTCCGGACACGATCCCCACAGACCGGAAGTAGTGTTCGCCCATGAAGTCAAAGTTCATGGAAGTGGTAGGTTCGAGATCAGGATTTCCCAAAAAGACCTCCTCGTCTTCGCGCACGATCTGCTCGTAAGGAGCCAGGTCTATGTAATTGGGCCTCGAAAGCGTATTGGTCCACGCCAGCCTGAGTACGGTATTGTCGTTTACATTATACCTGAAGTGCAGCCCGGGAAGTATGTTGACATAGTTGTTCTTATCCGACAGGGTATTGCTTCCGGCAAATTCCCCTTCCTCATCGAGGACCACCTCATTTCCTTCACTTTCCACCCAGGTATTTTCCACACGAACCCCGGCCAGCAGGCTCAGCTTGTCCGATAATTTCTGATTGGCCATGATATAACCCGCAACGACATTTTCCTTTACCTTAAAATTTTCCCCGAGGTAATCTCCTTCGAGGTCCTCTTTCTCAAAAAGGCTTGCATCTGAAAATTGCAGGGCTCCGAGATAGGTTGCAGCGGTAAAGGTGCCGGGAACATATTGCTTTCCCGCGAGAAAGTCGTTGTCATTGTAGTGCACCAGATCCGTATCGGCCATGGTTTCCAGGTCAAATTCCGGGTTGTATCCGGCCAATTCCAGGGTGTTGGATTTATCTTTAAAACGTCCCCTGACCCCGAATTTGACAGTTCCGCTGCCGTATCCGAAAAAATCGGCCGGTATTTCTGCATTGATAAAAGCATTGATATCCCTTTCCCTGGCCTCTGAAGTCTCTTCCCCGAAGGAATCAAAGGCATAATCTGTTGCCGAAAGCGATGTCAGGGCGCGGTGGACGGGTTTGCGGGTATTGAGTCCGTTCTCTACGGTATACGGATCGCTCACAAAGGCATAACCCCTCTCCTGTGGTTTTCTTTCCCTGGCCTCGGAATATGCCGTCATCCAGTCCAGCTTTATTTTTCCCATAAGGTGGTCCCCGCCGAGAGTGTAATTCTGCATACGCTGTTCTTCCAGGCGGCGGCTTTTGCCTCTCCGGGAATCTACCCCTCCCTTCAGCGACCTTTCGCCTTCCACCGGAAACCGCACCAGGTTATTTCCGGTATCCACTTCAAAATCTGCAGGGCCGATATCCTCCCCGTCCAGGATCTCCGTTGTCGAAGTATAACGGTTTTCCCGGTCGTCCCTCCAGTTGTACATAGACTTGAAGTAAATGCTGTTATCCGCGTTAAAATTGTATTCGAAGTTGGCAGATATGCTTCGGCGAATACGCTGTACCAGGTATTTCCGGACCTCCACTTTGGACGCGTAAGGGTGGACACCGGCCAGCTCCAGGTTATCTTCATCGCCATTATTGTATTCCAGTTCGTCACTCCATTCGGCCTCTACATTATCGCTCCCGAAGTCGTTATCATTGACGGATGCAGATAACATCCAGCCGAATTTTTGGTTTTTACTGCGGTCGCCGAGCAAAAACGATCCGTTCAGGATGCGTTTATCTGTGATGGTATTGATCCCGGAACCCGCCGTGGCAGACAGCCTGAAGTCTCCCGGAGCAGAGCGTGTAACCAGGTTTACCGATCCTCCGAGGGCATCAGCATCCATATCGGGCGTCACGGCCTTGCTTACCTCAACGGTCTGTATCATGTCTGAAGGGATCAGGTCCATCTGTACATTCCGGTTATCTCCCTCGGCAGACGGGATCCGGGTCCCGTTAAGGGTAACCGAATTCAGCTGCGGGGCCAGTCCGCGTATTATGATGTCACGTGCTTCCCCCTGGTCTATTTTCATGGTAATTCCGGGAACGCGTTTTATCGCATCCCCGATATTGGCATCGGGAAACTTGCCCATCTGGTCGGCAGAGATAATATTGGTAATATTCTGCCGGTTTTTCTGGGTATTCAGTGCCTTGGCCTGGCTTCCGAAACCGTACCCGGTAAGGACAACCTCATCGAGCTCCGTATTCTCTTCGGTAAGAGATATTTCCATACTTACCGTTTTTCCCGGAGTAACTTCGATCTCCCGGGTTATGGCCTGATAGCCGAGGTAATGTACAGAAAGCGTATGAGTACCGGCAGATACGTCTACAAAGACAAAATCCCCGTCGAGGTCAGTCACCGTGCCCTTGTTCAGGTCATCGATCAATACGGTGGCACCCGGGACGTACAACCCGGTGTCATCGGTGATAACTCCCCTGATATTTCCCGATTGCTGTGCTTGCACATACACGGGAAACAGGAGGACAGGGAGTGCTGCAAAAAGCAGTTTAAAGTAGTGTTCCAATTTCATTTTTTTGGTTTTGATTACAACCCAAAAGTATGTATACCAATATTTTGCAAACAAAAAACACGAGCAACAAACAGGAAACAAGCTTACATACGGAGAGATACTTGGAGGCAACATTTACGGTTTGTTCACACACAGGTAACATTTACTGAAGAAAGGCTGTTTTTGAAGAAAAAATTTTTCAGAATTCCATCAAAAAACCGACTAACTCCTGTTTGGGCGGAATGGGGAGTTTTTTACGCAGGCGGTACCTGGCCACCCGGACGCTATCCGGTGTGACCCGGAGTATGGGGGCAATCTCTTTGGAAGACAGGTTCAGGCGGAGCAGCATGGCAAGGCGAAGTTCGGCAGACGAAAGTTTTTCCGTGGCGACAGCTGACAGTTTCCTGAAAAATCCGGGGTGTATGTCTTTGAAAAAGCCCATGAACTCGTCCCATTCCTCTTCTATCTGAAGATTGTTGTCCAATTCCCTTGCCAGTGATCTTACCCTGGCGTGGGCATCCATCTGTTTCCGGGAAGCTATTTTTTTAAGGGCGGAGGCGGTGTCGGCGACAAGCTTGTTTTTCTGGGCCATGTTCAGACTATACCTGGACAACGCTGCGGTTTTCAGGCTGATCTCATCCTGTAACCTGCGTTCTTCCGTTTCTTTCCGGTCCAGTTCTGCACGCAGCAAATGCTGCCGGTATTCCTGCAGTTTCACTTTCATCTGCCGCTTTCTCGAACGATATACATACGCAAAGCCGCCGAGAGACAGGAGTGCGATTGCCGTGACCAGTATAAGGTTGCGATTGGCCGTTATGACTTCATTCCGATGCTCCAAAACCCTGATCTGGGCTTCCTTCTGGTTAATATCATACGCGGCCTGTAACGTATTGAAACTATTGATGTCCCGGTTTTCATTCAGTTCCTTGTACATGGCATCATACACCGCCAGGTGCTCATAGGCCTTGCGGTAGTCTCCCATTCCGGCATAGGCTTCCGAAAGGTCCTGATGTGCGCTTTTCTGCTGATGGAGATCATTGTTCCGCTCTGCCATCTGCAATGCCTTTGAAGTATATTCCAGCGCCCTGGTATGGTTACCCGTTTTCCTGTACACATCTCCCATGTTGTTCAGCACACCGGTCTGTGCCTCATCGTCCCTCCCTTCAAAATAGGACAGGGATCTGGCAAAATGTTCGAATGCGATATCGTATTGCCTGAGATCTTCGTACACACTTCCTATATTTTCATGAACAAAGGCGATCCCGCGGCTGTCGCCGATCTGTTCAAACAATTCCAGGCTTTGCTGCTGGTGTTCCAGGGCCTTGAGATAATTCCCTTCCTTTTCCGCACAGGTTCCGAGAAGCCCCTCCGCCCTGGCCTGGCCCTTCTTGTAACCGGTTTGCAGGGCAATAGCCTTGCTTTGCTCCAGGTATTGCCTCGCCTTCGAAAATATTTTCAGCGACAGGTATATCTCCCCGATCTTGCGGTTCAACACACTGTGAACACTGTCCTGCCGTGTTCCGGAAAGGGTTCCCAGGGCCTCGTTATACCGGGCAATGGCTTCGGTAAAAACCTCGTTTTTCCGGTAAAAATCCCCGAGGCGGATATGCTTCTGTGCCATAATCCCGGTGTCCCCCTGCCGTATGGCCTTCTTCAGCTCGCTTTTATACGCAGTGAGCAGGGAATCCCGAAATGTATGCAGCGTGTGCGTTTCTGCTTTTGTTCCCTGTCCCGGGCAGAAAAAGGGCAGGAACAGAAGCAGTATGATCTTATAAGTACTATACAAACCGTTACCGTGTTATGGAAGCTGTTTAAGCTTTTATTGAACCGTAAAAGATAAAGTGCCCTTGTTAAGTTTAGGTGAGATCTTTTTTATCTTATGTTTAACAAAGCAAAAGCATTTATTCCCCCGCAAAAGATATTCCGGGAATCAAAGGGATCTGCCGGATTTTTCTGTATATTTGATCAAAGGACCATTCAAATCATTCCCTTCCTTTCATGAAAAACACCGTTAAGAAAAACATTAGTTCCGATATTGCATCCAGCCTGCTGATGCTGGTACTGATCGTATTTATCTGCTATACCCTGCAGAGTGTTATTGTACCCATACTTTTTTCCATCATATTCTCCGTGCTCCTGTACCCTTTATGCCGGAGACTGGAAAACAAAGGAATGGCGCGTTCCTGGGCTTCGATCACTTCATTAATACTCGGTGTACTGGTGATACTGGGCATCGGGTATCTCCTGGTATCGCAGACCATCAACATAGGGAATAATGCGGCGGACATTGCCAGCAAGATACAGGGCGTAGCCGACAAACTGCTCGACTGGCTTTCAGACAAACTGCATGTCTCTTCCTACGAACTGGTGTCCCAGGGCAAGGAAAAGCTTTCCGACAGCATGTCGGACATGGGAAGCTACCTCACAAGAACCCTCAGCTCGATCGGCAACTCCCTGTCATCGGCCATACTGGTTCCCATCATGGTCTTTTTTTTCCTTTATTACCGCGTTTTTTTCAGGGATTTTTGTTTCCGCGCCTTTTCATCCACTCCGAAAGCAGTCATAGAAGAAGGGCTGGAAAAGATTTATTTCGTCCTTAAAAGCTACCTGGTGGGGCTGGTTACCGTTATGGGGATAGTGGCCGTACTCAACACCATAGGCTTGTATATTCTGGGAATAGAATACGCCTGGTTTTTCGGTATCCTTGCAGCTTTGCTGACCATTTTTCCGTATATCGGCATTTTTATAGGGTCTATTATTCCGGCGTTTTTTGCGCTGGCCACCAAAGACAGTGGCTGGTATGCCGTCGGGGTTATCATATGGTTCCAGATCGTACAGACCCTGGAAGGAAACTTTATCACTCCGAATATCGTAGGGGGCAAGGTAAGCCTCAACCCGCTGGTGTCATTGCTCTCACTGTTTCTCGGCGGCATGCTCTTCGGCCTGATGGGAATGATCCTGGCCCTGCCGCTACTGGCCATGCTCAAGGTCATTTTCGATATTATCCCGCAGACCCAGCCGTACGGATTCCTGCTCAGCGAACCGGACAAGGCGCATCTGCTGACCGCGAGACAAAAGAAAAAAGCCGAAAAAAAGAAAGAGGAAAATGACGGGGGGGAATAAGCGGTCTGCCGGACCCGGCCGTGACAAGAGCTATAATTTCCCATGACAAGCCCGTATCACACCAGTTCCCGGATCTTCCTGCTTACCGATTCCGGGTCTATGGTCTGCATGACCTCTTCATAGCCCTCGGGAACCGTTTTGCCGTATACGGAAGTGGGAATGAGCGGATACTTCTCCCTGTCCGAAAGCAGTGCATTGGCTTTCGGCTGACCTATGGGATAAAAGCCGGCATAAGGATGTGTTACCCCCCAGAGGGTTATGGTCTTTACCCCGTACATCGCCGCCAGGTGGGCATTACCACTGTCCATGGCCACCATGACATCGAGATTGGAGATCAGTTGCAGCTCTTCCCGGAAAGACAGCTTTCCCGCCACACTGGTCACATTGCGGTACCGCCCTTCCAGTAGTCCCAGAACCCGTATCTCTTCCTCTCCTCCTCCGAAAAGCAGGATATTATACCCGTCACGATCCAGCCCGGCTATGACCTTCTCCATCAAATCCGGGGGATACCTCTTTCCGCCGAAAGCGGCAAAAGGAGCTATTCCTATAAGCTTCCCCTGTTCCGTTTTCTCCGCATCCAGGCCGGTTGCCGTGATAACGGTCTCCCCGAGCGGTTCTTTGGGCCGGAAAACGGGGTGCTCCATATCGATGCTATATCCGAGTTTCCCAAAGACATCGGCATAGCGTTGGTGGGTTGTCTTAAGCGGTTTAAGGACCTTGTTCCGGGAACGGGTAAGCGCCTTCTTTTCTTTTCGCCCCTTGTCGATCTGTACTACAGGAAAACCGGACATTCGGAAAAATATCCTGAGCATATTACTGCGAAGTACATGGTGAAGATCGGCAACGGCACCGATCCCCGTCTTTTTAAGCTCCCGGTATAAACGGTAAAGCCCTCGTATCCCCTTGTGCCTTCCCCTGACATCCGCTGCGTAAAAATTCAGCCGGGGTATCCCATCAAACACAGGCCTGAAAAATTCCCTCGAAAGTACGGTAAGCTCCAGGCCGGGGTATTGCCGTAGCAGGGTCATCAGCACGGGCACGGTCATGGCAACATCACCCATGGCCGATAACCTTATGACCAGCAGGTGTTCCGTCCCGTTTCCGGGAGATCCTTTTTTCAGGGGGGCAGACGGTTGTGTATTCACCTTTCGAATTTTCCGGGGAACGTTCCTATTTCCTGTTCTGGTACAACACAGGGTTCAGCTCCTCATCATTATACATTTTCATCTGCTTGTACACTTTCATGTATTTTTTCCCGGAGGCTATATCGTCCAGGAGCTGGTCTATGGCCGTAGAGAGATCCTTACGCTGTTCCAGCAGCACGCCGAGCTTTTCACGGCATTTCGCCTTGTGTGTTTCTGAGGCATCCTCCCGGCGGGCCTCCTCATCCATATGATAGATCTTGAGTGCCAGTATCGAAAGCCGGTCTATGGCCCAGGCAGGGCTCTCCGAATTAATGGTTGCACCCGGCAAGGGGGTTACCCCCCTGTATTCGTTCAGGAAATAACTGTCGATATACTCCACGGTATCCGTGCGGTCCTGGTTGGAAGCATCGATCTTCCGTTTCAGGTCGAGGGCGTCTACAGGATCGATCTCCGGGTCCCGGATAATATCTTCGTAGTGCCACTGTACGGTATCTATCCAGTTTTTACGGTACAGCAGGTGTTCTATCCTGTCTTTGGGATAGGGGTTTACAAAAGGCTGGTATACCTCGTCCAGCTCGTGATACTTGTGTATGCTCTCTTCAAAAATGGCATAGGCCAGTGCACTGAAATCCATAGTTCTGTTTTTTTATAATCTGTGCGGAAACCGTTTCCCTGCTCCAGAAATAACCTGCTTTCGCAAAACCGGGACTGCTTCCCGGGCAAAGATACGCAGAACCGTTCAATATGCCTTTTCTTCTCCCTGAATGGCATTGAGAACGGTTTGCCCGATAATTTTTATATCCAGGGCCAGCGACCAGTTTTCTATATAGAATATATCGAATTTCACCCGGTTTACAATATCGGCTTCCGTTTCTATTTCACCGCGGTACCCCCTGGTCTGCGCCAGACCGGTAATGCCCGGTTTTACAAAATGGCGCACCATATACTTGTCGATCTGCTGGCCGTACAGGTTGGTGTGCTTTACCATATGGGGCCGGGGGCCCACCACCGACATCTGTCCCAGGAAAACATTGTAAAACTGGGGAAGTTCATCAATACTCGTTCGCCTGATAAACCTGCCCACCCGCGTAATCCTCATATCTCCTTTGGTAGCCTGCTTTTTATCGGCATCCCCCGTCATGGCCATGGAACGGAACTTGTAACAGTAGAATTCCCGTGAATTGACGCCATGCCTGCGCTGGCGAAAGAAAACAGGGCCGCTTGATTCCAGCTTTATCACAAGCGCCAGCAGGGGCGTGAGCCAGGAGAGTACACATACGATAACCACCGTAGAAAATACCAGGTCAAAAAAACGCTTTACGAAGGCATTAAGGGGGTCTTCGAGGGGAATGTCCCGAAGCGACAGTATCGGGATATAATCGTAATATTCGAATTTGAGTTTTTTGGCAAAAATATTCTTGTTGTCCGGGATGAATTTCAGCAGCTTCATGTTGTTGTCGGCAAAATCTATCAGGTCCAGCATTTCCTGGTCCCTCACCTCTGCGATGGAACAGTAGATCTCGTCAATGTCGTGATCAATCACATAATTGTAAAGGGTAAACAGGTCGTCGCCTTCGTCCAGGGAAAACTGCCTTTTGAATTCATACCCGAATTCCAGCCTGGAATTAAAGACATCTATCAGCTGCTGCGTTTTCTTGTTGTCGCCCAGGACTACCACACGGCGGGTATTTCCCTTAAAAAAGGCCCGGTACCGCAGGAGGAGTACGTAGGTAAGGACTTTCAGGGAGGAAATGATCACAAAATTAAATGCAAAGAATTCTGCCAGGGCCAGCCTGCTCATATTGGGCTGCTTAAAAAAGCCGATAAACGCATACAGCACGAGAAAAAAGAACACGAACTGCTGAAAGATAAGGGTAAGTACCCTGGTGAGCTTGGCGTAGCGCTGAACCTCATAAAACTCGGTCTTCAGGGAAATGATCATCCATGCCAGGGTGAGATAGGCATGAAAGAGATAGGGGTTGACAAAATTAATGGGCAGTATCATGGCCAGTACGTTAATGACCAGCAGATCCATAATGTAATTTATGGGCTTGATATACATGGAATATCGGCCTGCCTTGTATTTCATTTAGTTTATTAGTTTATTAGTTCTTAGTCTGTCATTCAGACCGAAGGGAAGAATCTACACCCTGGCCCAAAGAAATTTCAACAACATAACGGAAGCGCCGGAGATTCCTCCCCGACCGAAAAGGCCGGGACAGGCTCTATCGTCGGAATGACAACTTCCGACTTCCGTCCATTTCGTCATTTGTAAACCAATGATGGGTTAATATGTTTCTCAAATGTCTTGCGGCACAAAAATTCTTTACCCAAATCAACTCCTTTCCTCTTTGTCCAAGATACCGGTTTGCGGGTTTCGTTGCGAAATTTTACCGTTTAATATGAGATGAAAAATCCTTGTGTTCTTTTTTGCGGAGCTCCTCCGGAGAGAGCCTGGAAAAATACTCGTAGGTCCGCCGCATCCCTTCGGCCCGGTCTACCTCAGGTTCCCATTGCAGTATTTCCCGTGCCCTGCCGATATCCGGCTGACGCTGCATGGGGTCGTCCTGCGGCAGCGGCCGGTATACAATGCCCTGTTCGGTTCCCGTAAGCTTTATGATCTCTTCGGCAAATTCCCTGATCGTGATCTCCTCCGGGTTCCCGATATTTACCGGGTTGCTGTAATCGCTGAACAACAGGCGGTAAAGCCCTTCCACCTGGTCGTCGATATAGCAGAAAGAACGGGTTTGCGCTCCGTCTCCGAAAACCGTAAGGTCCTCTCCCCTGAGGGCCTGCCCCATAAAGGCGGGGATTACCCTGCCGTCGTTGAGCCTCATGCGGGGTCCATAGGTGTTGAATATCCTCGCTATACGGGTTTCGATACCGTGAAAGCGATGGTAAGCCATCGTCATGGATTCCTGAAACCGCTTGGCTTCGTCATAGACCCCTCTCGGGCTGATCGTGTTGACATTCCCGTAATAGTCTTCCGATTGCGGGTGTACCAGGGGATCTCCGTAAACCTCGGAAGTGGACGCGATCAGTATCCTGGCCCGCTTGTCTTTGGCCAGCCCCAGGAGATTGTGAATTCCGAGAGAGCTCACTTTAAGCGTCTGTATGGGGATCTTGAGATAATCTATAGGACTGGCCGGGGAAGCAAAATGCAGGATATAATCCAGCGTTCCCTGGACGTGGACAAATTTGGTCACATCGTGATGATGGAACTCAAAATTCTCCAGCGGGAGCAGGTGGGAAATATTTCCCATATCCCCCGTAATGAGATTGTCCATTCCTATGACGTAAAAACCCCGGGACACAAAACGGTCGCACAAGTGCGACCCGATAAATCCGGCAGCACCGGTAATCAATACTCTTTCCATGATCAGGATACTTGAATGTATAGCTCGTGGCCTCCAGGCGCAATCGGTTTTTCCGAAGGGTTAAAGATAATATATTTTAAGTATCTTATGACGGCTACAGCCGGCAACCGGAAATTCAGGGTGCCGCAATGATCCTACGGAACTGTAAATTTTTAACATTGAAGCGTAGTATTTTATTAAAGAAAACGATACTTTAGTGGTTCCGGCTTAAAGCGGGGTATTCTCTATGGCCCAATCTCCAAAACCAAATGCCGGATCGCTGAAAATAAAATATTTAGACCATGCAGAAAGATCTACTGGACAAGACCTTATCGCCCATAAACAGATTCATGCATTACGAACATGCCGGGGGTATTGTATTGTTCCTGGCCGTAATCGCTGCCCTGATTCTTGCCAATTCGCCCCTGGAACACGCTTATAACGAATTCTGGGAGACCCCGCTGGATATCAGGTTTGCAGACTTTCATCTCGATTACACCCTGCACGAATGGATCAACGACGGGCTCATGGCCATGTTTTTTTTTGTGGTGGGGCTTGAGCTTAAACGCGAAATGATCGGCGGGGAACTGGCATCCTTCGAAAAGGCCCTCCTTCCCTTTATAGCTGCCCTGGGAGGGATGCTCGTTCCTGCGGCCATATATATTTCCATGAACCATAACCTGCCGTCTGCCGATGGCTGGGGAATTCCCATGGCTACCGATATCGTATTTACCCTTGCCCTTCTCGGGCTGGTCAGCAAACGGGTGCCTCTTGCTGCCAAGGTTTTCCTGGTGGCCCTGGCTACCGTAGACGATCTCGGCGCTGTTATTGTTATCGCCCTTTTTTACAGTTCGAGCCTCTCTCTTGTGAACCTGTCCATAGGACTTGTCATTCTCGGGATATTGCTCATCGGCAATTTCATGGGGGTAAGAAACATCCTCTTCTATGCCATTCTCGGTATAAGCGGCGTATGGCTCGCCTTCCTGCTATCGGGAGTGCATGCCACCATAGCGGGGGTGCTGGTAGCCTTTGCCATTCCCGCGCGAACCAAGGTCGATGAGAACGAGTATTCCAGCCATATCCAGGGGCTCATGCACCGGTTTAACCGGGAAATCCCGCTCAAAGGCCCTTTGACCACCCCGGTACAACACAGTATCATAGAACAGATAAAAGAGGTGAGCTATGCGGCACAGACCCCGCTGCAAAAACTGGAGACGGCATTACACCCCTGGGTAAACTTTCTGGTCATCCCCCTGTTTGCCCTTTCCAACGCGGGAGTGGCCGTAGGCGGCAATTTCCTGGATGATATCGCAAATCCCGTAAGTCTCGGGGTCATTGCCGGGCTGGTGGCCGGAAAATGCCTGGGGATATTCTCTTTCACCTGGCTGATGTCTAAACTGAAGATTACACGATTACCCGAAAATACGGGATGGAGACACGTTCTGGGACTATCCCTTCTTGCAGGTATGGGCTTTACCATGTCCTTGTTTGTCACCAACCTTGCCTTTAACGACAACGAGATGATCAACCAGGCCAAATACGGTATTTTACTCGCCTCTGCCATTGCTGCCATACTCGGGGTGCTCGTTCTGAAAACAACCGGAAAAACAAAGGGAGAGACCGATTCCTGAAAAGACCGGATCCTGAGACTCATCAGGAGCTTGTTCCTGTCCTGTACCGACAACACCAACACCTTCGCATCCTCCGGAAGAGCCTTACGTGTTGACGACAAACTGGTTATGATTTTAGTGGAACAGGAGAGAATAAGTACGGCGGTGAGAAGGAGGGTTAGTGTTTTTTTCATGGGTTGGGATTTATATTAATATTATCTTATTCTGACAAATTACATTTCCTCTGAAAACTTAAGGGAATAAAAATTCATGTTCTCTTGCTTCAACTAAATTAATTATTGTTAGTAATAATTGTTTAGTTCTTATTTTTGTAGAAAAAATTGAAAGTCGTACATATTGTTGAGGCATTAGGAGGAGGGGTATACTCTTATCTGAAAGACCTCGGAGAATACTTTCGAAACCACAGTTCCGGAAGGATAGAAAATTACTTGATATACAGTGCCAACAGAAAGGAAACTGATTCTCAGAAAATCCGCTCTGAATTTTCTACACACTTTGAACTTATAGAAGTTTCAATGGTAAGGGAAATCTCCTTTTTTAAGGATGTCCATGCCCTTTATTCTCTGGTCAGATTACTAAAAAAAATTGACCCGGACATCATCCACTTACACTCTTCAAAGGCTGGTGCTCTTGGCAGAATAGCAAATGCTTTTACATCAAAAAAAAGAGTTGTATACTACTCTCCTCATGGTTATTCTTTTGTCCGTACAGATATTTCAAAATCCAAAAGAAAGCTTTTTTGGCTTATTGAAAAATGTATGACCCTTTTTTTCGGGGGGACTACTATTGCCTGCGGCGATACAGAACAAGAATATGCCAGGCAAATAGGACCTGCCATCCTTATCAGGAACGGGATTGACATCAAGACCATAATCAAAAAAAACAAGGAGAAAAACAGACCCTATACCATAGGTACCATAGGGAGGATTTGTCCACAGAAACACCCAGAGCTATTTAATTGCATTGCACTGAAATTCCCTGAAATTCAATTTATATGGATCGGTGACGGGGACCAGAGGTCTTTGTTAAACTCCCCCAATATTAGTATTACCGGATGGCTTCCCAGAGAAACCGCTCTTGACCTGGTGAATGATTTTCATATCTATATTCAGACCTCTCTATGGGAGGGACTGCCATATACCATCATTGAAGCTATGGCTTTAGAAAAACCGGTTATTGCAACTAATGTCATAGGAAATAAGGATGCCGTAGAAGACGGATTTTCAGGTTATCTGTGTTCTGATATAAGCGAATTTGAAAAAGCGATTACAACAATTAGGGAAACTCCCTCTCTCGAACAAAGGATGGGGTCCAGGTCAAGACTCAGGGCTGAAAAATTGTTTAATAAAGACGTGAATTTCAAACAGTTGGAAGATCTTTACCTGAATAGACATTAAAAGCTCCGTTCATAAATATCGCTAACATCCCGAAAGCATAGCACCCCAGCTGTCTGTGGAGCATATTTTCCACCGTCAAGAAACAGAGAAATGCTATAATCACTGACCAGAACCAAAACCTGTTTCTATCCTCCTTCACTCCTTTCAAAATAATTATAATTATTAGCAAAATGAATAAAAACAACCCTACCCACCCATGCGAAAGTAATATATCTATAAATTGATTATGGCTATTAAACTTTTTGGTATTATAATATTCTCTCTTGGAGGGGTTCTCTATCGATGTGTTATAACAATCGACCAAATACGTCACCGCCATACCAAAACCTCCCAGGCCAAATGCCTTGCTATACCCGGAGCCTCTCTCCATAACGTCAAAACTACACGGCCATATAGTAAATCTCGGTTCATAATTTTTCATTGTACTCACGATTTCTGTAACCGACCCATTCAGATAAAAGCGCTCTTTTATGCTATCACCAGACAATAAAAATATTGTAAAAGCAGTAATCAACACAAGCGGTACCCATAATTTTCTTCTTTTCATTCTTCGGAGGCATAGTGCTCCTATACCTCCAACTATTAAAAGAGTTAACAGAGACATTCTTGCCGAGATAAACAGGATAAAAAAGACAGAGAGAAAAGAACTGACTAAAAACACTATTTTGATTTTCTTCTTCTTACTCTCAAAAAAGATATACCAGGAAATGATTGTTGATAAAACACATACAAACCCCATATAAGGACGTTCCAACAGCAATATCTCATTTACGTACCCGGTATTCCCAAAAGGCAATTCACCAGTATGAATAAAAAAATCCAATGTGTTAATTCCCGATACCAGTATACTGCATTGTACTCCCAAAACGAAAAAATACAATAATCTTTGTATGTTGGTCGCAAGGGAAAAAACAAAAAATAAAATTACAATTATACCCATTCTGAGAAGTATATCTATCTCATTGTGGAATTCTCCTCTCAATATACTGTTTAGGAAGAAAAAAAATAGCAATATTGGGGGAAACATATATGTAATTTCATTGAACGGTCTAACCCCTGTCTCCTTAACCTTCCACACAAACAAAGGTAACATGAGAAGAAGAATCAGGTTCGGTATTGCCGTGGATAAGGGAATGAAGAATAATAACAGAGAGCACAGCCAGTTATAGACTTCATCCTTATTAAGTTTTATTCCCATATCCTTTGAGTTTTGATTTTACAAATAAAACAATACGGTATGGCACAAGACAGATAATGATATTTCTTATTAGCCCATATACCGCATACCATCTGAACCTAAAATTCCGGATGATCAGTTTTATCCGGTTTTTCACCTGTTCCTTCCTTTTCCTTATCGACAACCCATAAGGATTTATCTCACAAAACACCAGATATTCAGGGATATTCGCACCCTTATAATATTTCAGAACCTCAAAAAAGAAAGCGTAATCTTCTGCTGCCTTATAGTTTACAGGATATTCTCTGACCTTATCCAGCACCTCCCTTCGAAACATAATTGTGGGATGAATAAACATGCTATTCAGAAACATCTTTTTTTGTATACTCTCATTATTTACCGGCAACTCCAGGTTATAAACAAACTTATTATTCATGTCTAAGAACCGAACGAAAGAACCTACAATTCCGATGTCTTTATTCTTTTGTAAAAAGCTTTTTTGGATGGCAAATCGGTCAGGCACACACACATCCCCGCAATCAAGCCTCGCAATAAAAGTATAGCCGCGGTCATATGCGTAAGCAAGTCCTTTGTTTAAGGCATGTTCAATCCCCCTGTTTCCGTCCAGGTAACAATAATTTATATTCAGATTAGAGGATACATTTTGTGCTATAACAGCATCATCTATTCTACCCTCTGTACTCCCATCATCTACGACCAGAACATCTAAAGGCTCTTTTTCTTTTACAGATTTGAGCGATCTCAACAATCCCTGAGGATTGTTGAAATGAGGAATAAGCAATAACAGATCAGATTTTTTCAATTCTAAAAACTTTACCGGATTGTTTCTTCTCTTTTTGAAGGTGGATTAGTAAGGCGATACAGACCCAAAACCCGAAAATTCTAAAGGTGTCTATCTGCATCCAGTTAATGATATATCCTACTATAGAGACCAAAAGAACGATCGCCATAACACGATTAAGTCCTTCTTCATATTTCACTGCTCGCTTTAATTTCACAACAGCCAGCCACAAGAGTATTAAAAACATTAATAATCCCAGAACCCCTGTTTCGGCCAGTAACCTGATATACAAGTTGAACCCTGGAGGAAAAGATCGCTCTTCTTCGTTAAGGTACATCAATTCGAATTCATAATTATCTTTGGTAGCCCATAATGGATAATGCTCACGACTATAAAAAGCCTGTTGACCAAAGCCTACTCCAAAAATGGGATGCTCTTCAAAAACTTTTAGATTGGCATATTGCATTCCGAATCTTGTTTTGTTGGATACACTCTTGGTAAGGTTTTCCTTGAAATTCAGGGTTGAAAGCTTATCAGATATTGCTGTTAATGCTCCTCCTCTTGTTATTATAATTACAAAAATGAAGCCAGAAAACATCAGGGTCGCCAAGTAAAGAATATACTTTCTATATTTTTTCATATGCAGTACAACTCCCAAAAAGCATAAAAGCTGGATACCAATAACGATTAATGCAGTTCTCGATCCGGAAAAATATGTTAACAGCACAACCCCAATGGTAGGCAGAAACCGAAGCCAGCTTTTACTCGTAAGAATATAACTGAACATCCATGCTGCTATTGTAATCAGGTATATTGCGAGGAAAGGAGGCTCAAACGAGACAGAAGATATCCTTCCATTATTAAGGTCCAGTCTCACCTCTGTAAAGGGAAAATAATCAAACAGGTGAAGTAGGGAAAGTAAATAATCTTTTTTAAAAACAACAATTAGAATTTCGATTAATGCATATATCCAAACAAGAATAAAAGAATATAAAAGAACTTTTCTCACTTTTAGAAGTAATACTTCCGTAGTATACTTTTTAAATGCTCCAAGGTAATATATTAACAGGAATACCCCCGAAACCACAAGAACCAGATATTGTTTCAGAAAACGGATAATTCCAGAAGTATGCTTAAAATAACTTTGAAAAATATTATAACTGTTTAAAATACTTGTCAGGAAACAATAAAAAACGAAAATAATGATATAAATAAAAATCTCGTTTTTCAACGGCAACAACACCTTGTTTTTACCCCAGGCGTACAAAAGATATAATACAAGACCCGAAGTAAAAAAAAGAAAGGACGACTCCCTCGAAAACTCACCCAGAAACCCGACTCCTTCGTAAGAATTAAAAGGGATAAAAAAAAGACCAATAAAAAATAATGCGGTATATGTTTTTCTTAAGATCGCCACTCTTGTTTAATTAGATACTATCTCTTTAAAAAATTCCAGTCTTTCTTTCTCTTTTACAGAAGATTCTATTATTCGGATTTCTTCACTGCTAACCGTATAATCTTTATACTTCTGCATAAACTCTCTTATCGCTCTTATATTTTTAAGGTTCCCTGACTTATCCGTTGCTTTAAATACGAAATCAGAATTCCGGAAATCCACATCCCAATGACCGAGAATTACCGGTAGGCCATAAGCGAGATATTCACGGACCTTAAGCGTGCTATCTACATATTTGCCTACCAAATGATTATCAAAAGACCCGATACCGAAGTGACTTCTGGTATATATAACTTCAAGTTCTTCTTTATTCGTCCACCCATAAAAACTAACATTTTTATAGTTTTTCCCCTCATAACCTACAATTCGGAACTCGCATTCCGGCAGCCTTTCAGCTAAACGATAAACTTTGTTTAACCCATGCCATTTCATGTTTTTACTTCCTACAAATACCAGAGATATTTTCTCACCATCAACAGGCTTCTTTTTCCTGTGAAAATCAGCCAACTTAATCCCATTGGAAACAACTACACTTTTCAGACCATATTCTTTCTTATATTTTTCGTAAAATCGCAGTATATCGGGGCTCACCGCCACTAAGCCCTTAACCGCACCTAAGATTCTATTTTTTCCGAACAGGTAAACCTTTTTCTTGATCGTAGAGTAAAACTCCATTTCCATAAAATCGACGGTATTCAGCTCAAGAACAGTATTATACCTTGCCAATACACCCGTAAGACCGGGGTACCATATGTTCTGACGGGCATATAACACATCAGGATTTATTCCTTTTAAATAAGAGGCAATCCTGCTGATGGAACCCATCTTTGTAAGATATGTTTTTACAAAACCGTCAGGTACTAACCTATCCAATATGGTGTTAGAAAAAAAAGAACCCTGTAAATATACTTTTTCATTTTCTTTTTTTCGTGGCCACAAAACGCATATATATACTTCATTTCCCTGCTTTCTCCATTCCTTTACCTGAGCATTGATTTTTTTAACAATTCCCGAATTGATATAGGGGTTTACTTCTAATAGATAAGCAATTTTCATGATTTCTGCTATTATGCATTCAGTTTCTCATAAACAAGTTGCCACATTTCCTCATTCTTCACTATCAATTCCAGATTTGCACTCTTTAACCTATCTATGATTTCTTCTCGTTTCGAAAGAGAGCAGATGAAATTTACCTTTTCATCGAACTTCTCGTCGTCAGGAATCTCAAAAACATATTCTTCTGTGTTATATTCTTCGAATAACATTATATATTTATGAGACCACCCCAAAGAAATACATGGGATATTCTGGGATAATGCTGAAACTAATGCATGATACCTGGAACCTATTACAAAACTTGCCTGTCCGATAATGGATTTTAACTTCACAGGATCTTCTTCATAAAATAGAGATATCCTGTTATTTTCAGGAAAATCATCAACTATTTCCCTCCCCAACTTCATATCTCCGGCTCCTTTATCATGAACAAGAACCAATATATTGCAATCTGTACCCGAAAGGATTTTCTTTATACTCTTCTTTACGTATTTCATATACTCCCCCTCTGGCCAGTATTCTCTGCCTTGATCCAGCATTCTTTCATTAGGAACAATACAGGCAAAATTTTCCTGATCAAACTCTGTTTTTCCCGGTTTTAATCCTATAGTAATATCCGGATATTTTAAAATTTCCGATTTCCGATCCAATTCTTTCAACATCTCAAAGGAATTATTGTCTCGAGCCATAACAAGATCTGCTTTGCTCACCCCCTCTCTCATATACTTTCTTATTATTCTGGAAGAGAACGGGCCAAAAGCCTGGGGTAAGAAAATATACTTCTTCCCCTTTGCTTTTATTTTATTAATCAATCGATGAACATTCAGGACTGCCTGATCTCCCCATTGGTCACTAAAAGCAAAACCCGATATATCGAGAACAGCATCTATGTCATCAAAAGGTAGAGTCCCTCTATATTCTTTTTTCAGATATTTCAGAATATTCCCAAAAAAGAAAAATATATTAAATGATCTATAAGCCGTTACATGTTTCAAAGGAAAATCCATGATTTTATATCCCAAACCTTCTATCTGCTCTTTAGTACCAGAACACGGGCTTAAATACAAAGTATATTCTTCCTTATTTCTAAATTCATCTATGACTGTTTTCATCATCAAATGAGCTCCTTTATTATAGAAGTGAGCTCCTACTACCAATATATTCATTTATCACTTTAATTTATCTTATTATAAGTCCTTAATACCGAAAGCCCTTTCTTTTCCGAAAAAGGAACCATGGCATCCTTATCCGGATATCCCAATGAAATTAGCATCACCGGCCTTTCATGTGGAACCAGTTTTAACAAGTTGGACATTTTTGATTCAAATTCTTTCACATCAGGCCAGTTAATAGGGCATGAGCTCAATCCCTGTGTTTCAAGAGCAAACATAAAGGACATTGCGGCAAGTGATGCGTCAATATATATTACATGCCTGTCCCGTTCATCAAAATAAGCTTCTAATTTTCCAACAAGAACAATTAATGCGGGGAAATTATGACTGAACCCCTTTGTCCCCCAAGTAATATCAGCTATCTCACGTACGAGTTCAGGCTTGTCATATACACGAAACTCAAATGGCTGCCTGTTGCATGCCGATGGAGACAAACCGGCTATTTTTATGGCTTTGTCTATTAGTTCTCTGGGAACCTTTCGTTCCTCATACCACCTGACAGATCTTCTCAAAATGGCAAGATTATACATTTGGTCATAAGAAACCTGACGCAAATCAAAATTTCTCTTGTATGGAGCCGATTTTAGTTCATCCTTGAAACCAATCCTACAGTTTTCAAACTTCTTCCTCTCCAAATTGATTACAGTGTTACTATGATCCACAGATTCAAAATATGTAGACAGGACGTCCGTATACCATTTAAACTCCCTGACCTGTTCATTACTATATGACCTAACCGCAATTTCATAGGCATGAACAGTTTCTTCTATATATTCCAATGCAAAAACAGGCTTTCTTTGCTTCATTATAAGCCCCTTTTCTATTCTGTGAATATTTCGTGTCAAAAGATAATTGACATCATTTCCCCAAATATTTTGATTATAATATTGTATCCTTCCTTTTATTACTGCATGATGCTCTCTCCTGAATGCAGAGGAAAAAAGAAAATAATAAAAACTACTGAACCAGGGGTTAATGGATATTATTTTTAACCCTTTGTGTTCAACCCATAAAACCACCTTCTTTATTCTTTTTTTCATAATCTGAACATTCTGACAGGAAAAAACATTGATCTCAAAAAGATAAAAAACATATTTCTGGTCTCCTTGAAAAGGGCCAAAATAAAAAATGAAGTTATACTATACGATATTATAGTTGCAATTGCCGCTCCTATTCCTCCATAAATGGGTATCAAAAAATAATTAAGTACAATATTAGATACGGCACCTGAAACCTGAGATAAAAGAGAAAACCAATATTTATCTTCTGCAATAAGCCATTTACTCAAAACTGTCCGCAAAAAAATAAAAACTCCGGCCCAAATATGAATTTGCAGAATAACCGCGGAAGGTTCATATGCCTCTCCATAAAAAACTCTTATCCAAAATTTCGCACTAAAGGTAACTGAAAAAGCCAAAAAAAATGACAAAACAAAAAACAGGTCACTCAATTGTTGTATTCTCCTTTTATATTTGACATAACTTTCTTGTTTTGCACTTAAAATTGCCGGGAATAAAGCATTTCCCAATACCAAGGGAACAAAATACCATGCTTCCGATAACTTGACGGCAGCCGAATAGTATCCTAAATCATCAGACGAAGTCATGTTTCCTAACATTATCTGATCGACTTTCAGATAAAGAATTGCTGAGAAACTTGATAGAATAAGAAGCCAGGATTTATTTATCAGCTTTCTCAATACAGAACCACTATATCTCCAATTAAATAAAGACCCCTCCTCTCCCAAGTATGAAATGATCAAAGCTATGGCAGCCAAAAAAAATTCTAAACTATATGCCAGGGCAAAATAAAATACCGGCATTTCATTGAATATGAATAAAACCTTTATGCCTGAAGATATTATAAAAAAAATCCCCTTGTAGACCGACACCTTCCTATTCTCTGCCTTGGCTTCAAACCAGCTCTCTATGACGGTAAATGACAAAAAAACAACGGATAAAGAAGATAACAAAACTATGTAACCCTGGTCTTTTGTAGGAAATAAACCAAAATGATAAAATATCAGCATTGATAAAAAAACACTCAATCCCAATATGGTCTTTAACACAAACGACGTACCCAAAATGGTTTCTTTATCCTGCATGCTACTATAAAGCTCCTTTACCAAGACTCCCTGTAATCCAAAATGCACTAAAGGAAACAAAACCGTTGCAAATGCAATTCCAAAATTAAGGGTTCCATAATTCGCAGGTCCAAGACTTCTGGCAATCCATATTCCGACAAATACATTGATAAGTAATCGAAAAACCTTTTCCAACATCAACCAGAAAGTATTGGATAAATACTTCCGGACATCATCAGATTTAATATTTATTAATTTTTCTATCAATTTCTGTATTATCAAAATGGCTTACTCCAAAGACGCCCTCTCCCCGAAACCGTTGCTTATAAAAACGATTTAAATTTCCGTTTCGTCTTTAATTTTGCCGAAGAGGGGTTCTTTCCGGCAAATGTACAACAATCCTGACAAGTCAGCGGCGGGATTCCGTAATTGTCTGTATTGCGGCTGCTTTGTACATTTTGTGTAATTTTACGGGAATCAAATCTCCCTGATATGCAGATACATCACATAGGGGCACAGGCCAGCCTGCTCAACCGGTTTATTGCCGAAGCACGAGATATCAAGATACAGTCAGACCGCATGCGGTTCCGGACCAATATACAACGTATAGCCCATATCCTCGGGTACGAGCTGAGCAAAGCGCTTTCCTATCGCAACACAACGGTAACGACTCCCCTCGGGGAAAAGGAAATTCCGCTCATACAGAACAAGGTGGTCATCTGCTCCATCCTGAGGGCGGGTATCGCTTTTCACAATGGCCTGCTCGATTATTTTGACGGGGCGGAAAACGCTTTTGTTTCAGCCTATCGCCATCACACCGGTCACGGAGATGACTTCGAGATCCTGGTAGAATATCTTTCCTCTCCTTCCCTGCAGGGAAAGACCCTGCTCCTGGCCGATCCCATGCTGGCCACCGGGAGATCGTTTATGGCTGCCTATGATGCCCTGAAGAAAATGGGAACTCCTTCGGAAATACACCTGCTGGCCGTTGTCGGTTCAACACCGGGTATTGCAGCGGTAGAAGCGTATTTTCCGGAAGATTCCCACCTGTGGATCGCCGCTATGGACGACAGATTGAATGAAAAGGGCTATATCATTCCCGGGCTTGGCGATGCCGGCGACCTCGCTTACGGTCCCAAGTTACAGCACTGAGCCAAGGGAAAGCGCCGTCAGTTTATAAACAACAGGATAAACGGAGCCGCCACAAAAAACCACAACAGGCTTTCTTTCCACCACGGCCTCACGATCTCCTGGAGGTAATTGGCGGCAAGCACCGCTACGGGGAAAAGAGCGAATACCACCTCGTCACTTTCGCGGTTATTGGATACCGAAGCCACCCCACATGCCAGCAGCATGGCTATGACAATAAGAAGGAGAGAAGATTGCACCCCGGAGGGTTTGGTCTTGTAACGGGTTATAAAGGATATGACCGATACCAGCCCGGTCAGGACGATAAGAACAACTGCCGAGATAAACCCGGGCGTCATGGTCCTTATACTGTAAAAATCCACGGAAAACGGAAATGTTTCCCTCACCCAGTGCAGGTCGCGAAACCAGATCACATAGGTCAGCAGCAACATCCCCACCACAAAAACCGCGACAAAAGGCACCAGCCAGTTCCTGTACTCCCCCACCCTGTACACCATGATGGCCGCAAAGACCAGCAGCAGGAATACCAGCGTCCATTCATAGAAAAGTGCCGATACGCAGATCCACAACGAAGCATCAAAGAGTTTCTGCTTTACCTGGATAAACGAACGGATACTGATAATCCGCCGCAATGCGAGCAGCACGAACAGGTTGGCCATAATGATCTCGGGACTCACGAATATCTGGGGAAAAAGGGCCATAAAGGCGACAAATAACAACGCGGAATAGGAGTTGTTTTCACATAAGGCATTTTTCCGGATGATGAAACTGATCAGGAATATACTGAACACCAATACCAGTATCTGCCCGGCATACCCGGTCAAAGCCCCTGCGCTCCAGTCGGCCTTATAGAGATAAAACCGGGTAAGCCCGTAAAAAAAAACGGCATAGAGCACTATGAATAACATGTTTATGGGCTTGGTCCGGTTAAAAAAACTGGAAATCATCTCTTGTTTTTATAGGTTTACAGTGTAAATGATGTACATTTGCAGGGTAAATATAGTATAACTTTTACCTTGAAGCGATGAAAGATTTTTTTGAAGGCATTCAATACCTCTTTGAACACATCCTTTTTATTCCGCTGCACGCCCTCCGGGATCTGGAACTCCAAAGCTGGTGGGCGGCAAACACCCTGAACTGGATATTTATCATCATCTGTATGTGCGCCGTTGTTTACTGGATACTCCAACTTAAAAAATTCAATGAAGAAGGCACGGAGAACAAAAGTATTTCTGCACATTCCTTCCTGAAATAAACGCAAAAGTCAGAGTGCTATTGCAGGCCTTTAAGGCAAAATATTAAAAGCCGCCCTGATCTTCAGGAGCGGCTTCTTTATTGGCGCTTTCAGAAGTAAGCTAATTTCCAAAAAAATAGACAACAAACTCTGGTGATTTTATATGGATCACCGGAGTTTTTTCTTTTTTGAGGATACTTTAGGTGTTTTAGCCGGATTGTCGTACCAAACAGACATAGGTATCCTGTAGTTTTTGCTCTTATTCTAAAAACATATCAGGCTGCTTGTCGGTGGAGTTGTCCTGTCATACGCCTACCGATTTCCAGACAGTTAGCCGTATGGATGCCGAAGAAGATCCACAAGATTTCGGTAGCCCTGGTTTTGGCTTTTATCTTTTTCAAGTGATAATGTTCCTTTTCCTTACCAAAACTGCCTTCCAGCCTGGAAGCCCGTTCTTTGGTGATTTGTCCCTTCAGTTGGGCTTGCTCTTTACGGTGTTTGCCTTTAGGACCTTTGGGTTTAAAATCAGTCTTGATCCCATGCCTGGTCACGAACCTGCGGTTGGCATTGGTGGCGTAGATGGCATCGGCTCCAAGAACCTTTAGTCTTCTTCGGGTAAGACCTTGTGCTTTATACACGGAACTCTTCAGCCGGGTGCCTTCGTTAAAATTATCAAAACTGATGAGTTCTATAAAGTTGATCCCGTCTATCTGTAACTTGTTGACCTTGGCACCAAACTCTACTTTCTTGATCTCCTTACCCCGGACAATGGGACGCAGGTAGTCCTTGCCGATACTCACAATACGACCTTTAGGCTTTTCCCCTGTGGTGAACAGGTTCCATTGCTGCCGGTAGACCTTCCGAATGGTGTACATGGTCTTATAGTAGCGCTTGGGCAGTTCCACGGAGTGCACTTTGAGCAACTGCTTTTCAAAACTCAGGAACCTCTCCAAGAGTCGCAGCAGTGCCCGGGTAAGTGAGCGACGTTTCTTGACTGTTTTCTTGCGCATCTTGCTGTAACCGATATAGCGTTTCTTCCATTTGAGGTATTTGCTACGGGGAAGCTTCACCTTTAGGGCCCGGCATAGCCGCCGCAGGGCTTTGTAAAGCCACTCTACAGCTTCCCAGAGCAGTTTTTGATTGGTGGGGTAACGGACTTCACTCTCATAGCAGGTGGCATCCACGACAGCTTTTTCAGCTTCATCAATATAGGGCTTCCAATGGGTATAGAATACCTTTTCTAACGCATCGATCTCCAATACCCGGGAGAGTTCACAGCGGATTTGGCTGACGATCTTGTAGTTGGTGATCCGCTGTAATCCCAAATGGATATCACAAAAGAATTGGTAATCGATATTACTGTTAAGTTGTTCGATAAGTTTTCGATCCGAACAGCCCGCATGATGTTTTAAAACCATTAAAGCGATCCGCCCTCGGGGACTGAACATAAAACGAGGACCTTTTTCACAAGGCTTCAAACCAAATTCCCTGACTAACTCATCCCAGGGGATAGCCTGGTAGATTTTTCCCAGGTCACTCTCAAAAAAGCGTTCCCGATAGGCGGTTAATTGTTCCGTGGAAGATAAAAAGGAAAATGTGTGTTGTAATTCCGAGATTCTTTGTAATTTCATGGGTACGTAAAATAGAAAAACCCCGTTTTTTGGCACTTTGGCCAATTTTCGGGGTTTTGTTTCTCTAAATTACGGATTAATCCGCTGAATTACAAATGTTTATTTAATTCTGAATGTGCCTTTATTGAATGCCGGGGTGTTTGGTGTTCAATCACTTCCGGTTTTTTATAACCCTGCGGGGAGAGCCGTCTTGTATAAGAGATCCCTCCCCTACCGAAAAGGTCGGGACAGGCTCTGTCGTCGGAATGACAATGCTGTGATCCGGACCGGCCGGTCCCCGGAATCGGGAGAAAGGGAAGGAGTCTCCAGCCAGGCTCAGAGGAATTTTAAGCCCCCGGAAAGGGCGCATCGTGCTACAGGTCAAACCCTATATCCCTGCGGTAATACATTTTGTCGAAATACAGCCTACTCATATTCCCGTACGACTGCTGCAGGGCTTCCTTAAAGTCTTTTCCGTAAGAAGTAACGGCTATTACGCGTCCGCCACTGGTCAGTACCTTATCGTTCTCAAGGAGGGTCCCCGCGTGAAAGACCAGGGAATCTTCAATATCATCGGCTCCCGTGATCTCCTTTCCCTTTTCATAGGCTTCCGGGTATCCGCCGGACACCGCCATCACCGTAGTTGCCGCTCTGTCATCTGTTTCAAGGCTTACACCGTCCAGTGTTCCCCGGTGTACGGCTTCAAAGAGCTCCACCAGGTCGTTTTTTACCCTCGGCAGCACCACTTCGGTCTCCGGGTCTCCCATACGCACATTGTATTCTATAACATAGGGGTCGTCACCTACCTTGATCAGCCCGATAAAAACAAAGCCCTTGTAGGGCAGGTTATCTTTACGGAAACCTGAAATGGTAGGTTTTACAATACGGTCTTCGATCTTTTTCACAAACGTCTCACTGGCAAACGGCACCGGGGAAACCGCCCCCATGCCCCCGGTATTAAGGCCGGTATCGCCCTCACCTATACGCTTGTAGTCCTTAGCCATGGGAAGCGTCAGGTAATTTTCCCCGTCGGTAATCACAAAACAACTCAGTTCTATCCCGCTCAGGAATTCCTCAATGACCACCTTGGTACTGGCATCTCCGAATTTGGCCTCTACCAGCATATTCCTGAGTTCCGCCTTTGCTTCTTCGAGGTCGTTCAGTATAAGTACTCCCTTTCCCGCGGCCAGTCCGTCGGCCTTCAGCACATAAGGAGGCTGTAAGGTCTGGAGAAAGGCGTAGCCTTCTTCCAGTTCTGCAGCGGTAAAACTGCGATAGGCCGCCGTAGGTATCCGGTGCCTTTCCATAAACTCCTTGGCAAATTCCTTGCTCCCTTCCAGGCGGGCTGCTTCTTTTTGCGGACCTATAACTGCCACCTCCCTGAGCTGCTCGTCGTCCAGGAAATAATCGTGTATTCCCTTTACCAGCGGATCTTCGGGGCCCACAACCACCATGTCTATCTGCTTTTCCAGCACGAGCTCTTTTACCGCCTCAAAATCCGTAGCCGCTATATTTACATTGGTTGCCATCGCTCCCGAAGCAAGCCGGGTTTTTGCAGTTCCCGCATTTCCGGGGGCTATAAACAATTGTTTTACCTTATCGCTTTGGGCGATCTTCCAGGCAAAAGTATGTTCTCTTCCGCCACTGCCCAGTATTAATATGTTCATCGTATGCGCTGTTGATTAATTACCCTGTTGTTTAATTGGTGCTGATCTCATGAAACACTCTCCCCGTTTGCTACGGTATCGTCCGGGTTGAGGAATACCAGCTTGCCATCTGCCTGCTGTGTCATCAGTATCATACCCTGGCTTTCCACTCCCCTGAGTTTCCGGGGGGCGAGGTTGACCAGTACGGTAACCTTTTTCCCGATGATCTCTTCGGGGGTAAAACTCTGTGCGATTCCCGAAACTATGGTACGGACATCCAGGCCCGTATCCACTTTCAGCACCAGGAGCTTATCGGCCTTTTTCATTTTTTCGGCCTCTACAATGGTGCCTATCCTCATATCCAGCCTGGCAAAATCGTCGTAGCTGATGGTTTCTTTTTGCTCCATGACCGTGGTATCCTGTTTTTCAATTTTATTGCTCTCCCTGGTCTGTTCCAGGCGTTGCAGCTGTTTTTCGATCTCGGCATCCTCTATTTTTGTAAAGAGCAGTGATGCCTTACCTATCCGGTGTCCTGCGGGCAATTGTGCCCCCGGTGTTGCAATAGCATCCCAGGATATTCCTTTTCCCGGTTCCTTAAGCCCCAGCATTTCCTGAAGTTTCCGGGCCGTAAAGGGAAGAAAGGGTTCGCTGAGCACTCCCAGCGCTGCTGCCACCTGAAGCGCCACATACATTACGGTCTGCACTCTTTCCGGGTTTTCCTTCACCTGTTTCCAGGGTTCTTCATCGGCCAGGTATTTATTGCCCAGCCGGGCCACATTCATCAGTTCACCCAACGCTTCCCTGAAGCGGTACCGTTCTATGGAAGAGGCTATGATATCCGGGTATTTGCGGAGGGCCTCAAGGGTTTTGCTATCGTGACCGGTATAGGTTCCGGGTCCGGGGACTTCCCCGTCGTAATATTTGTTGGTCAGCACAACCACCCGGTTTACAAAATTTCCGAATATGGCAACCAGCTCGTTGTTATTCCTGGCCTGGAAATCTTTCCAGGTAAAATCATTGTCCTTGGTTTCCGGCGCATTGGCGGTGAGGGTATATCTCAGCACATCCTGTTTTCCCGGAAAGTCTTCCAGGTATTCGTGCAGCCATACCGCCCAGTTTTTTGAAGTGGACAACTTATTTCCCTCGAGATTGAGAAACTCATTGGCCGGCACATTATCCGGAAGGATATAGCTTCCTTCTGCCCTGAGCATGGCGGGAAAGATCACACAGTGAAATACGATATTGTCTTTTCCGATAAAATGAACCAGTTTGGTGTCCTTGTCTTTCCAGTAGGGTTCCCAATCTGTCCCTTCCCTTTCGGCCCATTCCTTGGTCGATGAGATATAGCCTATGGGCGCATCAAACCAGACATACAGTACTTTCCCCTCCGCGCCTTCCACGGGTACGGGAATGCCCCAGTCCAGGTCACGGGTTACGGCCCGGGGTTTCAGTCCGTCGTCGAGCCACGACTTTACCTGTCCGTATACATTGGGTTTCCAGTCGTTTTTATGCCCTTCCAGTATCCATTCCCTGAGGAATGAGTCGTACCGGTCGAGCGGGAGAAACCAGTGCCGGGTTTCTTTCAATACCGGGGTTGTCCCGGTAATGGTGGATTTCGGATTGATCAGGTCCGTAGCATTGAGCGATGCGCCGCAGCTTTCGCACTGATCGCCGTAGGCCTCTTCATTCCCGCATTTGGGACAGGTGCCTATCACAAAACGGTCGGCCAGGAACTGCCCGGCCTTTTCGTCGTACAGCTGTTCGGTAACCTCCTCGATAAACTTATTATCGTCATAAAGCTTGCGAAAAAAACCGGAAGCCGTTTCGTGGTGAATCGGTGCTGAGGTCCGGGAATAATTATCAAATGATATTCCGAACTCTTCAAAAGATCTTTTGATCATTCCGTGATACCGGTCTATAATCTCCTGAGGGGATACTCCTTCCTTTCTCGCCTTCATGGAAATGGCCACTCCGTGTTCATCGCTTCCGCATACGAAAGCGACGTCCCTTCCGCGCAATCTCAGGTAGCGGACATAAATATCGGAGGGTACATAAACCCCTGCCAGGTGGCCTATATGTATGGGGCCGTTGGTATAGGGCAATGCAGATGTAACGGTATAACGTTTCGGGTATTGTGACATAAAATGTATTTTCTCTGGTCTCTGGTTTCGAAAAATCAAATGCTGAAAGGCAACAAAAGCGCCTGTTGTCCGTTACAAAAACGCGGTCCGGACAGCAGTGCAAAAATAATCATTAGGATGGATTAGACCGTAAAAATCGGCAAATCGTATCATTGTTTTACCACATATTTGTTAATTTGCCACCTGTCATTCACCAGTTATATATTTTCCATGTACAAAATCGTTCCCGTTCTGTTGCTCATTTTCCACACGGCATTCCTGAATGCGCAACATATGGTTATTCCTCCTTATTTACAAAAGGGTGATACCGTGGGCATTATCGCCACTGCCAGGAGTTTTCAGCCCGAAGATGCGTTACCGGCGACAGATTCGCTGAGGCACTGGGGGCTGCATGTGGTACCGGGCAATACCATAGGCCCGGAATACCACCAGCTGTCGGGAACAGACCGCGAGCGGGCCGCAGATCTCCAGCAGATGCTGGACAACCCTGCCATAAAGGCCATATGGATTGCCCGGGGCGGGTACGGTACGGTTCGTATCATTGACCTGATCGATTTTGAACACTTCCGTAAAAAACCGAAATGGATCGTGGGCTACAGCGATGTTACCGTACTGCACAGCCATATACACAATATGGGCATAGCCACCTTGCATGCCACCATGCCGCTCAACGTCAAAAAAAACACTCCGGAATCCATGCAGAGCCTTAAAGACGGTTTATTCGGAAAGCCCCTGAGCTATACGGTACCCGCAAGGGCACAAAACCGTACCGGGAACGGGGAAGGGATTCTCACCGGGGGCAACCTCTCCATATTGTACAGCCTGCTGGGTTCTCCCTCTGCCATAGATACGGAGGGTAAGATACTGTTTATCGAAGACCTGGACGAATATCTCTACCATATAGACCGGATGATGATGAACCTTAAGCGGAACGGGTATTTTGACCATATAAAAGGGCTGGTGGTAGGCGGAATGACCCGGATGCACGACAACAGCATCCCGTGGGGAAAGGATGCCATAGGCATTGTCATGGATATTGCGGACCAATACCATTTCCCGGTGTGCTTTGATTTTCCCGCGGGGCACCTTCAGGACAACAGGGCTCTTATTCTCGGGCAAAGGGTAAAACTCCAGGTTGGAAAGGAAAAGACCATCCTCTCTTTCACGAACGACGGCAGGCCCTAACCTACTTGCCCGATACGGCATTAACCTCAAAGACCCCTTCCCACGGATCGCCGGCCATCTGGTTTTCCCCTATCCACAGAAGATAGGTTCCGGCATGGGGCAGATGATATTCGATGGTCTTTCCGAATGGCCCGTCTGCGGTGCCGTCGGGCATTAAAATCTGACCGAACCGGAGATTGGCCCCGGAATCTCCGGCAGTGATTTCCGCGGTTAACGTGCCGGGGGTTGCCGTGGTAAAACGCAGGTATTTTTTCTGTCGTTCTTCTTTAAATATGCTTATATGAGCCTTGCCATTTTCAAAAACAAGGTCCAGGGTATCTCCTTTTTCGGCCCGCAGATCTTTCCGGAAAGTGTCATCCTCATGTGTGGCCCCGCGACGTGCCGCACCGTCTTTACAAGCCCCTGCCCAGAGCAATAAAAATGCTGTTATGAGTGAGAAATAATTTTGGTAACTCATAAATCCATGTTTTCGCAAAGTTATAAACTTTCGGGCTTTCTGCTACCATGCCGGAGCCATTCCGGATTAAGAAACTGTTTAAGTTTTATCCTTCGGTTCTTTTATGCGTCTTTTTCCGCCATGCTTCAGCTATTTTTCGGTACGTAGCTATGGCTATGCACCTCAAAAGACCTTCGCCTGACAAAAAAATACACTATAAAATATTCCAAAAACAAAATTTAAACAGTTTCTAAACCATGAAAGAAAATTCTTCGTGTTGTTTTTTTGTGTATTTTTAAAATAGTTTCCAACGTATTATGGCAGCACATAACGATTTCGGATCTGAAGGAGAGCAAAGGGCCGCAGCGTACCTGGAAGAACAGGGTTACACCATCCTGGAACGCAATTACACCTTTGCCAGGGCAGAAATAGACATCATCGCCCTTAAGGGAGATATTCTTGCCGTGGTGGAGGTAAAATCGCGGAGTTCACTCCTGTTTGCCCTTCCGCAGGATGCGGTGAACCGGAAAAAAATAAGGCTACTGGTAAAAGCCATAGACCACTATGTAAGGGCCCGTAACATCAACTCCGAGGTTCGCTTCGATATCATTACCGTCACGGGGAAAGGGGAGCACTCCGAACTGAACCATATCGAAGATGCCTTCTTTCACTTCTGATTTGCTGCTTCCCGAAACTAAACCACTCCGGACAACAAGTCCAGGGGTTTAAAAAGGCAATGGAATTGCCTTGTTATTAGGTTATTGAGTTACTAAGTTATTTAGTCAACACGCAATAACTCAGTAACCAAAGGATATACAAACTAAAGTAACTGCAATGGAATTGCAGGCCGGTGAAAGCAGGGTTTTAACCTTTAACTTGATAATAAACGGGCAGACAAATTAAATTATAACACATTATTTTTAAAACACGGGAAAAGCCTCGTGAAATTTTTTTTAATTTATTCTTGTTACCATTTGTTTTAAATAAAACAAATTGTTATTTTAGCTTTTTCAAAAACCAAAACCATTTCACAATGAAAACGATTTCTTCCGTAGTGGAGAACTACATCAAGACAAAGCCCTTCTTACAAAGTGCTCTGGCACAAGGAATTATAAACCTCACTTCACTATCCCGCATCATAGGGCCGGAAATTGAGGACCAACTGGGCAAGGAAGTTCGAAGTGGTGCTGTGGTCATGGCGCTCAAACGGTTGTCGACAGACATGGAGTTTCGCGCTACGCATAAAATCCTGAAAGTACTCAAGAACATCGGGGAAATCACGGTACGGTCGTCCCTTACCGATTACACTTTTCTCCTCTCCGACACCATACTCAACAGCCAGGCCAATCTCCTGAATGAGGTCAACAAAAACAAGGACGCCTTTTACACTTCCTCCAGGGGGGTTAACGAAACCAATATCGTGGTCAGTAACTCCCAGAACTCCGTGGTAGAATCTATGTTCCGCGAAGAAAAAATGACGCAGAAGGTGGAGGACCTCGCCTCCATAACCGTAAAGCTTCCGGAGGAAAATGTGGTCATTCCGGGAATATACTATTTCATATTCCAGCGTCTCGCATGGGAGGGGATCATCCTTCACGAGGTCATTTCCACCACCAATGAATTTACCATTATCGTGGGAGAAGCACAGATAGACAAGGCCTTTAAGGTAATCAAGGACCTTAAAAATCTTTAAAATTAATTGGGGTAATGTGATAATGTGCCAATTCGATAATGTGATAATGTGTCAATGTGATAATCTGGTTAATTTGCACATTGACTAATTGACCTATTGGCACATTATCGAATTCCCCCCCGTATTGCCAGTTTCGTTCATTAACTGTACTTTTGCGCTTCAATCGTGTCTTAACTGTAAAAAATACCGGGGCTCCGGTACATTCCGCATATGAAATACGACCACAAGACCATCGAAGCCAAATGGCAGCAATACTGGAAAACACGGCAGACCTTCCGGGCTGCAAACCCGGGATCCGAAGGTGCTGAAAAGCCTAAATTCTACGTGCTGGACATGTTTCCCTATCCGTCGGGTGCCGGACTTCACGTAGGGCATCCGCTGGGATATATCGCATCGGACATCTATGCCCGCTACAAACGTCACCAGGGGTATAATGTACTCCATCCCATGGGGTACGATTCTTTCGGGCTGCCGGCGGAGCAATACGCCATACAGACGGGGCAGCATCCCGCCATTACTACGGATGCCAATATCAGGAGGTACCGGGAACAGCTGGACAAAATAGGGTTTTCATTCGACTGGAGCCGGGAAGTACGTACTTCCGACCCGGAATATTACCGGTGGACGCAGTGGATCTTCATACAATTGTTCAACTCCTGGTACAACAGGGATACCGGCAAGGCCGAAGCTATTGCATCCCTTACCGCAAAATTCGAAGCAGGGGGCAATGAAAATGTAAATGCGGAATGCGACAGTGATACCGCGATATTTTCGGCGGCGCAGTGGAATGCCTTTTCAGCCGAAGAAAAGGAAAAAACCCTGTTGAAATACCGTCTTACCTACCTCGCCGAAACCGAAGTAAACTGGTGCCCTGCACTGGGTACGGTACTGGCCAACGACGAGATCGTAAACGGAGTTTCCGAACGTGGAGGCCACCCCGTGGTACGCAAGAAAATGACACAGTGGAGCATGCGTATCACGGCTTATGCCGAACGCCTGCTGGAGGGACTGGGCCGTGTAGACTGGCCGCAACCGCTCAAGGACTCACAGACCAACTGGATCGGGCGCTCCGAAGGTGCGGAGGTTATTTTCAGGGTAAAAGATACCACATATACCATTCCCGTTTTCACGACACGCCCGGACACCATTTTCGGGGTGAGTTTTATGACCCTGGCCCCGGAACACGAACTGGTACCGCTCATCACTACGGAAGCACAGAAAACCGCGGTGAACGACTATATCGAAGCCACGGCCAAACGCAGCGAACGCGAGCGAATGGCCGATGTAAAAACCATTTCGGGGGTATTTACCGGGGCATATGCGGAGCACCCCTTTACCGGGGAAGCTGTTCCGGTCTGGATCGGGGATTATGTCCTGGCCGGTTACGGTACCGGGGCCGTAATGGCCGTGCCCTGCGGTGACCAGCGTGACTACGACTTTGCTCGTCACTTCGGCCTGCCCATACCGAATATCTTTGAAAACGCCGATATTTCGGAGGCAGCCCACAGTGAAAAACAGGGTACCGTAATTGCGGATTCCGGGTTTTTAAGCGGTCTTTCCCAGGGAGAGGCCACCCGAAAAGCCATTGCGGAACTGGAACTCAGGGGAGCGGGAAAAGGACGTACCAACTACCGCCTCCGCGATGCCGTATTCAGCAGGCAGCGCTACTGGGGAGAACCCTTCCCGGTATACTATGTGAACGGCCTGCCGAAAATGATAGCTGCACAGCACCTGCCGGTAAGGCTCCCGGAAGTGGAGAAATACCTGCCCACGGAAACCGGGGAACCCCCGCTGGGCAATGCGCATACCTGGGCCTGGGATACGGAAAGGAACGAGGTGGTAAGCAATGACCGCACAGACCACAAGACCGTATTTCCCCTCGAGCTGAACACCATGCCCGGCTGGGCGGGGAGTTCCTGGTATTTTAACCGCTATATGGATGCCGGAAACCCCTCGGAATTTGCCTCAGGGGAAGCCCTGGACTACTGGAAGGACGTAGACCTTTATATCGGTGGAAGCGAACACGCCACGGGCCACCTGCTCTACGCCCGTTTCTGGCAGAAATTCCTGTTCGACCTCGGGCTGGTTCCCGTAGATGAATTTGCCAGAAAGCTGATCAACCAGGGGATGATACTGGGCAGCAGTGCTTTTGTATACCGGAAAAAAGGCACCAACACCTTTATCTCGGCGAACCTTGCCCCCGGGTACGAAACGGAGGCCATTCACGCCGATGTTTCCCTTGTTAATATATCGGAAGAGCTGGACACGGAGGCCTTTAAAGCATGGCGGCCCGAGTTTAAGGATGCCGAATTCATACTGGAAGACGGAAAATATATCGTGGGCCGGGAAGTGGAAAAAATGTCCAAATCCAAATACAACGTCGTCAACCCGGACGATATCTGCGAACAGTACGGTGCCGATACCCTTCGTCTTTACGAGATGTTCCTCGGCCCCCTGGACCAGGCCAAACCGTGGAATACTGCCGGCATCACCGGGGTTCACGGTTTTCTGAAAAAACTGTGGAAGCTGTATCATTCCGGAAAGGACGGAGCTTTTTATGTTTCGGATGCTCCTGCTTCTGCCGAAAACCTGAAATCACTGCACAAGGCCATTAAAAAAGTGAATGAAGATATCGAAGGCTTCTCTTTCAACACTTCGGTATCCTCTTTTATGATCGCGGTCAACGAGCTTACTTCCCGGAAGTGCAATGCCCGTGAGGTACTGGAACCCCTGACAGTTATCGTTGCCCCCTATGCCCCGCATATTGCCGAAGAACTGTGGCAATTACTGGGTCATGAAACCTCTGTGGCTTTCGCTCCCTTCCCGGAGCCTGAAGAAAAATACCTGGTAGAAAGCACCAAGGAATATCCTGTTTCCTTTAACGGCAAAATGCGCTTTAAGCTGGAATTGCCCCTTGATATGAGCCGGGAGGAGATGGAAAAAACCGTATTGGCCCACGAAAAGACTATGGAACAGCTTCAGGGACGCAGCCCGAAAAAAGTAATTATCGTTCCGGGAAAGATTATCAATATCGTAGGCTGATGGAAGGTACGGGGTGTCCAATGCCAAATGACACCCCCGTACCGCATCGGAGAAATTCACCAAATCCAAATATTGCACATGAAAACAAAAGTTTCAAAATAATGCGCTCCGATGCTCCTTCCATATAGTACTCTTATGCCCTCCCCTTCATTATTAACTATTCATTCTTCATTTATTAATACCCCGGGGAAGGGCTTGCGTCCCAAAAAATTATTTTTTATTCTTTTATGACGATGCGGTTCCGGGGAATGACAAAAGTTCATCCAGGTGTCACCATTTGCTAAAATATTCTTAATTATATGATCTCTGTCAACGGTTTGGCCGGCTTTTTGCCTGTCAGAACCACAGAAGTAGTGCGTGGCAACCCCGGTCCGGCCAACCCGGCAGACCGTTGCCATACCGGTCAGGAACGGTAACCTTGTTCCGGATAAAATTTTTGTATTTTTAAGCATTTAAAACAGAAAAGACATGGGAGGTTATTTAGGATATTATATCATTATCGGGGTCATTGCCCTGGTCAGCTGGATGGTAAGCAACAAGCTCAAGAGCAAGTTTAAGTACTATTCCAAGGTTCATTTGCGCAATGGTATGAGCGGGGCGGAGATTGCGGAGAAAATGCTCGCCGACCACGGCATCTATGATGTCAAGGTCATTTCCACTCCCGGCATGCTTACGGACCATTACAACCCGGCAAAAAAGACCGTAAACCTCAGCGAGGGTGTCTATAACCAGCGGAATGCCGCTGCGGCAGCAGTGGCTGCCCACGAATGCGGGCACGCCGTACAGCACGCAAAAGCCTATCAATGGCTTCAGCTACGGTCCAAACTCGTTCCCCTGGTAAGTGTTTCCTCCGGGTTGTCGCAATGGCTCATCTTCGGGGGGCTTATCCTGGGGCTTGCTTCACAATTCGGGTTTCTCGTAGCTGTCGCCGGACTGGTACTGATGTCTTTTGCCACCATTTTCAGCTTGGTGACCTTACCGGTGGAATACGACGCCAGTAACCGGGCCCTGGCATGGCTTAAAAACAAGCATATGCTGAGCCAGCAGGAATACAAGGGCGCCGAGGATTCCCTGAAATGGGCCGCAAGGACTTACCTGGTCGCCGCCATAGGATCACTGGCCATGCTGCTGTACTGGGCCCTGAGGATCATGGGGTCGAGGAATTAAGGAATTGTAAGCCATAAAAAAAGCCATCCCTGCGGACGGCTCTTTTGTTTTCATCTATGTGCTATATGCTATTCACTGATCCCCGGAATACGCTCATCGATAAGCTTGAGAGCGATCCCGTCGGTGCCCATCAGGTCGAACAGGTCAAGGGCATTTCTCATGGTCTGCTCCTCTTCCATCTGCTCCTTCACAAACCATTGCAGGAAGTTTTCCGTACCGAAATCATTGACCTTACGGCACCTGGCCACAATATTGTGAATGGATTTGGTAACACCTATCTCCTGTTCCAGTGACATCTCGAATATTCCTTCAAGCGAATCGAAATCATGTGATACCGAAGGGATTTCCGGAGAATAGGCCATCCCCCCATTGTCATTGATAAACCGGAATATCTTCATCATGTGTTCCCGCTCTTCTTCAGCCTGCTCATAAAAGAATTTTGCACTGCAGTTCAATGCGTTCCTGTCACACCATGAAGCCATGGCAAGATATATGGCTGAGGAATGAGCCTCCATGGCTACCTGTTCGTTCAGCAGGTCCATTACCTCTACGTTTATTCCTAATTTCTGTCTTACTAAGTCTTTCATCGGTCTGTTTTTTATCTGCGTATGTCCTACGCTTCCGTTTCGTTCATACAAAGATACAAAAAACAAAAGCTAACTATCTAATATACAGATAATTTCAATCCGGTCTAAGACTAATTATAAATAAAGACGGTTATAGGTTGCCCCTGCTCACATCACCATCAGGTTACACCCCCTGATATCGGCATGGTCAAAACGTCCCAGTATTTCAAAAGAGCCATCCGCATGCAGCTTTCCGAGATCCTGTGTGGCGATAAAGGAACAGGAATTCAGGTTGGCGAGGTCAATGACATTGATCCCTCCTGTTTTACCAGCGTCCTGCAAAGACAGGGCATCTTCGGGGTCCCTGGTCAGGACACCCATCCAGGGAGGACAACGAAAGACGCCATTACCGGAAGAGTAGGCTTGCGAGAGCAGTTCGGTCATCCCGTATTCGCTGTGAATACTGCCTGTACCGAACCCTTTGCGCAGTATGCTGTGCAATTCCTCCCGGACCAGTTCCTTCCGCCTCCCTTTCATGCCCCCGGTTTCCATAACGACAGTGTTTTTCAGCCTGAATTTCCGTTGTTCCACCAGGTCGAGCAGTGCAAAGGAAACCCCTATCAATATTATTTTCCTCCCCTTGCCGTCGAGTTCGGCAAGTTTGTATGCCAGGGTATCGAGGTTGTGCAGATAGAACCCGCTATCGCGGCTTCCCGAACGCTTTATCAGTGCGTCTGCCATATAGATCAGGGAAGAGCCCTGACGCTCCAGATAAGACGGCAACAGGGCGAGTACCGTATATTCCGAAATATCTCCGTAAAAAAGCCTGAAAGCCTCAGAAAAGCTCTTTTCATACAGGCCCCTGTCCGTAACGTAATGCTTACTGGTCTGTTCACCCGTTGTTCCGCTGCTGGTAAAGAGCTCTTCGGGGCTGCGCTCCGAAGCGACCACCCGGCGGGTCTTGAAAAAGGAGATCGGCAGGAAAGGTACCTCCGCCAGTGCACGCACTTTTTCCGGGGTCCTGCCCAGTAGATCGCAAAACTTTCCGTACACCTTATTGTGCTGATACTGGTAACGGTATACCCGGAGTGCCGCTGTTTCGAATTCAGCCTTCCCGGTAATACCGAAAATCGCTTCGCTGTTCATGCGGTACAGTTCTTAGTTCGTGGTTGTTAGTTCGTAGTTTGGCCTGGTTCTCGTTTGCAACGAGGTCTCCTATTTATCACCCTTCCTCCGTAGCGATCTCTTTCATTCTCCGGAAAAGGAAGATCAGCAGGAAGATCCCGGAAAACACTATAAACACGGTAAGCGGGAACATCCATTTCCTCGTAGTGATAATGCCTCTCTGTGGAATATCCAGCCTTTGCGATACCTCCTTGACCACCTTGTCGGCATCAACGGCGCTGATACTGAGCTTATCAATGGTCTTAAAAAGTTCCTGCTGGGCATCTACCAGTTCTGCCGAGGCAGCTGTAGGTTCAGATCTCAGTACTACCGCGGTACTACCCGGGTCTAACGTCCCCCCTGTATTGCTGCCCTGTGCGCGAAGGATGTCATTGACATACAGGGCTGCCTCCCTGCTGGTCTCCAGCCTGGAGATCATGTTTTTCTTCAGGCTGTCCCCTACCTGCCGGTAATATTCATTGCTGTTCAGAAACCGGAGTACGGCCGATACTATTTCTTTGGCGTCGTTCTTCCTGCCGGTACGAATGGTAATCCTGTGGTATCTGTAATTCACGGCCATCTCCGGGTTTTTGGCCATGGCCATGTCGCCCTTCAAAGCCTTGAACGCTTCCAGCCTATCGGTGTCTTCGAGAAATCCGTAAATATCGACAACAGGTTCTACGGTGATCCCGTTAAAGCCCCCTGAAATTTCCAGTCCCATGCCCTTAAGAAAACTGATGTCCCCTCCCTGTCTTTTGGTCTCTATCTCCTGAATGCCCGAATAGAGGTAATCCGCACTGCCGAAATTGGGCACCACCACCACCTCACTCTTATAGCTGCTACCCCCGGAATTATCCATAAAATACCCTACTACAAAAGCTATGATCAAAAGGATAAGAAGAGCTATGCCGAATCGTTTATAAAACATCAGGATATGATAGACCCCTCTGATGATCCATTTAAAGAAGTCTCCTGTTTTCTGCAATAGCACTCCGAGGTCTATTTCATCCGATCCCTGCCGTTGCGATGGGTTATCATTCATAACATTAGCTGTTTTCTAAAATTACTGCGTTTGTTCTTCCTGCTCATTCAGGACCTGCTCCAGAATTCTCCGGGTAATGAGATACGTCGGCTTGACCCCCGTTGTTCCAAGTCCGCCGGAAGCGAGCGTGCTCCCGGTTTCCAGGGGGTTGTCAGACGCGTAATAGGCATACCTCACCTTTACATCCTCAGCAATACTTTTCCTGATCCTCGATGCCGATTGTATGGCTTTCTGATAATGGGCCCCTTCCATTTCCAGTCCCACCACATTCCAGGTAGACTCATGGAAAAACTTGAGCAGGTCCCTGTTCTGCAATGAAGTCCCCAGAACCGTTATCATGGTTCCTTCGAACACCCTGAGGCCATATCCTTCAAAGTCGGCTTTGCAGAGTTCGTTCTCAAACGGATAATTATCTGCCGTGCCTTCAAAAATATGGGCGGAGGGGATCATCAGGTCGCCCTTTCCGCCTTCGAGTATCCCTGCCTTTCCCATAATGGAAACCGACCTGACATTGAGAAAATGAAGCTTTTCCCCGGCCTTGTTTTTCTTTTTGTCTTTATAGGGTTTTAAAAACTCGTCAATGGTTTCATAGGCCTGTTCGCCAAAGGCGTAATCCATAACAAACAACAGGGGATATTCTCCGTCGGCACCTGCTTTAAAATGGTAATCCTTATGTGTGAAACCTATTTTCGAGGTGTCGAATACCTGTACATCTATATTGGTACCCGAGCTGTCATCTACGGAGATCATCCCGTTCCTGCGGGCAAAGGAAGTGACCTTTTCCCGCAAATGGCCATTTTCGGGAAGGCTCAGCATTTCATAAAGTTCCAGGCGTTCCTTGCCCGGGACTTCCTTTTTCAGTGCTTCGGAAGCAAACAGGGAGTTCATCACACTGTGCATATTGGCACTTATGATGTGAACAGGCCGGTGCAGGAGGTTGTTTTCAAGCAGTATCCCCTTGATGGTATTGGCCCACCGCTCTCCGTGAATATGGTGCCCGAGCCGTTCCCTGAGAATGGGGCTGAAGGTTATGGCCCTCTTGTTGTTGTCCCGTTCCTCCTCTATGGCGAGTTTTCCCATCCAGTAGATGATATGTAAAAACCGTTCCGGCATCTGTTTGGTGGCAAATGCCTTATGCGCATCGAGTGCCTCCTCAAAAGTGCGGCCCAGGATACTGGCCACATGAATAAGAGCCCCTTCCCGCTCTGCCCTGGACAGCTTTCCCTTCTGTACGGCCCACTCCAGCTTAAACCAGTCTCTTGTAATTTCTCCTGTTTCATCCTGATATACCCTTCGCCGTATTTTATCAGACTCTATATACAGGAAGGTAAGATGGGTAAGGATATCGTAAATATCCGACCGCCCCCTGGTGATCTCCACATTCATCTGTTCCGCATCCACACGGTAACAGTTACGTCTCCGTTTGGGAGGGATAATAGGGAGAAAATGCGATTTTTTGTATCCTTCATCCGAAGTGAGGTTGATATAGCGACATTCCTCTATCCCTATGGGAAGCCGGTCCAGGATATAGGTCAGACCGTTTAGTTCTACCTTGTTTTCGGCAATGGAACCGTATATTTCCGGGCGGAGCAGCAGCAATGACTCTCTAAGTGTTTCCCCCGAAATACCCATCGGCTTGTAAAACCCCCTGTTGAGCAGATGCCTCATAGCGATATACATCCGTTCAATAGCATTGGTAGATTCCTGTGCCCTGGTTCTGTTCTTTACTTTGTTCATATCCTGTTTTCCGTGCAAAAATACGGGATTTTTATATTAAGCCCTATACTCATACAGTTGTTCTGCCAGCTTCCGGTCGTTGGAAAGCCGTTGCACCTTGTTCTGCCCGCCGAGTTTGCCTATGCTCTTCATGTACCCGGCAAAGCCACCTTTCCTGATTTTAGTGATCTTCAGAGGGCTGAGCACATTTCCCGAAATAAGGTCGTAATAATAACTGTTCTGTCCCTGCAGGGCCTGGTCCACCCTTTTTGCAAACCCTTCCAGGTCCTGTGGCTCTTCACTGAATTCTATCAGCCATTCGTGATACGGCAGTTCCCCTTCGGACGGGTCGGTCTGCGGGGCCACGGTAAATTCGTTGATACTGCCCCCGAAACCGGCTATCCCCTCTTTCATTGCCTGCTCCACTTCCTTGGCGATAACGTGTTCGCCGAAAGCAGAAGTGAAGTGTTTTATCCGGCCGGAGACGATAACGCGATACGGGTTTACGGAGGTGAATTGTACGGTATCGCCGAGGTTATACCCCCAAAGCCCGGCATTGGTGGATATGATCATGAGGTAATTAACTCCGGGGCGCACCTCTCCTATGGTGAGCCGTGCCGGGTTTTCACCGGGAAACTCATCGGCCGGGATAAACTCGTAAAAGATACCGGAATCCAGCTGCAGCAGCATTCCCTTTTCCTTCCGGGAATCCTGGAAGGCAAAGAAGCCTTCGCTGGCAGGGAACAGTTCTATACTGTCTACCTTTCTGCCGATAAGGGCCTCAAACCTCGCCCGGTAGGGTTCGTAATTGACCCCCCCGTAGATAAACAGTTCGAAATGCCTGAAGATCTCCCCCACTTTTTTACCGGTTCGCGCCTGTAATTTCTCGAAGTACATCTGTACCCAGGAGGGGATCCCGCTGATCACCGTCATGTTTTCGGAAAGCGTTTCCTCCACAATGGCACTGACCTTGGTTTCCCAGTCCTCTATACAGTTGGTTTCCCAGCTGGGCATACGGTTTTTCTGCAGGTATTTCGGCACATAATGGGCTACGATACCGGAAAGTCTTCCCAGCTTCACCCCGTTTTTTTCCTGAAGTACCGGGCTGCCCTGCAAAAAGATCATTTTCCCGTCTACAAACCGGGAGTTTCCCGTTTCATGGATATAGCACAATATCGCATTCCGGGCTGCACGGATATGGTATGGCATGGACTCGGCGGTGAGGGGAATGTATTTTGCTCCCGAAGTGGTTCCGGAAGTTTTGGCAAAATACAGGGGTTTTCCCTTCCAGAGGACATTTTCTTCTCCGCTGACCACCCGGTCTACATAAGGCCTGAGTTCTTCATAATCGCGTACCGGGACATTCTTAACAAAATCTGCATGGGTTCTGATCTGCCCGAAATGATGGTCCCTGCCAAAAGCGGTTGAAGCCGCTGCGGTAACCAGGTTACGGAATACCTTTTCCTGAGTTTCTACGGGCCTGCCGGCCCACCGTTGTATACTGCGGTATACACTTCCGGCAAAAATCTTTGCCGCAAAGGATTTTAGAGACATACGCCAAATGAAATATTGCTACGGCCATCCTTAATACCCGGTATCAGGTACAGAAGCCCTTGTTCTTTAATCAAAATCTATATAGTCCGTGGGGTTTACCGGATATCCGTTACTCCACAATTCCAGGTGCAGATGGGGCCCGGTAGTCAGTTCTCCCGTATTTCCCATGGTTCCTATCACTTCCCCGGCCTTCACCAGGTCGCCCTGTGACTTGCTCAGGGAGCCGTTGTGCTTGTATACGGAGATCAGTCCGAACGAATGCTCTATAATACACACATACCCGGTATCCACGGTCCATTCGGCAAAGATAACGATCCCGTCGGCAACGGCCTTCACCGGGGTTCCGGAAACACCGGTAATATCCACGGCAAAGTGTTTTTCCTCGAGGTTATATTCATTGGAAATGGCCCCGGATACAGGAGGAAAAAGTACAAAATCCACTTCAGACATGGCACTGCCCATCAGGTTGTACTTATCTTCCATAGCCACTTCTTCACGCAGGGCGAGGTCTTCTTTTCCGGGTGACAGGTCTACGCCGGACGGGTCCGGACGGTCTTCCGGCGACAGGGAATCCCCGGGAGTATCCCCGCCTATCTCTTCGGGACTGACCTCTCCGGTCAGTATCTTCCTGACGTTAGTGATATAACGGTCATTCGCCCCCAGTACCTGCTCGAGCGAATCCGCCTTATAGGTAAGATCGGCAACCTGGCGTTTCAATGCCGTAGAGGAATATCCCGGTATATACTCCCTGAGCGGGGTAAACGCAATAAGGATGGTGGTGAGCGCAATGAGAAACACGGCAAAAGACGTGCCTACCACAAAAACGTTGAGCCTGTTCAGCCGGAACGACAAACGCTCTTCGAAGGTGTCCTCATTGAGGATGACCAGCCGGTATTTGTGCAAAAGCTTTTTTGCAAGCTTCTTTCTTCTGGGTTTGCTCTGTGTCATAACTCCTGCAAATATAACGCTATACGTTCCGTACTATATCTTAAAAATATAATAATTAACGCCCCGATTCAACTTTTCTTTTTACCTTTGTTACTGCAAAGCGTCCCGGAACACCACGGGGCATATATGGAGAAACCAAACATTCCGGTCTTTGTGCCGGAGCATTTTAAATCTCACCTGGTGAGTAAAAGTAATTAAAAATGATGTCATTGAATATTATCTTAGGAATGATTGGTGCGCCACAGATCATATTGATCGTCGTAGTATTACTGCTGCTTTTCGGCGGCAGGAAGATACCGGAACTGATGCGCGGACTCGGGAGCGGGATAAAGGAATTTAAAAACGCCACCAAGGACGAAGAGCCGGTGCCGGGCGACAACAAGAAGGAATAACAACTTCACCATAATATCTGAAGGCCTTTATCCCGCGAGGGATAGGGGCTTTTTTTGTTTGATCATTCCCCGTCATTCATACATGCCCTTATTAATTTAAAGCCATTGGTGATATGGCCTTCAACCGTTTTCAGGGAAAGGTTGAATTCTTGCGCAACCTGCCCGTATTTAAGCCCTGATATTTTACAGGCCACAAATATTCTCCTGCATCGTTCCGGCAATCCGGAGATACACTCTTCCAGCTTTTTTATACGCTGTGACTTGTACTCGGGGTCTGTCTCCGTCACTTCCATCACGGCAGTATGATAGTAAAAATCAAGCATGCTCTCCTGCCTTTTCCCCTTTCTGAACTTATCTGCCAAACGATTATAAGCCGTTCTGTACAGGTAATTTTTCAGGGAGGTCTTTATCTCAATTTTTCTTCTCTTCTCCCATAAATACAAAAAGCTGTCCTGAACGGCATCTTCGATTTCCTTTCTGTCTGTCGTATAATTCAGCAGGTAACGACACAGGCTCTCATAGAATTCCGCATAAATTTTCTCAAAGCTATGTATATCTCCATCGCGGATATTTTTCAATAGAATATGATGCTCTTTATACATAGATAATAGACTAAAGCTGGAAAAAGTGTACTGCAAATGTGAAAAAAAATTAAATAAGTCAAGGGTTTTTACCTTTTTTTACGACATAATGGTAAAGACCCGGGACAAAGTGAAACAAAAAGAAGCAAATAAGTTAATTCTAAAATATATAGAAAAGAGAATTTCTGAAGAGGAAAGTGACCTTTTGACCAAATGGATAGAAAGCGATGAAAATACAGTGCTTTTTAAGGAATATGTAGAACTCCATTCATTGCTGAATGCAAAACACCGTTTCGATCATCATCCTTCCTGGCAGAAGTTCGGGAGCTCGTTACAACACAGGAAGCGCGTGCGCCGCATCAGGATATTCCGGTATGCAGCTGCCTGTATATTCCTGTTGTGCCTTACCCTCGTTGTATTATACGACTCCTCCCCTAATGAAAAACAGGAAGAGACTACCACAAAAATGGTACTACAGGACATAAGGCCGGGTACAAACAAGGCGCTTTTACAATTGGGTAACGGTGATGAAATCGTTCTGGGAAAGGGCAATACTTTTATCGACAGTATTCATTACAGTACCGACGAAAGCCTGGTTTACAGTACCAATACGGGAAAACTCCGGGAAAATAATTTTAATATACTGACCATTCCGAGAGGAGGCCAGTTCAGGGTAGAACTGGCTGACGGAACTGTCGTATGGCTCAACTCGGATTCACAACTCCGGTATCCGGTATTTTTTCATCCGGGACAAACGAGGCAGGTAGAACTGGTATACGGAGAAGCCTACTTTGATGTGTCACCCGGCACGGAACACCAGGGAGATGCTTTCAAGCTTATTTCACCCGGCCAGGAAATAGAGGTTTTAGGTACGGAATTTAATGTCAGGGCCTACAAAAACGAAAAAAACATATACACCACCTTGTCCGAAGGGAAAATAAAAATCACCGGAGAGGGTTCGCAACAGCTTCTCCTGCCCGGACAACAGGCTGTTATGAGCCTGGATGACGGGAAAATTTCCGTAAACCAGGCAAATGTGTACAGGGAGATCTGCTGGAAAGACGGAATATTCAGCTTTGACAATACTCCGCTTAAAGATATCATGAAAGTGCTGTCCAGATGGTATGACGTGGATGTCGTCTTTAAAAACAAGGACCTGGAAAACCTGACATTCAACGGGGGGTTAAAGAAAAAACAGAACCTGCTCGATATTCTTGAAATTATAAGTGAAATGAATAATATAAACTATGAGATCAATGAAAATACCGTAATTCTTAAATAAAACAGGGGAACACAGGTTGAATTTCCTACAAAACAGACCTGTACTTCCCCCTTCTGATGCATTAATTAAACCATTAATCTAACTAACACACGTTGAATTTATGAAAATAGATTTTACACCCGTCCTTTTTCCAAAATTAAAAATATTATTCTCTTTTTTCATGAGAATTTTTATTCTTTTATTCTGTACGACAGTATTCGGTTTTTCTCCCAGGGAAGTTTTGTCACAAAACAGGGAAATTACTATCTCAGGCGACCGCAATTACAGTGTGGACGAGGTCTTCGACCTGATCAATCAACAGACAGAATATTCCTTTATTTACAGGTCTGACCTCTTTGCAGGTTTCCCGAAAATTTTTCTGAGGAAAGGAAACATCAATGCCAACAAACTCCTTGGAATGGTCATAAAGAAAAAAGATTTCAATATCATACTCACCAGTAACAACACCATCATTATCCGTGAGAAATCTCAGTTTAACAGGGTTCAGGAAGGAGTAAGCGGTACGGTGACCGACGATGAGGGTCTCCCCGTGCCCGGTGTTACCGTACGTATCAAAGGAACTTCTTCGGGAACTTTTACCGATATGGACGGGAATTATACCATTGCAGTACCCAACCGCGAAAATGTACTGGTTTTCACCGCAATGGGGTTTGAATCACAGGAAATAACCGTTAGGGATAAATCAGTTATTGACATTACCCTGGTCACAAAAGTGGATATGCTGGACGGTGTCACGATAAATGCAGGATATTATTCCACCTCCGAGAGAATGCGTACCGGGAACATCTCCAGGATTACCAGCGAAGAACTGAGCCAGTCTCCCGTGGTTAATCCGGTTGCTGCCCTGTCGGGGAGGATACCAGGTATGCTGATCACCCAGAACAATGGTAATCCGGGTTCCGGATTTGATATCGAGATCAGGGGTCGTACCCAGATAGATAAACTGAACGGCGCTTCAGACGAACCGTTAATTATAGTAGATAATGTGCCTATAGCAAGTGGTGGGGAATTTCTCGACAATATCGGTTCTGCCATAAGCGCCAACAGCACGAGCGGACTAAGCCCCCTGTACAATATTAACATGGCAGACATAGAAAGTATCGAGGTATTGAAAGATGCCGATGCCACGGCCATTTACGGGAGCCGGGGGGCCAATGGCGTGGTGCTGATCACTACGAAAAAGGGGAAATCCGGCACCCTGAAGTTCGACGCCAACATTTCAAGTGGTGCCAGTATGGCCCCTTTGCCCGACATGCTTAGTACAAAGCAATATGTGGCCATGCGAAAAGAAGCCCTGGGAAATGACGGACTGGACCTTTACGAACTGGCAAACAGCTCCAGGGCCTCAGACCGGAACCAGGTATACGACCTTGCACAATACGATACCTTAAGAGACCACAACCTTGTCAAACAGCTCATAGGTGGTACGGCCTATACTCATGATGCACAGCTTTCGCTTTCGGGGGGCAGTGAGCTGATCCAGTTCAGGCTCGGAGGTAACTATCACAGGGAAACCAATGTTTTCCCGGGAGACTTTCCCAATACCAGGGTATCGAGTTTCGTAAACATATCCACCAAAAGCCGGGACGAAAAATTTTCCGGGTCGTTTTCCGCCAGCTATACCGCTACAAGGAACACCAGCCCGTCTTCCGACCTTACTGCTTCCATATCACTTCCCCCAAATTACAAACTATACGAAGAAAACGGCGATCTGGCCTGGAATGAAGGGGGCTATGACAGCGATAATCCCTTGTCGTATATCTATAGAAAATACGAGGCAAAAACCAGAACGCTGAATGCCAATGCCTTTATCACCTATACCCCAATTAAAAACCTTATCCTGAAAAGTAGCATAGGATATAATCTCATCACAACAGAAGATGATAAGATCTGGCCTTCCACGGCATTTAACCCCCTGGACAGAACGGGAGCTGACGGATTATACTATCTGGGGAACAGTGAGTTTAAAAGCTGGATCTGGGAACCCCAGGTGGAATATACGCTGAAGCTTGGAAAAGGTGTTTTGAACACTCTTATCGGGGGGTCGCTGCAAAGCAATGAGCAAAACAGGTATTCACTAACCATCAAAGGATATGAAAACGACAGATTGATAGGGTCTCTGAGCCCGGTAACACCGGACATGTTCATGAATCCGTCGAGCAGCTTTTCACAATACCGTTACGGCGCCTTTTTCGGCAGGGTAAATTATGCTCATGACAATAAATATATCATTAACCTCTCCGGAAGAAGGGATGGTTCCAGCCGTTTCGGACCCGATTTCCGCTTTTCCAGCTTCGGTGCAATAGGTGCGGCATGGATTATCAGCGATGAGCATTTCATGCAAAACCTTACCGCTGTCAGCTTTGCGAAATTCAGGGGGAGTTATGGCGTAACCGGAAACGATAAGATAGGTAATTACAAGTTTCAGGATGTATACGCTACTCAGAACGGGTTTTCGGGGCCGGGGAGTTATGACGGTGAAGTTGCCCTGATCCCGGAATCGTTATTCAAGCCTACCCTGCACTGGGAAAAGAATATAAAGCTGGAGTTTGCAATGGATGTGAATTTTTTCATGGACCGCCTGAGGCTCTCCGCCGCCTGGTACCGCAACAATTCTTCCGATCCGCTGGTAAATTATCCGCTTCCCCTTATTACGGGCTATGCCAATGTGGTGGCCAACCTGGAAGATGTGCTGGTTCAAAACCGGGGCTGGGAACTGATGTTGTCCTCGACCAACATCAGCAACGGGAATTTCCGATGGACCACCAATTTTAATATTACTATTCCGAAAAACGAACTCAAGAAGTTTCCGGGACTGGAATCATCGAGCTATAGCAGTGATTTTATCATCGGAAAATCACTCAACACAGTCATTTCCGGCCATGTGGTAGGAGTAGATCCCGAAACCGGTCTGTACCGCATGAAAGATTATAACGGCAACGGAACCTATGAGCCTGCCTATGATAAAGGAGGAGGCGATTTCAGGCCATTGCTGGACACCGACCCCAATTTCTACGGCGGATTGAGGAATACGTTTTCCTATAAAGGGTTTAATCTGGATATTTTTTTCCAATTCAGGAAAAAGAAAGGCTTTAGCTGGCTGAGTTCATATGCTTCTTCCCTGACACAACCTATCGGGTATGTCGGAAAAAACTATCCCTCCGTAGTCCTGAACCGCTGGCAAAATCCGGGAGATACCAATCCCATTCAAAAATATACCACTACCGCCTCCTTTCTGGATTTATACGACCTGAACGGAGGGCATGCCCCCAGCGTATTTTCCTCAATGATGTATACGGATGTTTCTTTTATCCGGTTGAAAAATGTGGCACTGTCCTACCAGTTTAAGAAAAAAGTACTGAATCACCTCGGGCTGAGCTCCCTGTCGGTGTATGCACAAGGCCATAATCTCCTCACCATAACATCCTATAATGCCGGTGATCCGGAGACCGCTACACTGCGGTCCCTTCCCCCGCTCAGAACCGTTGTTATGGGAATTCAACTCAGTCTTTAATCCTTAAAGAAATTACTGTTATGACATTCATGAAAAATAAAAAAACACGATTTCTCCGCTTCCTGGTATTCAGTATCCTGACATCTTTATTGCCGATAGGTTGTAACGATTTTGTCGATGTAGACCTGCCGCCGGAGCTACTGGACACCAAAGAAGTCTTTTCTGACCAGGGATCTGCAAATGCAGCGGTAAGAGGCATTTATGCCTATGCCACCGGCAGTAGCTCCATAACATACCTCACCAGCCACATCGGACTGGCATCGGATGAAATGGAACGGGCAAGTTATTCCTCCTCCTATCTGGAATTTGCCATCAATGAAATTGACCCGACCGGGTCGTCGACCACTAATCTTTGGCGCGGGTATTACAACATTATTTACCAGTGTAATAACCTTATCGGCAATATCGCAGGCTCTACGGCACTGGAAGAAAAAACCAGACAACAACTTGCCGGAGAAGCCAAATTCATGAGAGCCCTGAGTTATTTTTACCTGGTAAACCTGTACGGGGAGGTTCCTCTTGCACTTATTCCGGATTACGAGGAAACGCGGTTACTGCCGCGTTCACCGGTTTCTGCGATATATGACCAGATCATAATGGACCTTAACGAGGCCAGAACATCGCTAAGCGAAGACCTTTTTACCCTCGCAGGAGAAAGAATACGTGCCAATAGATGGGTCGCCACAGCACTCCTGGCCCGCGTACAGCTATACCGCGAAAACTGGGAAGAGGCCGAAAGTCTGGCCACAGAAGTAATAAACGCCGGATTCTACGAACTGGAAGATCTCGACAGGGTATTTTATGCAGATTCCGGGGAAAGCATACTGCAATTTGCCAATGCAGGATCGAACCGTTATACCAACGTTCAGCTCACTGCGAATGCCATAGAGACCCCCAGGGTATTCCTGACCGAGGTCATGGCGGGGCTGATCCTGGAAGAAGACAGCCGGAGATCGGCCTGGCTTACGCCTACGGGAAACGGCCCCCTGAAATACAGGGCCTATTCCAATACGGCAGGTCCGGAAACCGAAGAAGCCAATATGGTTATCCGTCTTGCCGAAATGTATCTCATACGGGCAGAAGCCCGTACACATCAAAACAATCTTACGGGAGAGAACAGTGCAACATCAGACCTGGATGTCATCCGCTCCAGAGCAAATCTCGGAGGTGTCACGGCTGCAACACAAGCGGCCATGCTACAGGTCATTTACGACGAAAGAGCCCGGGAACTGTTTGCGGAATGGAGCCATAGGTGGTTCGACACCATAAGGACAGAAAGGGCAGACGAAGTGTTCGGATCGTATAAGGAAGGATGGGACCCTGCAGACGTCATATTTCCCATCCCTTACGACGAAACGCTGAAAAACCCCAACCTCAATTAGGATAAGGAATACGAAATAAATCAAACATATAAAAAAACACGAAATGATTAAAAAACTTGCTTGTCTCTCCAGCGTATTATTACTGACTTTCTGTAGTAAAAAAGAAAAAACCGGATTTACCGTTTCGATCGAAATGGAACAGATGGAACATCCTGATGCCAGGGTGTATTTATCCAGAAAACCCTATAAAATAAAGCCGGAAGACATTATTGATTCGGCGTCTTATGAAAATAATATGTTTATCCTCGAAGATACCTTAACGGAACCGCAAATCGCCTTTCTGATATTTGATCCTTCCGGTAAAGGCCTGCAGGAACTGAAACCGGGAAACGACATGAAAATGCTGTACCTGGAACGGGCAGATATTTCTGTTCGAGCCAAGGATTCCCTCGCCAATTCAAAAATTCAGGGGTCAAAGATCAACGATCAGTATGAAGAATATATCAATGCCATAGCCTTGCCTGAATACATCAAGGAAAAGCTCCATACCGAAGATATAAAGCAGGCGGAAGGCGAAGAAAAGGAGCGCCTGATAAAAGAAATGAACACCGTCCTTATGGAAATGATACGGATAAAAGATTCCCTGAGGTTTGTTTACATCAACAATAACCCGGACTCCTATTTCAGCCTTGAAGCCCTTGACAAACTGAAAACAAAAGACGATCCCGAAAAGCTCAAAAAGCTGTACGGAACCTTATCCCCGGAACTCCGGAAGCTGAGATTCGGAAAAGAGGTTTTGGCCGGTTTGGAGAAAGCCAATGAGAACATAGGGGATATGGCCACAGATTTTGCTCAAAACGATCCCGATGGCAACCTGGTAAAACTCTCCGATTACAGGGGAAAATACCTTCTGGTCGATTTCTGGGCCTCCTGGTGTGGTCCCTGCAGAAAGGAAAACCCCTATCTCGTAGCGGCCTATTCCAAATATCACGATAAAGGCTTTGATATCCTTGCCGTATCCCTGGACACCAAACGGGACGAGTGGCTGAAAGCCATAGAGGAAGAGGACCTTGCCTGGCGCCATGTGTCGGACCTGAAAGGCTTTAAGAACAAAGTCGCCCTCCAATACGATATAAAGGCCATACCCCAGAACCTGTTAATAGACCCGGAGGGCAGGATCATAGCCAAAAACCTGAGAGGGTACGTGGTAGAGAAAAAACTGTCTCAAATTTTTAAATAAACGTCTGTTATACACAGGCATTAAAAGCACTACACATGAATATTGGAAAAAAGGTATTCCCGATACTCTCCCTGATCGTACCGCAAATCATGCCGGCACAGGCTGTCCCCGAAGTAGATTTTACGCCGGCCAACTTGGTCAGCGGAAAACTTGCCAACGGCATGCATTATTATATCATGCACAATGAAGAACCCAAAAACAGGGCCTCCTTTTATTTTGCCCAGAATGTCGGCTCCATACTGGAAGAAGACCATCAGCAGGGGCTCGCCCATTTCCTGGAGCACATGGCCTTTAACGGCACCCAAAACTTCAGGGATAAAGGCATGCTGGAATACCTGGAGAAGAACGGGATTAAATTCGGGGCGGAGATCAATGCCTTTACCAGCTTCGACGAAACCGTATACAACATAAACCAGGTACCGGTAACCAATAAACAGCTCATGGACTCCGTACTCCTCGTTTTGCACGACTGGTCCGGGCATCTCTCCCTTACCGATACCGAGATCGACAACGAACGGGGTGTCATCCGGGAGGAGTGGCGTTCCCGGAATACCGCCGGTTTCCGGGCCTCTTCGAAAATATGGCTCGACGGACTTCTGGTGAATTCAAAATACAGTGAGCGCATGCCTATCGGAAAGATGGATATCGTCAATAATTTCAAGTACGATGAATTGCGGGACTATTATCACCGATGGTACCGCCCGGATCAGCAGGCTGTGATTATCGTAGGAGATATCGATACCGGCGAGATGGAAAACAAGGTAAAAGAGCTCTTTTCCTCCATCCCCCTGAAACCGGGGCTTCCCGAACGTCCCGAATTCGGTCTTAAGATCAATAAAGACCTGATATACATCAATTCCAGCGACAGGGAACTCGGAGATCCTTCCGTCCAGTACTATATCAAGCGGAACACTCCGGATGTTTCCGGTACGGAAAGAATAGAATTGGAGACTACCCGGAGCTTTACACAATATATTGTAAATAACCGCTTCTCCGAGCTAAAACTGAATAAAGAGAGCCCGGTACTGAACATGTATTTGAGCACACAGGAATTCGTAAGGCCATTAACCGTTATGAATTACGTGATCCAACCCAAAAAAGACAGCCTGCTGCCCGCCCTGCAATACGCCATGACAGCTTACAGGCGCTTCGGGAGATTCGGGGCAACCCCGTCCGAGATCGATCGTGCCAGAGCCTCCCTGAGATCAAGCCTGGAAAGCAGTCTGAAAAACAGGAACAAGAGAAATAATGATTCTTATGCAAAGGAATTATACACTGCTTTTTTCCGGGGCGAGCCCGTGGCCGACTATGCGTGGGAACTGAACTACAAGCTGAAATTCCTGGACAAGATTACCAATGAAGACATTCTCGGGTTTCTCGGGGCATTTCACGGCAGCGAGGGTCATGTAATAGGCATTACCGGTACGGACCAATATGAGTACCCGGACAAGGGGGAAATCATTTCCTTCCTGGAACAGGCCGAAAAAGAGCAACTGCATCCCTTTGAAGACACGGTCACAGATGAAACCCTGGTCGATGAGACCATAAAAGAAGGGAACATTGTCTCTTCAAAAGATCTTGAGGGGATCAACGCAAAATTATATACTCTATCCAATGGCCTGCAGCTGGCTCTTTTTCCTACGGATTTTGACAAGGAAAAAATATATATGCAGGCATTCAGTCCCGGCGGACAATCACTTCTTGACGAGGAAGAACTCCCTCATGTATTTATCTCCTCGTACCTGGCCTCACAGTCGGGATTAGGGGATACAGACTATATTACCCTTAAAAAAATGCTTGCCGGAAAGCAAACCTCAGTGAATGTCAGCATAGACGGCTTCTGGGAAACAGTGAAAGGCTTTTCTGTGCAACAAGACCTCGAGACCCTGTTTAAACGAATCTACCTGACATTCACCAGGCCGCGATTTGACCGTTCGGCGTTTGAGCGGATCAAACTCAGTATGACATCAAACCTCAATTCGAAGAACAACGACGTCTCAAGTGCCTTTAAGGATTCTCTTACCATGGCTGCCAACGGTTACAGTACACGCCAGATACTTTTTGATCAGCAACTTATCGATAACGTAAGCCTGGAAGGCGCTGCTTCGGTGTTTGCCAGCCGTATCACCAATGCAGGGGATTTCATATTTGTCTTCGTAGGAGATTTTGACGAAAAAAAGCTTCTGGAACTTGCCCGGAAATACCTCGGAAGCCTCCCTTCGGGAGAAAAGGAACAATACGTTGATCATCATATGTTTCCCCAAAAACCCATGACCAGGATCCACCTGAAAAAAGAAATGGAAACCCCGCAGAGTACAGTATATGTTTCTCTTATCGGAAAAATGCCGTATTCGAGGGAAAAAGCCATGGAGATCTACAGTATTGGACAATTGTTGAAAAAGAAGTATATGGACCGGATACGGGAAGAAGAAGGAGGAAGTTATGGAGTCAGTGCGGGGGCTTCGCTCAGAACCGTACCGGTGGGAAACTATAAGCTGACGGTTAGCTTTAAATGTAATCCGGACAAAGTAGATAAGTTGCTGGCCATCGTTTATGAAGAACTGGACAGATTGTCTGAAGAGGTCGACAAGGAAGATCTTGCGGAGGTTAAAAGCAACCTGAAAAAAAACATCCTTGAAAACCAGGACAAAAACAGTTACTGGCTGAGAAAAATCACCAGTAGCCTGCAAAATGGAATTCCCATAACCGGCAAGGAGGAATCCATTGCTCTGGTAAATGATATTTCTCCGGAACACATAATGACCGTTGCGGGAAAAATAAAAGAGAACGGCAATATCGTGGAAGGGGTTTTACAGCCGGAAGATCATTAATCTGCCGGACCCACTTCAGGATGTTTACGGATTGCTCATAAAAACAGGCGACCTGCCAGGAACTAAACCGGAAGCAGAAAATATCTGCTTCCGGTTTTCTTCTCTTTGACCATCCCAAAGCCGGGACCGGAACCTGTTTATCTTATTCGCCTGCCATAGACAGCTGTATGCGCTTCCTTTGCAGGTCTACATCCAGCACCTTCACCATTACGTGCTGATGCAGCCTGACCACACTGTTTACATCACTTACAAATTCCCTGCTGAGATTGGATATATGCACCAGGCCGCTTTCCTTGATCCCTATATCCACGAAACAGCCAAAATTGGTGATGTTGTTTACAATGCCCGGAACGGTCATTCCTGCCCGTACATCTTCTATGGTTTTCAGATCCTTGCTGAACTCAAAAACGCCGGCTTTCTCCCTGGGGTCCAATCCCGGTTTTTCCAGTTCTTTCAATATATCGTTCAGGGTAGGAAGCCCGATAGTGCCGGAACAGTATTTTTCCGGTTTAATCCTGCTTATATACTCCTTATTCCCTATCAGCTGGCGGACTTCAACCCCCAGGTCTGCGGCCATCTGTTCCACAATACCGTAACTTTCGGGATGAATGGCCGAATTGTCGAAGGGGTTATCACTTTGCAATACGCGAAGAAAAGCCGCGCTCTGTTCAAAAGCCTTGTTGCCGAGGCGGGGCACTTTCAGCAGTTCCTTTCTCGACCGTATTTCCCCCTTTTCGCCCCGGTAGGCCACGATCTTTTCTGCCAGGGAAGGCCCTATTCCGGAAACGTACCCCAGGAGGCTGGAACTTGCCGTATTGACATTAACCCCGACACTGTTCACGCAACTCATCACTACGGCATCGAGTTCGGTTTTCAGCAGGGACTGATCCACATCGTGCTGGTACTGCCCCACCCCTATGGATTTGGGATCGATCTTGACGAGTTCCGCCAGCGGGTCGGCAAGCCTGCGGCCTATGGAAACTGCTCCCCTTACGGTAACATCGTAATCCGGGAATTCCTGCCTTGCAATGGCGGAAGCGGAATATACAGACGCCCCGCTTTCGTTCACTACAAAGACCTGTATGTCCCGGTCGAAGGCTGTTTTCCTGACCAGGGCCTCGGTTTCCCTGGAAGCCGTACCATTGCCGATGGCAATGGCCTGTACCTGATAGGCATTGACCAGCGACCTCAGCTTTTTCATCGCCCGGGCCGATTCGCGCTGCGGTGCATGCGGGTATATGTTCTCGTTGTGCAGCAGGTTTCCCCTTTCGTCCAGGCATACAATTTTGCACCCGCTTTTATAGCCAGGGTCTATCCCGAGTATGCGCTTCTCCCCGAGGGGTGCGCCCAGCAATAGCTGCCGCAGGTTGGACGAAAAGACATTGATGGCCGTGGCATCTGCTTTTTGCCTGGCTTCCCTGAGCACCTCATTGGACACTGCCGGATATAACAAACGCTCATACCCCTCTTTTACCGCTTGCCGTACACAGGATGCCGACGCTGAGAGTTCGTTGCGCAGAACGGCCCGTTCCACGCTTCCGACAGCCCGTTCCTTATCCACCCCTATCTTCACCCGGACCACTCCTTCCTTTTCGGCACGGAGCATGGCCAGCAAACGGTGGGACGGACAGCGGTACAGGGGTTCGCTCCAGTCGAAATACTGCCGGTATTTCTGGGCCTGTTCGTCGCTCTCCTTTCCCTTGACCGCTGTTGCGGATATTTCGGCATGACGCGAGAACATGCGCCGGAGTATCTCTCTCACCCTTCCGTTCTCACTGATCCATTCGGCCATAATGTCTACCGCGCCCTGCAGGGCGTCCTCTACCGTTTCCACCTTGTCATTGACAAACCGCAACGCGGCGGTTTCGGGATCGGCCCCGGACCGGGACATCAGTATTCCTGCCAGGGGTTCCAGACCCTTTTCCCGGGCCACCCCGGCACGGGTATTCCGCTTTCGCTTAAAGGGCAGGTAGAGGTCTTCCACCCCGGTAAGGGAGGCGGCCTCCTCTATACTTCGTTTCAATTCAGGGGTAAGGGCTTCCTGCTCCTCTATAGACCTGAGTACAGACTCCTTTCGCTTCTGCAATTCTTCGAAAGCCGCTTTCAGTTTTTGTATTTCCAGGATCTGTACCTCATCGAGGTTACCGGTCATTTCCTTACGGTAACGGGCGATAAACGGCACGGTACTGTCTTCTTCCAGCAGCTTCAATGTGCTGGCAACACCCCTTCCGGGCAGGCTGGTATGACGGATAACATATTCCTGCAGTTTCTCCATAAAAAATTTTAAAAAGAAAAAGCATACCGGGTAAATGGTTTCCGGTATGCCCCTTAAGTGTTATTCAGGTCCTTATTTTGTTCCGGGAGTGGTCTCATGCCCCCCGGTAAACGTTACACTTTTCAGAATGGATTCGAGTTCAAACATGTAATCACGCTTATCTTCCGAGGGCGCGAAGGTAAGTCCCTCCAGTACCAAAAGCCGGTTGTTTGCCTCATCCCTGATAATATAGTTTACAAAGGGGCCGGCCATCGAAAAGTTCTTCATTTCCCATATTCCCTTGGTTTCCATCGTCGGCTTCCCGGCAACGGTAATATCAAACACATAGGGCGCGTAATCCTTCTGGGTTACCATATACATGCCTTCTTCCCTTCCGGGAACGTATTCCTTACCGATGGAATCGTGCATTTTTATAAAGGCATCGACCCTGTCGCTATCGTTATCGGGAATCGCATCCAGGGGCAGTTGATACACCAGAATATGCATGGTTCCTTTCGGTATTACCCGTTCCATCCATATAAAATTATCTTTCTGTGTTCCTGTTTTGTATACCGAGGGCATTTTCAGGGTAATCCCGAATTTCTGTTCCAGATAGTTTTCCTTGTTCGGAGAGATCAGGAACCTTTTCTGATTGGCCTTGACATCGTTTTCCTTAAAGGCATGGATATATTCATCGTGGGTCTTCCCGATGAGGTCTATAAGTGTCTGATGGTCGGAAGCCTGTATCACCCCCACCTGCTGGGGCCGGGCATGCACATCCGTTTTAAGCCCGGAATATGCAGCCGAATCATTTTGTATCAAAAGTATGTTCCTGCTCCTGGTCGTCGTACCGCTAAACACGGAAGGCGGTATCTGGTGCAGGGTAAAAAGAGGCTCTATGGAAGGCAGCCCGTCAACCGGCGCCGCGTAGAAATCCCGTATTTCATCTCCCACTTCACCGTTCCAAAGTTCGTTATCTATAACGACGGCAAGGGAGTTAATGGCCCCGACCGAATCCGGAACGTATCCTCTTTTGCCTTTTTTCTCCTCTTTACACGCAGTAAAAAAAACTATTGCACATAGCATTAAAACAGCAGATCGCCAGAAATGCCTACAGGGAACATTTTCGGATTTCCGCCCGTTGTCCGGCAGTTTCACCCGGCAAAGGGCAGTCTCGTCATGTTTCATTTTTTCAGGTTTTAGTGGTTCCAAGAAACTGTTTAAATTTTATCCTTTGGTTCTTTTATGCGTCTTTTTTTACCATACTTCGGCTATTTGTTCCCCACGTAGCTATGGCTATGTGGCTCCAAATACCCTCGTCTGGCAAAAAAATACACTATAAAATATTCCAAAAACAAAATCAAACAGTTTCTAACAGTTACAAAGCTTCAGCTTCATTCCCGGTTTTAGTTTATCGCCACTAATATCGTTCCATTCTCGTATATTCTTTATGGAAATTCCCTGAAATTTTCTCGAAATGGTCCAGAGTGTATCTCCGCTCTTTACGGTATATATCCTGTTTTCGGGTGCATTCTGAACATCTTTGGTACTTTTTGCCGCCGCAAGCATCGCCTTCCGGGAGTATATCGTAAGCTTCTGCCCTATTTTAAGGCGGTTATTCCTGAGCCCGTTCCACTTTTTGATGTCGCTTACCCGCACCCCGTATTTGCTGGCTATCCGGCCCAGGTAATCTCCCTTCCTGACCCTGTAGGTAAGACTGCTGTTCTTTTCAAAGAACTGCGGAAGGGGTTTTTCCTTTTTGGCCTCTTCGGCTTCTATATGGGCATATATGGCATTCTCGTTGGTAATAAACTTTCCCAGGGCCTCGGAAGGCAGGCGCAACGAGTGTACCTCTCCCTTGATACACGGCACGACATCGAGTTTATAGGCCGGGTTCAGGAACTGCAGTTGCTCGACTTCAATTCCCACAATTTCAGAGACCTGGTCAAAGCTGACCGACCGTTTCAGGTGTACCGTATCGGTCTCGAAATAGGGCATTTCCGGCCGGGGAACTTTTAGTCCGTGTTCATCCGCATATTCGAAAATATACATCATGGCCAGGAACGAGGGTACGTAGCCGGCGGTTTCCCTCGGAAGGAAAGGCCGGAGGTTCCAGTAGTTCTGGTATCCTCCGGAACGCCGTATGGCCTTGGACACATTTCCGGGGCCGGAGTTATACGCTGCCAGCGCCAGGTCCCAGTCGCCGAATATTTCATAGAGTTTTCCCAGGTATATACAGGCCGCCTTGGTAGACTTTACCGGGTCGCTCCGCTCATCTACATACGAACTGACTTCCAGCCCGTACATTTTTCCCGTGCTGTACATAAACTGCCAGATCCCGGTAGCACCGGCCCAGGACCTGGCCCTGGGGTTCAGGGCAGATTCGATAATGGCCAGGTATTTCATCTCCAGCGGAATGTCGTTATTGTCAAGTTCCTGCTCAAACAGGGGAAAATAGTACTGGCTCTTCAGCATGGTTCGCTCCAGGAAGCCCCTTTTGTTCTTGAGAAAATTCTTGATAACACTCTCGAGCTCCGGGTTATACGAAACGTTAAAAGGTGTTTTTTCATTTAAGGCCTCGAGACGGGCCTTTAATACGTCGGTAGGAAGTTCGCTGTACGCTATGTCTTTGTATTCCATCGAGCTGATGGCTTCGGCAATGGTATCGAAAAGACTGCTGTCATAGAGTTCCTTTCGCCACATGCTGTCTATACGCGCAGCGAGCACGTTATCGCGAAGTCGGAATTTGCCATCTACCTTTTCTATGGTCACATCGGGAATTATGGAGTCGTTGTCCCTCCCGGTAATTACAGGTGTTCCTGAAAAGTCGCTTTCCTGCTTCCGGTCTGCTTCTGCAATATCCTGCGCATGGCCCGGAACGATCAATACAATAAATAAAAGGGTAGTAAAAAAGCTCTTCATCGGGTTTAGGTTATTTTTAATAAAACAGAAATTCCGTAAAAATCGTATTTTTCGTTTAAATAATAGCCTTAGAGGATGTTAAAATAAAAAATCCCCGCCTTTATTCGCAAAAGACGGGGGTATATTCTCAATCAACAGGGCAGTAAGCGCTTACGCTATTCCAGTATGGCGGCAATTCCCGGGAGTGTTTTTCCTTCCAGGCTTTCCAGCATGGCCCCTCCCCCGGTAGATACATAGCTCACCTTATCCTCGAACCCGAACTGTTTTACGGCGGCTACGGAATCTCCGCCGCCTACCAGTGAAAACGCTCCCTTTCTGGTGGCTTCCTCTATGGCATAACCTATGGCCTTGGTGCCGTTCTGGAAGCGTTCCATTTCAAAAACCCCTATAGGGCCGTTCCAGAGTATGGTCCTGGACTGCAGGATGACTTCTCTGAACTGCTCCAGTGTTTCCGGCCCTGCATCCAGTCCCTGCCATCCGTCGGGAATCTGGTCTACGGGAACTTCCTGTGTATTGGCATCGTTGCTGAAATCATCGGCAGCAATAACATCTACGGGCAAGTGTACCTTTACACCTTTTTCTTCGGCCCTTTTCAGGATGTCCAGAGCGAGTTCCTGCTTGTCATCCTCACAAATGGAATCCCCGATCTTTCCTCCCTGTGCCTTCACAAAGGTATAGGTCATGCCTCCCCCGATAATAAGATGGTCTATCTTGTCCAGTATGTTTTCTATAATGGTAATCTTGGAAGAGACTTTCGATCCTCCCAGTATGGCGGTTACGGGTTTTTCACCGTCTTTCATCACCTTGTCAATACTCTTTATCTCCTTGGCCAGCAGGTATCCGAAACACTTTCTTCCCTCAAAGAACTTCGCTGCGATAGTGGTCGATGCGTGGGCGCGGTGTGCCGTACCGAAAGCATCGTTTACATAGATATCCCCCAGCTTTGACAGCTGTTCTGCAAAAGCTTCGTCTCCCTTTTCCTCCTCGGCGTGAAACCTGAGGTTTTCCAGCAACAGTATCTCGCCGCTCTTAAGGTTGGCGACGGCCTCCTCTGCCTTTCTGCCTACGCAGTCTTCTACAAAATTCACCTTCACACTGATGATGTCCGATACCGCCCCTACAATGTGCTTCAGCGACAGGGCATCCTGGGGCTGCCCTTTCGGACGCCCGAGATGGCTCATCAACACCGCGCTTCCCCCGTCTTCCAGTATCTTGATAATCGTGGGTTTTGCTGCCTCTATACGTGTAGTATCGGTAACGTTGAACTCCCCGTCGAGGGGCACATTAAAATCTACCCGGATCAATGCTTTCTTTCCTTTGAAATCGAAATCATCTATGGTCTTCATAAAGTGTGTATTTACGGTTTTAAAACAAGTGTTCCCTGTCTGTCATAAAGCTAAACAGGGATACTATGGAGCACAAATGTAATTAAATATTGGTTTTCCGAACCAGCGGTTTTATTAGAATATTGTTAAATACCCCATATTTGGGGAAACACGCTATATTTGCCATATGCTATTCAAAGATATTCTCGGACAGGAGCACATAAAAAAGCACCTTACGGTAAGCGCAGACCAGCAACGCATTCCGCATGCACAACTCTTTGTGGGCAATGAAGGCAGCGGGGTACTCCCGATGGCCATTGCCTATGCCCGGTATGTGCTTTGCGGAAACCAGGGCGGGGAGAACGATACGGGAAATGCTTCCTGCAACCTGAAGTTCGACCACCTGGCACATCCCGACCTTCATTTTGCCTTTCCCGTAGCGGGCAACTCCAGGGTGAAATCGCACCCGGTGAGCAATCACTTCCTCGAGGAATGGCGGCAGTTCCTGAAACAAAAACCCTATGGCACGCTGTTCGAATGGTACCAGTCCCTGGGCATTGAGAACAAGCAGGGGCAGATCGGTGTGGACGAAGCCCAGGACATCGTAAAATCACTTTCGTTAAAATCGTATGAAGGCGGTTATAAGGTGATGATCATCTGGATGGCGGAAAAGATGAACATTGCAGCGGCCAACAAGCTTCTCAAACTCATAGAAGAACCTCCGCAAAAAACGCTTTTCCTGCTCCTTGCAAAGGACGAGGGACAGATTTTGCAGACCATTCTTTCCCGATGCCAGATACTGCATTTCCCCCCCCTGTCGGAAATAGCGGTACGCACCGGGCTTACCGCCCGGGGCATCCCGGAAAACGAAGCGGTAAAAATTGCCCACCAGGCCAATGGCGACTACAACAAGGCGCTCGTCCTGGCCGACAAAGACCAGAACGACCTGACTTTCGAGACCTGGTTTATTACCTGGGTACGCACTGCCTTCAGGGCCAGGGGCAACAAGGCTGCCATTCACGACCTCATCGCCTGGGGCGAAGAGATCGCGGCAACCGGCAGGGAAACACAGAAACTCTTTCTCCACTATTGTATGGATGTCTTCAGGCAGGCATTACTCCTCAACTACAATGCTCCGTCGCTGGTATTTATGGAGTTCCGGACGGAAAGTTTCCGGCTGGAAAAATTCGCACCCTTCGTAAGCGGCAACAATATCAACGGGATCAACGGAGAATTGCAGGATGCCATCTATCACATAGAGCGCAACGGCAATGCCAAGATCATCCTTACCGACCTTTCCATAAAGCTCACGAGGTTGCTGCACAGGGCTTAGGGCACCGGATGGCGGTTCAGACGCAGGACATTATATTTTTTTGTTCCCTTTTATCTCTTTAACTTAGATGCTAAGCGAACAGGAAACCATGAAAAACGTTGTGATCATCGGTGGCGGGGCCTGTGGGTCGGCTGCTCTTATAGAACTCCTTATCCTTACTATTACCGGGAAACTATACAAAAAGGTCCGTTTCACCCTCATAGAACGCAGTGCCCGCGTAGGTTACGGGGTCGCTTTCGGCACCGAACAGAGGTCGCACCTGCTGAACACCCAGGCCGACCTCATGGGGATCTACGCTTACGAGCCGGGCCACTTTGCCGAATGGCTCCGCAATCGCGGGGGAAAGGAAAGAAGCGATGTCAAGGGCGGCAGTGACGAGGAAAGTGCCTATACCAGCAGGATACTGTACGGGCATTACGTAGCGGGAGAACTGGAAAAAAACATCGGAAAGGCCCGGAAACACGGGATCTCCGTAGACCTGATACACGCAGAAGCCACGGAGATAGACCGCCTGGAGAACGAGCAGCTGACTGTAATGCTGGACAACGGTTCTTCCGTTACCGCCGACGAAATACTGCTGGCTCCGGGAACTCCCAAGCCCAATTCCTTTAAAGAATTTGGTGCACTCAGGGAATATATCGACTTTCCCTGGCCCGTACACCGCTTACGGGAAAGGATAGAAAAAAAGGATCACGTAGGCATCCTGGGAACCAGCCTCAGCGGGATAGATACCGTCATGACCCTGGTGGATAACGGGCACCGTGGAAAGATCACCATGTTTTCGCCTGATGGCATGCTGCCCAGGGTACAGCCTGATGAGGCCGGTAATATAGAAAAACACCATCTCACCCTCCAGAACCTGCACCGGCTAAAACGGCAGAAAGACCACTCCCCCACCGTAAAGGAGCTTTTCCGGCTTTTTATAAAGGATGTAGAGGCTGCCGAAGGCAAAAAGCCGGACTGGAAAGCCATGAAACGCCGTGCCAGGCCGCCCCTGCCTTTCCTCGAAGACGATATCCGGCTGGCGGAAAAGGGAGGAGATACCGTACTGAACATGACGTATGCGCTGCGCTACGATACCTCGGTGATCTGGGGATGGATGGACCCCGGAGAACAACAGATGTTCCGGAAGTGGCTCGGAAGCTACTGGAAGGCCAACAGGCATGCCATGCCCCTTTACAATGCCCGGAAGATCGCCGCCCTGCTCCGGGAAGGGACCCTGGAAGTCGTAGCCGAAAACGAAAAAGTGGAATTCGACCGCGGAAGCAGGCAGTTCCGGATCCATACCGCTTCGGGAAGGACCCACAATGCGGACAAACTGGTGAACGCTACCGGAAGTGCGGGAAAACTGGAAGAGATGGACAATATTCTACTGGAAAACCTGCTCAAGAAAAAATACCTTCAACCCCACCCCTTGGGCGGTGCCGTTATCGATCCGCATACCATGCAGTGTATCTCGGAAAAGGGCGGAACGCACATCTACGGCGTGGGACACCTGGTAAACGGAATGCTGATGGATGTGAACGCCGTGTGGTTCAACGTAAGGACCATAGCCCGGATGGCCACCGGGATCATTTCTAAAATTACCCGGAATGGACGTTCTTAAGTCGCTTTACTTCAATTTATTTCCCTATCTCTGTTTTATTCCGGCAGGTTACATCCTGAGCAGGCACAAGCTGGTTCCCAAAGCTTATATCAACAAGCCCCTGCTCTTTGTACTCCTGCCTGTACTGGTCATAGACAAGGTGCTGGAAGCCCGTGCCGCCAACATAGCCATTCTGGCAGTGATGTCTTTCTCCCTGTCTGCCTTGATGCTGCTGCCGGCCGTATGGGTAAAACACAAACTGAAACCCTCGCTGAACATCAATATACTGAAGAGCAGCTATGCCTACTTTAATGTCGCTTTCTTCGGCATTCCGGTAGTGACTGCCCTGTTCGGGGAAGAAGGCATTACCATACTTATCTGCATTTACATAGGGTCGGCACTCTACGGCAATATCTTCGGGTTTATACAGGTGGCAAAATCGAGGTTCACTACGCGGAAGGCTGTAAGCGAAGTGTTTAAAGTTCCTTTTATCTACGCCATAAGCCTGGCGCTTATCCTGAAGGTTTTTAACGTACATTCTCCCGCGATTATGGGTCCCGTAAGCCGCGCTCTGAGTGTTCTCGTTTCAGTTGCCGGAATGACCATTATCGGGATGAGCCTTACCCATATAAAATTCCGGGCGGTTTCATGGAACTACTATGCCCGGATACTCGGTTTCCGGGTTCTGGCAGCCATCGCTGTTGCAGCGCTCCTGTTATTCCTGGAATACAGGCTGATAAACGGGCTGAACCCGGAAGAACGACAGGTCATGGCCCTTGTATCGCTTTTTCCCATAGCGGTCAATCTTGCGGTTTTTGCTTCCTTCCTGAAATCACGGGAAGAAGAAGCGGCTTTACTGATCCTGCTCTCTACCGGATTGTCGCTCGTACTGGTCCCTCTCGGGGCTGTCTTATTGCAGGGTTTTTACGAAAACGGAATGCTGTGATCCGGTAGTGCTGCCAGGCAAACCGGCTCTCATCTGCCGCCTCCCTGTTTTCCCGCAAAACGGGAAGGGGTTTGCCCGAATTCCTTTTTAAATGCCCTGCTGAAATAATTGGGGTCGCTGTAACCCACGTTATAAGCGACTTCGGAAATACTTTTTCCGGCCCTGATCCACCGGCATGCCTTTTTCATACGAATCCTTTTTATATACCCGGAAGCGCTCAATCCCGTTACCTGTTTCATTTTAAGGTGTAGCAATGACCGGCTTATCCCTGCCCGGTCGGCCAGGGTTTCCACTCCGAATTTGGGGTCCTGGTAGTTCGCTTCGACCAGCGACACTATTTTCCGCAGAAATTCCCTGTCCCGGTTATTGGCCGGCATGGGTATATCGTCTTTTATCCCGCTGATCGGGGAAAACCGGTTTTCCAGGTTTTTCCCGGTCTCGAGCAGGTTTTTTATGAGCAGTTCCAGTTCCCTGAGATTAAAGGGTTTGGACAGATAGGCATTGGCCCCGGCCGCAAGGGCATCCAGTTTGAGCTGCTCTTCGTCCTTTGCGGTCAGCAGCACAAAGGGGATATACCGGGTTTCCGGGTTCGATTTTATTCTCTTGCAGAGATCTATCCCGTTCAGCTCAGGCATTTTTACATCCGAAACGATCAGGTCGGGGGTATTGTTTTTCATTTTCTCCAGTACCTGCATGCCGTCTTTTGCAACGATGACATTAAACCTCCTTGAAAAATGTTTCTGAAGAAAGCGCATCAGCTCGGTATTGTCTTCTGCGATAATGATCTTGTAATTTCCCCCGGAAGCCGGAGTTGATGTCTCGTCAGGACCGGTATTTTCACCGTCACCCGTATCCCCGGGAAGCAGGCCTGCTGCCCTGTTGCCCGCCACCGGTGCGATCTTATGGCTTTCAGGGGCCTTTAACAGCAATGGAAACCGCACATTGACCTTCGTCCCTTCACCGGGTTCCGAAGCGATGTGTAACGACCCTTCGAGAAACCCGGTCAGGCTTTTTACCAGGGCCAGCCCCAGGCCGGTATTCTGTGACTTTCCTTCTCCGTCGGTCCGGTAAAACGGCTCCGTAATATGCGCTGCCTGCTCCGGCGACATCCCGTTCCCGTTGTCGGTAACATCGATGTCCATAAGGCTCCTTTTCCGGCTGTCGAGTGCCGTACTTATCGCGACCTGCAGCGTGATCGTTCCGCCTGCCGGGGTATTTTTCAGGGCATTGGATATAAGATTGGCTACGATCATTTCCACCTTTTCCGGGTCGAAATAGCAGTGGTATTCCTTAAAATGGCTTTTAAAGGTATATTTGACCTCTTTCCGTGAAAAAAGCGGGGTAAAGGCATCGAAGGTATTCCTTAAAAAAAGTATGATGTCTCCCTTTCGAAGTTCCAGCCTGGCATGGTCGGTCTCTATTTTCCGGAATTCCAGCAACTGGAATATCAGCTGGTTCAGTTTTTCGGCACCCCGCTTTACGGAAAGCAGTTCTTCGGGAGGGGAAGCCCTGTTCACACTTTCCTTAAAATACTTTTCCACCGAGGCAATGATCAGCGTTAAGGGGGTTTTGAACTCATGCGAGATAAAGGTGAAAAAATTGAGTTTGTGCTGGTTGAGCTCCCGAATCTTTTCCTTCTCCAGCCGTTCCATCTGTACGGCCAGTTTCTGTGCGTGTACAAAACGCACAAAACGCCAGTAGGCATAGATGAGCAGCAAGCACAGCAGGGTGTACAGCGCATATGCCCCGTTGCTTTTCCAGAAGGGCGGCAATATGGTGAGTTGTACCTGTTTTTCATTGTTGACGGAGGTGAATGGCAATGTCCTTACCCTGAACACATAATCTCCCGGCTCCAGGTTGGTATAGGTGGCATTGTTCTTTGTTCCCACCCTGTTCCAGTTTTCGTCGAAACCGTCCAGTTTATAGGCATATCGCACCGATGCCCCCTGCAGGTAGTCAATGGCATTGTATTCCAGGCCCAATACATTCTGGTTGTGTTTCAGCACAATTTTTCCAACATAGTTAAGGTCCTCTTTCAACACCCCGTCCCGGTCAATGGGCACCGCCTTGTTAAAGAGCTGCAGCCCCGTAAACCTGATCCCGGGAGCGCCGGGGGAAACATTCAGCTTGCCGGGGTCGATGACATTCAACCCGTTTATGGAGCCGAAATAAAGCCTTCCCCGTGCATCCCTGTAGAATGATTTGAAGTTGAACTGGTTGGTGCTCAGGCCGTCTTTCACTTCCAGGTGCAGCAATTCGGTACTGCCGGGCGTATATACACTGATCCCGCTATTAGTGGATATCCACAACCTGCCTTCATCATCTTCAAGCATCCCGTAGGTGTTCTTGTTGGGAAGCCTGTCATTCAGCATAAAGGGAGACAATGCCCCCTGCCCGTAATCGTACCTGAAGAGCCCGTCGTTCAGCGTACCGAACCAGATGGTGCCGCCGGAATCTTCATAGGCGCTGATAAAATGTCCCCTTTTTTCATCGGAGACCGTATACCGGACGAGTTTTTTCCGGTCTGTCAGGTACTGGTATACCCCGTTGTGGCGCGTACAGAACCAGAGGTTGCCCCGGCGGTCTTCAAGGATGTCGTACACAAACTTATCGCCCAGTTCTCCGGGCATAAAAAGATGAAACTCCCCCGAACCATAATCGAAGGTATTAAGACCGTACTGCGTGCCTGCCCACAACGTGCCGTTCCGGTCCTGTAAGATGGCATATACATAATTATTGGACAGGGAACCGGAAGTATCCCCGCTATTTTTATATACCGTAATGGTCCCGTCCTTTTTGTCATAGCGGTTTATTCCTCCCAGAAATGTTCCTATCCATACATTTCCCTGCCCGTCCTCTTCTATGGCATGAACATTATTACTGCTCAGTCCGTCCCGGGTGGTCAGGCGGTCAAAATGTTGCCGGTCGGGGTGGAATATGCTTACGCCCCCGTCTTCCGTCCCGATCCATATCGTCCCGTCGTCCAGCCCGGTGATCTGGCTTACGGCCTTTCCGTTAATGGAATTCCGGTAGTCCCCGGGCATGTATTTCCTTATCCCGTTGGACCCCGGCATGGTATAGTTAACCCCCCCGAAATAGGTCCCTGCCCATATGATATTGTCCCTGCTCTGGAACAAACTGTACACCGACTTATCAGACAGTGTTTCCGGCTGCACGTTAAAAGACTGGGTATAGTTGATTACGGAACCTTTCTTCCTGTCGAACACAAAAATACCGCTCTCGGTGCCCAGCCATAAATTTCCCTCCGTATCTTCCAGAATACTGCGGATCACCTCGGCTTCGATATTGTCCCTGTCCGTCAGGCCGATGTGGTTGAATCTGTCTTTGCCGGTATCAAAATAAAAAAGTCCGTGAGAAGTTCCCATCCACAAGGTGCCCTCCGAATCCTTAAAAAGGGTGTTGATTGTATAGACATTCTTTGCCGTATTGTTATAAGGGCTTTCCGGCAAACTGTATTCGCTTATTACCTCTCCCATATTGTTGATCAGCAGTATACGCTGGTGCAGCGCCACCCAGAACACATTGGTCCTGAACGCCGCCATATCCTGTATGGCCATTCCCTCCAGGAGCAATGTTTTCTTCTTCCCTTCTATTTTAAAAAGCCCTTGCTGCGTTCCGGCAAAAACGGTACTGTCCGGAGTCTCGAAAATGGTGCTCACCGCTACACCGTGCAATATCCTTTCAAACCTGTGTGTCTCCGGCACATACCGGTCCAGTCCCTTGTATGTTCCTACCAGTAATCCCGAATGAGTGGCCCGTATCGCATTGACCTCACTGTCGCTCAGGCTGCCCGGTCCGCTCTTGTCATGCTTGAAGGTGGTGATCCTGTTTCCGTCAAAACTGTTCAGCCCCTCCCTCGTACCGAACCACATTACCCCGTATTCGTCCTGGGCAATATCGTATACCGTACTGTGCGACAGTCCTTCCTTTACCGTGATCTTTTCGAAAATACGCTCCTGTGCCGTACTTGTGTGATTCGGGAAGCATACGATCAAAATGATCGTGTAAGCCATATGTTGTCTGAATGTTTTCATGTAATAAATAAACAGGTGTCAAAAGGTTTGTCCTTAAAAGAGTGTCATTCTGCCGGAAATGGACAATAATGCTATCAGATTATACAAAAATACAGTCAGATGTTTACGTATTCATCTAACATTACACCGTCAAATAATAAAAATATGCTTGTTTGAGCAGCTAAAATATAAAATATGGCAATAAAAAAGGTCATTTATTCAACATTCCGAATAATGGGCCGACAAAACAAAAAAGCTGAACCTTTAAACATAATGAACATTTATCACCATGAATAAAAGAGTACTATCACTGTTCTTTTCCGCGCTGGCCCTTACCGGTTGTTCCGGGGAGAAAGAAGACGGGAGGCCCAACATCATCATCATCATGGCCGATGACCTCGGGTTCTCCGACCTGGGGTGTTACGGAGGGGAAATACAGACTCCCAATCTGGACAGGCTTGCCGAAAACGGGGTCCGGATGGGGTCGTTCTACAATACTTCGCGCTGCTGCCCTTCGCGTGCAGCAATGCTCACCGGCCTGTACCAGCACCAGGCCGGTATAGGGCGCATGACCAAAAACATGGGATTGCCCGGATACCAGGGCACGCTGGACGATGAAACCGTGACTATCGCCGAAGTGCTCAAACAGAGCGGATACCAGACCGGAATGGTCGGGAAATGGCATGTTTCGGAAACCCCCGAGCTCGAAAAGGAAAAACAACTGAAATGGCTCTCACACCAGGAAGACTATGGTGATTTTGCCGATGTAAAGACCTATCCCACAGCACGGGGTTTCGACCACTATTACGGAAATATATGGGGTGTCGTGGATTTCTACGATCCCTTTAGCCTGGTCAACGGTACCGAGCCGGTAAAGGATGTCCCCGACGACTTTTACTATACCAATGCCATAGGCGACTCTGCCGTAGCCTATGTAGACCGCTTTGCCGCCGGCAAAGATCCCTTCTTCCTGTATGTCGCCCATTGCGCGCCGCACTGGCCGCTGCAGGCCCCGGAGGAGGTGATCGACAAATACACCGAAACATACCGCCGGGGATGGAAAAATATACGGGCGCAACGGTACCGGAACCTGATCGAAGCCGGGATCATACAGTCCGGTACCGGCCTTCCGGAATTCATGTTCCCCGAAAAGGAATGGCAGAGCAACCCCGACAGGGAATGGGACATCCGGGCCATGGCCACCCATGCGGCCATGGTAGACATCATGGACCGGACGATAGGGAACCTTGTAGACAAGCTGGAGGCCACCGGAGAACTGGAGAATACCGTTATCTTTTTCCTTTCAGACAACGGCGCCAGCTCGGAGCACCCCTCCAGATACGGCCCCGGGTTCGACCGGCCGGGAAGTACCCGCGACGGAACGCCCATTGCATTCCCTGTGGAAAAAGATGCCCTGCCCGGACCGCAGACGGTGACCTCCGGCATCGGCCCCGAATGGTCTCATGTGGCCAATACTCCCTACAGGTACTGGAAGGCAAGGGTATTCGAAGGAGGGATAAAAACACCTTTTATCGCCCACTGGCCGGCAAAACTTCCGAAAGGGGAGATACGTACTTCGGCAGCACACCTTACCGATCTTATGGCCACCTGTATTGATCTCGCAGGGACTACCTATCCGGAGGAGTTCAACGGACATTCCGTGACTCCCACTCGCGGCCACAGTATCATCCCCATACTCTCCGGGGAAACCGTCGGGAATTCGCAGGAAGAGTACTTCTGGGAGCACTTCGGTTCTGCGGCCCTGCGACAGGGCGACCTGAAGCTCGTAAAGCTCGACAACGGCAGTGACTGGGAACTCTACGACCTGAAAACCGACCCGACGGAGACCCGCAATGTGGCCGGGAAGCACCCTGAAAGGCTGGAACAAATGAAAAAACGATGGCAGGAACTGGCCGAAGAGCTCCTCGCGCATCCTGCCCCCTGACCCGTAAATATCAAACTAATCCGAATACAATTTGAACATCATCCTGAACATGAAGAAAAAAATCGTTTTACTGTTTCTCCTTCCCATGCTCTCCTGGGCGCAACAAAAAGATGTACTCCGCTTTTCGATGGATACGCCCTGGACCGATGCCGTACAGCCGGACAATGTGTGGAATGTTTACCCCAGGCCCCAGATGAAGCGGGACAACTGGCAAAACCTCAACGGTACCTGGCAATACGCCATTACCCCGAAAGAGGCCCCGCAACCGGCGGCCTTCGACGGGGACATCCTGGTCCCTTTCGCCGTGGAGTCGCAGCTGAGCGGGGTTAAAAAGACTGTCGGAGAGGACAACATACTCTGGTATAAAACTACTTTTAAAACCGACAGCCTGGCCCCGAAACAAAGGCTGCACCTGCATTTCGGTGCGGTAGACTGGAAAGCCACGGTATATGTGAACGGCCGGAAAGCAGGAGAACACAAGGGCGGTTTTACCCCTTTTCACTTCGACATTACCTCTTTCCTGGAACAGGGAGAACAGCAGCTGGTGGTAAAAGTGTGGGACCCTACCGATGCCGGTACCCAGGCCCGTGGAAAACAGGTTGCCGACCCTACCGGGATATGGTATACCCCCGTTACCGGGATATGGCAGACCGTATGGCTGGAAAAAACGGCGGGCACCCATATCAGGCAGGTAAAGAACACCCCGGATATCGACCGTTCAGCCCTGCATACCGAGATCGCCTTCAGCTCGCCGGACGGAGAGGGAGAGCTCCTGGTAAAAGCCCTGGACCACGGTGAGGTTATCGCTTCCGAAACCATTGCCCTGCACCGGGGAGACACGATCAGAACAGTATCCCTGGATATCCCCGGCCAGCGGCTCTGGAGCCCTTCCGACCCGCACCTGTACGATCTTGAAATAACCCTTACGGACAAGGGGTCCGGAACCAGGGACCAGGTTATGAGCTACTTCGGTATGCGCAAAATTGCCCTGGGCAAGGACGACAACGGGTATACCCGCATCCTGCTGAACGACAAGCCCGTATTCCAGTTCGGGCTGCTCGACCAGGGCTGGTGGCCCGACGGCCTGTTTACCGCACCTACCGAAGAGGCCATGATGTACGATGTGGAAATGACCCGGAAATGGGGTTTCAACATGCTGCGCAAGCATGTAAAGGTAGAACCGGCCAGTTTTTATTACCAATGCGACAAGATGGGAATGCTCGTATGGCAGGATATGCCCAACGGAAATTACTTTAAAGACCTGAGAATAGAGGCCTGGGAAACCGAAGATGCACATCGGACAGAAGCCTCGGCCCGGCAGTTTGAGGCCGAGCTCAGGGAAATGATGGACGCCTTTCACAATTTTACCTCCATTGTCGTCTGGGTACCGTTTAATGAGGGCTGGGGGCAGTACGATACCGAACGGGTGACCCGGTGGGTGGAAAAATACGATCCCAGCCGACTCATCGATTCCCCCAGCGGATGGGCCGACCGCGGTGTGGGCGACATGATAGACATCCACCTGTATCCCGGCCCCGGCCTGGAATACCCGGAAGCTAACCGCGCTTCTGTGCTGGGTGAATTCGGCGGGATCGGATGGGCCGTTCCGGATCATATGTGGTGGAACAAGCGCAACTGGGGATACCTGACCATGGACAACCAGGATGCTTTTAAAGACCGGTTCAGAACGCTGGTAAACGACCTCGTGAGCCTGAAAAGTTTCGGGCTCTCTGCCGCTGTTTATACCCAGACCACGGATGTAGAGGGCGAGGTAAACGGCATGATGACCTACGACCGGGAAGTGATCAAAATAAGCCCGGAAGAGACCCGGCCGCTTTTTGACCGGCTGTACAACGAAGCTGAAAAACACCATGTCCTGATCGCCGATTCGGAACACGGGCCCACATCGTGGACCGTGCGGTACAAGGCGGGAAAGCGCTGGTATAAACCATCCGGAAAACTGAAACGGGGAACAGAAAAACAGGCTCCGTTCAGCACTTACGACAACTATGCCCTTCCCGAAGGCAGTACCTGGGATAAAAACGAAGACCTTTTCCTGTATAAGGAGTTTGAGGTAGAGGATGTTCCGGAAACCTTTGTACTACGCTATTACCTGGACAAGGCTGATATGGACATCTATATCAATGGCAGGCAGCTTATGCAGCAAGGCTTTAAGGGCGGCCGAAAAAGACATTACAGGAATCAGCTGATAGAAAACGCAGCAGCATACCTGCATACCGGGAAAAATCATATAACGGTCTCCGTAAAAGGCAAGGAAGAAGAACGTTCTTTCGACCTCGGAATATACACCACGTCCGTCTCCGGGAAAAAAGAGGCCGACGGAACAGGCCTGTTGAAATAAACACCAATCAAAACCAGATGAATTATGATTTCGCATTTAAAGTTTAACACATGGATCTCCCTCGTCTTTTCCGGGATAAGCCTCGCTTGTTCCTCATCAGAGGGAGAAGGTATCCCGGAAGACGACGACCCGGGAACACCTCAGGCCATCCTTCTGGACGACAGCAGGAACCTCGGCGTGAATTTTAACGGCTTATACGCCAACCGCACCGTAGAACCCGACCCGGATACAGGAAAGTTTCAGTTCAACTACGCCTGGGCCGAGGATTTTATAGCCATACAGGACAATGAATACCAAGACTAACTTAAAACAATAATTATGACAAAAAACAATTACTGGCAATGCCTGTTTTCACGAAAGTTGTCATTACTGCTGCTCCTGACCGGTTTTTCGGTCATGGCACAGGATACGACCATAACAGGTAATGTAACTTCCGCTGACGACCATATGCCCCTTCCCGGGGTAAACATCCTGGTCAAGGGAACCGCGAACGGTACACAGACGGATATGGACGGGAATTACACCCTAACCGCAGAAAGAGGGGCAATCCTGGTATTCAGTTATATCGGTTTTCAAAAGGAAGAAAGGGTCGTCGGCACATCGACCACCGTAGATGTAGCGATGAAAACCAACCAGGAATCGCTGGACGAAGTAGTCGTGATAGGTTACGGAAGTGTCAGAAAAAGCGACCTTACCGGGGCCGTTTCTTCCATAAAGGCGGAAGACCTGAACCAGGGGGCCAATGTTTCTGCCGAGCAGGCCCTTCAGGGGCGTATTGCCGGTGTTCAGATCTCCCAGAGCAGCAATGAGCCCGGAGGAGGGCTGAGCGTAAACATCAGGGGGGCAGGGTCCATCAATGCCGGTTCGCAGCCTCTTTATGTCATCGACGGCATGATTGTCAATAACGGTGCTGTTGCGGCCACCGGGGGACAGGGTTTTACGGGCAACAGAACTCCCAGGAACCCTCTCAATTCACTGAATCCGAACGACATCGAGTCCATTGAGGTATTAAAAGATGCCTCGAGTACCGCTATCTATGGTTCCAGGGGTTCCAACGGGGTTGTCCTGATCACCACCAAGAAGGGAAAAGCCGGAAAGATGAAGATCAGCTATGATATGTATTACGGCTTCCAGGAGGCTGCAAAGCGGCTCGACCTTTTATCCCCGGCCGAATACCAACAAGTACTCAATGCCATCATCGATGACGGAGGGGGAGACCCCGGGCAGAGGGTCACGGAGATAGAGGGAGAAGGCACGAACTGGATGGACCTGGTGCTCCGCGACGCTCCCACCCAAAGCCATAACCTGTCGTTTTCGGGTTCGAAGGAAGATCTCAATTACTACGCTTCCCTGAGCTACTTTAACCAGGAAGGGTTGGTAAAAGGTTCCGGAATGGACCGGTATAATATCAGGATAAATCTCAACTCCGATTCGAATGAGAAGTATAAATACGGGATCAACATGAACGCCTCCTATATAAAAGACGATTTCGCTTCTACCGGGGTCGGTATCAATAACAATGGAGGAGCACTGTACTCCGCGATCAATTTTGACCCTACCATCCGGCCGTATAACGACGACGGATCGTACAGGGAATCCGGCTTTGTAAATATCGACAATCCCTTGTCCATTCTGAATGGAGCCAATGCCCGGGGAGAAACGTTCAGGTTCTATGGAAACACCTTTTTCGAATACTTCTTCATGCCCTCGTTTTCTGCCAAATTACAACTCGCAGGAGATGTACAGGACGTAAGAAGGGATACTTTTGTTCAACCGTTTACCCTGCAGGGACGCGGTACAGGAGGTTTGGCGACGATACAGACGGGCAGAAAGGACTATGTTTCGGCAGAAGGTACCGTCAACTATAACAAGGATATCGGCGATGATAATATTACCGCAGTACTGGGGGCCACCTACGAATATTTCCAGACCAAGTCTTTTACGGGAAATGGCCGCGGGTATGCCTTGCCCGACCTCGGCACCAATGCCATTGGTTCCGGCGACCCGGAACTAAATAACCTCGGGAGCGGAAGAACCCAGGCCCGTTTTATATCGTACCTGGGAAGGGTGAATTACAGTTTAAACAACAAATACCTGTTTACGGCATCCATAAGGGCCGACGGTTCTTCGAGGTTCGGAATAAACAACAAATTCGGATACTTTCCTTCCGGGGCCTTTGCCTGGAAAATGCACGAAGAAGGTTTTATGGATAATATTTCGTGGATCAGTCAGCTGAAACCCCGTGTCAGCATGGGAAGTACCGGGAATGCCAATATAGGAAATGCCCTGACCTATCAGACTTTCTCTTCGGGTGCCGACCTGCTGTTCGGAGATGATTTCTACAACACCATCTATCCGACCCGGCTGGCAAACCCCGACCTCACCTGGGAACGTGCCGTACAGTACGACATCGGGGTGGATTTCGGCCTTTTTGAAAACAGGCTGAACGGAAGCATCGATTATTTTAACAAGGAAACAAAAGACCTGCTGCTGAATGTTCCCCAGGCATTAAATACCGGTTTTGAATTTCAGACCCAGAACCTCGGAGGCGTAAGGAACAGCGGAGTGGAGCTGACCTTAAACTTTGCTGCCGTCACTACTGAGGATTTTACCTGGGACATTTCCGGAAACCTGGCCACCCTGAAAAATGAAGTTCTCGATATCGGTGATAGCGGAGATATTATCCGGGGCAGCCAGTCCCAGATCCCGGATTTTTCACTGGTGGCCCCGGGAGAGGCGCTGGATTCCTATTACGGTTTTATAGTAGACGGGGTGTGGCAGGTGAATGATGACTTCAGCACGACAGAATCCCAGGTTTCTCCCGGTGATGTGAAGTACAGAGACATAAACGGCGACGGTATCATCGATGCGTCCGACAGGGTCGTTCTGGGAAGCCCTATCCCCGATATTACCTGGGGGCTTACCAATAATTTCAGATTCCGGAATTTTACTCTGGACATCCTGTTACAGGGCGTAGAAGGTGCGGATCGCCTGAACGGAAACCTTATCAACACCTATGCTCCCAATGATTTCCGTCGTAACCGGATTGCAGAGCCCCTGCTCAACAGGTGGACTCCGGATAACCCGACGAACAAATACCCTTCTTTTGTCAACCCGACTGCGCAGGGCGGAGCAAATGCCCTGATTAACAGTCGTACCGTAGAAGATGCTTCCTATATCCGGCTGCAATCGGTACGGCTCGGTTATGAAGTACCCGTGAGCAAGATGGGGTTGTTCAGCCGTTTATCGGTATATGTAACGGGACAGAATTTATTCACCATCACCGATTACAACGGTGTGGACCCTGCGGCAAATGCTACGGGAAGCAACACGATTGCCCTCGATTTTAATGCGTATCCCCTGCCCAGGACGTATCTCATAGGCCTTAATGTAGAATTTTAAAACACAATTATGAAAACAATAAAAAAACTTACTTTCATACTGGGGGTTCTTACACTGTTTTCCTGTGAGGCCGAACTGGACATGCCTCCGGTAGACGAATTCGAGCCCGAAGGTCTCTTTCAATCTAAGGAAGGTCTGGAAGCCGTATTGCTTTCCGGTTATGAATTTGACAAGCTGGCTACCGGGATGGTTAAGAACGAAATTCTGATCAACGAGGTGACCACAGATATATCCTACGTAAGAATAGGTGCGGTGGAACGGGAAATGAAGCCTTTCCTGGACTTTAACTGGGATGCCTCAGACCCCATTCTGGAGAATGCTTTCTGGCTGCGCCGGTACCAGGCCATCAGGGATGCCAATATCGTACTCGAAAAAATCGAGGAGCCGCCGCTCTCCGAAAGTGATGAGCGGTTATTTACCGCAGAGGCCCGGTATCTCAGGGCGGCACAATACGTAAAACTGTTCAGAGACTTCGGCCTGGTGCCCCTGCGAACCACCTCCGACCTGGAAGTACAGCCCCAGGAACTGCCCCTGCCGGGGGAGGAAGAATTTTATTCCTTTATCGAAACCGAACTCCGGGAAGCCGCCGTCGACCTGCCACGCCCTGACACACAGAACCAGCAAGGCAGGGCCACCAAAGGACATGCCTATGCCGTGCTGACAAAATTCCTGATGGGAACAAGGCAATGGGAAAAAGTCATTGAAGCTACAGATTCACTGATAGGGCTTAACTATTATGAACTGAGCCCGGACTATCGATCGATATTTTTTATCGACAATGAAGGGAACAGGGAGATTATCGTAACATATTCCTATAAAAACGAACAGGGTTTCGGGTTACAATACCAGAACGGAGCCTTTCCCCCGGGTTTTAAAAGCACCCCCACCGTTCCCGAATTTGAATGGACTCCTTCGATGGCAAACTGGCCTACCCAGTTTAGCCTGAGGGACGGTTTTACCGACTCCTTTGATCCGGAGGACGACCGCAAGGACGCGGTAATCGAAACCTATGAGAACAGGGCCGGTAATACGGTAAATCTCAGGGGGACCCCCGACAATTCAAGAAGCCTGAAATACTGGGATAACGATCAGACAGGTAATTTTGCTGGTAGTGATTTTCCCTATATCAGGTATGCCGATATACTATTGTGCAGGGCCGAAGCGATCAATGAGATTAACGGGCCAACCCAGGAAGCCCTCGCCCTGGTGAACGAGGTAAGGACCCGTTCTATCGATGATCCCTACTTCATGAGCGAAATTGGCGATAAGAGTGAGTTCAGGGATATCATCCTTCAGGAAAGGGGCTGGGAATTCTATACGGAAGGAAAACGGAGGGAAGACCTCGTAAGGCATGACAAATTTATCGAATACGCGCGTAACAGGGGGCTGAATGCCCGGGAAGACCAGGTCGTTTTCCCTTATCCGCAAAAAGAAGTAAATGCCAACCCGGCCCTTAGATAAGAATATCTGAGGCCGGTTTGTCCTAAGAAAAGCAAATATAACGTTAGTTTGCAAACGACGAAATGGCAGGAAGTCGGGAGTCCGAAGTCGGAAGCTCGAAGTTTGATTCAAACCTGCAACTTGTAACCTGTAACCAGTTATGATTGAAACCTGCAACCAAGAACTAAAAAACTATATAATGAAACCATATTTCTTTTCCCGACAATTTATCCCTTTTACATTCCTGTTCTTACTGTCCCTGTCATGCAAAAGCAGTGATGAACAGGCACCTCCGGTGCCGGAAGAAGAACAGGAACAGCAGGACCCCGCACCTGAAATGACGGGTATTACCGGATTAAAAGACACCTCCCGACTGATAAGGTCGGACGGAAAAATCTTCTGCTATGCCACCGGGGGAGGGATCAGGATGATATGGGCCTCCTCCCTGTCCTCCGGACAGTGGAATACAGGGCCCGATGTTTTCCCGGAACGCCCCGCGTGGTGGGCCGGGTACAGTCCGATAAATATCGCCTGGGCCCCGGATGTGGTATTCGACGAAAAATCGTCAGAATACCGCATGTATTACTGCGTGTCCAAACTGGGAAGTTCCACTTCAGCCATCGGGCTGGCTACCAATAAGACCCTTAACCCCGACAACCCTGAATACGGATGGATAGATCAGGGCATTGTCATCTCCTCGATAGAGGGTGTGGACGGCTTCAATGCACTCGACCCCTGTCCCGTACAACGGCCTGACGGTGCGTGGTTTTTAACATTCGGCTCCCATTTCGGCGGTATAAAACTCATACGGCTGGGCGAAGACGGAAAAATGCACCCGGGGATCACGGAGATCTCGGATCTGGCCAGAAAGGAAAATACCTTCCGGAATGCCATTGAGGCTCCTGCACTGTATCCAGGTACAAAAAACGGAGAGGAAGGCTTCTGGCTCTTTGTCAACTGGGGTACGGGCAACTCCATCGCAAATGGAGAAAACGCCACTTATGAAGTCAAGATGGGCTGGTCTCAGGATATCCGGGGCCCCTATCTGGACAAAGAGGGAAACAGCATGTATGACGGAGGCGGAACGGTTTTCCTGTCTAATCAACAAACCTTTGAGTGGGACGAAAGTACCCGTATCGCCCCGGGGCATGTCGGTCTCATATACGGAGATAAACTCGACGGTACACATCCTGACTGGGTGAGCTATTCCTACTGGTTAAAGAATCCTCCTGCACGTAACGGGATCAGAATGGGAATACAAAGGTTAGGTACGGATGAAGACGGCTGGCCCGAAGCCGGAGCACTTTTTAAATATGATTATTAAACCGAAAATCATGAAAAACACTGTTTCAGTAATCGTCATGTTCCTGTGTATGGCCTATCTGCCGGCACAGGAACTCGGGTCCAACTTTAATCACAACCCGGAGATCATCGATTTCGGATATCTCGAAAAAGCCGGGGTAGACTGGGTGAGGACCACCCCGAGAATTCTGGATTATGCTGATGGAAAACTAAAGGTAAAAAATGATCCGGGGCTTTCAAAAGTTGTCGAAGCGGGCCGGCGCGGTTACCAGGTAGCCTTCGGGTTTCGCTGGGATTTTGCCAGTCACGGGGAAACCATTCCCCGGCCGGGTTCCGCACGGGAAAAGGAACTTTTCGACATGGCGACAAGTATACTGGAAGTCGTAGGGCCCCATGTCGATCTCTTTAAACTGGGCAACGAACCGAACCTGGAAACCCTGGAAAAGGATATGCGCAGGGATGACCACGGAAATATTCCCCTGGTGCGCTTTACCGACCGCCTGTTATACAAGGTGGTACTCCCCTATTTCAGGAAACGCGGAAACCCCTTGCCCGGGATATATATCGGTTCGTTTCCCGCTCTTTTTGAAGAGCGTTTCCAGGAAAACGAGGCCGTAAATGCCCTTCTGGAATACACACACGAAAACGACGATATCACCGGGCTATCACTGCACCTTCACATTGCCGATACCCTGGAAATAGACCAGGCTTTCCGGTATGCCCGGAGTATTGTAAAAAACAAACCGATTATTGTCCCGGAATTTTCATTGCACCGCCTGTACAGGTCGATGCTGTCTGAACCTCTCAATGTCAATGCCAAAGGCAGGGCATTTGCCCGCAAATACGACCGCGACCCCGACTGGAAGCTGTACCAGTGGTTCGGCCATGCCAATACGAATGGCGTAAGCCCCGAAGAATGGGAAGCCCTCTTTGCCACCCGGAGCTGGTATCCGCAGCATTATCTGAATATCTATTTCGACCGCTTTGAAAAATACGGGGTGGTCCTGGCCACCTATCCCCTGTTTCAGCAAAGCTGCCCGGAAAACATGACTGCCGATTCCCCCGCCTGGTTTATCAATCCCATCTTCTGCCAGAAATCCCTTCTGCCCGCAGCCGATGGCTCGGTGTCGGAGAACCCGCTGTGTCATAAGGATTTTATTACCCTGGTCAATACGTACAGGCCCGGAAACTAAGCTCCTTATACGGCCTGCCTTCCCCACCGAAGTGCTTCAAAAAGAAAACCCGGTTCTTGCAACCGGGTTTTGTATATAAAAGACTGTTTTACAGACAATTACTTCTTTTCTGAATAGTTGTCATTAAGGGCTTTCAGCAGTTCGTCCGTAAGGTCCTTTTCTTCAACGCCATAAAGGACACTTCCGGCGTCATTAGATCCCAGGATATAGGTATAACCGTTGTCTTTACCGTAATCTTTTACAAACTCCCGGACCTTCTTGATCAGGGAATCGATCTCTCCCTGGCTTTCCTGTTGCAGCTGCATCTCTTCCTGCTGTACTTCCTGCTGTATCTGCTGCCTTCTCTGCATCAGTTGTTCGTACTTTTCCTGGGCCTTGCCCTGCGACATTTTAGAGGCTTCGCTCTGAAAGGCCTGGGCTTCGGTCTGTAATGCCCTGGAAAGGCTGTCGGTCTTCTTTTCGAAAACCTCGAGCTTCGACTTGAATTTGGCCTCTATATCCTTCTTTTCCTGGTAGTCATTAATGAGCCTGGTGTTGTCTATAAAAGCGATCTTATCCTGCTGGCAGGAAAACAATCCGAACAAAGCCACCGCGGCTATAACAATTTTCTTCATCGGTTTAAAATTTGTTTACACGCAAAAATAGAAAAGTTTTCCAGACAGGCTGTTTTCCTCCATTTTATTTTTGAGGGTGCTTTTCGGTATTTTGGTAAAAGACACTTCAATCACATCATGGAAAGAATGGAGATCACTCGACTACACTCGGGATGACAAGATCGATGTCATTCAGACCAAAGGGAAGAATCTCCACCCAAGAGCAAAGAAACTTCAACAGTATAACGGAGAGCCCGGAGATTCCTCCCCGACTAACTTGTCCCGAGCATCGGGAAAGGTCGGGACAGGCACTACCGTCGGAATGACAAAGCCACTACAAACACAGGAGGACCATTTTAAGACTATAGTTTTTTCTTATAAACAACCCGAATTCAATAATAAAACGCAATCAAAACCCGCTTGTTTACAGCCGTTTTCCGCGTGTTTTGGTTTTTCGGCACATCATTGCGCCCCATGTCGGCTGAAAGCAGCTTAAATCCTCTTATTTCAAGTATTCGCGTGTTTTATCACATAAATCAGGGAAGAGTATTGTCCGCTGGAGGCTGCTTTGCGGTTAGACCGCCATCCGAGGCGAAAAGCCTTCAAAAAATTCATTTTCCCGGTTTTGTATTTTTCAGAAAGAAGGCTTACGTAAAAGGCATCGAATTTCATGGGGATCTGCCGGATGACTTTCATGTCGTGTTGTTGAAAAACGGCTTTTATCGCTTCCGGGGAAAAATGCCATAAATGTCTCGGCACATCATACGCGGCCCAGAAACTTTTGTAGTGTTCCGCATCGTACGACCTGAAATTGGGTACGGCCACAAAAAGGGTGCCTTCCCTTTTAAGCAGTATTTTCAATTCGCTGATCTGCCGGTGCAGATCGGGCACGTGTTCCAGAACATGCCATAGGGTAATGGAGGTATATGCTCCCGACCGGTCTTCCATAAAAACCTCATCCGACTCCTCCCGTAAAGAGATCCCTTTTTCTTTCGCTCTTTTACGGGCAGAGGTATTGGGTTCTATTCCTTCGGCCTGCCATCCGTCTGCTTTAGCCACCAGCAAAAAATCACCGGTGCCCGCACCGATATCGAGTAACCTCCCCTTTTCCGGATTTTCCCTGTTGATATATTTCAGCTTTTGTTTAAGGGCGTATCGCTTTACCATATGATAGCACTTTTCAAAAAGGCTTCTCTTTCCGTCGGTATGGGAAATATAGTTTTCGCTTTTGTAGTATTCCGGCAACCGGTCTTCCGCCGGAGCGGGAACGGTTCTCAACATCTGTAGTTCTTCATCCCGGACCAGGGCAAAAAGTTCTCCGCTTACGGTATAGTCTTTACACATCAGGTAATGTGAAGCTGCTGGCTTATCCATTTACAGGAAATTGGTTTTTTTGGTTTATAGTTCGTAGTTCTTTAGTTGGTAGTTTAACTCTGAATTCTGAACTCATATCGGGTTACTGGTTATAGCCAGGATCAACATATATGCGGATTGACCGGAATGTTTCACGTGGAACGTCTTTTGCAAATCCGCACTTTACCTCCCCATATACACCAGCATTACACTGATATCGCTGGGCGACACACCGCTGATACGCGACGCCTGTGAAAGTGTGGCCGGGCGGATATGCTTCAGCTTTTCCCTTGCCTCAAAAGAAAGGGATTTCAGCTTGTCGTAATCAAAACCGGACGGAATGGCGATGTCTTCCAGCCTGTTCAGTTTATCCGCATTGTTCTTTTCCTTCTCAATATACCCGGAATATTTTACCTGTATCTCGGTTTGTTCCAGCACTTCTTTATCCAGTTGATGGTGCTCCGCATACTGCCTTACCTCCCCTATTTTCATCATGTCGTCCATCGTAATATTCGGTCGTGAAAACACCTTGTACATTTTATCGGACTGTTTCATCAGTGAGGATTTTTTCTCTTCCAATACCGGGTTCATTTCCGAAGGGTCTACACTGGTCTCCCTGAAAAAGTGAATAAAGGCGTCGGCATTATCCTTCTTTTTTTCCATACGGCGCAACCGTTCCCCGGAGGCCAGTCCGACAGCATGAGATCTCGGGGTAAGCCTGAAATCGGCATTATCCTGTCGCAAGAGGGTCCGGTATTCCGCCCTCGACGTAAACATCCGGTACGGCTCTTCGGTGCCCTTGGTGATCAGGTCGTCGATAAGCACCCCAATATACGCTTCACTCCTTTTGAGGATAAAAGGATCTTTCCCGAAAACTTTCAGGTGTGCATTCATCCCGGCAATAAGCCCCTGTGAAGCGGCCTCTTCATATCCTGTAGTTCCGTTGATCTGCCCGGCAAAAAACAGGTTTTCCACCAGCTTTGTCTCCAGGGTATGCCTGAGTTGGGTGGGCGGAAAATAATCGTATTCTATGGCATACCCGGGGCGGAAAAACTTCACGTTTTCAAATCCCGTTACCGAACGCAGGGCCTTGAACTGGACCTCTTCGGGAAGGGATGTCGAAAAACCGTTGACATAAACTTCCACCGTATTCCACCCCTCCGGCTCCACAAACAACTGGTGCCTGTCTTTATCGGCAAAACGATTGATCTTATCCTCTATCGAAGGACAGTATCTCGGGCCTATACTTTTAATCCTGCCGTTGAACATGGGAGAACGGTCGAAACCTTCACGGAGCAGGTCGTGCACTTCCGGGCTGGTATAGGTCATGTGGCAGGACCGTTGTTTTTCAAGAGGGCGTGTGAGGTCTGAATACGAAAACTTTTCGGGGATATCATCTCCGGGCTGTTCCTGCATTACGGAATAATCCAGCGATCTTCCATCCACCCTCGGGGGTGTTCCCGTTTTCATTCTACCGGCATCAAAACCGAGATTGATCAGGTCTTCCGTTATACCCGTAGCGGCCCGCTCCCCGGCCCGGCCTCCGCCGAACTGCTTTTCGCCGATATGGATCAGTCCGTTCAGGAAAGTCCCATTGGTCAGCACCACCGCTTTTGCCTTTATTTCAATGCCGAGAGATGTTTTTACCCCGGTAATTTTCCCGTTCTCCACCAGGAGTCCGGACACCATTTCCTGATAAAAATCCAGATTGGGGGTCTGTTCCAGCATCAGCCTCCACTCTTCTGCAAAGCGCATCCTGTCAGACTGTGCTCTCGGGCTCCACATGGCCGGACCTTTCGACTTGTTGAGCATTTTAAACTGAATGGCGGTCCTGTCGGTCACAATACCGCTATATCCTCCCATGGCATCGATCTCGCGAACGATCTGTCCTTTGGCTATCCCGCCCATGGCGGGGTTACAGGACATCTGCGCGATATTCTGTAAATTCATCGTTATGAGCAACGTCCTGGACCCCATATTGGCCGCCGCCGCCGCTGCTTCCGAACCGGCATGGCCCGCTCCTACCACAATAACATCATACGTGCTGTCAAACATGCCTAAACTTGTTTTCTGTTATATCTGTTTTCTATATTTCCTTAAACGACCCCGTCCTGAATCCTTCTGCCAGCGGCATCATTTTACCCCCTGAACTTTGGTTGTTCCACGTGGAACATTATAAAGGAGGAGGGGTGTTTTAAAGCCGGTGGCTTCGATACATTCCCCGACTCAAAGCGGGAAAACACTCAGCCGCTTTTTTAGTTCAGAATGCAACCCGCAGAATTCCGAGTTGCGCTAAACCGGCACAATAACATTCATGGCCTGTACATAGACAGGCAGGTTTATAATTCAAAACTCCATGACAAAACAACTACTGTTCCACGTGGAACAATTCCATTTTTTCCTCCTCCTTTTTCCGCATTACTTCCTTTTCTGCCACAGATTTATCCTTGTATCCACAGTAGTGCAATATGCCGTGAACCATGACCCTCCTGAGCTCTTCTTCCGTATCCACATCAAAATCCAGGGCGTTCTCCCCGACCCTCTCCACAGAGATATAAACATCCCCGTGAATGGTGTTCCCCTCGGTATAGTCAAAACTGATAATGTCTGTAAGGGTGTCGTGATCGAGGTACTTCCGGTTCAGGGTCAAAAGATAGTCGTCATCACAGAAAATATAACTGATCTCTCCCGTTTCTTTTTCTTCCGACCGGATCACACGGTCTATCCACGCCGCATAAGATGCTTCGTCCTTCAGGGAAAAACCAGACTCATAATGAAAACTAATCATCATTCCTAAAATATTTTTTTACCTTATCTTTATAAATTTGCCGCAAAGGTAATACTTGTCTGTTTAATATCTCCATCCCCTGCAAATATTCCTCTGCCCCGGGCAATGGCTTTACCGTTTCCCTTTCGAAATCTTCCCTGCCCGTTCTGCTTTCCCTGCGGCTTTCGGTTCCCTGTTCCATCGCAGCATCCTTCAGTTTTAAAAGCTCGTGTTTCAGGTTCAGCATCTGCTTCATGGTGGCCTCGTTCATCCCTTCGCGCAACAGGGCATCTTCAATGTGCTCCATGTCTTTTAACAACTGTTGCCCGTCGTTTTCGCCGGGAGTTCCTTCCATATCCCTGAGCTGCTTTTCCAGGGCCTCACGCAATAACTGCTGTTGTTTGTAGATCTCATACAAGGCTTCGGATTCTCCTTCTCCTTCTCCTTCCCCATCACCATCCTGTTCTCCCTCTCTGCCCTCTCCTTTCTGTTCTCCCTCTTCTCCGGGCTTGCCCTCTTTTCCGTTCATCTGCAGCCGCATCTGTTCATTCAATTCTTCCTGCCCCTGGATAATATCCGGCAACTGCATTTCACCGCTTCCGCTGCCACTGCCCATAGACATGTTCTGCTGCAAATTGTCCAGCACTTCACCCAGCAACGCAGCGAGGTTATTGGCTGCCGTAAAACTGTACTGCTGACTGGCCACTGCCCTGTAAACCTCGTTCTCCGCAAGCTGCTCCAACGACGCATCAATATTAAAATGCGCCTCGGTAAGTTCCTTGTTCACCTGCTCCGAAAGTTCCGGACGCCTCAGGGAAAGTGCAAAAAGACTGTCATCTATATGCGTAAACATTTCCTTGAGGTTGTGCTGTTCGTGAATACTTCCGGTAAGATCCGGGGTCTCGCTTTGCAGCTGGTTGACGAACTTCATAAGATCTTCCTGCCCGAAAGAAAAAGTGACCAGGTTTTTCAGTATCTGTCTTAATACCCTCGCATCCTCCATATCGGAAGAGGCCTCTCCTTCCTGCATGGCCGCATTCATTTTTTCCGCCATTTCCTTCATCTGCCCCGCAGCACTGCGCTGCTTTTTCGCGGCATTCTCCCGGTCCGATTTCTCCATATCATCCACGGCACCTTGCTGTTCCTTCCGGATATTTTCCTCCTCCTTATGGTCAGTTCCCAATTCCATCGGTTTCTTCAAACCTTCATTATCCTCTTCCAACTTTCTCAATTCTTCGCTCCACAACCCGAATTCCTTATTCAGTTCTTCCTGCTTTTTCTTCAGTTCCTCCCCCCCGGTGCTATCTTTCGCGAGGTCCTCCTGCCGTCCCGCCATACGCTCCAGCTCCTGCTGCAACCTCGCGGCATTCTGGGTCACGTAATATCTTTTGGTAAGTTCCAGTACCTGCTCCAGGTTGCGCTTCCCGTTCTGCTCCGACCTCGCAAGCTGTTCCAGTCGCCTGGCCATGTCTTCCCGGTCTATCTTATCGGAAACCTTCTTTAATTCTTCCAGCAGCTTCTTGTTCTTTTCCAGTTCCTGATGCTGCCGTTCCAATCGCTCCTGCAACAATTTCTTTTCCAGCGGATCTTCGCTTTCCGGCGCCTGCTCCAGTCTCTCTTCGAGTTCCCGGGTAAAACGCTTCATCATTTCCTCCTGTTCCATCTGCTCCCTGAGATAATTGTCGATCCGCTGCCGGTCGTTAAAGCTCTTTTCTTCCTTTTCCATATTCAATGCCCGGATCTCCCTTCCTTCCTCTTCCCTGTTTTCCATCTCTCCCAGCGTACGCTCCATACTGTTTATAGCCTCCTTCTGCTTTGCCGAAACTTCCCTTTCGATCTCTTCCCTTGTACGCACCCTGTAGGAAAACCGCGAAGATGCCGAAGATTTTCCACCCCGAAGCGCATCATTGTCCCTCACTTCGAAATACACGGTGTAACTGACCCCTTCACTCAACCTGATATCCCCCGGAAAAGCCCGGGCAAAACGGAACACATTCACACCAGGGGTAACCGCTATCTTTTTTTCCTTCACCTTCTTCTCCTCTCCTTCCGGGTAATACTTTATCGTTAGTCCGTAAAATCCGTAGTCATCAGATATCTGCCCTGCAAAACCGGTACCATTCATCGCGGTGGAATCCGGGACCTCTTTTACCACGATCTCCGGATATTCATCCTTTACCACCCGGATATCAAACCCGAGCGACTCGTAATCCGGGAGTTTTTCATTACCCGTGGTAATTTCGTAAGAGGTATTCCCGTACAACCGGTGGGCTGCAGAAAAAATATCCCTATCCCCGATAGACTTTATCTTTCTGAACGGGATCACCGTATTTGCCGAACTCCACTCCGCCACGGCAGTATTTTCGGTATCCAGGGTCCACACCACTTCCGTACCCTCCGGAACGGTCGCATTTCCGGTACCCTTAAGCGTATCCGGAGTACGCCCTACATACGAAGGATAGCGCAACTGCATTTCAAAACCCGTCATTACCGGGGCAGCATCGACCGTTAACAGATAAGGTCGCGAAGCCACTTTTCCCGAAGACAGGTAAAACCCGATATTTTCCCCCGGTTGTTTAAAAACATACTTATAGCGGTCGGCTCCTTCCTTCTGCATAAAATAATGCTGCCCGTTAAAGTGGATCCCGACATCTTCCGGGAGCACATCACCAACCACCTTTACCTGAAGTTCAAAAGGCTTGCTGGCCACACCGTTCAGGGTTTCATTCATTACAAAAAAGCTAAAGGGAGCCGGAGGTTCATAAGCGGTACGGTAATCCACAACCCTTTTATAACTATCTGAAAACCAATTAATATTACCACTAATCCATACGATAAAAATAAGTATGAACGGAATCAAGGCATATTTGACATACTTCAGGTTCTGCTTAAAATCGACCGCGAAATGAAAAGAAAAAGGTTGCAGCCGGGCCGATTTCTGTGCGATCCCCGCCAGGAGCAGTTCCCGGTCCCGCTCGCTGTATTCCGCACTGCTCTCGGAAAGCTGCAGCACATTGACAAGTTTATCCCCCACCTCCGGAAAATATGCCCCTATGATGGCGGATGCTTCCTTATAATCCATCCTCTTTTGTATGCGGAACATTTTCAACAGGGGCATGGCAATAAAGCGGTACAGCAGGCAGACCTCTACCGCGACAAAGAGCCAGAACAGGACGGTACGGCCGGTTTTACCGAGCCACAGCAAATGTTCCACGAACAACGTAAACAGGAAATACAACAGCCCGATGGCTGTAAAGAGGAGTATGCCCTTTATCAGCCTGTTGGCATAATACTTCCGGATAAAGTGCTCCAGCTTTTGTTTTATCCCCTTCAATGCTTCCGTTTCGTATTTTTCCCGGTGGTGTTGCATCGTATTGCTATAAATTCATTTCCAACTTATAAAAGTACAATTTTTTCCACAGTACCGGCCGGGGTTTGCAGCTTGTGGATAAACCCGTAAATTTGCTGTTCAAACCCGGAAAAAATGACAAGAAAAGTTCGTGTGCGTTTTGCACCAAGTCCCACCGGTCCGTTACATATCGGCGGAGTGCGTACGGCGTTGTTCAACTATCTGTTTGCCAGAAAACACGGCGGAGATTTCATATTGCGCATCGAAGATACCGATCAGGGCAGGTATGTGCCCGGTGCGGAAGACTATATCGTGGAATCCCTGAACTGGTGTGGTATCTCTTTTGACGAAGGAATTGGAAAAGACAAGGGATACGGCCCCTACCGCCAGAGTGAACGCAAACATCTTTACCAGAGTTATGCCGGCGAACTGATAGCTAAGGGGCATGCCTATTATGCCTTCGACACTGCCGGCGAACTCGATGCCCTCCGGAAATCGTATGAATCGCAGGGGAAGACCTTTATATACAACTGGCACAACAGGAATGAGCTGAACAATTCGCTGTCACTCTCCGAAGAAGAAGTACGGTCACGGCTGGAAAGCGGAGCCGACCACGTAATCCGCTTCAAGTGCAACGAGGGCGAATCCCTGCTGCTCAGAGACCTGGTCCGCGGCGAAATTACGGTAGATACCGGGATACTCGACGACAAGGTCCTTTTTAAAAGCGACGGAATGCCTACGTATCACCTGGCCAATATCGTAGACGATCACCTGATGGAAATCACCCATGTGATCCGCGGGGAAGAATGGCTCCCGTCACTGGCCCTGCATCATCTGCTCTATCGCGCCTTCGGATGGGACGCCCCCGAATTTGCGCATTTGCCCCTGATCCTAAAACCCACAGGTAAGGGAAAACTGAGCAAAAGGGACGGCGACAAAATGGGGTTCCCGGTCTTTCCCCTGCAATGGACCGATCCGGAAACAGGGGATGTGTCAAGGGGTTATCGCGAAGACGGTTATTTCCCGGAAGCGGTAGTCAATTTCCTCGCCCTCCTCGGATGGAACCCCGGTACGGAACAGGAACTCTTCAGCCGGGAAGAGCTTATCGATGCATTCGACCTGCAAAGGGTCAACAAATCGGGAGCGCGCTTCGACCCTGAAAAAATAAAATGGTTTAATCATCACTACCTGCAGCAAAAAGACAACACCTGGCTTGCCCGGGCTTTTTCGGGACTACTCGACGAAAAGGGGATTACCACTACCCTCCCTCTTGAAAAAGTAGTGGGCCTGGTCAAGGAAAGGGCCACTTTTATAACTGACTTGTGGGAACAGGCTTCCTTCTTTTTTCTGACCCCGGACAGCTATGACGCCAAGGCTTCCAAAAAACAGTGGAAGGAAAATACCGCGTCACTGCTGGGCAGGCTTGCCGAAGAGGTATTGCAACCGGCAGATGATTTTACCTCTGCCCCCACCGAAGCTGCCGTAAAGCAATGGATAGGCGACAACGGTCTCGGCTTCGGGCAGATCATGCCCCCCCTGCGACTGGCCCTGGTAGGCGCCATGAAAGGTCCGCACATCTTTGATATTACCGAACTGCTGGGAAAAGAAGAAACCATCTCACGGATACAAAAAGCCATACAGGCATTGGGATAGCGCATTCATAATTTAACACTCAAAAACCCCATAGGGAAAATTCTATGGGGTTTTTTACGTATATTCACGGATAAAATAGTGGTAGAGTGCCACCCTCATTTAAAATTTATAATTCAAAATTCCACCCCGGTGTTTACATAAAAATTAATCCATTAAAATAAAGCCCTATGAGTATTTTCATTTATCCTTTGATATTTTTCGGGATCATTATTTTTATCTCGTCATTTTTTATTGTCAAACAGCAGACTGCTGTGGTGGTAGAACGGTTCGGACGTTTTCAGAGCATACGCCATTCGGGACTGCAACTGAAAATTCCGCTGGTAGACCGTATAGCGGGAAGACTGAGCCTGAAGATACAGCAACTCGATGTTATTGTCGAGACCAAGACTCTGGACGATGTGTTTGTAAAACTGAAAGTATCGGTACAATACGTCGTTATCCGCGATAAGGTATACGAAGCCTTTTACAAACTCGAATATCCGCACGACCAGATCACCAGTTATGTCTTTGATGTGGTTCGCGCCGAAGTACCGAAAATGAAACTCGATGATGTCTTTGTAAAAAAGGATGATATTGCCATTGCGGTAAAAGGGGAATTACAGGAAGCCATGCTGGAATACGGTTACGATATTATCAAGACCCTGGTTACGGATATCGATCCTGATGCCCAGGTAAAGTCGGCCATGAACCGTATCAACGCTGCCGAGCGCGAAAAGATCGCAGCCCAGTTCGACGGTGATGCCGAACGTATACGGATCGTGGAAAAAGCCAAGGCTGAGGCCGAGAGCAAGCGGCTGCAGGGACAGGGTATAGCCGACCAGCGCAGGGAGATCGCAAGAGGTCTCGAAGAGTCGGTAGAAGTACTGAACAGGGTAGGTATCAATTCACAGGAAGCCTCTGCTCTTATTGTGGTGACCCAGCATTACGACACCCTGCAATCGATAGGAGAAGAAACCAACAGCAACCTTATTCTCCTTCCCAACTCTCCCCAGGCCGGAACCGATATGCTCAACAATATGGTGGCCGCATTTGCCACGAGTAACCAGATCGGTGAAGCCATGAAGAAAACCACCAAAAAGGACGGTAACAAAACCGATAAGCAGGAATAACATTCAAAAAAGGCAAATAAGACGTTTTCCCGAAGTTTTTTACTGAAAGTGAGGGAACATACCAGATAAAAAACGATCTTCACCATACATAACGCTGTGAAGGTCGTTTTTTATTAATTACAATGATGTCATTTTACGATACGATAATTTTTAACTATAATAAAATTTGTAAATTAGACTCGTATTTACAATAGATAATTTTAATCAGATACCGTGCACCCCGATTATTATGTTTCTACCGACAAATCCAGGCTTAACCTGGATCTTATAGAAGATTTTCTGGCCCGAAGGTCGTATTGGGCCAAAGGAAGAAAACGCGATACCATAGAAAAATCAATTGCACATTCCATGTGTTTCGGAGTGTATGCCCACAACGGGCAACAGGTAGGTTTTGCCCGTGTGGTTACGGATTATTCGGTATTTGCGTGGATCATGGATGTATTTATCATTCCCGGGTACAGGAAAAACGGCCTCGGGCGTATGCTGCTCGAAGATATCATCTCACATCCCGAACTTTCCGGAATAGAGAAATGGGGGCTCAAGACACTCGATGCCCACGGCTTATATAAAAAATTCGGATTCCGTACTACGACACAATCCGAACTTATTATGGAGAAAATAGTGATCTGATAATCAGAAACTATTTAATTCTTATCCTGTAATTTAGCCCAGCTATCCCGCAATCCCACCGTCTTATTGAATACCAACTTACCGGATCCGGAATCCTTATCCACACAAAAATATCCCAGTCGCTGGAACTGGTATTGCTCCCCTTCCACTACATTTTCCAGTGACGGTTCCAGGTAGCCGGTAGTAATTTCCAACGAATCAGGGTTGACGAATTCCATAAAATCCCTATCTTTATGTCCGTCCGGTTCCGGGTCGGTAAACAGCCTGTCATAGATACGGATCTCCGCTTCCACAGCGTGCTTTACAGACACCCAGTGCAGGGTTCCCTTTACCTTGCGCATACTCTCTTCGGTACCGCTTCCGCTCTTGCTGAGCGGATCGTAAGTGCAGCGGATCTCGGTAATATGGCCTCCGGCATCCTTAACCGCTTCCTCTGCCTTTATGATATAGGCATTCTTCAGTCGCACTTCACCTCCCAGTTTCAGGCGGAAAAATTTCCTGTTTGCCTCTTCCCGGAAATCCTCCCTTTCGATATAGATCTCCCGAGAAAAGGGAACTTTTCTCGATCCTGCCCCTGCATCTTCCGGGTTATTCTCCGCATCAAGCCATTCCTCCTCCCCTTCCGGGTAGTTGGTGATCACTACCTTTACCGGGTCCAGCACGCCCATTACCCTGGGGGCTTTCTTATTGAGATCTTCGCGGATACAGAATTCCAGCAGCGACACATCGATAAGATTTTCCCTTTTGGCTATACCAATAGTGCCGGTAAAATTGCGTATGGATTCCGGGGTATACCCTCTTCGCCTCAAACCGGAAATCGTAGGCATACGCGGATCATCCCAGCCGGAAACGACGCCTTCTTTGACCAGTTGCAGCAGTTTCCGTTTGCTCACCACGGTATGACTGAGGTTACGACGCGCAAATTCACGCTGCTTTGGCTTTACTCTTCCCGTTTCGTATACGTTATCGAGAAACCATTCGTACAATTCCCTGTGCATGGCAAATTCCAGGGTACAGAACGAATGGGACACCTGTTCTATATAATCACTTTCCCCGTGTGTCCAGTCGTACAGCGGATATATCGGCCATTCGTTACCGGTACGGTGATGGTGTTTGTGCATGATGCGGTACATCACCGGGTCGCGCATAAGCATATTGGAAGACGCCATATCTATTTTTGCCCGCAATACGTGAGTTCCCGATTCGAACTCTCCGGCTCTCATTCGTCTGAAAAGGTCGAGGTTCTCCGCTGCGGAACGGTCCCGGTACGGGCTCTCCTCTCCTGCCCTTACGGGCGTTCCCTTCTGTGCGGCAATCGCTTCGGAAGTCTGGCTGTCTACATAGGCCTTTCCCTTTTCTATAAGCACCACGGCCCAGTCGTACAACTGCTGAAAGTAATCGGAAGCATAACACTCCCGGTCCCATCTAAAGCCCAGCCATTCGACATCCTTTTTAATGGCATCCACATATTCCTGTTCTTCCTTCTCCGGGTTGGTATCGTCGAACCTCAGGTTTACGGGAGCCTTGTAATCCAGTCCCAGTCCGAAATTCAGGCAGATGGAACTGGCATGCCCGATATGAAGATAACCGTTAGGCTCCGGCGGAAAGCGGAACCTCAGCTTGTCTTTCGGGAATCCTTCCCCAAGATCTTCTTCGATAATATGCTCTATAAAATTTAACGATCTTTCTTTTTCCGACATAACAGTTGCATTTCTTTTGCGCACCGGGTGCAATTTAAAATATACGGACCCCCGGCCTTCAGACTGCAAAAATACGTCAACGATTTGAATTCACGGCTTCATACTCCCTATAAAATATATAAGGCAGTTCCCGTATAACCGCCATCAGAACATAAGATCCCTTCACATCATCCGAGGGGCATATTGACACATTATACTTTGTCTTTGCCCGTAATAGCCTTACTTTTGCATCGTGGTACCACACAGCACCGCCATAAACATCAATTGACACCATAAAACCATGGGAATCATAAAACTTACGAACATTCGTGTATACGCCTATCACGGATGCCTGGTGGAAGAAGGGAAAATAGGCAGTGATTACCGGGTAGACGTATCGGTCACGGCCAACCTGCAGCCTTCTGCCACCTCAGACCACCTGAAGGACACTGTAGATTACGTACTTGTAAACCAAATTGTTAAAGAAGAAATGGCCATCCGTTCCAAGCTTCTCGAACAAGTGTGCAAGCGTATAATAAAACGCATTTTTAACGAAATAGACATCGCCGAGGAAGCTTCGGTAGAAGTCTCCAAGATCAATCCGCCCATAGGGGGCAACGTGGAAATGGTAACCATAGCCATGACCCTGCATCGCAGTGATTACAGTGACCCCACCCAATTATAGCCTATCAGGGAGAAGGGAAAACTGGTTATTGGGTTAATTTAGTTTATTAGTTTTTAGTTATAAGTGTCATTCAGAACGCAGTGAAGAATCTCCGGCCAAGCCCAAAGGATCTTTAACAGCATAATGGCAAAAAGGAGATTCCTCCTCTCGTCGGAATGACAAAGCGCTACAGTTGGAATGACAACTCCCGACTCCGGATGAGACCGAAAAGAATTCGACCCTATTATTTTATCCGATTTAAAAAATAAATTAGTAGATTTGCCGTCCGGTACAAGGCACCGTGGCCGAGTGGCTAGGCAGAGGTCTGCAAAACCTTGTACAGCGGTTCGAATCCGCTCGGTGCCTCAAAAAGACGTCTCATGGTAGTATCCTGAGGCGTTTTTTGTTTCACACACAACTACTTATTCCTGATATCCTCGATAGCTTCCTTGATCTTTTCCTTTTCACCGGGAAACAATCCCTGTATAACCAGTGCTATACCGAAAACCATCAGCACGATGCTTATCACCCTCTTTATCCTGTAGATACGCCAGGCCGTAAGTTTGCCTTTTAACTGTTTGGCCAGGACGATCTTGATAAAATCTATGACCAGGTAAGTGATAATAATAGTAGCAAAAAAGGTAATGATCCGCCTGGGTTCCATATCCAGTTTGGGTCCGAAAACAATGATAATCCCCAGCCAGAAGCCGAGGACGCCTATATTGATAAAATTAAGCAGGAACCCTTTCATGTACAGTGCTGCATAATTTTTCCGGTAAATGGTAAAATCATCGAGATTATGTGCGCTTCTGCGATATTCCCGCCGTATCTTTAGAAAGGAAATAATACCGTAACACAGCAGCAGTACCCCCCCGAAAATAAACAGTGCGGGATCGTCCTTGAGTTTTTCCAGGATCTGGTTGGTACTGAAATACGCGATAAGGATAAAAACAATATCACTGGTAATCACTCCCAAGTCGAACGCAATGCCGGCCCTTATTCCCTTGATGGCACTGGTTTCCAACAGTACGAAAAACACGGGCCCTATGGTAAAAGCCAGTAAAATACCCCACGGAATGGCAGCGAGAATATCCTGCATTACGTTACTTTGATTATTCCTCTATGATTTTTCCTCCCAGAAATGTTTGTTTGTCCAGTACTTTCGGATTACCGTAAACCTTAACCGTTCCCCCGGCTTTCACTTTTACTTCTGCGTATTCCGAGGCATTGATACCGGCATTGCCCCCGGCATTGAGGTTTATGGTAGTCTGTTCGGTTTCCAGGGTACTTCCGTTAAACGTTCCCCCGGTATTGATCCTGACTTCCTGGTTTTTGGCTTTTCCCTTCACGGTAAGGATGCCACCTGTTACCGCTCTCGATTTCAGCTTGTCTGCCTCCACTGTAATATCTATTTCTCCCCCTTCCTGGGCCCTGAGCTCCAGGTCTATCTGTTTAAAGGGCTCAGGGGCACCTATAAAGGCATTTTCATTGACATCGAGAAGGCTCAGTTTCTGGTTGTAATGTATTTCGACAAATGTCTTATGCCCGTTGAATGATTTATCAAAATTCATACGTACCTTGAGGACCCCGTTGTTGTTCACAACGTTCACGGACTCTGCATCTTCCCCGGAGATCACCACCTTGTTCTCCCCCGAAGGAAAGAGTTGCGCCGAGATACCGTCGAATACCTTTACCTCATCAAATTTTCCGGTTTCCTTCGTAATGCCCTCCTGAGCAAAAGTGCAGGTACCGACCAACAGTACCACAACAAAAAACATGCGTTTCATAAACTCATTATTTTAATCTTAGGGTCCGGCGGGCCAAACCCTAACCCGTTACACACAAAAACAGTGTTCAATAACCATTCCAAATATACCGCTAATCTTCGGCTTTTCCCAGCAATTCGAAATCAAGATGGCGTTTTATCAGGTCGGTACTCTTAACTTTTACAATCACTTCATCGCCCAGCTGGTACATATTTTTGGTCACTTCTCCCACCAGGGCGTACTGTTTTTCGTCAAACACATAATAATCGTCTTTAATCTCACGGGTGCGGATCATGCCCTCGCATTTATTCTCGATAATCTCCACGTAAATACCCCATTCGGTAACCCCGGAAATAACCCCGACAAACTCTTCGTCCCTGTGTTCCTCCATAAACTTGATCTGCATGTATTTGACAGAATCCCTTTCGGCATTTACCGCAAGGCTTTCCATACCGGAAGAATGCTTACACTTTTCTTCGTAGGTTTCCTCTTTCGCCGATTCGCCACCGTCGAGGTAATGCTGTAACAGCCGGTGTACCATAACGTCGGGATACCGGCGTATGGGGGAGGTAAAATGTGTGTAATAGTCAAAAGCCAGTCCGTAATGCCCGATATTGTGCGTGGTGTATTCCGCCTTGCTCATACTGCGTATGGCCAGGGTATCGACCAGGTTCTGCTCCTTCTTGCCCTGAACATCCCCGAGAAGCTTGTTTAAAGAGCTTGTAATGGTCTTTTTGCTCTTCATGTCAAGGGAATATCCGAATCGGGAAATAATGCCCTGCAGCTGTATCAGTTTATCCTCATCCGGTTCGTCGTGCACCCGGTATACAAAAGTTTTCGGGGGTTTCATCTTTCCGATATACTCCGCTACCTTACGATTGGCCAGCAGCATGAACTCCTCGATAAGTTTATTGGCATCTTTGGCCTCCTTGAAAAAGACCCCGGTGGGCTCGTTCTCTTCGTTGAGGAAGAACTTTACCTCTACCTTATCGAACGAAATAGCACCGTGTCCCATCCGTTTTACCCTCATCACTTTCGCCATCTCATCCAGTTTCAGAATGGCATCGGCCACCTCCTGCTCCACCTGGTAAGCCTTACCGGTAAGCGATGCCTCTTCCGGCACCCGGTTGTCCCCGCTTTCGATAATGGCCTGGGCCTCTTCATAGGCAAACCGCCTGTCGGAATAGGTCACGGTACGCCCGAACCATTTGTCGAGCACCTCTCCCTTTCCGTTCATTTCAAAAACTGCCGAAAAGGTATATTTTTCTTCGTTGGGCCGCAGCGAGCAGGCATTGTTCGACAGTATTTCGGGCAGCATGGGCACTACCCGGTCTACCAGGTACACCGAAGTAGCCCGGTTATACGCTTCTTCGTCGAGAATGCTTCCCGGCCTGACGTAATGCGATACGTCCGCAATGTGTATCCCCACCTCAAAATTCCCGTTATCCAGCACGCGGAAAGACAGGGCATCGTCGAAGTCCTTTGCATCTGCCGGGTCTATGGTAAAGGTAAGTATGTCACGCATATCGCGGCGTTTCTTTATCTCATCGGGAGTAATGGAAGTATCCAGCTGATCGGCATAGTGCTCCACCTCTTCCGGAAAAGCGTAAGGCAGGCCGTATTCGGCCAGGATGGCGTGCATTTCGGTATTGTGCTCCCCGGGTTTTCCGAAAACCTTTTGTATGCTTCCGTAAGGAGAATCGGCCTTTTCCGGCCAGTCTTCGATGTCCACCAGCACTTTGTCGCCATGTTCGGCACCGTTTATCTTGCTTTTGGGTACAAAAATATCGGTATACATCCGGAAATCGGAAGGTATTACAAAAGCGAAATTTTTCTGCATCTGCACGACTCCCACAAAAGCAGTCTTTTTCCTGGAAATGATCCTGGTGATCTCCCCTTCGAGTTTCTTTCCGTTCCGCCGTCGTCCGGGAAAAACATACACCTCCACTTCGTCGCCATGCAAGGCTTTTCCGAGCAGGTTAGACGGTACAAAAACATCCTGTTCCAGTCCTTCACACACCACATAGGCATTTCCCCGGCCCGTAACATCCACAATTCCCGTAAAATAATTGAGCGACGGGATAGCCTGGTATCTTCCGCGTTCTACTTCCTTAACGGATTTCTTTTCCCTGAGCTCTACCAGTTTCTTTATGAGAAGATTTCGTCCGCCCGCATCGGTAATCCCCAGTCTTGAAGCTATTTGTTTATAGTTGAATGATTGTTCGGGACTCTTTTCGAGTACTGAAAATATTCCCTTGGTAATTTCATTTTTTTTGTGCTTCTCAGCACGTTTTTTCTTTCTTGACATATAATCGTTTCTATTTAATTCGAAAAGTACAAATAATAATCGAAGTAACACTGTGGAAGTGCACAAGTTAAAATTTAATTAAACCCAGCTGTAACAATCTGTCCTTCTTTACGTCTGTTTAATAAGAGCTTGCTTAAACTAATTCCAAATGAAAAAGGCATATCACATCACCATAGTATTTTTCTTCATATTCATTGCAGGGATAGTATCATTTACCACTTACATAGACTGTGCCCTGGAGAAGAAAGAGCACAACAGGGAAGAACAAACTGCAACGGGATCCCCACTGCATATCTCCTTTTATTCGTAGCAAATATCCGTCAATTTTTCTATTTTTATACGAACTTAACCAAGAATTAACTTCATGGAAGAATTCGTAACCGTTGCGACCTTTACGTACCCCTATGAATACGCGGTGCTTCGCCTTGTCCTGGAAGACGCAGAAATTCCTCATGTCTTCGAGAACGAGACCATGGTAAATGTGACGCCTTTCTACTCCAACGCCCTGGGCGGAATACGCCTGAAGGTGCACCGTGAAGATGCCGAAGCCGTACTCGAGATCCTCAGGGAGTTCGACGATAAGGGTACCTCGATGCGGATCGTTTGAGAAATATTTATTTTCTTTTCAGTGCGAAATAATTAACAACAGTTAACATTATCATTATAAATTCTTTTTTAAAAAAATATTTTTTGATGTGTTATTATAGGCTGTTGATTTGTAGCGTAAAATTTCCGGGAAAAGCTTGACTTCCCCTCTTATTAAAAAATATACCGGGTAATTAACAGCTTTTACCGGAGATAACCCTTTCATTTTTATGTGTAACCGGAAAGTAATTAACAGTTGTCAACAACAGTGAATAACGGTATTTTTTTGATAAATAAGACTGTTGACAGTTGTTGATAACCGGGTTTTGTATCTTGATAACCGGCCGGGAAATTTTAAAAGAATCCGCTTGCTTTCTTCAGATAAAAAAGCATATTGCAATATCTTCCGATATATGCAAATTATTTTGTGAGATTATAATCCATAAATATCAACACCTACTGTTAAGATATAATTAATTCAGTATTAAATCATTATAAAATCAAATTAACAAGGCTGTTTATAGCAGTTCAAAAGCCTTATTTAGTACCTTTGCATAGCTATTATATAAACGTATACGCCATGAAAATATCCATAGGTAACGACCATGCGGGCACTGTATATAAATTTGCAGTAAAGGAGTTTCTCGAAGAGATGGGGATTGCGGTAACCAATCACGGTACGGATGCGGAGAGCAGCGTGGATTATCCCGATTTTATCCACCCGGTGGCTGACGATGTGGAAAAGGGAGATGCCGATCTGGGGATTATTATCTGCGGAAGCGGTAACGGGGCTGCGATAACCGCCAACAAGCACCAGGGAGTTCGCGCGGCACTGTGCTGGACCAGGGAAATAACCCAGCTGGCCCGGGAGCACAACAATGCCAATGTACTGAGTATCCCTGCGCGTTTTGTTTCCCTGCCGCAGGCGCTGGATATGGTAAAGACCTTTCTCAATACGAGGTTTGAAGGCGGAAGGCACCAGAATCGTGTAGACAAGATCCCGACGGGCTGTTCATAACTCCGGCTTATGCTTTCGGTTTCGGTAAAATCATTTGACGAACTCAGCCTGCGGGAATTATACGATATACTCCGGTTGCGGTCGGAGGTATTTGTGGTGGAACAGGACTGTGTATACCAGGATATCGACGGTAGGGATTCCGGGGCCCTGCACCTTATCGGGAAAAAGGGTGATGAGGTGGTGGCCTATACCCGTATTTTTAGACCGGGAATGTATTTTGAAGAGGCAAGCATAGGGCGTGTGGTGGTAAAAGGCAACTACAGGCAGTACGGCTACGGGCATGATATTATAAAGGCTTCCATAACTGCAATTGCAAATCATTTTTCTGAAAAAAGGATACGGATATCGGCCCAGGAATACCTGGTCCGGTTTTATGAAAAACACGGTTTTGAACAGGAGGGCGAAGGGTACCTGGAAGACGGTATACCCCATATTGCAATGATACGGGTACCACAGGCAAAGCATGACTTTTAGGCAAAGACCGTATAATTACAGTTCCAGCCTGCCGTAAAATCCCATTTGCCGGACTATCCAGTCTATCCTGTCCCCGATATAGTCCGAAGGGGGATTGGCCATGAGTTCCGTAGGATTGGGCAATATGGCGGCCATGGCCGCGGCCTGTGGTTTGCTGAGGTTTTCGGCAGGGACATTGAACCAGAACACGGCAGCTTCTTCGGCCCCGTAAATGCCATCGCCCATTTCTATGGAATTGAGGTATACTTCCAGGATGCGTTCCTTGCTCCAGAACAATTCTATCAGGAAGGTAAAGTAGGTTTCCAGGCCCTTTCGCAGCCAGGTCCTGCCGGGCCACAGGAATACGTTTTTGGCGGTTTGCTGGCTTATGGTACTGCCACCGCGGATATGGTTTCCTTTCAAATTGTTTTTGTAGGCTTTTTCTATGGCCTCGAAGTCAAAACCGTTGTGGCTGGTGAAATTCTGGTCTTCGCTGCAAATTACGGCCAGTTGCATGTTCCGGGATATTTTTTCCATGGGCACCCATTGGTGTTTCATCACCACGGTCTTCCCTTCCAGCTGTTGTTCCGCACTCCGTATAAGCATGAGGGGCGTCATATAGACCGGGCACCATTTGTACAGCAATACCAGGAAAACAGAGAGCACGACAAACCAGAAAATACATTTAGTGATAAATCGTATTGCTTTTTTCAGCATATCATTTATAAATTACCTAATCTGCAAGCGCTGCGAGTTCCCGGCCTGTCCAGGTACCGATGGAGATCCCTATACCGCCGAGCCTTACCCCGCAACAGACATTGTCCGACAGTTTTTTTACGATGGGTATTTTCTGCTTCCCCATTCCCATAATCCCGCTCCACCGCTGTTCCGTTTCATAAGGGACCCCGGGAAGAATCACGGTTTTCAACAGGTATTCAAGGCGATCCTGTATGAGCGGGGTCTCCCCGAATTCCACAGTGGTTTCTCCCGGAATGTCCAGGTTCCTTCCGCCTCCGAAGAGTATCCTGTTCCCTACATTCCGGAAATAGTAATATCCTTCGTCCAGGTGAAAAATACCCTTGATCCGGAGATGGTGTACGGGTTTGGTAATAAGTACCTGTGCCCGGGCGGGCACGACGTCCTCCCGTATCAGCTTTGAAGAGAAACCGTTGGTGGCCACGAACAGTTTTTGTGTGCGGAGACCGAAGCGTGAGGTTTTTACAAAAACCCCGCTTCCGGTATCTTCAAACTCCTTTACTTCGATGCCCTGCAGTATACGAATGTCCTTTACGGCACATTTTTTAAGCAGGGCCTGTATCATTTTACCGGTGTTTATCTGCCCTTCGAGCGGGGTATAAATATATTTTTCCCGCACCTGTCCGAACCCGAATATATTGTCTCTCACCGAAAATACTTCCCGGTTGAAAACGGGGTACAACAGTTTGTTGATCCGGCTGATGTTGTCGAGGCATTTTTCATACAGCCCGTGGCGGTCATCTTTCGTAAACAGTTCCTGTCCGCCGTACTGGTGGTATTCCATAGTGTCGTCACCGACATTCTCCCGGAGCATTTGCAGCCCTTTCCAGCGTTTTTCGACGAGGGTTACCATCTCGTCTTCCGAACTGTGGTTCAGGTCGTCCAGGAGCTCCGAAATACTTCCGAAACAGGCAAACCCGGCATTTTTGGTACTGGCCCCCTCGGGGAGTATCCCTTTTTCCAGGATAAGTATTCCGGACTCCGGGTATTTTTCCCGGAGTGCCAGGGCGCAGTTGAGCCCGGTGATGCCACTGCCGATTATGGTAAAGTCGGTATCGGATATCCATTCCGATTTTTCCCAGTATGAGAGTTCCATATCGATCGGGTATTCAAAATGTATATACGGGGCCGTATTTTAATCGTTGAGCTTCAGTACGGCCATAAATGCCTGCTGGGGTATTTCCACATTACCTACCTGGCGCATGCGTTTTTTACCTTTTTTCTGTTTTTCGAGCAGTTTCCGCTTCCGGGAGATGTCTCCCCCGTAACACTTGGCAGTAACATCCTTACGCAAAGCCTTAATGGTTTCGCGGGAAATGATCTTTGCCCCTATGGCGGCCTGTATCGGGATGTCGAATTGCTGACGCGGAATGAGTTCCTTGAGTTTTTCGCACATTTTTTTACCGATGTTATACGCATTGTCGGCGTGAATGAGTGCGGAAAGTGCGTCTACAGACTGTCCGTTGAGCAGGATATCCACTTTTACCAGTTTGGAGGTGCGCATTCCTATAGGCGAATAGTCGAAGGAAGCGTAACCTTTTGAAACGGTTTTCAGGCGGTCGTAAAAATCGAAAACGATCTCTGCCAGCGGAATATCGAAAGTGAGTTCCACCCGTTCGGGAGTGAGATAGGTCTGGTTGGTGATCTGGCCTCTTTTGTCGATACAAAGGCTCATAACCGGGCCTACGAAATCGGCCTTGGTAATAATGGTGGCCTTGATATAAGGTTCCTCTACCCGGTCCATTTTGGACGGGTCGGGCAGGTCGGAAGGATTGTTAACCACGATCGGGGTATCCTGTTCTTTTTTGCTGTAAGCGAGGTACGACACGTTGGGTACCGTAGTGATCACCGTCATATCGAATTCCCGTTCCAGGCGTTCCTGGATGATCTCCATATGGAGCATACCGAGAAAACCGCAGCGGAAACCGAATCCCAGTGCCGCGGAACTTTCGGGCGTAAATACCAGGGAAGCATCGTTGAGCTGCAGTTTTTCCATCGAAGCGCGCAGTTCCTCGTAATCTTCGGTGTCTACCGGGTAAATACCGGCAAAGACCATCGGTTTTACGTTCTCGAAACCGGCGATCATGTTTTTCGTAGGTGTTTTGGCATCGGTGATGGTATCCCCTACCTTCACTTCCCGGGCTTCCTTGATCCCGGAAATGAGGTAGCCTACATCTCCTGTTCTGATCACCTGTTTCGGATGTTGTGTCAGTTTGAGCGTACCGATCTCATCGGCATAGTATTCCTTGCCGGTCGCCATGAATTTTATTTTCTGGCCTTTGGTGATCTCCCCGTTTACCACCCTGAAGATCACTTCAATGCCCCTGAAAGGGTTGTATACCGAATCGAAGATCATGGCCTGCAGCGGTTCGTCCGTATTTCCTTTCGGCGGCGGTACCCTTTCTATAATGGCTTCCAGTATTTTGTCTACACCGAGCCCGGTTTTTCCGCTGGCCGGGATCACTTCTTCGGGGTCACAGCCCAGGAGGTCCACGATATCGTCGGTAACTTCTTCCGGATTGGCGCTGGGAAGGTCTATCTTATTCAGTACCGGAATGATCTCCAGGTCGTTTTCCAGCGCGAGATAGAGGTTGGATATGGTTTGTGCCTGTATGCTCTGTGCGGCATCCACGATGAGCAATGCCCCCTCGCAGGCCGCTATGGAACGGGATACTTCATACGAGAAATCCACGTGCCCGGGAGTGTCTATCAGGTTCAGGATATAGGTTTCGCCCTGGTGAACATATTCCATCTGTATGGCGTGCGACTTGATGGTAATCCCGCGCTCGCGCTCCAGGTCCATATTGTCGAGTAACTGGTCTTGCTTTTCCCGTTCGGTTACCGATCCGGTATAGTCCAGCAGCCTGTCGGCCAGGGTACTTTTCCCGTGGTCTATATGGGCAATAATGCAAAAATTCCGGATGTGCTTCATAGCAAACATTATAGGTCGCTGATTATCCGGAATAGCGCCCGGTTTTCAGGACAGGTTTAATTTGCAAATATAATTTTATTTTCGGGGATTCCGGATTTATATTAGTTGTTAGTTCTTAGTTCGTAGTACCTGCAACCCGGTGGCTTCGATACACCCGTAGCTGCGCTCGGGCACTCAGCCACCGGCCTAACCGGTAACCCCCCAGGACAAATATCATTTGACTTTACCCGGCGTGCGGTTTTCCTTTCCTTCGATCCCGAGGAGGTTGTCCCCGAGTTCCTGTCTTTTGGCATTGGCCAGGTCCACCATTTTCTCCACGATTTCCGGATGATTTTCCGCTACATTACGGGTTTCCGAAGAATCGGCGGCCAGGTCGTACAGTTCCATGTCTTTGAGGTCTACCTGTCTGTACGCTCCGGGCTGCCCTCCCCTGCCCGGCTCCTGCCCTTCCATGCTTCGGTAGCGATGAGGAAAGTACAGTTTCCAGTCGTTGTAGCGCACCGCGTGCAGTTCGTTGACCTTGTAATAAAAATAATAGGCTTCGTGCGGATTTTCATCTGTTTTCCCCGTGAGGATGTCCCATACGTTTTTCCCGTCGATCTTGTGTTCGGGCAGCCTGGCGCCTGTTACGGATGCAATGGTAGGAAAAAGGTCGATCGCCATGACCGGGGTGCCTATGGTCCTGTTTTCCGGTAATCTGCCCGGGAACCTGGCGATAAAAGGCTCGCGCTGTCCGCCTTCCCAGGAAGTCCCCTTTCCTTCGCGAAACGGGTATGCCGAACCGGCGTGGTCGCCGTAAGAGAGCCACGGGCCGTTGTCGGAAGTAAAGATGACGAGGGTGTTTTGATCCAGTTGCTGTTCTTCGAGCGCACGGAGTATTTCGCCTACCGACCAGTCTATTTCCATGATGACATCGCCGTAGAGCCCTCTTTCCGATTTGCCGCGGAATTTATCCGAGACGAATAGCGGTACATGGGGTTGCGGATGTGCTACATAGAGAAAAAAGGGATTTTCCCTGTTTTTTCCGATAAAATCCACCGCTTTTTCCGTGATCTGCGTGGTGAGCATGGACTGCTCTTCAAGCGTATCGATCACCGTTTCGTTTTCGTATAACGGCAGCGGGTCGAAATCGAATACGGTGCCCTGTTGCGGATGATTGGGCCACATATCGTTGGAGAAGGGAATCCCGAAAAAGTCGTCAAATCCCTGGTTATTGGGCATAAAATCAGGATCGTCACCCAAGTGCCATTTGCCGTAAATGGCCGTGGTATAGCCATTGGATTTCAGCATATCGGCCAGTGTGGTTTCCTGCGGGTTCAGGCCTATGGGAGAATGCGGCATCAGGGCGTTGTGGATACCGATCCGGTTCGGATAGCACCCGGTGAGCAATGCTGCCCTGGATGCCGAACAAACGGGCTGTGCTGCATAAAACGAGGTGAGTTTTACTCCTTCCTTCGCCATCTGGTCGAGGTTGGGGGTTTTGATGTCCGGAGATCCGAAACAGCCGACATCCTCATACCCCTGGTCGTCGGTAAAGATGATGATCACGTTGGGCGGGGTATCGTTCCCCTTCGTTTTTTCTTTTTCTGTGCACGACAACAAGGTGAGGAAAACTACGGTGAAAAGCAGGACCTTTTTTAACATGATGTATTGAAATTTTGCATAGAGTAAAGAACAAATTAAGGATTTTTTTCAGAAAAACCGGGGGAATTTGGTTGTTAGTTTGTTAGTTCGGAGTTCTTAGTTTGTTAGTCACACGGAGGTCATATCCTGCTCCGGGCTTCGTGCTCCGTCAAGATTCATACATTCATAGAAGCATTCGCAAATTTTGCTTTATCTTTGCAGCGCGATAAACTAAAGTATTGTGGTTAAGATAGGTAACATGGAATTAGGGGCTTTTCCGCTTTTGCTGGCTCCTATGGAAGATGTGAGCGATCCTCCTTTCCGGGCGCTGTGCAAGGAGCAGGGGGCGGATGTGGTATATACCGAATTTATTTCCTCCGAAGGACTGATACGCGATGCGGCCAAGAGTGTACAGAAGCTGGATATTTATGAAAAGGAGCGTCCGGTAGGGATACAGATCTTCGGTGCGGAACTCGATTCCATGCTGCGGGCGGTGGATATCGTAGAGCAATCGAACCCGGATATTATCGATATCAATTTCGGCTGCCCGGTAAAAAAGGTAGTATGTAAGAATGCCGGCGCTGGTATTCTGCGCGATATACCCCTTATGGTAAAACTTACCGAAGCGATAGTAAAGCGTACCGGGCTCCCTGTAACGGTGAAGACCCGGCTGGGGTGGGATCGTGATTCGGTAAAGATCGTGGAAGTGGCGGAGCGGCTTCAGGATGTGGGCATAGAAGCCATATCCATACACGGAAGGACACGGGTACAGATGTATAAGGGAGAGGCAGACTGGAGGCCCATATCCGAGGTAAAGCACAATCCGAGGATGCGTATTCCCGTTTTTGGCAACGGCGATGTGGACAGCCCGGAAAAAGCGGTGGAAATGCGCGACAGGTTCGGGCTGGACGGTGCCATGATAGGCCGTGGCAGTATAGGATACCCGTGGTTTTTTAAGGAGGTAAAACACTTTTTTGAAACCGGTACGCATGCCGCGCCTCCGACCATGGAAGAAAGGGTGGAAGCTGCCCGGAGGCACCTGAACATGGCCATCGACTGGAAAGGCGAAAAACTGGGTGTATTCGAGACCCGGAGGCACTATACCAATTACTTCAAGGGAATTCCCCATTTTAAGGAATACCGCCAGAAAATGGTCACCTCCGATGATGCCGCCGATGTTTTTGCAGCCTTTGACGAGGTACTGGAAAAATTCGCGGATCACGAATTTGTATAGGGGAGAAGGGGATTACCAAAATCCTATTTATCCCTGTTCCCTGATCAGTTTTTCCGAAATACGCCCGGAAGCTATCCAGGAAGCGATAAGCCCCAGGACTATTATGGTACCGAATACGATAAAGGTATTAGGCAGGTGAATTTCTACCGGATAGGGCAGGGAGGGAGTAATAAGAAGCCATCCGAATACGATCTGTGAAAGGGTAAGCAATGCCCCCAGGGCAATGCCCATGACACCTCCTACCAGGGCTACCATAACCCCCTGTATAAAGAAAATACGCCGCAGTTGCTTCAGGGGGGCCCCCATGCTGAACAGGGTATTCAGGTTCTTTCGTTTGTCGAGGATCATCATGATAATAGCCCCTACCACGTTAAAAAGGGCGATGACCAATACCAGCGTAAAGATGAGGTATGTGGCCATGTTTTCGGTATTGAGCATACGGTAGAGGGCATCGTTCTGCTCGATACGGTCCTTGACCAGGACCTTTCCGTCAAAAATCCCGGACAACTGCGATTTGACCCGGGAAATGTCGGCGCCCGGAGTGAGCCTGATATTGATACCGGTAATTTCCTCCGGGTTTTTATGCAGCATTTTCTGTGCCAGTTCCAGGTCTGCGAATACGTATTTCCTGTCCAGGTCTTCGGTCACCGCATACGCCCCGGAAACCGTTACCGCCACTTCATTGTAGGGGGTAGATTGTGAAGTAATGCTTCCTTTTCCGGGTTTGGGTACCAGTAACCTCAAAGGGGACTGGTAGTCATTTAAAGCCAGCCCTAACAGGCTTGCCGTACCAATTCCCACCACCACTTCGTGGAGTTCGCGGTCGAACCAGTTGCCGTAATACAGGATGCTGTCTGTTTTCACTACCCGCGGATACAGCGTATCGATCCCCTTGATCAGGGCTACGTGGTTTTTCTGTTTATGGGCCAGCAGAACCTGCTCTTCGATTTCCCTGGAATACCAGACCACTTCGTCTATACCAGCCAGTTGTTCTTCTTCTTTGGCGGTAAAGGATATAAACTTGCCGCCATCGCTTGTAATTTTGAGGTCAGGGTCAAAAGCATTGCTGAAAGAAAGGGTAAAGGTCTTTAATCCGGAGAAAGCCGCCAGTACGATAAACAGCGCCGCCGCACCGATAACCACTACGAGAAAGGTGACCAGGTTAATGATATTGACCACATTCTGGCTGCTTTTGGATACCAGGTATCTCTTGGCTATGTATATCGGAAAGTACACTGTGTTATGCAACCGTATTTATGGATTTTTATTGTTGTCTACCGGGTGAAGTCAACATGTTTTATCAGGATTTTTTCCTTTTGTCCAGCATTCCCGGATTTTGAATGGGGTTTTCCGTTCCCTTCAGCGATTTTTCGATCTTGTCGATATATTCGAGGGAATCGTCTATAAAAAATTCCAGTTCCGGAACCCTTCTCAACTGGTTCCTGGTGCGCTGGGCCAGCTCGTGCTTGATAAGCGGGCCGTTGTTTTTTATGCCTTCTATCAGTTCGCTGCTCCTGGTATTCGGGAAAATGCTGAGGTATGCCCTGGCCATGGAGAGGTCTGTCGTTACCGATACCTTGGTCACGGAGATCAATACCCCCTGCATCCCGTTTTCGGTAGCAGCACGCTGCAGTATATCCGCCAGGTCGCGCTGAATGACCCCTGCTATTTTCTTTTGTCTGTTACTTTCCATACTGCAAAAATAGCAAATACAGTAACGCCGTGGCCAGGGATGGGGGATAAATCGCTATCATCCCGGTGGGATGCCCGGTAAAATTCTTTTGAAAATGAATCGTAAAGCCCGCAAAGAACGCTTTGAAATTGCACGGTACAGCACATTTTTGACAGCGGTTCCCGGGCATTTCGGATCGCTATGAATATATTTGCGTAAATTAGTGAAACATGAGAAAAATAGAACATATCGGCATTGCCGTGGCCAGTATAGAAGCGTCTAATATCGTGTATACCAAATTGCTGGGAGTGCCTCCCTACAAGACCGAAGAAGTAGGGAGCGAAGGTGTCAGAACCTCTTTTTTCCGGGTGGGCGAAAGCAAGATAGAACTTCTGGAAGCGACGAATACGGAAAGCCCCATTCACCGTTTTATCGAAAAAAGGGGAGAGGGCATACACCATATTGCCTTTGATGTGGAAGATATCGAAGCGGAGATCCGCAGGTTGCGGAAAGAAGGCTTTACGGTATTGAACGAGACCCCGAAACAGGGAGCCGATAACAAGAAGGTAGCTTTTCTGCATCCCAAGGATGCCAATGGAGTACTGATAGAGCTTTGCCAGGATATTTCAGGGCCCGGATCTGCCGGGAAAACGGCAAAAGAAGGCTGATATAAAAAACCGGAAAAGCTTGCAGCAAATCAAAATATGTAGTAATATTGCATCCGCAAAATGCGGGTCCTATAGCTCAGCTGGTTAGAGCACCTGACTCATAATCAGGGGGTCCATGGTTCGAGCCCATGTGGGACCACCTCAATAAATTGTAAAGCCTTAAAAATCAGAAAAGTATTTTTAAGGCTTTTTTGTTTGCTCTAATATATGCTCAAACTTCTTCGGAAACCCTTACGGTTATTGAGCTTATTGAACTTCATATTTTTTATCTCATCTACATAGTTTAACTTGTAGGCTTCCCTAAAAATAGGACAGTTTTAAATTCGAATTTACTAACTTTAAATTCAAACTGTCACAATGAAAAGC
>NZ_QLNV01000004.1 GCF_003285545.1 Sinomicrobium soli | reverse complement strand
CCCGGGGTAAGACCGCTCAGTTCAAGCGTACCGTCTTCCCCGCCGGCAACAGCACCATCCGCATCGTACCAGTAGTATACAGGATTGGTCACCGTACTGCCCGCAGTAAGACTTGCTGTTAATGTAGCATTGCCCGAAGCATCCACGCAAAGTGTTCCGTCGTCATTGATACCGGATACCTCTATATCGGCAATATCATCACCGGGAACATTCGGAGAGATCTCTACGGAAACTTCCGCAAGATCACCTGCCGGGTTTTCACAACCGCTGCCACCTTCCACACTTACGTAATAGGTATAAGGGCTGTTGGCATTTTCAAGTCCGCTCACCGTAAGTACACCTTCCGCATCTATGGCATAAGTAATATTTCCATCCGTATCACCATCGGCGACCGGCGTCATTTTATCGGCATCAAGATACCATCTGAATACTGTTCCCTCACTACTGGACGGGGTCAGTACCACATCTTCATCACCGCAGTAGGGGTTTTCATTTCCGGTCACTGTAATATCATCGGCTGTCGGAGCCTCATTCACCTGTACATTTACTTCCGTACGGTCGGGGTCGGCACAGCCGGAGACTTCATCAACCACCTCTATATAGTAGGTGAAGTCGCCCGCCACATCAGAAGGTACTTCAAATTCGGTCCCTTCATACACCAGGGCACCGCCCTCGTCATACCAGCGAAGCAGGGTACCGGGTGCAGCCACGGCTTCTATAATATATTCCTCTCCCTCACACAGTACCACAGGATCGGTAATGTCAAGCTCGGGGGCAGCCTGGCGGATATATGCACCATAGATATCCACACCCTGTAACAAGGTCGCCACTCCGGCAGTATTGCGGATCTCCACACGGTCGTAAACACCGCTGGCAGGGATTCCCACTTCTCCGCGGTCACCGCCGCTCAGCAGTTCGATCTCCAGTAGCGGGTTATCAAGGCTGTACTGGTCTACCTCCGTAGTACCATTATACAGGGTTACCGTAATACCACCAAGAAGGTTAATATCGGCCAGTTCCACAGGGGTACCGATATCCACCAGTACCGTATCACCGGCCTTACCGGCATGATCAAAGATCAGCGTCTGGTAGATCGAACCGGTTCCAAGACCCGCAGGCATCGACAGGCGGGTATAATTGTCAGGATTATCATCTATAGCGTTCGTAGGATCAAGCACAGCACACAACACACAACCAAAGGTCGTCCCGTGTTCCTCGCTGTCCGCTATATAACAGTCGTCCGGGGGAGTCGGGGTACCCAGCACATGCAGTACCACCTCCGTGGCTGCAGAGACACAGGGGCCGTTCTCATGGACCACATAATACGTATAATCACCTTCAGCAGCAGCGGCAGGAGCGTATTCTTCTCCTCTCGCTACCTCCGTGGTCAGTGCAGCATCAGAATACCAGATCACATCCCCGGTAATCGTCGCAAAATCAACCACACGGAAAGCCTGGGGTGTATCGCCTACAACCACATACTGCTCGGCAGGGGTCACCACTAAAGGAGACAGTTCAGCCCCTACAGTGACCGTAATCGCTGCCAGGTCGCCCGAAGCGTTCTCACAATAGCCGTCACCTTCCACACTCGCATAGAACGTATGGTCGCCATCGGTAAGTCCCGATACCGTCAGTACACCGGAAGCATCAACCCCCGCTGTGATCTCCGTAGTCCCCGAGGCATCTTCATACCAGCGGAACACCGCGTTGGGAACAGTCGCCGAGGAAGGCGTCAGTACCACATCAGCACCTTCGCAGATCGCTGTCTCACCGGCAATATCGATGTCGGAAGCACCGGCAAAGTCATTGACCGTTACCGATACCCCGGTTCGTGTAAGGCTCGCACAACCGCCGGTGCCCACAGCCTCTACATAATACATCACATCAGCAGTTACCGCGGTAAGTTCCAGCGTCTCGCCGGTGCTTACCAAAGTCCCTCCGGTGGCCGCATCATACCAGTTGTAGGTAAGGCTGCCCTGAGGACTTGATATTTCAAGTACCGTATCTTCACCGGTACATACTTCCACATTGTCCGAGACTACAGCAGGAGCCTCCAGGTCATCACTGATCGTTACCGCTACCGAAGCCAGGTCACCACCCGCATTGCCGCAGACATCATCGCCGTCAAGGCTCACATAATATGTCGCGGTCACTCCTTCAGACAGTCCCGATACCGTAAGCTCATTGTTATTTACCGTATAGGTCACCGTACCATCGGTATCCCCGTCACTGATCACCTGTGTGCCCGAAGCATCCAGGTACCAGGTATATACCGGGTTGGTTACCGTGATACCGGGCATCACCCCTGCGGTCAGCATCACATCAGAACCTACACACTGGCTCAGGTCGGCAGGAAGATCGATATCCCCGGCCGTAACCTGGTGCTGTACCGCAATGCTTACCATCACTGCCTCATCCGCACTGCTCTCACACACACCATCGCCCTGTACCGTGACATAATACGTATAGACTCCCGCTTCAAGGTCGCTCTGTTCAAACACAGGACCCGTAAATACAGGCGTCCCGCTGAGATCGTCATTGCCGTACCACGTAAACACGGGGTTGGTCACCGTAGTACTGGAGGCTTCCAGTGTGGCGATATCCCCTGCACAGACCTGGATATCCGCTGTCTGGATATCCGAGGCAACAGCGCCATCGTTTACGATCACCTCCACTGCAGCGAGGTCGCCGGCAAGGTTTTCACAACCGTCCGCGCCTGCACGCACACTTACATAATACGTATAGGTACCGGGGGTAAGACCGCTAACGGTTAACGCTCCGTTATTGATATTATAAGTCACCCCGCCCGCATCGGCAAGAGGGGTTTGTTTATCTTCATCGGCATACCAGCTGAATACCGCATCGGTGATACCATCCGCAGTAGCCGTAACCAGTACGTCTTCACCTGCACAATAGAATGGATTATCTGTAGTCACTGTAATATCATCAGCAGCCGGAGCCTCATTCACCTGTACATTTACTTCCGTACGGTCGGGGTCGGCACAGCCGGAGACTTCATCAACCACCTCTATATAGTAGGTGAAGTCGCCCGCCACATCAGAAGGTACTTCAAATTCGGTCCCTTCATACACCAGGGCACCGCCCTCGTCATACCAGCGAAGCAGGGTACCGGGTGCAGCCACGGCTTCTATAATATATTCCTCTCCCTCACACAGTACCACAGGATCGGTAATGTCAAGCTCGGGGGCAGCCTGGCGGATATATGCACCATAGATATCCACACCCTGTAACAAGGTCGCCACTCCGGCAGTATTGCGGATCTCCACACGGTCGTAAACACCGCTGGCAGGGATTCCCACTTCTCCGCGGTCACCGCCGCTCAGCAGTTCGATCTCCAGTAGCGGGTTATCAAGGCTGTACTGGTCTACCTCCGTAGTACCATTATACAGGGTTACCGTAATACCACCAAGAAGGTTAATATCGGCCAGTTCCACAGGGGTACCGATATCCACCAGTACCGTATCACCGGCCTTACCGGCATGATCAAAGATCAGCGTCTGGTAGATCGAACCGGTTCCAAGACCCGCAGGCATCGACAGGCGGGTATAATTGTCAGGATTATCATCTATAGCGTTCGTAGGATCAAGCACAGCACACAACACACAACCAAAGGTCGTCCCGTGTTCCTCGCTGTCCGCTATATAACAGTCGTCCGGGGGAGTCGGGGTACCCAGCACATGCAGTACCACCTCCGTGGCTGCAGAGACACAGGGGCCGTTCTCATGGACCACATAATACGTATAATCACCTTCAGCAGCAGCGGCAGGAGCGTATTCTTCTCCTCTCGCTACCTCCGTGGTCAGTGCAGCATCAGAATACCAGATCACATCCCCGGTAATCGTCGCAAAATCAACCACACGGAAAGCCTGGGGTGTATCGCCTACAACCACATACTGCTCGGCAGGGGTCACCACTAAAGGAGACAGTTCAGCCCCTACAGTGACCGTAATCGCTGCCAGGTCGCCCGAAGCGTTCTCACAATAGCCGTCACCTTCCACACTCGCATAGAACGTATGGTCGCCATCGGTAAGTCCCGATACCGTCAGTACACCGGAAGCATCAACCCCCGCTGTGATCTCCGTAGTCCCCGAGGCATCTTCATACCAGCGGAACACCGCGTTGGGAACAGTCGCCGAGGAAGGCGTCAGTACCACATCAGCACCTTCGCAGATCGCTGTCTCACCGGCAATATCGATGTCGGAAGCACCGGCAAAGTCATTGACCGTTACCGATACCCCGGTTCGTGTAAGGCTCGCACAACCGCCGGTGCCCACAGCCTCTACATAATACATCACATCAGCAGTTACCGCGGTAAGTTCCAGCGTCTCGCCGGTGCTTACCAAAGTCCCTCCGGTGGCCGCATCATACCAGTTGTAGGTAAGGCTGCCCTGAGGACTTGATATTTCAAGTACCGTATCTTCACCGGTACATACTTCCACATTGTCCGAGACTACAGCAGGAGCCTCCAGGTCATCACTGATCGTTACCGCTACCGAAGCCAGGTCACCACCCGCATTGCCGCAGACATCATCGCCGTCAAGGCTCACATAATATGTCGCGGTCACTCCTTCAGACAGTCCCGATACCGTAAGCTCATTGTTATTTACCGTATAGGTCACCGTACCATCGGTATCCCCGTCACTGATCACCTGTGTGCCCGAAGCATCCAGGTACCAGGTATATACCGGGTTGGTTACCGTGATACCGGGCATCACCCCTGCGGTCAGCATCACATCAGAACCTACACACTGGCTCAGGTCGGCAGGAAGATCGATATCCCCGGCCGTAACCTGGTGCTGTACCGCAATGCTTACCATCACTGCCTCATCCGCACTGCTCTCACACACACCATCGCCCTGTACCGTGACATAATACGTATAGACTCCCGCTTCAAGGTCGCTCTGTTCAAACACAGGACCCGTAAATACAGGCGTCCCGCTGAGATCGTCATTGCCGTACCACGTAAACACGGGGTTGGTCACCGTAGTACTGGAGGCTTCCAGTGTGGCGATATCCCCTGCACAGACCTGGATATCCGCTGTCTGGATATCCGAGGCAACAGCGCCATCGTTTACGATCACCTCCACTGCAGCGAGGTCGCCGGCAAGGTTTTCACAACCGTCCGCGCCTGCACGCACACTTACATAATACGTATAGGTACCGGGGGTAAGACCGCTAACGGTCAACGCTCCGTTATTGATACCATAAGTCACCCCGCCCGCATCGGAAAGAGGGGTTTGTTTATCTTCATCGGCATACCAGCTGAACACCGCATCGGTGATACCATCCGCAGTAGCCGTAACCAGTACGTCTTCGCCGGAGCAGTACGGATCTTCATTTCCGGTGACTGCAATGTCATCGGCCGTCGGGGTTTCACTGACGTTTATGGTCACTGCAATACGTCCTGCCTCTTCACAACCGTAACGTACGGGCTGCACATAAACCACATGTTCTCCGGCCGTCCAGTCCGCAGGCACTTCGAACTCGAGATTTCCCTCTCCGATCTTAGTTCCCCCGTTACGCTGGTCGTACCATACATAAGTGGTACAATCATCACCGGGCGCCGCCAGGCTTATGGTTTCTCCCTGGCAGGCTTCCACCATATTATTTCCGGGGTCATTCCCTTCGAGTTGTATTCCGGGGACCCGTTCTATTTCGTAAACATTAATTCCTTCCAGTGCAGATGCAAGTCCGCCAAGTTGTACAGAGACCCGGTCAAAAGGCTGGTCTACGGCAGTAGCTACTTCATACTGCTCTCCTCCTCCGAGAAGTTTAAGGCTTAACAACCCTTCCTGCACCGATACTTCGTGAACAGGAGTATTGCCCATATAAGCCACTATTTTCAATCCCGTAGCTACGCCAAGGTCGAGCAAGCCCGCATCCTGATCGGTAATGACCAGGCGGATAGAATCTCCGGGAACAGAAGGTGCCGGATAAATTGTAGTTAAATGAGCATAGCCGGCAAGTCCGACATTCTGACGCAGGAGTGCTGCCGTACCGAGGTCTCCGTCTACAGCATTTGCTGCATCACTAACCCCGTTGAGTGTACCCAGGGCACCGGAAGTAACTCCCGTAAGGATATCCTCAACATTACAATCTGCCAGGGTTTGGGTTTCCTGGTTTACATAAGCTTCATGTATATTGATATCACCTCCTGCGAGTAAAGCACCCTGCACCTCAACCCTTACCGAGTTAAAACTGACATTGGGATCAGGGCTACCCACAGGTACCACTATATCTCCCTCGTTAGTCCCTGCCAATAAGTTGAGTAAAACTCCTCCGCTTAACTGTGCAGGCGTACCTACCGGATTATTTCCGTCATAAGCCTGGGCGGTAATTGTTACGCTTCCAAGCAGGGATAACGTAACATCGGTACTTACCCTTACATGAAGCTGGTCTCCGTTTGCAGGGCTGAAAGCCCCGGAAAACTGAAGGACCTGATAATTCGTGGCAAAAAGGGAAGGTATCTCAATCGTACTGTACGTTCCCAGGTTGCCATCTACCGCACCTCCGGCGTTATTTACACCATCCGAAGTCTGCGTTGAAGCATATATTCTTTCATAGGCCGGAAGACAATCTTCCGGAATGACTGGTTCTGTTACAATAAGGGTTACCGTGGCCGGATCGGACTCCTCGCCGGTATCCGGATCACGAACTACCGCATTATAGGAATAATTTCCGGGTTCAAGTCCCGGACCTGCAACAAACTGCTCACCTACAGCTATTTCATTACCCCCTTCATCATACCATACGATTTCTCCATCCGGATAATCTGTGGTAGCCGTGTAGGTAACTGCTTCCCCTTGTTCTATAGTAGCTGTTTCGGGCGTAACCTCCGGAGCCGTCAAAGGCACTGCAGGTGCCGTAACCGTTACGGTTGCCTCGGCAGGACCAGATTCTTCACCCGTATCCGGATCCGTTACCGTTACCGTATACGTATGTTCCCCTACGGGAAGGTCATCCGGCGTGATAAATTCCGGGGTAGTCGCTACCTCGTTGTTATCGGCATCATACCAGGTATAATTCACATCCGGATCATCGGGATGAGTAGCCGTAAAGGTCTGGGTTTCTCCTTCTTCTATGGTTGCTGTTTCAGGGTCTACCGTTGGCGGTGTCAGGGGGGCTTCCACGGTTACCGTCACTTCAGTGGGTTCGGATTCTTCCCCGCTATCCGGATCGGTTACTGTTACCGTATACGTATGTTCCCCTAAGGGAAGGTCATCCGGCGTGGTAAATTCCGGGGTAGTGGCTACCTCGTTGTTATCGGCATCATACCAGGTATAGTCTACATCCGGGTCTTCGGGATGGGTCGCCTCGAAAGTATGGGTTTCCCCTTCTTTAATGGTTACGGCAGAAGGATCTACCGTTGGTGGTAACAATGCATCGGCTTCCTCTACAGTAAGACTGAAGGGCGTGGCAGCAGATTCGTTGTTTCCCGCATCTCTTACGGCAACCGAATAATTGTAATCGCCGACCGCAAGATTGTCAGGGGTTGTAAAGGTATTTCCGCCGGTTTGTATTTCCGTTCCGCTCTCATCATACCATACATACGTCACATCTGCATTGTCATGGGTAGCTGTAAAAGTCTGTGAGTTTCCTTCCACAATAACTGCCGATGGGGGGTCTACTGCGGGGGGCAGTAATCCACCACCTGCAGCTTCTATTGTCACCGGTACTGTTGCAGGTGCAGAAGTTGCCCCTGTTACCGGATCCCTGTATACCACGGTATACGTATATTCATCCGGCAGTAATCCGGGATCAGTTTCAAACTGGGGCAGGTTACTTACCTGCTGATTATTTTCATCGTACCATATTGCTTCGAGTCCGTCAGGAATATTAGAAGCCGTAAAGGTTTCCGTTTCTCCTTCGGTAAGCGTTGCCCCTATAGGATCTACCACTGGAGTAGGTATCAGCTGTACACTGACTGCCGTTCTTGTGGGTGAAGCACAATCGCCTCCACTTACGGCTTCTGCGTAATAAGTGGCATCTGCCGTAATATTTTCAAGATCATAAGTACTTCCGGTATAAACTTCGGTTCCACCGGTTTCTTCGGTATACCAGTTATAGGTCAGCTCTTCATCCGGATCCTGTATACTCAGGGTAGCCGTACCGTCTGCCCCGACCCATACATTTTCGGAGGCTACTACAGGAGCCTCTGCCGGACCGGTAATGTCAAGAGTAAGTACGCCGCGGGCAAGAGATTCACATCCGTTGCGTACAGGTTGTATCCAGTAGGTATGCTCCCCGGCAGCCAGGTCCGGGATACTGCTTAATTCCACTTCATTCCCGCCGTATTCCGCATCGTATAATTTATAGGAAGTAGCACAGTCTGTCGGCAAACCATCGAGAGACAGTGTTTCTCCGGCACAAAGGGTTACCGTATTATCGGGGCCCTCTCCATCGGGGTGTCGGGTAGCTGCAATTCTCGATACATCGTAGATACGGAGTGCGGAAAGCCCGCTTACCGTTCCTCCATAGGTGATCCGCACTTTGTCAAAAGGGACATTAGTCGGCACCGTTATTGCACTTAAGCTTCCCGATGACAATAGTTTAAGACGTAATAGACTGGGGTCCAGAAGTACAGGTTCCTCGTCTACAGGTGCATTATTAAGAAAACGTTGTATACGCAGTTCATTAAGCAGACCGACATCTAATAACGTACCCGGTTCTCCGAGAATAATCTGAAGACTGTCTGTCGCCAATGAAGGTGTTCCGAAAACCACATCCAGTTTACCGTATACACCAACACCAACGGTATTATTCATTTCGGCATAGGTGCTAATATCCCTGTCTACCGCCAATCCCGGGTCTGAAACACCTATAAGCGCAGTTGTAGCATTGAGATTAAGCAATTGTGTTTCATAACCTCCATATGCATCTATGGCATCCTGTCCGGTACATGCCGGGTCTCCGGCCGTATGATAATATGCATCGTATACCCTTATGGCCTGAAAAGCATTCACTGCAGACTCCATAACTATTTTTACACCACTGTAGGAAATAGCCGAACCACTGCTTCCCAAAGGAATAAAGGTATGTTCGAATATATTGAGCCCATTGACCAGACCGGCCAGGTTCGGGTCGGCAGACACCCTGGGACCTATTTCATTGCCATTACTATCTACGGGAGCGATAAAAATACTTCCGATGACGGAAGCTACACCGTATTCACGTCCCAGTTTAACCGTAACCGGGGTGCCAGCATTGACATCCGAACCCCAGAAAATAGTCTGGGAAGTCTCCCCCGTCAGCCCCAACAGGTTTAATGCTTCTGTCAGGGTAGAATATGTGGCAATATTTCCATCAACAGCATTAGCCTCATTTTCAATAAACCCAAGATCTATTCCCAACAGGCTGGAAGTTGAGAACTCAGAATTTGCAGTTGCATACTCTCTCGTAAAAGCTGCAGGACAGCCATCATCATTAACTACAACCACTATGGTAGCAGCAGACTGGCATCCACCGGTTGCAGATGTCGCTACAACATAATAGGTAAATACCCCTGCACCCGGAAACGCAATAGCTCCTGAAGGGGTAATCGCATTACCATTATAATCATACCATTGAAAATCTGCCGAAACATTTGCAGCAGAGGGAGTCGGAAGCGTGACACTCTCACCTACCGAGATCTGGTATGTTGTCTCTCCCGAAAACGTAATTTCCGGATATTCATTTACCGTAGCATTTACCGCCACTCTTGGCGACACACAACCGGTAACCTTATCGGTAGCTTCTATATAATAGGTACCGGAAGACGTTACTACAGAAGATGGTAATGCCTCACCTCCGGTAGCCGCACCGAAATACGCATAATCGTAATAATCCGGCTGGTAATTGGTAACTGCCCCTAACAAATCTACCGAACCGCAGGCCGTAAGGGCCTCGGTCAGTTCGGGGTCGTCGATGATATCCACCCTGGGGAGTCGGCTTACTTCGTAAACCCGGATATTCTGAAGAAGGCCGAGAACCCCTCCGAGTGATATTTTCACCCGGTCGAAAGAGCCTTGTACCGGAACGGCAAGTTCATACTTATCGGTTCCGGGCAACAGACGCAAGCCGAGGAGGTTGGAATCTCCTGCTATCGGGCTTCCCACTTCGTCATCCTCAAGATAAGGTTGTATCGTAAATGCAGCAAGCAAGCTTACATCCAGCAAAGAACCCGGTTGTTCCAGAACGATACGAACCACCTGATCGGATTCTGAGGGTGTTGCAAAAATCGTATTAATATAAGCTTCATTAGCAGCACCCGCTACCACAGCCATTTCCGCATAATTATCGTGATTGTCAATAACATTATACGGATCATTAACAAATGTAAGTCCCCCGGCCAGGTCAAGCCCGGCACCTCCTACACCGGAAAGTACATCCAGGGGCTCATTTTTTGCTATACAATCGAAAGGTGTACCGGCCTCTTCTTCTACATAAGCATGGTATACCTGCATACTTGCTGCCACACTTAATGCAGAAGAAAGATTTACCCATATTCCTTCAAAATCTTCTGTAGGGGTTAGAGTTACTTCATAAGTCCCTACCCCACCCAAAAGGGTCAACAGGTTTCCTCCTTCATATGCATCTCCAACAGCATCGGCAGTCCACCTCGTATTAAACAATATTGTTTCTTCTCTCAAATTGGCATAAGGCTGGAGACTAAAATTATCCGCAACACCAAGAGTAGAAGTAGGTACTGAAAATTTAATGGTAACAGGGGTACCTGCTTCCAGAAGTTCTCCAAAGTCAATAAATTGCCGCGCATAAAATGCATCTAACAATCCTACCCCAACCCTTAGTGTAGAAGGCTCCCTGGGGTTGCCATTGACTGCATTTCCCGGTTGATCAACACTTCCTCCAATAGTTGTATGAACCTCCTGTACCTCTGCATACTTCCTTACCATATCCTGCCCAGAGGCTGTTCCGGGAGAAAACAACAGCAAGCCCAGTGTAAGTAACACTGCGGCGAGCCCGGGTTTTATTTTTTGCATAACGTAGTAAAGTAATTTCATAAAAGAAAAGTTATATTAAAGACAAAAACACATAACACCACAAGGGCCGCTTTCCGGCCTGCGCTTCCCCGTATCCGGGGCAATACGGAAGTAAAGGTCGTCTGAGCGGCTTCCGGAAAAGACAGTACTGCCGTCGGATACCGGACAAAAAAATAACTCCTGCACTTTTTTAAAGTCATCACTATCTGTTTTGAGCACATCATTTTATCAACAGGCAACAAGCCCTCCCGAAAAGGGTAGCCCTGCCATGTTAAAAGGCTATTTTCAATCTTCCCTTACCTGGGGTCCGGGCGATAAAACAAAACGGGGATATTTTGTTTCCTGCCCCTCCGGAGCGACCATATATCACGGTATACCGCTCCGGGAAAAGTCCGGGTCATGATTTTATGTTGTCTTGGATCTGATAATTTATAAACAGGGAAATGATTCAGTATAAAAGAAAGAAGTGCGTGGTACAGGGGAAGGAACCACCGTACCCGTAAACCATTAAAAGGACTGACATGTTCAATGTAGTTTTGCTCCATAGCGCTTCTATTAATTGTAATTTCATTCGTACTTCTCACACTATAAACATCTAAGTACCCGAAAACCCCACCTCTTTATTCTCATTATGACCACATGATCGCACAAATATGTTCTATACGAGATATTTATATTTGAAATATTTATTATTCATGCATTGAACGACAATTCTCCTACATTGAACGATTTTTTTTTCTCGTTTTGAGTAAATCGCCTAATTTCGACAGGTGATTCACAATAAAATCAAACAAAAGGAGTTATAATCATATCGCGATATAACACCTAAACACCCCAGGTCGATCAAAAGTCATAAACCGGGGATATAAACACCGCCAGCCTAACCGCTGTATTTCTCTAACTAACAACCGGTCCAACCAACCAACTGCTTTTATTTTTTGTAGAACCCACTCTTTGAGAACGGCAGATAAGCCTTATTCTCAAAACGAGCACAAAAAATGATAAATAAATGTTAAACACAGTCAAATATAGTCATCATTACGCGAACACGCAAGAAAAAAAATCTCTCAATGCGACTTTTATACTGGAAAAATTAAAAAAACACTTACAAGTAAAGACCAATATCGAGCTGGCTGAGATCCTGGAGGTAAAACCCAATACCATTTCGACATGGAAGAAGAGAAATAGTATGGATTACGAACTTGTAGTCGCGATATGTGAAAGACAAGATATCGATCTCAATGATATCTTCTACAGCCACAAGCGGGCGTACGGATCGGTCAACAACAATACCGACCGTTATATCCCTGTTGTAACCCGGGAATACCAGTTCCAATACGTAAACCAGCTCGGTGAAGATTCTTTTATGGAAAGTATTCCGGTATATAACCTGCCTTTTATCAAAGGGGAAAATCTCAGGGCATTCCAGGTCACCGGGAATTTGATGCATCCGACCTTTGAAGACAATTCCATTGTCATAGCTTCAAAGCTCCACGCTCCTTCGGAGATCGAAAGAAATAAAAACTATGTAATAGTCAGTAAGTTACGCGGAATATTCATCAATCGCGTGCAAACCTCCCACACCACTCCCGGTGAACTGGTCCTGGTCAACGATAATAAAATGGTCCCCCAGCACATAAAAATCCGTACGGATGAAATTGCAGAGGCCTGGGAGATAAAAGCCAAACTGAGTTATTCCCCGGTAGAAGAAAGTGTTTACGAACATCCCAAATGGCCATAAGCCCCGTATGAAAATTTTCCCGACCGGAAGACGAGGCCGGCCGGAGCCAAATCACAATCAATAGTTAAAGCCTATATAAAACTAAAAAATAATAAATTTAAATTATTTTGTATAAAAAACATCATGATTTAATTTTATTTTAAGCGCATTTTGCGATTTTTTCAGGCCGTTACATGGCAGCAAAAAATAAATCGCCCAGACAGCCTTAAAACTCCTGTTTTCTGTTACGGGCATACAGCAAGGTGTTTCGCTGCATGAAAAATGCAGGGAGTCGGGACAGGAACGATGGTCGGGATGACATTCCTGTCATTCAGAACGTAGCGCAGCGGAGTGAAGAATCTCCAACCCAGCCCAAAGGAACTTCAACAGCATAACGAAAAACCCGGAGATTCTTCACTGCGTTCTGAATGACATTTCGAAACTACCAACTAAAAACTAAAAAGTTTGGAACTACACTGTTAAAGCCCTATTTTTTTCTAAATTTACACAAAAGAATACGCTTTGAAAATCTTTGATTTCTTAGACTTTAAAATTCTTGACCTGGTCGATATTCTCCTGGTCGCCTTCCTGCTGTACTATATCTACAGGCTGGTAAAAGGCACGGTAGCCGTAAATATCTTTATAGGAATAGGGATCATATATCTTATATGGAGAATTACCGAGGTACTGCAGATGCATATGATGAGCAGTATTTTCGGAAGTTTTATGAGTGTCGGTTTCTTTGCTCTTATTGTTCTTTTCCAGCAGGAAATAAGAAAATTTCTTCTCACTATCGGCTCTACCAATCTCGCCAACAGGAAAAACCTGAAAAAATACTTTCGTTTTTTCGGAGAAGAAAATCCGGAGGTCAGAACCAATATCGGCGCCCTGGTCACCGCCTGTGAAAAACTGAGCAGTACCAAAACAGGCGGGCTCCTGGTCATAGCGCGCAATACTCCCCTGGATTTTGTAAAGAATACGGGAGACAGCATGCATGCCAGGATCACTGTGCCCATCATAGAGAGTATTTTTTACAAAAACAGCCCGCTTCACGACGGTGCGGTGATCATCGAAGGGAATTATATTGTAGCCACAAGGGCTGTGCTCCCGGTATCGAACGAACGGAATATCCCCCTTCGCTTCGGTCTCAGACACAGGGCAGCCATCGGGATTACCGACAAAACCGATGCCCTGGCCCTGGTAATCAGCGAGGAAACAGGGCAGATTTCCTACATCAAAGACGGGGAATTTACACTTTTCAAGGATCACAATGAACTGCTCGACATATTGAGAGAGGACCTTAGTTAACCCCGAAGTTTTTAACCAACAACCCCAAAACTTCGTATCTTTGTCCCTTCAAAATCTGAATACACTTGCGCTACTTCATAGAGTTATCATATCACGGGGCTCCGTACCACGGCTGGCAGCGACAGCCGAATGCTTCAACAGTCCAGCAAACCCTGGAAGAGGGCTTGTCGACACTGTTGAGATCAACCATACCGGTCACCGGGGCCGGGCGTACGGATACCGGGGTTCACGCCAGGCAGATGTTTGCCCATTTCGATTGTGACACTTCCTTCGACCCGGAAGAGATCGAACGAAAACTGAATTCCCTGCTTCCTGCCGGTATTGCCATTCACGCGATCCGGAAAGTGCACGAGGATGCCCATGCCCGGTTCGATGCTACTTCCCGCACCTATAAATACCTGGTTATCCCCCGAAAGGATCCTTTTACCCAGGGACTTGCCTATTATCACCGTTATCCCCTAAGCACCGAGATGATGAACCATGCGGCGGAAGTGCTTCTCGGACGACAGGATTTCAGGTGTTTTTCACGGTCCAATACCGATGTAAAAACCTTTTTCTGTGCTATTGAAAAAGCGACCTGGAATCGGGAAGATAACGGTCTCCTGGTGTTTACCATAACGGCCGATCGCTTTTTGCGCAATATGGTAAGGGCCGTTGTGGGCACTCTGCTGGAAGTGGGGCGCGGGAAAATAACTCCTGAAAACGTTAAAAAAATCATAGAAAGTAAAAATAGAGGGAATGCTGGGGCATCAGTTCCGGCACATGGCTTATATTTAACGAAAATCACATATCCCTTTATATAAAGCACTGTTATTACAACTGTGCGGATATAACAAAATAATATTGTATACCTCAGGTAAATTTATCCTGAAAAACGGTAGCTAAAACATGAGCAGCAATAAAGGAAAAGCATTTGACCTGAACCTTTTCAGGAGACTTCTCAAACACGCCCGGCAATACCGGCTGGTCTTCTACGGGGTAGCCCTGGCCGCAATCCTCGGTTCCCTTTTTGCCGTGGCACGTCCCATGCTGCTCAAGATAACGGTAGATGATTACATTACCAACAGGGACGCCCACGGACTACTGACCTTCTCCCTGATCATGGTGGGTGTATTGCTTGCAGGGGTGATCTGCCAGCTTGGGTTTATCTACTACGCCAACTGGCTGGGGCAGTCCATAATCCGCGATATACGGGTAGAGCTCTTTCGCCATATGCTGCGTTTCCGCATGAAATATTTCGACAATTCGTCTATCGGGGTCCTGGTAACCCGCGCGGTAAACGACATGCAGCGCATAGGAGAGATATTCAGCCAGGGACTGTTCATGATCGTCAGTGACCTTCTGCAAATGGTCGTTGTAGCCATTATCATGCTGGCTACCAGCTGGAAGCTTTCCCTTATTGTATTTTCCATACTTCCGCTTATCCTTTATGCCACCCGCCTGTTCCAGAAAGCCATGAAAGTAGCTTTTACAGAGGTAAGGGCGCAGGTAGCCTACCTGAACTCTTTTGTACAGGAACGCATTTCAGGCATGAAAATAGTACAGCTCTTTACAAGGGAAGAGACAGAATACCGGAAGTTTACGGAGATCAATGAAAAGCACAAAAAAGCCTGGCTAAAAACAGTATGGTATAACTCCATCTTTTTCCCGGTGGCCGAACTGGCTACTTCCATCACTATCGGGCTTATCGTGTGGTATGGAGGAGTACGTACCATTGCAGGGGATGATATCGAACTGGGGAGTATCTTCATGTTTATCGAAATGTCGCAGATGCTGTTCCGCCCCCTGAGACAGATCGCCGATAAATTCAATACCCTGCAAATGGGAATGGTGGCAGCAAACAGGGTCTACGACATTCTCGACACCCGGAGCACCATAGAAGACAAGGGGACGGTTACCGCAGAAAATATCAGGGGAGATATTTCCTTTAAAGAGGTACGTTTCGGTTATCTGCCCGATGAAGAAGTGCTTCACGGGATCTCCTTTGAGGTCAGTGCAGGACAAACCATTGCCATAGTGGGCGCTACCGGGGCGGGAAAATCGACCATAGTAAACCTGCTCAACCGTTTCTACGAGATCAATTCGGGAAACATCACCATAGACAATACCAATATCAGGGATTTCAGCCTGGACTCTCTGAGGGGGCGAATAGCGGTGGTCCTACAGGATGTTTTCCTGTTTGCCGATACCATTCTCAACAATATTACCCTTAAAAATCCGGAGATCACCGAACAACAGGTAGAGGAAGCAGCGCGGCAGATAGGCATACACGACTTTATCAAAAGTCTTCCCGGCGGATACCGGTTTAACGTCAAGGAAAGAGGGTCCATGCTTTCCGGGGGGCAGCGGCAGCTTATCGCCTTCCTCCGGGCATATGTAAGCAACCCGGATATCCTCGTGCTCGACGAAGCCACTTCTTCGGTAGACTCCCATTCCGAACAGCTGATACAGAATGCCACGGAAAAAATAACGCAGGGACGTACCTCGATCATTATTGCACACCGCCTGGCCACCGTCAAGAAAGCCGATACCATTATTGTCATGGACTCCGGCAGGATCGTGGAAACCGGAACGCATTCCGAGCTCCTTACCAGGGAAAACGGCTATTACAGAAACCTGTATGAGGTACAGTTCATGGCTGAGGAAAAAGCCTCCTAAACAAATGATAATATGACCCGTATCCTCCTTTTATCTGATACCCACGGCCATATGGATCAGGGCATTCTCAAATATGCACACCAGGCCGACGAAATATGGCATGCCGGGGATATCGGCGACCTGAAAGTTACTGATACCCTTAAGGAAATAGCTCCGTTACGTGCCGTATACGGCAACATTGACAATGCAGAAACCCGGAAAGAATTTCCCGAAAACAACAGGTTTTTCTGCGAAAATGTCGATGTATGGATCACACATATCGGAGGATATCCCGGAAGATATGACCGAAGAGTACGCGACCTACTGCGTCAAAACCCGCCCAAACTGTTTATCTGCGGACACTCCCATATACTCAAGGTCATCTACGACAAAAAACTTCAGCTCCTGCATATGAACCCCGGTGCAGCAGGAACATACGGGTTTCACCAGGTCAGGACCATGCTGCGTTTCAACATCGACACCGACCAGATCCGGGACCTGGAAATCGTGGAACTGGGAGCGCGGTAACTTCGGTACATTCCGACCACGGGCCGGAACACCCGGCTGCCCTATGAGCGGCGGGTTTCAGCCCGGAAACAGGAACGGACAAAAAAACCCGAATACCAAAAGGCATCCGGGTTTTTTACGCACTAATACTACTAAGATTTCAGGTTTATCGCAACCGGTCCACAGATTTTACGAGATCTTCGTCCTTTTTGATGGCCTTATTGGCCAAAACCAGAAAAACGATAGAAATAACAGGAAGAAAAATCCCAATACCCTTCTCAGAAACCTCGGTTTCTCCGGATAAATTTAGTGACCGATAAGCAAATACTCCTAGTAAAATTAAGTTTAATATCATGTTCAGCCTGTTTAATACAAACTGGTTTTTTCTGTTTCCATAGGCAAAAACCGATACCAGGGCCAAAAGTGCTACTGCCATAAATGAGAGCAGTATCCACAGTTCCGAAGAAGCATAGACCGGGGTTCCCGCTGCATCTTTCCACATCGATGCTACGAAAGGAAGAACAGCGCTCACCAAAAACACCACTAATAGATATATGCTCTGTATCCGTTGTAACATTTGCCGTATCTGAATTTGCGATAGCAAAAATAAGAGTTCTTTTTAAAAAATACGTTCGGTTTGTAAAAATAAATTTGTAATATTGCGGTATCCATTCGTAACCGATTCAAAACAAGGTTCGTTTGACTTCGATTTTTTTCACTTTGATGCTCATTCCCAAAAAGCACAAAACAGACTTAACAAACACTTCTTAAAAGAATTAATTAACTTATTTTATCACTTCAATGTTTGACATTTCAGATTTAAAGGCGAAGAAACTAACTGAATTGCAGGATATCGCAAAAAACTTAAGTATCCCCAGGTTCAGAACACTCAAAAAAATGGACCTGATATACCAGATTCTGGATGTACAGGCTGCCAATCCGAAGACCATTACAGAATCTTCCATCAACACCCCGAAAAGTTCCGACAAGGGAGAGACCTCCCCCCAGAAAGAAAAGAAAACCCGGAGAACCCGGATCAAGAAGACTGCTGCAGATGCCCCAAAATCACAAGCCAGGACCCCCGAAAAGAACGAAAACAGGGGACCTGAAAAAAACGAAAACAAAGGTTCTGAAAAGAGTGTTGTGAAAACCGATAGCACCCCGAAAAAGGAGTCTCCGAAAAATGTTCCCCCGAAAAAAGACATCCAGAAAAACACTCCTCCCAAAAAAGATGTTCAGAAAAATAATCCTCCCAGGGCCCACGAAGGAAAACCCCCTGCAAAAACCGTGACGGACAAGGAGGACAAAAAGCAGGAACCGGCAACGGAACAGTCTGCCCAGCCCACCGTACAGAAAGAAAAGAAAAAAGAACACACTCCCAAGGGGCAGCATCACCAGCACCACCAGAATCACCAGCATCAAAAGAAAAGCAATAACACTCATACCTCTTACAACAAGGAAAATTTCGACAAGGAGAAAAAGAACAGGTATAAGGACCCGGATTTCGAATTTGACGGGATCGTGGAAAGCGAAGGCGTACTGGATATCATGCAGGACGGTTACGGTTTCCTGCGTTCTTCAGACTACAATTACCTCTCCTCTCCCGACGATATCTATGTCTCCCAGTCACAGATCAGGCTGTTCGGGCTAAAAACCGGAGACACCGTGCTGGGTACGATCCGCCCGCCCAAAGAAGGTGAAAAATACTTTCCCCTTATACGGGTAACCAAGATAAACGGGCTGGCACCGCAGGTAGTGCGCGACAGGGTTTCGTTCGAGCACCTCACGCCGCTGTTCCCGGATGAGAAGTTCAAGCTGGCTGAAAAGCAGAGCACCATATCCACACGTATCGTAGACCTGTTCTCCCCCATCGGAAAAGGACAGAGGGGCATGATAGTTTCACAGCCCAAAACAGGAAAGACCATGCTGCTGAAAGACATCGCCAATGCCATTGCTGCCAATCACCCGGAAGTATACCTGCTGGTCCTGCTGATCGACGAACGCCCGGAAGAGGTTACCGATATGCAGCGAAGTGTAAGAGGTGAAGTGGTAGCTTCCACTTTTGACGAACCGGCAGACCGCCACGTAAAAGTAGCCAATATAGTCCTGGAGAAAGCCAAGAGACTGGTAGAATGCGGGCACGATGTGGTTATCCTCCTCGACTCGATCACCAGGCTGGCCAGGGCCTACAACACCGTACAACCGGCCAGCGGAAAGGTGCTGAGCGGTGGTGTGGATGCCAATGCCCTGCACAAACCCAAACGCTTCTTCGGAGCGGCGAGAAATATTGAAGGAGGAGGATCCCTGTCCATTATCGCTACGGCACTGACCGAAACAGGGTCCAAAATGGACGAGGTTATCTTTGAGGAATTCAAGGGTACCGGAAATATGGAACTCCAGCTCGACAGGCGTATTGCCAACAGGAGAATATTCCCGGCTATAGACCTGATCTCGTCGAGCACCCGCAGGGATGACATGCTCCTGGACGAAAATACCATTCAGCGCATGTGGATCATGAGAAAGTATCTCGCAGACATGAACCCGGTAGAAGCCATGGAGTTCCTCGACAACCGTATCAAGAGGACCAAAAACAACGAGGAGTTCCTCATGACCATGAATCAGTAGGCAAGAGAATGTCTTCAACCATATCAATCCCAAAGGCATTGTAATGTCTTTGGGATTTTTTCTTTGTCCCCTTCTCTTCTTTCCATTTTTCTTTTTATGGGCCCCATTTAAAAGGGAATCCTTATTTTTACTCCCGTCAATGTCTCCATAATGTTGTAATGTAACCGCATGTCCATTGAACTCACCCGGAGTTTATTGACAGAAAAACAAAAAGATAAACGAACATGAAGATTTCAATCACGTATTGACACAAGGAAATGATTGAAATTTTTCCATATTCCGGTCCGTGCAAAAAATGTGAAACAGATGGAATCCCAGGCAAAAAAAATACTACTGGTAGAAGATGATAGCAAGGTCTGCTCCTTTATCAACAGGGGATTGACAGAAGCGGGTTATGAAATGACCATTGCCATGAGCGGAAAGCAGGGACTGGAATGGGCACAATCTTCCGGGTTCGACCTGCTCATACTCGACATCATGCTTCCGGATATAAACGGACTGGACATTTGCAGTGCCATAAGGAAACACAACCAGAATATCCCCATACTCTTCCTCACCGCCCTCGGAAGTGCCGAAAATATAGCGCTCGGATTGAACAGCGGCGCAGATGACTACCTGTCCAAACCCTTTAAATTTATCGAACTTGTGGCCCGGGTAAAGAGTCTCTTAAGAAGATCCGACACCCATGAAAACCGTTTTGTCAAAGAGGAGGTTACCTATGGTTTTTCTGACCTGAAGGTAAACGACACCACAAAAACAGTAACGCGGGGGAGTGATGAAATCAGTCTTACCTCAACAGAATACCGCTTATTGCACATGTTTATCAAAACCCCTTTTCGCGTGCTCTCACGTGCAGAAATACTCGAGCATGTCTGGGGGGTTGATTTTGATATCGGTACCAATGTGGTTGATGTCTATGTGAATTACCTTCGAAAAAAACTTGAAAAAGGTGATAAACCACGTATTATCCATACCGTAATAGGCATGGGATACGTATTAAGAGAAAACGATGAATACACGAAATAAGATCATACTGTCTCTCACTGCCCTGGTCCTTGTATACATTCTTATATTCTGCGGATTCATTTACTTTTCCATTGAGAACTACTCCTATGTCGATTTCTACAAAAGGCTGGAAATACGCGCTGTTACTGCGGCTAAAATCGAACTGGAACACCGGCAGGACCGCGATATCCTTCTGGAAATACGCCAGGATTTCCTGGAAAAACTGCCCGATGAAAAGATCAATATTGCTGACCTGTCGGGAGTTGACCCCCGAGCCAAGGCAAAAAAACTGGGAGTTCCCGTAAGCTTTATCGAAGAGATACTGCACCGGGGCAAAGGCTTCTACAATCACGAAAATACCTATTTTTCGGGTATTCAATACGAAACCCAGGGGAAAAACTACCTGGTTATAGCCTCTGCCGAAAACTACTACAACACCCACCACAATGCCTACCTGAAAAATCTTCTACTCGCGGCACTCCTGGTATCCATACTTATTATTACGTTTTTTGCCTACCTCTTTTCCAAAATGGTCTTCCGTCCTGTAAAAAACATTATCGACAAGATGCGGGAAATAAGTTCCGAAAACATGCACCTCCGCCTTGAGGTTCCCAAAAACAATGAAGAGCTGAAAAACCTTACCCTGACTTTCAACGATATGCTCAACCGGCTGGAAACATCTTTCGAAACACAGAAAAACTTTATAAGCAATGCCTCACACGAACTCAATACCCCGCTCACTTCCATTATGGGAGAGGCCGATGTGACCCTGGCCAAGCAACGCAGTGAGGAAGAGTACCGGACCGCACTGGGAAATATTCTCGAAGATGCGGAAAAACTCAGTAAAAAAACCGAAGCCCTGTTATTGCTCGCTCACACCGGTTTTAACGGTAAGGTCCAGAAATTCGAAGACATCCGTATCGACGAACTTATCCTGGAAGCCGAGCAGACTACACACAAGATATACCCCAACGCACAAATACATATAGACTTTGACCTGCTCCCCGAGGCATCGGAAAAACTCAATGTAAAAGGAAACAGGCAATTACTGCATATGGCCGTTTCCAATATCCTTCTGAATGCCTGTAAATATTCCGATTTCAAAGAGGTCAGGGTAGCACTGGGAGTCTCCGACGACAACATCATCATCATGATAAAAGACAAAGGAATAGGTATCCCGAAACAGGAAATGCAGTATATCTACGATCCGTTCTTCAGGGCCTCCAATACCGGAAAATATCACGGATACGGCATCGGCCTGCCACTGAGCAGAAATGTCATCCAGATGCACAAGGGAATTCTTTCCGTATTCTCGGCAGAAAACGAAGGTACAACCGTTGAAATAAAACTACCCGTATGCAAATAACCCCCTGTTTTTTTACCCCATAAACAATATTTCAACAATTTACCTCAACAACACCCCTGCAATATCGCATAACACCCGCAATATAAATCAAATTCTAATCTGATTTTAATTTGTCTTTAAGACCGTTCTAAGACGACAGGCGTAGCTTTGCTCCGTAACCTTAAAAAAGCATCGCTATGAAAAACATCCTGGTACCTACCGACTTTACCGTAGACGCCCTTGTCATTCTGAAAAAAGCCATAGAGCAGGAAAACGAAGCTCATAATTTTATCCTGGTTTACGGGAAACACCTTCCCGGGTCCATCTCCGAGCTGATGTTCTTCTCCAAAAGCACCTTGTTGTCCTCCCTGGAAAGCAAGAGTTTTACAGAAGCCAAAGGAATACTGAAAAACAGGTATGCCTCACGGATAAAGACACTTCGGACAGCTATTTTTCACGGAACCAACCACAGTGCCTTCGAAAACTTTATAAAGGCAAACAAAATAGACAAGGCCTATATTCCTGAAAACCCGAAGTCACTGCACCCATCAATAAAAAAAGGGTTCGACCTCATCCCTTTTATCAAAAAATCAGGACTGGAGCTCTCACTGGTAGCATATAACGATCATTCCCAGGTAAACATGGATGAAGTGCTGGCCAAATTACTGGTTCCTTAAAACGCATTAGCAATGGAAAAGAAAAATAGCAACAGAAAAATCAGGTTAACATACCTGTCAGGATTTGCCCTGTGCCTGTTATTGTTTGTCAGCATGTCTGCATCATCTCCCGCTCCGGATACCGTTATCCTGGGGAAATGGGAAGAGATCTCATGGGAGTATGAAAAACTTCCCGGCAACCCGGAAATAAGAGCAGACAAAACCATCAGCGACAATGCAAAAAGAGAGATTACCAGGGACCTGGTCATCCATCAGGCCGAAACCTGGGAATTCCGCCCGAACGGCACACTTGTCCTCTACGACAGCAAAGGGGCCACCCTATCGGAATGGACCCTTAAATCAAGAGGGAACATACTGAAAATATACAACGGGAAAAACACTCCCGAACATTACAATCTCCAGGTACTGAACCAGGACGAGATGATATTGTATTTCAACACCGATCTACAGGCCAAGGGGATTGCAAAAATGAAATTCAAAAAAATCCATCAGGAAAACTATGCTCAGAAAATTCAATAACAGCAGAACTACCAGAGAGAATATACAGTTAGGTTCACTGACTGCCTTTTCGGCAGGTATGGTCAACGTGACATCGGTTATCATATTTTTTGCATTTACCTCCAACGTAACCGGGCACTACGCCATACTGGCCGAAGAAATATCCAAGGGAAACTGGTACCAGGCTGCCGTGGTATTCGCGTGGATATTCATGTTCTTCGCCGGTAATTTCTGCTCCAACATGATCATCATAAATTTCAATCAGAAAAACACCTATGCCGCCCATGCCACCCCATTAATACTGGAGATCCTGTGCCTCCTTTCCGTAGGCACATACGGCGCCTTTTTTTACGGGGAAACCCTGGGAGAAACAGAGATCATGGTAGGGCTGATGTTATTTGCCATGGGCATACAAAACGGGCTTACCGCCAGTATATCAAACTTTTCGGTAAAAACCACCCACCTCACCGGCCTCACGACAGACCTGGGGTTACTGACCTCCATGTTTACCAAAAGCGAATACCGGCAAAATAAAGCCCTTCGCGCCAAGGCCAACGTGTTATACGCCATTGCTACCTCATATGTTACCGGGGGTATTTTCGCAGGTGTTGTATACCAGCAGATAGGGTTTATGGTGTTCTATATCGCTTCGATGGTGATATGTGTTATCATTTTTTACGAATACTATATGATCAGACTGAAAAAAATGGTTTGGAGAAAAAAAAGAAAGAACCAGGGGTACAAGACCCCTGCCATGTCAAGAACATAATAATCGCGGGGCAAGTTCTCTATAATTCACACAAAAAACAGAACACCTGTCTGCACAAAAAAAGGCTATCTCACGATAGCCTTTTTACATTTTATATCTTTTATCCCTCCTTATGACAAGGCAGCAATATGCTTGACAAGTTTCGACTTCAGGTTGGCCGCCTTGTTGTTGTGAATGATATTCCTTTTGGCCAGCTTGTCGATCATGGAAGCCACTGACGGAAACAGTGACTCAGCTTCCTTCTTATCCTCCGTAGCGCGCAGTTTCTTTATAGCATTACGCGTGGTCTTGTGCTGATACCTGTTTCTCAGGCGAACCGCCTCGTTTCTTCTTATTCTTTTTAATGCAGACTTATGATGTGCCATAGTGCCTTTCCTTAAGCTGTTAAATCAATTTTTAAATCTCTTTGTTACACGGAAGTAATTTTCCGTTCCTGTTGTCAGAACGGGTAATCCCATCCTTCGCATCTGTAGTCCGTAGGGGATTCGAACCCCTGTTACCAGGATGAAAACCTGGCGTCCTAACCCCTAGACGAACGGACCGTTAAATCAATATATGAGCAAACAATACTCCCTTAATCCCGGAAACATATTCACGCATACTTCAAAGAACCTTCTGTAGTCCGTAGGGGATTCGAACCCCTGTTACCAGGATGAAAACCTGGCGTCCTAACCCCTAGACGAACGGACCATTGTTTATTTCAATTGCGGATGCAAAAATACAACTATTTTCATACGATGCAATACTCCATACATTTTTTTTATTCTTATTTTCAAAAAAAATACTATACCCCTCCCTAAAACACATCTAACACATTGTAAATCAATAATGTAAATACCTTAACATCATGCCCCGGGAAAAGCGGCAGGGGTAACATTTTTTCATACGGCTGATATAATGGCAAAGCACCTGTCGAAAATACGAATACAGGTATTTAAATCAAAAAATATCGCCATGAAAACAACAAAAACACCAGTATCATTCCCCTCACCCGAAGGATGTTTAAAAGCCGTACTCCCCTTTTTTCTCATACTACTTCTCTTCCCCGTAACAGCTCAGGCCTTTCAGCGACATGCTCCCGATTCCCTGCCGGAAGAAAACGTTTCCGAAAAGGGGTTCCGGTTCGGGCTCAGGGCAGGGTACGACATCGTTCCGGAATATCACAACAACACACCGCATATCGATTACCAGGGTGGTTTGTATGCCGGGCTCACCGCAGCGTATTACTGGAAATGGCTGAGTGCCGGCCTGGATGTGGATTATATCAGGAACAGTCCGGATAACCGGTACCCTTCCGAAACCATATTCGATCCGGCCGGCAGTGAGACCATCGATAATTTCGCCCTGAACAGTACGGGTATTACCCGGTTGTTTTACGGTATAGGACCGGGAATACACTATACCCGTCCCGACAAGAAGTTTTCCGCAGAACTCAACGGAAGGGCAGGGTTTGCCAATATCAGCGGCGGAGAACTCTCCTTCACGGGAAACAGCAGTTCTGCATCCTATTTACTGAATTACCATGCAGGGTACGATGTAAAAAATGTGCTGACCGCGAAAGGCTCCCTGGGATTTACCTATAATTTCAGTGATATATTAGGGGTGCATATAGGCGCCTATTACATGAGGCACTTTGGTGTTGAAGACCTCGTCAACAGCAGTGGTTACAGCGCCGCATACCGGGTTACGGCATTCAATGACGACAATGTACTCGCATTTACCGAGGCAGACATACGCACTGTCGACCACAGCTGCAATTGCGATATCTCCTCCATAGGGGCCTATGCCGGGCTTACCCTGCGCCTCCCCTCACGCCCGGAAAAACCTGTTCCGCCCGCCGAGGAAGCCTGTAATACCTGTACCGTACACACCCTCACCGTAACGGCCTATGACAAGTATACCGGAGAGATCCTTCCCGGTACCGAGGTAGCCGTATCAGACCGGGCCGGAGGTATTGTCCGTACCGGAGTCACCAACTCCTTCGGCATTGTCGTCTTCGACAACATTGCTCCGGGAGATTATGCCATTGCCGGAAAACTGTATGGCAAAGACCTCTCTTCCGATACTGTATTACAGGATGAATTCGCAGGCAACCCCAACGTTCAGAAAGAGATACTGTATACCGACACCAGCTTTATTCTCCAGGGGAATGCCGTAATATGCAATACCGAAACCCCGCTGCCTGATGTCACCGTGGTATTGCGCGATAAACCTTCAGCCGTGGAAAAAAACACCCTTACCGGCAAAAAGGGAACTTTTATCTTTCACCTGGACCAGAAATCGGAAGTTACCCTCTTCGGCAGGAAACAACATTACTTTTCACAGATGGTTCATATTGCCGCAGGTGATTACGACAGGAATACCACCCTGTTCGTAAAACTGGAAATGTGCATGGACGAAGCCAATTGCAACAATGCCATCAGGCTGGACAATATTCATTACGACCTGGATAAATACTTTATCCGCGACGATGCCAAACCCGAACTCGACCGGCTCGTGCAGTTCATGCTCGACAATCCCGGCATCCGCGTGGAGTTGTCCTCCCACACCGATTCCAGGGCATCACATGCCTACAACCAGCGATTGTCCCAGAACAGGGCCAATGCCGCCAGGGAATACCTGATATCCAAAGGGATCGATCCGCAGCGCATCGAGGCCGTGGGGTACGGAGAAACCCGGTTGCTCAATCGCTGTGCCGACGGGGTGCCCTGTTCTGAAGCAGAACATCAGCTCAACCGCCGCACCGAAATGAAAGTGATCTGCCCCGAGTAAACTACCTCGATGCAAGCATATAAGGCATTAGAAGGAAAACAAAAATATCTCGAGGCAAGCCTCGGAGCATTTAAATCTCGATTATCGAGTAAATTTTTACGGGCATACGATACGGATCAGCCCGTCCGGAAACAGTTTAACTTAAAAAATACTACAATGAAAAATACCGTCATTATATATACACTGCTCCCCTATATCAAGCCTCTTATCACCGTATATACCGGCATACTGCTCTTCTTGCTGATTTCCTCGTGCAGCGATACCATGGAAGACTGCGAATACATTATTCCCGAAGAGATCGAAAGCGGGTGCAGCGCAGGTATGGACGTAGCCTTTCTCCTCGATTATACCGGAAGTATGGGCGGGGCTATAAATTCGGTCAAGTCTGAAGTAGACGATATTGTAAACAGTATCGTAACCCAGTCGAACGGGGATTACCGCCTGGCCCTGTCTGTTTTTGACGAAACCATCAAGGCAGACGGAACATATCCGGGCCCCTCCTATATAGATGCCCCCGCCTATACAGGATTGCCTGCCGCACAAAAAGTGGTCATAACCTCCGGGCCCTCCACCGACCAGTACCTGACCATGATGGAAAAGTTTGCGCCGGCCAACAGCAGCTCGTTTTCCGCACAACTCGACAAACTGAACAACAGCAGCGGGATGCTGATCGGGTACGGGGTAAACGGCCCGGAACCGGGAGGGTTATTGCTGAATGAAATACTGAACAACGATTTTGCCGGAACATGGCGAAGCGGTAATATCACCAAACTGGCCATTATCATTACCGATGCTCCCGCCGGAGGAGACGACGACAATGCCGACGCCACCGATGACACCTACCTCCAGGACCTCGCCGCCGATGCCAACGCCATGGGAGTGCAATGTGTATTGCTCACCACTTTTAAGGGAAGTCCCTGGTACGGACCCAATTACAAACTACAGCTCATTGCCAACAATACCGGGGGACTGGCCTATGAATACGACAGTTTCGACGATATTTCACAGGAATTGATCAGGATCATCGAAAACATATGTGACTGACGCTTCCTTATTTTCAAACACCTGCCCCTCCCGGAGCAAAGCCCGAAGCGGAAAAATACGCTTCGGGTTTTATGCTTTCCCGCATATTTATTTTCCGTTCTTAAGGCGGTTTTCCTCCTTCTTGCTGTAGGCAAAATAAAATACCTGTGGCAGGACCGTAACGGACAGTATCATACAAATGATAAGCCCTCCGACGATCATAATGGCAAGTGGTTTTTGTATTTCCGATCCCATACCGGTGGAAAGGGCAGCCGGAAGAAGCCCCACGGACCCCATCATGGCAATCATTAATACGGGCCGGATACGGCCATATACCGCATCGGATATTGCCTCTTTCAGAGGCTTGTGTTTTTTCAGTTGCTGCCGGATATTCCCGATAAGCACAATACCGTCTATAGTAGCCACCCCGAACAGGATGATAAAACCTATACCTGCCGAAATACCAAAGGTAGTCCCTGTAATCCAGAGCGACAAATATCCCCCGATAAAGGCAAAAGGTATTACAATACACGAGATAAGCGTATCTTTGAGGTTACCCTCGAAGTTCATCCACAGCAGGAATATAATAAGAACCAGGCAAACGGGAACTATAGTATAAAGCCGTTTGGTAGCCCTCTCCTTCGACTCGAATTCTCCTGCCCATTCGGTTTTGATATGCTCCGGAAATTCCACCTGTGCTCCTACCACTTCCCTGGCCTCTTCTATGGTACTCCCGAGATCGCGGTTCTCTATGCTGAACCCCACACCAATGTAACGGCTGCTCCCTTCGCGATAGATGAATGCCGGCCCGGTATGAAAATCGATGGTGGCGATCTCTTTGAGCGGCACACGCTTTCCGTCCTTGGTCGGGATCAGTATTTCCCCGATCTTTTCATCCGTATCCCTGTATCCTTTGGCAAAACGGAGGCGTACATCGAACATCCTTTCGTTTTCGTAGAACGTGGTAGCCGCCTGGCCACCGATAGCCATCTCCACCACAGCCTGTGCGTCTGACATATCCACGGCATACCTGGCCATCTTGTGATCGTGCAATTGTATGCGCAACTCGGGCAGCCCGATATTCCGGTACACATTGAGGTCTTCTATCCCCTCTACATTGCGAAGGGCCCCGGCGACCTGGTCTGCATAATCCTCAAGTTCGAAAAGGTCATCCCCGAATATCTTGACCACGAGTGAGCTCTTCACCCCGGCCACATATTCTTCCACATTGTCCTGTATAGGCTGGCTGAACCCGAAGACAACCCCGGGGTATGTCTGCAGTGTCTCCCGCATCTCCTCTACCAGCTCAGCCTTGTTCAGGGAACGCTTCCACTCGTTTTCCGGGAAGAGCTGTATATGAAACTCTATATTAAAAAAACCTGTCGGGTCCGTACCGTCATTGGGTCTTCCCGTCTGGGTGAGAATAAATTTCACTTCTTCATATTCGCGAAGCTTGTTTTTCATCTCCTTAGTGAGTTTCACCGCCTCTTCGAGGTTTACACTATTGGGCAGGGTTGCCCGCACATATACCGCTCCTTCATTGAGTTTCGGTAAAAATTCCGAGCCATGACTCAGAAATCCGAAAACCGTTACGGCAAGCAAAACGCAAAATGCCCCTATTGTCGCCTTTTTATACCGTGTGGCCCATAGGAACCACTTATACAGTCCGTCTCGGAAAAAGCGGGTTATGACATTGTCTTTTTCAACGATGTTTTTGGTGAGGAGCAGTTTACACATTGCCGGCACGTAGGTAAGGCTCAGGATCAACGACCCCAGCAGGGCAAAACCAAGGGTGTACGCCAGCGGTGAAAACATTTTCCCCTCGACTTTCTGAAAAGAAAAGATCGGCAGTAATGCTACGATGAGGATAAACAGGGCAAAGAATATATAGGAGGCCACTTCTTTGGCACTCTTTTTAATGATACCGGCTTTGGAAATCCTGTTAAAGCGCTCCATACCCAGTTCCCTGGCCTTGTGTTCCAGTCCCACAAAAACCCGTTCGGCAATAACGAGGGCTCCTTCCAGCAACAACCCGAAGTCGAGCGCCCCCATAGAGATCAGGTTAGCCGGCATACCCATGATCCGCAGCATGGTTATGGCAAAAAGAAAGGCAAGCGGGATCACGGAGGCCACAATAAGGGTCATCCGCCAGTTGTAGAGAAATATAAATACGATAAGAGATACCAGTACGATACCTTCTATGAGGTTTTTGGTCACCGTATTTACCGTAACATCCACCAGTTCGGTCCGGTCTATAAACGGTTCGATTTTCACATCTTTGGGGAGTATACGCTCGTTCAGGTCCCGGATCTTGTCTTTCAGACTGGTAATTACCTCTCCGGGATTTTCCCCGCGAAGCATGATAACAATACCTTCCACCAGGTCATCTTCATCCTGGAGCCCTACCTGTCCCAGACGGGGCTTGGCCGCGATCTTTACTTCGGCCACATGTTTTACGGTAACGGGAGTGGACCCCTTGACCTCGATCAGTATATTTTCGATATCCTCTACACTTTCCAGCAGTCCTACCCCGCGGACCACATAGGCCTGGCTCCCCTGCTCGATAATATCTCCGCCTACATTGATATTACTCTTGGAGACCGCTTCGAAAACATCCAGGGGCGAGAGCCCGTAGTTGATAAGTTCTGTGGGGTGTATCTGTATTTCATATATCTTTTCCTCCCCGCCAAAACTCACAATATCCGCCACACCGGGCACCGCTACCAGTTCCCGTTCTATAACCCAGTCGTGTATGGCTGTAATTTCCTTTATCGGCCTGTCGCTCTTTACTACATAACGGAAGATCTCGCCGGTAGCCCCGGAAGGCGGTTCTATCTCGGCTTCGGCTCCATTCGGGAGATCGACGCTCTGCAAACGGTTTGACGCATATTGCTGCGCAAAAAAGTCATCGGCCTTGTCATTGAACAAAACCGTTACGACAGACAATCCGAAAAGCGATATGGAACGTACTTCGGTCTTTCCCGGGATGGTGTTCATCTCTTTCATGACCGGAAGCGTAACAAACTTCTCCACTTCTTCCGCACTCCTTCCGGGCCATTGGGTAATAATACGCGCCCTGGTATTGGTCACATCCGGAAAGGCCTCAATCGGGGTATGTATATAACTTACGACTCCGGCCAGCAGTAAAAGGATCGTAAAGAAAAATACGATCACCGGATTCTTCAGGGAAAAAGCAACGATATTTTGAACGAATTTAGTCATCTCGCCTGTATATTATAAACCGGGGAGCATCAGGATCGCTTCCCGAAGGAGCGAAAAGGCCCCTAATTATTGTCCTTGATTCTTTCGTAAATAAGCAATTGATTCGCCGACACCACCTGTTCACCCGCCCGAAGACCTTCTTCTACATAGGCCGTTCCGCTGTTTTTCCCGAGCAGCCGTACATGTCGTGCCTCCATATTGCAATCGTCTTTATACACCACTACAAAATGCTTCTCGTTATCAAAGATCAATGCCCCTGTGGGAATGCTTACCGCCTCTTCACCCTGTTCCCTTTTTGCAGTGATATCCGCAGACATACCGGGTTTCAGTTCCTGGTCTTCATTGGGGATCACTACCCAGGCCTTCAGTACTCTTTCTTCGTTGTCGAACACCTGGGAAACCGAGGTTATCTTTCCTTCGAACACCTTGTCCGGGTAAGACAGGGTACTAATCTCTACGTTCTGCCCGGCATGAAGCTTAGTGACATTTCCGGCATAGATATTGAGTATCACCCATACTTCGCTCAGGTCAGCCACGGTAAACAGCGTATTACCTTCTGCCGGTATCTGCATTCCGGCAGTTATGTTTTTTTCTGTAATGACCCCGGACATCGGTGCTTTGATCTGAAAACCGGCCGTTCCTTTACTGCTGCCGTACAGCCCCAGGGTAGCCGTAACATTTTCCAGGGCTGCCTGTTTTGTTTTCAGTTCGCTTTGTGCCGTGAGAAAATCTTTCTGAGAGGCGATCCCGTCCTCGTACATCGATTCCACAGCGCTCAACTCCCGTTCTGCAACGGCGATCTCTCCTTCCAGGCTCTTCCGTTCGGATTGCAGGTTATTCAGCTCCGAACTCTGTATCTCAGCCAGTACCTGTCCTTTTGTCACCACGTCCCCGAGCGAAAACCAGGTCCTGGAAACAACTCCTCCTACCAGGCTGGTAAACGGAACTACCTTATCCGGGTTACTCTGTACGATCCCTGTCAGTGTAATATTCTCGCGTACGGGCTGCAAACGGGCCGGTGCCAGTTTTACTTTTTTCCGGAACGAATCGTCAAGGCAATACCGCGCTGTCTTTGTCGTTTCTACCGATGGTTCCTTACAGGATATAAAAAAGAAAAAAACGGTTAGTAATGCTAACATGCCCAAACCGGGCCGCCCGTTATTACCCGTTATATTATTATGGTGATGGTGTAATTGTTTCATCGTATTCTGCCTCTTTATTTTAATCTATGTCTTTACCTATCTCAAACTGAAGGTCTTCCAGTTTTTCATTTGTGGTCTTTATGGATTCCAGGAGTATATTCCGGTTCTGCAGGTAGGTTTCCAGGAAATCCAGGTATTCCAGCATACTGATATTCCGTTCCCTGAAATTCCGGGTATAACTGTCCAGTAAAGATTCCAGTTCATCCCCGTAAGCCGGGTCTATATCTTCGAGAAAAGATACGGCAGACACCAGGTCGTTATAGGCCAGCATGACGCCCGATCTTACTTCGAGTTCTTTTTGCTGCAACATTAACCCTGCCTGTTCCTGTCCCACCCGGGCAGCTTTGATATTACCCTGGTTACGGTCGAATACGGGCAGGTCGACGGAAAAACCGAACCCCACGAAATCGAGCATAAAGTTCCCGCCGCGGTCATACCCGGCCTTGAATGTGATGTCCGGAACACGCATAGCATGCTCATAAGCATAGTTTTTATCGGAATACGTCTTGTCCAGTTTGGCCAGTTTCAGTTCCGGCTGGTGCCCTAAAGCCATGTCGAGGACGTACTCCGGATGTATGCCCTTCAGCTTTTTTATCTCGGGAACAAAGTCATCGTGATCCAATACCAGGGTGGTCTGCACGGGCAACCTCATCAACACTTTCAATTCCTTTTGCACTTTGTTGGATTCGCGTTCCAGCCGGTTGATCTCTCCTGCAATCTCCAGCCCCAGTGCCTTGAGTCTTACATATTCCCCCTTACCTATATTGCCCTGTTCTACCTGCCGGCCATAAGCCTGTACCAGTTTTGCCACCGAAGAAGCTTCTTTTTCATACACTTCCCTGTACATCTGCAAATACTGCAATTCGGTAAGATTGTTGCGGAATTCCCTTTTCAGGTTTCTCAGTAAGTCTTCCAGGTATTCTGCTGCCATAGCCACGGAGACCTCTTCCATCGCCATCATTTTTTTCCGTTTGCCTGCAGTCCGGACCAGTTGTTCCAGTTCTACGCCGACCTGCTGATTTTTCCAGTCATTTCCGGAAAGCGGGGGCAATCCGTCACCGAAATAATTGAGATTATTGGTTCCTTTACCCGTAGTCCACAGGTTTACTTCATCTACCGAAAGCGTGGGATTCGGCCATAATTTCGCCTGAAGAAGACGGGCCTCGGCCTCATCGATCTTTAATCGTCCGGCAAGGAGCTCCAGGTTTTTTTCCAGGAATACCGCTTCGCACTGCCTTCTGTTAAGGACCAGCGTATCCTGTGCCCCGGCCTGAAAACAAGCCATTAAACATATGATTATCCATTGTATGAAACACCTCATTTCATCCCTTTTTTAGCGATGTAAAGAACCTTATAAGGAGCTTAAAAAAAGCTTAAAACGGATAAAATTCAGCTTAAAGGAAGAATGACAGTAAAGATATTCGTATCCCCGTTCTCGGAATCATAGGCAATACTTCCGCGGTGAAGCTGCACGATTTTATGGATAAATACCAGCCCCAGTCCGAAACCGGGTTTGCCCCTGCTGTTATCGCCCCGGAAGAAATGCCGGAACAGGTATTGCTTTTCGGTCTCCGCAATAACTTTACCCGTATTGATGAAATCGAGTTTTACCGTACCCTGGAATGCCGTGATACGGATCTGTGTACGGTCATTACTGCCATAATGTATACTATTGAGCATAAGATTGGAAAAAGCGGCCCGAAGCAGTCTTTCGTTGGCGTTTACCGTCAATACACTATCATCTTCGGGTATCGCGGCATAGGCGACATGAAACCCATGACCGGGAAACAAGAGGTTCAACTCTTCCGCAAGATCGAATATTAGTTCGTCTACACGCATTTTGGTCACGACAAGCCCATCGGCAGATTCCGCCTTCGCGATCTCCAGCAATACGTTAATGATCTCTCCGAGGTTCTTGGTATCTTCCTTTTGCCTGCGGATCTGTTTCCGCATCTCTTCCGGGTCTGTTTCCCTTTCCAGTTTTTCAAAATTGGAAACCAGCACGGCTATCGGGGTTTTCAGTTCATGGGAAATATGGTGTATGGCGTACTTCTGAAACGCAAAGGCTTCGCGGATACGATGTATCAGCCGGTTAAACCTGTTGGCCAGCAACACGATCTCTTTCTCCCTGCCCTGCACTGCGATAGGATCGTCTTCGCTCTCCAGGTCATAACGGGTAATCTTACGGGTAATCTCCATGATAGGACCGGAGATCTTACCGGAAAGATAATAGGATATCAATACCAGCACCAGGGCGATGATCACAAAAATAAGAATGAGCGTATTCCGCAGAAAGCCGAGCTTGGAATACCCGAGTGCATCGTAAGCCTTGCTGATCCCGTAGTAGGACTTCATCCCGGATTCGAAATAAATCCCCACCACGTCATAAGCCCCGTCTTTGGTCTCTATCCATTGAGTATTGGGAGAAAGACCGTTCAGTATGGTTTCGGCATAGGGAATGGTCGTATCGTCAAGGCTGGCGTATATGCGTTTTTTATTACTGTTGTAGATGAGCAGTTTTTCATCGTACATGGAATCTATAGTCTTTCGGTCGTACGACAAGAGGATCTCGTTGTCCACCTTCTGTACTTCGGCAAGATATTGTAATGTGGCCGTAATTTTCTGCTTCTGGCTCTGCTGGAACTCCTCTTCCCTGTACTCGTAAAACAGGGTATAGATCAGGAAAAGCGACAGGCCCAGGAGCGGGATTACTGCTGCCGTAAAATATACCAGTATTTTTTTCCGAATTGTCACTGCTATCCTTATATTTTTTAAGGCCTAATCCCCGAAATAATACCCATATCCCACCCTGGTCTTAATGGATTCTTTACCGAACGGCTTATCTATTTTATTGCGAAGGAAATTGATATACACTTCTATAGTGTTGGTATTTCCGTCAAAGGCCCGGCCCCATATCTCCCGCACCAGGTCTTTTTTGGACAATACTTCTCCGCCTCCGGCAATGAGTTTTAGCAGTATCTGGTATTCTCTCGGGGTCAGTGCAATCTCTTTTCCCTGCCTGGTCACCCTCTTCTGCGCCTGGTAAATAACGAGATCATCTACGGTAAGCACTTCTTTATCCTGCCTGTCTGCCCGGCTATTTTCACTCCTCTTGATCAGGGAATTTACGCGCAGCAACAACTCCCGCATATAAAAAGGCTTGGTCAGGTAGTCATCGGCTCCGCAATCGTAGCCCTGTACTTTATCCTCGAGTTCTCCGAAAGCCGTAAGCATCAATACCGGGGTCGAGGTATCGTATTCCCGAAAACTTCTGCACACTTCGTAACCGTTCTTGCCGGGCAGGTTGATATCGAGAATAACACAGTCAAAAGTGGTCTTACGCAACATCCGCTCCGCCAGTAACCCGTCGAATACCGTATCCACCTCCAGATCTTCTGCCGAGAGCGCTTCTTTTATATTGGTATTGAGAGCAGGATCGTCTTCTATGAGCAGGATTTTTTTCAATACATTGTTTTTTATGGTTAAGGACAGGTCAATCGAGAAAAAAGTCCCGGTATTGTCTTATGCGGAAATCAATGGTCGTAAAGCGGGGGTCTTTCTTTTTCAGTTCCTTGTACAAAGGTATTCCTCCTACGGCACGATTGGCCGAACCCGAAGGTGCAGTCAGCGAAACAGTCCGGATTTCCCGTTTGTTCCCGTCCGCACCGGTGAGGGTAAAACAATGTATCCGCGGAACTTCACCGGATAATACCTCAAGCTTCATCCCGTGCTCCCGCAAATGCCTCCGGAAAAAATATTCCGGGCCGTTCTTGCTGTTCCCTCCCGTAAACAACAAGGTATGTACCGTGGGAAACTCCCTGAGATACCTGAGCACATTCCTGTACTCCACATGCTGCATGCCCAGGTCGGAAGCATCTATCTTTTCGCGATGGCAATGTTCCACAATATCACAGATCCCTATTTTCCGTACTTCCAGGAACGCCTTGCGTTGTGCAACGGCTTCGGGCGTGGTTTCGAATTTAAGGTTGAGACCGAATATACGGTCCAGGATAACCCACAATTGTCCGTCAATACTGCCATAACAAAAATCCACATCTCCCTTTTTGAGTTCGCCCGTAGAAAATCGCGGTGGTGGTAATGTCCCGACAATGAGCCGGGTGGCCCCCTCCGGAATAAAAGGGGGATACGGATGTTCGTGTTTAAACAAGGCGGCCTTGTTTCTCTTTTTGGTTTTCCCGGTCATCTTTTTTCTCTGTACCCTTCCTGAGTTGTTTACCGTATAAATACCAGTTCGTTTTTCTTTGCGGAATGCTCCTCACTATACGAATACCCTTCATAGTCAAATCCCTTGAGATCATCCACTGTTTTTGCCCCGGTATCGAGAATATAGCGCACCATAAGCCCTCTTGCTTTTTTGGCGTAAAAGCTGATTACTTTCAACTGGTCGTTTTTCCAGTCTTTAAACTGCGGAGTCACCACAGGAACTTTAAGGCCCCTGGCATCTACGGCCTTGAAGTATTCATTACTGGCCAGGTTGATAAAAAGCTCATCTTTTTCAAGCTCTTTATTCAACGTTTTGGTGATCGTGCTTCTCCAGAACTCATACAGGTTTTCTTTTGTACCGACCTTAAGAGACGTTCCCATTTCCAGGCGGTAGGGCTGCATGAGGTCCAGGGGCCTCAGCACCCCGTACAGTCCGGATAAAATGCGAAGTATCTCCTGTAACCGGTCCAGTTTTTCTTCAGGTATGGTGTATCCGTCCAGCCCTTCATAAACATCGCCGTTAAAGGCGTATATTGCGGGCCTGGCATTATCGGGAGTAAAGGGCAAAGACCATTCCTGGTTCCGTTTCCAGTTGAGTTCAGCCAGATTATCCGAAATACCCATCAGTTCCGACAACTTTTTCGGAGATTTCTTCTTCAATACCTTATGCAGCCGTTCTGCCTGCTTTAAAAACAGGGGGTCCGAATATTTTCCTGTAGGCAGGGGAGTATCGTAATCGAGTGACTTTGCCGGCGATATGACGATTTTCATGGTTTAGTTTATTAGTTCTTAGTTCTTAGTTTGTGTCAGAACGAAGTCCCGCCTGTATCGGTAGGCAGGCAGGTTCACTCCGCTGCGCTGCGTTCTGAATGACAACTTCCGACTCCCGACTTCCGGCTCCCGACTATTTCCTCATTTACTGGCAAAGAGCTTTACATCACTCTCACTCACCTCCTCACCGCTGAGGATCATAAGGCGTTCCACAACATTGCGAAGCTCCCGGATGTTCCCGGTCCAGTCGTATTCCTGCAATAACCTTACGGCTTCGGGAGAGAATTTTTTTGCCCCCATTCCCTGTTCTGCGGCCACTTTTCCGCTAAAGTATTCTACCAGCTGCGGAATATCTTCCCTCCGGTCGTTGAGTGAAGGCACATGAATAAGTATAACGGCAAGCCTGTGGTAGAGATCTTCCCTGAATTTTCCTTTTTCTATCTCTTCCTTCAGGTCCTTATTGGTTGCCGCAATCACACGTACATCTACCTTAATATCCTTGTCGCTGCCAACGCGTGAAATCTTATTTTCCTGTAAGGCACGCAATACCTTGGCCTGGGCAGAGAGGCTCATGTCGCCGATCTCGTCCAGGAAAACGGTTCCCTTGTTCGCAGCTTCAAATTTTCCGGCCCGGTCCTTTACAGCGGAGGTAAACGCGCCTTTTACATGACCGAAAAGTTCGCTTTCTATGAGTTCTGAAGGGATAGCCGCGCAATTGACCTCTACCAGGGGGGCTTTGGCCCGCCCGCTTTTTTCGTGCAACCAGTGCGCCACCAGTTCTTTCCCCGTACCATTGGAACCGGTGATCAGCACGCGTGCATCGGTAGGGGCCACCTTATCGATCATTTCCTTGATCTGCACTATGGCCTTGCTCTCCCCGATCATTTCGTAATTCCTGCTGACCTTTTTCTTGAGCCGTTTGTTTTCGCGTACCAGTTCCTTCTTGTCCAGGGCATTTCGCACCGTATTGAGCAGCCTGTTGAGATCGGGCGGTTTGGAGATATAGTCGTAGGCCCCGAGTTTCATGGTATGCACTGCAGTGTCCAGGTCTCCGTGCCCGGAGATCATCACAAAAGGAATATCCGGTTTTTCCTTTCCTGCCGCCTCCAGTACTTCCACCCCGTCCATCTTCGGCATTTTTATATCGCAGAGCACCAGGTCGTAATCGTTGTTCCGTATTTTCTCAATTCCGGCTACCCCGTCTTCCGCTTCGTCTACCTCGTATTCCTTACTTTCTTCCGCCAGTATCTTCACCAGTACTCTCCTGATGGCTACTTCATCTTCTATTACCAAAATTCCGGGCATGATATATCTGCTGTTTAAAGTTTTCTCCTTGCTGTTATTACTTCCTTCGGTTTCCCCGCAGCTCTATTGCGGGGGGATCATATGCACATCCCGCTGAGGGAACGGAATGGAAATATCGTGTTCCCTGAAGGCCTTGTCTATTTCAAAACGGATATCGCTTCTCATCAGGGGCGCTGAAAAACTGTCCGGTATATAATAATATACGGCAAAATCCAGGGAAGAATCTCCGAAATTCTCAAAAAGCACAAAAGGCTCCGGAAATTCCAGGGTACCGGAATGCTCCCGAACACATTTCATCAGGAGTTTCTTCACAAGGATTACGTCCGACCCGTAAGCCACCCCTACCTTAACATCATCCCTGATGATATTGCCATTCTGTGTCCAGTTAAACAACGGATCGGACATGAATTTATGATTCGGAACGATAAGTATCCGCCCTCCCCGGGTCTCTACCCTGGTGGTCCGCAGTTTTACACTGGTTACCCTGCCCACCTTGTCGTCCACTTCGATAATATCACCTACCTGGAGTGATTTGTCGACAATGATAAGCAATCCCGACATAATATCCTGGAACAGCTGCTGCAGGGCAAAACCGATACCTACCGCCAGTGCTGCCAGCGGGGTCAGCAATACGGTTACATTAATGCCCGCCGCATCGAGGGTAAAAATAATGACCAGGACATAGATGATGTATTTTATAAACTGGAAAATGCTTATAAACTTGTTTTTATCGGCCACCGAGTAATTCCGGGTCACCACTTTCCGGAAGAGCTTCAGTACCAGATGTGTAACCATAATGGCAATAACAACCGCCACAACAATCCCGACCGTGATATCTACGGGGCTCCCTTCCGGGGAATAGATCTTATACGACAGGAATTCGTTTATAGAATCCAGTATGTCCTTAAACGCTGTTTCCATACACCGTGTATTTTTATTAACTATACCTCAGCCACCGGTATATCTCCTTGTATCCCGGCTTCTTGCCATACATGAGTATTCCTACCCGGTATATCCGTGCTGCGATCCATACGATAAACAGGAACGTCGCCACCAGCAATACTACCGAAGTAATAAACTGCCATACCGGGACCCCTCCTTCTCCTATCCCTCCCGGAAGCCTCATCAGCATCACTATGGGTGAGGTAAGAGGAAACAGGGAGAAAGCCACGGCAATGGGGCCGTGCGGATTATTGAACACCGAAAAGAACCCCACATATATCGCCAGCATCAGGGGCGTGATAACGGGAAACATAAACTGTTGTGTATCGGTCTCATTATCCACCGCCGCCCCTATAGCGGCATAAATGGAGCTGTAGATCAGGTATCCCAGTACGAAATATACGATAAAAGAAAATAACAGCCATCCCCAGGAGATCTTCAGCAGTTCCGCAATATAGGGCTGAAGGTTTTCCCGGATGCCGTCCGACATCCCGTTTACGGCTTCCGCAGCTTCCGGCGACACGGTATGGGGCCCCAGTTCGTCCGTACTGATCCCCAGCACCCCTGCCAGTATCATCCCCAGCACCCCCGCCGACACGGTCCAGATAAGAAACTGTGTGATTCCCGCCAGTGAAGTTCCTATGATCTTGCCCAGCATCAGCTGAAAGGGTTTTACCGATGAGATGATCACCTCGATGATACGGCTGGTCTTTTCTTCGATAACACTGCGCATAACGAAGGCACCGTAGATGATGATAAACATCATGATAAGATAGCCGAAGGCTCCCCCTATAATGGCCTTGATCTCGTTGATCCCCCGGAGTTTTTTCTCTCCGGAAAAATTTTCGACATTGATCCGGTACCCGCTTCCGAGCTCCCGCATCACCTGGTCCGGCACCCCGAAATCCCGTAATTTCACTTCCCTGATCTTATTGCTGATGACACCCTCCATAGCCGACAGGATTCCTATTCCGGGCGACTCCCGGCAGAAAAACTCAACATTCCCGGTAACCTGCTCTATATCGGCTCCGTCCGGGATATACAACAAGCCGTAATATGCCTCGTGCCGGGCAGAATCCTTGGCGATCTCCAGGGGCATCCCCTCGAAAGACACATAGGAAAGCGCAGCAGTATTCCGGAAGCTGTCTTCGAAAAACTGTCCTTCATTGAGTACCGCGATCACCTTGACATCATCGTTATTGGCTTTGGTCAGGAAAAATACCAGGGCAGCCATTCCCACAAAAAGCAGGGGGCTCAGAATGGTCATTACGATAAAAGACCTGTTGCGCACCTTGGCCAGGTATTCCCTTTTTATGATCAATGGCAGTTTATTCATCATCACTGTCTTTTACGGTTCGGATAAAAATGTCGTTTACACTCGGGATCACCTCCACAAAATGGGTAACGACCCCCAGGTTGACAAGATAGGCCAGTAAATCGTTCGGCGCATGGTCGTCTGGCAGATGTATTCTCAGCTTGACCTCATCCGAAAGCGATTTGAAGCTCGCATCGGCTACCCGGAACTTTTGTGCTATTTCAGCACGTATCGCAGTACGGTCCGGGACATCGAGCCCTACTTCAAAAGTATTACTCCTGTATTGCTTCTTGATGTCCACAAGCCTGCCCTCGAGCAGTTTTTTTGATTTATTGATCAGCGCAATATCGTCGCATAATTCCTCTACCGATTCCATGCGATGGGTAGAAAAGATCACCGTGGCGCCCTGATCCCTGAGGTGGAGGATTTCATCCTTTATCAGGTTAGCATTGATGGGGTCGAAACCGCTGAAAGGTTCATCGAAGATCAATAGCGAAGGGCGGTGAAGGACGGTAACGACAAACTGTATCTTCTGGGCCATTCCCTTGGAGAGTTCCTGTATTTTCTTGTTCCACCAGTCACCGATCTCCAGGCGATCGAACCAGTACCTGAGCCGCTCCCTGGCCTCCCCGGACGACAATCCCTTCAACCGGGCCAGGTAAAGGGCCTGCTCCCCCACCTTCATGCTCTTGTAGAGCCCGCGTTCTTCCGGGAGGTACCCGATACGGGCAATATGTTCCGGGTTCAGCGGTTTCCCGTCAAAGAGCACTGTTCCCCTGTCGGGATAGGTGATCTGGTTAATGATACGGATCAGGCTGGTTTTTCCCGCCCCGTTAGGGCCCAGCAATCCGAAAATACTGCCTTTCGGAATTTGTAGTGAAACGTTGTCCAGAGCGGTATACGATCCGTACTTTTTGGAAACGTCATTCACTTCCAGCAGGTTGCTCATAAGCTATTATTCAGTTTTCATCCAACAAAATTACAGGTCCCCGAAAACGGTCCCGGTATGCCCTACCCGTCATACAGGCCCTGTACAAGTAGGTTTCAAAGATATTGAAATCACTACTAACGCAGGAAAAATCACGATATTTATTTGCAGGGCTCCCCCACCTGCCCGTATAAAAACTGCGGAGCCGACGGTAATAAAAAACAGCATATCCTTAAAAAACAATAATTTAATGGCTGAAAAAGGGGAATATGATTTATATTTGCGCCCTTGTTTTTTCCCGGAAAGGGAAAATACCGTAGTATAAACAGAAAAACCGAGTCAAAAAGAATGGCGGACATCAGAAATATCGCGATCATAGCGCACGTAGACCACGGCAAGACCACCCTGGTAGACAAAATCATGTACCATTGTCAATTATTCCGTGAAAATGAAAATACGGGCGACCTGATCCTTGACAATAATGACCTGGAACGGGAAAGAGGGATCACCATTACCTCCAAAAACGTTGCGGTAACCTACAAAAACACCAAGATCAACATTATCGATACTCCCGGGCACGCCGATTTCGGTGGTGAAGTAGAGCGTGTGCTGAACATGGCCGACGGGGTATTGCTGCTGGTCGACGCTTTCGAAGGGCCTATGCCCCAGACCCGGTTTGTACTGCAGAAGGCCATCGACCTCAAACTTAAGCCTTGTGTGGTAATCAATAAAGTGGACAAGGAAAACTGTACACCGGAAGAAGTACACGAAAAAGTTTTCGACCTGATGTTCGAACTCGGGGCCGAAGAATGGCAGCTCGACTTCCCCACGGTTTACGGGTCTGCCAAAAACAACTGGATGTCTGAAGACTGGCAGCAGGTTACGGAAAACATCGAGCCCCTGCTCGATATGGTCCTGGAACACATCCCGGCCCCCGAGGTTTCGGAAGGGACCCCGCAAATGCTGATCACTTCCCTGGATTTCTCCAGCTTTACAGGACGGATCGCCATAGGAAGGCTTCAGCGGGGAACACTTACCGAGGGAATGCCGGTATCACTGGTTAAAAGGGACGGCAGTATATTGAAATCCCGCATCAAGGAACTCCATACTTTCGAAGGGCTCGGAAGAAAAAAGGTAAACGAGGTAAAAGCAGGGGATATCTGTGCCGTAGTAGGGCTCGACGGTTTTGAGATAGGAGATACCATTGCCGATGCAGAAAACCCGGAAGCCCTTAAATCCATTGCCATAGATGAGCCTACCATGAGTATGCTCTTTACCATAAACGACTCGCCTTTTTTCGGCAAGGAAGGTAAGTTTGTAACCTCCCGCCACATTAAGGAAAGACTGGAAAAAGAACTGGAAAAAAACCTTGCTCTGCGCGTGGAAGAAACCGAAAGTGCCGATAAATTCATGGTTTACGGGCGTGGTGTACTGCACCTTTCCGTACTTATAGAAACCATGAGACGCGAGGGATACGAATTACAGATAGGCCAGCCCCAGGTGATCATCAAGGAAATAGACGGTGTAAAGTGCGAACCTGTTGAAGAACTGACCATAGACCTCCCGGAAAACCTTTCCGGAAAGGCGGTGGAGTTTGTGAGCCTGCGCAAAGGGGAAATGCTGAGCATGGAACCCCGAGGGGAACGCATGGTCTGCGTATTCCACATCCCGTCAAGAGGAATTATCGGGCTCCGGAACCAGTTGCTTACCGCCACTGCCGGAGAGGCCATCATGTCGCACCGCTTTCTGGAGTACCAGCCGTACAAGGGAAATATCCCCGGAAGAAATAACGGTTCGCTGATCTCCATGGAAAACGGGAAGGCCATTCCCTACTCCATAGATAAACTACAGGAAAGAGGCAAGTTTTTCGTAGACCCCAATGAAGATATTTACGAAGGCCAGGTTATCGGTGAGAATTCACGGGGAGACGATATGACCGTCAATGTTACCAAAACCAAAAAACTTTCCAATGTCCGTTCTTCCGGAGCTGATGAAAAGGCCAAGATCGTACCGGCCATCAAATTCTCTCTCGAAGAGGCGCTGGAGTATATACAAAAAGACGAATACGTCGAAGTAACCCCGCAAAGCCTTCGACTGCGAAAAATATTCCTGACGGAAAACGACAGGAAGCGCAATAAAATTGCCTAACTCCACAGAAAGCTACCTCTCACAGGGGTAGCTTTTTTTTATTCTTCTCTCTTTTTCCCGGCATATATGGCATCCAGTGCCTCGCGGAGGGTGCTGTACCGGAAGGAGAATCCCATATCCGTTATTTTACGGGAACTCACCCGCTGACTGCTCAGCATCAGGTAAGCCATTTTCCCGAACAACCAGTATAGCGCAAAGGCGGGAACATTTGGCAATATCAGTGGCTTTCGCAATTTTGCGGCTATTTCCGCCGTCAGTTCTTTATTGGTTACCGGGTTTGGCGCCACCCCGTTGAACACCCCGGGAAGGTCGTGGTCCAGCACAAAGAGAAAGAGCCTGGCCAGGTCTGTAATATGTATCCACGACTGCCATTGTATGCCACGGCCGAGCGGGGCGCCCGCCCAGTATTTTACCGGGCCGGCCATACGGGGCAATGCCCCTCCCTTATCCGAAAGCACCAGCCCTATCCGTATTTTCGCTACCTTGATCCCGAGCCGTTCTACGGAATCGGCAGCAGTTTCCCATTGCCGGATGACCTCTCCGGGAAAGGTAGGGTCCGTATTTTTTTCGATCTCCTCGTAATAATGCCCCAGGGAGTCCGGGTAGATCCCTATGGCCGAAGCCGACAGCAACATGCGTACCCTGTGGTCCTCCTCACAGGCCAGGGTACGGTGCAGCAGCTGCAGGGCCTCAACCCTGCTGTCCACGATCTGTTTCCGGGCCCGGGGGGTCCATCGCTGTGCAATGGCAGTCCCGGCAAGGTTGATGATGGCCTCCACCCCTTCCAGGCACTTCCGGTCTATTTCTCCCGATTGCGGGTTCCAGTAAAACCCCTTAACGGTCTTTGTTTCCCTGATTTTGGAACGGCTTGTGGTCAGGTAATGCACTTCCACGCCCTGCTCTTCGCAAAGAGCGGTGATTTCACTGCCAACCAGTCCTGTGGCCCCTGTAACTAAAATACGCATACGCTATTAATTGAGTTACTCTTTATGGTCCGGGCGGAAGAACCAGCCTGCAACCGCCCTCCCGGTATTCTTTCCCTATTCCGCAAAACTGCGGATCGCCAGCATATAGCTCTGCATCCCGAAGCCCAGGATCACCCCCCTGGCATGGGCAGACAGGTACGACTGATGCCGGAAAGCCTCCCTCCCGAAAGTATTGGAAATATGTATTTCTACTACGGGAGTGGCAATCGCCTTTATGGCATCGCCTATGCCTACGGAGGTATGCGTGTAGGCTCCCGCATTCAGGATAATACCGTCGTAGTCGAAGCCTGTTTCATGGAGTTTATCTATGATCTCCCCTTCGATGTTCGACTGGTAATAATCCAGTTCAATCTCCGGAAACCGGCTGCGCAGTTGTTCCAGGTAGTCTTCAAAAGTTTCCGAACCGTATATTCCGGGCTCGCGTTTTCCGAGAAGGTTCAGGTTGGGCCCGTTGATAATGATAAGCTTCATGATTGGGTCTATTAGTTTGTCAGTTCGTAGTTTGTTAGTGGTCAATTGGATAATTACTTCGGGCTTCCGGCTCCGGACTCCCGACCATAGTGTCATTTCCCGGTTTGCAAACTAACGATCCGTCTTTTATTTTTATAAAGATGGCCGTCAGCCACAGGCATAGGCACATCTTCCGTAAAAATATCCAATTTAAGCTGTATAAAAAAGGGAAATATACACAAAAGACAAACCCCGGATGGCTATCGGCCATCCGGGGTTTGTCTTTATCTGCAGCCAGGGTATTCTGTTTATACCCTTACCTGTCCGTTCCCGTATACGTAATACTTGTTTGTAACCAGCTGTTCCAGCCCCAGGGGACCACGATGATGGAGTTTATCCGTACTTATCGCAAGTTCTGCTCCGACTCCCATCTGCCCGCCATCGGTAAATCTCGTGGAGGCATTCTGGTAAACGGCGGCGCTGTCTACCTGCTCCATAAAGGTGCGGGCAACCTCTTCATCTCTGGTGATCACCGAAGCCGAGTGCCCCCCGGAATAGGTATTGATCCTCCCGATGGCATCATCTACGTTTTCCGCAGCGGCAATAACCGCTTTTAACGCCAGGAACTCCTCATACCATACCGACTCATCTTCGATAACATGAGCCTGGGGCAGCAGCGATTTGAGGTCCTGATCTGTCAACAACTCCACATTGCGCTCCCCGAGCACTTCCGCAAGTTGTTTTACTTTGTCCTCAAAACCGGGGATCTGCTTATCGATCAATATCTTGTCGAGAGCATTACAGGCCGATATCTTGTCGGTCTTGGCATTGACAATAATATCAAGGGCACGGTCCCAGTCACCTTCCCTGTGCACATACAGGAAGTTGTTTCCCCTTCCGCTCACCAGTACTGCACATTCGGCATTATCCTTTACAAAACGTATCAGGCGCTCGCCCCCTCTGGGAACGATAAGATCCAGTTTTTCGGGCGGGTTTTTCAGGAATTCCTGTGTTTCCTGCCGGTTCATTTGCAGCAACCGTATCCAGCTTTCAGGGTCCAGACCATTTTCCTTCAGGGCTTTGTGCCAGCATTCCTCCAGTTTTTCATTGCTGAACCGGGCTTCCTTACCTCCCTTGAGCAGGATCTTGTTGTTGGCCTTAAACGCCAGCACCGCTGCTTCTATGGTAACATCCGGCCGCGATTCGTAGATGATCATGATCGTTCCGAAAGGAGCTGTCCTGTTCTCTATACGCAACCCGTTGTCCAGTTCGCGGGAAGATTTCAGTTTCCCTACCGGGTCCTGTTGTTCGCGTACTTCCTTTACAGCCTGTATCATGCCGTCTATCTTGGCCTGGTTGACCACCAGGCGGTCGTACATGGCCTGATCATCACTGTCAAAAGCATCCAGGTCTTTCTTGTTGGCTTCGACAATGGAACTCCGTTCCTCATCGAGGATACGTTCCATGGATTGAAGCACTTTATTTTTAATATCTTCTGATAAAAGTTTCATTTAGTTTATTAGTTTGTAGTTCTTAGTTCTTAGTTTATGGTTTGCAGGTTTAATAACTCTGAACTCATAACTGGTTACAAGTTTATAGTTCTTAGTCTATAATCACTTCGAGCTTCCGACTTCCAACCATTTCGTCATTTCTACTTCCATATTCATTGCACACCATAAAGAATAATTACTCTACGATCCGGGTTCCCACATTCTTGCCGGCTACGATATCGAGGATAATACGGTCTTTCTTGCCGTTGGCAATAAAGGTGGGAATGTTCTTGGCTGCCGTGCTCTTGGCTATCTTCAGCTTGGAAGCCATTCCGCCCCGTCCGGAGGTTTCTCCCTTATCGGTTTCCTCGATATACTGTTCCACCGGCTGGCCTACTTTAACCTCCGAAAGGAGCTCCGAGTCATCGTTATCCGGGTGACCGGTAAAAAACCCGTCTATATCGGTAAGGATGATCAGCATATCGGCATGGATCAGTTCTGCGATCAGACTTGCCAGCTCGTCGTTATCCGAGAACATCGAGTGGGTCACCGAGGTAGCATCGTCTTCATTGGCCACGGGAATTACGCCCTCCGAGAGCAATCCTTCATAACAATTGATCATGTTTTCCCGGTGTTCCCCGGGATTAAAATCGCGCTTGGTGGCCAGTACCTGGGCACAGCGCATCCCGTAGTCGTGGAACATGGCATAGTAATACCGCATAAGGCGGGGCTGCCCGATGGCGGAATACACCTGTCTCCTTATGGATTTGTTCTCTATTTCACTATCTCCCAGTATTTCCCGGCCTGCATTGGCCGATCCGGAACTGACCAGTACGGTCATCACATCGTTTTCATACAGTTCGGCAATCTGGTCTACGAGTTTCTGCAGGATAGGTTGCACAATGCGGTTGTCCTTGTTGATCATTACATTGGTCCCTACCTTTACGACTATTCTTTTTTTAGACATGTTGCTGACTATTCTCCTTTCCGAGCTCTACAGCCCTTTCAAAAGCGGCGTACGCCGCTTCCTTGATGAGTTCCTTGACATTGTTCTCTTCCATGGAATCCAGTGCGGCACGGGTTGTTCCGCCCTTTGAAGCCACCCGGTCCATCCACGCATCAGGATCGAGGTCCGAGCTGTTAAAAAGCTCTACGGCACCCTGGAATGTCTGTGCTACCATGAGGCGCGCATCCTTTTGGGAAAATCCCATTTTCAGCGCAGCTTCCATCATGGATTGCATAAAATAGAATATATAAGCGGGTCCGGAACCGGATATGCCGGTAGATTTGTCAATCTCCATTTCATTGGCCAGGCGTACCGATCTTCCGGTAGTGTCTATAAGGCGTTCTATGGTTAACAGTTCCAGCCTGGAAACTTCCTTTGAGGCCGTAAACGAAGTGAACCCGTGCCCTACCTTGGCCGGAAGATTGGGCATTGCCCTTACGACCTTCCTGATATCCATAGCCTCCTGCATGGTCTTGATGGTGACCCCTGCCATGATGGACACAAAGATCTGATCAGGTTTTCTGTACTCGCGGATGGCCTCGAAAAGCGCATCGCTGTTATATGGTTTTACCGCGATAAAAATGATATCGGCTTTCGGAAGGCAGTCTTCTATCTTTTCGTAGACATCAAACTCGCCGTTTTCCTTCAGTGCCTCGGTCTTTTCCCGGACACTGTCTAAAATCATGAGATCCTTTTTTCGTAATAAGTCTGATTGGGCCATGCCCTGGGCGTATGTCAGCCCCATGTTGCCGGCGCCAATTACAAGAACTTTCATTGAATAGTTTTTTTAAGGTTATTACTTATGTTCGTCCCTGTTACCGCAAGGAACGTGCTGAAATTTACGTAAATCTTTATTTTTTCGATTAAAACACAAAAACAAAAACACATAACAACCTTAAAAACAACACAATAGTTGTGCCTGGTTATATATTTAACATCCCGAATAAAAAATATGACGCCCTGACAAAAGACCGCCATATGTGCATAAACCTGAAAAAACGGCAGGTTTAACAGTGTTTATTTAACATAATTTTAACTTTAAAGCATACTCGATATCCGGATGTGGAGTTCGGAGTATAGGTTTATAGCTGATAATTTCTGACTCACCTACTCCATGATCGCATTTACAATTTTTTTAGCAATAATGCAGCAATTGCCCCAATCCTCTTCTCCCCGACTGAATAATTTTTGGCATACGTTTCCCAATTTCCAACGATATCAATACATTCATCAATAATTTTATCAGGTGTTCGAATGGAATTCTGCTCTGCGACTTGAAGCAAATCTCTTCTTGAAAAATCTTTCCTTTTTCCGTTAATACTTAAATTGTGCTGACTCACCCAAAGACTTCCGGGGCGATAGGCAAAACAGACATCATATGCCGGGGCCAGTTTCCATTTTCCTTCATGCTGAGTCATAAGAAAGGAAAAATTCTTGGTATGATCATCACAATTTCTTGCAATAACATTGAATACCATACGCCGATACATTTGTTCTGCCTCAGCATAAGTTAATTTCAGAAAACGCATGGTTTGATACAACTGTTCATAGCTGTAAGAAGTGATGTTCGAAAAATCATAATGTTGCAAAGCACAGAAGGTCTGCATATGCACTTTTCTGCCATTGGCCCGGTCAAATCGCCTCGTCATAAAATGCGCTCTCCCGTTCTCTTCGATCAATCGGCTTTCTGTCATCTTAATACCAAAGTCCGTTGCCATCTTATAGTAAGCCATTTCTACACGGCCATATCCCAATGTTTCACCAAACTGCACATCACTTACACCATCAAACTTGATGATCCAGTGATCAAACCCGTCTTCCGAAGAAGTTTGTCCTGATTTGATCTCTCCTGTCTGTCGGTTATAAGCTATGATAGCTTTCGGTCTTGCACCACCCGCTGAAGTTCCCATTTTCAATACATCCAACATTACATCCCGCATCTCACCAGAAGTTTGCAGATGAATATTCTCCTTTTTCTCCAATAAAGATTTGGTCGTTTCGATAAGACTGGAAAGTTCCAAGGTATAGGACATGGTTGCCTTCGACTGCAATACCGGCTCAAACTCCAATGCCCCCATTCCTCTTTTTCCTATAAAACACAATAGTTCCACTGGGTTTAACGAGTTCTCCGGACGACCTTGTTGTGCCAACCAGACATTGATCAATTCTTTTCCGTATTTATCAGGCAAAGCATCTGCCAATAAGCCCGGGAGACCTCGAAATGTTTCGGATAATCCAAGCTCCGGAAAAGAGTAAATCCGATCTTTATCAGGCATTTTTATGGGAGAAACGGGATACCGGTCCAGAGCAAATTTAGGATCGTATTCGAAACTGCCAAGTGCCGTGTCAGGGTTCCAGGCCACAGCTCCTACACGTTGTCCCCACACATTAATATATGCTGTCGTTACCATCCCGGATCTTTCTGTTTATCGTTATCAGAGCGGGTTCTGACGCGTTTCCGCTTTATCCTTTCACCCTTTGCCAATTGAAGCGGGCTAAGATCGTCTTCTACTTTAAACATCCCAAATACATATAAGGCATCCAGCGTCCGAAGGATCTTGATCAGGTTTTTCAAGGCAATATTCCCTCCGCGTTCAATTAAACTCAATGTAGATCGGCTGATCGCTGCCCTTTCCGCCAACTCATTTTGCGTCATTTTCATTTTTATACGCCTCTGCTGAACGAAATTACCAATTTCTTTAAAGATTGCTTTATCACTTAAAGAATTAATATATGATAAATCAGTCATAAATACATAATTTAATAAATATTGAGTTTTATTTCATTCATTTCACAAAATTTTTTACACTAAAAAACCACTCATCTAATGTACAAAAAAAAACACATAAATATAAAATATATATTTTATGAATTATATTTCATTTATTATTTTATTTTATTAATCAGTGAGGTTATTATCAGTCAAGCCTGCAACCTGTAATCTGCAATCAAAAAAAGACTGCCCCAAATCATTAAGGCAGCCTTTACATATAAAATTATACTCTTTTTTCTACGATCAGAAACGGTATCCGAAGCCGACCTGAAAGGCCCGGGTCTTCATAGAAAAATCCAGTCCGGCAGCTTCATATTCCTCTCCCAGGTCAGTGATGTCTGAAAGACCGAGATTGTATCTGGCATCAAAGAACAAACCGGAAGACAGTTCGTATCCCGCTCCAAAAGCAAGACTGAAATTGGTGGTCTTCAATTCGTCTGTTCCGCCATCTGCATCTACAAGTATTCCCAGTTGGGGGCCGGCGTGTATATTAAAGCCTTCCACCACATAAAACTTGGCCAATACGGGAATATTAATAAAGGATATACTGGCATCCGCCTTTTCACCATATTCGTCAACCCCCTTGGCACCTTCGTTGGAATATAGCACTTCAGGTTGAATATGGAATTTCTCCGACAGACCGAAATCTGCCAGCCCTCCAAGATAAAAGCCTGTTCTTCCGTCACTGCTACCACTGCCTATACCATCAAGGTCCACTTTCAGCTGTGAAAAATTAAGCCCGGCCTTAACCCCGAAGGTCACCTCCTGGGCAGCGGCAGTACATACAAATCCAAAAGCCATTACGGCTACAAGTAAAAGTTTTTTCATTTTAAAAGATTTAAAGATTTAAGTGCGAATATAGGAGATATTTTTATTTGGTGCTTTATAAAATTATCACATGCACAATTTACCACTTCAAATCCTGAAATCCCCGTCACTGTACTTTCCTGGGTGCTACCCCGATCTTAAACCATCCGGTTTCATACTCCCTGGTCTTCCAGTTCTCCCCGTCCTTACCAAGCAGAACATTATCGGCAAAATTGATGATCACACCACCGAGGTCATCATTTTCCTGGGTAAAGCTCTTCTTTATACTTTGTGATTCGGTAGTTTCCAGTTTGGCCCCGAATTTCAGTCCTACCTTTTTCAGCACATCGCCCTGGATATCAAAATTATTGGCAAACTTTACCGTTCTGGTATCGGTTATGGTAGTGGTTACGGCCAGGTCTACTTCTTCTATTTCTATCTTTATGGCGGAAGCGTATTGATTGAGGTCCCACTGAAACAGGGGAAGTTCCACCCGGTATTCCAGGATCTCTTCGAGCGTGGGACAGTAAAACAGCCTGAGGACGGCTCCCGATCCGCATCTGTGCTTATAGCTCATCCGGAACAGATCGTCCGGCATCGCAGAAAAATAGGTTACGTACTCGGCTCCTATCCCGTTCTTTGCATTTAGCAACACCCTTACCTTAAACTCGAAAAATCCGTCCATCCAGCTGCGTTCGGACAGCCTTAATTTTATTCTCAACCCGGGATCTCCATCCTGGTCGGAGATCCTGGAAACGGCCGCATCTCCACCTTTCATGGCAAAAGAGGTTATATGTTCCTGGTAGTCATAGGAAAACTCGCCTTCGGTGATATCCGGCGTTATCCCGTAATAGATATAGTCCCGGTGCCAGCCATTGGTGTTCTCATATATTTCATATGCTTCTTCCAGTTTCCGGTCGGGTTCGGTCTCCTGCCTTGCGGCAATAATACTTCCCTGCCGGTCCCGGCTTCCGTCAAATACCTCATCCAGAAAACGGTAATTCACGCCGCCCCGCATCGCCGTTTTTCCCTTTGCCCTGTCAGTTACGGCATATATGTCGTCACCGGTTACCACTCTCTCGTTTTCCTTGATCACCACCACGGGAAAAGCAGGGACCATCTGTGCCTCCACAACGTTCTCTTCCCCTTTTCCGTCTACATAATATACCTTATCCCCGCAGTGCAGTAATACGGCAACCATTGGAACCTGTACCGAAGTATCCCACGACTCTGCCGAGAATATAATGCTTGATAAAGACGGAACAAATATGGTAAGTCCGGGCACCCTGTCCCAAAGTGCCGGGAGCTCCTGACTGTACGCTCCGCATTCCTCCATAAGCAGGCTTGCAGGCGTATTGCCATCCGAAAGCTGTTCGCCTTTAATAGCGTGATAAAGGATATCGTAATCATTGTCAAACATCAGCAGGGCCTCTTCTTTCAGAAAGGCCCTCAACGCTTCGCTCCGTTGCATCGCACCGGCCAGGGCCCTTGCAAAAGTAATGGCCGGCCTGTCTTTTTCGTCAGCCAATACGTCCCTGCTCTCCTCCGCGACCTCAACATCCGGAGTGCCCTGTTCACAAGCCCACACCAGGGTCAGCAACATAGACAGGAATACACAAAACAAATAGGTTTTTTCCATAACTAAAGATTTTACGTTATAATTTGAAAGATTTATTTTACATAAAAATACAAAAAATAAAGAAAAAACCTACTTTTGTAAACAAAAAAACGAAGGACCGCTATTGATCCTTCGTTTTTGCTATGCTAAATGATTACTTTTCTCCTAAAAGAACAGGTACCCTACGGATAACTGGAACACGGAATTTTTCCCATAATCAGCATCTGACACATCGCTGAAGCCGAAATTGTAACGGGCCTGGGCAAACAGGCTGCCGATCTTGTATCCGACCCCTACGGCACCCCCCATATCAAAGGTATTGATATCATTGATATCGTCTTCCTTAGTATTAAAACCGAATTGCGGCCCGGCCTCGAGGCTGAGGTTCTGTATCACATAGTATTTTGCGAGTACGGGAATATTGAGATAATCCAGGTTGATATCATCAACTCCCTGTGCCGAATACAGCACTTCGGGCTGAACCGAGAACTTGCCAAGCCCGACCTCGGCCAGCAGACCGAGGTGAAACCCGGTACGCCCGTCGGCACTTACATCACTGAGGTCGGCGAAGTTAACCCCGCCCTTGGCCCCGAAATGAATATTTTGTGCATTTCCGTAAAAAGCAAAACCGATAACGGCTGCAATTGCTAAAAAAGTTCTTTTCATCTTTTAAGGTTTTTTGTGTTTTCCCGATAGTAAAGATACTCATTAATTTATATTTCCGTTTTTATCCCCGTTTTTTTGTTTTTGATTATTCTGTTAAAAAGCTTAAATTCAGTTTTGTAGTTCGTAGTTGTTAGTTCGCAGTCTGTTAAGTTCAAGAGCCGGAGATCCCTCCCCCCGGCCAGGGGCCGGGACAGAAACTGCACTCGGGGATGACATTGACCTGTACCCTGCAATTCTCCGGTCTGGTCAATATTTCTTATCTTTATGGAAAATCAAAATACACTTTTTCACTCATGAACCACAATATCAACATCGTAGAATTCCCATCCAATCTCGGACTTGAAGAACCTGCCCCCGGTACGGAGCCGGGAGTACGAAACCTGCCGTCCTGGCTCCGGGAAAACGGATTTTACGATATGCTGAAACCTCAAAACGTATACACTGCCAAAGCGCCTGCATACAGCACGCGCCGCGACCCGGAAACCGGTATACGCAACAGTGCGTCTATCGTCGACTTTGCAAAACAGCAGGCCGAGCTTCTGGAGGAAGTCTTTGAAGAAGATCCCTTTCCCGTTATCATAGGCGGTGATTGCAGTATACTGGTAGGAAATGCCATGGCCCTCAAGAGAAAAGGGGATTACGGGCTTTTTTACCTGAACGGGCAGACGAATTACGTAGTACCCCCGTTTTCGCAATCCGACGGACTGGCAGAGCAGAATCTTGCCGTGGTCTCCGGGCAGGGGCATCCGAGGCTGAGCGATATAGACGGGCTATCCCCTTATTTCAGGGAAGAACATATCTGGTGTGTAGGTAATCGCGAATACGGGCAGGACCACCTTACTCCCCTGCACGAATCCGACATACACTATATGGACCTCGACACCCTTCAGCACAACGGAACGGAACACTGCACCAACACCTTTCTGCAAATGGTGGAGCAGGAAGACCTGGACGGTTATTTCATTCACGTGGATACCGATGTGTTGGACGACATGGTGATGCCTCCCGCAACCGGCCGTTCCGACGACGGGCTCACCTATGCCGAATTCAATCACATCATGGAAAAACTGCTCACGCACAACAAGGCCGCCGGGCTGGAGATCACCTTACTGGACCCGGACCTCGATCCTACGGCAGAATATACCCGCGAGTTTATTGCAAATCTCGGAAAATGTATTATTGATGCCAGGAAGCACCCCATAGCCTGATCAGGATTTATTGGCCAGCTGTCCGCATGCCGCATCGATGTCCTTGCCTCTCGAACGGCGTATGGTAACGGTAATATCGCTTTTTTCCAGAACTTCCCTGTACAGTTCCAGTGCTTCCGGGCCTGCCTGGGAGAATTCCGGGTCGCCGATAGGGTTGTACTCTATGATATTCACCTTAGACGGGGCAAACCTGCAGAAACGCGCCAGGGCCTCGGCATCCCTGCGCTTGTCGTTGATCCCCTTCCAGACCACATATTCGTAGGTAATCCTGCTCCTGGTCTTGTCGTACCAGTACTGCAGGGCTTCCCGGAGGTCTTTAAGCGGGAAATGTTCGTTAAAAGGCATAATCGAGGTACGGATGTCGTCAACAGCGGCATGCAGGGATACGGCCAGTTTGAATTTCACCTCGTCATCGGCCAGTTTCCTGATCATCTTCGGCACCCCCGAGGTCGACACGGTAATACGCCGCGGCGACATTCCCAGGCCGTCGGCAGCGGTTATTTTATCAATTGCCCTGATCACATTATTGTAATTCATCAGGGGTTCTCCCATTCCCATAAAGACAATATTGCTCAGCGGCCGGTTATGATACAGCCTGCTCTGCCGGTCGATGGCCACTACCTGGTCGTAGATCTCATCGGGCTGAAGGTTCCTCATGCGTTTCAGCCTGGCCGTAGCACAGAACCTGCAATCGAGACTACACCCCACCTGGCTGGAAACACAGGCGGTAGTACGGGTATCCGTGGGAATGAGTACCGACTCAACCACAAGGCCGTCGTGAAGCTTTACGGCATTCTTAATGGTTCCGTCACCGCTGCGCTGCATACGGTCTACACGGATGTGATTGATCACAAAATGTGCTTCCAGTACCTGCCGGGTTTCCACGGAAAGATTGGTCATCCCCTCAAAGGAATGCGCCCCCTTGGCCCATAGCCATTCATAAACCTGGTTCCCCCTGAAGGCCTTATCTCCCCTGGAAATAAAAAATTCCCGCAACTGGTCACGGCTCAGTGCTCTTATATCTCGCTTCTCGGTGTGCATACGGGTAGTGAACAGTTCTTAGTTTTGTAGTTGTTAGTTCGTAGTTGATTGACTGTCAATATATAACCAGTTATGAGTTATGAAACTGCAACCTGTAACTTGCAACCAACAACCAGCCTTCTTCATCAGAGGATCAGCATGGCGTCGCCATAAGAATAGAATTTGTACTTTTCCTTGACTGCCTCCTCATAGGCTTTCTTGATCAGGTCATGACCGGCAAAGGCGGATACCATCATCAACAGTGTCGACTTCGGGGTATGGAAATTGGTGATCATGCAATCTGCAATACTGAAATCGTAAGGAGGAAATATAAACTTGTTGGTCCATCCGTCGAAAGGGTTCAGTAATCTTTCCGAAGATACCGAACTTTCCATGGCCCGCATGACAGTAGTTCCTACGGCGCATACTTTGTTTTTATTGCGTTTGGCCGCATTGACCACCTCCGTGGCAGACTCGGGAATAGTCAGTTCTTCGCTATCCATCTTGTGTTTCGACAGGTCTTCCACTTCTACGGGGTTAAAAGTACCCAGCCCTACGTGCAGGGTAACCTCGGCAAAATTCACCCCCTTGATCTCCAGGCGCTTCAGCAGGTGTTTGGAAAAGTGCAATCCTGCGGTAGGCGCCGCCACAGCCCCTTCGTGTTTTGCGTAGATGGTCTGATACCGTTCTTCGTCTTCCGGCTCTACTCCCCTCTTGATATATTTGGGCAGCGGGGTTTCGCCCAGTTCCTTGAGCTTCCGCCTGAAATCTTCATACGAACCGTCGTACAGGAACCGCAAGGTCCTTCCCCTGGAAGTGGTATTGTCGATCACCTCGGCCACAAGGCTTTCATCATCGCCGAAATACAGTTTGTTCCCTATCCGTATTTTTCTGGCCGGGTCTACCAGTACATCCCAGAGGCGTTGTTCCTCGTTGAGTTCCCGCAACAGGAAAACCTCGATCCTGGCTCCCGTTTTCTCCTTGTTTCCGTATAAGCGGGCAGGAAAAACCTTGGTATTGTTCAGCACCATGACATCCCCTTCGTCGAAGTAGTCTATCAGGTCCTTGAACATCTTGTGTTCCACGGTCCCGTCCTTGCGGTGCACTACCATAAGCCTGGCTTCATCCCGGTTTTCCGAAGGGTATTCGGCCAGTAATTCTTTCGGAAGGTCAAAATTAAAATGCGATAATTTCATGCTGTCTGATTTTTTTAACGGTAGTATCGAAAGCACCGACGTCCTGCGACATACCCGGAAGATATTTCCCCCTAATTTATACGAAGCTGCAAATATACAATCCTCACCAAGGAGATGTCAAGGAAATACCCAAATTTATTTGAATGGAGAATGTTATCCCTGTTTTCCGAATTTATCTACCGTTCGTTTTACGGCCGGAAAATAGAATTTCCCGAAGAGATTCAGATGTTCCAGGAGGTAGTACAGCTGCCATAATTCCTCCCGGGCCGGATCGGAGATTCCCTGCCGGACAGGCTGGGAGGGGTGGGCAGCCACGCTGGCCGGGGAGTTTTGAACAGGCCCGAACTTTGGCGTATATCCCCAAACGTTTGGGATTATCCTTATGATCCGGGCTTTCAAAACCCTCCGTCTCATCGAAGATGAGCCACCTCCCTTCGTCTGAAGGGAGGTGTTATGTGGTTTATCACATTTGATAAATGAAGACAAAAACGTCATCTCCATTGATGCGGTTGCCCAAATGTTAGGCCTCTGAATGACATTTGTAATCTGCAGTTAGTATCCGTCAAACCTTTTCCGTCCTGAAACCCAGTGTTTCCATATCCTTCCAGAAATCCGGGTACGATTTGCTCACGACCCCGGCTTCTTCAATGACCAGGGGGACCCTGAGCCCGAGCGGGGCAAACGCCATCGCCATCCTGTGATCGTTATAAGTGGGGATGGCCACGTTTTCCCGTATCGTTTTTCCTGGTTCCAGGAAAAGTTCGGCATCGGTAACCCTGATCTCCGCGCCCATCCTGGAAAGCTCTGTCCGGAGCGCCTCCAGGCGATCGGTTTCCTTGATCTTAAGCGTATGCAGGCCGGTAAGGTGACATCCTCTTCCCAGTCCGAAACAGGTTACCGCAATGGTCTGTGCTATATCGGGAGCATTGGCCAGGTCGAAAACGAGATCGTCAGAAGAGGCCTCTCCTGCTTTTGTCAGGGTAATGGTATTTTCCTGAAAAGCCGTTTTCACCCCGAATTTCTCATATATCCGCGCCAGCACACTGTCTCCCTGCAGGCTGGCGGCCTTATAGGCAGAAAGGGATATTTCCGTCCCCAACGCACTCAGGGCCACTATACTGTAGAAATAAGATGCCGAACTCCAGTCCGATTCCACCGTAAGGGTCACAGGGTCCGTGCCGGGTTTGTGGCTTACGGTGATCACCTGTCCTTCAAAAGATGTCTGCACTCCTGTTTCTTCCAGCAGGGCAAGCGTCATTTTGATATAGGGCACCGATGTTATTTTTCCTTCCAGGGTAAGTTCCAGTCCGTTCGGAAGTGCCGGAGCCACCAGTAACAATGCCGATATATACTGGCTGCTTACCCCCGCCTGCAGGGATACCCTGTTTTTGTCGGGGGTTTTCCCTTTGATATGCAACGGGGGGTAACCCTCGTTTGCGGTATAGGAAATATCCGCACCCAGCTGCCGGAGCGCATCGACCAGTATCTTTACAGGGCGCTCGGTCATGCGTTTCGATCCGGTAAGGGTCACTTCCCTGCCCGGGCGGGTGGCAAAAAAAGCGGTGAGAAACCTCATCGCCGTACCGGCGTGATGTATATCCACTACAGCTTCATCGGTGGTCAGTGCCTTTTTCATCACTGCCGAATCGTCTGAATTGGAAAGGTTCTCTATGGTTATCCTGGGATACAGGGCCTGTAACAGCAGTAACCTGTTGGATTCGCTCTTCGAGCCTGTGATCTTTATATTTCCGTTTATCTTTTTTTCAGGATTGAATATTCTCAGATTCATGGACAAGTATTGGCTTATTGAAGTTTTTCATTATTGTGATGCCGGTCGTGGTCGCGCCGGGTCTTTTTATCCATTTTCCGGTCGAAAGCCTCCTGCAGGTCTATTCCCGTCTGGTTGGCCAGGCACAACACTACAAATACCACATCGGCCAGTTCTTCCCCGAGGTCCTTGTCCTTATCGCTTTCCTTCTCGCTCTGCTCCCCGTATCTCCTGGCAATGATACGGGCCACTTCACCCACCTCTTCGGTGAGCTGGGCCATATTGGTAAGTTCGTTAAAATAACGGACCCCATGTGTTTTTATCCAATGGTCTACTTCCTGCTGGGCGTTTTTGATATTCATGGTTTATATTTTTTAGTACGATGATTCTACTCCCTGTTTTTGGTATCGATAATAATGGTTACCGGGCCGTCGTTGACCAACGATACCTTCATATCCGCACCGAATTCTCCCGTGCCTGCCGCTTTTCCGAGATCGGCACCGATACGTTGTACAAAAGCCTCGTAGATCGGAACGGACACTTCGGGCCTGGCCGCCCTGATATATGACGGGCGGTTGCCTTTTCTGGTGGATGCGTGCAGGGTAAACTGGCTCACGACAAGAATATCGCCTTCTACCTCCCTGACCGACCTGTTCATCACCCCGTCCTCATCGCCGAATATCCTCAGGTTTACGATCTTCCGCGACAACCATTCGATATCCTCCTGCCTGTCGGCATCCTCTATTCCGAGCAATACGAGCAGGCCATGCCCCACAGACGATCTTACCTCGCCCTCTATGGTAACCTTTGCTTCGCTGACGCGTTGTATCACTGCCCTCATAACAATCCGGTATTGACAGGAGACTATTCTTCCCCGTAATTATCCGTGCGATAGTTTTCTTCCTCGCCTTCCAGGATCTGCAGGTAACTCTTATACCTGCTCCACGATATCTCTCCGTCTTCAAGAGCCTGTTTTACGGCACAGTGCGGCTCTTCTACATGCAGGCAGTTGTTAAACCGGCACCCGCTTTTCAGTGCGAAGAATTCCGGAAAGTAATCCCCGAGTTCCTCCTTTTCCATATCAATGATCCCGAACCCCTTTATTCCCGGGGTATCGATAATACGGGCCCCGAAACTCAGGTCGAACATCTCGGCAAAGGTCGTGGTGTGCTGCCCCTGCCGGTGCTGTTCCGATATTTCGGCCGTTTTGAGGCCGAGCCCCGGCTCCACGGCATTGATCAGGGTCGATTTTCCCACCCCGGAATGTCCTGAAAACACACTTACCTTATCCTTCATATACGCTTTCAGCCGGTCTGTGTTTTTCCCGGTTAATGCAGACACTCCCAGGCATTCATATCCTATATTCCGGTACATATCGGCGAGGTATTTCACCTCGAGAAACTCTTCCCTGTCATACTGGTCTGATTTGTTGAACAACAGTATCGCCCTGATATCATAAGCCTCGGCCGTAACCAGGAAACGGTCTATAAAGGTGGTCAGGGTTACGGGGTTCTTAAGCGTTACCAGCAGGAATACCTGGTCTATATTGGAAGCTATGATATGTTTCTGCCGCGACAGGTTTACCGATTTCCTGACAATATAGTTCTTCCTGTCGTGAATATGGGTGATAATACCGGTATTCCCTTCCACCCCCGTTTCGGGCTCAAAATCTACCACATCGCCTACAGCGACGGGATTGGTACTCCTGATCCCCCGGATGCGGAATTTTCCCTTTATCCTGCAATCATAGGTCTGTGCATCCTCCGTTTTGACGGTATACCAGCTACCCGTAGATTTATAGACTGTTCCTGTCATAGGCTTTACAGGGAGCTCCGGACGCACATCCGTATACGGCGCCGGGAAATACCATATTTCCCGGGGACCTCCGGACCTCCCCTGATATTAATTACGAAATCTGTGCTACCCGCAAATTTACGCTTTTAATATTTTCTCCTGGTGGTTTATGGATTCCTGGTGAATGGCCTTGAACATTTTCAGTATAAACTCTTCACTCAGCCCTCTTTCCTGTCCTTCCAGGATCATCCTGCCCAGGATCTCGTTCCATCTTTTACTCTGGAGTACCGCCACATTCTTCTGCTTTTTAAGCTGCCCTATCTCATCGGAGATCTTCATGCGTTTGCCCATGGTATCGATAAGCCCGTTATCTATCACATCGATCTGTGCACGCAGCATTCCGAGCTTGTTATTGTATTCGGCCTCCGCATCGCTTTCCTTTCTTATCTTAAGGTCTTGCATGATGCTGATAAGGGTGGCAGGAGTTACCTGCTGGGCCGCATCGCTCCACGCATTGTCCGGATCGTCATGGGTTTCGATCATCAGCCCGTCAAAATTGAGGTCCAGGGCGGTCTGGGATACGTCGAAGATCATGTCCCGCTTCCCGGTAATATGGGACGGGTCGCAGATGAGAGGCAGATCGGGAAACCTGTTCTGGAGCTCAATGGCCAGCTGCCACTCCGGAATATTGCGGTACTTGGTTTTCTCATAGGTGGAAAATCCGCGGTGGATGACACCGAGTTTTTTGATATCTGCCGTATACAGCCGTTCTATTCCGCCCAGCCAGAGGGACAGGTCGGGGTTTACCGGGTTTTTGACCAGTACCACCTTGTCCGTTCCTTTCAGGGCATCGGCAATCTCCTGTACGATAAACGGGCTTACCGTAGACCGTGCGCCTATCCACAGCAGGTCGATATCGTGTTCCAGGGCCAGTTGTACATGGGCCGCATTGGCTACTTCGGTGGCCGTAAGCATTCCTGTTTCCTCTTTGGCCTTTTGCAACCACTTAAGCCCCAGGGCGCCTACTCCCTCAAAATTTCCGGGGCGGGTACGGGGTTTCCATATCCCGGCACGCAGGTAGGTTACATCAGTGTCTTTCAGCTCATGCGCTATACGGAGCACCTGGTCTTCTGTTTCTGCACTGCAGGGGCCCGCGATAACCAGGGGATGATCTAATCCCAGGTCGTCCAGCCATCCTCTCATCTCTTTCGAATTTTCCATGATCGTTTTTAATTTGTAAATTCCGGTTTTTATTATTTTTCTTTGTGGAGACGCATGATTATGCGTCTCTACGGGGGGCGGGAACGGATATCCCCTTTAATATTTCCTTTATTCTGTTCGTGTTTTCCATTTCTTCATAAATGCCTTCAAAATCCCCCTGTTCCATCAATGCCCTGAAATGCTGCAGATTAGCGATATATTCGTCCAGGGTTTCCATAACGTTGGCCTTGTTCTGCTCGAAAATGGGCGCCCACATGGCCGGGGAACTCTTGGCCAGCCTTACGGTACTCTCAAAACCACTTCCGGCCATGTCAAAAATATCGCGTTCGTTCTTCTCTTTTTCGATAACGGTCTTTCCCAACATAAAAGAACTGACATGTGACAAATGAGACACATAGGCAATATGCCGGTCGTGAGCTGCCGGGTCCATATAGCGGATACGCATTCCGATACCGGAAAAGAGCCTTAACGCTTTTTCCTGTAATTTGAATGCTGTCTTTTCCACCTCACAGATAATATTCACCTTGTCCCTGTACAATCCCTTCAGCGCTGCGGAAGGGCCGGAAAATTCGGTTCCCGCAATGGGATGGGCAGCCAGGAAATTCCTGCGCTTAGGGTGTGAGGCCAACGCCTCACACACCTGTAACTTGGTAGAGCCCGCATCGCAGACCACGGCATCGTCAGGGACCCTGTCGAGCACCTCCGGCAAAAGCCCGAGACTGGCATTTACCGGTACGGCCACAATGACAATATCCGCTTTTTCCAGATCGTCTGCAGTGGCCTTCCGGTGGATCAGCCCCAGTTCCAGCGCCTGCCGGATATGGTCTTCATTATTATCTAACCCATATACCTGCACTTCCTCACAGGCTTCCCGGATATCCAGGGCAAAAGACCCTCCTATAAGCCCGAGCCCTATTACAAATACGTTTGTCATTTCGATACTTTTTTCGCTTGCCGGAAAGCGCATTCATTTCCGGCTAAAACCGGCTGATAGCCTCTTCTATTTTTTCTTCGGGGGTACACAGGGAAAAACGGATATATCCTTGGCCGTTCTTCCCGAAAATAGTTCCCGGGGTGATGAAAACATGTTTGTCGTACAGTACACCGTCTATAAAATCCTCGGCTCCATCTACTCCTTCGGGCAAACGTGCCCAGACAAACATTCCCACTGCCTCTTCGTCATAGGAACAACCCAGCTTTTCAGCCAGCCTGTATATGAGTTTTCTCCGGCGGGCATACACCTCGTTGATCTCTTTGTACCAGCTGTCCGAACAATGCAATGCCGCAATGGCCCCTTTCTGTATCCCGTAGAACATGCCACTGTCCATATTGCTCTTTACCTTGAGCACCGCATCTATATGCTCACTGCTGCCCAGCACCATTCCCACACGCCATCCGGCCATATTAAAGGTCTTGCTCAGGGAATTCAGTTCCATGGCCACCTCCCTGGCACCCTCTACCTGCAGGATACTGCGGGGATGGTTGTTGAGTACAAAGCTGTACGGGTTGTCATTGACCAGCAGTATGTTGTGCTTTCTCGCAAAAGCCACCAGCCCGGTGTAAAGTTCCCTGCTGCCATTTGTTCCCGTAGGCATATGCGGATAGTTGAGCCACATCAGTTTTACCCGGGAGAGGTCCTTATTTTCAAGGGCCTCCAGGTCGGGGAGCCACCCGCCGGCTTCTGTCAGGTCGTAATACCTGGGGGTCGCCCCTACCAGCCGGGTTACCGACGTATAGGTAGGATAGCCAGGATCGGGGATAAGCACTTCATCTCCTTCGTTGAGGAAGGCGAGTGAAATATGCATGATCCCTTCCTTGGACCCCATCAGCGGCAGCACTTCACGGTTACTGTCGAGCTCCACCCCGAAGTGCTTCCGGTAAAACCCGGCCATGCTCTCGCGCAGTTCGGGCAGCCCCTGGTAGCTCTGGTACTGATGCGCCATAAGGTCTTTCATCGATGCCCCGAGCGCGGCAGTCACTTCCGGTGCGGGATGGAGGTCAGGGCTGCCGATCCCCATGTTGATCACCGGTTTCCCTTCCGCCATAAGCTGTCGCACCTCGCGGAGTTTCCTGGAAAAATAGTATTCCTCTACCGTATTTAATCGTTGTGCCGGTGCTATCATGATTTTGCGTTTTTATATTCCCCGAGTATCTTAAAATCATCCGTCATGATACCGAGTAGTGATTTTACCTTTTTAAAATCGTCGTACTTCTCGAAGGTTACATCCACGAAAAAGGAATATTTCCAGGGTGTTTCTATAACGGGAAGCGATTGTATTTTGGTGAGGTTGAGCCTGCAGTCGCTCATGACGTTGAGCACCGTGGCCAGGCTTCCCCTCTTGTGTTGTGTCTTGAATTTTATCGAAGCCTTGTTGACTTCCTCTTCGGGCAGTACGGAGTTCTGCGTTTGTACAATGACAAAGCGGGTGGAATTGTCCTGAATGGTCTGAATATTCCCGGCCAGTATTTCCATATCGAAGAGTTCGGCGGCGGTTTTACTGGCTATGGCCCCGATCCCCGTAATCCCGTGCTCCCGGATCCGCCTGGCGGTTTCTGCCGTATCGGCGTCTTCCACGAGTTTGATATGCGGATACTGCCTGAAGAACTTCTTGCACTGCAACAGGGCCATGGGATGGGAATACACCTCCCGGATCCCGGCAATGGTCTGCCCCGGAAGGGCCATCAGGTTGTGGTGAATGTTTATGTAATGTTCCCCGATAATATGCAGGTTATTGTTGTCTATCAGGGCGTAATTGGGAATGATAGAACCTGCAATGGAATTCTCTATGGCCATAACAGCCCCGTCTGAACTCGTGTCGAGCAAACTGTCGACCAGCTTGTCGAAGGAAAGGCATTCCAGCACCTCGATGTCTCCGCTGAAATACTCCCTGGCTACCTGGTGATGAAAAGAGCCCCTGATCCCCTGTATGGCTATCTTCCTTTTCATGGCGTTGCAATTAACTGCATCTGTTTCCTGTTTTATTTTTTTACCAAAAAAAAGTCCCGGAAATTTCCGGGACCTGTCATCTATATTTTAATGCTTAAAACAACCTATAACCGTCCCGTTCTTCCCTTAAAAAAGTAAAAGAAGAAAAAATAGAAGTTCCAGTTATAAGCAGTCTGAACCATTTGTTTATTCCATTTGACGCTGCTAAAGTAATTATAAATCCGAAACGGACAAGTGATCAGTGACATTTTTTTTTATTTTTCACAAAAAAGCGGAAAAACGACATATTAATCCACGTGTAAATGTCGTTCAGACCAGCCTGTCCCGAGCAGCGGGAAAGCGCAGCGGAGAGAACCCTCCTGCCCGGCTGGCAGGGAATCTCAACAGCATCACCGAAAACCCGGAGATCCCTCCCGCATCGGGATGACAAAGCCCTGTCATTCAGAACGCAGTGAAGAATCTCCACCCGAGATCAAAGAACTTTCACTAACATCACCGAAAACCCGGAGATCCCTCCCTGACTGAAAAGGTCGGGACAGGCTCTATCGTCGGGATGACAACTCCCCGCTTCGTACCTCTTACCAGAACAGAGCATAAAGCATCGCCACAATAAGCAAAATGGCAAACCCGCCTATATTGAATGCCGGGCCGGTCTTAAACAGGGACTTGCTTATCGTAATAGCCTTGGGGTGATCTTTACCTTTACTTTCCGCATAGCTGACAACAATCATGATAAGCATGGTCAGTATCCAGGTAATCATCATCTGGTTCATAAAAGGCAGCTTTACAAACAGCGGGCTGTCTATCCAGCCACTGGGGCCTATTTTAAAATACAGGGCGATAGGGATAGAAACCAACACCCCGATAATTGCGGCCCTGCTGGTGGTTTTCTTCCAGAACAGCCCCAGCATGAATACCGCGAGGATACCCGGGCTCACCAAACCTGTGTATTCCTGAATATACTGGAACACCTGCCCCAGATTGGCGAGTTGCGGAGCCAGAGCAACCGCCACCAGCAGCGCTAAGGCAGCAGATAATCTTCCTACCCTTACCAGTTTTTTTTCAGAAGCAGTTTTCTGAATATAAGGTTTGTATATATCCATAGTAAAGATCGTCGCCGTAGAGTTGAGCATGGATGCTATGGAGGAAACGATCGCTGCAGCGAGGGCGGCAACCACCAGCCCCTTTATACCTGTCGGGATAAACTCCCGTATCAGCCAGGGTGCGGCATTATCATTGATTATTGTTCCCGACGGGCTGAAGAATGAAGGAACGGCCGAAGCCTGTGTAATATTCCCTTCCGGGTCCATATTCATCACATAGGCTATAATCCCGGGAACAACCACCATCAGGGGGATCAGTATCTTTAAAAACCCGGCAAGAATAATTCCCTTCTGGGATTCACGCAAGCTTTTTGCAGCCAGGGTACGTTGTATGATGTACTGGTTAAAGCCCCAGTAATACAGGTTGGCTACCCACATCCCTCCTATGAGCACCGCTATCCCGGGCAGGTCCCACCAGGCATCTTTTCCGTTGGGAGTAAAGATCTCTCCCTTTTCCAGGATCATTGAGAATTTTTCCGGCACCTTGTCATAGAGCTCCACCATTCCGGAAATGGCACTTCCGTCTTCAGAAATATGGGTCAGCCCTATATAAGTGGTAATCAACCCTCCGATAACGAGCAGCACGACCTGTACCACATCGGTCCATGCCACTGCAGACAGTCCGCCGTATAAGGAATAGGCAGCCGCAAAAAAGGCAAGTCCGAAAATGGTCCATAAAAACAGGGAACCATCTCCCGTTCCCAGAATGGTATCGAGAGCCGTAGCCCCCAGGTAAAGCACCGAAGTAAGGTTGACAAACACGAAAAGACATACCCAGAATACCGCCAGTATGGTTTTCAGGTTCTTATTATAGCGCACTTCTATGAATTCGGGGATGGTGTATAGCTTCTTCTCAATAAAAACGGGAAGGAAATACTTCCCGACTATGAGCAGGGTAATGGCTGCCATCCATTCGTAAGAAGCAATGGCCAACCCGATCGCAAAGCCCGAACCGGACATTCCGATAAACTGTTCTGCTGAAATATTGGCAGCGATAAGCGATGCCCCGATAGCCCACCACGGCAGCGATTTACTTGCCAGAAAATAATCTTCAGAGGTATCTCCCTTGCCTCTGGACACCCATAATCCTATACCGATAATCAGTAATGCGTAAGCGGCAAATATAATTTTATCAAGTAATCCGAATTCCATAAAGTTATAGTTTGTTAATGATTTTATATTAGGTTTTTCAAAAATCTGCTAAATATAAAAGTTATAATTTAAACAGTTCTTATGTTCTTAAGTTTTAAGTGTGAAAAAGACCAAAGATAGGGTTATTTACAAGTAAACCATTTCTCCTTTGCCAGTGTTTTGTATTTTTGGCAGTATAACATTATCAATGATACAAAAATGTCTATAGACGTTAGAAATATCACCAAAAATTACGGTCCCCGGAAAGCCCTGGATTCCGTCTCTTTTTCGATAAACAAGGGAGAGATCGTCGGTTTCCTGGGCCCCAATGGTGCTGGGAAGTCGACCATGATGAAGATCCTTACCACCTATATCCGTCCCGGTTCGGGCTCGGCAGCGGTAAACGGCTTCGATATCCTTACGCAGAAAAAGGAGGTACAGCGCAGTATCGGCTATCTTCCGGAGCACAATCCGCTTTACCTCGACATGTATGTACGAGAATACCTGGACTTCACGGCTTCGGTGTACCGTGCCGCGGGAAAAAAGACCGGAAAAGAAGAACTCGAACGCGTACTGGAACTTACCGGGCTCAGCGGGGAAGCTTATAAAAAGATAGGGCAACTGTCGAAGGGATACCGGCAGCGAACCGGACTGGCTGCTGCCATGATACACGATCCGGAAGTACTGATCCTCGACGAACCCACTACGGGGCTCGATCCGAACCAGATCGTCGGGATCAGGGAGCTCATACGAAATACCGGCAGGGAAAAAACCGTATTGCTCTCTACCCATATCATGCAGGAGGTGGAAGCGATGTGCGACCGGGTGATCATCGTAAACCGCGGGCAGATCGTAGCCGACAAACAGCTGTCCACTCTTAAGGAAGGGGAAACGCAGGTCATTGAAGTGGAATTCGATTACCGGGTAGAACCCCGCCTGCTCGAAGAATTGCCCTATATCGATACGATCAGAAATGTATACGATTTTGTATACGAACTGCACTTCAGCACCTCTACCGACATGCGGCCGGCCATTTTTGATTTTGCACACGACAACGGGCTGAAAACACTTCAACTGCACCACAAGAACCGCAACCTGGAAACCCTGTTCCGGGAGCTGACACAGTGAGGCACGGAATACCGCTTATTCCCCGAACAGCAACTCTCCCCTGTAATGGGCGTGAACTTCCGTTTGCTCCGGGCGGTTTACGGCAATCACATTGCCCGTACTGTAAATGTCCCCTTCCAGGCTACGGACCGGGTTTACGATAATATCGTTGGAACTCCGGTGATAAAAGCTCACCTCATCCGCCGGGAGATCCGCAGCCTCCACACGGGAATTCCCGGCAGCCAGGTAAATATCCAGTTTCTCCGTACTCCCTTCCAGGTAACAATTGGAAAGGTTGTTGAACAATATACTGATACTGCTGTTTTCCAGGTGCAGGTAGAAATCGCCGGTATTGTTGTAATCTGTTCCGAAATCTTCGGAAACGATACGCAACGAGGGGTAGGTCAGTATGCCTTCCGAACGGATATCAAACTGCGTAGAGCTTCTTATCTCTGTAATATCGGGCGCTGATACATACACCACCGTATTGTCGTATTCCCTGAAAAAATTGCACGTCGCCCGGTTAGACAACAGCAGCCGCCCTTCCCTTACTTCAACCCCGATGTCATCCAGCAGGTTTTTCCCGGTTTCAACCACAACACTGAATTCCTCATCTTCCCGGATCACCATCCGCACTCCTTCCCCAACGGTAATCGCCGAGAAAGAAGTCACCCCGGCCTCCCTGCTGACCACATCACCGGCCAGCTTAACACAGTCATTACTCCCTTCGCTATTACAGGAAAGCAACCATAGCACCACAAGATATAACAGTACTTTTTTCACAAAAATCAATTTAAGCAAAACTTCTCAGATGTTATGAGTTGTTTAGTTCGTAGTTGTTAGTTCTTAGTCAGTTCACTTCGTTCTGAATGACAACTCCCGACTTCATACTTCGTGCTTCCAACCCCAAACCTACAACATCACAACCGTATTCCCACTCCCAGTTCCACAGCCTCCGCCTTTGCCGCATGGGTTTTTAGTGTCAATGCACCAAAGAGTTTCTTTCCCAAATAGTATTTCAGCCCTACCCTCTGGTAAAACCGCCCTTCGAAATCTACGGGATAATACACGTAATAGCCCAGCTGGGTGACCAGGGACAGCCTGTTGACAAACAGTTCGTGACCCGCAAATATCCCTGCCCGTTTGTAATCTTCCTCGCCGGAGATCCCGTCTTCGGGGTAGGCGATGCTTTTATAACGTATATACTCTTTCAGAAAGTTAGAATAAAAGACGTCCGTACCCAGGTGTACCGCGCTTTTTCTGCCCAGCCGCTTATCGGCGTAAAAAGAGAACACATAAAATGCATACTGTCCGCTCCCGATCACATCACTTTCATTCAGCCCTCCCCGGAAGACCACGTTGTAACGCACGGGTTCGGTATATTTTCCCGGCCGGGGCATCGTACGGTATTCCGGTAAATCGTCCTGCAGCCGGTAGTTCAGCCCTATATTAAACGCCATGCTGTTGACACTGGTATTCGGGGCCTTTACATTGGCATTGGAATAATGTATCAGGGACAGGCCTGCCTGCAGCCCGATCCTGCCCCACAAGTTTTCCTTACGGTAATTGAGCATCAGGTAGGTGCTGCTCAGCAAACGCGACCCGAAAGCGATATTCCTGTAATTCTCTTCCCTGTCATAAGGCGATGTCGCATAGGCCAGTCCCTGCCCTATACGCAGCATGAGATTCCTTCTGAAAAAATAAAAATTATAATGGCCGTAAAGGGCGTAATTATCGCCCAGGGAGCTGTTTTTCAGGTCCTGGTAGGCAAAAGAGATACCGTAATCAGGATAGTTGTAGTACTGTTCCCATGCTTCAAAACCGAACGTCTTCCTGTTCCAGCTGAGTATAACGCCTTCGGGATGACCGGTGACCAGGTGCCGGATATCCGGGTTGTGCAGGGCAATATTACCGTAGAAATAACTGATATCCACCGACGAGAAATGCCCGCTTCCGGCCTTCTGTTCCTGGGCGGAAACAAGCATCTGAAATCCCAGAATAAAAACGATGTACAGGTTTTTCATGCCGACCGGTTCAGCACAAATGTAGTTTATATTTTTAAAATACAGCCGAGGCTACGGCCTTGATATTATCAGATTTCCCCATAGAATAGTAATGCAGGACCGGAACCCCGGCCTCCTTTAATTCTTTGGATTGTTGTATACACCATTCCACCCCTACCTGTCGCACCTCCTTATTGGTCTTACACTGTTCTACGGCCCTGATAAGGTCTTCGGGCATATCGATCTTGAATACCTGCGGCAAAAGCTGCAGGTGCCTTTTTACCGCAATGGGCTTAAGCCCGGGAATAATGGGAACATTGATCCCCATGGCTTTGGCCCTTTCCACGAATTCGAAGAACCTCTTATTGTCAAAAAACATCTGCGTCACGATATAATCGGCTCCCGCATCCACCTTTTCCTGGAGTTTTTTAAGGTCGTAATCCAGTGAAGGTGCTTCCAGGTGCTTTTCGGGATACCCCGCCACACCTATGCAAAAATCGGGCTTGTTGGCGGCCTCTACCGTATCGTGCAGGTATTTTCCGCGGGTAATATCCTTGATCTGCCTTACGAGTTCATTGGCGTAGGTATGCCCCCCGGTGGCAGGCTCGAAATAACGCTGGTGTTTCATGGCATCGCCCCGCAGCGCCATGACATTTTCAATCCCCAGGTAATGGCAGTCTACCAGCATGTATTCCGTTTCTTCCCGGGTAAACCCTCCGCATAATACATGGGGCACCGTATCTACCTGGTATTTGTGTTTTATGGATGCGCATATCCCCACCGTACCGGGGCGCATACGCACGATCCTGCGGTCCAGCAGGCCTTCCCTCTCTATGTATACAAACTCTTCCCTCGACGTGGTGACATCTATAAAGGGCGGCCTGAATTCCATCAGGGGATCTATATTATCGTAGAGATCCTGGATGTTCTTTCCTTTTTGCGGGGGAACCACTTCAAAGGAAAACAAGGTCTTCCCCCCGGCCTTTTCTATGTGTTCTGTTACTTTCATATCACGATCTTCCGGCTGTTCCGGAATACTGTTTTTTATCTCTGATCAATAATCAATCTGCAATATTGGGATTCAGCCATTTCCGGGCTTCATCTTCGGTGATTCCCCGTCTGACCGCATAATCGGCTACCTGGTCTTCCCTGATCTTTCCGAGGCCGAAATACTTGCTTTCGGGATGTCCGAAATAATAGCCCGACACCGAAGAAGCAGGCCACATCGCCAGGCTTTCAGTGAGTATTACTCCCGTGTTCTCCTCCACCTTAAGAAGGTCCCATATCGTCCTTTTCTCCAGGTGATCGGGACAGGAGGGATATCCCGGGGCGGGCCTTATCCCCTTATACGATTCTTTTATAAGCTCTTCATTATTCAGCACTTCACCGGAGGCATACCCCCAGTATTCCTTACGGACCTTCTCGTGCAGGTATTCGGCAAACGCTTCGGCAAAGCGATCGGCCAGGGCTTTCACCATAATGGAATTGTAGTCGTCGTTGTTCTTTTGAAATGCCGCGGCCCTCTCTTCCACCCCAAAGCCTGCCGTCACGCAGAATGCCCCCATATAATCCCTGGTGCCACTGTGCTCCGGGGCAATAAAGTCGGCCAGGGCAATATTGGCTGCCCTCTTGTTCTTTTTAGACTGCTGCCGCAGTGTCAGGAACGTCGCTACCTGGTTCCCGGCCTCATCATAAACGGCGATATCGTCGTCGTTGACCTGGTTGACCGCAAAAAGTCCGTACACTCCCCGGGCCTGCAACCACTCTTCCCTTATCAGCTGTTCCATCATTTTCTTCGCATCTTCAAACAGCAGGGTAGCCTGTTCGCCTACTACCTCATCGGTAAGTATGTCGGGGTATTTACCGTGCAGCTGCCAGGTCCTGAAAAACGGGGTCCAGTCGATATAACCGAGCAGTTCTTCCGGTTTCACACTTACCCGGTGTATTCCCGGTTTTTCCGGCCTCACGGGAGTATACCCATCCCAGTCCAGCTGCATCTTGTTGCTCCGGGCTTCTTCGATACTGAGGTATTCCTTTACTTTGGAACGGCTGAGAAAGCCTTCTCTCAGCTTATCGTATTCTTCCCTTACCGACCGGCAGTATTCCGCTTTTGTCTTTTCGTTAAGCAGATTACTGGCTACCGTAACAGCCCGGGAAGCATCGTTTACATGCACCACGGTTTCCCTGTATGCCGGGGCTATCTTCACCGCCGTATGTGCCCGTGAGGTCGTGGCCCCGCCTATCAGGACAGGGATATTGATATTCAGCTTGTCCAGTTCCTGTGCCAGGTATACCATTTCGTCCAGCGAAGGGGTTATCAGTCCGCTGAGACCGATAATATCCACCTTTTCATCCAGAGCAGTCTGTATGATCTTTTCGGGAGGGACCATCACCCCGAGATCTACCACTTCGTAGTTATTGCAGCCCAGCACCACACTTACGATGTTCTTTCCGATATCGTGCACATCGCCCTTTACCGTAGCCATCAGGATCTTTCCGACCGCACGGGAGGCCCCTTCCCCTGCCGGAAGTTTTTTCTTCTCTTCCTCGATAAAGGGCAGCAGGTAGGCCACGGCCTTTTTCATGACCCGTGCCGATTTTACCACCTGGGGCAGGAACATCTTTCCGCTGCCGAACAGGTCGCCCACCACATTCATCCCGTTCATCAGATGGGTCTCAATAACCTCTATGGGTTTACTCACCTGCTGGCGGGCTTCTTCCACATCGTCTTCTATAAATTCGTCGATGCCCTTCACCAGGGCATGAGTGATGCGTTGCTGCAGGTCTTCCGAACGCCACTCCTGGTTTTTCTTTTCTCCCGGCTTTCCTTCTCCCTTTACCTGCTCGGCATAGTCCAGCAGGCGTTCGGTGGCATCATCACGCCGGTCGAGCAGTACATCTTCGATATGGGTAAGCAGTTCTTCCGGGATCTCATCGTATACTTCCAGCATTTCCGGGTTCACGATCCCCATGTTCATGCCGTGCTGTATGGCGTGGTACAGAAAGGCGGCATTCATGGCCTCGCGCACCACGTTATTTCCCCTGAAAGAGAACGATACGTTACTCACCCCCCCGCTTACATTGGCATAGGGGAGATTTTCCCTGATCCACCGGGTCGCCATGAAGAAATCCACCGCATTCTTACGGTGTTCTTCCATTCCGGTACCTACGGGAAAAATATTGGGGTCAAAAATGATGTCTTCCGGGGCGAAGCCCACCTTGTCCACCAGAATATCGTAGGAGCGTTTACAGATCGCTACCCGCCGCTCGTAATTATCGGCCTGCCCTACCTCATCGAATGCCATGACGATCACTGCCGCTCCGTAGCGCCTGACCGTCTTTGCATGATGAATAAAGATCTCCTCTCCTTCCTTAAGACTGATGGAATTTACGATACATTTTCCCTGTACCACCTTCAGCCCGGCCTCTATGATCTCCCATTTGGAACTGTCTATCATTAAAGGTACCCGGGCGATATCAGGTTCCGAAGCGATCAGGTTGAGAAAGGTGGTCATGGCCCGTACCCCGTCGATCATTCCTTCGTCCATGTTCACGTCGATCACCTGGGCTCCTCCCTCTACCTGGGCCCGTGCCACATTCAGGGCTTCTTCGTACTTTTCTTCCCTGACCAGTCTCAGGAACCTCCGCGAACCGGTGACATTGGTCCGTTCGCCTATGTTTATGAAATTGCTTTCGGGGGTAACGACCAGTGGTTCCAGCCCCGACAACTTCAGGGGGCGCACCGGCCGGCCGGCCTGTTCTCCCGGTAATTTATCTTCTTTATTATTACTGATATTCTCCATGTATGCTCCTTTCTACCTGCGGTTATTCACTTCCGGCCCGTATTTTCCGATACGATCTACAGGGCCGTTGTTCCCAGTTTCCGGGGTTCGTATGCGGCAGCCACTTCTGCGATAAGCCTGATATGCTCCGGGGTGGTGCCGCAACACCCTCCGATAATATTTACCAGGTGCTCTTCCAGGTATTCCCTGATCAGTGCCTGCATTTCTCCGGGAGTCTGGTCGTATTCACCGAAAGCATTGGGAAGTCCTGCATTGGGATGGGCAGAGACATTCAGTTCTGTTTGCTGCCCCAGCCGTTTCAGGTAGGGTTTCAGCAGGTCGGCTCCGAGTGCACAGTTAAAGCCGACACTGAGCAACGGGATATGGGAAATGGAGATCAGGAAGGCCTCCACGGTCTGCCCGGACAATGTTCTTCCGGAAGCGTCGGTAATCGTACCGCTTACCATAACCGCAATATCGGTCCCTCGCTCTTCTTTCATCTCTTCTATAGCAAACAGGGCTGCCTTGGCATTCAGGGTATCGAAAACGGTCTCTACGAGCAGAATATCCGCTCCGCCGTCTGTCAGTGCCTCTGCCTGTTGTTTATACGCCGTCTTGAGTTCGTCGAAGGTAATGGCCCTGTAACCGGGATCATTGACATCGGGCGACATGCTTGCCGTTTTATTGGTGGGGCCCATGGCTCCGGCCACAAACCGGGGTTTCTCCGGATGCTCAGCGGTAAACCTGTCGGCTACCTCCCGTGCGATCCGGGCCGATTCGTAATTGAGCTCGTAAACCAGGTCTTCCATATGGTAATCGGCCATGGCTATGGTAGTACCGGAAAAGGTATTGGTCTCCACGATATCCGCCCCCGCCTCGAAATACTTTGCGTGCACTTCGGCTATGGCCTGTGGCTGTGTAAGGGACAACAAGTCGTTGTTCCCCTTCAGCGGATATTTGTAATCCTTAAAACGCTCACCCCTGAAGTCTTCTTCGGAAAACCGGTATTGCTGGAGCATGGTTCCCATGGCTCCGTCCAGTACCAGTATCCGCCTGGCGAGTTCTGCCTTTAATCTGTTCATAACACGGATCTTTAATTTTTGTACGGACAGCAATAACTATCCGGCCCGGACAAAAACCGTTTCTAAAACTATTATCTGTTATCAGGAAGCAGGGAAAAATACATGAAGTATCCTCGTCATCTGTCCCTGGAAACCAGGGTAGAATTTAGCACCTTCTCCGCTTCAGGCCCGGAGGGTTGCCAAGGCGTCAACGGGTCTATTCCCTATGCCTTTCTTGATAACTGCAATAAAATTGAGATATTGGGGGTTTTTAGTGGTTAGAATTGAGTATTGAGTATTGAGTATTTAGAATTGAGTATTGAGATTTATTTTATTCTCACTACTCAATACTAATATCTCACTACTAACATCTCACTACTCAATACTAACACCTAACACCTCACTACTAACCAAAACAACCGCAAAGAAATGCAATACCTTTTTCTTTTGCAAACTAATTGTTGTTTTTTATCGCGGTAACAGCCCTGCCCGGACAACCATCCGGACAGGGCTGTTACCTGTTATATCGCAATATTCACAAAGGGTAAAACCTATGTGAAATTATTGTCTGAAATCCTCTTGAGACACATGATCATATGTCTCTACGGTTGCCCCGTATTGTCAACAACAATCGGGGCCGGGATTATACCTCAATAGCCTTGATGACCTCTTTTTTCGCCTCTTTTTTGGTACCGTCAAAGCCTTGTATTCCTCCCACGGTAGTGTATTTCATGATATACTTCTTGTCCGGGAAAATACGCTGGTAGGCACTCTGGCACATAATGGCGGCTTCGTGAAAGCCGGACAGGATGAGTTTCAGTTTTCCCTTATAGGTATTTACGTCCCCGATGGCATAGATCCCGGGGATATTGGTGGAATAGTCATAGGAATTATCCACCTTGATCGCATTTTTCTCGATCTCGAGCCCCCAGTTGGCGATCGGCCCGAGTTTGGGCGACAGTCCGAACAGGGGAATAAAGTGATCGGTCTCTTTGACAAACTCTCCTTCATCCTGGTGGCGGATACGTACGGATTCCAGTTGTCCTTCTCCCGAGAGCCCTGTGACTTCGGCACGGGTTACCAGGTTTATTTTTCCCAGTTTGGCCAGTTCGCCTACCTTGTCTACAGAATCCAGGGCTCCCCTGAATTCGCTTCTCCGGTGTACCAGGGTCACTTCGGAAGCCACATCGGCCAGGAAGATGGACCAGTCCAGCGCGGAGTCTCCCCCCCCGGCAATGACGACGCTCTTGTCGCGGTATACTTCCGGGTCCTTGATCATATAGGTCACCCCCCGGTCTTCGTAATCCGCAATATTGTCTATAAGCGGCTTTTTAGGCTCAAAAGAACCCAGACCTCCGGCAATGGCTACTACCGGGGCATGGTGCCTGGTACCCTTGTTGGTGGTGACTATAAAAGTACCGTCTTCGAGTTTCTCTATGGTTTCCGCCCGTTCGCCCAGCGTAAAACCGGGACTGAACGGCCTGATCTGCTCCATCAGGTTGTCTACCAGGGCTCCGGCATTCACTTCCGGGAAGCCGGGGATATCGTAAATGGGCTTTTTCGGATATAGCTCCGAACATTGCCCGCCCGGTTGCGGAAGGGCGTCGATAAGGTGTGTCTTTAATTTCAACAGCCCGGCTTCAAATACCGTAAACAATCCTGTAGGGCCGGCACCGATAATCAAAATATCCGTCTTTATCATCTCGTTCTGTTTCTGTAATGATTTGTATTTAAGGTGTTAATTTCATCATTTTCCACAACCCGGGAAAGTTATTCCGACACTCCGATAAAAGATCTCGTGAGGTGGTTGAGCCGGGCCACCTTACTGTCAAAGCTCTCTTTCAGGGTACTGCGGTAGCGATTGAGGTTTTCTACCAGTTCGTCGATATCCTCGGGGATCACCTCCTCAAAAAACTGTCGCAATCTCTTGGCCATGGTAGGCGATTTTCCGTTGGTTGATATGGCTATTTTCACCTGTCCCTTGGTGACGATACCCCCGAGATAAAAATCACAGAGTTCCGGGGTGTCCGCCACGTTGACCAGGATATTTCTCTCCCTCGCCTCTTCGCTGATCTGCCGGTTTACTTCCGGGTCGTCGGTCGCTGCGATCACCATATGTTTTTTATGGAGCAGGTTTGAGGAATAGGTACGGAACAACAGGGGAATATGGTGTTTCCCGGCCAGCTCCTTAACCTCACTGCTAAAGCGGTCGGCCGCGACAATGACTCTCGCATTCGGGCTCGACTTCAGGAGAAAGGAGAGCTTCTCATACCCTACATTCCCGGCTCCTACCAGGAGGATATTGAGTTCGCTGACCTTTAAAAATACCGGGTATAATTCGTTTTTTTTCATCTGTTTACAATTTTGTAGCCGACCAAAACGGGCGTTATTACCGCTTGAACAATGTAATCCTTTCGGGGAGATCATCGTATTTTTCCTGTTCCGGCAGAACATTTACAGCCTCGTAAAGATGCTTCAGGCGGGTACTTTCACGAACCACCTCTCCGATCACAATAATGGCCGGCGAGCCCAGTTTTTTATCCCGGACAATATCGCCGATAGTATTTACCGTTCCGCATCCCAGATTTTCATTGACCGTAGTCCCGTTCTGGATCACGGCTACGGGCACCTCCCCTTTTCCGGCATTGCGGAAATGTTCCGTAATCTCTCCGAGCTTGCCCATCCCCATCAATATCACCACGGTAGCGGTAGACTGTGCTGCGAGGCGGATATCTCCCGAAAGCTTCCCCGAAGAAGTCGTACCGGTAACCACCCAGAAACTTTCGGCTACATTTCTCTTTGTCAGGGATATACCCTGCCTGGCAGGCACGGCTATGGACGAGGTTATCCCCGGAACCACTTCCGTTTCCAGCCCGAAACCCTCCGCGTAGTCTGTCTCTTCGGTACCCCGGCCGAAGATAAAAGGGTCTCCCCCCTTTAAACGGACTACCGTACCATGTGCAAAAGCATTGCGTACGATAAGCCTGTTTATCTCGTCCTGGGAATAGGCGTGAAACCCCTTGCGCTTCCCGACAAAGATCTTTATCGCCCGGGGCGCATGGTCCAGCAGCTCCCTGTTGATCAGGGCGTCATACAGCACCACATCGGCCTGTTGCAAGGCCTTTATGCCCTTGAGTGTAATGAGCTCCGCATCACCCGGTCCTGCTCCTACTAATATTAACTTCGGTCTTTTCACGTAATATTTTCCTTTTCTGTTGCGCGCTCCGGGCCGGTTTTATCCGGGCCCGGAGCACTGAATGTCTTTTAGCCTGCAGCCCTAACTCGCTATCAGTTCCTCTTCCCTGTACGACTTTACCCGGTTGACGAAAGTGATGGCATCCTGCATATACTTTCCTGCAAAATCACCTGTAGGTTCATTTTTCCTGATCTGGTATACCAGGTCGGAAAATTCACCTCCGGCCTGAAGTTCCACTTTACCGGTGACCACAAAAACATCCTGGAACTGGTCGATAATCCCGGCATGGGTATTTGTCTTTTTACCTTCTGCAAGTAACAATGCCTTGGCAGTATTGATAATGGAGGTATACGAATGGTAGATGCTGTCTGCCCATTTTCCGGCTTCCAGTGCCGTACCCGCACCTTCTATCTTTTCTTCACTTTCATAAAGCAATGTAGCCACGAGGTCTATGACCACCCCGGCACATTCCCCCACACCTACTTCCTGCTTGTAGTTTTCGGTATGGCCCCAGTCCCTGAAATCATCCTCGGTGAGGTTATCTGTTTCTGAAAGCGGTTTCAGGATATCATAAAAATAGGTTTTCCCCTGGCGGTCATAGTACCCCAGGAAATTCTCTCCCTCTTCCGCATTGGCCCGGAAATCGTCCAGTATGGTCCTCAGGGCCTGTGGTCCCCGCTTACTGGGGATCTTGATCACCTTGTCGGAGAATCTTCCCTGACCATCGCCGAGTACGCCACCTCCCAGCAATACCTGGAGCGCCGGGGCCACCAGCTTGCCCGAACGTATGGACATCCCCTGGAAACCGATATGGGCCATCATATGTTGCCCGCAGGCATTCATACAGCCGCTTATTTTTATCGCCACATCCTTGTTGTCGAGGTATTCGGGATATTCCTCACTGAGCACCTCTTCCAGTACCTGGGCAATCCCGGTGCTGTTGGCGATCCCGAGATTACAGGTATCCGTACCCGGGCAGGCAGTGATGTCGGCCGTGCTGTCGTACCCGACCTGCGTAAAGCCCAATGCGCCGAGTTCCCTGTAGAAAAAGGGAAGCAGATCTTCGCGGACGTGACGCAATAATATGTTCTGTCGCAGTGAAAAACGCAATTCGTTCCCTGCATATTTCCTGACCAGATCGGCCAGTTTCCGGGCCTTGTCCGTATAAAAATCACCTATGACCACCTTGATCCCGACAGCGACAAACCCTTGCTGTTTCTGGGGGAAGACATTGGTTTTCTTCCAGTGTTCATAAGCCTCGGCATCGTCGATCTCTACCCGGGGGACCTCTATATGCTCCAGGTTTTCGAGTGCTGCCGGGAAACTGTCAAAACCTTCCGTTTCTATCGGATACGTGTCATAGGGAACCGCTTTCTGCTCCTCTTTGACCAACCGGGTAAATTCTTCTACCCCCATATCCTTCAGGAGGAACTTCATCCTGGCTTTCATGCGTTTCGCACGTTCTCCGTAACGGTCAAATATTCTCACTACGCCTTCTATCAACGGTATGATACGCTCTGCCTCGAGAAATTCATATATCACATCGGCATGTCTCGGCTGAGAGCCGAGCCCTCCGCCCAGCAATACCTTAAAGCCTCTTTTTCCGTCCCTTATCTTGGGGATAAACCCGAGATCGTGCATATAGCTCAATGCCGTATCGGCATCGGAAGAAGAGAAAGATATCTTGAACTTCCTCCCCATTTCCTGCCCTATGGGGTTCCGGAGCATATACCTGAACGTAGCATCGGCATAGGGGGTCACGTCGAAAGGCTCTTCCGTATCGATCCCCGCCGTTTCGCTCGCCGTAACGTTACGCACCGTATTACCACAGGCTTCCCGTATGGTAACGCTGTCCTTCTCCAGTTCGGCCCAGAGTTCCGGTGTCCGGTCCAGGCTCACGTAGTGTATCTGTATATCCTGCCGGGTCGTGATATGCAGCCTCCCGGTGGAATACTTGTCAGACACATCGGCTATACGGTGCAGCTGCTCGCTGGTCACCTTTCCGTAGGGAAGTTTTATCCGTATCATCTGCACCCCGGGCTGTCGCTGCCCATAGATACCCCTTGCCAGGCGAAGACTGCGAAAACGCTCGTCATCGACCTTGCCTTCCCGGAACTGGCGTATCTTGCGTTCCAGGTCTATAATATCCTTTTCTACAACCGGATTCTCTATTTCTGTTCTGAAGCTCTGCATATCTATTAGTCTATTTAATCGATAGATTTATAGGTTTATGATGCAAATGTAAGGGATAATTATATAAAACCTAACAGAATCGGCAGATTTTTTACGCCCTTTTTTATTTGCAGGAACGTACTGTTCCCCCCCGACGGGTTGCACAGCAATACCTCCTGTCCGGCACGCCCGGTGCTTTCTTTTAAAAAAACCGGGCTGTCATGTCACATATTTTATTAATTTTCCTCCATGAATCTCATACTCACAGCACTTGCTCCCGTTGCCGCCATTGTTCTGTATATTTATATAAAGGACAAATACGAAAAGGAACCCGTCAGATTGCTCCTGTCCTGTTTTCTTCTCGGAGCCATAGCCAGTGTCCTCATCACGGTACTGCTTTCCCGGGTATTCGACACCCTGCTCCCGCTGAATGACGGCAGCAGTGTACTACAGATGTTTGTAAAAGCATTCATAGTGGTGGGGTTTACCGAAGAATTCAGCAAATATGTCATTGTCCGGTATTACGCCCAGCCCAAACGCGACTTTAACGAACCTTTTGATGGCATTGTCTATGCCGTAATGGTTTCCATGGGGTTTGCCGCCACCGAAAACCTGTTGTATGTGATGAGCGGCGGGTACCAGATAGCCCTGGTACGGGCATTTACCGCCGTACCTGCCCACGCTTCCTTCGGCATACTGATGGGATATTTTATGGGAAAGGCCAAATTTTCCAGAAACAGCAGCTTGCTCAATCTCTGCGGGTTGCTGCTGGCGGTACTGTTTCACGGGGCCTATGATTTCTTCCTGTTCATCAATTTTATTCCCGGAACCTGGGCCGGGGCTTTCATTTCCCTGGGCATAGCGCTTCTGCTATCGCGAAAAGCCATCAGGAGACACCAGGACAACTCCCGGTTCCGCATATGACAGCTACCGCGCATTACCGGTTATCCCTCTTCCTGTGAGGCCGGAAGGCCTGCAAGTGCCAGACCGTCGTCTACCAGCCGTTCTGCCTGTGGTTGCTCCGATTTCACCTGGTGCAGATATGCCCTGATACCGAGCAGGAGACCTTCGTCGTTATGCGTTGCGGCAAGTTCGTATAATTCTACCGGCAACAGCCAGTCTTCCGGATGATCCTGCCTGAGTTTGTCAAATATCCCGTGAATTTCAGCAAACTTCCTGTGTCCTTCCCTGATCTCCCGGACTTCCCGGTACAGGTTTTCGAGCCTGGTACGCACTTCACTTTTCTCCTGCTTCAGCGTTTTTTCGGAAGGCACATGACTGATCAGGTCAAAACTCCCGGCATCGGCAGGCCCCGAAAATGCAGAGACCACCTCTTTTCCTACCGCCATGTCGTAAACTCCCCATTCGGGGCGGAACAATATCCGGTCTCCCTGGCGTACGGTACAGTTGGCAAAACTGATAAGAATGATCTTCCCCTGTAGGTTGCGCGTACCGGTGATAATGTCACCGCTCACTTCCACCCCTCCTTCAAACAGGAGTGTGGCCCGCTCTCCTTCATAGATATCATAGGCCCTGAGATCCCGAGGGCTCATATCTTCTATGGCCAGGTTTATCCCCCTGAGCCTTCCCACAGGGCTACCATATCCTTCGGCGTGGTATGCGGTGCCATGCCCTACCAGTTCCTTTTCGCGGTATGCCAGTGCCGTCTTTCCCCGGGTCTGTACATAGACCGGTCTCCCTTCGTCTTCCAGCACTTCCGTAAAAACCCCGGAGATCTGCAATCCCGTACTCAGCTCTACCGTACCCAGTGCACCCGATCCTATAAGTTTACGCACTCCCTGCAAGCCTCCCTTTCGCAGGGCCATGGTATTGGCAAATTCTTCCAGCACCAGGCTGAGATGGGCAAAATCAGGAGTGACGTAAAGCTGTGGCTGCGGCCTGGTAATATCGAAGTCCCGGTAGGCCGCCGCTATGGTATAAGGTATTTTTTTCACCTGGTCTGTCATGCACAAGGCACTTTCCCCTATGGAAGAAAGCAGGCCGGCCCCGTAAATGCGCGGGTGTTCCACACTGCCTATCAGCCCGTATTCCACCGTCCACCAGTGCAGGTTCCGGATCAGGGCCATTTCACTGGGGTCTCCCGTATCCCGCTGCAGTTCATCCACCCGTTTCTCCGCCGCTTCTATCTCCGTATCGGGAGTGCCGGAGGCCTCCTTTATAATGGAGAGATGCCGTATGGCTTCGTACACCTCGTAATCGTGCGCACTGGAGATCGCCTTGCTCCCGATCTCCCCGAAACGCCGCAGGTACTCGGCGTATTCCGGGTTTGCGATTATAGGGGCATGTCCGGCCCCTTCATGGATAATATCCGGTGCAGGGGTGTACTCGATATGTTTCAGCTGCCGGATATCGGAAGCGATGACCAGGACATTATATGCCTGGAACTCCATAAACGCAGACGGGGGGATAAACCCGTCTACCGCTACCGCCGCCCAGCCTATTTCCTTAAGGATACGGTTCATGCCGTACATATCGGGGATATGTTCTATGGATATCCCGGTTTTCCGGAGCCCTTCCTGATAGGAGTCATGGGCTACCCTGCTCAGGTAATCCACATTCTTGCGCATCACATAACGCCATACCGCCTGGTCTACAGGGGAATAATCCTCATAATGCTGCGGTTTGATAAACTGTTTCAGGTGTGCCGGTAACTTATCCAGGACAGGATTACTCTGATATGCTGTTTCTTCCATGAGAATAAATTGCTGGTTCCTTTCAAAGATACAAAAAGGGAGATTGTTGTTGACACCACATGATGAACTTCAGTCTTACTTCCGACTTCGGACTTCATCAGACCTGGTACTACCGGTATAAAATCGCCCTTCCTCAAGGACAAAACATCAATATCAGTGTTTCACAGCCCTTAGCATCTCCCTTTTTCCGGGAGGTCCGGGCAGGCGTTCCACGGTAAAACCGACGGCTTGCATGGCCCTCCTCACACTGCCCTTGGCCGAATAGGTAACCAGTATACCCCCCGGTTTCAGGGCCTCATACATTTTGGCAAAAATGTCTTCCGTCCACAGTTCGGGTTGTACCCTCGGGCTGAAAGCGTCAAAATAAACCAGGTTGAAACACGCCTTATCCCCTATATCGGCAAAAGACTGTTTCCGCTTTACCAATACGAAATTTTCCGCAATCTCCTGCGGGACCTCCCAGGGGGCCTCATGCAGGCGCACATAAAGGGCGGCGTGTGCTTCGGCGCCGAGAGCCTGTACATAGTTCAGCTGTTTCACCTCTTCTGCAGATACCGGGTATGCCTCTACTCCCGTATAATGTATTTTCATGCCCCGCCGCACTCCTTCCAGCAGGGTAATAAAGGCATTAAGCCCCGTTCCGAAGCCTATTTCGAGTACAGACAATGGTCCGGACTCAAAACGGTCCAGTCCCTGATCTATAAATACATGTCTGGCTTCCCGGACAGCGCCGTGAACGGAATGGTACTGTTCGTTCCATTCTTCGAGCTGAATGGTGGTGGAACCATCGGCCGTGGTTATGATCTTTCTCTTCAATGGCAGTTTATTCGTAAAATTTATTTTCCGTATCCTCCGTTCCCGGTTTTCCCGGCTCAAAACGCATACAGGCCGGCATGGCACTACAAAATAAATGAATTTTATACTATTTTTTACGCCGATATACGTATTAAATTAATTAATTTAGCTGATAAAATATTTTGAATATGAAGACAGAAGAAGTTACTCCGATTAAAGTGGAAAAAACGGCCGGTTCCAGGATAGGAGAAGTGGATTTCAGCAAGCTTACATTCGGAAGCGTATTTACCGATCATATGTTTGTCTGTGATTTTAAGGACGGAAAATGGCAGACCCCCGAAATAAAACCGTACCAGCCCCTTGTACTGGATCCTTCCGCGCGGGTATTTCATTACGGACAAGCTGTTTTTGAAGGTATGAAGGCTTACAGGGACGAACAGGGCCAGGTCTGGCTTTTCCGCCCCGAGGAAAACTTTCTGAGGATAAACAAATCCTGCGAACGTATGGCCATGCCGGCTTTTCCGGAGGATTACTTTTTCGACGGGCTCAGGACGCTCCTGAAACTGGACGAGCAATGGATCCGCGGGGGTGAAGGGAATTCCCTTTACATCCGCCCTTTTGCCATAGCTACGGAACCCAGTGTCATGGCCTCCCCTTCCAGTGAATACAAATTTATCATCATCTGTTCGCCCGCGCAGTCCTATTACGGCGGTGAAGTTCGCGTAAAGATCGCAGACCACTACAGCCGTGCGGCTTCGGGAGGTATAGGGTCGGCCAAGGCCGCCGCCAACTACGGGGCACAGTTCTACCCTACCAGCCTGGCCCAGCAGGAGGGATACCAGCAGGTGATATGGACCGATGCCAATACTCATGAATACCTGGAAGAAGCAGGGACAATGAATGTCTTTTTCCGTGTGGGGAACACCTTGTTAACGGCGCCGACCAGTGACAGGATACTCGACGGGGTGACCCGGAAAAGTGTTATTGCCGTTGCACAATCGCGTGGAATCAATGTAGAAGTGAGGCCTGTTAAGGTCAGTGAGATCATAGCTGCTGCCAAAGACGGAAGCCTGAAGGAAATTTTCGGAAGCGGTACCGCAGCAGTTATCAACCCGATTGCAGGTTTCGGATATAAAGAAGAAAAATTCGAGCTTCCGCAAATCGATAATTCCTATGCCTCACTCATCAAAAAAGTGATCATAGATATTCAGTACAACAGGGCTGAAGACCTGTTCGGCTGGCGTTATAAAATAGATTGACGGGTTAGGTTATCAGGTTAATAATGGGTTATTGAGTTATTTAGTTGATTCCAAATAACTCAATAACCCATCGTTAGTTTACAAACGACGAAATGGTCGGGAGTCGAAAGTTGTCATCCGGACCGCAGTGCCTGTCCCGGCTTTTGTCGGGGGAAGGATCTCTGTCCCGGCACAAAGGAGCTTCAACAGCATAACGGAAGCACCGGAGATTCCTCCTATGTCGGAATGACAGCAACTAAGAACTACAAACTAATAAACTATTAACTTCAACCACCGTTTACTCCTTATTGAGTACTGCTGCTATATCCGGCTTAAAATAATCCGGTCCTTTCATTACCTTCCCGTCTTCCCTGTATATGGCCCTGCCGTCTTCTCCGAGTTTACTCATGTTACTGCGCTGGATCTCCTCAAAGACCTCTTCTATCTTATGCTGCATGCCGTGCTCCAGTATGGTTCCGCATAAAATATAGAGCATATCCCCCAGTGCATCGGCTACCTCCACAAGGTCATTGCTCTCCGCCGCTTCCAGGTATTCCTCATTCTCCTCGGCCATCAGGTTAAAGCGCAACCTGTTTTTATCCTGCCCCAGGTCTGCTACGGGTTTGTCTGATATTCCCAGTCCGAATGCCCGGTGGAATTCGCCCACCGCCTCAAGTTTTCTCTTCATCGCAATATTCAATATTTTAAGTTCGTATTCAAAACTGCCCTGCCACCGGCAGGAAATCCACAGGCCATCATACCAGGCACCCGGGGTTTTTCAACCTGCAATCCCTGTAAGATCTCTTCCTTTTCCTCCGGATAAAATGATTATTTTTGCTAAAAATAAAGATATGTTCACAACGGGACAACTCATATTTGCCCTTTTTTTCCTGGTCGCTTTTGTAGCCATCATATTTATCAGCTATAAAAGAGATAAAAAATTACACCTGAGACATTATAAGGGCAGTGGCAGGGTACTGATAGGGTTTATACTTTTTCTCGTGATACTGTTGCTCCTGAAATCCTGGGTAAAGCATTGACCCCCTTAAAAAAACAGATTACGGGTATGCCCCGAATGACCTGCTGCCCTGATTATCAATGTCACGATTGCCTGTCATGACCTGTGATTTCAAGCCGGGAAATGGTTTGGTCACACTACAGCAACAGGTGTATTTTCCTTCAAAACATACCTCTAAAACCTCTTTTTAACGTCACTTCATTGCCTTTTATCGAAAAAAAGTATACATTAGCGGCGTGGTTTAAAATAAAAAAGCAATGATTACATTCTTAAGCGTGCTGTTTTCGCTTATTCTCCTCAATGTATTGCTGCTGGCTTTCAGCATCAACAAAACGGAGAAAAAGACGAAAAAGCCTTTCCGGTTTTACACGGAAAAGACAAACGGAGGCTACTCCCCGGATTTTAACGTAAAACATTACAGGGAAGCGATATAGCCGGTTGCCCTACAACCGGATACGAGGTCGTTGGTATAGTGCTTTTCCGCAATCGGAAAAGTAAAGGGAATTCTTTTGTGCAAAATTTTTACGTTATTGCGTAAATTAGCATTGGCGTAAAAGGAATATCTTATGAAAATTCTCAAATATCTTTTTTTTCTGATCCTTATACTCTTTATAGGAGCATCTGTCTATATAGCTACACAACCGTCCGGATACACCATTAGTCATTCCCGGGTGATACACGGTAATCCGCAGCTGGTGTACCAGTATGTGGCCAACCTGAAAAACTGGAAGGACTGGTCTTTTCTCCCGGGCGATGAAGCGGGAATACATTACGGAGACCCGGCCGTGGGAATAGGTGGCAGTTACCGCTGGAAAAACGGTGAAGAGACACTGACCATTACCACGACAAGTGCTACTCCATATACTCATATGGAACAGGAGATAGCCGGTACGGAGAAAAAAAAGGCAATGCTGCTGTGGGAATTCCGGGAGCAGGATGAGCATACGGAAGTCGCACTCACCATCAACGGGAAAATGGATTTTGCAGAAAAAGCCAGGGCGCTATACTACGGCCCGCCGGGGCAGAAACTGGAACCCGAAGTGCACAAAGCTTTCGGGCTGATCGACAGCATTATCACCGAAAACCTGAAAAAGTACAGTATCAGCATAGACGGGATCACGGAACAGGGGGGTGGCTTCTATCTCTATACCACAACGTCCAGCAGGATATCCGAAAGCAGTAAAAAAATTGCGGGACAATTGAAGGATATCGATACGTATATCAGGGAGAACAACATACACCATACGGGAATCCCGTTTACCTATTATCATTCGTGGGACAGGGAAAACAACGCTGTCATATTCTCCAATGGTGTGTTTACGACCTCCAGGGTCATTACCGATCCGGAAAGCAACATACTGACCGGAAAGATCGATCCTTTCAGGGCCCTGAAAGTTACCCTGAACGGAGACACCAAAAACCTTCCGGAAGCCTGGGAAAGCGCTTTCTCCTATCTGCGCGAAAGACAAATAGCACAGGATTCCACGGGACCCTATATGGAATTCTACCCTTCCGACGCCAGCAATACTCCGAACCCTGCCAAATGGGTTACCGAGATCCTGGTGCCGGTATACGAAATAAACATTCCTCCCATAGTAGAGTAATCCAGAGAATTCTTTACGCGGGAACCGCATTTTTTCAGAACGGCTTTTGTCCATAAAAAGACAAAAGCCGTTCTTTTTTCATTTTTATCACCTCTCCTTCTCCTTTTTCTGCTTCTGAACACCATAAAAGCTTTCGAAAACGTTTTCGATTTCCGCATTTTTTTATCCAAACCTTTACTTCCCCTTTCAAAAAAATAAAAACCTCTTAAAAAAACATCTTTTTACAGAAACACCCCCTAATTAAAATAGGGGTATTTATAAAATAACTGTAAAAATCATATGTTTTAGTATGTTTTTAGTAGGGGTGTATACTGTTTTAGTATAATTTTAACACTCATAAAACATAATTCCTTATGAAAAAAATAGAAGCAATTATCAGAAAGTCAAAGTTTGATGATGTAAAGGAAGCACTTCATCAGGTTGGCGTTAATTTTTTCAGCTACTGGGACGTCACCGGGCTGGGTAATGAACAACAGGGGCATGTATATCGCGGGGTTACCTATAGTACTGCCGATATTCAGCGCCGTTACCTGTCCATAATAGTATCGGACTCCTTTGCGGAAAAAGCGGTTGAGGCCATTCTCGATGCCGCAGCCACCGGTACTGTAGGCGACGGGAAGATTTTCGTGTCGCCGGTAGAAGAGGCTTATCGTATCAGAACGCGCGAAAACGGAGAAACATCGCTCAACTAAGGAAAAGAAACTAACCGACAACGTAACAATTTAAAGCGACTATTATTATGGAAGACACTTTATTCACAGCCAATAATATATGGATGATGGTATGTACCGGGCTGGTATTTTTTATGCACCTGGGATTTTCCTTTCTGGAAATAGGACTTACGAGACAGAAAAACACCATTAATATCCTTTTCAAAAACGTTTTTATAATCTGTATAGGCTTACTGCTGTACTGCCTGCTGGGTTTCAACCTGATGTATCCGGGAAGTTTTATCGCCGGCATACTTCCGGACTATTTTATAGATCTCTTCGGCCTTTCGCTGCCTGAGGACGGACTGACCACTGCATATGCAGATGGCGGCTATACCTACTGGACCGATTTCCTGTTCCAGGGCATGTTTGCCGCTACGGCAGCTACCATTGTATCCGGTGCTGTTGCCGAGCGTGTAAAACTCACCAGTTTTATGGTTTTTACGGTAATCTATGTGGGCCTTATATACCCGATAGCCGGTTCCTGGAAATGGGGCGGAGGATTCCTCGACGAATGGGGATTCTATGATTTTGCCGGGTCTACCATAGTTCATTCCGTAGGAGGGTGGGCAGCCGTTGTTGCGGTATACCTGCTCGGGCCCCGGATCGGAAAATACAAGGACGGAAAAATCAACGCCATTCCCGGGCACAATATACCCATGGCCACTGCCGGAGTACTGATCCTGTGGCTGGGATGGTTCGGGTTTAACGGGGGGTCCGTTTTATCGGCAGACCCGGCCACAACTTCACTCACACTGGTCACCACCTGCCTGGCCGCTGCCGCAGGAGGGATCTCAGCCTTCGTCTTCTCTAAGATCAGGTATAAGAATTACGACCTTACCATGTTCCTCAACGGTATCCTCGGAGGACTGGTAGGTATCACCGCAGGAGCCGACCTGATGACACCTACCGATGCCATTATCATAGGGCTTATTGCCGGGGTGGTCATAGTGCTCGGGGTTTCCCTTGTAGACCACCTGAAACTGGACGATCCCGTAGGAGCTGTTGCCGTACACCTTATATGCGGTATCTGGGGAACCCTGGCCGTCGGCCTGTTCGGGTCCATGGCAGGATTCGACCAGTTCCTGATACAACTGGCAGGAGTAGGTATCGTAGGTGCCTTTTGCGTCGTCTCGGCATTCATCATACTCTTTATTGTCAAAAAGACCATGGGGCTTCGCGTCAGCAGGGATGAGGAGATCGAAGGACTCGACCTTCACGAGCACGGGGGCATGGAGGCCTATGCCGATTTCCGTATGAATCAACACTAATTCACACGGAAGTCCTTCATAAGGAAGCGGAGCGTTTGGCAGAACGCTCCGCATTAAACTCAGCCTCACAAGGGATTTCCGGCATTTCAACATACATAACGAACGTAATAATTATTAAAACGACTAATCCTTTTATTTATGAAACTGATCACTTCTACAAAGTTCGCAAAAAAAGCACTTTTAGCCATGTTTGCTCTCGTAAATTTAACTGTAATGGCACAGGAAGAAAAAAAATTACAGATCAGCGGAAGTGTTGACGGATATTACCGTTACAATTTTTCCGACGAACAGAAGCAGGCCCCTGCCTCTTCCTTTGCCAACAGTCCGGGGTTCGCTCTCGGAATGGCCAACGTCGTAGCCTCCTATGAGAGCGACAAAGTGGGATTCGTGGCAGACCTCGTTTTCGGTCCCCGCGGAACCGATGCGGTATTCCTGTCTACAGGATCGTCCAATATCGTAAACCAGCTATACGTGTACTGGACCGTAAGCGATGCGGTAACACTGACCTTCGGGAATTTCAATACCTTCCTGGGATATGAGGTGATCTCTCCCGTAGGGAATTTCAACTACTCTACTTCCTATATGTTCTCCTACGGTCCTTTTTCCCATACCGGCCTGAAAGCCGACTTCAGTCTTTCCGACAACTGGTCGGCGATGCTTGCCGTGATGAACCCGACCGATTATACCGAGTACAATCCTGCCGGGGTATATACCTTTGGCGCCCAGCTCGGTTATGAGACCGAAAACGGGGGTACATGGCTCAACGCCATTTACGGAAAGCAATACGACGGCACATCCATCAGTGAAAACCCCACGTTCCAGATAGATCTTACCACGGGATACGACCTTACCGATGCTTTTTATCTCGGGCTCAACGCTACCTACAACGAGACCAAGGATGCCGGCGGGTTCTACGGGGTAGCCCTGTACCCGCAAATCAAGACTTCCGAAAGTTTTGCACTGGGATTACGCGCAGAATACTTCAAGGAACTTGAAGACGGTGGCCCCGTATACGGAGCTGATATCGATACCTGGGACTTTACCCTTACCGGGAGCTATACCGTAGGCGATCTGATCCTCAAACCGGAACTGCGCCTGGATTCGGTATCGGAAGACGTATTCTTTGACAAGGACGGTTTCAATGCCGGAATTCCTTCGGAAGGCAGTCTCGGGTCTTTTGTTATGGCTGCCATCTACAAGTTCTGAAAGACCACACAGTCAGAAGCTATATTTCATACCATGTATGTTTCGGGTCCGGATCTTCCCACAGGAAGGCCGGACCTTTTTATTCCGGCAATTACTTACCGGGGCTGAAAGCCTTTACCCCGGCCCTTATGGGAACAGCCAGGGTATTTTCATCGGGCACCACCGGGCATGAATACGACGGATTATAGGCGCAATAAGGATTGTATGCCTTGTTAAAATCCAGCACGATCTCGTTCCCCTCAGGAATTCTCAGGTCGATATACCGGCCGCCCCCATAGGTTTCCTCCCCGTTGGTAGCATCGGCAAACGGCAGAAAGAGATAATCGGCATATCCCGGGCGGGAAGTGACTTCAGGGTTCTGATACACATTCAGCCGGTACTCCTCCCCTTCTATGGTAAAATGAAGTATTCCGTAACGCACTCCGGTCACGGACCGGCTGGTCGTGGTCGCCATGGCAAAAGGAGAGGCTCCCGGGGTTCGTTCCAGCCTTGCCACGACCCGTAACAGCGTATCTGCGGGAAAGAAATCCAGCCCCCGGAAATCCTTGCGGTCCCGTTCCTTTAACGGGGAATGCCCCGGATCGCGGAATTCCCCGTTCAGCGTTTTCTGAAATTGCGCTATGTCCCACAGTACGTCAGTAGAATCTTGTGTGGCAGTGGTCCCGATATCGTGATATCTCCTGTCTCCCTTACAACCGGCAAGGACAAGGAGAAACACCATAATCAGATATTGCTTTTTCATGTGAATAAATTTGAGATAAACGATGTACTTCCCACCATACAATATCCATATGACCGGATAAAACACAAAGTTAGGATATTATAATACAATTCTCCGCCGCAATCCTCCGGAAACCGGTGACATTTTGACATAGACGGGGCAGGTGCCGGGCATCAGGCATGCCGAAAACTCATCTTTTGGGGTTTGGCAACACTTTTGCTATATGGTTGGGCAGTATAAATGACAGAACCCATGGCTAAAAAGGATAACAACGAAATAGAAGACAATAAAGATATCGCGGCAGAAGGACAGGTTGCCCGGGAACAGGAAGTCTCTGCAGAAGAGGAACTCAGGGAAGAGCTCGGCAAGGAAAAAGACAAGTTCCTCCGTCTCTTTGCCGAATTTGAAAACTATAAAAAACGCACTGCCAAAGAGCGTATCGAACTCTTTAAGACAGCAGGACAGGATGTCGTGTCTGCCATGCTTCCGGTACTGGACGATTTTGACAGGGCCATTGCAGAGATCAGGAAATCGGCAGACGGGAACCCCGATATTGTCGATGAGTTGCTGAAAGGTGTTGATCTGATCAGTAATAAGTTCCGAGAAACCCTGAAAAGTAAGGGGCTGACGGAAATTGAAGTCAACCAGGGAGATGCTTTTGACGCCGAACTCCACGAAGCCATTACCCAGATCCCCGCTCCGTCAGAAGACATGAAAGGCAAGATTATTGATGTTATAGAAAAAGGATACAGGCTCGGGGAAAAGATTATAAGGTACCCCAAGGTAGTTGTAGGAAACTAAGAGGCCCGGTATCCCGGAGAGACTCCGGCTCAAAAAAACAATCAGATGAAAGAGGATTATTACGAAATACTGGAAATCGAGAAGAGTGCTTCGGCAGCAGAGATCAAGAAAGCTTACCGGAAAAAGGCCATACAGTATCACCCCGACAAAAACCCCGGTGACAGTCATGCCGAGGAAATGTTTAAAAAATCGGCTGAAGCATATGAGGTACTGAGCGATCCGGACAAAAAGGCGCGTTATGACCGTTACGGGCATGCCGCTTTTGAAGGCAATGGCGGGTTCGGCAGCGGCGGCATGAATATGGATGATATATTCAGCCAGTTCGGTGATATCTTCGGCGGTGCATTCGGTGGCGGTTTCGGAGGGTTCAGTGGTGGTTTCGGCGGCCAGAGACGTGTAAAGGGAAGTAATCTCCGCATTCATGTAAAACTGACCCTGGAGGAAATAGCTCATGGAGTGGAGAAAAAAGTAAAGGTACGCCGTAAGGTACAGGCTCCGGGAGTATCTTATAAAACCTGCCCCACCTGTCACGGCACCGGGCAGGTCACAAGGGTTACCAACACCATCCTCGGACGAATGCAGACCTCTGCGCCCTGTAATGCCTGTGGGGGCAGCGGACAGATCATAGATAAAAAACCGGCTGACGCCGATGCCCAGGGACTGAAAATATCTGAAGAGACCGTTTCTATTAAAATACCCGCAGGGGTTGCAGATGGCATGCAGCTCAAGGTAACCGGGAAAGGGAATGAAGCTCCGGGTAACGGCATTTCAGGAGACCTGCTGGTCGTGATCAGCGAAACAGAACACGCTACCCTTAAAAGGGAAGGAGACAACCTCCATTACGATCTGTACATCAGTGTCCCCGAAGCCGTACTCGGCACCTCAAAAGAGATCGATGCCGTGACGGGCAAGGTCAGGATCAAGCTGGAAGCGGGTATACAGTCCGGAAAGATACTGAGGCTCAGGGGCAAAGGAATCCCAAGTATTAACGGGTACGGAAGCGGTGACCTCCTGGTACATGTAAACGTGTGGACCCCGAAAACCCTTAACAGGGAACAAAAGGAATTTTTCGAACAGATGCTCCAGGATGAACACTTCACTCCCAAACCGGAAAAAAGCGACAAATCTTTCTTCGAAAAGGTAAAGGACATGTTCTCCTGACTGCCTGTAAAATCTTTAATCACGATACATAAAAAACGCAGGGTGAAATCCTGCGTTTTTTAGTATCCGGAAAACCTGATATATACCATACCGGAAATTTTGATTATTTTTTTATATATTCATTAAAAATATCATAAAAAAAATACTATATTTGAAAATCCGCTAAGAAACCTTAGTGTTAATTTTTTTCTTTTTCATAGCAATTTTTTCCCATCCTTGATCCCTTTTAAGGATGGGTTTTTCTTTTCACGACCCCTTGTATTTGTCGCCCCAGCGTTTCTGGATAAAACTGCGTATCTGCTCCTCCCTGGAGTTTCCGGCCGGCACATAAAAGGAGGTGCCCTTCAATTCGTCCGGCAGAAATTCCTGGTTTACAAAATTTCCAGCATAGTCATGGGCATATTTATAACCCTCACCGTACCCCAGTTCTTTCATGAGCTTGGTAGGTGCGTTTCTCAAATGCAGGGGCACGGAAAGATCGCCGGTCTGCCTAACCGCTTCCTGCGCCCGGTTGATCGCCATATACGACGTATTGCTTTTGGGCGATGTAGCCAGGTGTAGCGCACACTGGCTCAGTATGATCCTGGCCTCCGGGTATCCTACGGTAGTCACGGCCTGGAACGTATTATTGGCTATAACCAGGGCTGTCGGATTGGCAATCCCTATATCCTCGGAAGCCGAAATGATCATTCGCCTGGCTATGAATTTCACATCTTCTCCGCCTTCTATCATTCGTGCCAGCCAATACACCGCCCCGTTGGGGTCACTCCCCCTTATCGATTTGATAAAAGCCGAAATGATATCGTAATGCTGTTCGCCGGTCTTGTCATACCGCACCGTATTTTTCTGTACCTTTTCCAGCACCATGTCATTGGTGATCGTTACCTCGCCGGTACCTTCGGAATTGATTACCAGTTCAAAAATATTCAAAAGCTTACGGCCGTCTCCTCCGGAAAGCCTCAAAAGGGCTTCGGTTTCCCTGAGGTCGATCTTTATCCCGGAAAGTACCGTATCCTTCTCCATCGCCCGCTGTAACAGGGCCTCCATATCCTTCTTGTCGAAAGCATTCAGCACATAGACTTGGCACCTCGAAAGCAAGGCGGGAATGACCTCGAAACTGGGGTTCTCGGTAGTGGCCCCTATCAGGGTCACCCATCCTTTTTCCACGGCCCCGAGCAACGAATCCTGCTGCGATTTGCTGAACCGGTGTATCTCATCTATAAAAAGTATGGGGTTTTTAGCTGTAAAAAGTCCGCCTCCCTGTTTGGCCTTTTCAATGACCTCACGCACATCCTTGACACCACTGTTGATAGCGCTGAGGGTATAAAAAGGCCTGTCACTTTCACAAGCGATAATATTGGCCAATGTCGTTTTTCCGGTACCGGGCGGCCCCCATAAAATCAGGGAAGGAATCAGTCCCCGCCTGATCTGCCGCGTAAGCGATCCGGTTTCCCCGACAAGGTGGGCCTGGCTGATATACTCTTCAAGGCTCTTGGGGCGTATTCGTTCTGCAAGTGGTTCGTTCATACCGTAAAATTACTATATTTAATTCGATAATGTGCCAATTCGATAATTAATTAAGAAAAATGCAGGATCATAAGGATTTTCGCTTCTCACTGACTACGGTACTTTACCCGTTTCTCTTCGTGGTACTGGTATGGACCATATACTGGATACAGATAAGATTCGCATACGACTTTACCGGTTATGGCATTCTCCCGCGGAAGTTACCGGGGCTGGCAGGCATTGTATGCAGCCCCTTTCTTCACGGGTCCGTAAAGCACCTGTATAACAATTCCCTTCCCCTGTTGATACTGGGCAGCATGCTACTCCATTTTTACAGGCAACAAAGCCTGAAAGTCCTGTTGTACGGCACACTGCTCTCCGGGCTACTCACCTGGGGCATAGGCAGACCGGCCTATCACATCGGAGCCAGCGGACTCATCTATATGCTGTTCGCCTTTATATTCTTTAAAGGTATATTCACACGGCACTACAGACTGGTAGCACTTTCGCTGCTTGTCGTCTTTGTGTACGGCAGCATGCTGTGGTATGTATTTCCCATTGATGAGGAGATTTCGTGGGAAGGCCATTTGTCCGGTTTTTTAAGCGGACTGATCCTGGCGATATGTATCAAAGGAAGTTTGCCCGTTCCCCATAAATACGAATGGGAAAAAGAGGATTACGACGAGAAAAACGACCCCTTCCTGAGGCATTTTGACGACGAGGGAAATTTTGTGGAAAATCCTCCCTCACAGGAGGATGAAGAAGACCCCGTATCATAGCTAACACCACAATACCTGCAGCGCTGTTACCGGTATCTAAAACTTGATCTCCAGCTCCCGGAGCACGCGTTCCCCGTTTTCATAGTACTCTGCCATCCATTTGCCATCCTTGAGGGTGAGCATCCCATTCTTGTCCTTAATGATAAACACATTATCCACACTCGTATTCTGCAATACAAAAACAACCTTGGGCGACTGATCTACGAGCTGATACCCGTTTTCTACAGGCTGGGCATACAGCACTTCTCCGGATACCGTACCGGTCTGCCTTGCCACAGGCACAGGAGTATTGTCCGGGGCCTTGCTTTCGGCAGCGAGCACCGGTGTTGCTGTAGCGGCCGGTGCAGCCGCCACAGACCTGCGCGGAGCTACTATGGCCTGTGAAGGGTCATAACGGTAACCCAGCTCTTCCACCGAAAGAAAAGCTTTCCTCAGGGCATCGTGGTATGCTTTTTTGTAATCTTTCTCCTTGCTTTTCCCTTCTTCCGAAAGAAAGACCACCTCTCCCCTGCAATTGGTCAGCTCCACCTTCAGCTTGGTAGTAAACATATTGGAATCGTCCCTGACATCCGCTTTCAGTGCCAGGCAGCTGTTTTCCTCGATATCCGCATTCAGTTCATTGGCATATACCGCGGTAAAATCGTATTTCTCAAACAGGAATTTGACCAGCGCATTGACCTGGTACTGGTTTTCCTTTTTCAAAAAATCAAACTTTTTAGGGACTATAACATACTTATACCCGTTAACACTGCTTTGCCCCAGGACACAGGATATACTGAAAACGGCAATAAGAACAGTCAATATTTTTTTCATCATTACAGATTTTTAAGAGTCAAGGGCATTTTAAATCTTACCCGGTGAACAGAACATCTTCATGTCTTCCGCAACTTCCCGGAGTTTTATACAGATATACCCGGCAGGCACAAAGAATTCAGTTTTTGCTAATTTCCGAAATTCTGTTCAAATATCCATCACCTCCTGCGAATTTATGTTTATGCGGGAGAAGGGAAGGCCGTAAAAAACCCGGACTGAAGAAACGGGGGGCCTGTGCGTGATTACGCCTCTCCGGCAGGGCCGAAATTAAGCGGTACGGGAGGCTGTTCATAATCCTTGATCTCCCCGTGGGCCGATTCAAAGCGATGTACATTATCTGCAAGTGCCTTGAGAAAACGCTTGGCGTGCTGCGGGGTCAGGATAATACGGCTTTTGACCTTGGCCTTGGGGGTCCCCGGCATCATACTGATAAAATCGACCACAAATTCGGAAACGGAGTGATTGATAATCGCCAGGTTGGAATAGGTTCCTTCGGCAACATTTTCATCCAGTTCTATATCTATTTGCTCCCTTTTCGGGTTGTTCTGATCGCTCATGATGGTATCTATTTACGAACCCGTTTCGGTGAGTTCCATGCTAAAATAAAAAAAAGGCCGGAAAATTTCTTCCGGCCTTTTAAAAAATATCTGTTTTTAATAGAGACTTGCTTCCTGTTTGCCGCTCATGATCTCATTGTATTCCTCTTTCGAACCTACAATGATATTATCATAATCGCGCATACCGGTACCGGCAGGGATCTTGTGCCCTACGATCACATTCTCTTTCAGTCCTTCGAGCGTATCCACTTTTCCGCTTACCGCAGCTTCGTTGAGCACCTTGGTGGTTTCCTGGAACGACGCCGCAGAAATAAACGACTTGGTCTGCAGCGAGGCCCTGGTAATTCCCTGAAGTACGGGTGAAGCCGTGGCCGGAATAATATCGCGGGCAACTACAAGCTGTTTATCGGCCCTTCTCAGGATGGAGTTCTCATCCCTCAATTGCCGGAGTGTAACGATCTGTCCGGCCTTAAGGCTTTCCGAATCACCGGCATCCTCTACTACCTTCTTGCCAAACAACCTGTCGTTCTCTTCGATAAAGTCGTCCTTGTGTACCAGCTGGCCTTCGAGGAAAATGGTATCTCCCGGATCGTTGATCTGCACTTTTCGCATCATCTGCCTTACGACCACTTCAAAGTGCTTGTCGTTGATCTTAACCCCCTGCAGACGGTATACTTCCTGAACTTCGTTCACGAGATACTGCTGTACGGCAGAAGGCCCCTTGATATTGAGGATATCTTCCGGAGTTACCGAACCGTCAGAAAGCGGCATTCCCGCCCTCACAAAGTCATTTTCCTGTACCAGTATCTGGTTGGAAAGCTTCACGAGGTACTTCTTCACCTCTCCCAGCTTCGATTCCACGATGATCTCGCGGTTACCCCGCTTGATCTTACCGAAAGACACTACCCCGTCGATCTCCGAAACTACAGCCGGATTCGAAGGGTTACGCGCTTCGAAAAGCTCCGTTACCCTCGGCAGACCACCGGTGATATCCCCGGCCTTGGCCGATCTTCTCGGTATCTTGACCAGGATCTTTCCTTCCTTGATTTTCTCTCCGTCGTCTACCATGATATGCGCGCCTACAGGCAGGTTGTACGAACGGAGCACTTCTCCCTTGCTTCCCTTGATAAGCAGCGTAGGAATAAGCTTTTTATTTCTGGATTCGGAAATCACTTTTTCCTGGAAACCGGTCTGTTCGTCGATCTCCACCTGGTAGGTGACTCCCTGTTCGATATTCTCATAGGTGATACTTCCGGAGAATTCGGAAATAATCACACCGTTATAAGGATCCCACTGACAGATCACATCTCCCTTACTGATCTTGTCGCCGTCGTGAACAAACAACTGGGAACCATAGGGAATATTACTGGTACTCAAAACGATACCTGTCTTTTCATCGGTGATCTTAACCTCGGAGGTCCTTGAAATAACCACCTCTCCCGGTTGTCCGTCTGCAGTCTGGCTGCTCACCACCTTGAGGTCTTCTATGGTAACCAGGCCGTTGAACTTGGAGATCAGCTTGCTTTCTTCGGAGATGTTACCGGCAATACCTCCCACGTGGAATGTACGCAGGGTAAGCTGGGTTCCCGGTTCCCCGATAGACTGTGCGGCAATAACCCCTACAGCTTCTCCCCGCTGAACCATTTTCCCGGTAGCCAGGTTTCGTCCGTAACACTTGGCACATATCCCCTGTTTTGCCTCACAGGTAAGTGCGGAGCGTACTTCAATACGTTCAATAGGAGAGGCGTCTATCTTTCTGACAATATCTTCCCCTATTTCCTCACCTGCCCCTACGAGCAGTTCCTGGGTAAGGGGGTCATGTACATCGTGGAGCGAAACCCTTCCGAGTATACGCTCTCCGAGAGATTCCACCACTTCCTCGTTCTTTTTAAGGGCTTCTACCTCTACGCCTCTCAGGGTACCGCAATCTTCGGTATTGATAATGACATCCTGTGAAACGTCCACCAGACGGCGCGTCAGGTACCCGGCATCCGCCGTCTTAAGAGCGGTATCGGCCAGACCTTTACGGGCACCGTGGGTAGAGATAAAGTATTCGAGAATCGAAAGTCCTTCCTTAAAGTTGGAGAGGATCGGGTTCTCAATGATCTCTCCCCCTCCGGCAGTAGACTTTTTAGGCTTGGCCATAAGTCCCCGCATACCGGTAAGCTGCCGTATCTGTTCCTTGGAGCCCCTCGCCCCGGAATCAAGCATCATATATACCGAGTTAAACCCTTGCTTATCCTCGCGGATACGCTTCATGGCCAGCTCGGTAAGCATGGCATTGGTAGAGGTCCATACGTCGATCACCTGGTTATAACGTTCGTTATTGGTAATCAGTCCCATGTTGTAGTTCATCATGATACCGTCTACCTGCTCGTTGGCCTCCTCGATCATCTGGTTTTTCTCTTCCGGGATAATAATATCCCCGAGGCTGAACGACAGGCCACCCTGGAATGCCAGCCGGTACCCGAGGTTCTTGATCCTGTCCAGAAAATCGGAAGCAGTCGGCACATCGGTCACTTTCAATACGTGCCCGATAATATCGCGAAGTGATTTCTTCGTAAGTACGGTATTGATATAACCGGCCTGCAGGGGCACCACTTCGTTAAACATCACCCTTCCTACGGTAGTCGCTATGATCCTGGTAACCGGTTCCCCGTTCTCATCCAGGTCTTTCGTCCTTACCTTGATCCCGGCATTGAGCTCCACCTTTTTCTCATTGTAGGCGATGATCACCTCTTCCGGCGAATAGAATGTCAGCCCTTCTCCTTTTACCTTTACATCATCATCACTCTTGCGCTCTTTGGTCATATAGTACAGCCCGAGCACCATATCCTGTGAAGGCACGGTAATCGGCGATCCGTTGGCCGGGTTCAGAATATTGTGCGACGCAAGCATAAGCAGCTGGGCCTCGAGTATGGCTTCCGGCCCCAGCGGAAGGTGTACCGCCATCTGGTCGCCGTCGAAGTCGGCGTTAAACGCCGTACATGCCAACGGGTGCAGCTGAATGGCCTTACCCTCTATCAGTTTGGGCTGGAATGCCTGTATACCCAACCTGTGCAGTGTGGGAGCCCGGTTGAGCAGCACGGGATGCCCCTTGATAACGTTGTCCAGTATATCCCAGACCACAGGTTCTTTCCTGTCTATGATCTTCTTGGCCGATTTTACCGTCTTTACAATACCCCTTTCGATCAGTTTACGGATCACGAAAGGCTTGTAGATCTCGGCAGCCATATCCTTCGGCAGGCCACATTCGTACATTTTCAGTTCAGGCCCTACCACAATAACGGAACGGGCCGAATAATCCACCCTTTTACCGAGGAGGTTCTGACGGAAACGTCCCTGCTTTCCCTTGAGGGAATCGGACAGGGATTTCAGCGGCCTGTTGGATTCGGTCTTCACTGCGGAAGACTTCCGGGTATTGTCGAACAGGGAATCCACGGATTCCTGCAACATCCTCTTCTCATTCCGGAGGATCACCTCGGGAGCCTTGATCTCCATCAGTCTTTTCAAACGGTTATTTCTGATAATCACCCTTCGGTACAGGTCATTGAGGTCTGAGGTGGCAAAACGTCCTCCGTCCAGCGGCACCAGGGGCCTCAGTTCCGGCGGGATAACGGGAATCACCTTGAGGATCATCCATTCCGGGTGATTTTCCCTGTTCTGCTGGGCCTCCCTGAAGGCTTCCACTACCTGGAGCCTTTTCAGGGCCTCGGTCTTACGTTGTTTGGAAGTCTCGTTATTGGCCTTGTGCCTCAGGTCGTAAGACAATGCATCCAGGTCTATTCTCCTGAGCAGCTCTATAATACACTCCGCCCCCATTTTGGCTATAAACTTGTTGGGGTCGGTATCTTCCAGGTACTGATTGTCCTGGGGCAGGCTGTCCAGAATATTCAGGTATTCTTCTTCCGTAAGGAAATCCATGGCCTGAAGCTCCTCTCCCTCTGCATTTTTCGCATTACCCGGCTGTATCACCACATAGCGCTCGTAATAGATGATCATATCGAGCTTTTTGGACGGCAGTCCGAGCAGGTAACCGATCTTGTTGGGCAATGACCTGAAATACCATATATGAGCGATAGGCACAACGAGATTGATGTGCCCTACGCGGTCTCTCCGTACTTTTTTCTCGGTAACTTCTACACCACACCTGTCGCATACAATCCCTTTATACCGTATCCTCTTGTATTTTCCACAGGCACATTCGTAATCCTTTACAGGCCCGAATATCCGCTCACAAAACAATCCGTCACGTTCCGGCTTATGCGTCCGGTAGTTAATGGTCTCCGGCTTTAAAACCTCTCCGCGGGACTCCGCCAGGATAGATTCCGGCGATGCCAGGCCTATAGAGATCTTGTTGAATCTTGTTACTGTATTCTTATCTTTTCCTCTTGCCATGATGTATGGTGATAATGAATTAAGTGTAATTTGGTGAGTTCCGGTCCGCTGAGCACAGCGAACCGGAATACACCCTGTAAATTATTCCTCCAGTCTGATATCGAGCCCCAGACCTTTGAGTTCGTGCATCAACACGTTAAAGGATTCGGGCAGTCCCGGTTCGGGCATGGCCTCTCCTTTTACAATAGCTTCATAGGTCTTGGCACGGCCTATCACATCATCCGATTTCACAGTGAGTATCTCTCTCAATGTGCTGGATGCCCCGTAAGCTTCCAGTGCCCATACCTCCATCTCTCCGAAACGCTGTCCTCCGAACTGCGCCTTACCTCCGAGCGGCTGCTGGGTGATAAGGGAGTACGGTCCGATAGAACGCGCGTGCATCTTGTCGTCGATCATGTGACCGAGTTTGATCATATAGATCACCCCGACCGTGGCAGGCTGGTCAAAGCGTTCCCCGGTACCCCCGTCATACAGGTAGGTATGCCCGAAACGCGGTATTCCGGCTTCATCGGTATACTTATTGATCTCTTCGAGAGATGCCCCGTCAAAGATCGGCGTGGCAAACTTTCTTCCGATTTTCTTACCGGCCCATCCGAGAACAGTCTCGTAAATCTGTCCGATATTCATACGGGAAGGTACCCCGAGCGGGTTGAGTACGATATCCACCGGCGTTCCGTCTTCCAGGAAAGGCATGTCTTCCTGACGAACGATACGCGCTACGATACCCTTGTTCCCGTGACGCCCGGCCATCTTGTCTCCTACTTTAAGCTTTCGCTTCTTGGCGATATATACCTTAGCAAGCTTCATGATCCCTGCAGGAAGTTCGTCTCCCACCGAAATGGTAAACTTGTCCCTGCGGAGCGCCCCCTGAAGGTCGTTCAGTTTGATCTTGTAATTGTGCAACAGGTCGGCGATCAACGCATTGGTATGGTCGTCCGTAGTCCAGGTCCCCCCGACGAGATGTGCAAAGTCATCCACCCCGTTGAGCATCTTGAGCGTGTACTTCTTCCCTTTGGGCAGTACTTCTTCCCCGAGGTCGTTAAGTACACCCTGCGATGTCTTTCCGTTGACCAGGTTAAAGAGTTTTTCTACCAGTACATCTTTCAGTTCCTCAAACTTCGTATTGTACTGAAGGTCGAGTTTGGCGATGTCTTCCTTATCCCTTGCCCTTTTGCGCTTGTCCTTGATCGCTCTTGCGAACAGTTTCTTGTCGATGACCACTCCCCGGAGTGACGGAGAAGCTTTCAGCGAAGCATCCTTCACATCACCCGCCTTGTCACCGAAGATCGCCCTGAGCAGTTTTTCCTCTGGGGTAGGATCGGATTCTCCCTTGGGAGTGATTTTACCGATAAGGATATCCCCGGGTTTAACCTCGGCACCGATCCTGATCATTCCCTGTTCGTCAAGGTCTTTGGTAGCCTCTTCGGAAACATTGGGAATATCGTTGGTGAGCTCTTCCGCCCCCAGTTTCGTATCCCGTACTTCCAGAGAATACTCGTCGATATGGATGGAGGTAAAGATATCCTCACGCACCACTCTTTCCGAGATCACAATGGCATCTTCAAAGTTATATCCTTTCCAGGGCATGAAAGCCACCTGCATGTTTCTTCCGAGTGCGAGTTCTCCCTGTTCCGTGGCATATCCTTCACAGAGCACCTGTCCTTTTTCCACACGGTCTCCCTTGCGTACGATGGGTTTCAGGTTTATCGAAGTTCCCTGGTTCGTCTTGCGGAACTTGATCAGCTCATAGGTCTTGGAATCATTGTCAAAGCTCACCAGCCTTTCCTCATCGGTACGGTCGTATTTGATCACGATCCTGTTCGCATCGACATACTCTACCTCTCCGTTTCCTTCCGCATTGATAAGTACCCTTGAGTCTGAAGCGACACGCCGCTCCAGCCCGGTACCTACTACCGGGGCCTCCGGCTTGAGGATCGGCACGGCCTGGCGCATCATGTTCGACCCCATCAGGGCACGGTTCGCATCATCGTGTTCCAGGAACGGAATGAGCGAAGCCGAGATCGAGGCGATCTGGTTTGGCGCCACATCGGTATAATCCAGCTGGGCAGGTTCTACCACGGGGAAATCACCCTCTTCACGGGCAATTACCTTATCCGTAAGTACATTTCCCTCCTTATCCATCGGGATATTGGCCTGTGCTATGAGTTTTTCTTCTTCTTCTTCTGCGCTCAGGTACCTGAATTCAGACAGGTCTACCTTCCCGTCCTTCACCTCGCGGTAAGGGGTTTCTATAAAGCCCATATTATTCACCTTCGCAAAAACGCTCAGCGACGATATAAGCCCGATATTGGGCCCTTCCGGGGTTTCGATAGGACAAAGACGGCCATAGTGGGTATAGTGTACGTCACGTACCTCAAACCCTGCCCTTTCCCTGGAAAGTCCTCCCGGCCCGAGGGCAGACAGGCGTCTTTTATGCGTAATTTCCGCCAGCGGATTGGTCTGGTCCATAAACTGTGACAGCTGATTGGTCCCGAAGAAGGAATTGATCACCGACGACAGCGTCTTGGCATTGATCAGGTCTATCGGGGTAAACACCTCGTTGTCCCTTACATTCATCCGTTCCCTGATGGTTCTTGCCATACGTGCAAGCCCCACACCGAACTGTGCAGACAGCTGTTCCCCGACGGTCCTTACACGCCTGTTGGACAGGTGGTCTATATCGTCCACTTCCGCCTTGGCACTGATAAGTTCTATCAGATATTTGATTATGGTAATGATATCTTCCTTGGTAAGCACCTGCTTGTCCATATCGATATCCAGTCCGAGCTTCTTGTTCATCCTGTACCTTCCCACATCCCCCAAGTTGTACCTCTGGTCGGAGAAGAAGAGCTTGTCTATGATGCCCCTTGCAGTTTCCTCATCGGGCGGCTCGGCATTACGCAATTGCCTGTATATGTGTTCTACGGCCTCCTTTTCGGAGTTCGTAGGGTCTTTCTGCAGTGTATTGTGAATAATGGCATAATCGGCAGTCTGGCTGTCTTCCTTATGCAGGAGAATGGTCTTTACATCGGCATCGATAATCTCGTCGATATGATCTTTCTCCAGTACGGTATCCCTGTCGAGTACAATTTCGTTACGTTCAATGGATACCACTTCCCCGGTATCTTCATCCACAAAGTCTTCGTGCCAGGTATTCAGCACCCTTGCGGCAAGCTTGCGCCCGAGGACTTTTTTAAGCCCTGTTTTGGAGACCTTGACCTCTTCGGCCAGATCGAATATTTCCAGGATATCCTTGTCCCTTTCATATCCGATAGCGCGGAACAGGGTGGTTACCGGTAATTTTTTCTTCCGGTCGATGTAGGCGTACATCACACTGTTGATATCGGTGGCAAATTCGATCCAGGACCCCTTGAAGGGAATAACCCTGGCAGAATACAGTTTTGTTCCGTTAGCGTGAAAAGATTGCCCAAAGAATACTCCTGGAGAACGGTGCAGCTGGGAAACGACAACCCTTTCAGCCCCGTTAATTACAAAGGTACCACTGGGCGTCATATAGGGAATGGTTCCCAGGTAAACGTCCTGTACGATAGTTTCAAAGTCCTCGTGTTCCGGGTCGGTACAGTACAGCTTGAGCCTTGCTTTCAGGGGCACACTGTACGTTAACCCTCTCTCTATACATTCCTGTATCGTATACCTCGGAGGGTCCACAAAGTAATCTAAAAACTCTAATACAAACTGATTGCGTGTATCAGTAATCGGGAAGTTTTCCATGAAGGTATTGTACAAACCCTCACGTCCCCGCTCTTCAGACTTGGTCTCCAGTTGAAAGAAATCCTGGAACGACTTGATCTGAATGTCCAAGAAATCCGGGTAATCCGGAGTGTTCTTGGCTGAGGCGAAGCTTATTCTTTCAGTCTGATTTGTGAACATCAATGGACAAAATTTTGATTAAAATATAGATATATATACTGCATATAACCATATATGCAAAAGGGTTTAGGCCTAATTCGCATATAGCGAAAAGACCTAAACCAAGGCTTTAAGACGTCGGGAACTTATTTAAGTTCAACCTCTGCTCCTGCTTCTTCTAATGAAGATTTGATTCCTTCTGCCTCATCTTTAGATACTCCCTCTTTAACAGCTTTGGGAGCACTGTCTACGATCTCTTTGGCTTCTTTCAGCCCAAGACCGGTAAGTTCTTTAACCAGCTTTACAACAGCCAGTTTGGAACCTCCTGCAGCTTTCAGGATCACATCAAATTCAGATTTTTCCTCAGCAGCTTCTCCGCCTCCGGCAGCAGCTCCACCACCAGCAACAGCTACAGCTGCAGCAGCGGGCTCGATACCGTATTCCTCCTTCAGTATGTCGGCTAATTCGTTTACTTCCTTAACAGTAAGGTTAACCAATTGTTCTGCAAAATCTTTCAAATCTGCCATTTCTATCGTTTTTAAAAAATTTAAATATAATTGTTATTAAGTGCGTTCGTTTTACTCTCCTTTTTCGGACAGGGTTTTCAGGATACCGGCCAGTTTTCCGCCACCTGACTTCAGGCCGGAAATAACATTCTTGGCCGGAGATTGCAGCAATGCAATGATATCTCCGATAACCTCTTCCTTGGACTTGATACTTACCAGTGCGTCCAGCTGCTCATCACCAACATAGATGGCCTCCTCGATAAAAGCGCCCTTCAGCAGGGGCTTATCCGATTTTTTGCGGAACTCCTTTATCAGTTTTGCCGGGCCGTTTCCGGTCTCTGAAAACATCAGTGAGGTGTTACCTTTCAGTATCTCAGGCAGTTCACCGAAATCCTTATCAGAGGCCTCCATGGCCTTGGCCAGCAATGTATTCTTTACTATTGCAAGCTTAATATTTGCCTTGAAACACGCCCTACGCAGGTTGGAGGTAGTTGTCGCATCCAGGCCGGATATGTCCGCAAGGTAGATATTGGTATTATCTGCCAACTGTGAGGTCAGATCACTGATTACCGCTGCTTTTTCTTCTCTTGTCATGATTAAGGGAATTATTAACTACCTTATACTGCCTTAGGGTCAACAGGTACACTCGGACTCATAGTACTGGACATATGAATACTCTTGATATAGGTACCTTTTGCTGCAGTAGGTTTTAATTTGATTAATGTTTGAATAAGCTCGTTCGCATTACCGGCAAGTTTTTCCGGGGTGAACGATGCTTTTCCTATAGCTGCATGAACGATACCGGTCTTATCTACCTTAAAGTCGATCTTACCGGCCTTTACTTCACCGACTGCCTTGGCCACATCCATGGTTACCGTACCTGTCTTGGGGTTCGGCATCAGTCCGCGTGGCCCCAGTATACGTCCAAGAGGTCCGAGTTTTCCCATTACACTGGGCATGGTGATGATCACATCCACATCGGTCCAGCCTTCCTTTATTTTCTGCAGGTACTCATCGAGTCCTACATAATCCGCTCCGGCTTCCTTGGCTTCGGCCTCCTTGTCGGGAGTCACCAGGGCGAGTACCTTTACGTCTTTACCGGTTCCGTGAGGAAGCGTTACCACCCCGCGAACCATCTGGTTTGCCTTACGCGGGTCTACACCCAGCCGTACTGCGATATCTACGGAAGCATCGAATTTAACGTTCGTCACCTCCTTTACCAGGGCGGAAGCTTCATTTACCGAGTACAGCTTGTTCCTGTCTATTTTAGCTAAAGCTTCTTTTTTCTTTTTAGTCAATTTTGCCATTTTCCTTGTCTTTTAAGATTTAAAAAGGCTTCTCACCACTAACCGTTATCCCCATAGACCTCGCTGTACCGGCCACCATGCTCATGGCAGACTCTACGGTAAATGCATTGAGATCCTGCATTTTGTCTTCAGCTATGGCCTTTACCTGATCCCAGGTAATGCTGGCCACTTTTTTACGGTTGGGCTCTCCGGAACCACTTTTAATCTTAGCCGCTTCCTTCAATTGAACTGCCGCCGGCGGTGTCTTTACGATAAAGTCGAACGACTTATCTTTATAAACCGTGATAACAACAGGTAAAACCTTACCCTGTTTGTCCTGTGTACGCGCATTGAACTGCTTACAGAACTCCATGATGTTAACGCCGGCAGCACCTAAAGCGGGTCCAACCGGTGGCGACGGGTTCGCAGCACCTCCCCTGACTTGTAGTTTAACTACTTTACTAACTTCTTTTGCCATTGTTCAGAATTTAATGTAAGGAAGCGTCTCATTCAAGGAAGCAAGACACTTCTGTATATGTAACATTTAAATTTTCTCTACCTGCATATAACTCAGTTCCAGCGGAGTCTTGCGTCCGAAGATCTTCACCATCACCTCGAGCTTCCGCTTTTCCTCGTTCACCTTTTCCACTGTACCGTTAAAGCCGTTAAACGGCCCGTCTATAACCTTTACGGTCTCTCCGACCGTATAGGGAATAACCACATTATCGGTCTTAACAGAAAGCTCGTCAACTTTTCCGAGCATCCTGTTCACTTCAGATTTGCGCAATGGCACGGGGTCACCTCCCTTAACTTCACCCAGGAAGCTGATCACTCCGGTAACCGATTTGATAATATGAGCAACCTCGCCCCCGAGATTGGCTTTCACCATTACATATCCCGGAAAATAAACACGCTCCTTGTTCACTTTCTTTCCGTTGCGTATCTGAACCACTTTTTCGGTAGGCACGAGCACTTCGTCTACATAATCGGAATAGCCAAGGCGGGCGATCTCGTTCTCTATGTACGACTTCACCTTATTTTCCTGGCCGCTGACCGCTCTGACCACATACCATTGTTTCACTAACGCTTCTGCCATTGCTCTCTGTTCGTATGTTAACTTAATCTACTATAATAAAGACTGATCAGCTCTCCGAAAGCCAGATCAACCCCCCATATAGCCAAAGAAAACAATATGGAAAAAACCGCAACCACAACCATCAGTCTCTGCCCTTCGGCCCAGGACGGCCAGGTAACGTTATGCTTCAATTCCCCGAAGGATTCTTTGATATAACCTACTATTGTCATCTTTACTTTATTTGCACGGGTGGAGAGATTCGAACTCCCATCAACGGTTTTGGAGACCGCTATTCTACCCTTGAACTACACCCGTTGGTAAAGCCGGAAGCGCTTGGAAATTCAAGCTCTTCCGGCTTTTACTTATATAAAACCAAGACTGGAATTAGTCTAATATTTCGGTAACCTGTCCGGCACCTACCGTTCTACCACCTTCACGGATCGCGAAACGCAGACCAACGTTAAGAGCGATAGGCTGGATCAGCTCAACGGTAATGGTAAGGTTGTCACCGGGCATTACCATTTCAACTCCGTCAGGCAGGGAAATAGTTCCTGTCACGTCAGTCGTACGTACGTAGAACTGGGGACGGTAGTTGTTGTGGAATGGTGTGTGACGACCACCTTCTTCTTTTTTCAGGATATATACCTCAGCCTTGAATTTGGCGTGAGGAGTTACAGATCCGGGCTTACAGATAACCATACCTCTTTTGATCTGGGTCTTTTCAATACCCCTCAAAAGAAGACCTACGTTATCTCCGGCCTCACCTCTGTCCAGTATCTTACGGAACATCTCAACCCCGGTAATGGTAGAAGTCAGTTTCTCAGCTCCCATACCGATGATCTCAACGGGGTCACCGGTTTTGGCAACACCAGTTTCGATACGTCCTGTAGCTACGGTACCACGGCCTGTAATAGTAAATACATCTTCAACAGGCATCAGGAAGTCTTTGTCCACATCCCTTTGCGGCAGCTCGATCCACTCATCTACAGCTTCCATAAGTTTCAGTACGGTATCAACCCACTCCTGCTCACCGTTAAGCGCACCAAGAGCAGACCCCTGGATAACAGGACCGTTATCTCCGTCATAGTCATAGAAGCTCAGCAGATCCCTTACTTCCATATCAACGAGCTCAAGCAGCTCAGGATCGTCAACAAGGTCAACTTTGTTCAGGAAAACCACAATACGGGGAACACCAACCTGACGTCCGAGAAGGATGTGCTCACGTGTCTGAGGCATAGGACCGTCAGTAGCAGCAACAACCAGGATAGCACCGTCCATCTGGGCAGCACCGGTAACCATGTTCTTTACGTAGTCGGCGTGACCGGGACAGTCAACGTGTGCATAGTGACGGTTCGCTGTCTGATATTCTACGTGAGATGTATTAATAGTGATACCCCTTTCTTTTTCTTCCGGAGCGTTATCAATCTGATCAAAACTTCTTGCCTCAGAAAAACCGGCATCCGCCAAAACTTTGGTAATAGCTGCGGTTAGAGTTGTTTTACCGTGATCCACGTGTCCAATAGTACCGATATTGAGGTGCGGTTTGGAACGATCAAAAGTTTCCTTTGCCATGATTCAATAATTTAATCTTAGTTATATATTAGTGTTCAAATTTAAGTTCTCCGTGAGCCAACGACGGGATTTGAACCCGTGACCTCTTCCTTACCAAGGAAACGCTCTACCCCTGAGCTACGTCGGCAATTATAACCCCTGGTTTCCAGGGAAAGACAAGAGCGGGAGACGAGGTTCGAACTCGCGACATTCAGCTTGGAAGGCTGACGCTCTACCAACTGAGCTACTCCCGCATATTATTTCAGATTTTCATTCTTCTGATAAGAAAACAACAAACTTCCACTTCATCATCTTCCCCAGGACCTGTACCTCCACAAAAACTCCGGCTCAACTCCTGTCCACAAAAGGATTACCTCGCTGCGCTCGGTGATCCGTAAGGGGGACCCTTACTCAAAGTTTCCGGATCGTCGGCTTACAAAAACCTTTGGCTTTTGACGCCAACGATCCGGAAACTTTGTGGGGAGAGCAGGATTCGAACCTGCGAAGGTAAAACCAACAGATTTACAGTCTGTCCTCGTTGGCCGCTTGAGTATCTCCCCGTACCGGTTTCAAAATTTCAACAGTTATCGTCCGTCACCGCCCTCTTTTCCGGAGACCGGCGGGTATGGCCGGATAACTTTAAACCATAAAAAAAGTCCGCTATTTCTAACGGACTGCAAATGTATATATTTATTTTTTTATTCAAAACATTTTTCCATTTTTTTTAATCACATATGAGCCCTGAGTTTTTCCTTCCTTTTCACCAGCAATCGCTCCAGGGAACCGGCAGCAGTATCAATTCCTTCCTCGAAGGTTTTACACTGTTTTTTTACGATAAATTCATCGCCCGGAACATGGACCTTGACCTCCACGATCTTATTCTCCTTGACACTGGTGTTCTCCACCTTGAGATAAACATCAGAAGACACTATCCTGTCGTAGTAAGTATCCAGCTTATCCATCCTCTTCTGAATAAAATCCACTAATTTCGCATCGATGGCAAAATTCACTGATTGCGTGCTCACTCTCATAACACTTAGGGTATTGCGAAAGCACCTGCCTGTAAAGACACGGGCTTCCATAGATTAAACATAGTTTTAACGGCTGCAGAATTACTTTTTATTCCTGGGATGTGCCTCCCCGTATACCTTTTTCAGTTGCGCTATACTGTTGTGAGTATACACCTGGGTCGAGGCCAGGCTGGAATGCCCCAGCAATTCCTTTACCGAATTCAGATCTGCGCCCTTGTTAAGCACATGAGTCGCAAAAGTGTGCCGAAGCACATGCGGACTCTTTTTGACTTTCAAAGACACCTTACTAAGGTAACTATTTATTAACCTATAAACAAGAGCAGGGTAAACTTTATTACCGTTTTTAACTAAAATTAAGACATCGCCCGAGGCCCCGGTAGCTACTTCACGCCTCGCCCTTACATAATCGTCCAGCACTGTCCTGAGATGAGGCAGTACAGGTACTATGCGTTCCTTGTTCCGCTTGCCCAGAACCCTTATGGTCCCGGCACTCATATCCACATCGCCCAGTCTCAGGCCTATGAGCTCGCTTCTTCGCATCCCGGTGCCGTATAACAGCTCTATAACACAACGATCGCGTATACCTTCAAAAGTATCGGGATACGATATGTCGTCCAGCACCCTTCTCATCTCCTCTTCAGAAAAAGGCACCTCCACCTTCCGGGATACCTTGAGCGATTTGTGGCCCGAAAGAGGGTTGACCTCCTTCTCTCCCGTCCTGACCAGGAACCTGTAATAGGAATTCAACGCGGCCACCTTCCTGTTCACAGACCTGTTGCTTATCTTTTCATCCACCATACTGACGATCCAGGCCCGCACCAGGGAATAGGAAGCCTCCGATATGTCCGGAAGTTCAAACCGGGCTTTGCAGAAATCTGCAAAAAAACACAGGTCTCTGCCATATGCCTTCACGGTATGCCCGGAATATTTCTTCTCGAGCTTTAAATAATCCAAAAAAGCCTTTACAGACATGCTCCTCATTCTTTTACGTAAAGATAGGAAACAAAAAAATCCCCCTGCGAAACCACAGGAGGATTTTTTATTTTATGGTCATCCGACCAGGACAACAGAAGACTTAAATATCTTCCTCATCCCTCAAATGCTGGATGTATTGCGCTTTCTGCAACTGTGTTCTCTTTCGTACAGAAGGTTTCGTGAACTGCTGTCTTGAACGCAACTGACGCATAGTCCCCGTACGATCGAACTTTCTCTTAAAGCGCTTCAGCGCCCTGTCTATATTTTCTCCTTCTTTAATCGGTATTATCAACATATCTTAACCACCTCCTCTCTTTTGGGACTGCAAATGTACGGTATCCGTATTACATACACAACAGAAAATTTCTTTTTTAGTGGTTAGTTCGTAGTTATTAGTACTATAATAGCCAAGTCTATCACTGAATCAGGGACGCTGTATTTCGGGCTTTACAACTCCGGAAGCATTGATTACCCTTTCAGGATATGCCTGGAAATAACTACTTTCTGTATCTCCGTGGTCCCTTCACCTATAGTACACAGTTTCGCATCCCTGTAAAACTTCTCTACCGGAAAGTCTTTGGTATACCCGTATCCCCCGTGGATCTGCACCGCTTCATTGGCAGCTCTTACACAGGTTTCCGAAGCATACATCTTTGCCATCGCACTGATCCGGGTTACCGGCCTTCCCGCATTCTTACCGAAAGCCGCCTTGTGCAACAGGAGCTCGGAAGCCTCTATTTCGGTAGCCATATCAGCCAGTTTGAACGAGATCCCCTGGAACTCACATATCGGTTTTCCGAACTGTTTTCTCTCTTTGGAATATTTAAGCGCGGCCTCATAAGCTCCCTTGGCGATACCCAGCGACAAGGCGCCAATGGAAATACGTCCTCCGTCCAGCACTTTCATCGACTGCACAAAGCCTTCCCCTACTTCCCCCAGCCTGTTGGCATCCGGGATACGGCAATTGTCGAATATCAGTTCGGCGGTCTCACTGGCCCTCATCCCGAGCTTATCTTCTTTTTTCCCGCTGCCGAAACCGGGAGTCCCCCTTTCTACCGCAAAAGCGGTCATTCCCTTCGAATCTCCTTTCTCTCCGGTGCGAACGATCACCACGGCAATATCCCCGCTCTTACCATGGGTAATGAAATTCTTGGCACCGTTGATCACCCATTCCGTTCCGTCCTTCACTGCAGTGGTATTCATCCCCCCTGCATCAGAACCGGTGTTGTGTTCCGTAAGCCCCCATGCGCCGATCCACTCCCCGGTAGCCAGCCTCGGCAACCAGCGCTGTTTTTGTTCCTCATTCCCGAATTCCAGTATATGGTTGGTACAAAGAGAATTGTGTGCCGCCACAGAAAGCCCGATAGACGGATCGATCTTTGATATTTCCTCTATAATTGCGATATACTCGTGATACCCCAGTCCGGAGCCCCCGTATTGCCCGGGTACCAACACCCCCATAAAACCAAACTCACCTGCCTTTTTAAATAACTCCACAGGAAACTCCTGGGCCTCGTCCCATGCCATCACATGGGGCTTTATAAATTGTGTTGCAAAGTCTTTCGCAGAAGCCTTGACCATTCCCTGTGTCTCGGAATAATCGAAGTTCATAGTGCCCATTACATCGATACCCATCTATCTCTTTATTTAATTAAATACATGATAATCAAACAATAAAAGCAGGTAAAATTACGACACTCAAACGTAATCACCAAACTATTAATGTTTAAAATACGATCTAAAAATAACAGGCAGAAAACATATCTCCCCAATGCTTCAGAACTCCCTTCCCTATGCTTTTCCGCCTTAACAAACTGTATACCAGAAACCTCCATACAAAAACACTGATGGACGCCTACGGTTCAGCGGTCAAATATAGTTTAATTCTGTCAATCTTCGCCGGCGGAAAATCTTCAATTTTACGGAGTTCATCCACGCTTTTCACATGCCCGGCCACTGTGCGATAGGCCACTATCTTCATCGCTTCTTCCCGGTTCAGATATGCCAGTGACTGCAATTCACTTACAGAAACTTTGTTGATATCGAGTTTCCTGATCCGGGGAACGGACCTCACTTCAAACCGTTCCAGGACCCGGCGGGCCGCTACGGAATCAAGGCCGTACACTTCAAACAATTGTTCGTCGAGAGAGAAACCACCCAGAAGCCTGCGGTATTTTACAATACGCCGGGACAATGTCTCGCCGATCCCGTATACCCTGTCAAGAGCAATTTCATCAGCGAGGTTAAGATCGGCTTTTTCCAGGTATTCCCTTTCTCCGGATACCGGTGCCCGGTAAAAGCTTTCCTTTGCCTTCTTTTCGGGGAAACGCAAATAAGGTTCCATTTTCCACGATCTTTCTTTTTCCATACCGGTTACCCGGGCAAATTCCCGGATATCTGCCACATATGCCCCCTCAGACCTGAAGCGGTGAAGCCGGTCTATTTCTTCGGTGGTCATCCCTAATACATACCCCCTGTAATCGGTCAGGAAGTTGGGGTTATACGTATATTTCCCGGCATAAACAGCATAGTCATCAATACCTGTAGTATCCGGTCCCGCCGTCCCTTCCGGGGCCATTATCAGAAAAGCCCTTTCCATCCCGAGAAAAACCGGCTGCAGCAACAGTATAAAAACCAGTAAAAAGAAAATCCCGTTTCGTTCCTTTTGATCAAAACGAAAACGGGACTGCGCTTTTCTTAAAGTCATAACAAAATATATTAAACCGTCTGCACCATCAGGGTCTCGGTTCGTCATCATTGTCCGAGTACGAATCGGGTTCCGGTTTGGGTGGTGTAGTCAGCACCTTGTAAAAAAAGTAAGCTGCTACCGCCGTGACTATTCCCTGGGCGGCGATCATGGTGATTAAAGCCGATGTATTCATATTCGTGTTACCCTCCCTTCTCTTACTCTTTTACGGTAAGATATATAAATCAGTACTAATATAAAGATAAGCAATGCCAAAAGCAAGCCCCGGGCCGAATTTACGGCAACCAGGTTTTCCTGTAACCGCTGTACCTCGGCGGGGTCGGTAGCACTGGCAATCTGCTCGTTAAGCCCTGCATTGGTGATCTTTTTAATGATCGACATATTATCCAGCGGCCAGCCGTTCCCGGAAAACAGGCTACTGACATTTCCGGACCAGTCATTGTCCTTAGGCGCAAAGACGGTACCGAGAAAAACCACGATCAGGATAACGGGGGTAACATATTTTATGATATACCTGTAGATGCCCGGCACCTTTATATCTGCCCCCATATTGATCTCTCTCCATCCCTTATCAAGCCCGAACACCCACGAGAAGAGGATGGTTTCCATCATGGCAAAAACCACCAGGCTCACCGTTCCGGCCCAGAAATCGTATTCGTCAAATACTCCCTGCTGAAAGAAAAACACCGTAGGAAGGCCCATCAGCAAGGTGACCAGTCCAAATCCCCACGCCCCCTTTTTACGATCCCAGCCAAATTCATCCTGCATAAAGCTCACACAGGGTGTTCCCATAGCGAGGGAACTGGTAATCCCGGAGAAAAACAGCAGTCCGAACCACATGACGCCGGCAATGGCTGCAAATACGGTGCCCCATTGCTGGAAGAGATAGGGCATGGTCTGGAATGCCATCCCGAAACCGGCATTTTCCAGCACCCAGTCGAGCCCGAGGTATCCGGCTGCGATGGGAATGACTATCGAGCTCCCGATAACCACCTCAATAAATTCGTTCATAAAACCTGCCGAAAGCGAATTCAGCGCAATATCGTCCTTGCTTTTCACGTAAGCCGCATAGCAATGTACGGTTCCCATACCCACCGACAGGGTAAAGAACACCTGCCCTGCAGCCGCCATCCACACCTTCAGGTCCAGTATGGAATCATACTGAAGGGTCCACAGAAAGTTCAACCCGTCCCAGGCATTGGCATCGGGAAATATTTCCGAGGCCCCGCCGGTACCCAGGGTAACTCCCCGCACTGCCAGCACCACACCAAACAGTATGAGCAGGGGCATTCCTATCTTGGCTACCTTTTCCACGCCTCCGAGCCCTTTGGAGAGCACGTATACATTGATAGAGAGACACAGAATGTAAAAGATGACTGCCTCGAAAGGAATCCCGGTAGTACTGTGAAGCACATCGACATAGGAATTAAAGAAATTTGCTACCTGGGACTGATCCATCCCCACAAAAGTCCCTTTTATGGAATGCAGCACATAAGACATGGTCCACGATTCGATATAGGCGTAATACGCCGCTACGGCTATATTGGTAAAGATCCCGAATACCCCGATATATTTCAGGATACGGCCTTTGGTCATGGTATCCAGGATATACGGCGTACTGTGATTGCCGAACCTTCCCCCGTAACGGCCGGAAGACCACTCGATAAACAACAGGGGGATCCCCATCAGAAGAAAACATACCAGGTAAGGAATTATAAAAGCCCCTCCCCCGTTTTGTACTGCCTGTACCGGAAACCTTAAAAAATTCCCCAGGCCCACGGCATTACCAGCCATGGCAAGGATCAGTCCAACCCTGGAACCCCAGGATTCTGTAGTCTTTGTCATATTAATCTACAATAGTTCAACCTCCGTTATGCGCTATTTAGTTGTTTTTACTTTTGTTTTCACCGGTTTCCTGAAAAGTTCATTCGCATTCAGTTTCCTGACATATTCCTTAAGGTCTCTCCGAACTTCTCCCGACATGATATAAAGTCCTATAATATTGGGCAATGCCATAGCGAGAAGCATCATGTCTGAAAACTCCAGTACGGCACCGAGACTTATCGAAGCCCCCAAAACTACGAACATTAAAAATAATATTTTGTATACAAACTCCACTCTTTTGCTTTTTCCGAATAAAAAAGTGGCTGCACGCATCCCGTAATACGACCAGGAAATGGAGGTGGAAAAAGCAAACAGGAAGATCGCAAAGGCCAGCACATAGGGGAACCAGGAAATGATACTGCCGAATGCCGCAGAAGTGAGCTGTGCCCCTCCAAGGCCTTCAGCTTCGTGGTACACCCCGGTAAAAATAAGTACAAGGGCGGTAAGCGTACAGACTACTACAGTATCGATAAAAGGCTCCAGCAAGGCCACAAAACCTTCCGACACCGGGTGTTTTGTCTTGGCAGCGGAGTGCGCTATGGCCGCCGAGCCTACTCCGGCCTCGTTGGAGAAGGTACCCCTCCGGAATCCCTGGATAAGCACCCCGATAACCCCGCCTTTAAGCGCATCGGGATTAAACGCCCCGTCAAAGATGGCCAGGACAGCCTCTCCCACATGACTGATATTCATCACCAGTACGAGAATCGCAAAAAAGACATATAGTGAAGCCATAAAAGGCACGACTTTCTCCGTTACCTTCGCTATGCTTTTGATACCGCCGAGAATAACAGCCCCTACCATCAGCGCCATAATGAGCCCGAACCAGAACCCGTTGCCTTCCAGCACGGGGAACTGCCCCTGTAACTGGTCGAAAGCCTGGTTAGATTGAAACATATTGCCCGAACCGAAAGACGCTCCTATACACAGCACCGCAAAGACCACGGCCAGTACCTTCCCCAGTTTTTCCTTTCCCCGGGCTTTCAACCCGTTTACCAGGTAACTCATGGGGCCTCCGAATACCCTGCCGTCATCGGCGATATACCGGTATTTCACTCCCAGGGAACACTCCACGAACTTGGACGACATTCCCAGAAAACCGGCCAGGATCATCCAGAAGGTAGCCCCGGGGCCTCCTATGGCAATGGCTATGGCCACCCCCGCAATATTTCCGAGCCCCACCGTACCGGAAACCGCCGTGGAAAGCGCCTGGAAATGGGTTACACTCCCCGGTGCATCTGGCTCGTCATACTTACCACTGGCCAGCTGCAAAGCGTGTTTAAAGCCCCTGATATTGATAAATTTCATGCGGAGTGTAAAGAACAGCCCGCCTATAATAAGCCATATTACAATAAAGGGAGCCGAAATGGTGCGCAGGTCTCCATTCGGATACAACATGGCATGCCCTTCGTCATCATAGATCACAGGATCGTAAATGCCCAGTGCGGCAAAAGGGTCCCAAAACAAAACGGAACCAATCGCATCTACTATAGGCTGAGTGGTTCCGTTAAAAATTTCCGTGATTGAACTGGCCGGCACAATGTATTCCTTACTGACCGAAAGCCCCTTCGCATCAGTGATCTTTACAGTATAAGGTATGCCCTCCGTAAGTCCCGATGCCTCTGCCGAGCCCAGCGGGGTTTCCGGGTGACTCCATTTATAGGTATAAGGCTCCTGCCCCCCTTCCACCTTCAGCACGATCCGGGCATCGTTGATCACCTTCGACGGGTTGACAAGATCTTCCCTTACGGTAAGCTGCTGTGAAAATAATGTAAATGATGTAAGCGTTAGAAAAAGAAAGAGAAATCCGTTTCTCATAAAAGGCATAATTTTAGTTTGAGATTACAGTTAGTTCGGGAAACCATCCGAATTTTATGCTCCGGTTCTTTTTATATTCCGAAAACAAAATTTAAACAGTTTCTAAAAAAAAGCAGGAAAACCGCTTTATAACAAATTTATGTTTTAATCAATAAAAGGAGGCAATATCCAAAAAAAAACGGGCTAAATCAAATTTTGGTTCGGATTTTACGGCATACTTATGGAAAAAGGACTAAAAAAACGGTTTTCCCAAAAAACAACTCCTTATAAATCGAATACGGAAGTTCTTTTGGTATACATCATGTCCTTGAGCTTGAGCACAAAAGCCAGGGTGAGATAAACCGCAAACCATATCCCGAGGGTAGCAAAAGAGACGTATATAAAAAACAGTCTTACGTTCTTGGCTTTCATCCCAAGCCTGTCGGCAAGGCGCGAGGAAACGGCAAAACCGTGTTTTTCAAAAAAATACCTTATATTATTAAGTGTCTTCACGGCGGCTAAGATAAGGAATTCCTGCAAGAATGCAGCTATTCACACCTCCCGGTTCCCGGCCCCCGACAACAATTGCCTGCCGACAGCGCAGTCGAGGCATCTTCCCGGCTCACAGTAAGCATGGTACAACCGGAGCAATGCCTGGCTTTCTGCGGCATTGGCCGCTGTAACGCCCAGCGCGGCATAGCCCGAAACCACCCTGTTCGTCTCTGCCTCCATCTGCCGGGTCATCGCCATCGCCCCGTCTGCACCTTCCTCCCCCCTGTGGCAATGATAGCAGTACCTGACAGGGATTACGGTATTCAGCAACAACAGGCTGACGAACTGTTGCGAAACCCTTTTTTTCAGAAATCGCGATGTCTTGCCGAACACGTAATGGGTATCCCAGTATTCCGAAGCCTCTCCGTCGAACATATCGTATAATTCGGCGAGATCTTTTGCTTCCACTACGGCAGTAAAAAGCGATTTTCGCCTGTGGTACAGATGAGCGATCTGCGACAGTCTCAGGGTCGGAAAATTGGGCGGGCGAAGCCGGTGAAACCGGGGTATGGCCACATTTTCATTGTGCAGCCGGAACTTGTGCCTAAGGTACAGGTACTCCTGAACGAGCTCTTTTTCATAAGAGTCCCGGACCTCTCCCGTATGCAACAGCCCTGCCTGCCCGAACAGCAGGGCCTCCAGGGCTATCCGGTTTTCCTGTACTTTCCGGATGACGGTAAAACCGACCGATCCGGCTACGCTCCGAAATGCATCTCCGTTAACAGAAAGCCCGAAACTCCCCATGAGGCTTTCAAAAAAAACCGCTTCCCAATCGTTCCGCAACCGCGACAACCTTCCGGCAATACGCTCCGATTTCTGCTGCAGGCGTTCACAGTACAAACGGTCTGTAAAATCCCTGTCCAGGAGGGACACCGCACCGGTCATTTCCCGTTCGCACCGGATAAAATGATAATCCGCTGCCTGAAGATCATTGTACCGCCTGCCCAGAATGCCGGGGATCACCCCCTTAAGGACCACAGCGGGTACCGGGGTGTTATCGGAATAGAACACCGGCATATCGTCTTTCCAGACCACGTGAAGTATCACATTGTCATACGCCTGGTCCCTTTCGTGGTGATGTGCATACCAGTCGGACGATTTCAGGTGTATTTCCACATTTCCCGCCCATAACTGTCCGCCGATGCGAAGCCTCGCATCAAAAAAATCAGGTCCGGAATCCCTGTTGTACTGCCCTGTATTCAATACCTCTACTTCATCCCCTGCCGTGGTCACCAGGGAACGGGCTCCCCATTTCCGGAATCTCCATATATAATGTAAAAGCTCCTCCTTCATAGCCCGAAACAAAAACCAATCTATATTTAATAAGAGAGAAAAAACATATAAATATAGAAAAATATTTACTACAATAAAAATATCCCCCTCTTTCGGGGCCACCTGACTTTTCACCGACACCCTTGAGTACCTGTCAGTGTTCCCGACCCCTGGTTATAATTTTAACCAAACCACTCCTATATTCCTGAAGTACACATGTTTGTAGCAGACTTTTAGGACCTGAAAGGAAGATGCACTGAAGTGCATAGTTTTAAACTTTTTTTGAGACCAATAAAAAAGTTGCAGGAACCGGATTAAAGTTTAACTTTGTATTTCAAAGAACTTTATAATGGAGTCAGAAAAATATCTTAGAGATATCAGTGATATCCGGAACCTGATGCAGCGGTCATCGCGTTTTATATCGCTCAGCGGCCTGTCCGGGATACTCGCAGGCATATATGCCCTCACAGGAGCCGCCATAGCCTATATCCTGGTCACCAGTTCCGGGAGGCCCTACCTCATTCTGGACGGCTATACGTTCAGGATGGTGTTGCTCGACCTGCTGCTTGTAGCCCTGCTCAGCATCGGGACAGCAATATATCTCAGCACCCGGAAAGCCCGGAAAAACGGGGAGAAGATATGGGACAGCGCTTCAAAAAGACTGGTGGTCAATTTCCTGATCCCGATGATAGCAGGAGGATTGTATATCCTGATCATCCTCGATCAGCAAAAATACGGGCAAACCGGTGCCCTTATGCTCATATTTTATGGCCTGGCCCTGGTAAATGCCTCAAAATACAGTCTCGGGGACATTCGCTATCTGGGCTATACCGAGATCGTGCTGGGGCTCATCAGTGCATTGCTCCCGGGCTACGGTTTCTGGCTGTGGGTAGCCGGTTTCGGCATCATGCATATCGTCTATGGCCTGGTCATGTATTTCAAATATGATAAATCCTGAGGTTTGAGCATCATAGACAATATCAATAAAGCCTTTGACCACCGGGTGAGACTGGGTATCATGTCTGTACTGGTAGTCAATGAATACGCTGATTTCAGAAAACTCAAGGAATTACTCGACGTCACCGACGGAAACCTGGCCAGCCACGCCAGGGCCCTGGAGCAGGCCGGTTATATCACGGTACAGAAACAGTTCATCGGGCGTAAACCCAACACCAGGTATATGGCTACAACACAAGGAAAAAATGCATTTCAGGATCATATCGATGCCCTGGAGGCCCTGATCAGAAAAAACACTTAATTTTTTTTATTCATTTACTTTGAAAAACAAAGTACTTTAAAACCATATAGAAATGGAACAACATCAGAAAAACAGCGGCAGGTTCGGCAACTGGATCAGGACATCCGTTACCACCCGAATGATCATCACGGGAACATTGGCTCTTATTCTTCTGGTCCCGCTCTCTTTTGTCGAAGACCTCATCCGCGAGCGCTCCTTCAGAAAACAGGAAGTCATGCGGGAAATAGGTGAAAAATGGGGAGGTGAAGTATTGTTTTACGGCCCCGTACTACAGGTTCCCTATAAAATCCTGAATGAAAAAACCGTGGTCGACCGCGAGACAAAAAAGGTATATACCGAAACTACGGAACACCTGGCCTATGCCTACTTTTTTCCCGAAACACTCGACCTGGACACCGGGATCTCCCCTGAAGAAAAATACTACGGCATATACAAGACAAGCGTTTTCGACAGCCAGATACATATTTCCGGAGCTTTTTCAAAACCCGATTTTTCAGAGGGTGATATCCGCGAAGAACACATATTGTGGGACAAGGCCAGGATACTGATAAAGATATCCAACCAGAAAGGGGTGAGCAATAAGGTAAAAATGCGCCTGAACAAGGGGGAATACCTCTTTAAGTCGTCATACGAAAACAATACTGACAATTACCAGGCTACCGTACCGCTGTACGTCCTCGAAAGCCAGCCCGTTCAGCGCGCCGATCTTCCGGGAACCGAAAACAGTACATTCGGCATGACCCTGGATATACGGGGCAGCAAGCAGATAAGTTTTGTTCCCCTGGGCAAAGAAACCACGGCATCCGTTTCCTCCGACTGGAAAACAGCCAATTTTTTCGGGGAGTTTCTCCCTTATAACGACAACAAGGTTCACGAAAACGGTTTTGACGCCCTGTGGAAGGTCCTCGATATCAACCGCCCTTTCCCTCAGCAGTATTTTCAGACCCCTCCCGACCTGGGCAAATATGCATTCGGGGTCAATTTCATGATCCCCGTAGACGAATACCAGCAGAACGAAAGGTCGGTAAAATACGGTTTCCTGGTCATCGCGCTTACTTTCCTGGCCTTTTTCCTTATCCAGACCATGAGCAGGATAAACATACATCCTTTCCAGTACTTTATGATAGGTCTGGCACTCATCATGTTCTACACCTTACTGGTCTCCATAACGGAGCACAGCAATTTTTTCAGGGCCTATCTGATTTCGGGTACCTCGGTAGTTTTACTGATCGCTGCATATTCCTACACCATTCTGAAATCGGTAAAGTTTCCCATCTTTATCCTGCTCTCCCTGTCGGCCCTCTACACTTTTATATTTATTATCATTCAGCTGGAAAACTACGCCCTGATCACCGGCAGCATAGGACTGTTTATTATCCTGGCCATTGTCATGTTCATTTCACGGAAAATAGACTGGGAAAATTCGTCCGCAATCCCCGTGCATAAACCGGGGGAAACCGGAACGGTTGCCTGAGGTTACCGGGTTATTAGGTTACTGGGTTATTAAGTTATTGAGTGTTGCCTGAATAACTTAATAACCCAGTAACTTATTAACCTATTCTTCCACGATATCTCCCTCCCATTCGAGTATCCCCCCGAGCAGGTTATGGGCCTCTTCAAAACCGAGCTGCTCCATCAACGAACACGCCTGGGCACTCCTTGCTCCCGAACGGCAATACACATAGTACGTCTTGCTCTTGTCGAGTTTTTCCAGTTCATCTATAAAACCCTGTCCCTGCCGGATATCTATATTTATCGCGTTGGGAATATAACCTTCTTCGAATTCTTCCGCGGTTCGCACATCCAGGATCACCGCACTGGAATCATTTTCCAGCTCTTCCACCCATTCCTCTTGAATCAAATCTGCCATAATTGTTATTTTTTTTCAAAATTACACAAAAGTAAAAAATATACCAATGGGTCAATGTGCCAATGAGTCAATGTGCAAATGGGTCAATGGGAGAACAAACCTTATCTTTTTATGGAACATCCTATAGCCTTGGTTGTGGTAATACTGATCTCCCTGCCTTCAAGCATGGCATTTACGGCCTCTTCCGCATAAGGGGTTTCCACCAGGGCAGCATTCTGGTAATTATCGTCTATAGCCCCGATATAACGGACCCGGTTTCCCTGCCCGGTCTTTTCCAGCAGAAAGACATGTGGCGTACGTGAGGCCCCGTATTTAGGCGATATTTTCTGTCCCTCATCCAGCAGATACGGAAACGTAAAGCCTTTTTCCGAAGCGCGTTGCTTCATTTGTTCAAAGCCATCCCCTTCCGATTTTTCAGGATTGTTGGGATTTATGGCGATAACCGGCACACCCTGTGAGCGGTACTTCCTGTCCAGTGCAATGATCCTGTCTTCATAGGCACGGGCATACGGACAGGTATTGCATGTAAAGATCACCAGGTAGCCCCTGGCTTCCTTGTAATCGGACAGCGATACGGTTTTGCCCTCCGTGCTCTTCAGGCTGAAATCTTCTGCAAGGTCTCCCACCTTATACCCGATATCGTCATAAGACGGACTGGCGGCAAAAGAATGCATCAGGGTCAGCAGGGCGAGTAAAAAAAAGTTGGTTTTCATTTTCATCGGTTATTATTTAAAAACGGTAAGTTGATTTTCAAGATCTTCATACGTCAGGGAATTTTCATGGAAAACCCGGTTGTTCCCTTTATATATAAGTGTGGCAGGAAGAGCCCCCGACCACTCGGGGTCCACCTTGGGTATCCAGTCGTTCTGCCTGGGGTCGTCCAGCACTATTACCCTCGACTCCAGCTTCTTTTTACGGATAAAGGGAAGCAGTTGCTCTTCCAGGGTACCAGGCATATCGAGGCTCACGAGCAATACCTCTACTTCATCCTTATCATACTTCCCTGACAAACGCTCAAAATAAGGTAATTCTTCCACACAGGGTTTACACCAGGTGGCCCAGAAGTTGATCACATATATTTTATCCTCCCCCCGGTACAACCAGGGCTCGAAGCCCGCAAAATCATATACCCCGATACGGCCGTCATCCGTCCCGATCACCCGCTTCGGCATCCCCTCTTCCGGAACAGCATTATCTGCCACTGCACTTTCCCGGCCACCCTTTTCCGTCTTACAGGCCACAAGGACCATACAAAACACTATCCCGTTCCACCACTTCATAACAATCCTTTTTTTACCTAATTCCGACATATTATCCTTCCCGGGCTCTAATTTACAAAACATTACGCTACGCAGGACAACATTCGGTTTCCAATCTGAAAATTCGTCAGGATTTTGCATAATACCGGTTTTGCGGGGATTATTAAAATGGTATAAGAAACAAATAGTAAATCTGCAATAAGCCAACCGGGTATTCAGAAGAACAAACCCTTATCCTGAAAAGCAATATTTTGAATATTCCAAGCCAGAAGAAATATCAGCTGTCATACCGTACATCGTCTACTTGGGTGAGTATGGAAAAAAGTCAAGGCAGGTTCTACGTAAAAAACAAATTAAATCAAATTCCGATAAAAATCATTAAATTTGAATAAAAGCACAAAACTAAATAACCGGGTTTTTACCTGTCCTGTATCAGTGATCAGAAAACCGCCCTATCCCTCTTCCTGACCGATATCAATTTTAACAAAAATTTATACTTCCCTCCGTACAGCCATTTCATCTCATTTCTATACATTTGTACATACAATAATTGTACTGACAATGGAAATTGAAAATATCATCAAAACACAAAAGATGCCGGATCATGCCCGTACGGTCATAAACGTCATCTATACCGCACATGAAATTGAGAACAGGATCACCGATGCGGTAAAGCCTTATGATATTTCCATACCGCAGTTCAATGTACTGCGCATCCTGAAAGGCCGGAAAGGCCAGCCGGCCAACCTGTGTACCATCCAGGAACGTATGATCGCCAGGATGAGCAATACTACCCGGATCATAGACAGGCTTATCGACAAGGGGCTGGTGCGCCGCAAGCAGTGCCCGCAAAACCGCAGAAAGGTAGAGATCTTTATTACCCCGGAAGGGCTGGAATTGCTGGACAGGGCCAGTACCGCCGTAACCGCGGTCGAAAAGGAAATCACAGACAGGCTTACGCCCCGGGAAATCGAAGACCTCAATACCGCACTTACACGGCTCAGAAGCCAGAAACCATAAACACAAATATCGAACCGTAAAACAAATAGATACCGTATTGTTAGTTTGCAAACGACGAGATGGCAGGAAGTCGGGAGTCCGCTGCGCTGCGTTCTGAATGACAATTATGACCAGTTCAGAGTCGTGAAACTGACTGACAACTAAGAACTACAAACTAAAAAACTAAACAATGAATCCAGTACTCGAATCCTTACAGTGGAGGTATGCGACCAAGCAGTTCGACGCTTCCCGGAAAATATCCACCGAAGACCTCGAAACCCTCAAAGAAGCCATCAGGCTTTCGGCATCTTCATACGGAATGCAGCCTTATGAGGTTTTTGTCATAGAAGATCCGGAGATCCGCAAACAGCTTCGGGAGGCCTCCTGGGGACAATCCCAGATCACCGACGCCTCTCACCTGATCGTCTTTGCCAGTAAAAAGGATGTCACGGCCGGCGATACCACAGCCTATGTAAACAACGTGAGCAAAACGAGAAATATTCCGGCGGGGAACCTGACGGGCCTCAATGACATGATCAACGACAAGGTTGTCAACCTGCCTGTTGAAACCAAGGCCGTCTGGTCGGCCAAACAGGCATACATCGCCCTGGGCAACCTGCTCTCTGCAGCCGCCCAGTTACGTATAGATGCCTGCCCCATGGAAGGCTTTGATCCCGACGGGTATAACCGCATCCTCAAACTGGAAGAAAAAGGACTGAATGCTGCCGTTATCGCCGCCATAGGGTATCGTTCCGAAAACGATCCGTTCCAGGGACTGCCCAAGGTAAGACAGGCCGCAGAAGATTTTTTTACCGTAGTATAACCGGATACAAACACTATTTTAATATAAACTCTTAATTCCGAAAACATGAAAAATAAATTTGTACAAGCAGCGCTTACCCTCGTAGTGGCCTTTGGAGCATCGGCATTTACGACTGAAAACAACGAAACCAAAGAGGTCGATGTAAAGACAAGCAAGGTCACCTGGAAAGGATATAAGGTTACCGGTTCCCACGAAGGGACCATAGCCCTCCAGAAGGGATCACTCATCTTTGACGGAGATCAGCTTACCGGAGGTGAGTTTGTTGTGGATATGACCTCAATCAGCTCCACGGATCTCGAAGGGGAAAACAAGGATAACCTTGACGGACACCTCAAATCTGACGATTTTTTCGGTATCGGCACACATCCTACGGCCAGCATGGCATTTACCAAGGTAAAACCGGCAGGAAAAAATGCCTACGAGGTTACTGCCGACCTTACCGTTAAAGGCAAGACCCACCCCGTGACCTTCGAACTTTCGGTATACGGAAACAAGGCTACGGGAGCCGTAAAGATCGATCGTACCAAATACGATGTCCGCTACGGGTCCGGTAGCTTTTTCGACAATCTTGGCGACAAGACTATCTACGACGAGTTCGACCTGGTGGTAGACCTCAATTTCTAAACCCGGAAAGGAAAAAAATTACCAGGGGAAAAACACGGGAGGGAGCGGTAATATTATGGCTCCCTTCTCTTTTTGATCACTGTACTCCTTGATCACTGTACTCCGACAACTATGACCAGGGGGCCTGGTTTCAAACCGGGAGTATCACAATCCAAAAGAAAACATACCGGGGTCAGACCTGCAGAAGGACGGTTCCTGTTATTTTTTAAACATATATCAATAAAAAAATGTTATAAAAATGCAGAACCTCTTGCACATTTCATTTTCCTTTCTAAATTTGTATCCAAATAACAGCAATGCATAATTCATTAAACAATATCTGGTGGTGGAGCAACTTACGTCAACACGTCGTGAGCTAAGCCCTTTACAGGTATTTTTTAAGAAAAATATATAAGGCTTGTCAATCACGACAAGCCTTTTTTGTTTTCCGGACCTTATAATTTTCAAAGCACAATGATACACCTGACCACACATTACAAACAAATACTCGCAGACACCATAACTCCCGTCAGCGTTTACCTTAAAATACGCGACAGGTATCCCGGCAGCCTCCTGCTGGAGAGTAGTGACTATCACGCCAACAACAACAGTTTCTCTTATATATGCTGCAATCCCATAGCCAGCATAGAAGTAAAAAAAGGAATTATTACCACTTCCTATCCCGACGGCCGGAGCAAGCAGGCCAACATCGAAAAAAGTACCGATGTACCACAGGCCATACACGATTTTGCCCGTGCGTTCCGGACGGAGGACAACGGGTTTAAATTTATCAATAAAGGGCTTTTCGGCTATATCGCCTACGACGGTGTCCGCCATTTCGAGGATATCGAGATCTCCCGCAAAGAGGATACGCTTGATATCCCGGACATCTATTATGCGGTTTATCAAAACATCATAGCCATCAATCATTTTAAAAACGAGGCTTATATTTTCTGTCACAGTACGGATGGCACCAATAATATTCCGGAGATCGAACAATTGCTCCGCTCCAAAAACTTTGCCACCTACAATTTTACCAAAACCGGGACAGCTGTTTCCAACCTGACCGACGAGGCGTACAAAAAGAGTGTGGAATACGCTAAAAAACACTGTTACCGGGGCGATGTATTTCAACTGGTATTGTCCAGGAGATTTTCCCAGGAATTCAAAGGAGACGAATTTAACGTGTACCGTGCCCTGAGAAGCATTAACCCTTCCCCCTACCTCTTCTTTTTTGATTACGGAAATTTCAAGATATTCGGTTCTTCACCGGAAGCCCAGCTCGTGGTTAAAGACAGAAAAGCGGAAATACACCCCATAGCCGGGACCTTCCGCCGTACCGGAAACGACGAACAGGATACCGTACTTGCCAGGCAACTGGCCGAAGATGCCAAGGAAAATGCCGAGCACGTGATGCTCGTAGACCTCGCCCGGAACGACCTTAGCCGGCACGGACATCATGTAAAAGTAGAAACCTACCGCGAAGTCCAGTTCTTCTCACATGTCATCCACCTTGTCTCTAAAGTAACCGGCAAACTTCATGACCAGGCCTCTACCATGCAGGTCGTCGCCGATACGTTCCCTGCGGGTACGCTCAGCGGAGCGCCTAAACACATGGCCATGCAGCTTATAGATAAATATGAGAACTGTAACCGTGACTTTTATGGCGGCGCCATAGGGTTTATGGATTTTGAGGGTAACTTCAACCATGCGATCATGATCCGGACCTTTCTCAGCAAAAACCACAGACTATATTACCAGGCGGGGGCCGGGATCGTATCCGAATCGAGCCCCGAAAGCGAATTACAGGAGGTCTTTAACAAACTCGGGGCCCTGAACAAAGCCATGGACCTGGCCGAAAGCATTTAATCACGTCCTACCAATACAAGAACAGCAAAGTGATGAAAACACAGAAAATACTGGTTATCGATAATTACGACAGTTTCACATACAACCTCGTACATTATCTCGAAGACCTCGGAGGAGAAGTTACCGTAAAGCGCAATGACCAGCTTCAACTGGAAGAAGCCGAAGGGTTTGACAAGATACTGCTGTCGCCCGGTCCCGGAATTCCGGATGAAGCCGGCCTTCTCAAAGACATCATCAGGAAATATGCCCCGACCAAGAGCATTCTCGGGGTCTGTCTCGGCCAGCAGGCCATAGGCGAAGTCTTCGGCGGAAAGATCATTAACCTGAATAAGGTATATCACGGGGTGGCCACCAGGGTGACCATCACCGTAGACGACGAACCGCTTTTCAGGGGCCTGGACAGGGAGATCGAAGCGGGCCGTTACCATTCCTGGGTCGTGGACCCCGAACTTCCGGAAGTCCTCGAAGCCACTTCGTTTGACGAGAACGGACAGGTCATGTCGCTCCGCCACCGGGAATTCGATGTCAGGGGAGTACAGTACCACCCCGAATCGGTACTCACCCCGGACGGGAAAAGGATACTTGAGAACTGGCTTCGCCCATCCCCGTAAGGGCGTATTGCAATACGCCCTTACCGTAACCCCAATCCTGATAAGTAAAGACGTATGATTATACGTCTCATGATAAGTAAAGATGCATGATTATGCGTCTCAACATAAACCCTTTCAAGCATGAAAGCCATACTAAACAGACTGATCAATCACGAAACCATTTCCAAGGAAGAAGCCAGGAACGTGCTGGTAAATATCTCCGGGGGAGCGTACAACACCAGCCAGATCGCTGCATTTCTTACGGTTTATATGATGCGCAGCATTACCGTGGAAGAACTGGAAGGCTTCCGAGATGCCCTGCTGGAACTGTGTATAGCAGTAGACCTCAACGGCACCGAGGTTATTGATCTCTGCGGTACCGGGGGAGACGGAAAAGACACTTTTAACATCTCGACCCTGGCTTCCTTTGTCACCGCCGGTGCAGGGGTGCCGGTAGCCAAACACGGAAATTACGGGGTATCCTCAAAATGTGGTTCCAGCAATGTCATGGAATTTCTCGGGATACGGTTTTCCAGTGACATGGACTTTCTCCGGAGGTCACTGGACGAAACCAACATCTGCGTCCTTCACGCCCCGCTGTTTCACCCGGCCATGAAAAACGTGGGCCCCATCCGGAAGGAACTGGCCGTGAAAACGTTTTTCAATATGCTGGGACCGATGGTTAATCCTGCCTTTCCGAAAAACCAGATGGTAGGCGTATTCAACCTGGAACTGGCACGGATGTACGGATACCTGTACCAGAATACGGACAAGAATTACACCATCCTCCATACCCTGGACGGTTATGACGAGCTGTCGCTTACCGGTCCGGCCAAGGCGATCCGGAACCAGTCGGAAGAAATGCTTTCCCCGTCTGATTTCGGACTGGCGCCGTTGCAACAGGATGCCATAAAAGGCGGAAACTCCATCGAGGAATCCGCTGCCATTTTCATGAATGTACTGCAGGGAAAAGGTACAGAGGCACAGAACAATGTCGTCTGTGCCAATGCCGCACTGGCCATTGCCACAACCCGGCAGATCGCCCCGCAACAGGCCCTCGGTATGGCCCGGGAAAGCCTGGAATCCGGGAAGGCGCTCCACGCCCTGAAAAAACTCCGGGACATCTCCGCCGATTAAAGCCGGTATCTTATCGTTAACTTTAAAAAACTGAAAAAAATGTCTGATATACTGGACAGGATCATCACCGATAAACGCAGGGAAGTCGCCTTGAAAAAAGCACTTATCCCGGTCGCCCAGCTGGAAGCCTCGACGCTGTTTGAAAGACCCACCCTCTCCCTGGCTTCCAGGCTCAGGGAAAGCCTTACGGGAATTATCGCAGAACACAAACGGCGATCGCCTTCCCGGGCCGTCATCAACCACGACCTCAGCGTATACGACGTAGCCGCGGGTTACGAGAAAGCCGGGGTCTGCGGCATATCCGTCCTTACCGACGGAAAATACTTCGGAGGCTCTCCCGAAGACCTCTGGCTCGCCAGGGCCAGCACCTCCGTGCCCCTGCTGCGGAAAGAATTCATTATCGACGAATACCAGCTCATAGAAGCCAGGGCCTACGGGGCAGATGTCATTCTCCTTATCGCATCGGTACTGACCAGAGAAGAGATCAAATCCTTTTCCGAACTGGCCCGCAGCCTTTCCCTGGAAGTCCTTCTCGAGGTCCACAATGAAGAAGAACTGCACAAATCGGTAATGCCTTCACTGGATATGCTGGGGGTCAATAACCGCAACCTGAAAACCTTTGAGGTAAGCATAGAAACCAGTGAAAAACTGTCGGCCCTGATCCCGGACGATTTCGTAAAAGTGTCCGAAAGCGGGATCAGCGATCACAATACCATTACGGGACTAAGGGATTTCGGGTACCGGGGATTCCTCGTCGGAGAAAATTTTATGAAAACCGGTAATCCCGGTGAAAGCGCAGCTGCTTTTATCAGGAAACTAACAACTTGACAAGCCATGCCCGTAAAACTCAAGATATGCGGTATGAAATACCCGGACAATATCAGGGAAATCGCCGGATTAAAGCCGGATTACCTCGGGTTCATCTTTTACGACAGGTCTCCGAGATATTTTGAAGGGGATATGCCGGAAGTACCTCGGGAAATAAAGAAGACCGGGGTATTTGTAAACGCGACGGTCCGCGAGATCGCCGAAAAGGTGGGCCGCTTCGGCTTACAGGCCGTACAACTGCACGGCGGGGAAACCGCGGCATATTGCAGGGAACTCCGGGAGGCCCTGCCGGGAACGGAGATCATCAAGGTCTTTTCAGTAAAGGACAAGTTCGATTTCGGGCAGCTCTTTCCTTTTGAGGACACTGCAGACTATTTCCTTTTCGACACCAGGGGGAAACACCCCGGGGGAAACGGGTATACCTTCGACTGGAAGGTGCTTAAAGACTACCCTTCCGGGAAGCCTTTTTTCCTGAGCGGGGGAATCGGGCCGGAAGAGGGGAATAACGTCCTGGAATTCCTCAGCAGCCCTGAATACGGTAATGTAGCGGGTTTGTGCCATGCAGTCGATGTAAACAGCAGGTTTGAAACAGCACCCGGTTATAAGAACACCGGAAAACTAAAAGAATTTAAATCGAAAATACTATGTCAGCACCAGTAAAAAGTTCTGCTCCGATCGGCGGAAATGCAGGTAAAGGCGCCTATCACGTCAGCGAACGGGGATATTACGGCGAGTTCGGGGGAGCTTTTATCCCGGAAATGCTATATCCGAACGTAGAAGAACTGCGGCGGAAATACCTTGAAATCATGAGTGACCCTTCTTTTAAGGAAGAGTTCAACCAGCTTCTGAAAAATTATGTAGGACGCCCTTCCCCGCTGTATTTCGCCAGGCGGATGTCTGAAAAATACGGGACGCGTATCTACCTGAAACGGGAAGACCTCAACCACACCGGGGCACATAAGATCAACAATACCATAGGACAGATCCTTATGGCCAGGCGCCTCGGGAAAACAAGGATCATTGCCGAAACAGGCGCAGGGCAACACGGGGTGGCCACGGCTACCGTCTGTGCCCTTACGGGAATGGAATGTGTGGTGTATATGGGCGAGATCGATATTGCCCGGCAGGCGCCCAATGTGGCCCGTATGAAAATGCTGGGCGCTGAAGTGCGCCCCGCACTTTCCGGAAGCCGGACCCTGAAAGACGCCACCAACGAAGCCATACGCGACTGGATCAACAATCCCGTAGACACCCATTACATTATCGGTTCGGCTATAGGGCCGCATCCCTATCCCGATATGGTGACCCGCTTCCAGAGTGTGATCTCCGAAGAGATCAGAACGCAGCTTCTCGAACACGAAGGCAGGGAAAACCCGGACTATGTAGTAGCCTGTATAGGGGGTGGCAGTAATGCAGCCGGAACTTTTTACCACTTCCTCGACGAAGAAAATGTAGGCATCATCGCAGTAGAAGCAGCGGGTAAAGGAATTGACTCCGGAGAAAGTGCCGCTACTTCGGTACTGGGGCACAAAGGGATCATCCACGGATGCAAAACACTGCTGATGCAGACTGAAGACGGACAGATCACGGAGCCGTATTCCATTTCGGCCGGGCTGGACTATCCGGGGGTAGGGCCCATGCATGCCCACCTGTTTACTTCGGGAAGGGCCGAATTCAAAGCCATAACAGATGACGATGCCATGAAAGCCGGACTGGAACTGTGCCAGCTCGAAGGGATCATTCCCGCCATTGAGAGCAGCCATGCCCTGGCCGTTTTTGAACAGCGGGAATTCGGTAAGGACGATATTGTAGTCGTAGCCCTGTCCGGCCGCGGCGACAAAGACCTGAATACCTATATCGATCACTTCAGCCTTTAACCGCAGTACGGACAGGCCCGAAGGCCTGTTCCTCATGTATTACAGACAAATCATACACCTATATGACCACAAACAGAATTCACCAGAAACTACAGGAAGACAAAAAGATCCTGTCCATATATTTTACCGCCGGCTATCCTGCCCTGGAAGATACGGCAACCATCATTGAAAAACTACAGGACAGCGGAGCGGATATGCTGGAGATCGGATTGCCCTTCAGCGATCCCCTCGCAGATGGCCCTACCATACAGGAAAGCTCTACGCAGGCGCTGAAAAACGGCATGACGACCGGTAAACTCTTCGAACAGCTGAAAGGCATCAGGAATACCGTACACATCCCCCTGATCATTATGGGATATTTCAATCCCGTCATGCAATACGGGGTCGAGGCTTTTTGTGCAAAATGCGCAGAAACCGGGATTGACGGACTTATTATTCCCGACCTTCCCGTCGATGTCTATCAGGAAGAGTATAAACCGCTGTTCGAAAAATACGGGCTGGCCAATATCTTCCTCATCACCCCACAAACCCCTGACGACCGTATCCGCTATATCGACTCCGTATCCGGCGGGTTTATCTATATGGTCAGTTCTGCCAGTGTTACCGGGGCAAAAAATACTTTCGGGGATACACAGAAACAGTATTTCGAACGCATATATAACTTACAGCTGAAAAACCCGCAGATCGTCGGGTTCGGTATCAGCAATGCCGACACTTTCGAAGCAGCCACCAAAAGGGCCAAAGGCGCCATCATCGGTTCGGCTTTTATCAGGTTCCTGAACGAAAAGGGCGTCGACGCCATTCCCGGGTTTATCAGTTCGGTCCGGTAACCCCGAAACCACACGGCTGATTTGCCCTGTACACTGAATCTTTAAGCTTCCCGTTCGTTCATTTGAACGGAATTTCCTAACTTGTAGCGAAGTTTAACCAAATGATTCAACAAATGGGAAAAGGAGACAAAAAGACCAGAAGAGGAAAAATAATCATGGGGTCATACGGAAAATTACGCCCCAGGCGCCGTAAGTTCAGAGTGCGTTCCAGGCACGTCAAGGCAGAGGCCCCGGACCCGGGGAACTCATAACCTCAGCAACACATTGCACAAAGGCCATTCCCGCAACCGGAAATGGCCTTTGTATATTAAAGATATTACAGTTTTAATAAGCTTTGGCAAACAGCACTCTTCGCTTTGACGGTTTGCCGCTGTATATGCAGCGCCCTTCTTCCTCCCCGGCATCCAGGGGAATACAGCGTATGGTGGCCTTGGTCTGCTCTTTAATGGCTTCTTCGGTCTCCGAAGTACCGTCCCAGTGAGCGGAAAGGAAACCGCCTTTAGATTCCAGCAGGTCTTTAAACGTTTCGAAAGAATCCACTTTTGTGATATGCGCTTCCCGGTAGTTCAGCGCTTTCCGGTATATATTGTCCTGTATTTCGTTCAGCAGGAATGTGATTCGGTCTACGACATCTTCTCCCTTTACACTTTCTTTTTCCAGGGTATCCCGGCGCGCAACCTCATAGGTGCCGTTCTCCAGGTCCCTGGGCCCTATGGCCAGGCGTACCGGAACCCCCTTAAGCTCGTATTCGTTGAATTTCCACCCGGGCTTATGTGTATCCCTGTTGTCGTATTTTACGGAAACCCCCTTGCTTCGCAGGGTTTTTACCAGGGGTTCCACATGAGCGGAAATAGCTTCCAGCTGGTCTTCGCCCTTGTAAATAGGCACGATAACCACCTGTATGGGGGCCAGTTTCGGGGGGAGCACCAGTCCGTTATCATCACTGTGCGTCATGATCAGGGCACCCATCAGCCGGGTAGATACTCCCCAGGAAGTAGCCCATACATATTCCTGCTGCCCGTCCTTACCTGCAAACTTCACATCGAAAGCCTTGGCAAAATTCTGCCCCAGGAAATGCGAGGTCCCGGCCTGTAAGGCTTTACCGTCCTGCATCAGTGCCTCGATACAATAGGTCTCCACCGCACCGGCAAAACGCTCGCTTTCAGATTTCACTCCCTTGATGACGGGAACCCCCATAAAGTTTTCGGCAAAATCGGCATATATCTCCATCATCTGCTCCGCCTCGGCTATGGCCTCTTCCTTCGTAGCATGTGCCGTATGACCTTCCTGCCACAGAAATTCCGCAGTACGCAGAAACAGCCGGGTACGCATCTCCCAGCGCACCACATTGGCCCACTGGTTGACCAGCACGGGCAGGTCGCGGTACGACTGTATCCACTTGCGGTAGGTATCCCAGATAATGGTCTCCGAAGTAGGGCGTACAATAAGCTCCTCCTCCAGTTTCGCCTCGGGGTCTACCACCACGCCGCTACCGTCTTCGGCATTCTTGAGCCGGTAATGGGTAACGACTGCACACTCCTTGGCAAAACCTTCCACATGATCGGCCTCCCTGCTCAGGTATGATTTCGGAATAAACAGGGGGAAATAGGCGTTCTGATGGCCTGTTTCCTTAAACATGCGGTCCAGTTCAGCCTGCATCTTTTCCCAGATGGCATAGCCGTAAGGTTTTATAACCATACACCCCCGTACTCCCGAGTTTTCGGCAAGGTCGGCCTTGATGACCAGTTCGTTATACCACCTGGAATAATCTTCGCTTCGCTTCGTTAAGTTCTTACCCATTATCTGTAGTTTGGCACAAATATTGCACTTCTGTTAAAGTAGAAAATAGTTTGGCAAAACTAACTATTTTTGTTATGTTCAACAATAAAATTTTGCAATGATGAATACTTTAAAACATATTAAAAAATTCCGTTTTCTGCTTGCTGGTGCAGTCTCCGGGATATTCCTGTCGTCCTGCGGTTCCTACCAGCAGGCCTCCTATTACGACTCCGACGGGATTTACGGGGAGGCTACCGATTACAGTTACGGAAGGGCCCAGGAACAATACAGTGGCAACAGGGAAGCACAACCCTCCGGGTACCAGGCGTATTTTTCCCGGAAATCGGAAGAATTCGACGCCATGACCAGCAACGATTATATCTTTACCGACGTCGAGGGATATTCCAGCAACCAGGTAAACGACTCTGCCGATGTCGTAGCCGGTGATTATCGCTACGATTACGAGGGCGGATACCCCGGATGGGGAGATAACCCCCAGACCACATCGGTAAACATCTACAACAATTCCTGGGGCGGATGGTATAACCCTTACTGGGGTGGCGGATGGCACAGTCCCTATTGGGGAGGTGGATGGTACGACCCCTACTGGGGAGGAGCCTGGGGTTACAACTCCTGGTACTACAGCGGATGGTACGGCCCGGGATGGGGCATCGGATGGAACCACTGGGGCATGTATCCTTACTGGGGTGGCTACTATCATCACTATCGCCCGTATTATTACGACTACGGAAGAAGGACTTATGCCTATACGAATACGAGAAGGTATTACAACAGGAGTGGTGTAACCAGTACAGACAGAAGGTCGTCATACAGAGGCACATCGACCAACAGGAGTTCCTACAGGAACAGTTCAGATGTGAGCACCAACCGGAGATCGTACCGCAACAGCAGTGAGGCCAGTACCAGCAGGAGGACCTACAGGAACAGTTCGAATGTCAATGCAGGAAGAAACACGTACAGAAGTTCCAACTCAAATGCTACAAACCGCCGTACCTACAGGAGCAGTAATTCCGGCAACACCAACAGGTCGTACAGGAGCAACAGTTCCCGAAACACCCGGAATGCAGCACCGCGGACTTCCACCTACAGGAGGTCGTACAGCACGCCTTCAAGAACGACCAGGAGCAGCAGCCCGTCTATGCGTTCTTCGAGCCCTTCGAGGTCTTCAGGAGGCGGAGCTACACGGTCTACCTCGCGCAGCAGCGGCGGAAGAAGATAGTAAGGGAAGAAGCCGGAAATAAAGTATTCATCATTGCCCCCCGCTAATCCGGCTTCCCCGAAACCAGTACCGCAAAAACAAAAACCTGATATACGGAAACAAGGATAACCGTGATTTTTCACAGTCATGGTTATTTTTTGCCCGGCAATAACATATTCAGTTTCTCAAAAATACAGATCCTTATGAAAAAAGTACTGATCACACTGGCCGTTCTGGGCACCGCAACTCAGATCAAGGCCCAGACCATAAATGACGTTCTCAGGTACGGTTCGGAAAACATCCAGGGAACAGCGCGGTATCAATCCATGAGCGGGGCCTTCGGGGCCCTCGGAGGTGACCTCTCCGCACTGAACAACAATCCTGCGGGATCGGCAGTCTTCAACAACGGCATGCTTACCCTGTCGGGAACCAGCTATAACACCAAAAACAAAACCGGGTATTTCGGTAACCGGACCGCTGCAGACGCTTCCGATTTCGACCTCAACCAGCTGGGGGGCGTACTGGTATTTCACAACAACAGTAACGGATCGGACTGGAGGAAACTCTCCCTTGCCTTTAATTTTGAGAGGGCGAACAACTTTGAAAACGAATTTATCGCTTCCGGGATCAGCAATAACTCCGTAGACCGCTATTTCCTGAGTTTTGCCGACGGTATCCCGCTGGGTGACCTCGGCCTGTTCCCCGACGAGCACCTCGGTGATGCCTATCTCGATATAGGCTCCGAATACGGGTTCAGGACGCAACAGGCATTCCTCGGATATTACGGAGGGGTATTCGATCCCGTAAGTACGGGCGACAACAATACGCAATACCTGTCAAATGTTCCCGAGGGCACGGTAAACCAGTATTTCCTTCAGAGTACCACAGGTTATAACAACAAGTTTACCGTAAACATGGCCGGGCAGTACACTGATAATTTCTATATAGGGGCATCCCTTAACTTCCACGACGTGCAATACGAGAAATACACCCAGCTGGACGAAGACGGCTATGCCTCTTCCGCCATGGAGTACATCGCTTTCGACAACCTGCTGCTCACCCAGGGCAATGCCTTTTCCTTTGCCGTGGGTGGTATAGCCAGGGTCGGCGAAATGGTACGCGTAGGGCTTACCTACCAGTCGCCTACCTGGTACAGGCTCAACGACGAACTGTCTCAACGTATAGAGACAAGCAATGAAGATCCGAGAATTGCGGAAGTGGATTTTAACTACGTCAACATCTTCGAGGATTACAAGATCCATATTCCCTCAAAATACACCGGGAGCATGGCCGTGGTATTCGGGCAGCAGGGACTGGTAAGCCTCGACTATTCTTACCAGGACATGAGTAATGCCAAGCTCAAACCCGCTTCGGTGGAAGCCTACCGGGCAGAGAACGACTATATAAGCGATAATCTGCAGGCTGTCTCCACCGTAAGGCTGGGAGGCGAATACCGTATAAAACGCTTTAGCCTGAGGGGCGGATACCGCTACGAACAGAGCCCGTATGACAGCGATATGATAGGCGACCTGAACGGGTATTCGTTCGGCCTCGGGTACGACTTCGGTGCTACCAGGATCGATGCCGCTTTCGGACAGTATATGAGGGACTACAAGTCACAGCTCTACGAACAGGGACTGACCGATACGGCAGATATAGACAGTAAAAATACAAACGTGACCCTGTCGCTTACCTTCAACCTGTAACACAGGACAAAACCTCCTTTTCCCGAATGATAACCGGAGACAGGGTGCAGGCGGGAAAAGGAGAACAAAAAATTATTTGTCCCTCAGAAATCCCTATCTTTGCATCCCCTTGCCGCCAGTTGGCAGGCTTATTTTCGGAAAGCGGTATTCCGGACACACCGATCCGGCCTTCCCTATCCGAAAATACCTATATTTGCAACAAAGTGGCAAACACAAGCGCATCGATACAGTTTACAGCGCTTGCTGTACCGGGAGACATAAATTCCAAACCGATGAAAATAGACAAAGCCTTGGAAGAGCAGTTTGAAGAGATTGGAGATAACCACGTATCGTCTTCGGCAGACACCCCATTGAGGGAAGATGCCTTTGAGTTGTCTGACGATGAAAAAATGGAACGTATAGAACAGGATGTATACCACATCATGGAGACCCTCGGGCTGGATCTTACCGACGACAGTCTGAGAGGGACCCCGCGAAGAGTGGCCAAGATGTTTGTAAAGGAAATTTTCGGCGGGCTTCATCCGGACAGGAAACCGAAAGCATCCACCTTTCAGAACAAATACAGGTACGGGGAAATGCTGGTCGAAAAGAATATCACGGTATACTCTACCTGTGAACATCATCTTTTGCCCATAGTAGGACGGGCCCATGTAGCCTATATTTCCAAAGGCAATGTCATAGGGCTTTCCAAAATGAACCGTATCGTGGATTATTACGCCAAAAGGCCCCAGGTACAGGAGAGAATGACCATGCAGATCGTCCAGGAACTCCAAAAGGCCCTGGGTACGGATGATGTGGCCTGCGTAGTGGATGCCAAGCATCTCTGTGTAAACTCCAGGGGAATACGCGATATTGAAAGCAGTACCGTTACCGCAGAGTTCGGGGGCAGGTTCAAAGATCCCGCCGTACGCAGAGAATTCCTGGACTACATAAAGCTGGACACCGAATTTTAGTTTCCCACCCTGTAAAATCACCAAGCCCGAAATGCAACTATACCGAGACCAGAAGCTGAAGATATACAATTCGCTTAACGGACAGAAGGAAGTATTCGAACCCATCAACGAAGGCCATGTAGGCATGTATGTCTGCGGCCCTACGGTATATAATTATGTACATCTCGGGAATTGCAGGACGTTCATATCCTTCGACCTGGTTTTCCGGTATCTCAGGCACCTGGGCTATAAAGTGAGGTATGTGAGGAATATCACCGATGCCGGTCACCTGGAAAACGATGCAGACGAAGGCGAAGACCGCATTGCAAAAAAGGCCAGGCTCGAACAGATAGAACCCATGGAAGTGGTACAGCGGTATACCGTAGACTTCCACAATACCCTGAACCGTTTCAACAACCTGCCTCCCAGTATAGAACCTACGGCTACGGGGCATATTATCGAACAGATCGATATCATTAAGGAGATCCTCGACAAGGGATTTGCCTATGAGATCAACGGTTCGGTATATTTCGACGTCATCAAGTTCAACAAAACCACCAGGTACGGAAAGCTCAGCGGGAGAAATATCGAGGACCTGATCCACAATACCCGCGAACTCGACGGGCAGAGCGACAAGAAAAGTCCGCAGGACTTCGCACTGTGGAAAAAAGCCGAACCCCAGCATATCATGCGGTGGCCTTCGCCCTGGAGCGACGGTTTCCCGGGATGGCACCTCGAATGTACCGCCATGAGTACCAAATACCTCGGTGAAAAATTCGACATCCACGGAGGGGGAATGGACCTGAAATTCCCGCATCACGAATGTGAGATCGCACAGGCCGAGGCCTGCAACGGCCATTCGCCCGTAAATTACTGGATGCATGCCAATATGCTTACCCTCAACGGCAAGAAAATGGCAAAATCGACAGGAAACAACATTCTGCCCAACGAGATCTTTACGGGAGACAACACGATTTTAAGCAAGCCGTTTGCTCCTGCCGTCGTGCGTTTTTTCATACTGCAGGCCCATTACAGAAGTGTTCTGGACTTCAGTAACGACGCCCTGCTCGCTTCGGAAAAGGGATTCAACCGGCTTATGGAAGCCATTCATTTTCTGGATGAGCTCCAGGCCTCTCAGGAAACCCGCGGATTTGATACGGCCGGCTGGAAACAGAAATGCTACGATGCGATGAACGACGATTTTAACAGCCCTGTGCTTATCGCCCATCTCTTCGAAGCCGTGAAATTCGTCAACCAGGTCAGGGAAGGAAAGGCCGGTATATCCGCAGCCGACCTGACGTTGCTGAAAGAGGCTATACACGCTTTTACATTTGATGTTCTCGGACTGGTGGACACGTCTGCTTCCGGCGAAGGCGACACAGACAAACTGCCGGGCGTGGTCGAACTGCTGATCCGCCTCCGGGCAGAAGCGAGGGCCAACAAGGATTTTGCCACATCCGACAGGATAAGGGACGAACTCGCAGTAATGGGAATTCAGCTTAAGGACGGAAAAGAAGGTACCACCTTCTCCGTTTCCTGATATTCGCGGGACACGTTGCTGAAACAGGAAAAACATGAAACTTTTACTGAAAATACTCACCTATCCGTTTATATTTTTGGTAAGAATATACCAGTACCTCATATCTCCCCTTACCCCGGCAACCTGCAGGTACAGCCCTACCTGCTCCCATTATACCGTAGAAGCCCTGCAGAAACACGGGCTCTTCAAAGGCGGTAAACTGGCCCTGAAGAGAATTTTCAGTTGCCATCCCTGGGGAGGCTCCGGCTACGATCCGGTACCGGAAAAAGATGAAATATAGATCCTCTACTACCCTCTTACCTTATATTCTCCCGGTGTAGACCTCACCACCTGCTGAAGCCGGTTCCAGGAATTTATCTGGGCTATGGCCAGGGTGAGTATCGCAATCTCCTGTACACTGAAAAAGGTTTTCATCTTTTCAAAGAGCATATCGTCTATATGGTGATGCGGCAAATCGGTAAGTGCTTCGGCAAATTCCAGTGCGGCACGTTCCTTTTCCGAATAATAAGGGCATTCTCTCCAGGCTGCAACAGAGTACAGTCGCAGGGGGTCTTCTCCCAGGTATACAGCTTCCTTGTAATGCATATCAAGGCAGAAAGCGCAGTGATTCAACTGTGATATCCTGTACTTCAGCAATTCCGCAAGACGCAGGTCGATACCGCTCTCATGTATGTAATGCTCTACGGCTACCATTACTTTGTACATTCCTTCCGGGAATTCCGCATACTTTATTCTTTCCATAACAGTTCATCTTTTAAAGTTATATACCCATAGACAAACTACCGGAAGCAAACGTGACATTTAAAGCCGGTCTTTCTGAAGATTTTTTAATTTATCGGGGTTCCGGATAAAATAAATACGCCTGATCTTCCCCCCGCAGATTTCCACAGGCATACAATTGACCAGTTCTTCCCCGCGATAGTAAAAAACAGCGGGACGGTGGTTTACACCGGCCAGGACCAGGCGCATTCCGGGAGTATGCCCGTAAAATTTCCTGAAAATTCCCAGGATAAACCTCGAAACGTCCCTTTTTCCAGAAATCACGTTTACCGCAGCAGATACTTTGCCTCCGCCATCGGAAGTGGCATTGACCTCGTCGTGCAGCAAGGCTTCCAACCGGGGCATTTCACCTTCCTGAATGGCCTGCAACAGTTTTTCCAGGTGTTCCGGGCTTTCGCCTCCCTTTTCCGGAAATATCTCTTCCTCTCTGAGCTTGACCTTCCCCCTCCGGAAAAGTTGCCTGGAATGCGCTTCGGAAATATCCAGTGTAACTGCAATTTCCTGGTGAGAGTAATGGTACCCCTCCTTCAGAATAAACACCGCCCGCTCTTTCGGACCGAGTTTTTCCAGCAATATCATCAATGAATAAGACAATATCTCTGTCCTTTCCAGGGCCATATCCGAACGGTCGGTAGCTACGGGTTCCGGAAGCCAGCTCCCGGGATAGTCTTTCCGGAACCTGTCCTGGCGTTTCTTCACATTGATCGCATGATTGATCACAGACCTTACCAGGTAAGCCCTGGTATTATGCACGTCCTGTACGGGGTGCTCCAGCTGTTTCAACCAGACATCCTGCACCACATCCCGGGCATCTTCATAAGAGCCGAGAATATTATACGCATACGTTTCCAATAAAGGTCTGAAAGTGTCCATACCGTCTTTTATCACATCATATCAATAAAACAAGACAATGCCGATACCACAAACGTGACATTAACACTGTTAAAATAATACTTTTAATTTAGTTTTCCGTTTGTATTCATTTCACCCGGGTTTCCCTATATTTACACCTGTAAATTAAAGGTTCCGGAGTTTTATACCCCTACTGCCTGTTGCAGAACGGGTTTTGGTCCGTAACCTGATAACAGAAGGACATGCATTTTTTAAGTATACACTGGAACCCCAGCGAGGGCATAGACCTCGGTTTTTTTATGCTTCGTTATTACAGCCTTATGTTTGTGGTAGCTTTTGTGCTCGGCTGGTTTGTCATGAAAAAAATATACGATCGCGAGGGGCTGACCGTCAAGGAACTGGACCCTTTGTTTATCTATACGGTACTGGCCACCCTGATCGGCGCCCGCCTGGGGCACTTTCTCTTTTACGAACCTGAAATGTTTATCAAAGACCCGCTCCATATATTCCTGCCCGTGGAGTTCAGTCCGAAATTCCGTATCGTAGGGTTCCGCGGGCTCGCCAGTCACGGGGCAGCCATAGGCATTATCATCGCCATGTTCTACTACAGCCGGAAGATCATTCATAAGCCCATACTCTGGATACTGGACCGGATCGTCCTTCCCGTATCGCTCGGGGGAATATTTGTGCGTATCGGAAACTTTATGAACTCCGAGATCATCGGCAAGCCCACGAACAGCGATTACGGGGTCATCTTTGGAAAGCTAAACGAAAGCTTCCCGAGACACCCTTCCCAGTTATACGAAGCCTCGGGATACCTGCTGGTATTTCTCATACTCTGGTATATCTACTGGAAGACCGAAAAACGAAAAAAGGCCGGGTATATATTCGGTGTGTTCCTTATCCTGCTGTGGACGGTAAGGTTTATCGTGGAATTCTTTAAGGAAAACCAGGTCGCCTTCGAAGATCAGTTGTCCCTGAATATGGGCCAATGGCTGAGCATACCTTTTATTCTCTTCGGGTTTTATCTCGTATTCAGGAACCGGAAGACCGTACAGACCGATAACCCGTAAAAACACAAGACATGTTTAGAATACCCGTTTCCCTGCTGCTGGGAGCCCTATTGACACTAAGTGTTTCCTGCAAGGGCGACCGGCAGAACAACACAGTAAAAACACAGGAGATCAGTTTTACCAAAGACGGGGAATTAACCCTGTTCAAGGCTGATGCAACTCCCGTAAAGGAACTCGAGATAGAGATTGCCGATGACGAATACAAGATAGAGACCGGGCTGATGTACCGCAGCGCAATGGCAGAAAACAGGGGGATGCTTTTTGTATTTGACCATGAAGAACCGCGCTATTTCTATATGAAAAATACCAATATTCCGCTGGATATCATTTACCTCGATGCAGCGCGGAAGATCGTAAGCATAAAGACCGATGCGGAACCTCTTAATGAAAATTCCATTCCTTCGGAGCACCCGGCACAGTACGTGCTGGAGGTCAATGCCGGTATGGCAGAAAAATGGGGCCTGCAACCCGGTGATTCCATCAGCTACCGGCGGGATTGATTGTGTTGTTGTTAGTATTGAGTATTGAGTAGTGAGTATTGAGTATTGAGTAGTGAGTAGTGAGTAAATAACTTAATAACCCATTAACCTAATAACTTACCCCTAAAAAGGCCCTCCCGAATGGGGGAAAATGTAGTTAAACCCGAACTGTACTGCCCCGTAATTGGCTTTTGCAAGGTTTAAAAGCCCGGGGATGTCGTCGGCCAGCAGGTAAAACTGTACATTACCCATCCGCGCGGCCAGCCCTCCCCCGATATTGGTCTGTGAATAGCGGTCGGCGGTATAGGTTACCTTCGTCTCCAGAAATCCCGTAAGTTTCCTGCTGTAAAAAGCCGTTATAGAAGCCAGCGGCCCCTTCGGGCGGTTTACTACAAACAACTGGGCGCCTACATTATTGATATAATTCTCATAATCCGTAAGGTAATAGCGTTTTTTATTCCTTCTGATACCGAAAGCGTAATTTACAGCGCCATACATCTTGTAGGCCCTCCGGGTGGTGTATTTCCGGGCATTTTTTTCATAAGGCAACTGATCCTCTATCTTGTCCTTTAAATCTTCCCAGTACTCTTCGGGGTTCTCTCCTTCGGCAGGGTTCAGGAACAGCTCTACCCCTTCCAGGTCATAACTTCCCTTGAGTGTATAGTTCTTCACATCTTCGGTATGGCGTACAAACCCGAAGTCGAGCAAACTGGCCGTTACCGTCCACTGCTTTGCCGGATGGTAAGTAAGCCCCAGGTCCATTCCCAGCCCGAAATTACCGCTGAACAGCATTCTGCTCCTCAGTTCTTTCCAGACTTCCTTCCCTTCATTACCGTCTCTCGGGATGTCTTCCAGCGACTGATACCCGGAAGTGCGAAGGGCCACATCGGCGAGAATGCGGTGCACATAGAAATTGACCGGGTCGTATTCAGTAACAAAATACCCCGAGTTCCCCGAAGCGTGGATGTTGACCATTCCCGAATACCACTTTGCCCTCACTCCGACCTTCAGGCGGTCACTGACTTTCCTTCGCCACCCGAAGTGCAGTACGGTAAGCATTTCTGCCGTAACATCCAGGTGCCCCAAGTCAAATTTTTCTCCTATATGTCCCTTATTCCCGTCATAGGCCAGCACGGCGAGGTCTCCAGGCCAGTACACAAAAGCATCGGTTTCCTGGTACATCCCGAACGAGTAATAATCCCTGCCCGTCCAGTCGCCCTTAAAACCGATATTGAACAGTTCCGCCTGCTGGCTGGTAGAAACCACATCTCCCGGAGACATACGGCGTACCAGCTTTCCCACCTTATCGTTAAAACTCACCTCATCGTCTGCAAAGAGGTCATACACCGAAAAACCGCTCGACCCCGCTCCTGCCTGAACTCCCGACAGCAACGGCACCCCGGCATACCAGCGGTTGTCTACCCCGGCAGCAGGATTGAGCAGCAGCGACTGGGGGATCGCTGTAAAATCATACAACAGGGGCTTGTTCTGGGCATTGATATAAAATACAGGCATACACAGTAACAGAAGCAGATGTTGTAATTTCATCCTCTCTCTCATTTTTTGATGTTCAGCCCGAATACGCCCATCGATTTCAGGCGGAGATAGGCATTCTTATCTATTTCACCACTCCCGTCCAGATCAATACGAATGTACATGCGGTTTGTCTTTTTAAGTTGTTCTATGGTTTCCGAAGAATATTCCAGGGTATCCCTGCCGATATATTCCTCCCCTGCCGATAAAGGTTTCAGTTCGATATCAACACCTTCGCCCAGATCGTTACCATTCTCATCCCTCATCATCAGAATAAGTCTACCTCCCACATCTAAGGTACTGCCCACTTCAAAAACAAGGGAAGCTTCTTCCAGGTGATCTATCACATAAGGTTCGGAGAACAGATTAAACCCCACTTCCTCATCAACCACATTAATACGACCGGCAGGGCCATTAAGGTTTTCACCCCCCAACAACTCCAACAGTGTATGGAGCTCAGCCATACCGATGGTCTCATCGGGGATCAGGGAACATAATGTCTTTTCCGTGGCCAGCCCGTCCAGCATATCACAGGTGGTCAGCGTATCCACATATACCAGTCCCGTTTCCACCTCCGGTGTCAGCGTAAGGTCGTTCACCTGGTCGAAGTCGACATCTTTCATACATGCCCCCGGGGCACTGCACAGGAATACCATTACCAGTATACGGTATATTTTCCGGGCCGGCATCACAGATGATTTTTTATTTCGAACAGATTGTCGATGGTCACGATACGGTCTTCCGCCTTTTCTTTCCGGGTGTTGTAATGAATGGCCCCCATACCCACTCCCAGGGCCCCGTAGATATCGGCTTCGAGGTCATCTCCTATCATTACCGCATTTCCGGCAGTAATACCGGCCCGTTTCAGCGCGTAGTTAAAGATACCGGGATCCGGTTTTTTGACCCCGGAAAGCTCAGAACTTATCACATGGGTAAAGTAAGGGGCTATCCCCGAATTTGCGAGCTTTTTGTGCTGTACCTTTTCAAAACCGTTGGTGATGATGTGCAAACTGTATTTGCCTTTGAGGTACCCGAGGATCTCCCTGGCGTGAAGAAAAAGATGATTGTTTTCGGTAAGCTGGGCCATATAATCTTCCATAAGCACCCCCACCAGTTCGCTGTCCACCTCCTTGCCCAACGCAGAAAAAGTAAGTTCGAGCCGGGAACGGCGCAATTCTTCCTGCGTGATCCTGTTCTCCCGGTACGCTTTCCAGCAATCCCGGTTAATGGGAGTATAAGCCTTCATGAAATCTGATGGTACGATCTCCACCCGGTGCCTGCCCAGGATATGTTCAAAGGCAAGGGCCGAATTTTTCTCGAAATCCCAGAGCGTATGATCGAGATCAAAAAAAATATCCGTTACCCTTACAGTGCCGGTTTTACTGTTTTTCATTTTTTCGGTCGTTTGTTTTTTCCGTAATTTCCTGCGGAGGCCATTGGTGCGTCTCTTCACGCCATCCGGAAATCCACCGGAAATATATTTTCTTCAGATCGAGCGACATTTCCCCGGTCCATCGTTCGTTGGAGAACACCGTGATAAAATCGCCGCCGGTACGTTCCACATACCCGTACAGCTCTGCCATTTTCTTCAGGGCCTCATCTTCATCCGGCAACCTGAGCAATGCCGAGTCCTGAATACAAAAAGGGTTTATCTTCAGGGGCAATTGTATTTCGTAACTAATATCGTAAAAATGGAACGGGCTACAGGTACCCGCCCTGAACCCGGGAACATCGGAATATCCCATGGTATAGTCTTCGTTAAACCCCGCCTCTATGGCCGCCTTATAGGACTCCGGGATAAAAGAACGGTTATAACGGGCCCTGACCCTCTTTACCGGTCTGTTGATGATTTCCCTGAGCCGCCGGCGCTCCTTCTTGAGCTCCACGGCATTATTTACGGCGTAATACGATGACATCAGCGAAACCACGTGATAGTCGGCTACCGATTTTATTAACGTTCGAAAAGAGGCCTTGTTGTACGGAATATTTTTATCATAGGCGGAATAGTCTCCCAACAGGAAGAAAAAAACTGCCGTAACACCGTATTTTCTATGGACATCGATGAGTTCACCAAAAAAATCGTAAGGATCTTTTTTAAACCCGAGAAGCACCATATACCTTTCCAGAACCTTACCCGGCTTCAGGGCAATCATATCCATGACAGTCCCGGCCAGGGTCCTTATTATACCTTTTTTGCGGTATGCATAAGCCGCTGCTATATCCACTACCGATACGAACCTCGTTTCCTGTTTTCCGAAACCGGCATCCGGAAATCTTTTCCGAAGCGCCGAAGCAAGTTTCCTGACCCATAAGTCTACCACCGGAAGCTCCAGGAAACCGTGTTCCCAGGCGAGGCTTTCCCTGGCGGGATACCTGCCGTATTCATCCTTTACATGGGGCAGATACTCTTCATAACGGCTCAACAGGTAAAATCCGGCAGCAAAAATATCAAACGGAATACTGGACTTGTCTCCCGTGGCGAAGAAACACGGCACATCGTCCCACATCTGTATATTGATATCCATAGCAGATATTCCCTGTTCGAAAAGCACATCGTGACTTCTGACAAAAAACTCATTCTGCAGGGGATGCCGGGTATAGGTGATCTTGGCCCCGGAATGAGCTATAAAATCTTCCACCTTGTCCGTGATCTTCACCTCGGTCTGAAGCATGTTCACAAAGATGTGCTTCATGATATAGGTAACCCTCGGAGTTATTTTATGGGTATAGACTAATAGCATGGATCCAATATTCAATTTCCCGGTCTTGCAGCCTTCCGCGAAAGTCCCGGCCATCATTGTATGACCACAAAAATCTACAAAATACGGTGGTCTGCAAAGCTAAAATAGCTTTTTTCCGTGATTATCAGGTGATCCAGTACACGAATATCCAGACTTTCGGAGGCAAGCCTTATTTTTTGTGTCAGTTTTTTATCGGCATCGCTGGGCGTCAGGGTTCCGGAAGGGTGGTTATGGGCAAGCACTATGGCCGTGGCCCCCAGTTCCAGGGCCGTTTTCATGGCCAGTCTTATGTCGACCAGGGTTCCGGTAATGCCTCCCTTGCTCAGTTGCACATACCGGATCACCCTGTTCGAATTATTGAGATAGACGATCCAGAACTCTTCATGGGGCAGTTCGCCGATCACAGGCTGCATTAGCTCGAATACCGAAGCACTGCTCGTTACCCTGAAACGTTCAAGGGCTTCCTCCACCCTTCTGCGCCTTCCCAGTTCCAGCGCTGCGGCAATAGCAATGGCCTTGGCCTCTCCTATCCCTTTAAAACGCATAAGCCCCGATATGGAAAACCTGCCGAGTTCGTGCAGATTATTGTTGGCCGCACCCAGGATCCGTTGTGAAAGCCCTACGGCACTCTCTTCCCGGTTACCACTGCCCAGCAGGATGGCTACCAGTTCTGCATCGGTCAGGGCCTGTCTCCCCTTGTTCAGGAGTTTCTCTCTCGGACGATCGTCCTCTTTCCAGTTTTTAATAGATAGGGATAACGCTTGTTCCATCGGTCTTAATTTCTTATAAAGATACGTTCAACCGACGTTATTTCAAATAAAATATAAAATAAATTCACTTCTAATGTCAGGAAATTTCATACGAGTATATTCCCTCGTAAAAATCCTCTTCGTCAACGCCCAGGTGCTGACACAGCCATTTAGCTCCCAAAATATGGCCGGTAAGGTGGGCATCGTCCATATCCAGGGGCATGGGTCCTTCGGGAGTATCGAGCACTACCTTGCCGCCGTCCCCGTTGCCTGACAACACGTGATACGGATGTTTGCGCACCGGGTTTTCCGAAGCTTCCACCACTGCCTTCAGCCCCGGGTCATCTTCATTATAGACCACAATACCTCCTTTTACGACACGGTCTGTAAATGCCCTGGCAATCTCAGGGTCTCCCCCCGGAAGCGAGGTCAGCCATACGATATTGGGATGATAGTGGTAAAACTGCGGCACAGGATCGAGTGCAGAATAAGGAAGGTGGCTTCCCGCCAGTATGACAAACTCATTATCCTCGGAAAGTTGTATCCGCACTTCCCCATCCTTTTCCCTTACCGCATCGGTATGTTTATTGTGATATTCCATCACATACAATACCAGCGATAATAATGTACCGCTGTAATCCCCTCCCGCGATCACTACTCTTGTCTTGCCGCGGGTCAGTTCATACAGGATCTCCGGCACCGTATATATCCTGACATCCAGTTCCCGGGCGCGCTGCAGCTCCGGGTTCTCCTCCCCTATTCCGGCTCCTGCGATAACCCCGTCCAGGTTGCCCGAAACAAGGCGATCAGACCATCCTTCCCCCTGCACTTCCACCTTACTCTCCACAAGCTCTTCCTGTTTTTCGTAATTGAGCTTCTCCTCGCTCCCGCTCACCTCATGACCAGAATTACCAAGTACACGGGCAATGGCAAAAAGCCTGGGGTCTGCGAGGCCGATACAATGTAAACGCATATTCTTCCGATTTGATAACGTAAAGATAAAAAAGCATATACACATGGGCATTAAAAAAACGGGAAAACCCGTTAATCCCCGCCCCTGGCCCCGCTTTTATAAATATCGGGCAGCGCCAGCCCGAACCGTACGGCAAGGAGCCTTATCGATATGACAATAACAATCGAGGCCAGGAAGGTTATATCCTCCGGGACCGGAAGCATGCGAAGCAGGAGATAGGCCACCGCCCCTGAGATACAGGCCGTAGCATAGATCTCCCGGTGAAAAATGACCGGTATCTCGTTGCACAGGGTATCCCTGACCACTCCGCCGAAACAGGCTGTAATGGTGCCCAGGGTAACGCACATTACGGCGCTCAGGTCTGCTTCGATCCCCTTTTCCACTCCTACCAGTGTGTATAGCCCGATACCTATGGTGTCGAACAGGAAAAGGGAGGTTCTCAGGTATTTCAGCTTTTCGCGGAACAGCAGCGCCAGGACCACGGTAACAATGATCGTGTACATATACACATTGTCCCGCAACCAGGTTACCGGCTCTACCCCGAGAAGGATATCCCTGATAGTCCCGCCTCCCACCGCCGTTACAAAGGCAATAATAAAAACCCCGAAAATATCCAGTTTCTTCTGCAAGGCAGCCAATACGCCCGATATGGCGAAAGAAACCACTCCCAGAAGGTCTGTAACCTGATAAAACATGACACTTTCCGTTTAGCCGCATACCCGCACCTGCCGGGTATTACATATTTTGCGTAAAATAATTATAGTCTTTCAGCACCCGGTCTATGAATGCCCCCACCGTAGGTTCTCCCGCAGACACCTGTATCACATTTTCCACCTTCTTTTTAAGCTTTAACAGCAACACCTTATCCCCCGATTTCCGGGCAGCGTTATAGGTTTCCTTAATAATCCTCATATCATTATCCGACAGGCGTATGACCGAAGGGTAGACCGGCCGGTAATCTTCCTGCAGGCTTTCAAGGATGGTATGATTTATGGTCACCCGGTCTTTCAGGCTGATTACCGAAGTTCCCGCAGTCATGTCTCCCAGCCGCTGGCTCTTGCTGCTGCTTACGATACTGATCAGGGCGATCACCCCTCCCATCATGTTGATATCCACGAGCCGGAGAAACCAGCGTATGAGGTAATCGCCGAAGGAAGCCTGGTAGCCGTCTATCTTTACCACTTTTATCTTTAACAGTCTTTTTCCCGGGGTCTGCCCTTCCAGGAGGGACTCGAAAACAAGGGTATAAAAAATAAACGGCAGGAAAAAGATCAGGAGGACGGCTACATAAGACCACTGGTCCATTCCCTCTAATACATCATTTATTCCCAGTACAACGAACAGTAACTGGTAAACGACGATGACATAGGCTATCTTGATAAGCATATCCACCACATAGGCGAGTATACGCTCCCCTACGGAAGCAGCGGTAAAACTGATATTGACGTTTTGTGTGGTATTGATCTGTAGTTCTGCCATATATATTGCATTGCCGGATGCCCGGCGACATCCCTCTGTTGGGTTGCCAAGTTAGGGTTTCCCCGAATAACTTCCCTATCCCTTAAAACAGGGATTTTGCATAAAATTACAACATCCCGGGCATAAAAGTATCGGTTTTCTTTTAACTTTACAGTTCAAACATATCTTAATTTTCCACATGTCTCCGTTGTCGGCCTTCATGCTTTATCCGGGGTAATTCAGAAGGAATGTATGAGAGAAGTCGCCTTTATCACACAAAACAAGGAAAAATGGCTCAATTTTGAGCAGGCCATATTTCACCGACGGTTCAAGGATCCGGATGAGCTGGCTACCTTGTATATTCATATCATCAACGATCTGTCGTATGCGCAGACCTATTACCCCAAAAGCAGGGTCATAGCTTACCTGAACCAGCTTGCTGCCAAGGCTTTTCAGAGCATTTACCGTACCCGGCGACAGGACACCAACCGGCTGCTGTACTTTTTCCGCACGGAAGTCCCCCTCACCGTGTATCAGCATCGCCGGTATTTTGCCTATGCCTTTACACTGTTTTTTATCTTTGTGGCCATCGGAGTGGTATCTGCTGCCCATGACGACACCTTCGTAAGGTTAATTCTCGGCGACGGATATGTGAACATGACCCTGGACAATATCAAAAACGGCGATCCGGTAGCGGTATATAAAAGCGGGAGCAACTGGGGCAGCTTTATCGGGATTACCCTCAATAATATTTACGTCAGCATGCGGGCCTTTGTATATGGTATTTTCGGCGGCCTGGGAACCGGATGGATACTGCTCCAGAACGGTATCATGCTGGGGGCTTTCCAGTATATGTTCCACGCCGAAGGCGTATTGTGGGAAAGTGTGAGGGGTATCTGGATACACGGGGCCATGGAGATTTTTTCCATCGTGGTCACCGGGGCTGCGGGCTTTATCCTCGGCGCAGGGATCCTCTTTCCGAAAACATATTCCAGGAAAACCTCCTTCAAGATGGCCTTCAAGGACGGTATCAGGATACTGCTGAGCACCATTCCGTTCTTTATCGCAGCCGGCTTCCTCGAAGGGTTCGTTACCCGCTATGCCGGGGTCATGCCCGATATGGCCGCACTGATCATCATACTCGGCACCCTGGGCTTCATATCGTATTACTACCTCATATACCCTTTTATCATACATCGCAAAACTGTTAACTCATTATGATAGAGCTCTATAAGAAAAGGGAGTTCGGCGAACTCTTTTCAGATACCTTTGCCTTTATCAGGCAGAACGGCAAGCATTTTTTCAGGAACTTCCTGCTTATCAACGGGGCTTTTATCCTGGTATTGATGGTACTGGCCTATTTTTTCATAAAAGTATACAGCGCACTGATCACGGGTGCTACCATACCGGGATATGACACGGATACCATGGTAGAGAACTACATCAACAACAATGCACCTCTTGTGGCCGTTTTTGGCATTCTCTTCGTCCTGGTAGCCTGCCTGGTAGGTTTTATCACCTATGCCTATACCCCGATATACCTGTTGCTGTATTCGCAATCGGGAAATGCCGGTTTCGGAAGCAAAGAGATCGTAAAAATGCTCAAGGACAACGCCGGAAAGCTGATCATCTTTATCCTGGCATGCCTGCTGTTGTCCATTCCCGTATTTATAGGGGCAGGTATCGTAGCTTTTGTAATGGTGATAACCGTTATAGGAATATTTTGCCTTCCGCTCCTGCTGGCAACCATTACCCTTACCTACAACAATGCCCTGATGGAATACCTCGGGTCGGACAAGGGGGTTTTTGACTGCTTCGAATACGGGATGAAGCTTACCTTTAAAAAATTCTGGATCTGTGTGGGGAGTGTCGCATTGTTCTACTTCATGATACAGATCGTTCAGGGACTGGCTACCACCATACCGTATATGGCCGGAATCATATCTGTGGTAACCACCACCGGATCGGGAAATTCGGAGGAAAGTCTGGCGCTGATGATGACGATCATGATGGTGTTCTACCTCTTTTCATTCATACTGGGCATTATAGGAAATACCTTTATACAGATAAATCAGTGCGTGGTGTATTTCAGCCTTAAGGAAGAAACGGAAAATATCAACACTACTTCGGTGATCGACCAGATCGGGGCTTCCGGGTCCTGAAAGAACCGGAAAACAGAAGAACGGATCCCGGCGGAAGCGCTGTCTCTCAAACCTCATGACATTGAAAAGATACCTGTTAGCATTCATACTCGCATTTATATATATGGCACCCGTTCCGGGACAGGATGGCGGGGACAGCCTGCGTATTGACCGTTCTCCCGTGGAAAAAAGGGTATTTACCGAAAACCCGCAACAGAAATACCAGGGGGAGGAATACACCTACGAATACGAAGCCGCCAGCGGGTGGTTCTCCAGATTCAAGGAATGGTTCGTGCAAAAGCTGATGGACCTGTTCCGCATGGAGTCCCGTCAAAAGGCAGCAGACATAACCGATTTCGCCCTCAAGGTGTTTTACATAGTGATCATACTCGCTGTTATCTATTTTATCATAAGAGCCATTATCAACCGGGAAGGGCGATGGATATTCAGAAGGAACACCGACCGCAGCATCATCGTGGCACGCGACATCGAAAACAATATTCACGTTACCGACTTTCAGGCCCTTGTACGGCAGGCCGTAGCCGAAAAAAGATACCGGGAGGCCATCAGGTACCACTACCTGTGGCTGTTAAAAGAACTTTCGGAAAGGGCACTCATTACCTATGATGTGGAAAAGACCAACAACGATTACCAGGCAGAGCTGCAACAACACCCTATCGGTAGGGACTTCAGGTACGCTGCCTATCTTTATACCTATATATGGTACGGGGAGTTTGAGATAGACCAGCTCCAGTATACTAATGCCGCCGGGACTTTTTCCCGGCTCATAACATCGGTAGCCGGATGAAAAACAGTCTGAAAATATACATAGCAATACTGGTCCTCCTCATGGCAGCAGTGGTAGTCTTTGAGGTCTCCCAGCCCAGACCGGTAGACTGGACCCCCACCTTCAACGAGAGCCAGACCAAACCCTATGCCCTGAAAGTCCTGCACACAGAGCTTCAGGATGCTTTCGAAGACGGGGTGGAAGACATCAGGACTTCTCCTTACGAGTACTTGCAGGCAACATTGCCCTATATGGATACGATCTATTCCAGGGGTCCGGATTTCGTGTATGTAGACAGTCATTTCAACCTGGACGAAACCTCTGTCACCGAACTGCTCAAATACGTGGAAGCAGGCAATACCGCCTTTATTTCCAGCCATAATTTCCCCGTTGTCCTGGCCGATACACTCGGTCTTGAAACGAGTTACAATTACGCTTTCAACCAGAAAGGCAGCCTGAACCTGGCCAATCCGGAGCTGCAAAAAGACAGCATTTCCGTAAAAGAAAGCACGACCGGGATGTTTTTTTCGGCCCTGGATTCCCTGAATACCACCGTTCTCGGATACCAGGATTTTAAAGAAAGACAGATCAACTTTGTGAGTGTCCGCTTCGGGAAGGGAACATTTCTCCTGCATACCTATCCCTATGCCTTTACCAATTACTACCTGCTGAAAGACCGGAATATGGAATACGCAGCAGGAGTATTCTCCTATCTTCCTTCCGGGAAGCTGTATTTTAAAGCCAAGGACCGTCAATCGGCTGTACTGGGAAATTCTCCGCTGAGGTTTATCAATTCCCAACCCCCGCTGAGGTGGGCATGGCTTACCGGCCTGGTTACCCTGTTGGTATTCATCCTGTTCAACGCCAAGAGAAAACAACGTATTATCAGGGTTATCCCCCCTGTACCGAATACTACGGTCGACTTCGTAAAGACCATCAGTAACCTGTATTACGAGACCGGGGACCACGCCAACCTGATCGAAAAAAAGATCACCTATTTCCTGGAAGGAATACGAAACCGGTATTACGTGGATACCACACAACTGAACGAAAAGTTTGTACGTACCCTGGCCGCAAAGACAGGAAAGGAAAAAAAGGTCATAGCACATACCGTAAAACTGATCTCCCGCCTGGCAGGCCGCACCACCTATACCGAGCAGGACCTGCTGAGGCTCAACAGGGCCATCGAACAGTTTCACGCCAATAACAATACCAGATAAAAATGACAACTATGAATACGGAAGACCACATACCCGAAGAAAACGAAAAACAGGAGCCTTCACAACACCAGGCTCCTGATACAACTCCTGTACAGGAACAGGAAAAAGAGGCGGCCCCTGCCGGGGACACCCTGGAATTCCGGTCGCGGATAGACCTTTCGGCCCTGCAGGCCGCCGTAGCGCAAACACGGGAAGAGCTCTCCGGGGTTATCGTAGGCCAGACCAACATGATCGACATGCTGATCACCGCCCTGCTCGCAAACGGCCATGTACTTATAGAAGGGGTCCCCGGCGTGGCCAAGACCATCACGGCCAAACTCTTGTCCAAAGCCCTGGCCGTAGATTTCAGCAGGATACAGTTCACCCCCGACCTGATGCCTTCAGACATCCTGGGGACTTCGGTATTCGACCTCAAGAAATCGGAATTCGAGTTCAGGAAAGGCCCCGTGTTCTCCAATATGCTCCTTATCGACGAGATCAACAGGGCACCGGCAAAAACCCAGGCCGCCCTGTTCGAGGTAATGGAAGAACGGCAGATCACCATGGACGGACAACGGTATCCGCTGCCTCCCCCCTTTATGGTGCTCGCCACGCAAAACCCGGTAGAACAGGAAGGAACATACCGCCTTCCCGAAGCCCAGCTGGACCGTTTTCTCTTCAAGATCGATGTGGAATACCCTTCGCTTGAAGAAGAAATAGAGATCATCACCCGCGAACATACGCTCGGGGACACTCCGAAAACCGACAAGATAGATCCGTTCCTTTCCAGGGAACAGGTCTCCGGATATCAGAAACTGGTAAACGAGGTACGAATAGAACCCCACCTGCTGAAATATATCGCAGAGATCATCATAAACACCAGGAACAACCCCTTCCTGTATCTCGGGGCATCTCCCCGGGCCTCCATAGCCATATTAAAGGCTTCAAAAGCCTATGCCGCTATCAACGGACGTGATTTTGTGACGCCCGAAGACATAAAACAGGTGGCTGTCCCGGTGTTGCAACACCGCATTATCATAACTCCCGAAAGAGAGATGGAAGGGGTAACGGCAAAACAGGTGATACAACAGATCATCCAGACCGTGGAGATCCCGAGATAGTGCGCTTTGTCTATAATCCGAGAACATCTGAAAATTGAAACTGTTTAGACCTTTATACCTGCAAAACCGCTTTTTTTACGGCTGTATCGCCGTAATTGTCCTGTTTATCATAAGTTTTGTACTGGACAGGCTGTTTTTTGTAGCCCAGCTCGGGCTGGTTGTCCTTCTGGCCTTCACGGTCATGGACAGTCTTATCCTTTTCTACACCAGGACAGGCGTCAGGGCGGAGCGGACCGCCCCGGAGAAATTTTCCAACGGCGACCGAAATCCGGTCAGGATCGTTATCGACAACCATTATACGTTTCCGGTACATGCCCGGATCATCGACGAGATCCCGGAGCAGTTCCAGGTACGTAATTTCCGCCTGGAACGAAAGCTTCCGGCATCCTCGTCCCGAACGGTGGAATACGACCTGAGGCCCACGGAACGGGGCGAATATCATTTCGGGAAACTGAACCTCTACATCTCGTCTGCCCTCGGACTGGTAGCCCGGAGATACCGGTACAGCGACAAGGTGATGGTACCCACCTATCCCGCTTTCCTGCAACTCAGGAAATACGACCTTCTGGCCTTTACCAATCGCCTGAGCCAGTACGGCATCAAAAAGATCCGGCGTATCGGCCACACCCTCGAATTCGAACAGATCAAGGAATACGTTCAGGGCGATGACCTGCGCACCCTCAACTGGAAAGCTACGGCCAAAAAGAACCAGCTTATGGTAAACCAGTTCCAGGACGAAAAATCCCAACCGGTATATGCCGTTATCGACAAGGGACGGGTCATGAAAATGCCGTTTGAAGGGCTCAGCCTGCTCGACTATGCCATCAATGCCACCCTGGTACTGAGCAATGTGATCCTGAAAAAGCAGGACAAGGCCGGCATGTTCACCTTTTCCAGAAAAGTAGAGAATATCGTAGTCGCGGAAAGAAGGAATTCCCAGATGGGACTGATCCTGGAGACCCTGTACAATATCGAGACGGATTTTTTCGAGTCTGATTTCAGCCGGCTCTACGGCGATATCAAACGCAATATTACCCAGCGAAGCCTGATCCTGCTCTTTACCAATTTCGAAACGCTGGACGGCCTGCACCGCCAGCTGCCATACCTGAAGGGTATCGCCAAAAACCACCTGCTGGTCACCGTATTCTTTAAGAATACCGAACTGAACCAGCTTATCGGCAATCCCGCCGGGACCATCCAGGAAGTTTACGACAAGGTGATCGCCGAAAAATTTGATTTCGAAAAACGCCTTATCGTCAACGAACTGAAAAAATACGGCATCTACTCCATTCTTACCACTCCCGAAAACCTGACCATAGATACCATTAACAAATACCTGGAAATAAAGGCAAGGGGGCTGTTATAACGGCAACGGGCAGCTCCGCTCCCAAACAAAAAAGCAGGGTACGGAAATCCGTACCCTGTTCACCCCTAAACAATATCTAACCCAACGGTTATATCTTCTCGTCCAGCCAGGCTTTCATCATCCAGACCGTCTTTTCCTGTTCCGTAATGAAATCACTCATCATCGAATTGGTCCCTTCGTCATTGGCATCGTCCGACTCGTCGAGGATCACCCTTTCTATCTTGAGTAATTCCGTAAGCGAATTCACGATCAGGGTCACTGCGGCCTCATCCTGGTGAACGTTCTTTCCGACCGGCACTTTGCCCGCCTTGATATAGTCTTCAAAAGTATGCAGCGGAGTACCTCCCAGCGTCAGTACCCTCTCTGCGATCAGGTCTATCTTTTCCTGGCTGTCGTTGTACAGCTCTTCAAATTTCGGGTGCAGGTCAAAGAAACGCTTGCCCCGTATATTCCAGTGGATCCCACGTAAATTCTGATAATACAGCTGAAAATTGGCAAGAAGGTTGTTCAGGTCCTTAACCAGGTTTTCTGTTTTATTGACATCCAGTCCTAAGGTGTTTACTTGCATAATGGCATGATTTTAAGTTCTTCGTTAATTTACGACAAATTTACCGATTATTTAGAGGGAAGGAAATATAACATTTATCAATAGTTTTTATATTTTTATCGAATAAAACTATGCCGTTAGTTTGTAGATAACGGGATGGCAGGAAGCCGGAAGTCCGGAGTTTGATTAAACCCTGCAACCCGTTATGAGTTCAGAATTCAGAGTTAAACTGACAAACTGACAACTAAAAACTACGAACTAATAAACTAAACGACCCATAAGTATGACCATTACACAATTACAATATGTACTGGCCGTAGCCGAGTATCAGAATTTTACCCTGGCTGCAGAGAAATCTTTTGTGACCCAGCCCACCCTGAGTATGCAGATCCAGAAGCTTGAAGACGAACTGGACGTCCTGATCTTCGACCGTAGCAAGAAACCCATTCAGCTCACCGATGTAGGAAAAAAGATTGTAGCACAGGCCAGGAATATCGTGAGCGAATCGGGCAGGATCAAGGATATCGTAGACCAGGAAAAGGGATATATAGGAGGTGAGTTCAGACTGGGTATCATTCCCACCGTAATGCCGACGCTCCTCCCGATGTTCCTGCGCAATTTCATCAATAAATACCCCAAGGTCAATATCAGGATCGAGGAACAAAATACGTCTACCCTGGTGCAGAAACTTTCCGAAGGGCATCTCGATGCAGCCATTGCCGCAACACCGCTGGAAAACGAACGCATCCGGGAAAAGGTTTTGTATTACGAGCCTTTTGTAGCCTATATCCCGGAAAACCACCGGTTGCACGCCAACACCAGGATAGACCCTGCCGACCTCAACATAGAAGACGTGCTCCTGCTCAGGGACGGGCATTGTTTTCGCGACGGGGTCATCAACCTGTGCAAGGCGAAATCAGATCACAGGGATGAACGCTTCCAGCTGGAAAGCGGGAGCTTCGAAACCATGATAAGACTGGCCGACGAAGGCATGGGAATGACCCTGCTCCCCTATCTCCACACCCTGGGGCTTTGTGAGAATGAGAAAAAAAACCTGCATTTCTTCCACGATCCCAACCCGGCCCGCGAAATAAGCCTGATCTATCACAAAAGTGAACTGAAACTCCAGCTTATAGAAGCCCTGAGGGAAGTTATCCTCGGAGTGGTAAGAGGCGCCATCGCCTTCCAGAACGTCCAGATCATAAGCCCGGTGAAATAATGTGGTAATGTGGTAATGTGATAATTGACTAATTATCGAATTAAAAAACCCCGCCGAAGCGGGATTTTTTTATGCGTTTAAATGAATAAGGCATTGGGAAAGTTCGGGTTTTCCCGATATGAACTGGTTTAACCAGATCTTGAGTTCTTCCAGTTCATAGGGTAGTAATCGGTGAACCGCTTTTTCTACTTCCTTACAGAAGAGAACGGAATCAAAGCTCACTTTCTGGAGTACGACCTGAGTATACTCATACATAGCTCTTGCCATAATAATGAACGTTTTTTTAAGGGTTAGTCCCGGCACCGTGGCCGGAAACATAATTACACCAAATATAACGATTTTTGTATTCCGATTATTTCAGGCAATCGTTAAATATTTACTAATTAACTGATTCACAAAAATATGTGACAAACCCTATACTTTTCTTCCGTTCAAAAAAACATGTTCCGTATATAACACTACTGCCCTAACCTGTCTTTAACGTATTCGATCTGTGTCTTTCCGTGGGGTACGGGCCTCCCGTCGGCGCCCAGGTTTACCATGACAATCCGGTCTATGGAGATGATAGTCGCCCTGGTCATCTTGTTCCTCACTTCGCATCGCAGCGTAATGGAGCTCTTGCCGAATTCCACCACATCGATCCCGACTTCAACAATATCGCCCTCCCGGGCAGAATCGACAAAGTTGATATCAGACATGAATTTGGTGACCACTTTCTTGTTTTCGAGCTGTATAATGGCATACAATGCAGCTTCCTCGTCTATCCATTGTAACAGGCGCCCTCCGAACAGTGTGCCGTTGGGGTTCAGATCTTCGGGTTTGACCCATTTCCGGGTGTGAAATCTCATAGCAATGACTTTATAATTATCCCCTAAAATTATTTATTTTGCAGCATATAACCTAAAAAACATTTTAACTACAAAAACAGCCCATATGCTCAATGATACCGAACTCAGGGAGTTCCTCGACCTGAAAGCGGCAGAATACAACAACACCGGGTTTATCACCACAGACCCCATACAGATACCCCATGGTTTTTCTTCCAGGGAAGATATCGAAATAGCCGGTTTTCTTTCGGCCACCATTGCCTGGGGCAATCGCAAATCCATTATAACCAACGCCCGGAAGATGATGGAACTCATGGGCAATGCGCCCCATGACTTTGTAATGTCGCACAACGAAGAGCAACTGGGGCGGTTAGACCGCTTTGTCCATCGCACGTTCAACGGCACCGACCTGCAGGGTTTTGTACGTTCACTGCACCATATCTATTCGGAATACGGAGGCATGGAACCGGTTTTTGCGCAGTATGCCGAAGCCCATTCCCTGCAAAAGGCCATTCACAGGTTTAAAATGCATTTTTTCGAGATCCCCCATGAAAAGCGTACCGAAAAGCACGTATCCGATCCTTTAAAGGGGTCGTCGGCCAAACGCATCAATATGTTCCTGCGCTGGATGGTGCGACAGGACCATACGGGCGTGGATTTCGGTATATGGAAAAAGCTCTCCCCGCGCCAGCTATCGTGCCCCCTGGACATACATACGGGTAATATAGCGCGAAAACTGGGGCTGCTGAAACGAAAGCAGAACGATGCCAAAGCGCTTGCAGAACTGGATAACAATCTCCGGAAAATGGACCCCGAAGACCCCGTAAAATACGATTTTGCACTGTTCGGGCTCGGGGCATTTGAAAAGTTCTGATTATTTGTAGTAATTTAGAGGCTGTCGAAAGCACGAAGCTCGAAGCACGGAGTAACCACAGACCGAAACCTGTAACCACCCAAATTGTCGAATACAAGTATTTTAAATCCATTTATTCCATGAAACACAAAATACCCCTCCTGCTCATATGCCTGTCTTTTTACGGCATGCTCACGGCACAAAAACGGACCATTCCTGCCGACACAGCGGTAACCACCTCCCATGAGGTTACGGTAAACGGCACCCGTTTCTCCTATACGGCCACTACCGGTATGCAACCGGTATGGGGAAAGGACGACCATGCCATAGCTACCCTCTACTACACCTATTACGAAAAAAAAAACATCAAGGACAGGGCGTCCAGGCCACTGGTGATCTCTTTTAACGGCGGGCCCGGTTCGGCTTCGGTATGGATGCATATCGCCTATACGGGGCCAAGGTTGCTGAATATAGACGACGAAGGATATCCGGTAATGCCATACGGTATTAAGGAAAACCCGTATTCCATCCTGGATGTGGCCGACATTGTGTATGTCAACCCGGTAAATACGGGATATTCCCGCATTATCGAAACGGAAGACCGGAAACCGGAAAAGTCGGAATTTTTCGGGGTTAATGCCGATATCAAATACCTGGCCGAATGGCTGAACACCTTTGTAAGCCGAACCAACCGCTGGCCATCCCCGAAATACCTTATCGGGGAGAGCTACGGGACCACGCGGGTTTCGGGGCTTGCCCTCGAACTGCAAAACCAGCAATGGATGTACCTCAACGGGGTGGTCCTCGTTTCACCTACCGAACTGGGTATCGGGCGCGACGGCCCCGTAGAAACCGCCAACCGCCTTCCCTATTTCGCCGCAGCCGCATGGTACCACCATATGCTCCCCCCCGACCTGCAACAGAAGGAACTGGAAGAAATACTGCCCGAAGTGGAAAATTATACCGTCCGGGAACTCCTTCCGGCCCTGGCGCTGGGCAGTCAGCTGGACAAGGCGCAAAAAGAAGCCGTTGCGGCCGGGATGGCCCGGTATTCCGGTTTATCCCCGAAAGTAATACTCCAGCACAACCTGGACGTTTCCTACTGGTTCTACTGGAAAGAGCTGCTCCGTGACAAGGGATATACCATAGGCCGGCTCGATTCGCGCTATCTCGGTATCGACCGGGAAGACGCCGGAGATACCCCGGATTACAATGCGGAACTCACATCGTGGCTGCACTCTTTTACCCCGGCAATGAATTATTATATCCGGGAACAACTCAATTTCAGGACAGATGTGAAATACAACATGTTCGGACCGGTACATCCGTGGGACAGGACCCAGGACCGTACGGGGGAAAACCTGAGGCAGGCCATGGCACAGAACCCCTATCTGCACCTCATGGTACAATCGGGGTATTTTGACGGGGCCTGTACCTATTTTAACGCCAAATACACCATGCGGCAGATGGACCCGGCCGGAAAAATGAGCAACCGGATGCAGTTTAAGGCCTACAGAAGCGGTCACATGATGTACCTGAGAAAAGAGGATCTCAAATCGGCCAATGAAGATATCCGTAATTTTATAAAGGAATCCCTCCCTGAAAAAGGGGCTCCGGCACGGTATCCACAACCGGAAAGCGATTAAAAATGCTGAACTCACTGTTTTCCACAAAGAAAGCTGCTCCGTACCGCTACGGTATTGCCCTGGGCGGTGGCGGGGCAAGAGGCTTTGCCCACCTGGGAGCGCTCAAGGCCCTCAACGAGGCGGGTATAAAACCGGAAGTCATTTCGGGAGTAAGTGCAGGAGCCATTGCAGGGGCCTTTATCGCCGGGGGGTTTTCACCGGATGAAGTATTCGGGATCATGAAAGAGAACCGGCTGGGAAACTTTACCAGCATACAGATCCCGAGGGACGGACTGCTCAATTTCGACAAGCTCCGGCATACCATTGCCCGTTATATCCCGGCAAAAAATATCGAAGACCTGCCCATTCCCTTCTACGTGGCAGCCTCCAATCTCAACGAAGGCAGGGTAGAGTATTTCCACCGGGGCGACCTGGGAAAGATCGTCCAGGCTTCGGCCTCGATCCCTGTGCTGTTCTCCCCGGTAAAGATCGACGGAAAAAAATATGTGGATGGCGGTATCTTTGACAACGTTCCCATAGCCCCTATCAAAGAGCAATGTGAAACCACGATAGCCATCAACATAAGTCCCACCCAGCGCGTGGACAAACTGAACAACCTCATCGACATCGCCACAAGAACATTTCACCTCAGTGTGGATGCCACCTCTTGCCGCAAAAAAGAGGAATGCGACATCTATATAGAACCGCCGGAACTGTATAATTATCCCATACTCGACGCCTCCAGGGCAGAACAGATGTTCTTTATCGGTTATGAATACACCAAAACACTCCGGATACAGCCTTCAGAATAGGGCGTGGTGTGACTTTCAGTGGAATTTCAGGTCACTGTACCTGGCCTTTACCGATATGCTCCGGCCGGAATCCTCCTTTTTGTAATACCCTTTGATATCTGTCCTGCTTCCTTTTACCGAAGTGGATACCTCCAGGCGACCGGGCAGGTCCACTTCCGAATTTTCTCCGCTCACCAGAAAGACAAAATCCGATTCCGGCAACCGGACAACTGCATCCGTATTATTCAGCCGTAGCTGCAACGTATCTATATCCCTGGCGATCCTGTCGATCTGAAGACTGCCGAAACTTCCGTGAACACTTCCTTTCCGGTACACCTCCTTAACCCTTACGTCAGAAGTATTCATCACCAGGTCTATAGCGCCAACCCTGTCCAGTACTACGCTATCAGAATAATTGACGGTAAGTTTACCGTGAGCCCAGTTTTTAACAGCCACCGGGGCATAGGAAGTTTCGATAAAAGTTTCACTGCCATTCACCTGATCTGCAAACAGGCGGGTATACGACATATCGGCCCTGATATCCGTCAGGTTCCCGGGGAGCTTCACCGCCCCGTAACGTGTTTGCAAATGCAGCCTGGCCTCTTTTGGTATCCGGATAAGGATCTTTTTATGTATCCGTATATGCTTCTTCTCCCCTCCACTGCTCTTTACCCGAATATTCTGTGCACCTTCGTCACCGGACAGATAGATCACCCTGGTCTTCCCGGCGGATGCATTCATACCGGCCTTCATCTTCTGCATATTCTCCTCCATTTCCTCTTTCCAGGCCTCCATGCTTTTCCTGAAATCTCCGTTAAGAACCTTATGCAGGCTGTCTTTCCAGGCCTCCATATATCTCTTTCCGTCTTTCTCATATGCGGTAAAATCAAAAGGAAGACCGGATAGTGATTCCGTAATTTCCGGGGGCAACGGGGGAATGGGAGGTACGGCAGGAACAGGGGGCACAGGCGGAACAGGGGGAATGGCAACCGCAATGGAGTCCGGCACTCCGGGAATTCCGGCCGGGAATCCTCCTCTTGCATTCCCCACAGCAATGGTCACTGCGTTTTTATCTCCCTCCATATACACCTCCGAAGCCTTAAAATACGCTTCGGCTTCTTCACGGCTGAGTCCTTCTGTTTCCACCACGGTTTCGATTTCTACCACATTCTTATTCCAGGTTTCAAAATCCACGTTGGCATGGTTCGTTTTTACATCTATCTTTACATTACCATTGACCGGCATGCTTTTCCTGAAAGTTTTGCTTTCCGGCTGTGCCTGTACCTGCCAGACCATAAGCCCGGCTATAAAAAAACTATACATTGGATATTTCTTCATGATCCCTGTGTTTTAATTCGTTTAACTTGTTCTTTAGGCGATACAGCAATTGCAGCCGCAACTGCAGGTTGTTGATCAAGGCATTCACCGTCTGTTCATTGGGCCCGATATCGTTCAGTTCCCGGTTCAGTTCCCGGTATTCTTCCTGCAGCTCGCCGAGCCTGCCCATATACGCATCAAAAAGTTTTTTGTTTTCCGGGTCTACTTCTACCTGGGAAAGCTCCCAGTTGATAGCGGTCATATAATATTCTTCCACCTTTTTCAGGTCGGGTGAGAGGTCGCTGAGCGAGATAGGTTTTTCTTCCCCGGCTTTTTCCCGCTCCGTCACGGTCACCTCTGCGGCTCCGGAAGGACGGTCGGAAACCGCGTAAAAGAAAACCGTGACTATCCCTGCCAGGAGCACTACCGAAGCCGCTATTTTCCATACCGGGCCCCGGTGCCGTAAAGAATATTTTCCGGGGCTGTGCTGCGGCAACGCCTGCAGTTTCTCCAGGAACCTGGCCTCATGCCCTTCGGGGATATCTCCCTTGCTGCGATACCCCTCCTCTATCAATTTCCGAATGTCTTTCATCATACTGTCCTTTTTCAGGCGATGGCCCCGATCCCTATACCGCCCTGTATGTTTTTAATATGTGCTGCAACTTCTTCTTTCCCCGGAAAAGAAGGGTTCGCGAATTTACCTCGGAGATCCCCAGTATTCCGGCAATTTCTTCATGGTCATACCCTTCCATAAGGAAAAGCATCAGTACGTAGCGATGGCTGTCCGGCAAACTCTCTATGGCTCTCACCACCATACCGGAAGTGATATGGTCTTCCGCTACCCAGTCTCCGGGGAGCTCATCGGCTACCTGTAAAAATTCGCCGTCTATAGATACCGTATGCTCTCTTTCCATTTTGATCCTGTCCAGGCAGCAGTTAATTACAATACGTTTCAGCCAGGCGCCAAAAGACACCTCCTCCCGATACTGATGCAGTTTCCGGAAGGCCAGTATAAAAGCATCCTGCACAGCATCTTCGGCATCTTCCTCACGCTTCAGGTATCTCCGGGCTATATAAAACATGGCGTTACAATATTGCCGGTAAAGCCTCACTTGTGCCCTGCGGTCGTGCTTTCTGCATTTTTCTATTAATTCTGCCTGATCTGTTCCGGTTTTTATCCCCACTTTTACTGTTATATTTCTTTAGCTAAAACACGCTCCTCCCCCGAGCTTATCGTCTTCCCCAGACTTCTCCGCACCTATCCTTTTCCGGCAAAAAGGGTTGTTGCTTTACAGTATAGACGACAAAAAAAACGCCCTGTTGCGGTTTTCAGAATATTTTGTATTTTTGAGAACGGGTAAAAAACTTCAACAAAAGTACACTAATCTGAAAAACAGTAAGTTATACTCAAAGATATTTTACCCCTTAATTTCTTTACAATAATTTTAACATTTTAGATTTGTTTTTTATAGACGACCGGTCATATTTTTGTCCTGTCCAATTGAGATAATGCTATGTCTACCACAGTCAAACACCAGGAAAAAACCGATTTCCTTCTCGACAAGGGGCTGCAGCTCTTATGGTCGAAAGGATACAACGGTACCAGTGTTAACGACATCGTAAAGACAGCGAATGTCCCGAAAGGTTCTTTTTATTTCTATTTCGACTCCAAGGAAGATTTTGCGGTCAAGGCACTAAAACGCTATTTCTGCCTGAAGAGCAACGCAACCGAACAGGTTCTCGAAGACCCCTCTTTATCTCCCGGCATGAGGCTTTACGGGTACTATGCAAAAAGGGTGGAAATAATGAAAGGGGAATTGCAATGCAGCATGGGATGTATGGGGTCCAACATAGGCAATGAAATGTCGGAACACAGTGAAAAAATACGCACAACCATTGTAAAACACGAAGAAAATACAAGAAACAAAATCGTCGGGGTCGTCGTTGCTGCACAGGAAAACAAGGAGATAAATCTCCCTCTTGACCCCGGTAAAATTGTGGCTTTCATCGAAGATGCCTATAAAGGGGTATTAATATCCATGAAAGAAAATCAAAGTCCCGAACCGCTGGATAATTTCCTGGTGTTCTTAAAGACACTTATTATCAAATAATTTTTTTTACTTATTTTATAGACGACCGGTCAACTTGTTTCATCAAAAAAATACAGACACACTATCCGTACCGCTCCCGGTATTTTTTAAAACTTTTACCACAAAACTCAAACACAATTGCACTATGAAAAAGAATAATCTCAAACAGCAGGTAATCAAGATGAAAAACTCACGTTTTGCCATAAAAAATTCAGGCATTTCGGCCTTGACAGGAATAGTCTTCGCGCTGGCAGCAGCATGTGGCCCCGGGGATGGGAAAAATAACCCGGGAACCACTATGGCGCTTGAGGTAGAAACCGCATTACCGGTATTCGAAAAAATCACCGAATGGGACGAGTATTCCGGAAGATTTGAGGCCAGCAATCGCGTGGAAGTTCGCGCAAGGGTCAGCGGCTTTCTCGAAAAAGTAAATTTCACCGACGGAGAACCCGTAAAAAAGGGACAGGTATTATTTGTAATAGACCAAAGACCTTTTAAGATCGCACTGGATCAGGCCAAGGCAAATTACGCCCAGGCCCTGGCCACACTAAAAACGGCAAGGGAAAATTACGGCAGGGTAAGATCTTTACAGGAAACAGGTGCCGTATCTGCCGAAGAATACGACCGCAGGGAGCAGGCCCTTGCACACGCAGAGGCCAGCGCACAGCTGGCCCAGGCACAAGTAGACCAGGCTGCCCTGGACCTGGAATTTACCAGGGTAAAAGCACCCATTTCCGGTCTGGTCAGCAGGCACAAAGTCAATGAAGGGAACCTGATAGACGGGGGAAGTGCCAATTCTACCTTGCTCACTACTATCGTGGCCACAAGCCCTATTCATTTCTATTTCACGGGAAGCGAATCGGATTATTTGAAATACGTGCGCCTGGCAAAGGCAGGAAAACGAGGAGAAGCCCGTTCCGAAGACCTCCCGGTATATATCAAACTATCCGACGAAAACGAGTTCCTGCACGAAGCCCGGCTCGATTTTGTCGACAACGAGATAGACGGTCATTCCGGGACCATAGAAAACCGTGCCATTCTGCCCAATGAAGATCATTTGCTGGAACCGGGAATGTTCGGTAAAGCCAGGCTTATAGGCAGTGACGAACACGATGCCATAATGATACCGGATAATATTATTGGTACTAATCAGTCCCTGAGATATGTTTATGCCCTCGGAGAGAACGATAAGGTTGTAAGTAAAAATATAACTCTTGGACCCCTACATTCCAATGGATTGCGAATTGTAAAAGACGGACTTTCTCCCAAAGATAAATTAATCACAAACAATTTACAGAAAATCCGTCCGGGTATGATCGTAAGTGCGAATGAAACAAATATTCTCCCCGGCAAAACAGATTTGGCTGCTACAAAATAACCGAAACACTTATATAATCCCTACCTCGATTTTATACGGATAGTATCCTGTCGATTGCAAAGAAAACGGTCACTCCATGACCGGCAATCCAACGGAAAAAACTCCGTATAAAGCCTGGTAAAAGTGCCCTTTTTAACAAGCAAAAAAAGGGCACAGGGATTTTATTTCTTATTTCCAATAGAATACAACGATAAAAAAGGCAGGATAGAACTTCTCTATCCGACAAAAAATCAACGAACAAAGATCAAGACAGATGAAATTTAGTCATACATTTATCAAAAGGCCGATTTTCGCAGCCGTTCTGAGTATACTTATACTCATCGTGGGAGGGCTGGCTTACGTATCTTTACCTACCTCTCAATTTCCGGATGTAGCACCTCCTACGGTAGAGGTTGTTGCTACCTATCCCGGAGCCAACGCCACCACACTCTCGGCAACCGTGGCTGCTCCTCTCGAAAAAGAAATAAACGGAGTAGAAGACATGATATACATGACATCCCAGTCCTCTGCAGATGGTCGTGTAACTCTCCAGATTGCATTTGAATTAGGAACCGACCTGGACAAAGCACAGGTACAAGTACAAAACCGGGTTGCCATTGCTGAACCCCGCTTACCTGAATCGGTACGAAGACTTGGAGTAACTACAAAAAAGATATCTCCGGACATCCTTATGGTGGTAAACCTTTACTCTCCAAATGAAACTTACGACCAAATCTATATGGGTAATTATGCTGTTCTCCAATTAAAAGATGAATTGGCACGTATAAAAGGTATCGGAGACATACAGCTGTTTGGTGCAGCGGAATACGCTATGCGCATATGGCTGGATCCCGATAAAATCGCTACTCTCGACATCACTGCTGCAGAAGTGGTTGCCGCACTCAGGGCACAGAATGTACAGGTAGCCAGTGGTACGTTAAACACCTTGCCTTCCGGAAGTCAGACCGCTTTTGAGATAAATATTCAAACCCAGGGAAAGCTGGTATCGACAGAACAGTTTGAAAACGTTATTATCAAAGCAGAAGACAATGGTCGCATAGTGAGATTAAAAGACATAGGAAGAGCTGAATTGGGAGCTCAGAACTACACTACACGAGGATATTTAGGCAAAAAACCCGCTATTGCCATGCCTATCTTCCAACAACCCGGAGGTAATGCTCTGGAAACTGCTGCCGCAATTCAGGATAAAATGGAAGAGCTCTCCAAAAATTTTCCTGAAGATCTTAAATATGCCATTATATACAATCCTACCAACTTCATTCAAAAATCCATAGATGAGGTATACCACACTATATTCGAAGCTATAGTACTGGTGGTTATTGTAATTCTACTCTTCCTACAGTCCTGGAGAGCCGCTATTATTCCTATTCTCGCAATCCCGGTTTCTCTTATAGGTACCTTCGCCGTAATGCAGGGCATTGGGTTTTCTCTTAACACACTTACCCTGTTCGGATTGGTCCTTGCTATTGGTATTGTTGTAGATGATGCCATTGTGGTGGTAGAAAACATGGAAAGATACCTCAGACAGGGCTTCTCTCCAAAAGAAGCTGCTATGAAAACCATGGATGAAGTAGGAGGAGCATTGGTAGCCATTGGTCTTGTACTAATTGCCGTATTCATCCCTACCGCTTTTCTCGAAGGTATATCCGGACAGTTTTACAAACAATTCGGAATGACAATCGCTGTAGCCACAGCTATATCTGTTTTTGTATCTCTTACCTTAAGCCCTGCAATGGCAGCCCTGTTAATGCGTCACGAGGAAAAAGAAGAAAGTAATAAAAAACCCTTTATACTACTAAGGCCTTTTATCTATATCGGAAATAAATTCAACTCCTTTATGGAAAAATTATCCGATAAATACGGAAAAGCAGTCCAAAAACTCGTTCGTACCTCTGCCATGGTTATGGTGGTTTATTTCGGGCTTATAATACTCACCGGGGTAGAATTTGGCAGAGTACCACAGGGATTTATCCCGGCTATGGATCAACAATACTTTATAAGTGTCATACAACTTCCTCCGGGGTCCTCACTTTCAAGAACCGATGAAGCAGTTAAGAAAGTTTTGGATTTATCTCTGGACATTGACGGCATCGAAGATGCTATATCCTTTACGGGGTTCGATCCGACATCCAATACCATTGCTTCGCACTCTGCCGTAGTATTTCAGGTTCTGGACGATTTTGACAAGAGACATGACGAAGGTATCGAGTACAACGAACTCCTGGCAAAAACCCGGGGAGCGCTATCGCAGATCGATAACGCTATGGTCTTTGTTATTCCACCACCATCCGTAAGTGGTATAGGTAATGCCGGAGGATTTAAAATGATGGTACAGGACAGAGGAAATCTCGGTACCGAGAAACTTTTGGAAGCCACCAATGCATTGGCTATGGCAGCCAATCAAGACCCTGTATTGAGTAATGTCTTTACTTTCTTTAACAACCAGACACCGCAATTGTTTTTGGATATAGATCGTGTAAAAGCAGAAAAATTAGGGATCGATGTTCAGAACGTTTTCCAATCGCTTGAAATATATATGGGATCGGCCTTTGTCAATGAATTCAACTACTTAGGAAGAACATTCCAGGTTACCGCTCAGGCAGACTCGCCCAACCGCCTTACTCCTGATGATATTTCTAAAATAAAAGTCCGGAATAATCAAGGTAATATGGTCCCTATGGGATCAATTGCTACGCAGCAAGACATAGCCGGCGCATCGAGAATACCGAGGTTTAACCTCTATCCCTCAGCTGCCCTTAACGGTGATGTAAATCCCGGATACAGTTCCGGACAAGCATTGGAAAGAATGGAACAACTGGCAGCTGAAGTCTTACCACAAGGCATATCCTTTCAATGGACGGAATTGGCCTATCAGGAAAAACAAACCGGAAACACCGCCGGGATCGCTTTTACACTGGCAGTCATCTTTGTTTTCCTTCTGCTGGCAGCACAGTTTGAAAGTCTGGTATTGCCCCTCGCCGTTATTTTTATTGTCCCTATGGTTTTGCTATTTGCTATCATAGGTGTTGATCTTGCCGGTTTGGATAATAATATCATGGTACAGATAGGACTCGTAGTACTCGTAGGATTAGCTAGTAAAAACGCCATTCTGATCGTGGAATTTGCCAAGCAACTGGAAGAAGAAGGTATGGAGTTGAAAAAAGCTGTTATAGAAGCTTCCAAACTAAGACTAAGACCTATTCTTATGACCGCAATGGCATTTATATTGGGAGTAGTTCCTCTGGCCATCGCAACCGGCGCAGGAGCCGAATTAAGAGTCACCCTCGGAATGGCGGTATTCAGTGGTATGTTAGGTGTCACCATTTTCGGAGTATTCCTTACCCCGGTATTCTATTACCTCGGAAGAAAATGGAGTACTAAAAAACAAAACACAGCATCCGAAGCAAAAGAATAAATGCCGAAACCATTAAAAATATAAGCAAATGAAAAATTGGATAGTATTAATAATCACAGTGATCCTGGCAAGTTCCTGTAGCATTCAAAAACGAAGCTTCGACGTGCAAACAACCGTTTCCATCGAAGATGATTTTCTGAAAGACGAACTAACGGACGTCGCCTTTAAAAATTCGGCTATTGCCACAGAATGGTGGACCGGATTTAATGATCCGGTTATGGATTCTCTTATACAAAAAGCTCGTAAACATAACCTGGACATCAATACGGCAGTTGCCAATTTCAAAGCTGCCAGGGCAGTACTTAAGCAAACAAAGTGGGACAGGCTTCCCACCATTACGGCCAACGGAGAGTATTCCCGGACCAGAATGGGAGAAAATGTTTTTGTTCCGGGAGCCAACCCCACATACAGTACTTACAATGCCAGCTTTGACGCTTTTTGGGAAGCGGATCTTTTCGGCAGAGTATCCAACAGGATAAAAAGGGCTTACGCCAATCAAAAACAAGTTCTGGCAGATATGCATGGTGTATATGTCAGCATTTTTGCAGAGGTAGCCAATAATTATCTCGAATTAAGGGGCACACAATACCTGTTGGATATTGCCAAAAGAAATTTAAAGGGACAACAAGACACCTACGATCTTACGGTTAAATTATCGGAAGCAGGTACAAGCAATAGTCTCGACGAGTCCAGGGCCCTGGCCCAACTCGAAAATACCAGGGCCGGTATTCCTCCCCTCGAAGCCAGGTTAGAAGCCCTTAAAAACAGCATCAGTGTTTTGATCGGAGAAGTCCCCGGTAACCTTGAAGACAATATTGTCAACAAACAACCTCTCCCGAGTTTGCCGGAATCCGTGGCCCTGGGGGATATTCGCGAAATGCTGCGAAGAAGGCCCGATGTACGACGTGCCGAAGCAGCTTTGCAAATGAGAATCGCGCAATACAATATTGCGGTAGCAGACCTGTACCCGCAAATTAAGTTCGGAGGTTCTATTGGTTTTTCAGCAGTGGATTTCTCGAACTTCGGCAGCAAAGAATCTTTTACATGGAATATTTTCCCCAGTATCAGCTGGGCAGCGTTTAACCTCGGAAGGGTAAGACAACAGATAAAAAGTGAGGATGCCAGGACACTGGCTGCTCTAAATCAATACGAAAAGGTAGTTCTCGAAAGTCTGGAAGAAATAAAAACCTCCCTGAGCAATTATACCCATGAATTAAAAAGAAGGGAAATACTACGCACTTCGTCCAGGGCAAGTGCCGAAGCGGCAAAATTTGCACAACAGCGTTTCACTGCCGGGCTGGATAACTTTATCGATTATCTCAGTGCTGACAACGCGCTGCTCGTTTCCGAAAATGCACTGGCGATAAGCGAAATATCCTCGGCTACTTCACTGATAGCAATCTACAAAGCTTTAGGTGGCGGATGGGAAATAATAAGCCAGGAAGAGACAGATACAAAGTTTGATGCCATGAAAGCATCGGAAAACAAAAAGAACAATTAAGACACTGTTTAAATCTTATCCGATTTTACAAACCTGTGTTTATTTACCACGCAAAAGCCCTGCAAATGCAGGGTTTTTGTATTTTAGCACTCCATATATTAATTTTTATTCCGTGAAACACACCATACAAAATTCCGATATTTCCCTGACTGCCCTCAGCTATGGCGCCACCGTACAACAATTGAGGGTCAGGGACAGAAACGGCAAAGACATTAATGTAGTGCTGGGCTTCGGAGAGGAAGACGACTATCTGCATAACCCATCCTACATAGGGGCCTCCATAGGGCGCTATGCAGGACGTATAGGCGGAGGGGGATTTACCCTGAACGGCACGCGTTATGAGCTGCACCAGGAAAACGGCGTCCACCTTCACGGGGGAGAAAACGGCCTTAACAAAAAGGACTGGCAGCTGGAGGCCCTTTCGGACGAAGGAGACCACCCGTCTATCACCTACAGTACCCTGAGCCCCCACCTCGAGGAAGGGTACCCGGGAAACCTGAAGGTCACCGTCACCTACCGCCTTGAAGGCAGGTCGCTGAAGGTAACCTATAAGGCCACCTCCGACAGGGATACGGTGATCAACCTGACCAATCACGCCTATTTTAACCTCAACGGGAAAGGGGCTGTACTGGACCACGAACTGAAACTTAGCAGCGGGACATTCGTAGAACTGGACGGCAAATTGCTGCCCACCGGCAATTTCCGGGATGTGGCCGGAACGGCATACGACTTCCGCTCTCCTGCCTTCATCGGGCAACAGCCCGGTTTTTCGGGTATCGACGATGTCTTTGTTCTCGACACTCCTTCTGAGGCGGCCGTATTGTATGCCCCGGAAACAGGAATAGAGATGAAGGTAGCTACCAACCAGAGAGCCGTTGTGGTATACACCCCGGAAGACCTGGGGGCCCTCCCCTTTGCGGAAGGTGCCGCATACGGAAAATACTCTTCCATCTGTTTCGAAGCCCAGACCTTTCCGGATGCCCCCAATCAGCCTGCATTTCCTTCGGCAGTATTGAGAGCAGGAGATACGTATTGCAATGAGACCGTGTTCGAATTTTCAATACGCTAAATCAAAACGGGTTGTTCAGTTACTCAGGAAACACTCAATAACCCAGTAACCTAATAACTTAATAACCTCGATACTTTTGAGCAACAAGGCAACATCAGACAACAGCGAGGAAACCCCGGGGGGCATTCGGGGAAATGCCATGCATGCTGCCGGAAGGTTCAAAAGGTCCAGGATACCCCCGGAAGAACTCACGGCAAAACTCTGCGCCGGCGATACCGTAGCACTCAGTCGTGCCATCACCCTGGTTGAAAGCACCCATCCGGAACACCAGGCCGATGCCCAGGCCATTATAGAAGGATGCCTTCCCCATGCCAACCGTTCCGTCCGCATAGGGATTACCGGCGTTCCGGGGGCCGGAAAGAGTACCTTTATCGAGGCTTTCGGAAAGTACCTCACCGGCCTGGGGAAAAAGGTTGCCGTGCTGGCCGTAGATCCCAGCAGTACATTGAGCAAGGGAAGCATTCTCGGCGACAAGACCCGGATGGAAGAGCTCGTACGGGACCCGGATGCCTTTATCCGCCCCTCCCCTTCGGGAGCTTCGCCCGGGGGAGTAGCCCGGAAAACAAGAGAAACCATCATCCTTTGCGAAGCCTGCGGGTTCGATAGTATTATCGTGGAAACCGTCGGGGTGGGCCAGGGAGAGATCGCCGTACACGGTATGGTCGATTTTTTTCTGCTGCTCAAGATCGCAGGAGCGGGTGACGAACTCCAGGGGATCAAACGGGGCATAGTGGAAATGGCCGACGCCATTGTCATCAACAAGGCAGACGGAGAAAACATCAGGGCAGCCCGGAAGGCCAGGAACGAATTTTCCAGGGCCCTGCATCTTTTCCCTCCCAAGGAGAACGGATGGGTTCCCCGGGTACTTATGGCTTCTGCCGTTGAAAAGAACGGGATTCCCGAAATATGGGAGCTTATACAGGACTACGTTACAGTCAATACGGAGAATGGCCATTTTGCCGGGAAACGTACCGCCCAGAACAGATACTGGCTTATACAGACCATAGAGGAACGCCTGAAGGCCCGTTTTTACGAAGATGGGCAAATAAAAAAACTGCTGGAAGAGGCTTTTTCCGATCTGGAACACAATAAGACCACTCCCTTTAAGGCCGCCGACAGGCTGTTAAGAAACTGGAAAAGAAACTCTTAACAATAAACTTTTGAAGTTTATTTCCGCATATACAATACTATTTCCCGGCAAAACCAGATATTTTTTTCATCTTTGCGTGTTGAAAGTGCACCGGTCTTATCGGTGCCGTTATTAATACCGAGGATGAATTACGAGTTTACCATTATTGTCCCCATATACAACGAAGAAGAAAACCTCGAACGCTTAGAACAGGAGCTCAGCGCTTATATTTCCAACACAAAGACCGGCACACAGGTCCTTCTCATCAACGACGGTTCTTCCGACCGGAGCCAGCAGCTCATAGAAGGTATCTGCGGGCGGCACTCGGAATTTCATTTCCTGGAATTCGCGGAAAACCGCGGCCTCAGCGCTGCGATCAAGGCGGGGTTCGACCATGCAGACACCCCTCTCGTAGGTTATATGGACTCCGACCTGCAGACGGCTCCCGAAGATTTCGATCTGCTGCTGCAACACATAGGGGAATACGACCTCGTAACCGGGGTAAGGGCAAGCCGCAAGGATTCCTTTGTCAAAAACATGTCGTCCCTGATCGCAAACAAAATAAGAAGGGCTTTTACCAACGACGGCATGGACGATACCGGTTGCCCGCTCAAGGTGATCAGGACAGAATATGCCAGGCGTATTCCCATGTTCAAGGGGCTGCACCGCTTTCTGCCGGCCATGATCCTTTTGCAGCAGGGCAAGATCTTGCAGGTTCCCGTCCGGCATTTTCCGAGAATGGCCGGAAAAGCCAAGTTCGGGCTCTGGAACAGGTTGCTGGGGCCGCTGGCCGACTGCTTTGCCTATCTCTGGATGAAAAAGAAATATATTAACTACACCATAGCCAAGAAGGGTTAAATGCAAAACTGGATCATCTACGCCATAGGTTTCGTCGCCCAGCTGCTGTTTTCGAGCCGGTTGCTGTTACAGTGGATCCTCTCGGAAAAAAACAAGACAGTACTCACTCCCAGGCTTTTCTGGCAGTTGAGCCTGCTGGCTTCTTTCCTGTTGTTCGTATACGGCTACCTGCGTCACGACTTTGCCATCATGCTGGGGCAGACCCTTACCTATTTCATCTATATAAGAAACATGCAGATACAGGGAGCATGGAGCGGATTACCGCAGATATTCCGTACTTTTTTATGGCTTTTTCCGTTTATAATAGTGGTTTACTATTACAATAACAACACCATGGATATCGCCAATCTTTTCCGGAATGAGGATATTCCCCTGTGGCTCCTTATCCTGGGAAGTGCCGCACAGCTGATCTTTACCTTTCGCTTTGTATACCAATGGATATACTCCGAACGCAAAAAGGAATCATTACTTCCCGCAGGCTTCTGGATACTGAGCCTTACCGGGGCCCTTCTCATTCTCGTATACGCCGTACTGCGAAAGGACCCCGTACTGATGACCGGGCACCTCTTCGGTTGTGTTATCTATATGAGAAACCTGATGATCTTAAGAAAACAACATGACTAAACTTATCGAGAAATATCCCGTACCGGTACTGCTGCTGTCATGCCTGGTGATCTTCTTTTTTAACCTGGACGAACTGTATGTCAACATCATGGAAGCCAGGAATTTTATTACGGCACGTGAAATGCTTCATGACGGTCACTGGCTGCTCACCACCCTCAATGGCATGCCCCGTTACGAAAAACCGCCGCTCCCCACCTGGCTTACGGCACTTTCGGGAGCAGCTTTCGGCTTGAAAAGCCTGTTTGCACTCCGGCTTCCGGCCGCCATGGCTGCTACACTGATGGTATTGGTAATGTACAGGTTCAACCGGAAGATACACGGACAACAAACCCTGAGCCTTTACGCCGGGCTGATCCTGGCTACTTCTTTCTATGTTATTTTTTCCGGGCGTAACGGGCAGTGGGATATTTTCACCCACAGCTTTATGGTCACTGCCATATATTTCCTTTACCTCCTCCTTCGGGAAAGGAAAAATATCTGGAAGAATGCCTTGCTGGCCGGGCTTTTTACCGGGGCTTCGTTTCTGAGCAAGGGGCCTGTTTCGCTGTATACGCTCTTTTTACCTTTTGCCATTGCCTATGGTATTGCTTACGGGTACGGCAATTTCCGGAAAAAGGTCATGCCTGCCCTGTTATTTCTCATTACGGCGATCATTTCAGGGCTTTGGTGGTTCGTATACGTACGGCTTGCCGACCCGGTGGCTTTTATGGCCATAGCCAGTGAAGAAACCGCCAACTGGTCGGGCTACAACATACGCCCGTTTTATTATTACTGGAGCTTCTTTACCCAAAGCGGGATCTGGACGATCCCGGCCTTTACCGGGCTGCTGTACCCGTACCTGAAAAACCGGGTAAGCGATAAAAAGGCGTATCTGTTTTCCTGGCTATGGACCCTGGGCTCGGTAGTATTGCTGTCTGTCATCCCGGAAAAGAAATCGCGATACCTCCTTCCGGTCCTTATCCCTCTCGCCATGAATACGGCTTTTTACATCGAGTACCTGGTACGCCGGTTTCCCGAAATGCGCAGCAGGGCAGAAAAGTTCCCGGTATATTTCAATTACGGCCTGATCGCCTTTATCGGGATCGCCTTCCCCATAGCAGGGTATCTCTTTTTCGGCAGGGAATTACAGGGATTATGGATAGCCTATATAACGGCTTCTGTATTCCTTTTTACTACCGGTATACTCATCATCCGGGGCCTGAGGCAAAAAAACATACACCGCGTCTTTCTGCTTACCGTAGCCTTTATCATGGGCATCATCCTTTTCGGGTTTCCCCTCGAAAACACATTCAGTAACGACAATCCCGATTTCAACAACATAGACCACCTGGCACAAGAGGCGGCACAGGAAGGTATCCCGGTCTACTCTTACGGCGAGATAGCCCCGGAAACCGTATGGGAGTACGGCCGGCCGGCACCCCGGATCGATGCACCGCATTCCGGGTTTACCCCTGCTGAAAAAAAATTCGGGGTCCTGGTACCCCCTGCAGCGGAAGACGAATTTAAACGTATCTTTGCCCCGGAATACAACCTCCGGCTCAGGGATACATACGATATCAATTACACCGCAGGAAAAAATGAAAGAGACTATAAGCTCCGGCTGTTAACCCGGTATTATATCCTCGTAGGGGAATAGGTTATCGGGTTAATAGGTTATTCAGTTATTTAGTTTATGCGCATAATCTGACTAAACCCGGACTTGAAGTCCGGAGATCAGAAAGTGGCAGTAAAATAGTCGGAAGACCGAAGTCGGAAGTAAATATTCTTCGGACAACGGACTTCGGACCTAAAAAACAAACACCATGAAAAATCTCAGCAAAACAGAACTATTAGGATTTATGTTCCTTCTCGTAACTTTTGTCAACAGCCTCTATTTCGGTTTTACCGACGAAATGCTGTTCAACGAACACTATGCACAGGAGGATGGCCTTGTGGAAAACGAAACTGCCCTGATGCTCCTGGGGGTGAGCCTGCTTTGCATATATCACCTTTTCAGGGGGTGGAAATACAAGAAAATACTCTGGAAAACAGGTACCGTCATCTTTGCCGTACTCTTCTTTTTTGCTGCGGGAGAAGAAATATCATGGGGACAACGGATATTCGGGATTACCTCGGGGGATTTCTTTGTAGAGAACAATGCACAGGGAGAGACCAACCTTCACAACCTGGTTGTGGGAGACACCAAGATAAACAAGCTTATTTTCAGCCAGCTGTTAATGGTTGTCATGGTCACCTACCTGCTTATCGTGCCCCTTTTGTACCGGAAAACCCGATGGGTAAAAAACCTGGCCGACACTTTTGCCGTTCCCATAGTGGCATGGAAGCACACCATTGCATTTATCGCCTGTACCATACTGGTAAGCATCATCCCCGCCGACCGGAAATGGGAGGTGTACGAACTCGCATTCGGGATACTTTTTTTCCTGATCTTCCTGGCCCCTTTTAACCGGCATATTTTCGAAAAGAAGGAAAACGGGGCTCCGGAGTAGCATTTCAGCGTAGAGGTTTTCCTGCGAATTTGTGCAGGAGCTGCTTCAGCAGCAGGAACAGCACCCCTCCGGTCAGCACTCCGAAAAACAGCCCGGTAAGCACATCTCCCGGAAAGTGAACCCCAAGATATATACGGCTGTACGACACTACGGAAGCCCACAGCAGTAGTACGGGGGGAAGAAAACGGTAATAGCGCTTCAACAACAGGGAAAAGAAGGTAGCCACTGCAAAGGTACTGGCGGCATGAGCGGAAAAATAACCGAATTTCCCACCGCATTTCAGGATGCGCATACTGTCCCGTAGCAACGGGTCGTGGCAGGGGCGCAAGCGTTGAAAACCATCCTTGAAAACATTGGCCAGCTGATCGGTACAGGTGATCATCAGGGCCGTAGTAACAAGCACCCATACCGTAGATCTCCATCCCAGTTTTCTGACACACATATACAACAACAAGAGGTACAGGGGGAGCGATGCGAGCTTGTCTGTAATAAACAGCCAGAAACCATCCCATCCTTCGGTGCCGAGGTTATTCAGCAACAGGAAGATCTCCCGGTCATATGCTATTAATCTGTCCCACATAACTGCATATTGTCATATCCGGTTTTTAACTTCAGGTCATATCCCGGCCGGCGTGAAGCAGCGGTGTAAAAGAAAAGACCGTTACTCATAACGTTCTATTTCCCGGTCGTAGAAGTCGGTGGCCTGGCTGATGAGGTTTTCCACTTCTGTTTCCAGTTCTTTTTCATCCGAAGGGTCAAAATCCTCAAGCCATTCCACCTCGTCGTCGGCAAGGTTGATAATAAAACGGGGATAATCGGTATGTATTACAAAAATGGCATCGGGATAATCGGTATTATCGCCAAGTAAAAATTTCGGAAGCTCCATGTGCGTTCTCTTTTGAAATTAAATGTTTCACTCACGCCAAGCGAGATTTAAAACCGTGCCACCTTGTTCACCGAACGGGCAGGTTCGCATCGGCATGCGCTGTTCTGATCAGTTTATTGGTCAGGTGATTGAACCTCATAAACAAAAGCACTGCCGACACCGAGAGTCCGGCGAGCAGGCCTATCCATATTCCGGTACTCCTCCATTCGGTATGCAGCCCCAGGTAATAGGAGACGGGAAACCCGATCAGCCAATAGGCTACAAAAGTAATAAAAGTAGGGATCTTTACATCCTGGAGGCCCCGAAGCGCTCCCAGTACCGCCACCTGTAAGCCGTCTGATATCTGGAATACCGCGGCTACCATAAGCAGGCGGGATGCCGTGGCCATCACTTCCGTACTGTTTACCTTATCGGCGAGGTCGCTCTGGTCGAGATACATTGTAGGAAGCCAGTCGCGGAATATCCAGAAACAAAGGGCAAAAATCACATCCAGTATAACAGTGAGCAGAAACACCGAAAAGGCGATCTTTCGCAAGGCGTAAAAATTCCCGAGCCCTTTCTGGTTTCCCACGCGTATCATGGCCGCAACACTGAGCCCTGTAGCTACCATAAAAGTCATGCTGGAAAGGTTCAGTGCTATCTGGTTGGCCGCCTGGGGATTTTTGCCCAATACCCCGCTGAGCCATATGGCCGATGTAAATATGGCCACTTCAAAAAGCATCTGCAATGCAGAGGGGAAACCCAGGTTTACAATTTTGGAAAATACGGCCCTGCTGTATGTCCTGAACCGGAATCCTGAAATATATTGATGAAATTTGGAATGCTGCCGGAAGAGATACCACAGGAAGACGACCATCCCCACCCTGGAGACCAGGGTACCTATCGCCGCACCTATGATCCCCATTTTCGGGAAACCGAAACTTCCGAAGATCAGCAGGTAGTTCAGTACGATATTAATGATATTGGCCACTACGGTGGCATACATGGGATATTTGGTTTCCGAAAGCCCGTCAGAAAATTGTTTAAGGGCCTGGAAAACAATAAGGGGCACCAGCGAAAACGCGACCAAGTCGAGGTAGGGCATGGCGTATTCCACGACCTCGGGAGGCTGGTCCATGGCATACATCATGGGCTTGGCAAACATCAGTATCGCAAACAGGGCTATGCCCAGCCCCGTACAAAGTACCAGCCCGTGTTTCAGGGCCGCCTTGCCCCCGGCAACGTCTCCCGCTCCGTCTGCTTCGGCCACCAAAGGGGTGATCGCCGTGGAAAAACCTATACCCAGTGACATGGCTATAAAGACAAAACTGTTCCCCAGGGAAACCGCGGCCAGTTCTGCAGTACCCAGCTGCCCCACCATAACGTTATCCGCAAAGGCTACAAAGGTATGCCCGAGCATTCCCAGCATTACCGGAAAAGACAATTTGAGATTATAGGAAAATTCCCTGGTGTACTGTGAAAACATCTCCTGAAAATTGAATGGGCAAAGATAGCGATTTGCTCCCTCCAAACCATCTCCGGGCAGAAATTAACATGTTTTCTTAATATATCCGTTATTCTTTCCGGTTACCGGGCCGGACTTCGTGCTTCCGGTAGTTCAACATTCGAAATTTATAATTCAAAACTCCACACAACTCCGGGCTTCCGGTTTCAGGGAAGCTTTTTGGCCTCCTCCCAGAACACATCCATTTCGTCCAGCGACATCTCGCCGAGGCTTTTCATATTCTCGGCAGCCTTTCTTTCGAGGTATTGAAAGCGCTTTATGAATTTCTTATTGGTTCTTTCAAGGGCATTTTCCGGATCGATGTTGAGAAACCTGGCATAATTGATCATACTGAACAGCACATCGCCGAATTCGGCCTCCATCTTGTCCCGCTCACCGGCCTCCACCTCTTCCCGGAACTCCTGTAGCTCTTCCTGCAATTTTTCCCATACCTGTGAAGGTTGCTCCCAGTCGAAGCCCACTCCGGCTACCTTATCCTGTATCCGGCTTGCCTTGACCAATGCCGGCAGACTCCGGGGCACCCCCTCCAGCACACTCTTCTTTCCCTCACCGAGTTTGATCTTCTCCCAGTTCTTTTTCACATCGGCTTCGTCCCGTACCTGAACATCTCCGTAAATATGGGGATGCCGCGCTACCAGCTTATCGCAGATCGCATGGGCTACATCCGCCATATCAAAATCACCGGTTTCACTGCCGATCTTCGAATAGAACACGATATGGAGCAACACATCGCCCAGTTCTTTTTTTATCTCTTCGGTATCATGGTCCAGTATGGCATCCCCCAGCTCATAGACCTCCTCTATGGTGAGGTGCCGGAGGCTCTGCATCGTCTGCTTCCTGTCCCACGGGCACCCTTCCCGGAGCTCGTCCATGATGGTGAGCAACCTGTCCATTGCCTCTAACTGTTTTTCCCTGGAGTTTATCATTGTATATGCGGGTTTTAAACTGTGTTCTAAAAACAGGCTTTCGGGAGCCTCTGAGATAACTGAGTTCCTCCGGAACCGTACCGAAATCACCGGGCCGGTGAACCCCAAAACCAAAAAACTCCCTTCCGGGAGTTCTCTGGTATTTTATGCTTCGTCCGGAGTATCTTCTCCTTTTTCTTCCGTATCTCCCGAAGGGGTTTCCTCAGCCGCATCAAAATCTGTCATTCCTTTGGCCTGAAGCAGGTTGTACCACTGAATGATCTTCTTGATATCTCCCAGGTACACCCTGTCTTCGTCATAGTCCGGAAGCACCTCAAAAAAATATTCTTCCAGCCTGCTCTTGTCTTCCTTATGTCCTACGGAAGTCTGTGCTCCGTTCTCCTTCTCCTTGATCTTCCCGAAGACCTCCCTCAGCGGCACCTCTTCTTTCAGGGTGTACACGGCAATTTCAGACAACAGGCTTACATTGTTGCGAAGCCCCACGGTGATGCGTTTGCCATCGAGAAGGGATTCAGCCACAAAACCACTGCGTGTCTGTGTTTTCAACTCATACAATCCCGGTTTGCCTGAAATGGCCAGTATCTTGTCTAAACTCATATGGTAATAAAGTTAAAATTTAATTGTACTTGTATTTTTCCGACGTACTTCCTTCGTCCTGCTATCTCCCCTTTTTTGCTTCCGGAAAGCGCATTTTATAATCCGCCTTCACCTTGCCTTTGGATATGTTGGAAAGTTTGCTTTTAAGCAGTCTTTTCTTCAGTCCGGACAGCTTATCGGTAAACAGGACGCCTTCGATATGGTCGTATTCGTGCTGAATGACACGTGCGGCCAGACCGTCGTACTCCTCTGTTTTTTTCTCAAAGTTTTCGTCGAAATACTCTATTTTTATCGTATCCTGCCTCCACACATCCTCCCGCACATTCGGGATACTGAGGCACCCTTCGTTAAAGGCCCACTCTTCCCCTTCCTCTTCCAGTATCCTGGCGTTGATAAACACTTTTCTGAAATCCTTAAGCTCTGCCTGCTCTTCTTCGGAGAGTTCCTCATCCTCGGCAAAAGGGCTTGCATCTATGATAAACAGCCTCACGGGAAGTCCTACCTGCGGAGCCGCCAGGCCCACACCGTAAGCGTTATACATGGTTTCGAACATATTCTCTATAAGCCCGTCGAGATCCGGGTAATCCCTTGCTATTTCTTCGGTTTTCTTTCTCAACACAGGATCGCCATAGGCTACGATCGGTAAAATCATATTGTCATCATTTATAATTAAGCTACTCCACTATTGCCTTCCGTAAAGATAGGACTGCAATATGATAGTAGCACTTATTTCATCCACGAGGGCCTTGTTCCGCCGCTGTTTTTTTTTCAGGCCGCCATCTATCATGGCCTGGAATGCCATTTTGGAGGTAAAACGCTCATCTTCCCGATCTACGGGAATCTCCGGAAGATTTTTTTCCAGCGTCTTCAGGAATCCCTGAATGTGGACCTCACTTTCCGAGGCTTCGTTATTATGCTGTTTGGGCAGCCCCACTACAATGCACTCCACGGTTTCCCTCCGGGTATAATCGAGAAGAAAATCCATAAGTTCTGCCGTGGGTACCGTGGTCAGCCCGGATGCAATAAGCTGTAATTCATCGGTTATTGCAATCCCCGTACGCCGCGTACCGTAATCTATGGCCATGATTCTTCCCATCCGGTTTTTTGGCAAATTTAATATTTAAATTGTTATAACTCTAAAATCGCTCTCTTATTAAATTTTAAGCCATTATATTTGCTTGCGATGTTATGCGGGTTTTACGGCCAACTACAGCAAATGTCTTGCCAAAGAAACACTCAAAAGATATATTACGATCATATAATTCACTAACATGGACAACATCAGAAAACATATCGAAAGCGCCTGGGACAACAGGGAGTTACTGAAAGAGGAAAGTACGCAGGAGACCATCAGGGAAGTCATTCGCCTGCTCGACGAAGGGTCGTTGAGGGTAGCCGAACCCAAAGACGGCGGATGGCAGGTAAACGAATGGGTCAAAAAGGCCGTAGTCCTGTATTTCCCCATACAACAGATGGAGACTATCGAGGCCGGCCCGCTGGAATTTCACGACAAGATCCCGTTAAAGACCGGTTACGCGGCAAAAGGTATCCGCGTAGTGCCCCATGCCATTGCCCGACACGGGGCCTATATCTCATCGGGAGTGGTGATGATGCCCAGTTATGTAAATATCGGGGCCTATGTAGATGAAGGGACCATGGTAGATACCTGGGCCACTGTAGGGAGCTGTGCCCAGATCGGCAAGAACGTTCACCTGAGTGGAGGCGTGGGAATAGGCGGGGTACTCGAACCCCTGCAGGCCGCACCGGTCATTATTGAAGACAATGCCTTTATCGGTTCCCGCTGTATTGTAGTGGAAGGGGTAAGAGTCGAAAAGGAAGCCGTACTGGGTGCCAATGTGGTACTTACGGCTTCTACAAAAATAATCGATGTCACCGGAAGCGAACCCGTTGAACGGAAAGGAGTGGTCCCCTCGAGATCGGTGGTTATTCCCGGAAGTTATACCAAAACATTCCCGGCAGGAGAATACCAGGTGCCCTGTGCCCTGATCATCGGGCAGCGGAAAGCCTCTACCGACCTCAAGACATCGCTTAACAATGCCCTGAGGGAATACAATGTAGCAGTCTGACCTGCTAAAATACAAATCACCAAAGGCCACCTGAAAAGTTTCGGGTGGCCTTTTTATTTCAGTATCACCAAAACGATCCTTTAAAAACCGGGATCGTAATTCTCAACAATTAATTTGACATATGCCAACCGGCCACAAAAAAACCCTGCCGGAAACCGACAGGGCCTGTTTTTATTTTATAATGATCGCGTTAACCTTCTACAGTCTCGCTCTCTTTCTTTTTAAGCACATCCTCTCCCTTGTTTTTAAGGGTATCGAACATTACGGGAGTTGCGATGAACACCGAAGAATACGTACCTACGATAACCCCGACGATCAGGGCAAACATAAAGCCACGGATCGATTCTCCCCCGAATATAAAGATCGCCAGAAGCACGATCAGGGTAGTCAGGGAGGTATTTAAGGTACGGCTCAATGTACTGTTTACCGCCAGGTTTATATTATTTCCCGCTTTCCAACCACGCTCAGAGGTGATCTCACGAATACGGTCGAATACCACCACCGTATCGTTGATCGAATACCCGATAACCGTCAGGATAGCCGCTATGAACGCCTGGTCGATCTCCAGGTTAAACGGCATAAACCTGTACGTCAGCGAGAATACCCCAAGAACGATCAGAACATCGTGGCACAGGGCCGCAACCGCTCCGGCAGAGAACTGCCACCTTCTGAAACGGATCAGTATATAGAGGAATACCACGATCAGGGACCCCATAATGGCCCAGAGTGCATTTCTCTTGATATCATCTGCGATGGTAGGGCCCACCTTTATGGATTGCACTATACCATATCCTCCGGTATCTCCTCCACTACCCACAAATTCTGCTTCGGTCAGCCCATCGGGAAGATGTTTCTGCAGTGCTTTATAAAGGATTCCGTGAATTTCTTCATCAACCTGTCCTCCCTCTTCATCCACTTTGTACTTGGTGGTTACCTTAACCTGGTTTGCCGCACCGAACGTCTTCACTTCCACACTTCCGAGAGGCCCGGAAAGGTCGCCATCGAGTTCGGTTGGGTTTACGGGATGTTCAAAACGTATCTGGTACGACCTTCCTCCCACAAAATCCACTCCTTGGTTCAGCCCCTGCGTAAACAATGAGATAAGGGCCACGACTATAAATATCCCCGAAACAGTATACGATATCTTTCTCTTTGCAAGGAAGTCCACATTGATATTCTGAAACAGGTTTTTGGTAATATCGGTAGAAAATTTCAGGGACTTTTTCCTCCCGAGATACCAGTCGATCAGCAACCTGGTAATGAAAATCGCAGTAAACAGTGATGTTGCGATACCGATCATCAGGGTAGTGGCAAACCCGCGAATGGGGCCCGTACCGAAGATAAAGAGTATGATGGCGGTAAGCCCTGTCGTGATATTGGCATCCAGAATGGATGAAAGCGCATTGCCAAACCCGTCCTGAACGGCCTGTTTCTGTCCTTTCCCCTTGGCGAGTTCTTCCTTGGCCCGTTCGAATATAAGCACATTGGCATCCACCGACATCCCTATGGTCAGTACAATACCCGCAATACCCGGCAGCGTCAGTACCGCGCCGAGGCCGGCAAGCACGCCGAAGATAAGTACAATATTAAAGATAAGGGCCACATCGGCAAACCAGCCGGCCCTTCCGTAATAGAACATCATCCATATAAGCACGAGAGACATGGCAATGGCAAAAGACATCATACCGCTGTCTATGGCTTCCTGCCCGAGAGAGGGCCCTACCACTTCACTCTGTACAATATCGGCGGAAGCGGGAAGCTTTCCTGCTCGTAATACATTGGCCAGGTCAATGGCCTCGTTAAGCGAAAACTGCCCGGTAATCTCCGAACTTCCTCCCGAAATGGGCCCGCTGGTAACCCCCGGAGCAGAATATACGATATCGTCCAGTACTATAGCGATAAAGCTTCCCTGCCGGTGTGCCTTTCCGGTGAGTTCTTCCCATATTTTGGCCCCCTTGCCATCCATTTGCATGGATACCGCCGGATTTCCTCTCTGATCGTAGGTCTGCTGCGCATCAACCACCACACCCCCGCTCAGGGGCGGCTGGTTCTCCCGGTTCGACCTGAGGGCATAAAGATCTATGACCTCCTGGTTGGTCCCCGGCTTACTCCAGACAAAACGGGCATTCTGCAACTCAGACGGAATCAGTTGCCTGATCTCACGCATTTTCAGATAACTGTTCACCTTGGCCGTATCCTTGGTAGCGAAGCTCATCAGTACCGGCCCGCCCTGGGCACCAGGTGCAACGGCGAGGTCGAATAACGGATTGGCCCCTCCCATACTTTCGAGAGAATCTTTTTCGGTATCGGCAAGCAGTTCGTCGAGTTCGGAAGATTCACTTCCTGACTGTTGCGTACTGTCTTCCACCTTATTGTCGGTGCCCACCAGGGTTTTAAGCCTTTCGTTAACCTGGAAGAGGTATTGTATGACCTCCTCATTCTTGAAGGTTTCCCAGAATTCCAGTTGTGCCGTACTTTGCAGCAATCGTTTTACCCGGTTGATGTCCTTGGCTCCCGGAAGTTCCACCAGTATCCTTCCGGTAGCGCCGAGGCGCTGGATGTTCGGCTGGGTAACCCCGAAACGGTCAATACGCTTACGCAATACTTCAAAAGCAGAGACAATAGACTCATCTACCTTTCTGCGGATCACGGGTTTTACCTCGTTGTCCGACATCTGGAAATTGACATCTTCACTGAGCAGCTTATTGGCAAAAATTTCCGGGGAAGCCAGTTTGGTATCCCCCTTAATGGCGTCGAATTCCTGGAAGAACAGGTCTACATAGGGCTTGTCACTGTTTCTTGCCGCCTTATCGGCATTGGCCAGGGCCTTATTGAATACCGGGTTTTTGGAATCATTGGCCAGCCCCTTGATAATATCCTTTACCGAGATTTCGAGGATTACATTGATCCCTCCCTTCAGGTCAAGTCCTTTGTTCAGTTCTTTTTCCTTGGCCTCATTATAGGTAAAACTGGTAAGCCCGATATCAAAAACCGTCGTATTCCCCACAGAGTCCAGGTACCTGGTTTCTTCAGCCTCTCTCTTTACTACATAGTCTTCCGTATCCTCGGAAATTTTCTGCACTGCAAACTCTTCGGCACTGCGCTCCACCTTGTTGGTCACAAAAGTGAAGGACAGCTGGTAGATACTCACAATACCAAATAAAATAGCAAAAAGCTTGATAAGTCCCTTGTTTTGCATTCTTATTTTAATTAATTAATCCTTTTTTTGAAACGAGCAAATATATAATTTACAACAGGATAAAACAATTTATTTCCCCGTTTTATTCCCTTAGTGTTTCGGATACAGCCACTTACATATACCTCCCTGTAAATCAGTACACATCTGCCATCAACCGGACATTATATCACAAAAAAACAGGCTGCGTAAAACCCGGTCTTACCGGCGGTTTTATACGCAGCCTTAAAATTTTTACGTCAGCAACACCGGTACTTACAGCAGGGCATTTACTTTTTTAACCCCTTCGGCACTTTCCTGAAGTTTCGCCTTTTCGGCATCGTCCAGCCCGATCTCCACGATCTTCTCGATACCGTTCTTACCGAGGATGACCGGCACCCCGATACAGATATCATTCAGCCCGTATTCTCCGTCCAGCAATGCGGAACAGGGGAACATTTTCTTCTGGTCGCATGCGATAGCCTGCACCAGTGCCGAAACAGCCGCTCCGGGCGCATACCAGGCACTTGTTCCCAGCAGTTTGGTAAGCGTGGCGCCCCCAACCTTGGTATCTTCGGCCACCTGCTTCAGTCTTTCCTCACTTAAAAATTCGGTTACCGGCACACTGTTGCGGGCGGCAAGCCGGGTAAGCGGGACCATTCCGGTATCGCTATGCCCTCCTATCACCATGCCGTCCACATCCGAAGCGGGGCATGCCAGCGCTTCGCTGAGCCTGTACTTGAAGCGGGCACTGTCCAGCGCTCCTCCCATTCCTATAATGCGGTTTTTGGGCAATCCGGTAGCTTTGTGCGTAAGGTATGTCATGGTATCCATCGGGTTACTGACCACAATTACGATAACCTCGGGAGAGTGCCTGATCAGGTTCGACACCACATCCTTCACAATCCCCGCGTTGATACCGATAAGTTCTTCACGGGTCATTCCCGGTTTTCTCGGGATCCCGCTGGTCACCACTGCGATATGACTACCGGCCGTTTTGGAATAATCGCTGGTAGACCCTGTTATCCTGGTATCAAAACCGTTCAGCGAAGCTGTTTGCATCAGGTCCATCGCCTTGCCTTCTGCAACACCTTCCTTGATATCCAGTAAAACAACTTCCGAAGCAAAATCCTTAATAGCAATGTACTCCGCACAACTGGCGCCAACTGCCCCGGCACCTACTATTGTAACTTTCATAAGATAATTTATTTTTGAGTGATATTATGTTTTCAGTCCGTCAGACGGACAAATTTAGTCATTTTGGCAGGAAATGAAGCTATTAAGCAACTGCTTCTTACCCTTTTGCCCTGATATTTTTCAGGCCGATATACCACAGGTTCCGAAAAGTCCTTTATTTCCGGACGCCGGGTCCCCCGATCCATGATCCGGGGCTTTATTCCGCCAACAAAAAAGGCATCCTTTTTCCGGATGCCTTTTTTCAATTATTCAAAGTATTATGCGTCTATATTCGCATAAACCGCATTCTTCTCTATAAATTCCCTTCTGGGCGGAACCTCATCCCCCATGAGCATGGAGAATATCCTGTCTGCCTCGCCTCCGTTCTCTATGGTCACCTGCCGCAGGGTACGGTAATCGGGGTTCATGGTCGTATCCCACAACTGTTCCGCATTCATTTCCCCGAGACCTTTATAGCGCTGGAGATTGGCTCCACTGCCGAATTCCTCGAGCAGCCTGTCTCTTTCCTGGTCGTTCCAGGCATAGGTTTTCTTATTCCCTTTTTTCACCAGGTACAGGGGCGGAGTAGCGATATACACGTGTCCGTTTTCGATAAGCTCCCGCATATAACGGAAAAAGAACGTGAGGATAAGGGTGGCAATATGGCTACCGTCCACATCGGCATCACACATGATCACTACCTTGTGATACCTCAGTTTTTCGATATTGAGCGCCTTGCTGTCTTCCTCGGTTCCTATGGTCACGCCCAGCGCCGTAAATATATTCCTGATCTCTTCATTTTCAAATACCTTGTGGTGCATGGCCTTCTCTACATTCAGTATCTTACCCCTGAGCGGAAGTATGGCCTGGAAGTTACGGTCCCGTCCTTGTTTGGCCGTTCCTCCTGCAGAATCTCCCTCCACGAGAAACACCTCGCATTTTTCCGGGTCCTGCTCGGAACAGTCGGAAAGCTTACCCGGAAGCCCGCTACCTCCCATAGGCGTTTTCCGCTGCACCATTTCCCTTGCCTTACGCGCGGCATGGCGTGCCTGGGCTGCCAGAATAACTTTCTGCACTATGGTTTTGGCATCGTTGGGATGCTCTTCGAGATAGTTTTCCAGCATTTCCGATACTGCCTGGGATACCGCTGAAGTCACCTCCCGGTTACCCAGCTTTGTCTTGGTCTGCCCTTCAAACTGGGGTTCCGCAACCTTCACGGAAACAATGGCCGTAAGCCCTTCCCGGAAATCGTCCCCGGCGATCTCAAACTTGAGCTTGTCCAGCATCCCGGAAGCGTCGGCATATTTTTTAAGCGTGGTGGTAAGCCCTCTTCTGAAACCTGCGAGATGCGTACCCCCTTCATGCGTATTGATATTGTTTACATAGGAATGGAGGTTTTCGTTAAAGGAGGTGTTATACACCATCGCTACTTCCACCGGTATATCGTTCTTCTCTCCTTCCATGGAAATAACATCGGCTATAAGAGACTCCCTGCTACCATCGAGAAAACGGATAAACTCCTTCAATCCTTCTTCAGAATAAAAACGCTCGTGGAGAAATTCTCCCTTTTCATCGGTATTCCTCCGGTCTGTAAGCGTAATGGATATCCCCTTATTGAGAAACGCGAGTTCCCGCATCCTGCTGGCCAGGGTATCGTAGTTGTACTCAATGGTCTGCTGGAATATGCTCGTATCCGGCCTAAAGGTTACGATAGTCCCGGTTTTATCGGTCTCTCCCGTAGCTTTTACAGGATAAAGCGTCTTCCCCCGTTCGTATTCCTGCTCCCAGATCCTGCCATCGCGGTGAACGGTTGCCTTGAGGTTATCGGAAAGTGCATTCACTACCGAGACCCCGACTCCGTGAAGCCCGCCGGATACCTTATAGGAATCTTTGTCAAACTTACCCCCGGCCCCGATCTTGGTCATGACCACTTCAAGAGCGGAAACCCCTTCTTTCTTATGGAGGTCCACGGGAATACCACGCCCGTTATCTTCAACGGTAATGGAATTATCTTCATTTATGGTTACGGTAATGGTATCGCAGTGCCCTGCCAGTGCCTCATCGATGGAATTATCCACCACTTCATACACCAGGTGGTGCAACCCCCTGACCCCTACGTCTCCGATATACATGGAAGGTCGCATCCGCACGTGCTCCATCCCTTCAAGGGCCTGAATGCTATCTGCGGAATACTGCTTTTTAATTTCTTCGCTCATAAATCAAATCTGTTTTTTAACGTGTATCAAAACCAAATACCCGGGCCGGATAATACCAGACGGGTATTCCATAGACGAACGGACAAATATAGTAAATTAAGAAGAGAGTAGAAGTCCCTATCCTTCAGGTAAAAGACCAAGTTATGCACATTTTATCAACCCGGGGGTCTGTCTGTCGGCAGACATCACCTGTACATCACCCGGAAAGGAACTATATTCACCGCCCTGTTCCGGAGCAGGAGTTTGAGGTCGTCACTCAGGAACCCCCATTCTTCTTCCGAATAGTTGACCTTCTCGTTTTTCTCCAGCAGTATATCTATGGTGGGCGTATAACCGATGCGATCTTCCAAACTGGTCTGTATACCGTTTTTAATATCGATACCGGTCACGGCATCTCCGTAATGATTCCGGCACAGTATGATGATATCCTGCCTGGTGACCACTCTCTGGTTGGAGATTATATTTTCCCTGTAGGCATATATCTTATCGGAATTGGTCAGTTCATCCCTCCCGCCCCGGGTAGTGGAAAGGAAGACGATGGAGTCCTTTTCAAAATCGGCACCCCGGTGCGCCTGAAGCTTCGAAAAGGTGTTTATCTTATTGGCTTCTTCCCCGTTGGTAGTCCAGTATTTCACAAAAAGTGTCCCGTTGCTCTCTTCCCGTGTATTCAACACCAGGTAGGGGATATTCTTCCTGTGCATCCCGGTTTGCGCCATCTTATTGCGGAACCTGGATATAATCTGGTTGATCTCGTGCAGGTTGGCTTCCATAAAATCTGCCTCCAGCCTCGAAAAAGCTGCTGCTTCGTCCCGTACCAGGTCCACCATATAGTTGATCATCTCCGTGGCATTGCGCTCGTCGAAACGCGCCACTCCCCCAAAACGGAGATAGGCAAAATCTTCGGTAAACTCCTGCTGGTTCTTGGCGATCACATCGAACTGACGGCTTCGGTCGTCGAGCACCGAATACAGTTCGAGAAAGAAGTCATCCCCTATATTCAAGGGATATATATTGAGCAGTTTCTTTATATTGCCCTGGGTTTCATTCAGCTTTTTATTAATGACGGGAAAGCAGTTGGTAGCACAGAATATCTCAGACAGTATTTCCTTACCGATAACGTTCGGGAACTCTATGCGAAACCACAACAACTGCTCTTCCTCCAGCGCTGCAAGAACATCTTCGGGGACAAAGGTTCCGAATTCTTCCGGCACGGAATTCTCCGAATTTCCTATATTGATCACATCCTTGACGGTGACAAAGTTTTTCTCGTAATAATCGTTGACATGGTCCTCCACCCTCCGCAGATGGTGAAAATCCTCGTGCACCATATGACGTTCCCCTCCCGTAATTGTTCCGCGTGTATTATAGCCCTGGGCCACGGTAAGCTTATGTGTATTGAAATACCACCTGGCACGGGGCAGGAAGTGAAAGAAGGTATCCCTCTGATAACTGTTCTTCAGGTAAAAATAAAACATCAGGTTTTTGAGAATGCCGTTCCCCTTGTGCTTTACGCCCAGCCACATCGTTCCGTGGGGCAGCGGATTGAGAAACGCATCTTCCCCGAGGAATTCGCGAAACTGCCCTTGTGAAGCATCCTGAATTCCATTGGGCAACACCACATACTTCAGGAGGTTACGCGCCACCTTTACCGGTTTGGTAGGGCCGAAAAAGAATTCCTTTATAAGTTTTTCTCCCGGATTATAAGGGTTGTGCTGCCTTTTCTGAAAGAAAAACTGGTGGTGGTCGTTCAGGGTCATCTCGTCCTCTACCGGGAAAACCTGCATAACGGCCCTGGCCGGCATGGCCCTGGAAGAGGTAATGGGGGTCAGTATGTCTACCAGGCGTTCCGTAATACGCCTGCGGCTGGAAAATATTTCATGCGATATATTCTCCAGTTCCTTGGCACAGACATCAAAGAGCAAATTTACGATAGGGTCGAATATGTTTTCCAACTCTACATCAGAATACCCCCATTGCCGGGCAGCACGCTTCAGCAAACGGTCTTTGATCTGATCTTTGGACAACTGTTTCATTTAGTTTTTTAGTTTTTTAGTTTTTTAGTTTGTAGTTCTTAGTTGAACTCTGTTATTGTTATTCAGAACGCAGTCCTGCCTTGCCGGCAGGGAAGAATCTCGACCCAAGACCAAAGGAACTTTAATAGCATACCGGCAAAAAGGAGATTCCTCCTATCGTCGGAATGACAAGGCACCTGTCATTCTGATCGAAGCGCAGCGGAGGAAGAATCTCGACCCAAGACCAAAGGAAATTTAACTGCGTTGAGCCCGGATGTAGATTCTTCACTTCGTTCTGAATGACAACTTCCGACTCCATGCTCCACGCTTCACCTGTACGAAAACGGAGCCAGGTAATAGGAGCTCTTGTAATAATAGGGCTCGTTGGTCTTTTTGATCACTCCGTAAACTACAATATCCAGCCTCTTTTTTATGCGGATATTCGGATTATAGGCAATCGTATCCTCTCCTATGGCCAGGCTTACATCGGTCACCACCAGGCGTTTCTCATACTGCCCTACCTTCTCGAAAACAGAATCCTTGATCCTGTCTTTTAACTGGTTTACATTAGACAGCAGGTCGAAATCCGTATCCCAGATAGCCGTGCCGAATTCTTTATCGTAACGGTATTCCCCGAATATAGTAGTGATGATCAGCGAGATATACTGGGCCAGTGATTCTTCGAGCGTTACCTTACGCAGGTCCTGTCCTCCCGTAATTCTCTTGTAATCGATGGGTATTTTATAATACAGGTCTTTCAATGATAATGGTTTTAATCATTCAGGATGTTGCCTTCTCTGCCTTTTTCCCCGGTTTACGGGCGCTTTTTACAGCGAACCGTACTTCGCCCTCCTTGTCTGTCTTAATGGTCAGCACATCTCCCGGGCGCACTTCTCCGGAAATGATCTTTCGCGCCAGCGGGCGCTTCAACCTGTTCCTGATAGTCCCCTTAATGGGCCTCGCCCCGTATTCCGGGCTAAACCCCATAAGGGCCACCTCTTCCCTGACCTTATCCGGTATTTTAAGAGTTATATCCATCCGGGAGAGCAGGCTCAGGAGTTCCTTTTCCAGGTGAATATCAAATATTTTTACCACACTCTCCCTGCTTATCGGGGCAAACGGCACTATTTCCGTAAGCCTGCCCAGGAATTCCGGCCTGAAATAGCCTGACATGATCTCGAGAAGTGTATTGGAGGCGGGTATATGTCCTTCTGAAAAGGATTTCACCACGAAATCCGACCCTATATTGGAAGTAAAGAGCACCACTGCATTGGAGAAATCCCCTTCCTTGCCAAGCCGGTCGTGAAGTTTTCCCTCGTCCAGTATCTGCAGGAAAACGTCAAAAACCGACCGGTGTGCTTTTTCGATCTCATCAAAGAGCACTATGGAATAGGGGTTCTGCCGGATCTTGTTTACCAGCAACCCGCCCTCCTCATAACCTACATAACCCGGAGGTGCCCCGTAGAGCAATGCTGCGGAATGTTCTTCCTTGAATTCCGACATATCCAGCCTTATGATGGCATTTTCATCGCCGAACAGGAAATCGGCCAGCGATTTGGCAAGTTCGGTCTTCCCGGTACCGGTAGGGCCGAGAAAGAAAAACGAACCTATGGGCTGCCCGGGTTTGGTAAGTCCGGAACGCGATTCCAGGATGGCATCAGAAACCACTTTTACCGCATGGTCCTGCCCCACTACCCTCTTTTTAAGTTCCTGTTCTATGTCCAGGAGGCGTTCCCGCTCCCCGCTTTTCACCTTTCCGGCAGGAATCCCCGTAATCCCGGAAACCACCGAAGACAGGTGATGGGCGGTCACCACATTATCTCCCCCCGAGACCTGCCGGAGCTGCTCCAGCAGCTTCCCGAGGTAAGCCACTTTTGCAGGAATCCCCTTCTGTATCTCAAAACCGTGCTCTTCAGCATCCTCATCCAGGAGTTCCCCCGATTTGTCTACAATATCCCGGTACAGCCATTGCAGCTCCTCTTTACGGTCTTTCTTCCCCGGTTTTCCCAGTGCTTTCAGGCGGGCCTCAAGATCCGGAAGTTCTTCCGTGATCACCTCCTTGGCCACCCGGAGCGAAGACATGGTCCGGTCTGTCAGGTCCAGTGCCGAATCGGGCAGCGACTTTTCCTTAAGATATCTTCCGGAAAGGCGTATGGCCTCCTTCAGTTCGGTTTCCCCTATCTTAAACTGATGGTGCTCTTCATACCGGGAGATCACATTCCTGATCATACGCAATGCCAGGTCTTCTCCCGGTTCCTGTACTTCAAGTGTTTCGAATCTCCTGTTCAGGGCATCGTCCTTACCAAGTGTCTTGCGATACTTTTCCGTAGTGGTAGCCCCTATAAAAGTAATATCTCCCCTGGCCAGTTCCGATTTTACCACACTGGCAATACCACTGCCCTGGCTGGCATCGAACAACTCGTGAATATCGTCTATAAAAAGTATGGGCCTGGGGTATTTCTTTATTTCGGCAAAGATCTTTTGCAGCCGGTCTTCTACCTCTCCCTTATAGGATGCCCCTGCAAACAATGCCCCGGTCTCCACTTCCATGACCGTAGCCCCCTGAAGAGGGGTAATGATATGATTGTCGGCTATCTTCCCGCAAAACCCTTCTATGAGTGTTGTTTTCCCTACTCCGGGCTCGCCCGTAACAACGACATGGGGTTTGAGTTTCCTGTTGAGAATTTCCGTAATAGCCTTGAGTTCTTCATCCCTGCCCACCAGGGGGACATCTTCCCCCTCCCGGTAAGCCCTGACCTTGTCTGTACAGTATTTATGCAGTGCTCCCGAAGACTGCCCCGATACCTCTGCAGCACTTATGCTTTGTGTTCCGGACAATGCAGATGGCTGTTGCCCGTTTTTCGCCTCCTTGTTCCGATACCCCGTTCTCGCCGCTATTTCACCGGCGGTGACCGGCATGGCCTTAAGCTCGTCGTGGGTAAATCCCACTCCCGGAGTAAGCAGCGCCATCAACAGGGGGATAAACCCGATCTCTTCCTGTCCGGCCTTACGGGCGATGTCTTCGGCTTCTGCAAACACGGCTTCCATCGATGCCGTAGCCGGAATTTCTTCCCCCGGACGGCGTGTTTTATCGTATTCCTCAATACGGATATCCGCCCATTCGTCCATATAAAACACATCGACCCCTACCGCATCGAGTTCCCGGATAAAATCGAACTGCCGGTTGAACAATGCCTTGAGAAAATGTGCAGGAGCATAGCCGGAATTGTGATTTTCCCGGGCTATCCGGCGGGCGATATGTATGGCCTGGTCACTGTAGGGTGTCAACATGGGTCACGTTTAAAAAATTCGTATTACTTACTCAACTGTTTACAGAGTTCCAGCTGCTTTTTCAGATCGTTTATAATATCTTCATAATCGGATATCTGGGCCTTGAGATCATTGATCTCTTCTTCCGATGTTCTCAGCAGCTGCAACTTTCTCTTGGCATTGACAAACCCCTTGAGGTTGAGAATGACATTGTCGTACATCAGCGTCTGTTTGTAGGCTTCCTTGTCTACCGGGACTCCTTCCTTGAGCTTGGCCAGTTCCAGGTTTATGGTCTGTTCGAGGAACTGGAATCCGTCTTCCGCCCGGTCCAGGGAATCTATACTCGCCGTCAGTTCGTCCAGCTTGGCAGAAAACGTGTCCTGGTAGTAGTACTCATTCATGATACGGTCGTTTTCCTGCTTGAGGGCCTCGTTCTCCTTCCAGGGCAACTGGTAATTGAAGAATACGGCAAATATCAACACTCCCACCGTAATGACAAGCATGAGAAGAAATAACAAAAATGCAGATATCCGCTCCCTTTTATTCAGTATTTCCATGATCTATTATTATATTATCAATCTGCCAGAAATGACGTTCCTTCGCCCCGGGAATCCCCCTTGTCCGGTCCGCTTTCCGAATCCTCCTGGCGGAAGAAGATCCCGGAAGAGCGTTCTGTTTTTATAATATTCTCATTGACAAATATACCGGAATCTTTTTTCCTCCCGATATAATCCAGTTGGTTGAGGATCGAGAACAGGTGGTCTGTTTTCTCTATGAACTCCATCACTCCCTGTACACACGGGGCGATGTCATAACCGTTATACCTGAGGTTTATCGTCTCCGAGAACAGTTTTTCATAATCCCCGCTCCCCAGTTCCGTAGTCCATTCCGAAAAATAGTTGAACACCATTTCCTTTCCATCCCCCGAAAAGGAATCAAAGCTGTTTTTCATGATCCTGGCCAGGCTCACCACCTTGTCCAGCACTTCCATCGGGGAAGCATACACCCCGTTCCACCGGTTCCTGTTGATCTGCTGCCCGACATATCCCATAATACACTCCAGGGTATTGAACACAATATCGGCAATGAGGTTTTCATCTCCGCTAAGTCTCCTGAAGCGTATTTTCTGGCATATCTGTACCGCGTAAAATTCCATCTGCTTAAAAAAAGCGTCATAGGCTTCATAAAGTTTTACCAGGGCAGGATGACCGTTTACCGAAATACAGGGAGGGATATAGGCATCCTCCACCTCAAACACACTGCCCCGGGACGAAAATTTGGCGATGGGCAATTGCAGCGGCCCTATATTGTTCTGTGTCACTTCGCTCTCGGCAATGGTTGTAAGGTAATAGCGCGACATGGCAAAGGGAAAGCGCGGCGGTATCTCCTCCATGTTCTGTACGCCCGTAGGCACCCGCTTAAAAGGGTCTACATTGAGCAACAGGTAACGGGTGTTTTCCTTGAATTCATAATTTTCCAGGGCAATCTTCTCTGAAAATTCCCCCGTAAAATCCGTGACCTCGATACGCCCCCCTCCGGGAGTCACGGCCTTGAGAAACTTTATGGATACGTGAAGTTCGTTGTGCTCATCGATAATCACCGAATATTCCGAAGGCGCCTTAAAACGGGTGGAAACCAGTCCGTACTGCATCGGGGTCATCATCAGCCCACGGACATCACGTACGAGGTCTTCCACATTGTCCTGCAGATCAATAAAATGGTTCTTATTGATCTTCATCCCGTCGATCCAGTTCACCGGGAAATATCGAATATCTTCTGCCATAGTCTTTTATCTTTTAAAATTCAAACACAGAGACCTTGAAGACCTCTTTTTTATATACGCTGACAAATGATGGTATCACCGTCTTTCATATCGTTCCGGTCTACAGATTCGTCGGGGTCTATATGATTCGTAGAACTGAACCAGCGGGGTTTCGTATGAAAATACCAGCCATACGGTTCGTTCTTTCCGTCCTTAAAATAGATCTGGCTGTTGGGGTGTTTGTCGTTGTAGTCATTGATAAAATAATAAAACAACCTGCCGAATTCCATGGCGCGGGGCGCCTTTACCTTGAAGTTGATCATGTGGCGGTCGTTCGGCTTCTTGTGAAAGACCAGGTTGAGCAGGATCATGTTTCGCATTTCCGTAATCTGCGGATTGGGATACTTGTTATTGAGCGGGTAAAACCATCTCTTGTACAGCCTTGCCGGAATGGTAACCGCTGTTTCAAACAGGATCAGCACCAGCGTGGGCACGAGGAACATCAGCAGGCTTCCGGAAAAATAGTAGATAAACCTGAACTCTGCAAAATAAGCCACTACCAGGATCATAAAGCAGCCGGCATAAAGTGCGGTAATAAATGACATAAAGATCTCCTGGAACATTTTTTCGGTATCAAACCGGGCAAAAAGCCGGTGAAAGACCACAAGGTGCCCGGTTCCCAGCAGGAACATCAGCACCTGAAAGGAAACAAAACGGGTATTCAAGGTGGTAGACTTCAGATTGTACAGTACCGCCCCGAAGGCCGTGATCAGCACCCCCATAACCAGGACGTACAGGAAATACTTCCATTTCTTCTTGCGGAATTTCGGCGCCCTGGCCGCAAAAAGCATGCTTAGTATAAAAGCCACTGCAAGCACTATGAGAAGCAGTGTCATGGTTTCGCCGGTAACAATATAGTCTAAAATTTTTCTCATGAATCAGATAACTGTTGATATTCCCAAACGCGATTGATAGACATTTTCGTGCAATGCAAAGACCTCGTCGTGCTCGTTGAGCACCAACTCGTATGAAAACTGGACCTGGCAGGGCAGGAACAGGTAGAAGAAGGCTTCCAGAAAGCTTTCCATCCGCCCGTGGTTCACATACTCCACAAGTATCCCCGAATCATTCAGGGGGCCGATGACAAAGTGATATTTCTTTAAGAATATTTCCTCATCACTCTCCAGTGTCGTATTGATCCCCAAAAGCATCTCTTCCCTTTTTTCATAAGGGTCAAATCCGTGTTCGAGCCTGATATTCCTGACGGTGACATCAACTTTTTCGCCTATAATAAACCCCAGCCCCCTGCACACATCGCCGATATTCCGGCTCACGTGGTCTTTCTGCTGCATCAACAAAAAGAACATCCTGACAAGCAGGTCGTCCGGGACGTTTCCAGACACCCCGAGAATCGTGCGGATTACATCGGAGAGGCCATAAGCATTGATATCCCGGAAAAAATCGGCTTCGTATTTCTCGATCTGGTGCCTGAAACGAAAAAACTCGTTCTCCAGGGGGCTGTAAAAGTGGCGCGCTTCCGCCTCTTCCCGTTTCCGTTTTTTATACTCTTCTACAGGATCTTCATTCCTGGCACGGTTCCTGTAATTATGGGAGAGCCCTTCCGGTATGATATCGTACAACCCGTCCCTGCTCAGCATCACAGTCCACATATCGGCACGGTTCATGTCGAGCTCTACTCCCATGACATCCCGGTTGAATTTCCGGAAAAAATTCCCCCTGGAAGACACCGTGATATCCCTGTCCCTTACCTTGAGCCGCAAGAGGGCCTCAAAGAGCAGCTCTGCCCTCAGGTCAAGAGCAGGCAATCCCTGTAATGCCTCCATTGCCGTATCCTCCCTGTTCATCAGTCTACTGTGTTTTTGACCCTGCCTCTTCCTATATATGCCGTTCGCCACTCCCGGTTCCTAAGGTTGGTGATCTCTACCCCCCCGGAAGGGGTCACGGTAAGAAACCTGTTGTTCTGGAGATAGATCCCTATATGGGTGTACGGCCCTCCCTTATTGCCTCTCAGGCGGAAAAACAGCAGGTCACCTTCTGCCATGTCCCTGGTGTAGTGTATCTTCCCTTCGGTATAATTACCGAGAATGGCTTTTGAAGTGGTACGCGGAAAACTGACCTCATAAACCTTTTGATAAAGGTTTTGCATCAGGGTAAGATGGTCGAGATAATTCTCCCGATAAGGTTTTCCGAGATTCTCCTTGACAAAAGAATACAAACGTGCATTACTGATCCTTATCGGCTTGACCTTCAACCGTTTTCCGAAGTATATCCTGTCTTCTATGGTAATGGGAGAATACCCCTTGACCTTCACCTCCTTCACCAGAGGCAAGGACCGGGCTTCTGTTTCTTTCAGGTAAACCAGCTGGAACCCCGAGAGCGATCCAAGCGCGAACTGCTCCTCCCTCCGTATTCCGACCACTTCCACCTCATCGAGCATAATGGAAGAACCGCTATCCGACAGCAGCAACTGCCCGGTTTCCAGTTCTATGGCTGCATTCAGGGGTTCTGTATCCACTACAGGAGGTGCCGTATTCACTACAGGCCCTCTGGTTGCCGGAACCCTTTGAGGAACAGGGGCAGGGGTAGCAGCAGCCACTCCCTCGCTTTCTCCGAACTCTTCTTCAACATCTTCATCCGTAATCGGGGCTATAATAATATACGACTCGTCTTCGGTATCCTCTTCCTCTCCCTCATTCATATCCCCGAGTTCCCCGAACTCCATATTCACATACTCATCGGTAATAGGAATTACACTTTTGGAGGTCTTACAGGAAACAACCATGACTATCATTGCCAAAAACACCAATACTCTTACGTGTACCATACTTGCTCTATTATGTAACAAAACGGCATGACCCTTTCAGTCATTCCTGTGAAGCCACCAAAGACTTCACCCTGCCACTCACCCTGTAGCTATTATGCCAGTAAGGGTCTTTCAAACTTGTGATCTGAACCCCTTTTGATTCGGTGGCAGACAGAAATTTCATATTTCCGAGGTAAATACCCACATGGGTCATTACTTTTTCTTTGCCGGAGCGAAAAAACACCAGGTCTCCTTCCTGGAGATATTCTACAGACCGGAAGGGCTGTACCTGGTCGTCGTGAAGCATGATCTCGGAGGCCGTCCGCGGCAACTCCACATTATAGACCTCGCTGTACAGGTTTTTCATCAGGGCGGAACAATCTATCCCGCTTTTGCTATTCCCCCCGTACAGGTAAGGCACCCCCTCCCACTCCACAATATAGGCATAGAGTTTCTGATTGGTGATTTCAGATGCGGGAACCCCCAGTTTACGGGCAAAATAGCGCTTCTGTTCCTCCGATATAAGTTCCGGCTCCTCTTCTTCCTCCTCAAATACAATTTCCAGGTCACGAATAACCTTTATATCGCTGAGCCCCGGCTTTCTGCCAAGCTCTGCATTCACATAAGGATCGGTAACCATATATGCCGCATCTTTCTTTGCACCACAGCTTTCCAAAAGAACAACAGCAAACACGACCATCATCCACCTGATATACTTCACAGCTAAAAAATTATTATCGCTTCCTAACATTGACAAAGAATAATCTGTCTGTACACATTTCTTTTTCTCACTACCGTATTCGCGTCGTGACATTTTCGTTACCTCCACCGGACAAACAACATACCGGAATATCTTTTTCCACAATTGACAAATACAAATAAATCGGTAAAATATTAAGTTTATTTTAAATACAGGTCAACAATACATTATTTTACCACTATATTCTATAACTTTACTCTTTTACTGTTACGGAGTTTCAGCTATTTTTATTAGCTTGTACCCACAAAATTTCGTACGAAAATACAATATTTTTGTTTTACTTTGAAATACTTGTTTTCCGTGATTTTGCATAAATCGCAAATGATGTACTTTTGAAACACCCCCCAAAGCACATTACAATTTATGTATTTCTGATCATAATTGTCGTATATTATTATTTTTATAATGTAATTATCATAGTATCATGAATAGGAATTCCCGTATAAAAACACATTTCGACTCCAGGGTATTGCTATCTTTCATCGCACTGTTGTTCATAGCCGGCGTCGTATTGGCTTTCAAGGTAAGGGAAAGTGAGCCCTGCCTCGTACAATCCTTTAATATAGATGCCTCTGCCCTGAAAGTGGGCGAGATCGTAACTTTTTCAGACTATACCGACAATGCCCATGAATGGGAATGGAATTTCGGCGATGGCAATACGGCTTCTCACCGTTCCAAGGTGGTCCATCAATACAAGGAACCGGGTAAGTACCTGGTCAACCTCTGGGTCAATAAAAATTGTAATATTTCAAAAGTCGTGGAGATCCTTCCTTCCAAGGAACTGATCGACTCCACACTGTTCCCCAGGTTTGACATTCCCGCAATAGCTTATGTAGACGAACCGGTAACCTTTACAGACCAAACGCCACACGCCAAAAGATGGGAATGGCGCTTCGGGGAAGGGGATGGAGAAAAGATCGACGCCATTGACAAGGATCCCTCGTACACCTACAAGACTCCCGGCCTCAAAACAGTATACCTTATTGTCAATGACGACACCAAATACCTGACCCACAAAAAAATAACCGTTCTTCCTTCACGCAATAAAAAGGAAAGGATCAACAAGGTGGATATCATGAAGGACACCAGGGATGAGGATATCGTGGATATATACATCAACCAGAAAGTTCCCGAGAAGCCTATCGGGTTTGAACCGGAAAAGGCAAAACGTGTAGATAACATCAATGTCCCGGAGGAAGAGGAGGAGGAAGCAACAGTGCTCCCCATGGACGAAGAAAGACTGGCAGGCATAATCATGGGGATCTCGATGAACAGACTGTCTTTCAAGAACTTCACCCGTCATTTCTGCAAAGACCAGTTCCCCAAGGTACAGTTAAAAGACGGGAGCATAGTCTCCGTACACTACCTGTACAATACGATACGCGGCAAGAAGATAGAACTGAAGAAAGTATCGATGGTACGCGACAGGCAGACGGACTGCGTAAGCCTTATCATACTGGATTATAAGCGAAAAGGACTGTTCTGAATTAGGAAAAAGCATACTCAATACGTAATTTTTATTATATTTAACTAAAATTAATATTATGGCAAACCTTTCTAATAGTTATGGCATAGGAGGAAATGAGGTAAAGCCGGAAGGTGAAGAAAGTATTGTGGACATCCCACAAAACCGTACACTCATTGCACAGAAGCTGACTCCCAATACCCCTGTTCGCCCCGAAGCGGTGAGCGGATTAAAGAATATGGATGAGGTGTTCGAACATTTTGCTCCGAAAATGAATGTCAATTTCGAGGATGAACAGGGCATGACCGTCCGGGAAGAACTCAAATTCGGGAACGTATCCGATTTTTCGGTAAAAGGCATTACCGAGCAGAGCGAATTCCTCACCGACCTTCAGACCAAGAAAGAACAATACGGTAAAATGATAAAGCAGCTCAAGACCAATAAGGTATTGAAACTGGCGCTCCAGGATCCCGAAGCCAAACAGTCCATTATCGAAACCATAGAGGCCCTGGTACGGGAAATTGAAGAAAACGACAAATAGAGCTACTTATGAAGAATCAAAAATCATCGGCTACCGCAGCAGGGGAACAGCTCAGGGAAGGCCAGAAGGCCAGCCTGGAACAGAAACTCGAGTCTTTTATCCAGTACGGGGGCTTCGACCTGCTGGAGAGTGCCATTGAAGGGGTACAGAACCTGAGCCCGGAAAGAAAAGCCAGAAGAAACATATTCCTGAACGAGACCGGCAAGAAGGCAGAGCGCCAGAACCTGAAAAGGGTTCTCAAGCTCTGGGCGGAAACCCTGAAGTCTTCGGACAACCTGGTAGATCTGGTAGACGACTGCCAGAAAAAGGCAGAAAGCGCAGAACAGACACTGAAAAAGAACCTTGCAGAAGCTACCCGTGAAACCAGGGAACTGGAAGAAGCCTATCGCACCCTGGCCCTGTTCTACAAAAATACCGAGGAGAGCAAGGTAAAAAACGTGTCCATTATCAATGCCGAACTCGATCAGCTCAAGGACCTTGACAATACCAGGTTTATCGATTATATCCAGGAAGAACTGGTCAACAACTACGACAGGCTGGACCTGAGGAACAATTATGCCCTCCTGGTGATTCCCGGGTACCTGGGGTCTAACAAGGTCGTTGAAAAATGGGCGAAAATCGCACACAACAACAAGGTGATGCTGGTTACCGACTTCCAGCACCTGGACGAACCGGACGATGTGATCGAAATGTTCGAAATGGCAAACCTCACCGGGGGAGACATCTACCGGTCTAATGTTGTCATGACCTGTAACTGGCTGGTAGGCCGTGGCAAGAACGATGATATCGACGAGGAAGACCACCTGTTTATCCCTCCTTCTACTGCCCTTGCAGGAAAAATATACAATACCCTGATGTCCCAGATCACCGCGGGCAAAAAGTTTGGCGGGATCAACGAGGTAGACGGTGTGAAATTCGATCTCAAGAAAAGTGAAATAGCCGATCTCGAACACCTCGGACTGGTACCCATGGTCAATGAATACAACAAGGTCATGGCCTTTTCCGGCAAGACCCTGTTCAACGGTGATAACCTGGGGCTGCAGACCTACTCCGTGGTAAGGGTTTTCGATTACGTCACCAAGGTGATGATGGACTTCCTCAACAGGCGGGCCTTTGAAAACTTCAATGCCAAGACCCGGAAGCAGATACTCAACCAGGTCATAAAATTCCTGGACAGCGTTTCAGGGCCTGACAAACTCATCGAAGATTTTGACATCACGCGATTTGAACAGGACCCCAACCAGAAAGACCGTATTTTCCTGGACATACGGCTCAAACCGTACTTCCCTGCCAAAAACTTCCTGATAAAAATGGACGGGCAGAAGGGAGACGACGGTACGGAGTGGGATACGGAATATTCCGAACAGTAATCATCCCTTTCAAAGGGTATTTACCATACAGACAGGGGGCTCTCTTTTCAGATAGCCCTTTGTATTTTTAACTCCATATAAAACCTGAATATCCGCCCTCCCTTCAAAACGTCCTTCCCCTACCCTCATACCAATATTTTTAAACAGGAGACCTGTTTGTTGCCACAAAAAAGTTACTTTTGCAATCAAACGTATCCGGTCCTGTTTTACGAACCGGTATCAGAGCTTTTTTAAATTGATTTGATTGCAGCGAAAAATAGAGATTTTTGCCCCAGATGAAGGCTTTTTTACGCTGCATAGCCATAGCTATGGAGCAAGAAAAAGATGAAATATGGGGTAAAAGATCATTTTGTAGCCAATTGAAATTAGTTTAAACAAGCTCTCAGTACGAAATGCCTTCTGATATTTTAAGAGTTCCATTAAAAACCTCGACATTTCGGCAATGGCATTTTCGCGGAAAAATCAAGAGAAACAACACGATAAACATGAGTACCACTAAAAAAGCGACATCTGCTTTAATTTCCGTTTTCAGCAAGGAGGGACTGGAGCCTGTAATTCAAAAACTGAATGACCTGGGAGTAACATTGTATTCTACGGGAGGAACCGAAAAATTCATACGCGACCTGGGCATTGACGTTATTCCCGTGGAAGATGTGACCGGGTATCCTTCCATACTCGGAGGCCGGGTAAAAACCCTGCACCCCAAGGTATTCGGAGGTATCCTGAACCGCCAGGAACACGAAGGTGACCGGGACGAGCTCAAAGCATACGAAATACCGCAGATCGACATTGTTATCGTAGACCTCTATCCTTTTGAAAAAACCGTGGCCAGTGGTGCCGCAGAACAGGATATCATAGAAAAAATAGACATCGGCGGCATTTCCCTGATCCGGGCGGCAGCCAAGAATTTCAAGGACGTGCTCTGTGTGGCTTCCATGGAAGATTACAGCGAATTCCTGCAGCTTATCACGGAGGGGAACGGAAACACGACGCTCCGGGACCGCAAGCGGTTTGCCGCAAAGGCTTTTAATGTATCTTCGCATTACGACACGGCCATCTTCAATTATTTCAACGAGGAAGAAACGGTATTCAAGGTGAGTGAAACCCGCGGACAGGAGCTGCGCTATGGCGAGAACCCCCACCAGAAAGGGTATTTCTTCGGAGATCTCGGGGCCATGTTCGACAAGCTTCACGGCAAGGAACTGTCCTATAACAACCTGCTCGATGTTGACGCCGCAGTAAACCTGATGGAAGAATTTAAAAATGACGAGCCCACTTTTGCCATCCTGAAGCACAACAATGCCTGTGGAGTTGCTACGCGGAGTACACTCGCACAAGCCTACAGGGATGCGCTTGCCGGAGACCCCGTATCGGCATTCGGAGGTATCCTCATTGCCAACAGGCCCATAGACGAAGATACGGCCCGGGAGATAAGCACACTCTTCTGCGAAGTGGTCATTGCCCCCTCCTACTCCGAAGAAGCCCTGGAAACACTGAAGCAGAAAAAAAACCGCATCATCCTGGTCCGCAAAGAGGCGGAACTTTCCAAAACCCAGGTAAGAACCTGCCTCAACGGGTTTCTCGTACAGGAAAAAAACGAGAAGACCGACACGGCGGAAGATATAAGCTACCGGACAGACAATAAACCTTCGGATAACGAGTTAAAGGATTTGCTCTTTGCATCGAAAATATGCAAACACACCAAATCCAATACCATAGTTCTGGCAAAAGGCCTTCAGCTGTATGCCAGCGGTACCGGGCAAACCAGCAGGGTAGATGCCCTGAGACAGGCTATAGAAAAAGCGCGTTCTTTTGATTTCGACCTCCACGGGGCTGTCATGGCCAGCGATGCCTTTTTCCCTTTCCCCGATTGTGTGGAAATCGCAGACCAGGCAGGGATAAACTCGGTAATACAGCCCGGCGGTTCTATCAAGGACCAGCTGAGTATCGATTACTGTAACGAACACAAAATGGCCATGGTTTTTACAGGAACCAGACATTTTAAACACTAATTGTACCCGGTTTTTCGTTATAAACTGTGATATTGCCCGGAGAGTCTCCGGGCAAAAATGGTTCAAAGAGCATATTTTATTGAATTACAGCATATAAAATGCAGTAAAGTATTGTTACATTTGGGGCAAGGCCGAAAAAATACACTTTATACAAACGAGCAAACTGAATAATTTTACGCATACATGGGATTTTTTGACTTTTTAACAGAGGAAATTGCGATGGACCTCGGCACAGCCAATACGCTGATCATTCACAATGACAAGGTTGTTGTGGACAGCCCCTCTATAGTGGCCCGGGACCGCATCTCCGGAAAGATTATCGCCGTAGGTCAGCAGGCCAACCTGATGCAGGGAAAAACCCATGAAAACATAAAGACCATCCGTCCGCTGAAAGACGGGGTCATCGCCGATTTTGACGCCTCGGAAAAAATGATCAACATGTTTATCAAGAACATCCCGGCATTGAGGCGCAAACTCTTTCAGCCCGGCCTGCGGATGGTGATCTGTATCCCTTCGGGAATTACGGAGGTGGAAATGCGGGCGGTCAAGGAATCTGCCGAAAGGGTAAATGGCAAGGAGGTCTATCTTATCCACGAGCCCATGGCTGCGGCCATAGGGATCGGGATAGACATCATGGAGCCCAAGGGAAACATGATCGTAGACATAGGAGGCGGGACCACGGAAATAGCCGTCATCGCACTGGGAGGGATCGTATGTGACAAGTCGGTAAAAATTGCCGGGGATGTATTTACCAATGATATCGTCTATTATATGCGTACCCAGCACAACCTGTATGTAGGAGAATCTACGGCCGAAAATATCAAGATACAGATAGGCTCCGCCACGGAAGACCTGGAAACCCCGCCCGAGGAAATGAGTGTCCAGGGACGGGATCTCCTGACGGGAAAACCCAAACAGGTACACGTATCGTACCGGGAGATCGCCAAAGCACTTGACAAATCCATTCTCCGTATCGAGGACGCGGTCATGGAAACCCTGTCGCAAACTCCCCCCGAACTTGCAGCCGACATCTACAATACCGGGATTTACCTCGCCGGCGGAGGCTCCATGCTGCGCGGGCTGGACAAGCGGCTTTCACAAAAAACCGACCTGCCCGTATATATTGCCGAAGATCCGCTTCGCGCCGTGGTACGGGGAACGGGAATAGCACTGAAAAACATTTCCAGGTTTAAGAGTATACTGGTAAGATAGGTAAGGTAGGACGCCATGCAGAACATCGTCAATTTTTTTTTAAAGAACAGGTTCTTCTTTCTTTTTCTTGTTTTGCTGTCACTCTCCTTTTTTTTAACGGTGCAGTCGCACAACTATCACTCCAGTAAATTTATCAATTCGGCCAACTGGGTCACCGGAGGGATCTACAAAGCCTCAAGCGGGATTTCGGATTATTTCGGGCTGAGAACACACAATGTACAGCTGGTAGAGGAAAACAAGAGATTGCGGACACTGCTGTTTAACAACCGCCTGCCCTATCCCGACTCCATTCCTCCCGACTCCCTGCTACTCCGCGGTAATCAGGGATATATCGTACGGAATGCTTCGGTAATCAAGAACAGCTATAACACCCCGAAAAACTATGTCACCATAGACCGGGGAGAAAATGATGGGATCGCCCAGGACATGGGGGTTATAACTTCCAGAGGTATTGTCGGGATCATCGATAATACTTCCGGAAACTACGCTACCGTACAATCGGTGCTGAACACCCTTACCCGTATCAATGCACAGCTCAAAAACACCAATCACTTCGGCTCCCTGCAGTGGGACGGAAGATCGGAAAGGACCGTACAACTCGTAGATATTTCCCGTATTGCACCATTAAAAGAGGGAGATACCGTTATCACGGGGGGGATGTCCACCATATTCCCCAAGGGCATTCCCATAGGGACTATTGAGAATTACCACCTCGATATCTCTGAAAATTACTATATCATAAACGTGGCGCTGTTTAACGACATGACCAACCTCGGGCATGTTTACATTATAGAAAACACGAATAAGGAAGAAATTATGGAACTGGAACATTCGGTCAATGAATAACGGTGTTCTCGCAAATAGCATCCGGTTTATCGTACTGGTCCTGGCCCAGGTACTCATTTGCAACCACATATACCTGATGGGCTATATCAGCCCTTATATCTATGTGCTCTTCATTCTGCTGTACCCGTTAAAAGACGAAAACCGTGCCGCTTTTCTGCTGCTCTCCTTTTTAATCGGGCTGAGCGTCGATTTTTTCAGTGACAGCGGTGGTATCAATGCGGCGGCTTCCCTATGTATAGCTTATATACGCCCTGTCGTATTACGCTTTGCCTTTGGCAGTGCCTACGAATACCAGACACTGAAAATAAAGAACACCAATTTCGGGCAGCGATTCGTGTATATCTTTATCATGGTTTTAACACATCATTTCATTCTTTTCTCCCTGGAGATTTTTAGTTTTACACATCTGTTGACCATTTTGGAAAAGGCATTGTTCTCGGGTGCATTTACCCTCTTGCTCTGTCTTATATTCATTCCGTTATTTAGCGTTAAGAATCAATGAGGAAACTGTTACTGGCATCTGTTATCATCCTGGTGGCCCTGATCTATACAGGCAGGCTTTCCTACCTGCAACTTATTTCAGGGAACAGGGATAACCCGCTGGACGACACCGCTATAAAACAGGTTTACGATTACCCGGAACGCGGATATATCTACGACCGTAACGGTACGCTCCTGGTGGCCAACCAGCCTTCCTATGACGTTATGGTGATCCCCCGCGAGGTAAAACCCCTGGACACCATTGAATTCTGCTCCATGCTGAACATTACCAAAGAGGATTTCACTAAAAAATACAAAAAAGCCTATACCTATTCCCCGCGTTTGCCTTCGGTATTCCTGCCCCAGCTCACCAAGGCGGAATATGCCGCATTACAGGAAAAAATGCGGAAATACGAAGGGTTCTACATACAAAAGCGATCTCTCAGGCACTACCAGACCAGTCACGGCGCCAATATCTTCGGTTATATCAGGGAGGTGAGCGAATACGACCTGCAGAACAACCCGGAGTACATGTCGGGAGAGCTCATAGGAAAACAGGGCGTAGAGGAATATTACGAGGACACCCTGAAAGGCAGGAAAGGCGTCAAATTTATCCAGAAAGACCGTTTCAACAGGGATATAGGCCCCTACAAGAACGGCGTATACGATACGCTGCCCGTACAGGGAAAGGACATAGCACTTACCATTGACATCGACCTCCAGGCTTACGGAGAAGAACTCATGGCCCACAAACGCGGAGGCATCGTTGCACTGGAACCGAAAACCGGGCAGATCCTCGCCCTGGTCACCGCTCCCAGTTACGATCCTTCCCTCCTGGTAGGCAGGGAGCGTTCCAGGAACTACACACAACTGTATTACGATTCGATCGCCAAGCCCTTATACGACAGAAGCCTGCTGGCCATGTACCCCCCGGGGTCCCCATTCAAGGCGCTCAATGCCCTTGCTGCCCTGCAGGAAGGCGTGATCGATCCGCACACCAGGATCGGTTGCCAGAACGGGTATTACTATATGGGAAGAAGACTTATGGGATGCCATTGCGGAGGGGGTTCCAGGGACCTCGTAAAAGGGGTTGCCCTGTCCTGTAACGGCTATTTTGCCAATGTGTACCGCCGTATCATAGATAAATATCCTACCTCGGCAGAGGGCATGAATGCATGGGATAAACACATGCAAAGTTTCGGACTGGGCGACTACCTCGGGTATGACCTCCCCACCGGAAAAGCAGGAAGGATCCCGGATACCGATCTGTATAACCGCATGTACGGCAAAGGACGCTGGTATTCTACCACTAATATATCCAACGCCATCGGGCAGGGGGAAATACTGACCACTCCCATACAACTGGCCAATATCACGGCCATCATAGCCAACAGGGGATATTACTACACCCCGCACATCCTCAAAAGTATCGAGAACAAACCTCTTGAGAATACAAAATTTACAGAGCGGAAAAACACTACCATAGATCCGGAAAACTTCGGGCCGGTCATCGAAGGGATGGCCGAAGTTTACACTTCCGGAACGGCAAGATGGTTCCAGGTTCCGGATATAAACATAGCGGGAAAAACAGGGACCGCCGAAAATTTTATACGTCTGGACGGCGAACGCACCCAGCTTACCGACCATTCCATATTTGTGGCCTTTGCCCCGGTTGAAGACCCCAAAATAGCCATAGCTGTTTTTGTAGAGAACGGCTACTGGGGTTCCAGGTATGCCGGTCCCATAGCCTCGATCATGATTGAGAAATACCTCAAGGGGGAAGTAACGCGGAAAGACCTGGAAAAACGGATGCTGGAAGCCAGTCTCGAAGACGAATATGCAAAACCCCTAAGCGGAAAACCTTTCAGGATCAATGAATAATTCGGTGGTAAGAAATATGGACTGGCTCACCGTACTGCTGTACGCCCTTCTGGTATTTGCCGGGTGGATCAATATCTATTCCAGCAGTATTACAGACGGGTTAGAGACTTCCGTTTTCGATTTCTCCCAATACTACGGCAAGCAGCTTACGTTTATAGGCCTGAGTACTGTTTTCATCGTTTTGATCCTGGCCATAGACGCCAAGTTCTACCAGCGGTTCTCCGGGATCATCTACTTTATCTCCCTGGCCTCCCTGGCCGGGGTATTCATTTTCGGCAAGAACATAGCGGGACAAACGGCCTGGTACAACTTCGGCTTTATGAGCATACAGCCTGCGGAATTTGCAAAAACCGCTACGGCCCTGGCCCTCGCAGGGTATCTCAGCGATTCGCAGACCAATATCAAGTACTTCAGGGACCAGCTGAGGGCCTTTTTAATTATTGCCGGCCCGATGGTGTTCATTCTCCTGCAACCCGACCCGGGAAGTGCCATGGTATTTGCTTCATTTATCCTCGTATTGTACAGGGAGGGACTGCCTTCCGGCTACCTGCTTTGCGGCCTGGGAATGCTCACGCTTTTTATCACGACCCTGATCTTCGGTGCCATATGGGTAAGTGTCGCGGTCTTCCTGTTACTCACCCTGTATTTCATATGGCGGAAAAGAAAGAAAAAAGTGGTTTCCCTCCTGCCCTTCCTCACCCTCATGGTCATTACGGTACTGGTAACTTCAAGTGTCCGGTTTACTTTCGACCATATTTTCAAACAACATCACAGGGACCGTATCAGCTTATGGCTCAAACTGGAACACGACCCTGAAAAACTCAGGGAGATCAGGAGGTCTATCGGGTATAATACCTATCAGTCGGAATCTGCCATTTCTTCGGGCGGATTCTACGGTAAAGGATTTCTGGAAGGCACCCGTACGAAAGGTGGTTTTGTCCCCGAGCAGCATACCGACTATATTTTCAGTACGGTAGGAGAAGAATGGGGCTTTGCCGGCAGTACGGCAGTCATACTGCTGTTTACCTTTCTGCTGCTCCGGATACTGTTTCTCGCAGAACGCCAGAAATCCAAATTCAGCCGTATTTACGGTTACGGCGTTGCAGCCATACTGTTTTCCCACTTTACCATAAACATAGGCATGGTTATCGGCCTGCTGCCCACAGTGGGCATCCCCCTCCCGTTTTTCAGCTATGGCGGCTCCGGGCTATGGGCCTTTACCCTGCTGCTCTTTGTCTTTATCAAACTCGACGCCAACCAGATCAACGAGTGGGAAGACCTCAATGATGCTACTGTTTCCTGATCTGCGCCAGGCCCTTTTCAGACTCGTTTCTCAGATCCGTCAATACATTGAGTGCTTCCTCCACATATACGTCCCTGGAAAGGTTTTTATGCCAGCGCTCACGCCGGTCTCTCAAAATGGTATCCTGAGCAATCAGGGCATCTTCATAAGGGAGGGACTCAAAGGTCAGGTCTGTGCTGTATTCCGACAGTACATCAAACTTTTTGGCGACTTCCATATCCTCATCCACACTTTTGCGATAGGCTTCATAATTCAATGAAAAAGTGCTTTCATCCTGTTTCTTTTTTATCCATTGTGCATTTTCCTCCAGGAGGCCGATCTGTTCGTTTTCAGCCATCCTCTCCTTGCTTCTGGAAATGGCGTAATCGTAATTCACATGATCCTTTAAAGGGCGATAATCTGCCTCTGCTATTTTATCCCAGGGAAGCGGATTGATCTGATCTTTCTCCCCCAGGTCGATATAACTGTAGCGGTCCGGTATTACAATATCGCTCTTAACCCCCTCGAGCTGGGTAGAGCCTCCGTTTATCCTGTAGAATTTCTGGGTGGTCAGTTTCAGGGCCCCCACATCGCCATAGTCGTTCTTCTGCCCGAGGAACTGGTTCAGGTTTACCACATTCTGTACCGTTCCCTTTCCATAGGTCTGTTTGCTTCCTACAATTACCGCCCTCTTATAGTCCTGCATGGCGGCTGCGAGAATTTCAGAAGCCGAAGCCGAAAGTTCATTGACCAGGATCACCAGCGGGCCGTCCCACTGTACCCTGCTGTCGGTATCGGAGAGCACTTCCTGCTGTTTTCCCGAAGATTTGACCTGTACCACAGGCCCTTCTTTTATGAAAAACCCGGCCATGTCCACCACAGTCTTCAGCGAACCGCCACCGTTACCTCTCAGGTCAAGTACCAGCCCTTCCATGCCCTGTTCCTTCAATCGCTCGATCTCTTTTTCGACATCAGATGCTGCGTTCCGGCTTTCATAATCCTCAAAATCTATATAAAATTTGGGAAGGTTTATAATGCCGTATGTCCTCCCGTCCTTTTTAACCAGAGAGGTCCTGGCATAAGATTCTTCCAGTTCCACCACATCCCTGACAATCGATATGGTCTGGGTGGTCCCGTCTACTTTCTTCACGGTGAGTTTGACTTCCGAACCCTTGGGTCCCTTTATGAGCTTAACGGCATCGTCAAGCCTCATCCCTATGATGTCTACCGGCTCTTCTTCGCCCTGTGCCACCCTGAGGATCTCATCGCCCACTTCTACTTCATTACCTCGCCATGCAGGCCCTCCCGAAATAACCTCCACGATCTTTATGCGATCGTTTTTTCGCTGCAAACGGGCGCCGATCCCTTCAAACTTACCTGAAATACTGGCATCGAAACGGTCTTTATCATCAGGAGCAAAATAGAAGGTATGAGGGTCAAATTCCGTAACTATGGCATTGAGATACATGACAAACCAGTCTCTTCGCTCCAGGTCGTCTACAATATCAAAGTGCTCAGCCTGTGTTTTCAGTATTGATTCCCGGGCCTCCTTTTCAATATCCTCACCGGGTTTTACAGTATAGGAAGCATCCTTCTCCTTTTTGTCTTCCTCGTCCTCCATCCGGCTCACATAACTGCCAAGAGCAGCAAATTTGAGATATTTTCTCCACCTTTCCACACGATCATCTTCAGATTCCGGAAACGGAAGGTTCTCGTAATCCATATCAATATCCTCATTTTCGGAAAAATCGAAAGGCTTGCCGAGGATCTCTTTATAGATCTCTTCCCCTTCGGTTAAGCGTTTCACAAAACGATTGTGGACCAGGTCAAAAAAGCTGATGTCCGCACTCTGGATCTGGTCGTCTATCTTATCCTTATACTCCGAAAATTCATCGATATCCGACTGGAGGAAATACCGCCTGGACGGATCGAGCATTCCGATGTAATTGTCGAACACCTTTTCGGAAAAACTGTCGTCCACTTCAGACGGACTGAAATGCCACTTCTGGATCACAAACGAAAGCAGCTCCACCAGAAGCCTGTCTTTATCAGGATTATCGAATGTCTTATTGGTAAAGCTACAGGAAGCTGCCGATATCAGCAGGGCCGCCAGTACATACACAAAATTTCTTTTCATCTGTTCATTTTTTTTAACGCATTGCCGTTCCTTATACAGGAAAGAAAAATCCGGCTCATTCTACTCTGTTTCTTCTCTTTTTCCAAACAACCGTTACGCCTTTTCAAAAAAGGCATCACTTTACCCCGGTCGATTTGAAAACCCCTAAATTACTGAAAAAACCATGCCAGCACCACACAATGATACTAATTTTTTGTTAAACGCCTGTCATAATCCCGGTTTCCGGTACGGGCCGGCACCGGGCATGTCGCACCGCCAGGGGTAAGTTTTGCACACAGCTGGGGATAATTGCTTATTTTAGCATACCGTTTGAAAAGTACAGCACATAAATGAAAAAAAAACCTCTGATACTGGTTACCAATGACGACGGCATTGCCGCCCCGGGCATACGGGCACTGATCGAAGTCATGAAAGAGATCGGCAATGTCGTGGTGGTGGCCCCCGACAGTCCCCAATCCGGAAAGGGCCATGCCGTGACCATAGACGCCACCCTTTTCTGCAACCGGATAAACATAGACGACCAGGTCACGGAAGAATACAGTTGTTCGGGCACCCCGGTAGACTGTGTAAAACTGGCTGTAAACGAGCTGATAAAACAACAGCCGGATATCTGCGTAAGCGGGATCAACCACGGGTCGAATTCTTCGGTAAATGTCATTTATTCCGGTACCATGAGTGCTGCGGTAGAAGCCGGCCTGGAAGGAATTCCGGCCATAGGCTTTTCGCTGTGTGACTACTCCTGGGACGCCGATTTTGACGCAGTCAAGGATTACGTACGCACCATTACCCTCAATGCCCTTGAAAACGGCATGCCCAAGGGGGTCGTATTGAATGTGAATTTTCCCAGGCTCGGCAGGGACGAGATAAAAGGCGTTAAGGTCTGCCGCCAGGCCAATGCCCGCTGGGCGCAGGAATTCGACAAGCGGACCAACCCGCAGGGGAGGGAATATTACTGGCTGGACGGAAAATTCGTCAACCTCGACCGCGGAGAGGACACCGATGAATGGGCCCTGGCCAACGGTTATATTTCTGTAGTCCCCGTACAGTTCGACCTTACCGCACACCACGCCATACAAACCTTAAACTCCTGGAAACTGAATGATTAAAAAAGAGATTGCCATAGGATTTGCCGTTGGCCTTATCGCCAATATAGTGGGAGCATTGCTGTACATATTGCTGTTTTCCGGAACAGGGATTGCGGAAACCCTAAAAACGGCATTTGCGGAAGGGTACCTGGGAAGCATCTTCGCCCTCGGCGCATTGCTCAACCTGATTGCTTTTTTCGGCTTTCTGCGCCTGAGAAGGGATTACCGTGCCCGGGGAGTTTTACTGGCCACCATACTGACCGCCCTGCTTACCCTGCTGTATAAAGTGTTCTGATACAGTGGGGAACCGGAAGTACCGCCTGCCCCGGCATCGGGGGAGCGCGAAGCATGGAATTGTCATCCTAAGCACATTTGTAGTTCCTGGTTTGACCAGGCTGACCGACTACGAACTACGAACTAAAAAACCAAGAACCAAATGAAATACTATATTATCGCCGGAGAAGCCTCGGGAGACCTGCATGCCTCCAATCTTATGAAAGCGCTGAAAGAGGCTGATAAAGATGCCGATTTCCGGTTCTGGGGCGGCGACCTCATGGAAAGTGTAGGTGGTAAAATGGTAAAACACTACAAGGATCTCGCCTTTATGGGCTTTGCAGAAGTGTTGATGAATATCCGTACCATCCTGGGCAATATAAATTTCTGCAAAAAGGATATAGCCGGCTACGGTCCCGATGTTATCATATTTGTCGATTACCCGGGGTTTAATATGCGTATTGCCCGGTGGGCACGAAAAGAAGGATATCGCACGCACTATTATATATCCCCGCAGTTATGGGCCTGGAAAGAAAACAGGATCAGGGCGGTGAAAAGGGATATCGACAGCATGTATGTCATCCTGCCGTTTGAAAAAGACTTTTACGAAAAAAAACATCAGTACCCGGTACATTTTGTGGGCCACCCGCTGATCGATGCCATTGCGCAATACCCGAAAGTCAATGAATCTGACTTCCGTAAGAAATACGGCCTCGACCCTGAGAAACCGATCATCGCCCTCTTACCGGGCAGCCGGAAACAGGAAATACGGAAAATGCTGTCGGTCATGCTCGAAATGCCACATGATTTTCCCGGCTACCAGTTTGTGATCGCCGGGGCACCCGGACAGGACAGGGAATTTTACACCCCCTTTCTCAAAGATTCCAACATCAACCTTATCCGGAATAAGACATACGACCTGCTAAGCGTAGCCACCGCAGCCCTGGTAACCAGCGGTACAGCCACCCTGGAGACTGCCCTGTTCAAGGTGCCGGAGATCGTTTGTTACAAGGGCAACTGGATCTCCTATCAGATCGCAAAACGGATCATCACACTAAAATACATTTCCCTGGTAAATCTCGTGATGGACAAGGAAGTGGTGACCGAACTCATACAGGGCGACCTGAACCGCAAACGACTGAGAACGGAACTGAAAAAATTACTGACCCCGGAAAAACGGGAACAGATTTTCCGTGATTATTACGAACTCGAAAAAAAGCTCGGGGGACAAGGAGCCAGTAAAAATACAGCGGAACTTATTGTAAATGCACTTTAGTTAATTGTCATCTGACTTTGATCCGCAGCAAAGCTTTTGAAGCCACCATTGCAATATGGAAGCAAACACTTTTTTTACTAATTTAGCCCAAGAGCTTGTTTTCCATGATCAGAAACCTTTTTATTTGCTGCCTGCTTCTCTGTTTTTGCGCCTGTAAGTCGGGTAAAAAGACCGTTGAAAAACCCAGGACAATATCTGTCAAAGGAACCGGTACCGACCATCGTACGGTAACTGTGGAAGCCTGGCCCGCGGAACGCATGGAGAAAGAGAAAAGTTCAGGAAAGAGCATGGCAGACCCCATCATAAAAACAGCACTCTCCTATAACGGCACACGATATAAATACGGGGGCACCACCAGAAAAGGTATGGACTGCTCGGGACTGGTATACGTCTCGTTCCTGGAGCACGACATTGCCTTACAACGCGCCTCCTACCAGATGGCCACCCAGGGAAAAAAGATCAAGCTGAAAGAAGTGCGTAAGGGCGACCTGCTTTTTTTCAAGACCGGGAGAAAAAACCGGATAAATCACGTGGGCCTGGTCGTAGACATCAAGGACGAAGCCATACGTTTTATACACTCCACCACGTCGAGAGGCGTACTGGTCTCCTCCCTGAAAGAAGGATACTGGAACCACGCTTTTACCGAGGCCCGAAGAATATTGTAGTCTTTTACTTTCTTTACATGGTATTTTTAACTACATTTAACCATGTTACCTTGGGATTACAACAGTTTCCGGTTATTATTGCCGTTTTGCACGGGTATTGCCGTTGGCCTTACCTGTAACATCCCGCCCGGGATCCTCCTGTCATGTTCCCTGGTATTGCTGTTGCTCCTCGGCATATCCCATTATCTCACTCCCGTTTCGGGGCGTACGGTCAATTATTCCTTTATGGCCACAGCCTTCATACTGCTATGGTGTGTCGGATTGTACAGGATCAATTCGGAAAAGCCCCGGTATATCCCCGATCACTACAGCCATTTTATCCGCGGCAGCGACACCCTGGTCATTACGCCCCTGCACCGGCTGAAGCCTACTTCCCGGAACCTTCGTTATACAGTACGGGTCGACCGTATAAACGGGAAACCGGCCGGGGGAAAGGTCATATGTCACATAAGCAGGGAATCCGTACCGGTAGTCATGTCCACGGGGCACTCCTATTCCGTAAAAGGCAATCTCCGGAACATCCGCCCACCCCGGAACCCGCATCAGTTCAATTACCGCAACTACCTGCACCGGCAGTTCATCTATCACCAGCTTTATCTTGAGGCATCCGGGATACAGGTGTTGCCCGCCGGTAAAAACAACATATATGCGATTGCCGGAAAACTGCGGAACGACGCTACCCGGCTGTTGCAAAAAAACGGGTTCGAAGGAGATGCCCTGGCCGTCATGCAGGCACTTTTACTGGGAGAGCGGCAGGATATACCGGACGCCCTATACAACGATTATGCCGCTGCGGGGGCCATACATATACTCGCCGTTTCTGGCCTGCATGTAGGAATACTGTTGTTCCTGCTCCATTACGCGCTGTTCCCCTTCGATTACATCAGGTACGGCCGCATCCCGAAATTCATCATTACGGTTTCGGCGCTCTGGCTCTTCGCATGTATCGCGGGACTATCGCCCTCGGTAGTCAGGGCCACCACCATGTTCACCTTTCTCGCCTTCTCCGTACAGTTGCGACGCACCCCGGAGGTAAGGAACACCCTTTTTGTTTCCATGTTCGTACTGCTCCTCATAAAACCGGATTTCCTGTCCGACACCGGGTTTCAGCTGAGTTATGCCGCCGTATTCTCCATTGTGTACTTTCATCCTGTCCTGATGTCTGTCCGGAACCCCTCAAATCCCATCCTGCGTTACTTCTGGCAACTCGCCGGGGTGTCCGTTACCGCACAGCTCGGAGTACTCCCTCTCAGTCTCTATTACTTTCACCGGTTTCCCGCCCTCTTTCTCCTTACCAATATCGTGGTCGTTCCCCTCACCGGCATCATCATGTCTGCCGGGGTCCTTATTCTCATCCTCGCCCTGACCGGACTGTTACCGCCGGTATTCGTTCAGGCCTGTACCTTCCTTATAGCGAGAATGAATGCCTTTATCTCCCTGGCCGGCCGGCAGGAGAGCCTTGTTTTTGACGATATCTTTTTCAGTGCGGAACTGTTGGTAATCTCCTATATTTTCACGGGGTCCCTTCTCCTCCTGTTCTCCGGGCCTACAAGAAAGGCCCGGCTCCTGGTATGGGCGTCGGCGGGCCTGCTGGCCGGCATACCGGGCTACCGGCACCTGCATCCCGCAGAAAAAGAAGAATTTATCATCTGGCATCAATACCGTCAGACCTTTATCACCCGGCAATCCGGTTCCCGGGTAGCGGTATATCGTGCCGAAAATGATACGGTTCCCTTAAAAAGGATGCTCGGAGGTTTTCCGAGGGAAGAAGGGATCAGCCGGATAAACGTCCACAACCTGCTTCCCGGCTATGATTTCGGAGACCAGTTTGTTCTTTACGTAAACCGATCCGACATTGAGCATTACCTGTCCGCTCCGAAAGCCGATTATATCCTGCTCTCGCAGTCGCCCCGGATAAACCTGGAACGCCTTATACAATACCACATGCCAAAAGCCGTCATCGCAGACGGGAACAACGCACCATACCTGGTTGCATTGTGGAAATCGACCTGTGATAAAAAAGGGCTCCCTTTTCACAACACGTATGAAAAGGGAGCGTATGTTCTAAGTCCGTAAATCTATGCCTCCGCCACGGCCTCCCGGACAGCTCCTTCCCCGTCTTCTGCACCGTGCGTAAGCCTTTTGAGGGGTTTGAGCAATAAGATCACAACGATCCCTATCAGCGTCCAGATCACTGCGATCCCCGTAAACACCTCGAAATCTCCCATAGATTGGGCAAGCACTCCCAGTTTTCCCGCAAAATAATTCCCAAACCCGGTAGCTGCCCAGTACAGTCCCATAATGATGGAAGCGTATTTGAGGGGAGCCAGCTTGGTAATAAAAGACAAGGATACCGGGGAAGAGCACAGTTCTCCGATGGTATGAAAGAGATAAGCCAGGATCAGCCAATACATCGCTGACGAGCCGGTAGCATTATACTGGGCAGAAGCAGCACTCATAAAGCCAAAACCGAGTGCCATAATAATAAGCCCTATGGCGATCTTAAACAGGGAAGACGATTCATTTCCCTTTCTTCTCCACTTCAGCCAGAACGAGCCTACTACCGTAGCCAGCGTAATGATGAAGAACGAATTAACCGACTGGAATACGGAGGCCGGTATTTCGAACAGACCGAAAAATGACCGGTCCGTTTTCTGCTGTGCGTAAAGGTTCATCAGCCCCCCGGCCTGCTCAAAAGCGGCCCAGAAAAGTATGATAAGGAGGAACGACAGCAATAATACCTTAACCCTGTCTTTCTCCACCGGGGTAAGAGGGCGGTTGAGTATTTCCCGGTCTTTTTCATTCTTGGCAGAAATAAGGTCGCCTACGCCCCTCAGGTATTTCTGGCCCCACATGTATACGATCTGCCCCAGGAACATCCCTATGGCCGCCAGTCCGAAACCATAATGCCAGTTGATCTTTTCCCCTACATAGCCGCAAATTATGGGCGCTGCAAATCCGCCGATATTTATACCCATATAGAAGATATAGAAACCGAGGTCGCGTCTCTCATCCTTGGGCTTGTACAGGCCACCTACCATAGAAGAGATATTCGGTTTGAGGCAGCCTACCCCGAGGATAATGAACAAGCAGCCTATATAAAATGACAACTCCGAGTTCAGGGCAAGAACCGTATGCCCTATACACAGCAGGAGCCCGCCCAGCATTACCGTCTTTTTCTGCCCCAGTATACGATCGGCCAGCCAGCCTCCCGGAATGGAAGAAACATAGACCAGCATGGTATACATGCCGTAGAGCGACAGTGCCTCTTCATTGGTCCAGCCGAATCCCGGGTTTTCTTCTGTTGTTGCAGAAACCAGGAACAGGGTAAACAAAGCACGCATCCCGTAATAACTGAAACGTTCCCACATTTCGGTAAAAAACAGGATATACAATCCTGCCGGGTGCCCGAACAGTTCCCTCTCGTGTGCTGGTTTGGTTGTCGTTGCCATGTAGTATTATTTATATGCTAAAGGTTTTTCTCAATGAAGTCGGTCATTTTGGTATACAGCTGCAACCTGGTATTTCCCCCGTATATCCCGTGGTTTTTATCGGGATAGATCGCCCAGTCGAACTGCTTGTTGGCCTGTACCAGGGCCTCTACCATTCTCATGGTGTTCTGTACATGCACATTGTCGTCTGCCGTACCGTGTACCAGGAGATAGGCCCCTTTGAGTTTATCTGCGTGATTGACCGGCGAATTATCATCGTAGCCGGATGCATTTTCCTGCGGCGTCCTCATATAGCGTTCGGTATAGATGGTATCATAGAACCTCCAGTTGGTCACCGGGGCTACGGCAATGGCCATTTTAAAAACATCATTCCCTTTGAGGATACAGTTGGATGACATAAACCCTCCGTAACTCCATCCCCAGATCCCTATGCGGCCTTCGTCGATATAGGCCCGTTGCCCGAGTTCTTTTGCAGCGGCAATCTGGTCTTCCACCTCGTATTTTCCCAACTCCTGATAGGTTAGCTTCTTGAATTCAGCCCCCTTGAACCCGGTACCCCTGCCGTCTACACAGGCTACGATATATCCCTGGCCGGCCAGCATCTGGTACCAGTAGTCATTGGAACTCCCCCACTGGTTCGCCACCTGCTGCGAGCCGGGGCCGCTGTACTGGAACATAAACAGGGGGTATTTCTTTGCAGGATCAAAATCAGCCGGCCTGATCATCCACATGTTCAGATCGTTGCCATTAACATGTATCGTGGAAAATTCCTTGGCCGGTAATTCATAAGGTTCCAGCTTCTTCAACAGTTTCTCATTGTTCACGATCTCCCGGAGTTCCTTACCCGTTCCGGCATCGTTAAGTGTATATCTCGGCGGCGAGGTCACACTCGAATGCGAATTGATAAAATAACTGAAATCGGCACTGAAGGTCGCACTGTTGGTGCCTTCCTGCGAAGAGAGCCGCTGCTTGCCTTTTCCGTTGAGTTTTACAGCGTATACATCGCGGTTGACAGAGCCGTTCTCAACAGATTGGTAGAATACGCGCTTGCGTTTCTGGTCGTATCCGTAATAACGGGTAACTTCCCAGGGGCCTTCGGTGAGCTGGCGGATCAGTTTACCGTTGATATCGTAATGGTAAATATGGTTGTACCCGTCTTTTTCACTGGTCCAGATAAAACTGTTGTCTTTCAGAAAAGTAAGGTTGTCTGTAATATCGATATAGGCTTCGTCGGTTTCGTGAAGCGCCACCCGGGTATTGTTTTCCTCTATGCTGTAAAGTACCAGGTCCAGGTTGTTCTGATGCCGGTTCAGCACCTGAATGCTCAGCAGGTCGGCGTCGTTGGTCCACTGTATCCTCGGAATGTAATACGCCTCTTCCAGGTCCACTTTTTCCGTTGCTCCGTCGCTTATCCCGTAGACGTACAGGGAAACTTCCGCATTATTCTCTCCTGCCTTGGGGTATTTGAATACCTGTTGGGAGGGATAAAGGTCCTTTCCGTAAATGTCCATGGAAAATTCGGGCACCTCGCTTTCATCAAACCTGATATACGCCAGGTGGGTACCGTCGGCATTCCATTCGAAGGCCCTTACAAAGGCAAACTCCTCCTCGTACACCCAGTCGGTAACCCCATTGATGATACTGTTCTTTTCGCCGTCTGTGGTAACCTGCGTAGTCTCCCCGCTATGGAGGTCCTTGATATAGATATTGTTATTAAACACAAAAGCCACTTTTGTACCATCCGGTGAAAAAGTGGGCTCCTGTATCCTGTGTTCCGACAGCTTTACGGTTTTGCGGTCTGCCAGGTCGTAAACGTAATATGTTCCGAGTTTCGACCGGCGATAGACCGGCTCCACATCCGTGGCCAGCAGCACCTTATTCTCATCCTGGTTAAAGGCATAGGATGTAAAATAAGGAATCTCCTCCAGGTCGCGGGTAGACACTATGGTCTCTACCTTTTCGAGGGTGCTGTAATCGTATTTATCTACGGAAACCACCCGCTGTTCCTTATCAAAATTGAGAATGGAATACTGTTTCCCGTTCTTCATGGAATGCAGTACCTCCATACCACGGGTGCTGAAGGCTCCTCCCCATATTTCTTCGAGGGTTATATGCTTTTGTGCGGTAAGTATTCCTGTAAGTCCCATCAACAGAAAAGAGAAGATAAAATATTTTTTCATTTAGGTTCAGGTTATTAACGGCAGCTAAAAAATCTGCCAAGTATACTATTTTTTTTGCGAAAATATAAACTTTTTCAGTTAAACTGTGATATTTCAGGGTTTTTCGTACCCAGGCCGTAGATATTAACATCTTTCCCGCCCGGATTTCTTTAGTATCTTTGCGCACGGACCCATTTTTCCGGAAGCCCGTAAACGGACCCGGACCGCTAATATGTGATGTATGATGACAAAACGAGCCGTAGAAGGATTCTCGAAACTGAGCAAGAACCAGAAAATAGACTGGCTGGCACAGACGTATTTCGCCCAGCCGGACAAGGCGGTGGCCCTGTTTAAGAAATACTGGAACGACGATAAAAAGCTACAGCAGCTTCACGATGAGTTTATAGAAAACACCATTACCAATTACTATCTTCCGCTGGGTATAGCCCCCAATTTCCTCATCAATGACCGCCTTTACACGATTCCCATGGCTATCGAGGAGAGTTCGGTGGTCGCAGCGGCAGGGAAAGCGGCCAAGTTCTGGGCGGGAAGGGGTGGGTTCAGGGCCTCGGTAACCGGTACGGAAAAGGTAGGGCAGGTACATTTTATTTACGAAGGTAATCCCGAAAACCTCAGGACCTATTTCGACGCGGTAAAACCACAGCTATACAAAGACGCCGAAGGTATCACGGCCAACATGAGCAGAAGGGGCGGCGGAATAAGCCATATAGAACTCCGCGATATGACCGCAAGGCTACCCGGGTATTACCAGCTGCACTGTACCTTTGAGACCCTCGATGCCATGGGGGCGAATTTTATCAACTCCTGCCTGGAGCAATTTGCCACGACCTTTGAGGAAGGTGCACGGGAGTACCCTGCATTTACGGAAACGGAAAAGCATATCCGTATTGTAATGAGCATACTCTCCAATTATGTTCCCGACTGCCGGGTAAAAGCCTCCGTATCCTGTGAGGTAGCAGCATTGAACGAAGACGGGATGCCCGCCGAAGAATTTGCCGAAAAGTTTGTCCGGGCCATAGATATCGCCCGGGTTGAGCCATACAGGGCAGTTACACACAACAAGGGTATCATGAATGGTATAGATGCCGTAGTCCTGGCCACGGGAAACGACTTTCGCGCCGTCGAAGCCGGAATTCATGCCTATGCCGCCAAAGACGGAAGATATACCAGTCTTACCAAAGCATCGGTTGCGGACGGCATTTTTACCTTTGAAATAGAAATCCCCCTTGCCCTGGGCACGGTAGGCGGGCTCACCAACCTGCACCCCCTGGTAAAGCTGTCCCTGGAAATGCTGGGGCATCCGTCGGCCGAAGAACTCATGCAGATTACCGCCGTGGCCGGGCTGGCACAGAACTTTGCCGCAATAAGGTCGCTGGTAACCACGGGAATACAACAGGGCCATATGAAAATGCACCTGCTCAACATACTCAACCAACTGCATGCCACCGAAGCGGAAAAGGCGTATTTTGTAAATTATTTCAAAGACAAAACCGTAACACACCGGTCGGTGACCGAAGCTTTTCAGCAATTACGGGAGAAAGCTTAGTGCACATGACAACGAAAAAGTTTTACGGCAACGGCAAATTGTTACTCTCCGGGGAATATGTAGTACTGGACGGGGCACAGTGCCTGGCCGTTCCAACGGTATACGGCCAGCAGATGACCGTAGCTCCGGGAGCCCCGGGGCAGCTGCATTGGGCCAGTGAAGACCATAACGGCAATCCGTGGTTTACATATGTTTTTGACCTGGAAGCGCTTTTTGCAAAAGAGAATTACACCGCTCCGGAAGATCAGGTGGCGCTGCGGCTCGCCTCACTGTTTCGCGAAGCCCGGAACCTGAACCCCGGGTTTCTCCGTACCGGGCAGGGATACCGGGTTGCCACGCGGCTGGGGTTTCCCCGGAACTGGGGGCTGGGGTCTTCCTCTACCCTGGTCAGCAATATCGCAGACTGGGCCGGGGTAAACCCGTACCTTCTCCTCGAACGCACTTTTTCAGGCAGCGGATATGACATTGCCTGTGCGAGAAACAACACAGCCATTTTATACCGTACCGGTTCCCCCTTACCGGAAATAACACCTGTCCGTTTTTCACCGGCTTTTAAATCATGTCTCTACTTCGTACACCTGAACCGGAAACAGGACAGTCGTGAAGGGATACGGCACTACAAAGACCTGAAAATTCCAAAAGCGCAGGCCATACGAGATATTACCGGGATCTCCCTTCAACTGTCCCGGTGCCGTACCCTGGAAGAGTTCGAACAACTGCTCGGCCGCCACGAAACGATCATTGCATCACTGGTGGCCCTGCCGCCCGTAAAGGAAAGATTGTTTCCCGACTACCCGGGAGGGGTTAAAAGTCTCGGAGCATGGGGAGGGGATTTCGTCCTGGTCACTACCGAAAATGACCCGCGTGATTATTTTGCCTCCAGGGGATATCACACCGTACTCCCCTATGAGGATATGGTATTATGTTAGGGAACAGCTCCGCATTCAATCCAGGGCATTTTTAGTCACATAAGCCCTCCACCCGATAATGGCCAGCTGCCATTTTCCGGCTTTTGCCAGGTCGAGCTGCCGTTTGCTGAACGACGGCAATACCGCCTTGTTAAGACGGGCCAGTAGTTTAAAAAACCGTTTTTTCATCAGTCAGAAATTTTTTGTTTACCCGGAAGTTCGAAGCTCGAAGTCAACCTGCAACCCGAATTCACTTTCGTTTCATCACTACAAGGTACAAAAAAACCGCCATCCGGCGGTTTCTTCAAATGCGTGTTCCTGGTGCTGTTACTCCCCTTTTTTGGTGGTAACCTCTATCACCCCGTCTTTTCCACGGTCACCATATACTGTTGTGGCCGTACTTCCCTTCAGAACATTGATAGACTGTATCCGCTCCGGAGAAGGCAAAGCATCTTCACCCATTACCTTACCGTCTATAACCAGCAAGGGGTTCTTTCCGTCCTTTGTCGTGATCCCGGTAACTTTCCACGGGTTACCGGTAACAGTAGTCGCAGTGGGTTCCCGGGTGGCATATCCTATGTCATCAATCCCTCCGTTTTTACGGCTTACATAAAACCTGAAGGGTTTGATAGGCGTATCCGACTGTGTATTAAAAGAACCGGAATCCCCGGAACCCGAATCAAATGCCGAAGCTATGGCGACAATTTCACCATCCGTGTTCCGCTTGATACCGGAAAATGAGACTTTGACGCCTTCCCTTTCCTTAAACTCTTCGATCCTCTGCTCCAGGTAATGATCGGTGGTGTTTTTGGTCACCACCATTTCCGTGATATTTCCCGGATTGTCACTCTCGGTTTCCTGTGCAACGGTCCTGGTATTTACCGTGAGTAAAAAGAGGGCCACGAACGGTAATACCGCAGTGTATCTCCACAACTGCCTCTTACCTGACTTGTTTTTGTTTAACATAACTATTCGTTTTTTGATGGATGAATTAAAAAATGTATTGATCAATACGTTGTCCTTACAGCGCTCCTCCGCGTAACGAAGCAGTAATCGCTGGTAGTCTTTTTCCGATCCGCTGTTTTCCGCCGCATGGTCATCGGCCAGGTATTCCAGGTTTTGCACCATTATCTTACGATATCTCCACACCAGCGGATTCCACCACTGGAATACCGTAAAGAGGTTTGCAGCGAGAACATCGAAGGAATGTTTCTGACGGATATGGGCAAGTTCATGTGACATCACGGACTCCCATTCCTCTTCTCGGTCTCTCATTTCGGGATTATACACCATAAAACCGAAAAAGGAAAAAGGTGCCGTATCTTCTTCGGTCTCCGCCAGGACGAACCCGCCCCGGCGGGTTTTACGGCACTTTCCGAGAAACGCCCATACCGACAACAGCTGCAACAGGAACCGGCCCAGGAAGAACCCCATTCCGGCCATATACCCCCAGAACAAAAAAGATACCATACCGGGCCCCGCAGAAACTTCCCTGAGGCCGGTTCCGGCCGCCATACCTTCCGCGGCATTCCAGATATGGCCGGTATATACCGTTCTGGTGATAAAGATCAGGGGCACCACCACGGCACAGCCCAGACCGGTGAGGAGGAAAAAACGGTTCAGGCGGAAAAAAGTCTGCCCGTGTATCAGCAGGATGTAGCACAAGTAGAACAGGGCGACCAGTGATCCGCTTTTGACGGTGTACCACAAAAAATCCTCCATTACTTCTTCTTTTCTATTTCCTTTACGATCTCTTTGAGTTCCTCCACACTGATCTTCTCCTCCTCCGCAAAAAAGGACACCAGCCCCTTATAGGAATTGTTGAAGTAATCCGATATCACTTTATTCATGAATTTTTTCCGGTATTCCTCCTTTTTCACCAGGGGATAATACCGATGTGTATTGCCATAGGCCTCATGGGCCACATATCCTTTTTCTTCCAGGTTCCGGATGATGGTAGACAAAGTGTTGTAATGCGGTTTATCAGCCCTGTATTCGGCGAGAATGTCCTTGACAAAGGCCTTTTCCAGCTTCCAGAGCATTTTCATCACCTCCTCTTCCCTATAGGTCAGTTTTCGAAGTACTTTCATAATAACAGGGTTATGTGTTCTTTTCCACTACAAATATAAACTATTTTTTTAGTTATACAACTATAAAAATAGTTACACGACTAAAAAGACAGTTTATCGTGATAAAATTTTCGATGTTCCCGGCAAAAGAAGTTGCTTCCCCGGAGTTACAGTGATCTCTTATACCACGGATTCTCTTTTTCTTTTCCCATAAGGATGTGGCGAAGGGTATATGACCGGTATTGCTTACGGGTCAGCTGTTTTGCCCAGGGAACGCGTTTCCCCGTATCTGCCCCGGGGCCTGTATTATCATACTCCGCATAAAAGGCGGTTTTCTCTTTTTCGGGGAACATCCGGTCGCCTTTCCACGGATCCCAGCCTTCGGGTACGATATGGCCTCCGAGGTTACAGCTGATAAAAACCGTTTTTGCATAGGGCCTCCACGGCCTGCCGAGAAACACTCCGGAAACTCCTTCCGCCGCTACCAGCCGGCAATGGAGAAATACAAAGCCGAAATCCTTGCCTTCGGGGGTTGCGGCGGCCGTTATATAGGAATTCCGGAGGCTTTTGATCGTACATTTGCTGAACACTGCCGTAGCCTCCCCGAAAATAAAATCTGTCGTTCCTTCCACATAACAGTTTTCGTAGTACTGCCGGCTGCCTTCCGCAGCGGCATATACCGTGTCCTGGCAGCCCAGTATCCTGCAGTTCCTGAATACCGCCCTGTCACCTTCCACATGAAGTGCTACTGCTTGTCCCTCTCCGCAGGAAGCATTTTTTACGGTGAGATTTTCCGCCGTAAAATCATTTCCTTCCACCAGCAGGGTATAGGAGTTAAAAGTAGTTCGTTCCTGTCCCGTTATGCTATCCTTTTTCCCTGAAAAATCACTATTCACGATAACAGTCCCCTCCCTGCTCTCTCCCCGGAGTATGACCTTAGTTTTCCAGCCGGGTATGCTGACCTTTTCGCGGTACACCCCATTCCTGATATGAATCAGCACATATCCCGGGCCTAAATCACGGGTGGCATTTACCGCTTCCTGAATCGTTTGGAATGCCGCGCCTTTTTCCTTCGATACCGTAATCTGACGGTACGGCTCTATAACCGATTGTGCTGCGGAGGTCAGCATCCCCCCGAGAATCACAATGACATACAGCAACTTTCGCTTTACCGGCATGGCACCCTCATTGTACCCCGTGATACCATTATTTTCCATCTTCACCCCGAACCGGGTCCGGTCCGGCATCCATACTTTCCCCGTTGATCGAGGTATTAATAAACCTGACCGGCTCGGAATCTTCCACCAGCATGACACTTCCGGCCGTGTCTATGGTCACGTTCTCAAGTGTGATCTTTTCCACCCGGGCTTCCTTGCGCCCCCTGATAAGCACGCCGTATTTTCCGCTGTTCCTTACCGTGACATTTCTGAGGTTGATATTCCTGATTTCCGGGATATGGTCTCCTTCCTGATCTTCGTAAATGGCATAATGGGTATTGATTTTCAGCGTTGCTTCCTTAACCTGTCCCACCTCAATATTATCCACATAGACATTTTCCACAAACCCACCCCGGAGCGTATTGGTCTTTATCCTGATGGCCCTGTCCAGGTTCGGGCTGTCCATCACACAATTCCTGACATATACATTTCTCACCCCGGCCGATATTTCGCTGCCCATGACCACTCCGCCGTGGCCGTCTTTCATCTTACAATTTTCGACTACTATATTTTCACTGGGGATATTGACTCTCCTCCCGTCTTCATTTCTTCCCGATTTTATGGCAATACAATCGTCACCCGTATCGAAAACACAATTTTTGATATGTACATTCCGGGCATATTCCGGATCACAACCGTCATTATTGGGCCCGTGACTACTCACCGTAACCCCGTCTACCGTAACGTGGTCAGATTTGATAGGATGCATGACCCAGAACGGGGCATTGGTAAACGTGACCCCCTGTACCAGCACATTTTCACAATCAAAGGGCTCAAAGAAGGTAGGCCTCAGATGATGCCCTCTTCCGAACACCCGCTCTTCTACGGGAGTACCTTCTTGATTCATTCTTCGCAACCTGGGCAGGTTCTGCTCATTTCTCTGGTGAGGCGCTCCGTCCTCATACCCGTACCGCTCACTTCCGCACCACGGCCACCAATTGTCTTTACCGGCCTGTCCGTCAAAAACCCCTTTACCGGTAACCGCTATGTTTTTCTGCTGATACGCGTAGATCAGGGGCGAATAATTCATCAGTTCCACTCCCTCATAGGAGGTGTGCACTACCGGGAGATAATCCTCCTTATCGGTACTGAACAATACCACAGCACCATCTTCGGTATGTAGGTTTACATTGCTTTTCAGGTGGATCGGCCCGGTGAGAAACCGGCCCTCCGGAACCACTACCTGCCCGCCCCCCGCATCGTGGCATGCTGAAATTGCCTTTTGAAAGGCTTCCGTATTCAGTGTGTTCCCGTCACCTACAGCTCCGTAGTCGGTAACAGGGAAGATCCTGTCCGGAAAGACCGGAACCACAATCCCCTCAATAATTTTATCGGCCGGACCTGTAACGGCCACGGTTTCCGATCGCTCCTTCTTTTCCCCGGCGTCCTTACACGATTGAAAGACCAGGGCCAGTATCAGCAATGCAGCTATAAAAGCCCCGGAGAAGTACATTTCATTATTTTTCACAATTCCCGGTTTAGGTGGTTATACATATCATCTTTCTCTACCGGACTGCATTCCACAATACCCCCGGGCAAGTCAGGGTATTTAAATGCAATCGATTACACTAAACTATAAAAATAAATGGTATGAACAAAAGAAATTAACCTTTAAATGCTTTTTAGTTGTTAGTTCTTAGTTCGTATTGTCATTCCGACCGCAGGGGAGGAATCTCCGGGCTCTCCGTTATGCTGTTGAAGGTTCTTTGGTCTGGGTTGGAGATTCCCTGCCGGCCGGACAGGCGGGTTCCCTCCGCTGCGCTCCGCTCTGAATGACAGGCATTGTCATCCTATGTTTGTAATGGCTTTGTCATCCCGACAGCCTGTCCCGAGCATCGGGAAAGGAGAACCCCGAAGGGCTCAACGCAGTTAAATCTCTTTTTTGCCGTTGTGCTGTTGAAGCTCCTTTATGCCGGGGCGGAGATTCTTCCCTACGGTCTGAATGACAGGGATATTGTCATTCCGACGATAGAGCCTGTCCCGGCCTTTTCGGTCGGGGAGGAATCTCCGGGCTCTCCGTTATGCTGTTGAAGTTCCTTTGGGCTGGAGCGGAGATTCTTCACTCCGCTGCGCTGCGTTCTGAATGACAGGCATTGTCATCAACTAAACCTGCAACCTAAAACCCTCCTTTCTATCCTTTATCAATAGAAGAGAGCCCTGTTATCCTTGATCTCCGCAGCCTCTTCCAGGGCGGAAAGCACCCGGCCGTTTACGGTATTCCTGTTTGTAGTTTTCAAGGTATTGGTATACGTAGCATAATTTTCCTGTGCAGCAGCTTCAGTCTTTTTGGTCACGGTTACCATATACGCACCGTCTCTTCCTTCTATCACTCCTGAAGTAGCTCCTTCATCAAGGGCAAATGCCGCACCTACCACCTTGGGTTCACGTCCCGCACCGGATATGGTGGGGGTTTTCATATTGAGCCCGGTAGCCGTAGCTACGTTTACACTGTTGGAGCTGGCAAAATCGTCGAGAGAAGAAGTGTTGCTGTCCTCCTTGATTTTCTGTGCTTTCTTCTGTTTACGGAGTATCGGCCTCACCAGTGCGGCTACGTCCTTGGCCTTGGCGACACCGGCTTTACGCTTGTTGGTAAGCTGTGCCACGATATATCCCGATGCCACATCAAAACGCTTGATGTCCCCGGCTCCGGTGTCATTGTTAAAGGCCCATTGCACTACCGACCGCTGTCTCCCTATTCCCGGTAAGAGTTCGTCCATGGCCTTAAGGTTATTCACCGGACGTACCTGAAATTTCATTTCCTTTGCCACGTCGGTAAAATTTCCGTCCGTAGCTTCCATTTCAAACCTTGTAGCTTCGGTAAACAGGTTATTGACCGTATTCTGGGAGGGCTCCACCTTTCTTGCTATGGTAGCAATCTGAACCACATCCTGCTTATCTTCTATCTTGATGACATGAAATCCGAAATCGGTTTCCACCATTCCTATCTTTCCTGCTTCATTGGCAAAGACAAAGTCGTTAAAGGGCGGGACCATCGATCCTTCGGTAAAATACCCGAGATCTCCTCCCCTTGATGCCGTAGGACCATCCGAGTTCTCCCTGGCGAGTTGTGCAAAATCCGTTCCGCTTTTCCGGGCTTCGCCCAGTATCTCCTTCGCCTTCGCTTCTGCTTCTTCCCTGGTCCTGCTCACCTGCGGATTAGCCCGCATTGCCCCTTCATAAGCGATCAGGACATGGCTCGCTTTTACACTTCCTCCCGCTTTTTTACCGAGCATTCTGGACAATTTATAATGGTCACCATCTTTATACGGCCCGTATACCTGGCCTACTCCGAGGTTAAAAAGCGTATCGGCCAGGGAAGCCGGCAGCGCACTCTTGGCTACATAGGTCGTATCGAAAGGAATGTCGGAATTGGCATTGACAAAATCTGCCACGTTCTCCACCGCGGAAAACCCGGGAAGGGTGTCGTTGGTATCTGTTGCACTATTGTATTCGACCCTGCCGTTCAGCAAGGCTGTAATGCCGTCTTTTATTTCCTTCTCATCTTCATCAGAGGGTTTTTCCTCAAAATAAACATACTGAATATCGCGTGATGCTTCATCCTTGTATTCCTCCTTGTGCTGGTCGATATATTTTTGTATTTCACTGTCTGAGACACTGACCAGGCTATCCGGAATGGTATTATACGGCACTTTTACATACCTGATATCCACTTTGTCGTTTTCAAGTTTATAGGCCAGCTCCCCTTCTTTCAGGGTAGCCCCGACACCTGCTCTTATAAGGTTGAAATAGGTCTGTTCCCTGGCAGATTTGATCAGGGCATCTTCCTGCAGTTTCCACTGTTCATAAGCCGCAGGGTTATTCAGCCTGAGATCGGCGATAAACTCGACAAACTTATCTTCATCAAAGAGGCCCGCATCATTTAAAAAGGTAGAGTCCTGGGCAAAAGCCGGATTGGCCTTAACCACATTGATAATCTGATCTTTCTCGATATTGATCCCCAGAGCTTCGCATTGTTCATCCAGCAGAGTACCCTGCACCTGCCTTTCCCACACCTGGTTCACTACCTGTACAGTAGAGGCCCTTTCCCCGTACTGACGGGAAAAATACTCCACTTCATCCGCAAATTCGGCCCGGGACAGCGCTGTCCCGTTGACCTCACCTATTGAAGACGTAAAGTTATTCATTCCTCCTCCATTCCTGAAAAGGTCTGAAATAACAAAAGAAAATAAGGCAAGACCGATAACCAGGATCAGGATCAGTGAACGCTTTCTTATTTTTTCAAGAACTGCCATTTGTCGTTAAAGTTATAAAATTGAGTTTGCGAAAATACCATTTTTTTACAATAATTAAAACCGTATCCCTTTTTTATGAAGGCAAGCTGCTTGCCTTATCACAAATTCCCCCATTGCGGAATACCACAAGACCGTCAAAAAGGGTAATTTCCCGCTACTCATCGTGATCCAGCACATGCAGATGTACCAGGTCTATTTTGGTACTGCTCACTTCCAGTATGGTAAAACGGTATTGCTTAATGACCACTTCCTCGCCCTTCTCCGGTATTTCCCCGATATGATTGACAATAAGCCCCCCCAGGGTCTCGTAATTCTCACTTTCTGGCAGGTCCAGCCTGTATTCCTCATTGAGATAATCTACCTCAAACCGGGCAGAGAACTTAAATTCGCCCTCCCCCAGCTGTTCTTCGTGCAGATCGGTAGAATCGTGCTCATCCTCGATTTCCCCGAACAGTTCCTCCACAATATCTTCTACCGTAAGTATCCCCGAGGTCCCCCCGTACTCGTCCAGGACCACCGCCATACTCTTTCTCTTTTTGGTAAGTATTCCCAGGATATCATTAATAAGCATGGTTTCGGGCACATATTCTACAGGCAGCATGATCCCCTTGATGCTCCCGGGCTTTTTAAACAGTTCAAAAGAGTGCACATAGCCTATTATATTATCAACAGTACCCTTGTATATCAGCAGTTTGGAATATCCCGTTTCGGTAAATATACGGATAAGGTTCTTCGGGGCTTCATGCAGCTCAACGGCTACGATCTCGGTACGGGGCACCATGACCTCCCTGGCCTTTACTTCAGAGAATTCCAGCGCATTCTGAAATATCTGTATCTCGGAATCCATTTCGTCCTCATCCTCTACCGTTTCCATCTGTTCCGAAATATAATCGCCGAGCTCCACCTTACTGAAACTCAGGTTCACTTCATCTCCGCTGGTCTTGAAAATTACCCGGAGTACAAAGTCCGAAAACCGTATCACCAGTTCCGAAATAAACGAGAAAAGAAGGTAAAACCCGTAAGCCGGCAAAGCGAAGAACTTGAGCAGCCTGTTGGCAAATACCTGGAAAAGCACTTTAGGCAGAAATTCTCCCGTGATCAGAATAACCAGGGTAGATATAAGTGTCTGTACAAAAATAATACGCAACGGCAGTTCTTCCACCCCGAGGTAATCCGGGTAGAGGTACCCTACAATGCGTTCGCCCATATAAAACCCGTATATCACCAACGCGATATTGTTGCCTACGAGCATGGTAGCGATAAACTTGGAAGGTTTTGCCGTAAGCCGGGTAAGAACAGCCGCCAGCCAGCCTTCCTGCTTTTTCTCGATCTCTATATGTATCTTGTTTGAGGACACATATGCTATTTCCATCCCCGAAAAAAAAGCCGAGAGCAGCAAGGATACTATAATGATGATAACGGAATAATCCATAAAGGTAAAAATACCCGGATGAGCCGGTGTTTAACGTCCGCCATTGCGACGCTGATCAAATTTCCTCCGGTAATACCTTCTTAAAAAGAACATCCCCACGGAAACTGCGGCAAAAAAAAGAAGCAGATATGCCCTGTTCCGGTCAACACTCCAGCTTCTTATGGCCTCGATAAGCGAAATTACCGCCACTACGGGATATATGATTTCTGTAAACCTGAGATACTTCATATTTTATTTTCAAATTCTTCCCGGAGATATCCGGGTGGTGTATAAAACATACACGGTCCTGTGCAAATATACACAAAGTAGTTGTTATGCCGGTTTTCCGGTGATCATGTCCCGGACTGCTCCCGTATGCTGTCTGCTTGTTGTGCCCCGGAGCCGTTTTCTTCCTCTTCCATATTCACATCGCGGTAACCATCGACGTGATATGCCTTTATATAGCGCTGTCCTTCTTCAAAATCCTGACTGAACTCGATCCCGGTACCATTCATCAGCGTACCGTCTTCCGGGTTGGTATAGGTGAATCGCTCACTCGTAAACACCCATTTGTTCAACTGGTCCCAGTACAACTGCGGGGTTTCCAGTTTCTTGCCGTCGTGGGTATGCACCACCACATTGCCCTGCAGGTCGGCCATCTTGGTAGCCTGGTAAATAATACCGTAATCGGCGGTTACCGTACTTTTATTCTTTTCGTCGTCGTAGAACTCCACCTGCAGCCCTTCCGGAAATTCCTGGAAGGGAAACTCCTGGTTAGAAAAATCCTTGCTGATGGGACTGGTTAGGGCGACCTTGATTTTGGCAGAATCGGTGTATATCAGGCGATAATCTTCTGCAATCCCTACCGGAAAACGCTCCTGCACATTCAGTTTACGCACATCCTCAAAGTTGGAACCGCATGAAAAAAACATTGCCACAGCAAGTACTGTGACAATGTCTCTGAAAATATGTTTATGCCTGTTACACATCCTTATCAAATGTTCGGCACCGTAATGCTCCCTCCGATCCAGCAATTAAACTGAATGGTCTTTCCGGCCATCCCGCTGCTGAATATATCCTGTTTGCCGGGAGCCCTTCCTTCGTAGCTCGCTGCAGTCTGGGCAGCATGGGATTTTACCGAAGGATCTACCTGTCCGGCCTTACGGGCCATCTGGGCAGCTTTCCAGTATACCGCCCTTTTTTCAAAAGGAGTAGCACCACATTCGTTTGCGCTACCGGCATACAGGGCCGCGATCTGCAGGTAGGCCTTACCGTTGGAAGGCTGTACATCAAGTACCTGCTTAAAGTATTTATAAGCCGTGGTTTTCTGACCGGCATTTTTGTATTTAACCCCGATCTTAAACAGCGTATTGGCTTTTTTATAGGTATCCGTTTCCAGGCTTACCGATTCGTTATAGTATTTCAGGGCTTCTGCCGAATTCCCTTTCTTGTCGTTCAGTACCCCGAGGTAATACGCCGACCTGGATGACGGCTCTACCTGGTGAAGGGCCTCTACGAGTTTTATAAACATAGGATCGTCGGAACAGTCTTTACCGTCCATACGCCCTGCCGAACGCCTCAACCACTGGGCGTCGTTCTTTTTAGCTTCAAAATTTTTCTCCAGCAGCGGAATAAGGTTTTCACAGTCTGCAAGATCTCCGAGTTTGGCATCTATACTACTGCTGATCTTACCGTAAGATTCGGTATTGATCTTAGCATTACTGAAACTCTGTTTACTCTTGGCATCCAGGGTTTCTCCCGCCTCTTCCTTGGCTACATATTCGTCCAGCACCTTGGAGAGGTCTGCCATCTCTTCATCAATTCGCTCGTTTACCGCATCATAGGTATCAAAAACCTGTTGAAGGTCCTTATTCCCGGCATCGTATTCATCCACCATCAGTGAAAAATAGAGATAGAGTGCCTTGGGATTGCTGAAGTTGGCCCGGTCGTTCTGAAAGGCATCGTCCAGAACGGCAAAGATCTCCGAACCTTCTGCCGTCTTCTGGTCGTACATCAGCAATGCCTTCTTGGCCAGCACATTGGCCTTGCTGTAGCGCTTCGGGAAATATTCCAGTTCCTTGTCATACATCGACATCAGCGTATTTACGAGTTCCTCCTGTTCCGCTCCTTCAGACTTCCCTATCTTATCTTTGAGGATACGCTCCCCGTATACATAGGTTGCCGGGTGAAGTTCCGGGCAATTGTCGAACACCATCTTCCAGGGTTCATAAGCCGCATCGTAGTTCTTCACCTTGGCATGCTCTCCGAACACGGAAAGATTTGTCATACATTCCGGGTTCTGGGCCTGCGAAAATGCGGTACCCGAGATCCCTATCAAGCCCGCCAAAAACAATATTCCTTTCTTTTTCATCATTGTGTTTTTATACTAAATAATATGTACAGTTAATCATATCTCCTCTTTACGAACCACTTATCATTCAGGGACAAACTCACACTTACTTTCACATATTCCTCCTGAATGCGGTTGTTGGTCACGGTACCTCTCCTTCCCAGTTCAACACCTATATTTATATTGGAGAACATCCCGGCATATTGCAGGGAATTGGTGGTAGGTATCGCGGCTCCCATCGGTAATCCCAGTCCAAAAGATATGCCAAAGTCGTTCAGAGGCACATCTTTCACCATAAGCCCTGTTTCCTCATAACGCAAACCGGCCCTGTAAACAATTCTTTTCCAGTAACTTGTAAAAGAGCTGTACTCAGGAATAAAAAAACCTCCCGCGGAAAAACGACTGGCATCCTGGTACCCCACACCATCAACCTTTATAAAGGGATTACTGAAAACGCTGGTATTCTTACGTTCGTATTCCGCCCCTGCAAACCATTTTCTCTCCTTTCCTATTCCTACTCCTACCGAAGCACTCTGGGGCATCTTCAGGTCTACATTCCTGAGGCCAAGAGCGTCCAGGTCCACATCGCGGGTCTCGCCTGCAATGACCTGGCCCTGGGAATTTCTCGCGATCACCGACAGTATCCTGGTATTCTCACTGGACAACGTGGTCTCGGGCGAATACATCAGTGCTCCCCGTACGGTAAGATCATTATTCAGCGTTTTTCTGTAATTGAGCGCCAGGTTTACGTTAAACCCGGATAGTTCGGAGGTGTTGTCTTCATAGGTAGGGCGTTCTATGTCCTGTAATATCCTGTAATAATGGGTTTCCAACTGTCCGAAATCGTAATTCACCGTAGCTCCCACACTGAAATTATCGGTAATCCGGTATCCTGCGGAAAGGAACACCCTGTTGGCCCCTCCCTCTCCGGTAAACTCATCCCTCATGGTTTCCGCAGACTGTACCAGGTTGTACCCCACAGAGGTATATGGCATAAGCCCGAAGCCCACTCCCAGTTTTCCCCGGATAACCGGAAACCCGAGTGCCAGGTAATCGAGATAGGCATTGGAAGAACTCTCTTTTTGTGTACGGTTCTTTAAGGTAAGCCCGGTATAGGAGCCCCCCCCGGTATAGGTGGTAAGCTGCAGGTCACCGTAAGCAGCAGGATTGTTCAGGTTGAGGTGTATGCTGTCTGAGTAGATGGTAAGCCCTCCCATAGAGCGGTTCTCGGCAGTACCTTTGAATCTCTGGTCTCCGATGCCGTAAAAGGAATAGGGAGACGACGACCCTCTTTGCGCATAAATACTACCGGAAATACAGGCAAACAAAACAATAAATATCTTTCTAATCATGGGTTCTTATTGAGTTCCAAAATATAATTTAACCCTTCCAGGAGGAAATTCGGATTGGCAAATATGCTACTTTTTAATTGTTCTGACAAAAAATCGAGGTCACCGCCCGTTAAAATAACTGTTAAATTCTGAAATCTTTCCCGGTATTGCCCGATAACCCCATCTATTTCATTTACAACGCCATTGAGCACCCCCGATGCCATAGAGGTTGCAGTGGAATCTCCAATAAAATCATCCAGCTCCATGATATCGAGCAGGGGCAACCTTGCCGTAAATGAGTGCAGGGCCCTGTAACGCATCCTTATTCCCGGCGAAATGGCTCCTCCGAGGTACCGGTTACGGGCATCCAGGAAATCATAGGTAATACAGGTTCCCGAATCGATGACCAGCGTGTTTTTGCCGGGGTATACCTTACAGGCCGCCGCCATAAGCGCTATCCTGTCGGCCCCGAGTGTCTTCGGGGTGGTATAAAGGTTTTCAAAGGGAAGCCTGGAGCATCCGTCCAGGACATGAACTCTCACTTTTACCTTCAGGGCATGCAGGGCATCTTCATCGATATCCGATACCGATGCGACCACCATATCGGTAATCCCCCTGTACCTTTTCAGGAGGCCGGAAATTTTCTCAAAAAAAAATGCCTTCCGGAACTTCTCACACTCCACCATGGTACCCGACTGAAAAACAGCTACTTTTACAAAAGTATTTCCGGCATCTACAGCTATAGTCATATTCAAACACAAAAGTGTAAAGTTACAAAAGACTTTTTTTTCATATTTTGTTTTGGAAAAATTAATTTTGCCCCTATATTTGCACCCGCAATAAAGCAGCTGGTGCCTTAGCTCAGTTGGTAGAGCAAAGGACTGAAAATCCTTGTGTCCCTGGTTCGATTCCTGGAGGCACCACCACTTAGAAACCCTAAGCGTGAGAAGATCAATCGCTTAGGGTTTTTTTGTTTTATTTTCCTGAAAACCTGTTTTTACTTTTCAAATTTCATTTAGTTTATTAGTTGTTAGTTGCAGGTTTGAATCAAACTTTGAGCTTCTGACTTCGGACTCCCGACTTCCTGCCATCTCGTCGTTTACAAACTCACGATACTGTTTAGTCAACACCTGAAGGGACATGCATGGTCATAATATGGCAAGCATTTTTAAACCCCTAAAACAATGGAAGCATCAATACCAAGCTTAACACTGATATCCCTTGCCACTTTTAAAGTAGGTTCACTTTTGCCATTCAGGTACTCGCTTACTCTTGATGTACTAACACCTAAAAGTTCGGATAGACGTTTCTGGTTCAACCCCATTTCAGCCATTCGCAATTTGACAACCTCAACCAATGAAGGTTTTTTGACCGGATAATAGTGCTCCTCATAATCTGCCACAAGGCCGGATAACAGATTAAGCTCTACATACCCTTTGGCATCCTGGTTTTCGATATTGTCGGGGTTCTGTAAAAGTTCTTCCATACGTTCAACAATGGCATTATATTCCTTTTCTGTCTGTATCATTGCTAAATATTTTTAATGTCCTTAATCTTGTCGTATTCCGGGTGCGTACCTATAAACCGTATGTAAACCTTTTTAGCATTGAACGAAATAATGGCAACCAGCCTGTAATCGTTTCCTTTGATATTAAATACAAAACGGTGGTTTCCCACATAATCAACGCTATTAAAGTCCTGCTTTAAATCGTTGATATCACCCCAGTTCTTTGCCGCTACAATATGATACCAAAAGTTCAAAGGGTTTTCGCTATCTGCATGTACTTCTATAAACTCCCTTATTCTTTTATAGGTTACTATACGCATCGTTTAAACTTCTATTTCCATAAGACAAAGATAATATCAAATTACGAATTAAAAAATAATGTTTTATAAAATGTAATTATCACCAGGTTTACCATTGGCTATAACCACGAAAAATAACCGTTGTTATTATCGAAATTTCAGGCAACTCTTTTAAATCGTCTATTTTAAAGTGATTTTAACTCTTTATCATGCACAGGGAACATATAAATAGTACAGGTGTGTTCATGGGATTTTGATAACAGGCGCCTGTTTTAATCCTCCGGAAATCCGGGATCTGCCTTTACCTCTTCTATCTGAAGGGTATGTCTTGCGGTATGTGCGGGGACGAACAACAGGGCCTGATAGCCATCTACTTTCCCGAAAGGAAATTCGAGTATATGGTCGCGTAACGCTTCAACAGAAGTATTTTCTATATAGTCCTGAACCGCCTTGCGCCCCGCTTCCAGGTCGCGGATAGCATCCCCGGGGCTATTGTATTTACCTTCTCCCTGCAGTTCCGCCGGGGCTTCTGCCTTTTGGCTGCGGTCCTTTATGGCCGCGATGAGTTCCTCATCGCTTAATTTCATCGTTTCATCCTTCTCCTCCTCACCGGATACGACAGGTTTTTTCAATTGCTCCAGGACCATTCCGAAAAGCATGTTCTCCGTGATCACAATATGTTCCAGGCACTGGCTTACAGACCATCTGTCTTTCGCCGGGCTGAACTGCAACTGGGTTTCGCTCAGAGCAGACACACTTCCTTTCAGGGTATCGACGGTTTGTTGTAAATAGCCCAGCAAATACTCCTTACTCCCCGGGGCTACAGATTTCCGCGACTCCAGAATTTCTTCCAGGCGGTCCAGCCCGGTTTGCAGATCGGCCCCCATAATACTGTCAAAATCCATAAACAGCAACATCAGGTTCATCGGGTAATTCATATGTCCTTCAATCCCCCACGCCACCCTGGTCTGCCCGTCGGAAACAGCCCCTGTGGTCATATAAGCAGGTGAAACAGATTCAAATGGTTCAAAAAAACGGAGTTCGTAATCTATTCGCTCCCCTTCCGTGATCTTCACAATCTCCTGTTCGCCGGACCCCACATCATCCCTGGTACTGCTCCATGCAGATACAAACCCTTCCGTGCCATCCGTTCCGCTATAGCTCGTTTCCATATCGGGGTCCATCGACGCCCATTTGCTGTAATCATCCTGGTTCTTAAGGTATTTTACATACTCAAAGACTTCCTTCACGGGTTTATCAACGGTAACCTCCCGCTCCACGGCATAATCCTTTTTTACAAACACCGCAGCAATAAGCGGCAGGGCTATCAGTACGACCAGCACGATCAGTATCGCTTTTAATATCTTCATAATTTCTGTTTTAATTGGTTGATTATCAAAGTTAACAATTTTACAATAGCATGGCCTGTTTTTTTACCGGCCGGAGAAAGACCTGCTCCACCCCGCGGCAGGAGGTCACAAAACGGCCCCTGATTCCCGGGGAATCCTGACCTGAACGAATCCCCTTAAAAAATATTTTATCCGAACCTCTATAACCTGTATCTTTACCTTTGAAAAATATTCATTACTCAATCCGTTTAATTATGCATATCGCCATAGCCGGGAACATTGGTGCCGGAAAAACAACATTGACCAGGCTGCTCGCCAGGCATTTCAGGTGGGAACCCCAGTTCGAGGATGTTGTAGACAATCCGTACCTGGATGATTTTTACAACCAGATGGAGCGCTGGAGTTTCAATCTTCAGATCTACTTTCTCAACAGCAGGTTCAGCCAGATATTACAGATCAGGGAAAGCGGCAAGACCATCATACAGGACAGGACCATCTACGAAGATGCCTATATTTTCGCCCCCAACCTGCACGCCATGGGGCTCATGACAAACCGGGATTTTGAAAATTACCTCGCCCTGTTCGAACTCATGGAAAACCTCGTACAGGCTCCCGACCTGCTTATTTACCTGAGGAGTTCGATCCCGAACCTTGTAAACCAGATACACAAAAGGGGAAGGGAATACGAAAATTCCATCTCTATCGACTACCTCAGCAGGCTGAACGAACGGTACGAAGCATGGGCCCATCAATACTCAAAGGGAAAATTTTTGATTATTGACGTAGATAAGCTTAATTTTGTAGATAAGCCCGAAGATCTGGGGCATGTTATTGAAAAAATAGACGGGGAGCTGAACGGATTGTTCTGATCGCAGGCCCGGGAAAAAAACGCTTGTTTCTCATGAGGCCCCGGCAGCAGACCGGTATGTATGCCCCCTTACACTCTAATACTTATGTCTATGGAAGCAACAAAACACAAACGACCAAAGCACAAGGGGTCACCAAAGCTGTTTGACAATCCCTTTCTGGAAAAACTGACACATACCCATATATCCCTGCCCCTGATCATATTTACGGTAATTGCAGCGGTACTGATCTATTACGGTATTGTGGAGAAGGGATTTCATGTTCCGGAAATGATCCTGCTCTTCCTGGCAGGGCTCATTTTCTTTACCTTTGTAGAATACCTGATGCACCGCTACCTGTACCATATGCCGGCCACTTCGGAAAAGCGGAAAAAGGTAGCGTATACCATGCACGGTGTGCACCACGACTATCCGAAGGACAAATCCCGTCTGGCCATGCCCCCCCTGCTCAGTTTGATCATCGCCACGGTATTTTTTGTCATATACCGGGCTGTTATGGGAGATTATGTCTTCGGTTTTCTGGCCGGGTTCCTTATGGGGTATACGGCTTACCTCGGCGTACATTATTCGGTTCACGCCTTTAAGGTCCCCAATAATTTCCTGAAAGTACTGTGGTACCACCACTCCATTCATCATTACAGGGAACCGGACCGGGCCTTCGGGGTATCCTCCCCGTTATGGGACCATATTTTCAGGACCATGCCAAGAAAACCCGGAAAAAACCCGGAGGTTAACCAGTTATAGCCCTCAACCTGCAGGACAGATAAAACAAAAAAACTGCCACCTCTTTCAGTAAGGGGTGGCAGTTTTATATCAGGGATATCTTTTTTAATACCCTCCTTTATCTTTCTCTTTCTTACATTTTCCGTACTCTGCCATATAGACCGCGTCCTTCCCTTCCTTTTCGGTTTCCTGTACTTCTGAGACCACTATTTTTTCTGTCCCGGGTGTACGGTCATCCCGGTCTGCTGCGGAAGAAAGTCCGCCGGAAGCCGTATGCCCCCCAAGTATCGGCGCTATGACCAGCCCCACCAGGCAGGTAAGTTTTATAAGGATGTTCATGGAGGGACCTGAAGTGTCCTTAAAAGGATCACCCACGGTATCCCCGGTAACCGCTGCCTTATGGGCATCCGATCCCTTATAGGTCATGGTTCCTTCTATCTCTACCCCCGCTTCGAAAGACTTTTTCGCATTGTCCCAGGCCCCGCCTGCATTATTCTGAAAGATGGCCCATACCACTCCCGAAACGGCTACGCCGGCCATATAGCTGCCCAGGGCCTCCGCACCCATGACAAAACCGATGGCTACGGGAGACAGAATGGCGATCGCTCCCGGCAATATCATTTCCCGGAGTGCTGCCCTGGTGGATATATCCACACAACGCCCGTAATCGGGTTTTCCCGTACCTTCCATAATTCCCGGGATCTCCCTGAACTGCCTTCGGACCTCCCTGACCATTTCCATGGCGGCCTTACCCACACTCTGCATGGCCAGGGCCGAAAAAATAACAGGAACCATGCCTCCTATAAAAAGGGCGGCCAGTACATCGGCCTTAAAAATATTGATCCCGTCTATTCCCGTAAAGGTCACATAAGCCGCAAACAGCGCCAGGGCGGTCAGGGCGGCAGAGGCTATGGCAAACCCCTTACCCACGGCCGCAGTAGTATTGCCCACCGAATCGAGAATGTCCGTACGTCCGCGAACATCCTCCGGAAGCTCGCTCATCTCGGCAACCCCGCCGGCATTGTCCGCAATAGGGCCGAAAGCATCTATGGCCAGCTGCATGGCGGTCGTGGCCATCATGGCCGAGGCTGCTATAGCTACCCCGTAAAACCCGGCCAGGGTATAGGAACCCCAGATAGCAAGGGCAAAAAGCAAAACCGACGAAAAGGTAGATTTCATCCCCGTAGCAAGCCCTGCGATAATATTGGTAGCGGCTCCTGTAGAGGAATTGTGCACGATATGGAGCACCGGCTTTTTCCCCAGGCCGGTATAATACTCCGTAAAATAGGAGATCAGCCCTCCTACCGCAAGCCCTATCAGGGTAGCAAAGAATACGCGGTTTGCCGATACTTCCTTAAACCCTTCCCCGAAAAATTTCATATGCAGTGTGTCGGGCAGCATCCAGCCAATAAGAAAATAACAGGCCACTACGGTTAGCAGAATGGCCAGCCAGTTTCCCGTATTCAGGGCCCTCTGCACCTGTGGTTCACGGGCTTCATTACTGCTTATCCTCACAAAGAACGTCCCTATGATGGAAGCGATAATGCCTACCCCTGCGATCATTATCGGCAACAGTATGGGGCCCATGCCTCCGAAAGCATCGGTAAAACTGCCGTTCACTTCCGTCATTTCGCGAATCACGTAATTCCCCAGTACCATGGATGCCAGTACCGTGGCCACATACGACCCGAACAGGTCGGCCCCCATTCCGGCAACATCACCTACATTGTCGCCTACATTATCGGCTATGGTTGCCGGGTTCCGCGGATCGTCTTCCGGGATTCCCGCTTCCACCTTTCCCACCAGGTCGGCTCCCACATCGGCTGCCTTGGTGTAGATCCCACCGCCTACCCGGGCAAAAAGAGCAATGGATTCCGCTCCCAGGGAAAACCCTGCAAGCGCTTCCAGGACAATGGTCATCTCCGTATAAAAATCCTGTACCCCGACCAGGAACATTTTCGTAAACACAAAAAAGAAAAGGGAGAGCCCGAGAACAGCCAGTCCGGCAACCCCCAATCCCATAACGGTACCCCCGGAAAACGACACCTTAAGTGCTTTCGGCAGGCTGTTTCGGGCAGCTTGGGTGGTACGCACATTGCTCTCCGTAGCAATACGCATCCCTATATTGCCCGCAAGGGCGGAAAAAAAGGCTCCGAACACAAAGGCGACGATAATCACCCAGTGGGTAGTCGGCACAAAAAAGGCTATAACTCCCAAAGCTATAGCCGCCAGAATGACAAATACCATCAGAAGCCGGTACTCGGCGTTTAAAAAAGCCAGGGCACCATCCTTGATACTTCCTGAAATAGACTGCATTTTTTCATCACCAGCATCCTGCTTTTTCACCCACATCGCCTTGCTGATCATGAAGACAAGACCGATAAAAGCCATAATTACCGGTAAGAAAATCATATTTGTTTCCATAATATACTGTTGGTTTTTATAAATATTACGATCATAAATTTAATAAAAGAAAAATCACTATTCCGGCACTTTTTAAATAATTAATAAAATGCAGGTACAAAATATAAAATAACCTCACCTTAAATTCCCGTACAATATACTTTTTCAAACACCCTCTTTCCGACTGCTTCTTATCGCCTGTCCACGGTTGACAATCCTTTTAAAAAACATATAAATTTATTTATTCTAAATAAAAATAATACTATAAATTCGCAGCTATAACTAAAAGACCTCCTAACGATGAAATATGGTATTACCTGCATGATCATACTGTTCTCATACAGTCTTGTTCACGCACAGCAGACCGCTACCCTAAGCGGAAAGATCACTAATACTCCCGGTGAAGCAGCCGCATTTGCCAATGTGTATATCAAAGAACTGAAACGCGGTACCCCGGCCAATGAAAACGGCAGCTTCACATTATCCGGAATTCCTCCCGGCAATTACACGGTAGTGATCTCCCAAGTGGGGTATAATACCGAAAAAAGACAGCTCCGGATCAATCCGGGAGAATTATTGGAGCTCGATGTCCAGATGACAGAAAACGTCACTGCCCTGCAAACCGTTGAAGTAATAGGGCGAAAAGAAAAAAGCTATAAAAACACCACCTCCTTTATCGGGGCCAAAACAGAGATCGCCCTGAAAGACCTTCCCCAGGCCGTTTCCTATGCCACCAAGGAACTCATTGCCGACCAGGGTGTGATGCGGGTCGGTGATATTGTAAAAAACTTCAGCGGCGTTAACCAGAACACATTCTACGACGACCTCATCATAAGAGGATACCGTATCAATGGGGGCAGTAACACACAACTGCTCAACGGTATGCGGACCTCCACCGGTTTCTGGAAACAGCCCCTGGCCAATTATCTCGAACGTGTGGAAGTATTAAAAGGGCCCTCCTCCGCCCTCTTCGGAAACGCCTCGCCTGGCGGTGTTATTAACCGGGTCACCAAAAAGCCCCTGGACGAGGTACGCAATTCCGTAAGTTTTTCCACCGGAAGCTTTAATACGCTCCGGGCCCTGGGAGATTTTACGGGACCTTTGACCAAAGACAAGTCATTGCTGTACCGTCTCAATATAGGATATGAAGACGCCAACAGCTTCCGGGACCTGCAATTTGATAAAAACCTGGTCATAGCACCTTCAATATCTTTCCTGCCCACAGACAGGACCAGGGTGAACTTCGACCTTATCTACAACAGTTCGAAAAGCCGCTTAGACCGCGGGCAGTCCACTTTCAAGGACGACCTCTACTCCACTTCCATATCGCGGTCATTAAGCGCTACCAACGACTACCTTAACGAAGAGACTTATATCGTTACCATAGCGCTGAACCACCGGTTTACAGACCAGCTGTCTTTCTCCGCATCCTATATACGCACCGGGTACAATGAAGACCTTCTGGAACACCGGGGAGCCAATCAGTATGCCGTAGACAGCCTGGGCCGGGAGATACCCGACCAGATAGCCATGCAGGTATTCCAGCGCAAACGCAAGAGGTTTATAGACAATCTCTCCGCTTTCTTCAACTACAAGGCACAAACAGGAGTCCTGGACCACAATCTTATTGCAGGATACGATTACGCCCAACAGGAAATACCCCGTGGCGGATCGCAGTTACAGGCGAATGGCTACCTCACTACAGACGGAGGGACCAGGGCCTATGACAAAGACAACCCCCAGGATTTTCGTTTTGGCCCCGACGGCAACCCCATACCCAATGTCGCACATTTTGATCTCACCGATCCCGTGGCATCCCAACAGTTAAAAGACATGAACAATTATGTCTATACAGTGCGGTCATACGGCCCGGAACTGTACAACTCTCATGGCGTTTACCTGCAGGACCAGATCAGCTGGGAAAAGTTGAAAATACTGGTGGGCCTTCGCTACGATTACTACACGGATAAACTAAGTTACGATACTCCGGATGAGAACAGCATACACCAGGAAGCATTTCTGCCGAGGATTGGGGTTACTTATTCAGTGACGGACAATATTAATCTCTACGGCACCTATGTCCAGGGATTTGAACCCCAGACAGCCTCCAACATGGACCCCAACCTGGGAGGGCCCTTTGATCCGCTGGAAAGCAATATGATCGAGTTCGGCGGAAAGTCGTCCTGGTTCAACGGCAAACTCGACGCCACACTGGCCTTATACCAGATAGAACAGAAGAATACACTATATGCACAGCCCGGCACCGATGTGTTACAGCAAATCGGAAAAGACCGTTCACGAGGAGTGGAGATCGACCTCAACGGCCGTATACTCCCCCACTGGAGTCTTAGCGCTTCCTATTCTTTTATCGAGGCTGAGATCGTAAAGGATGCCGAGGGTAACCACAGCGGTATTCAAAAGCCGAACACCCCGAAACACCAGGGAAACCTGTGGACCAGGTACAATATCGATCACGGCCGGTTCAACGGGCTGGGTGCAGGTTTCGGCACCAACTTTGTCACCGAAAGAGTACTTCAGCAAAACAGTGCACAGACTATTCCGGGATACACCCTGCTCAATGCGGCCCTTTACTATACCGTAAACAAATTCACCTTACAGCTCAACCTGAACAACCTTACCGACAAAACCCACTGGGTCGGAGGATATGACTACATCCGTCTATTCCCCGGAACCCCCAGGAACTGGCTTTTAACCGTAGGATACTCGTTCTGAATGAAATGGCTGAAACCTTATATAAAAACCATCCACTTATGGCTGGGGTTAGCCTCCGGCCTGGTGGTTTTTATAATGGCACTCAGCGGAAGCATACTTGTTTTCGAAAAGGAACTGGGTCCCTTTTTCGACCCACCTTACTATAAGGTTCCGCAGATCGCTTCCCGAAAGTTACCGGCAGATATCCTGACAGAAGAAGCCCGGAGCAGACATCCCGGATCCGTACTTACAAACCTTTACATATTCGACGATCCCGGAAGGAGCATCCTGATACACCTGACAGATAAAGACGGGCAGCGTCTTGTGATCTCGGCCGACCCCTATTCCGGGGCCATCCTGAAAGATACTTTTTACAAGAAACGTTTTTTCACTATCGTCACCGAACTGCACCGGTACCTGCTAATGGGCGATACGGGCAAGGCCATAACCGGTATTTCGTGCCTGGTCTTTGTCGTGCTACTCATCAGCGGTATCATATTGTGGTGGCCGTTAAGGCTTAAAAACCTGAAACAAAGACTGACCATTAAATGGAATGCCTCTTTTAAAAGACTAAACTGGGACCTTCATTCGGTGTTCGGGTTTTACAGTGCTTTATTCCTGCTCATCACCGCTTTAACCGGGCTCATATGGTCTTATGACTGGTACGAAAACCTGATGTATTATCTTGCAGACGGAGCCTCCAAGCCCGTGCATCTCGTAAAGAACAGGGCGACAAAAAGTACCGAAAGTAAAAAGGAGTTCTTCTACGAATCCATGTTAAAGGAAACAGATAGCCTTTTCAGCTATAAAGGTGATATCCGTCTCATTGTTCCCGGGGGAGACCGGAGCATCCTCGTCCTGAAAGAAAGCCTCGAGGCCGGGATACCCAATGTCCGGGACATGGCATACTTTGACATGCATTCGGGACAACGACTGAAGACAACGTTGTACCGGGAACTCTCGACCGGAGATAAGATCAGACGTCTTGTTTACCCGGTTCACATAGGCAGTATCTACGGTTATCCGACCAAAATACTGGCCTTTCTCATATGCCTTGTCGCAGCCTCTTCACCGGTAACCGGTTTTCTTATCTGGAAAGGCAGAAAGAAAAAGGCAAAAAACAACCGGTACCGGGCACACTCCAAAAGGAGAAAAACAAAACACGGGCCCCTGCTTCAAAAACAGCAGGTATAAAAACAAAAAGCAGCGAAAATGCTGACATCACACTCTCGCTGCTTTTTGTTTTAAATATTATTCTGTTTACCCAATACTATACAGCCCTTCCTCCTTGTTCTGAAGCGCCTCGAAACGGTCCAGGCAGGCATCTATAATATCGTATGCTTCGTGTACATCTCCCCAGCCGCCTACATCTACTTTCTTTTCTTCCAGATCCTTATACACCTGGAAGAAATGTTCGATTTCCTTGATCTGGTGGGGGTTCATGTCCTTAAGATCGGTAAGCTTGTTCCATATAGGATCGGATACCGGTACACATATGATCTTCTCATCCGGTCCTTTCTCGTCTGCCATGTGAAAAACGCCTATCGGTTTGACTTCCATAACACATCCGGGAAAGGTAGGTTCGGTAACCAGCACCAGCACATCCAGCGGGTCCTTGTCCAGTGCCAGGGTTTCGGGAATAAACCCGTAATCTGCCGGGTAATGCATGGATGAAAATATCATCCTGTCATAACGGACCTTTTTCAGTTTAAAATCGTATTCATATTTGTTTCTGCTCCCCTTCGGGATTTCTATCAAAACGTCGAAAGACTTTAATTTGGCTGCGCTCATAGCTTATAAAATGTGTTAAGAGGGCGCAAAAATACGCAACATGAACGTAAAACACAATATAAATCTGTTTTTAACGGACGGGAGTAGTACCATCCTAAAAATAGAACCCGAAAGTACCTGTTACCGCAAATCTGCGCGCATCCGGCTCGTTGAGATAATTACCCCTGAAATTAAAATCGATACGGAACACCTTAAAGATATTCCCTATTCCGAAAGAATACTCCCAGTACACTTTTTCAGAAGGGGCTTTCAGCACCATATTCGAGGGCTGGCTCAGTGCGATATTTTCATCCGACAGTTCCCCCCATACCCCGCGGACCCCGACGATCTCCCTGAGGTTCAGTTTCCGGATCAGCGGGATACGGGCAAAGATACGTCCGTTAAAATTGTGTTCCAGGTGCATGGAGACATAAGTATCGGTAACAAACTCGTAGAAATCGAGGTTGGGAAAGGTGTTGAAAATGGAAAAATAGGTCTGGTTTCCGGGCACCACGCTCAGCAGCCCCAGGGGTACTTCCCCGAAAGTCTTCCCCGCTTCCACAGTAGTGTAAAGCCGGCCGAACCCTCCCACACTCCAGGGTTTCCTGAAATAGAACTGTATTTTCTCATAGTCGAAATCGCTCTCCAGAAAACCGCTGACCCCTTTGCCGTAATTAATAAAGAGTCGTGCGTATTCATCATTCACATCCCGTCTTTCCACCCCGTAACCCGTGGTTTTCCTGCCCGGTGTATATTCCAGGGAAGTGTTGATTTCCATCTGTTTTACCTGAGACGACACCCCGGAAGCCGCATCGGGATCCACATAATCCAGACTAAAGGCTTCCGGCAATGCAGATTTGAGCGTCCTGAAAGACGCACCCACCTTAAACCGGAAGTTTTTTGCAGGTTCCATTTCCACATCGGCCGTGGTCAGGTTGATATCCGTAAGCTTGTCATTAGACCCCACCGTAAATACCGAGGACGACGCATAGCTCCTGCCCAATACATCATTACTGGGAGTGAGGCTCACCCCTATCTGCTCCACATCCCTGCGGTTTCCGGCAGATACGATCAGGCGATGCTCCCTGTTGAGCAGCCATTTGGCCGAAATCCCGTACTTGAATTTCTTATCCTTGAAACCATAGGCCCCGAACCCCTCCAGGCGCCACATGTCATTGGGACCAAAATAGGTTCGCCCCCCTCCCCTTATCCGTACACCTTCGGCATCGTTATATCCGAATGTGGAAAAAATGGGGCCGTAGTCCAGATCCCATTTATCGATCTCGACATAACCGGAAGCCAGTATCTCCCCCAAACTGTAGAGCCGCTTGAACTTGGGCACCGTTTTCAGGGTATCCAGCATGCGGTATATGCCCGATTCATTTTTATTCAATGCCTCGAGCCGGTTTTCTTTCCAGAACGCGTCATCCCGTTCGTAAACCTGTTCGTCAAAACGGTCTACCTCCTCGTTGTAGAACGATCTCGGTTGCTCCTCGTCAAAAACGTAATTGTCATACACCGTGGTACGCTTGCCGTATATCCCCCGCGACTCCTCTTTTTTCCTCAGGCTGAAATCACTCATCATATAATCCCTGGTAAGCAGGAAGACCGAGTCGTTAAGCACATCGAACTCCTGTTCTATATAAACCTCCTTCACCCAGTTGATATTGGCACTCTTGGTGAGCTGCAGGTTGATTTTCTTAATGGCATAGGTGGTGTCACTTACCCAGAAATCACCCTTAAAGGTGAGTTCGTTCTTCCGTCTCGGATAATAAATGATGTTATAGCACCATTTGTCATCGACATAAGCACTATCGGCCAGGGCGTAATTATAGGTATCGATACCCACCCTGGAGATGGGGCTCACGAAGCTCTTGTCGAAAAACTTGATATAGCTCTTGTAGATATCGTAATCGGAATAGAGATCCTGTACAAACGAGATCAGGTTCTGGTTGGTACTGAAGCCCGAATTCTTGTTCCCCACAAGCTTCTGTTTTTCCTTTCCCATTTTATTGTCGCCATGCACTTTGTAGAACGACTCGTTGATAAAGATGGGGAGATAGGTCTTACCCGTGATCCGGGAGGTGTCCATCTGTTCGAAAATAAACTCCATCCCCTTGAAGAGTTTGCTTTCCATAAGGCTGCTGTCTATGGTATTAAGGTCAAACTCCACCTTTTCATACTTGTCATAGCGATACTGATCAAAGCCCTTTACCCCGTTCTTCCGTTTTCGCTCCAGTACCTTTCTCAGGAGATCCACGGCGGGGTTGTTCTTCTTCGACTGTTTACCCACAAAGACCACCACCTCCTTCAGCTGTTCACCTTCACTCAGCTCCACTTTCAGGTCGTATGTCACTTTTTTATCCAGGGCAATCTCACGGGTGGTAAACCCCACAAAAGACACCACAAGCGTAGCATGAGTGTTCGGAGATTCCAGGTAGAACCTTCCGTCATCATTGGTTATGGTCCCTTCCGAAGAATCTTTAAAAAACACATTGGCGAAGGAAACCGGGGCTCCCGATTCATCCACGACAATACCCCCTACCTTCGTCTGAGCCCTCAATCCTGCCGATAAGAGTACCAGTATTGCAGTTATAAGTATTCTCATAAAAAAAATTAAATCCTAAAACACACAAAAAACAGGTTTATCACCATGTAAACCTACAACTTTATTCCGGATCTGACACAGGGTAACGAATGACTCCCCAAAAATAAAAAAACTTCACCAACAAAATGCCGGTGAAGTCTGTATAACGTAAAACGGACCGTTTTATTTGTACAAAACCTTTTTTACCGCCTTGACAACATCTTCCTGGTTAGGCAGCCATTCGGCCAGCAATGCAGGGGAATACGGAGCGGGAGTATCCGCCGTATTGATTTTTTCTACAGGGGCATCCAGGTAATCGAATGCCTGTGACTGTACCTGGTAGGTTATTTCCGTAGACACATTTCCGAAAGGCCAGGCTTCTTCGAGGATCACAAGACGGTTCGTTTTCCGGACCGACTTCAGAATGGTATCGTGGTCCAGCGGCCGGACTGTTCTCAGGTCTATAACCTCACAGCTAATCCCTTCCTTTTCCAGGGTATCGGCCGCCTTAAAGGCCTCTTTTATGATTTTCCCGAACGACACAATGGTGACATCCGTCCCTTCCCGCTTTATATCGGCAACTCCGATAGGCAGGGTGTATTCACCTTCCGGCACCTCTCCCTTGTCTCCGTACATCTGCTCAGACTCCATAAAGATCACGGGGTCATTATCGCGAATGGCCGATTTCAGCAGGCCTTTTGCATCATGAGGATTGGAAGGCACCACGACCTTAAGTCCGGGGCAGTTGGCATACCAGCTTTCAAAAGCCTGGGAATGCGTCGCCGCCAGCTGTCCGGCCGAAGCTGTAGGACCGCGAAAAACGATCGGGATATCAAACTGTCCCCCGCTCATCTGGCGCATCTTGGCAGCGTTATTAATGATCTGGTCAATACCTACCAATGAGAAGTTAAAAGTCATGAATTCTATGATAGGCCTGTTCCCGTTCATGGCAGACCCTACCCCAACACCGGCAAAACCGAGCTCGGAAATAGGCGTATCCAGTACCCTCTCAGGACCGAATTCGTCAAGCATTCCCTTGGAAGCCTTGTATGCTCCGTTGTATTCGGCCACTTCCTCCCCCATGAGGTAGATCGTTTCGTCCCTGCGCATCTCCTCGCTCATGGCCTCGGCTATCGCCTCTCTAAATTGTATTGTTCTCATGTACTATAAATATTGATAAAACAGTATCTTCTGTATAAGCGAAGCAAAAATAGTAATAATTAAATTTTTAATCCCCTGCAAATCCATAAATTTTACAAGTCCGGCACATCCTTCGCATATTCCGGCAGAATAACGCCAGTCTGATATAACATTCCTGCCGGCACAGTAGGAGGCACAGGATTTCTTTGCAGTAAAAACCCTGTAAAAAGATACTGTTTCCTTTAAAAAAAATTGCTATGCGCGCATAGTATATTACGGAAATAATCTCTATCTTCGTAACCGTATATAAATCAAAACAGACAGAAGTCCGAAGGTCCGGGTCCGATATCACAGTAACTGTCTAAATCCTGGCCTTTGTTTTCGGTCAAATCCCAAAAAACAGAAACATGAAGATATTAGTATGTATCAGTCACGTTCCGGATACCACCTCCAAGATCAACTTTGCAGACAGCGATACCAGGTTCGACACCAATGGCGTGCAGTTTGTCATCAACCCCAACGACGAATTCGGCCTTACCAGGGCCATGTGGTTTAAGGAAAAACAGGGCGCTTCGGTGACCGTGGTCAATGTCGGCGGACCGGAAACGGAGCCTACCCTTCGAAAGGCCCTGGCCATAGGTGCGGATGAGGCCATCAGGGTAAACGCACAGCCCGAAGACGGCTTTTTTGTTGCCTCCCAGCTGGCCAAAGTGGTTGAAGACGGCGGTTACGATCTCGTTATAGCCGGGAGGGAATCCATAGATTACAACGGCGGTATGGTACCCGGTATGCTGGCCTCCCTTACAGGGGCTAATTTTATAAATACCTGTATAGGCCTGGAAATCGAGGGCAGCGAAGCTACGGCAACCCGGGAGATAGACGGCGGTAAGGAGACCGTAAAATGTGCACTTCCGCTTATTATAGGCGGGCAAAAAGGCCTGGTAGAAGAAAGTGACCTGCGCATCCCCAATATGAGGGGCATCATGATGGCCAGGCAGAAAAAGCTCACCGTAACGGAAGCTGCGGAGGCCCCCGGCCGGACATCGGTCGTAAAATTTGAAAAGCCGGCACCCAAGGGAGAGGTCAAGCTGGTTTCCCCGGACAAGCTCGACGAACTGATCGACCTGTTGCACAACGAAGCCAAGGTCATATAACCCGTTTTTCATTCCAATACAGCAAAAAACACTTAATACCGTAAAGACATGTCCATCTTAATATATACCGAATCAGAAGAAGGAAAATTAAAGAAAACAGCCTTTGAGGTCGCCTCTTACGCCAAAGACCTGGCCCGGCAGACGGGCAGCACCGTTACCGCCGTATCCATCAATGCCGGGGATACCGCGCCGCTGGGGAATTACGGGGTCGACAAAGTACTCAGGGTAAACGACGACAGGCTTGCCGCCTTCAATGCCCGCGCCTATGCCGACATCATACAGCAGGCCGCCAGGCAGGAAGCGGCTAAAATTGTGATCATAGGTTCCACGGCCAACGACAAGTACCTGGCTCCCCTGCTGGCCGCTCAGCTCGAAGCCGGCTATGCCCCGAATGTGGTGGCACTTCCGGAAAGCACCGATCCTTTTCGCGTAAAAAGGACTGCCTTTTCCAACAAGGCATTCAATATTACGGAGATCAGTACGGATATCAAGCTGGTAGGGCTGGCCAAAAATTCTTTCGGATTGAAGGAACAACAGGGAAATGCTGCGGAAGAAGATTTCTCTCCTTCCCTTAACGATGCCGATTTTTCCATTACGACGGAGTCCGTCGACAAAACGGCCGGAAAAGTAACCATTGCGGACGCCGAGATCGTAGTATCCGGAGGCCGGGGGCTTAAAGGCCCGGAAAACTGGGGAATGATAGAAGACCTGGCCGGCGTACTGGGAGCAGCTACCGCGTGCTCCAAACCCGTATCAGACATGGGATGGCGCCCACATGGCGAACACGTCGGGCAAACCGGGAAACCCGTTGCTGCCAACCTGTACGTCGCCGTCGGGATATCAGGGGCCATACAGCACCTCGCCGGGATCAATGCCTCCAAGGTCAAGGTAGTGATCAACAACGACCCGGAAGCCCCCTTCTTCAAGGCTGCCGACTACGGGGTGGTAGGTGATGCCTTCGAGGTCGTCCCCGCCCTGACTGAAAAATTAAAGGAATTCAAGTCGCAAAACTCATAGGACTCAGGGATATCCACGCCATTGAAAGGCAATGGCATTGCCATGGTTATTGGTTATTAGGTTATTGAGTTACTAAGTTATTTAGTCAACACTCAATAACTTAGTAACTCAATAACTTAGTAACCACTTGATACGAAACCGGGTATATTCCTCTTTTTTGTGTCGGATTCTTCCAAAATCAATTTCCGCCCGCATAAAGATCTCATAATTTTTTAGTACATTGTTTCCTGAAGGGCAGCCCGGCCGGGGAGTATGTTCCGGCCGGGCAGTTCTTTTTACGTGGAACTTCCGTGACAGGGCAACACCAAATATACCGGATATCAGTATATTGCATTTAAAAACGTAAATTCGCGGGCCTGCAACGAGGAATTCGCACGAAATTTTTTCATCTTTGCCTAAAATTGTGATGAACAGGTTTATACCCGGTTGTGTAGAACTATGAGTTTAGTCAGATTAAACATAAAAGGAATTTCGTATAGCCAAACCCAGAACGGCGCTTATGCCCTTATACTCAACGAGGTAGAAGGCGACCGAAAACTCCCCATAGTCATCGGGGCATTTGAGGCACAATCCATCGCCATTGCCCTGGAAAAAGAAATAAAGCCCCCGCGGCCACTGACACATGACCTCTTCAAGAATTTTGCAGACCGCTTCGACATTGTGGTCAAGCAGGTCATTATCCACAAACTCGTGGACGGGGTCTTCTATTCGAGTATTATCTGCGAGCGCGACAAGATAGAAGAGATCATCGATGCCCGTACCAGCGACGCCATTGCCCTGGCGCTCCGGTTCAGCGCCCCGATCTTCACCTATAAGAATATTCTTGACAAGGCCGGCATATATCTTAATTTTTCCCAGAAAGACAAGGAACAGGCCGGAGAGGAGGTCCTTTCGGAAGAGATCGTAAAAGACCCCGAAAATACCCCTCCCACTTCAGAGAACTACAGTGCGCTGACTCTGGAAGAACTACATAAAATGCTGGAAAATGCCGTGACTAACGAAGAGTATGAAAAAGCCGTAAAACTCCGGGACGAGATCTCCAAGAGGGAGAAAAAATAATCACATTACATATGCACAACGCTTTCATTGCTTTCCAGACCGCTATCCAGCCCAGTGCCGGGTTTACCTTGAACGGTCTGGGAAGAGGAGTGCTCGGACTGCTGGTCCTGATCGGTATCGCCTACCTCTTCAGCAGCAACAAGAGGGCTATAAACTGGCGGACCGTAGGGCTGGGACTGCTCGCACAGCTGCTTCTGGCTATCGGGATATTAAAGATCCCGCTCATCCGGGAAATTTTCACCCTGCTGGGCAAGGGGTTCAACAAGATCCTGAACTTCACCGAAGCAGGCACCAGGTTCCTTTTCAGCTCCTTCAGCACCAACGAGATAGAGAGCCCGCTGATGAATTTCGCCATTACCATACTCCCTACCATTATCTTTTTCTCTGCACTGACCTCCGTACTGTTTTACCTCGGTATTATCCAGAAAGTCGTCAGGGGGCTGGCATGGCTGCTTTCCAGGCTGCTCAGGATATCCGGTGCCGAAAGCCTTTCGGTAGCCGGCAATATATTCCTCGGGCAAACCGAATCCCCGCTGATGATCAAGGCCTATCTCGGCAAGATGAACCGTTCCGAGATCCTGCTGGTCATGGTAGGCGGTATGGCTACGGTAGCAGGAGGGGTCCTGGCCGCATATATAGGATTTCTCGGGGGGGGCGACGAAACACTACGGCTGGAATTTGCCCGCCACCTTCTGGCAGCATCCGTTATGGCCGCACCCGGAGCTATTGTCATTTCCAAAATACTTCTCCCCCAGACCGGGGAGGTGAATACCACGGTAGAGGTTTCCGAACAGAATATAGGCTCCAACCTGCTCGATGCCATGGCCGTCGGGACCACCGAGGGACTTAAACTGGCTGCCAATGTAGCCGCCATGCTCCTGGTATTTGTGGCCTTTATCGCCATGATCAATTACGGTTTGCTGAAAATCGGCGAGATAGGGCACATTAACGAATGGGTGGCAGCCCATACGCCATACAGCGAATTATCCCTGGAACTGGTACTGGGCTATATCTTCGCCCCCCTGATGTGGGTTATAGGGGTAGCTCCTGAAGATATGGCGCTTATGGGGCAGCTTCTCGGGGTGAAACTGGCCGCCAGTGAGTTTGTAGGGTATATTCAGCTGGCCCAGCTCAAGGATGCCGCACAATCCCTGCACTTCACCTACAACAAATCGGTTATCATGGCTACCTATATGCTTTGCGGATTTGCCAATTTTGCCTCTATCGGCATCCAGATAGGAGGAATAGGTTCCCTGGCCCCCGGTCAGCGTAAAAACCTTTCCGAGCTGGGCATGAAAGCAGTATTGGGCGGAACACTGGCATCACTTATTTCCGCCACTCTCGCAGGCATGATCATAGGCTAAACTATCAAGGTAATGTTAAAAACTGTTTTTTCGCCCTTTGCCGAAAACCGGGGGACGGCGCAATTCATTACCTTTGCATGAACTAAAACAGTTGTATCATGTTGCGTTTCTTCAGCAAGTTCAAATACCTGGCCATCACGCTCCTTATCCTTTCCGCCATCATTATCACCCTGTTTTACAACGCCCTTAAACCCAAAGAGGTCCTCCCCGTATACCAGCCCTCCATGGTAAGGGCGGAACTGGTAGACAGCACCATTCAATACGTAAAAAAATATCATACCATTGCCGATTTCAAACTCGTAAACCAGAACGGGGATACCATAACGCAGGACGATTACAGTAACAAGATATACGTAGCCGATTTCTTCTTCACTACCTGCCCCACCATATGCCCTATTATGACCGACAACATGACCGGCATCCAGAAAGCCGTTGCCCCTTATGATGACGTGATGCTGCTTTCGCATTCGGTAACCCCGGAGATAGATTCCGTACCCCAACTGAAAAAATACGCCCTGGAGAAAGGAGTGAACGACGAGAAATGGAACCTGGTTACGGGCGACAAAAAGCAGATCTACCGGCTTGCGCGAAAGTCGTACCTGGCCGTACTTAACGACGGAGACGGCGGCCCTTACGACATGATCCATACCGAAAACTTTATCCTGGTCGACAAAAAGAAACGTATCCGCGGATTCTACGACGGCACCGACGGGGAAGACATGGAAAAACTGTTGCACGATATTGAGGTACTCAGGGGCGAAGGATAATCCGATCCGTAAGTACTGCCCCCTCCGACAAACAAAAAGTATGTTAAAGTTTCCGTACACACTCTCCTTCAAACACTCAAAAAACACTAATAATCAACACCTTAACAACGACACCTGATATCCGGGCACCGCATTCATTTTTGCAGCCTGACTTTTTATGCTATTTTTGAACACTTAAATTCATTCTAAATAAAAATTGAAGACAACTATAGCACATCTGAGACGGGGCGAGAAAGGGGTGATCACACATATCCCCATAGACCGGATTCCGATAAAACTTTTTGAGATGGGGTGCCTTCCCGGCAATGAGGTAGAACTGCTTCAGCTGGCTCCTTTCAAAGATCCGTTATACCTCAACATCAACGGGTCTTTTCTGTCCATAAGACGGGAAACCGCATTGCTTATAGAAATTGAGAAACTGGAAGAAAACCGGGCATTATGACAATAGCGAGCAAGCAGATCAAGGTAGCGCTTATAGGCAACCCGAATACCGGGAAGACTTCTGTTTTCAACCAGTTGACAGGGCTGAACCAGAAAGTAGGCAACTATCCCGGAATTACGGTGGAAAAGAAAGAAGGGGTATGCAGGTTGTCCAGGGGGATAAAAGCCCATATCCTGGACCTCCCGGGAACCTACAGCCTCAACGCCTCTTCGATGGACGAGAATATCGTTACCGAACTCCTGCTCAACAGGAACGACAAGGATTTTCCGGATGTGGCCGTCGTGATTACCGATGTCGAGAACCTAAAGAGAAACCTGCTCCTGTTTACCCAGGTCAAGGACCTGCAGATACCTGCCATACTGGTTATCAATATGGCCGACCGCATGCAGCGCAAGGGTATCTCTCTGGACCTTGAAAAACTCGAAAAAGAACTGGACACCCGGATAGCCCTGGTCAGCTCCCGTAAAGGAACGGGAATAGACAGGATCAGGGAACTTATTCTCGACTATCGGACCTTGTCTTCAGCGTCCTGCACCGATACTACCGCCCTGGACCCGGAGTATTTTGAAAAACTCCGGAAGGCCTTTCCCGAACACGAGGTGTACAAACTCTGGCTGCTGATCACCCAGGATGCCAATTTTGTAAAGCTGGACCGGCAGGAAGTTCCTGACACTTCCTCCTTTAACACCAAATCGGGTTCGGAAATAAAGCGCTTACAGCAAAAGGAAACCATTTATCGCTACAAGTTTATCAACGACATCCTGAAAGAGGCTTCCAAAACGGACCTCAACGCCGCCAGGGGACTGCGGGCATCGCTGGACCGGGCACTCACACACCGGGTGGGGGGGTATGTCATTTTTTTCGCTATTCTCCTACTGATCTTCCAGGCCATATTCAACTGGAGTGCTTACCCCATGGACTTTATAGACGAGTCTTTTGCAGCATTCAGCGAGTGGGCCAAAAACACCCTTCCTCCCGGCCTGTTTACAGACCTTATCGCCGAAGGTCTTATTCCCGGTATAGGCGGAGTGGTCATTTTTGTCCCCCAGATCGCATTTCTCTTCCTCTTTATCGCCCTGCTGGAAGAATCGGGGTATATGAGCCGGGTGGTATTCCTGATGGACAAGAGCATGCGCCGTTTCGGACTGAGCGGGAAAAGCGTGGTCCCCCTGATCTCGGGAACAGCCTGTGCCATTCCCGCGGTAATGGCGACAAGAAATATAGAGAACTGGAAAGAACGGCTGATCACTATCCTGGTATCTCCGTTTATGACCTGCTCCGCACGTCTTCCCGTGTACCTGATCATTATTGCCCTCGTTATCCCGGACGAAAAGGTATGGGGTTTTAACCTGCAGGGCATCATGCTTATGGCCCTGTATCTCCTGGGAGCTGTGGCCGCCCTGTTGTCGGCATATGTCATGCACAAAACCATGAAAACAAGGATAAGACCCTTCTTTGTGGTCGAAATGCCCAATTACAAGATCCCCCTGCCTAAAAACGTAATCATCACCGTTGTCGAAAAAACCAAGAGCTTTGTATGGGGCGCCGGAAAGATCATCCTCGCCATATCCATAATCCTGTGGTTTATGGCCTCCCACGGTCCGTCAGACCGCTTTGACCGGGCCGAAGAGATAATCACCGAAAGGCATGCAGGAAGCACCCTCAGCGAAGAGGAGCTGGAAACCGAAATCGCATCATACCAGTTGGAAAACTCGTATATCGGGATTGTGGGCAAGGCGATAGAACCTGCCATCCGCCCGCTGGGGTACGACTGGAAAATAGGCATCGCCCTGGTCACCTCTTTTGCAGCAAGGGAAGTTTTTGTAGGGACCCTGGCTACCATTTACAGCGTGGGAAGTGAAGAAGAAGATACCATCAAGAACCGTATGGCTGCAGAAGTAAATCCCGTAACAGGAGAAAAGGTATTCAATTTTCCCACGGGAGTATCCCTGCTGCTGTTCTATGCCTTTGCCATGCAGTGCATGAGCACCCTGGCGATCGTAAAACGGGAGACCAACGGGTGGAAATGGCCGATGGTACAGCTGGTCTTTATGACTGCACTCGCCTATGTAAGTGCCTTAATAGCATATCAATTACTCAAATAACCAAAAATGCCGGATATCCAGACCACATTAGTATATATCGCCCTGGGAGCAGCCATAGGTTTTCTGGTCAAAAAATTCCTGCTGCCCTCCCGTAGAAAAAACAAAAGCAACTGCGGGGGCGGTCCCGACTGCGGGTGCCATTAACGGCAGCACTACCCCAGCGCTACATCCAGCGACATCATGACCATGAACCCCCCGATAAATCCGAGAGTTGCAATATCCGTATATTTATCCTGCTGGGTTTCCGGGATCACCTCCTCCACCACGACATAGATCATGGCCCCCGCTGCAAAAGCCAGGGCATAGGGCAACACCGGGGTAAAGAAACTCACCGCCATGGCACCCAATACTCCTGCGGCAGGTTCTACAATGGCCGACAGCTGTCCGTACCAGAAACTCTTTCTCCTGCTCATTCCCTGCCTTCTCAGGGGCATGGACACCGCTATTCCCTCCGGAAAATTCTGTATCCCTATCCCCAGGGCCAGGATAACCGCTCCGGCTATGGAAGCTTCGGGAATTCCTGCGGCCACCCCTCCGAAAAGTACTCCTACGGCAAGCCCTTCGGGAATATTGTGCAGGGTTATGGCCAGTACCAGCAATGTAGTGCGGTGCCAATCGGTCTGTACCCCCTCGGCCCTGCTCTCCTTGAAATTGATATGCAAATGCGGCAACAGACGGTCGAGCCCGAACAGGAAAGCCGCTCCCAGCCCGAAACCGATAAAGGCAGGCATCACCTTTACAAACCCCTCACCATCACTCATCTCTATGGCAGGGGCCAGCAGGCTCCAGAAACTGGCTGCCACCATAACGCCGCCGGTAAAACCGAGCATGCCGTCCAGCACACTGCGTTTCATGTCTCTAAACAGGAACACCAGGGCGGCCCCGGCAGCGGTGAGCAACCAGGTAAAGGTCGTAGCCAGCAAGGCTCCCGCAACCGGGTCTATCGACTCAAAAAAGACAATCAGCTTATCAAACATAGATCATATTTTTTTCACATAAAGATTATTTGCCGTCAGCGACGACACACTGAGCTTCCTGTCTCCCGTACCGATCAGCATCGAATTGTCAAAAGGTTCCCTGGAGAGCACCTTCAATTCATCCCCCAGCGATATCCCGAGTTTGTCCAGGTACTGCAGAAACTCCCTCGACGAATTCCTGACACCTACGCATACTCCCTGCTCTCCCGCTCTGAGCGTGGCGAGAAGTACCTTGGAAGAGGGTTGTATATTGCCGTGCCTGTCGGGAATGGGATCTCCGTGAGGGTCCACAGAAGGATTGTCCAGGAAAACATCGAGCTCCTCGATCAGTTTATCCGATTTTATGTGCTCCAGCTGTTCCGCAACCTCGTGTACCTCATCCCAGGAAAAGTTCAGTTTTTCTACCAGGAAAACCTCCCACAGGCGGTGTTTACGTATCACGTTTACGGCATAAAGCCTCCCTTCTTCAGTCAGTTTTGCCCCCTGATAGCGTTTGTATTTCACCAGCTTTTTTTCCGACAGCTTCTTGATCATGTCGGTTACCGAAGACGCCTTGGTCTCCATAGCCTCAGCAATAGCATTGGTAGAGACCTCGTCCTGCGCATCCCTGCTCAGGTGATATATCGCCTTCAGGTAATTTTCTTCGGATAGTGTCATAAAATTTCGTTTAGACAAAAATACATTTTTATTTTCAAGAATATATTTTTAGCCTAAACTAAATTATTGCAGGCCTGAAGTCTGTGGATTTTCAGGTTATTGAGTTACCGGGTCATTAGGTGGGTGGGTGAGCAACTAAACTAACAACTACGAACTAACAACTAAGAACTACGAACTATAAGCTCATACCGTCCGGGTCATCAGGTCCCTGCCAAAGTCCAGCAGTAACTGCTTTTTACTGTCCTCCGTCCCAAGCGGTATGATACAATCAAAGGCCTTCTGTGTATAAGACCTGATCTCGTCCTGTATGATACCGGTAGCGCCGCTCGACACGAAGAGCTCTTTTACCGTCTTTATTTTCTCTTCCGTATCGGCAGGGTGCAGTTCATAGAGATCCCTTAAAAGCTGTGCATCTTCATTGTCCAGTCCTTCCAGGGCCTTGATATAGAGAAAGGTTTTCTTGTTTTCTGCAATATCTCCCCCTATTTTTTTACCGAAGGTCTCCTCATCGCCAAAAGCATCGAGGTAATCGTCCTGCAACTGGAAAGCCATCCCGAGATTTACCCCGTAATCGTATATGGCACGTGCCTCATCTGCAGCAGCACCTGCCACCAGGGCCCCCATTTCCAGGGCCGTCCCTACAAGAACGGCAGTCTTATACGTTATCATCAGGAGATATTCGTCCAGGCTTACATCTCCCCGTAGTTCAAAATCCACATCGTACTGCTGTCCTTCACATACTTCGGCAGCCATTTTGTTAAACACCCGCAACAGGGCCACCTGCAATTCGGGAGCATATCCTTCAAACAGCTTATAACTCATGACCAGCATGACGTCTCCCGAAAGTATTCCGGTATTGACATCCCACTTTTCATGCACACAAGGGTGCCCCCTTCTCACAGAGGCTCCATCCATAATATCATCGTGGACCAGGGTAAAATTGTGAAAGACCTCAACGGCCAGCGCGGCATCCATGGCCTTCCGGTAATCCCCGTCAAAGAAATCGGCTGCCAGCAGGGTAAGTACCGGGCGGAGCCGCTTTCCCCCGAGGTGCATTATATAGGATACGGGGGCATACAGCCCTTCCGGTGCTTTCCCGAAAGGATAGGTTTTCAAATACGCCAAAAATTCATTCTGATATTCAGGTATGGACAACATGCAAAAGAAATTTTGAGCTAAAATACAGCACCCCCTACAAAGTACAAAGCAAATTATATCATAATGAAACGAACATGAAAAACTTTAATCAAATATTTCACACAGGGAAATGATTAAAATTTTTCATGTGAGCGCGCAGCGGTTCCTGAATGTGCAGAAATTTTTTGCACATTTTGGTCGGTGCAAAAAATTTTAAACAGATGAAAAATTCATCCTTACCATATTTTCTTTCCCCTGCTGACATAAGGCTGTCACCAATCCCCGTTTACTTTGCCGAAAACAAATCAGCAGATCGGGGCACAGGCCGGGGCATATATCTCTCCCGGATGGGAAAGTGTCTTAAACACAATAAAAAACTATGGAAACTTTTTTTGTTTTTAAAGTTTCTTTAAATACCTTTGCCCCTGATTATGAGAGAGCAGATTATAGAAAAAGCCACCGAAATGTTCCTGAACATGGGGTTCAAGAGCATCACCATGGACGACATTTCCAACGAAATGGGAATATCCAAAAAGACCGTTTACCAGTATTTCAAGAATAAATCGGACCTGATCACACATTGTTGCAATTATGTGGTAGGCACCATTTTATCAGATATCGAAGAGATCGACCAGTGGAAGCTCAACCCTATCGAAGAGCTCTATGAGACCCGGAAGATCACCCTGCGGAGACTAAACAATGAGAAGGCCTCTCCCGCCTACCAGCTGGAGAAATACTACCCGAAGATTTTCGAGACCGTACGCAGGGAACGGTATGACATTATAGACGGTTATATCCTGAACAACCTGCGCAGGGGAGTAGAAGGAGGATATTACCGGCCGGAGCTCGACCTGGAGGTCGTTGCAAAAATATACTATACGGGAATGACATCGTTCAAGGGCGGGGATATCACCTGGGCCGTAGACCACACCATTCCTTACCTGGTAAATATTTTTCTCGAATACCACGTCAGGGCCATTGCCACCCCTAAGGGGCTGGAAACCCTGGAAGAGATACTGGTCAGGGAACGCAGCAAAAGTTCCCGCATCGCCCCGGTGATCCGGCATCCGCTAAAAAAAGACGGGGCCTGACCCGCCGGCTGGTATCAGGAAAGGCTGTGATGACACATAAAAATTTCCGGTGAAGATGCCGGAGCAACTTGCCTGACGCCTGCCTGTAGGTCAGTCGGGTTTAATCTTAACATCGTGAGTAAATTAAAAAAAGGTAAATACTCCATGAAAAAAATATTCCAACTTTCCCTGCTCCTGTGCTTCTCGGCCCTTACTGCCCAGGACAGCCTGAACCTGTCGATGGACGAAGCCATATCATATGCCCTGGAACACAACAGAACCGTACTCAACGCTGCCCACGACATAGAGATAGCCAAAAAGCAAAAATGGGAAACCACGTCCACGGGGCTTCCGCAGATCAATATCACGGCAGACTACCAGAATAACCTGAAACAACAGGTTTCCCTTATCCCGGCCGAGATCTTCGGGGGAGAGCCCGGAACCTTCGAAGAGGTGATCTTTGGCACCAAACACAATGTAAATGCCCTTGCTACTCTCAGCCAGAAAATATTCGACGGTTCCTATATCGTGGGCCTGCAATCGGCCAAAGTATACCTGGACATCTCCAGGAATGCCAGGAAAAAAACCGAACTGGAAGTCAGGAAATCAGTGATCAATGCCTATGGCAATGTCCTGCTCACCGAAGAGAACATACGTATTCTCCGGAAAAACAAGGAGGTGCTGGAAAAAAACGTATACGAAACCCGGAAGACGTATGAGAACGGGCTTGCCGAAGAAGAAAGTGTAGAACAACTGCAAATTACCCTCGCCGGGATCGAAAGCGACCTGCAGAACAGTATCAGACTGCGGGAAATAGCGTATAAAATGCTGAATATTACCATAGGGGCGCCCATAGACACCCCGGTATCCCTTTCCGACAGGCTCGATAACCTGGCAGTGGAAAATACAGTCCCGGGACTGGCGGAAGCACAGTTTAACCCGGAAAACAACATCGACTATAGAATAGCCGACATCAACACCAAATCGCAGGAACTTTTGCTGAAAAACGAAAAAAGCAAGGGGCTTCCCACCCTTGAGGCTTTTATCAACGGCGGGTATCTCGGGTTCGGCAACAGTTTCGACTTTTTCAAGAGGGAACAGGAATGGTTCGGCAACTCGATGGTCGGGCTTTCTCTCAACGTACCGGTATTCAGTGCACTCGGCAGAAGTGCCGCTACCCAGCGTATGAAAATAGAACTGGAAAAGGCCAAAAACGATCTTAGGGAAACCGAACAGAAACTGCAACTGGACATACAACAGGCAAAGAGCAATTACCAGTTTTCCCTGGAACAATTCCAGACCAGGAAGAGGAACCTGGAACTGGCCGAACGTATAGAGCACAAGAACCAGGTCAAGTTTTCAGAGGGTATGGCCACAAGCTTCGACCTCAGGCAGGCACAGACCCAGCTCTATACGGCACAGCAGGAATATTTGCAATCCATGCTGGATATCATTAACAACAAGACCGAACTGGAAGCCATATTACACAATGCCAACGAATAAAAAACAAACACGCGACAAAAAAGATATTATGAAAAAATCATATATAGCGGTTCTGGGAATAGCCCTGCTTACTTCCTGCGGGGGTGGCGGCAAGAAAAAATCAGTAGACAGCATCATAGAAAGCGGGTCCCTGGGAGAGATGAAAGCCAAAAGAAGCGAACTGGTCATGCAGCGCGATGAAATTTCCGGGCAACTGACCCGGCTGGACGAGGCCATATCCGAGCAGGATACCCTTCACAAACTTGCCCTGGTCTCTGCCATTACCATAAAGGACACCCTCTTCAGGCACTATATCGAGTTACAGGGCAGTGTGAACACCAAGAAAAATATCGTTATCAATGCCGAATACAACGGATTGCTTACCGAAGTATACGTCCGGGACGGGCAGGCCGTAAAAAAAGGACAGCTACTGGCAAAAATAGACGATGGCGGCCTCTCCCAGCAACTGGCACAAGCCGAAGTACAGGCCAATCTCGCCAAAACCACCTACGAACGTCAAAAGCGGTTATGGGATCAGAACATAGGCTCCGAAATACAGTTCCTGGATGCACAGACCTCATACGAATCACAGGAAAAAGCCATTGCCCAGTTAAGGGACCAGGTGGCAAAGACCAGGGTTACCGCTCCTTTCTCCGGGACTATAGACGATATCATTACCGATCAGGGCTCCATAGTTACCGCCGGAACGGAACTGATGCGTATTGTCAACCTCAGCGACATGTACATAGAAGCAGAAGTACCGGAAAAATACCTCCCCAGTATTTCCAGGGGAACCCGGGCAGACATCAGTTTCCCCGTGCTCGGAAAGACCGTGGAATCTGAGGTCAGACAGGCAGGAAACTACATCAACCCCAACAACAGGTCGTTTAAAATTGAAGTGGATGTCCCCAATCCCGAAGGAGAAATAAAACCCAATCTTACCGCCAAACTGCGGGTATATGATTACACCAGCGAGAAAGCGGTACTTATCCCTCAAAGTATTATTTCGGAAAATGCCAGGGGAGAACAATATGTATATGTAGCCGAAAAGAACGGCAAGGAACATCAGGGCATTGCAAAAAGGGTCATTATAGAAACAGGAAAAACACAGGGAGATGTTATCGAGGTCCTTGACGGCATCGGTCCCGGAGACCATATCATCAAGGAAGGAGCGAGAAGTGTGGAAGAAGGACAGGTGATACAGATCACGGAAGAAAAATAATGCCCGGCCGGCATATAAAGCTAAGGTATAAATTCCAGAACCAATGGATAACAAAAAAAACAACTACAAGGAATTCGCATTGTCGTCGTGGGCCATAAACAACAAGACCATTATTTATGTCCTTATCGCCATTTTCTTTTTTGTGGGCTTTTCCGCCTATTATTCCATGCCTCGCGAAAGCTTCCCGGAAGTAAAGGAAACAAAGATCTATATCAGCTCCCTGTATCCCGGAAATACCGCTGAAGATATCGAAAAGCTCATTACCGACCCGCTGGAAAAAGAGCTGAGAAACGTCAGTAATGTGGTGGAGATCACCTCAACATCCCAGGAAGATTACTCCATGATCATCGTGGAATTTGACGAAGATATCACCGTCGACGCGGCAAAACAGAAAGTAAAAGACAAAGTCGACACCGAAAAGGCGGATGAAGACTGGCCCACATTTAACGGGGCCAAAGTGGAGCCCAATGTATTCGAACTCAACTTCTCAGAGGAAGTCCCCATCTTGAATGTCAATATCATGGGAGATTACCCGGTAGAGAAACTCAAGGAATTTGCGGAATATCTCGAAGACGAGATAGAAACCTTATCAGAAATCAAGCAGGCCGATATACGCGGGGCACAGGACAAGGAAGTGGAAGTGGCTGTGGATATTTACAAAATGACGGCCGCCAAGGTGAGTTTCGACGATATTATCAGTACCATTAACAACGGAAATGCCACCATTTCGGGTGGTAACCTCATATCGAGTGGACAGCGCAGGACGATAAGGGTACTCGGGGAGATCGAGGACCCCGCGGAGCTGCTCAACTTTGTGGTCAAATCGGAAGACGGTGCCGTTTACCTGAGAGATATTGCCACAGTACGGTTCAAAGAGGAAGACAAGACCACCTATGCCAGGGAGTTCGGGCAGAATGTAGTGATGCTCGATGTCAAGAAAAGGGCGGGGAAAAACCTCATAGATGCCTCCGAAAATGTATCCCGTATCGTAAAGGAAACCCAGGAAAACTACCTGCCGAAAGACGTTACCCTGTCCATTACCAACGACCAGTCTACACAGACCCTCAACCAGGTAGACGACCTGGTCAACAACGTTATTTTCGGGGTTATCCTGGTGGTCGGTGTACTGATGTTCTTCCTCGGGTTCCGCAATGCCCTGTTCGTAGGTTTTGCGATCCCCATGTCTATGCTGATCTCGTTTATGATAGCCCAGATCCTCGGTTTTACCATGAATACCATGGTCCTGTTTGCCCTGGTCATGGGGCTCGGAATGCTGGTAGACAACGGGATCGTACTGGTAGAAAATGTATACCGCCTCATGGAAGAGGAAGGCATGAGCCGCAAACAGGCAGCCAAGATCGGTATCGGGGAAATCGCCCTTCCCATCATTGTCTCTACAGCGACCACCGTTGCCGCCTTTATCCCCCTGGGGATGTGGCCGGGAGTTATGGGAGAATTCATGAAGTTCTTCCCCATGACCCTGTCTATCGTACTGGGATCGTCGCTTCTCGTAGCCATATTCATGAATTCGATGCTGGTATCCAGGTTTATGGAGATCAGGAACAGGGTACTCACCAGGAAAGAGCTTATCCGCCTGAGTATTGCCCTGACCATCCTCGGGGTTCCCTTGTTGTTTATCAGCGGTCCTGCAAGAGGTATAGGCACTTTGATGCTGGTTACCGCAGCCACGTTCTGGCTATACAAATATGTAATCAAGGGACTGGCCAACCGTTTCCAGAGAACATTCCTGGTGCGGCTGGAAAACAGCTATAAGGCATTCCTCTCCTTTGCCCTCAGCAAAAAATGGCCCTATGTATTTCTTTTCGGCACTATCGGCCTGCTGTTCCTTTCTTTTGTGCTGGTAGGCGTGGCAAGTCCGAAAGTCGAGTTTTTCCCGGACAACAAACCCAATCAGATCATCGTGTATATCGAATATCCGCAGGGTACAGACATCGAAAAGACCAATGCGGTGACCAAAAAGATCGAAGACGACGTATACAGTGTGCTGAGGAATCCGAAATTCATCGATAACGGGTATAATTACATGGTGGAATCGGCCGTATCCCAGGTAGGTGAAGGCGCCGGAAACCCGGAAACCGATGGGGGTTCTTCAGCGGAAATGCCCCATAAGGGAAAGATCACAGTGACCCTGCGCGAATTCAAATACCGCAGGGGGCAGGACAGTGAAGACCTTCGGCGGGAGGTACAGCAAAAACTGGCAGGCCACTATCCCGGGGTCATTATTTCGGTAGAGAAGGATGCCGTAGGCCCTCCTGCAGGATATCCCATCAATATTGAAATAAAGGGCAAGGATTACGAGGAGCTCGTGCATACCGCAGAACAGATGCGCGATTTCATAAACGACATCAATATTACCGGGATAGATGAACTCAAAATAGATGTCAACCGCAACAAACCGACCATGGAAGTTACGGTAGACCGCGAAAAGGCCGGGGAACTGGGCGTTTCGGCCGGACAGGTCGGGAACCAGATCAGGCGTGCACTTTTCGGGGAGAAAGCGGGAGTGTATAAGAAAGACGGGGATGATTATGACATAAACGTCAGGTTCAATGAAGAAAACCGGTATAATACCAGTGCCCTCTTCAACCAGAAAATAACCTTCAGGGATGCGGCTTCGGGCCAGCTGAAGGAGATCCCTGTAGCGGCAGTGGTAACACAAAAGAACACGGCTTCCTTCAGCGCCATAAAACACCGCGATCTGAAGCGGCTGGTCACCGTTTATGCCGATGTATTGCCCGGCTATAACGCCAACGAGATCGTCATGCAGCTCAAAACGGAACTCAAGAACTTCAGGCTTCCGGAACAGGAAATGTCATTTGCCTTTACCGGGGAAATGGAGGAGCAGGAAGAAAACATGATATTCCTGACAACCGCCCTGGCATCCGGGCTCGGCCTGATCATGCTGTTGCTGATCTTCCAGTTCGGTTCCATCTCCAAACCGGCCATTATCATGCTGGCCATTTTCCTGAGCTTTATAGGAGTGCTCTTCGGGCTGGTGATATTCAATATGACCTTTGTGATCATGATGACCATGATGGGTATTATTGCCCTGGCCGGTATCGTGGTGAACAACGGTGTGGTGTTGCTGGACTACAACCAGATACTCATAGACCGCAAAAAAGAGGAATTGGGTATGCCCGAAGACAGTATGCTCGACAAGAAAGACCTGGTACAGACGATAGTGACCTCGGGAAAATCGCGGCTGAGGCCGGTAATCCTTACGGCCATTACCACCATACTTGGCCTGGTGCCACTGGCCATAGGACTCAACATAGATTTCTTTTCACTCTTTGAGAACTGGGACCCGAAAATCTATATCGGGGGAGACAACGTGATTTTCTGGGGGCCGCTGGCATGGACCGTTATATTCGGGCTCACCTTTGCCACATTCCTCACGCTCATCATTGTCCCGGTTACGTTTTACCTGGTAACCCTGCTCAAAATGTGGGTGTACAAAAAGCGGAACAAAAACAGTACCGAAACCGGTGAAGATACCGATACGGCCCTGAGCTAATGGCCGCAATACCTCTAAAAAAAAGACCGTGCCCCTCGTAGAGCACGGTCTTCTTTTTTCTGTCTTTTTATCTGCTGTCTGCTACTTATTCAACACCAGCGGTTTTGCCTCACTCCATGCCACTACATTAACAATCCTGCTATCCTCAAAAGTAACTTCATTCAGTTGCTCCCCCGACCAGAAAAACCACTTCCCGGTTTTCTGCCCCTTGTCATATTTTCCCGTAGCTACTTTCTTCCCTTCGATATCATAAGACTGCCATTCCCCATGAAGCTTCCCGGCCTTAAAAAAGCCTGTCTGGGCTATTGTTCCGTTATCGTGATAATAGGTAGCCTTTATCAGGTTTCCCTCCTTTTCAAACCTGGGCTCTGCCTCAGTTTTCTGGGCGAAAACCCCGGCCGAAACCAGCATTGCCGCAATGATCATTATCTTTTTCATATTACTGTTCTTTTAATGATTATCAATTTTCCTGTTATCACAAATATAATCAATATTTTACATTTAAGAAACATTTACATAACATTAAATTAACATTAAATCGGTAATATACTGATTATAAACACTATAAAACATTTCAAATTCAGAAACCTCAATAAGCCATGAAGGAAACATATATCTTCTTACCTTTGCACCCCGGTGTACCATATGCCCCCTGTATGCCGGATTAATAATGACATCAATATAATTGTAATACAATGTACAGAAGCCATACCTGCGGAGAACTCCGTTATTCTCATATCAACCAGACCGTCACCCTGGCCGGATGGGTACAGAAAATCAGGGACAAGGGATTCATGATCTGGATAGATCTTCGTGACAGGTACGGTATCACCCAGCTCATCCTGGATGAAGAGCGAACCCCGAAAGCGGTTTTTGAGCTCGCAAAAACGCTGGGCAGGGAATTTGTAATCCAGGTTCAGGGAACCGTTATTGAAAGAGAGTCCAAAAACAAAAATATCCCCACCGGCGATATCGAGATCATGGTAAGCGGGCTTACGGTGCTCAACAGTGCCGCCCTCCCTCCCTTCACCATTGAGGATCAGACCGACGGCGGAGAAGACCTGCGCATGAAATACCGTTACCTCGATATCCGGAGAAACCCGGTAAAAGACAAGCTGGTTTTCAGGCACCGGGTAGCGATGGAGGTCCGCAATTATCTTTCACAACAGGGATTTATCGAAGTGGAAACGCCTTATCTCATAAAATCGACCCCGGAAGGCGCCCGCGACTTTGTGGTTCCCTCCCGTATGAACGAAGGCCAGTTCTACGCCCTTCCGCAATCGCCGCAGACCTTTAAACAACTGCTTATGGTAGGCGGAATGGACCGGTATTTCCAGATCGTAAAATGTTTCCGGGACGAAGACCTCCGGGCAGACAGGCAACCGGAATTCACACAGGTAGATTGCGAAATGACTTTTGTGGATCAGGAAGATATCCTGCAGGTTTTTGAAGCCCTGACCACGCATTTACTCAAAACGGTAAAGAATATCGAGGTGGGCAGCTTCCCCAGAATGTCATATGCGGAAGCCATGCAAAAATACGGGAACGACAAGCCGGACATCCGGTTTGGCATGGAGTTCGGCGAATTGAATGCAGTGGCCAAGGGCAAGGGCTTTAATGTTTTTGACGCACAGGAACTCATCGTTGGTATCGCTGTTCCCGGGGCGGCAGAATATACCCGGAAGCAGATTGATGCCCTTATCGACTGGGTAAAGAGACCACAGATCGGGGCCAACGGACTGGTCTGGGTAAAATGCAATCCCGACGGCAGTTTCAAGTCGTCCGTAGACAAGTTCTACAGTTCCGGTGACCTCTCCGCATGGGCGGAAGCTACCGGGGCCGGGCCGGGAGACCTTATGCTCGTTATGGCCGGAGATGCTCATAAAACACGAACACAGCTCAGCGCCCTTCGTATGGAAATGGGAGAACGCCTCGGGCTTCGCAAGCCGGACGAATTTGCCCCGCTGTGGGTGGTAGACTTCCCGTTGCTGGAATGGGATGAAGAAACACAGCGTTACCACGCCATGCACCACCCCTTTACCGCACCCAAACCGGAAGACATCCCTCTTCTGGACACCGATCCGGGCAAGGCCAGGGCCAATGCCTACGACCTGGTACTGAACGGTAACGAAATAGGAGGCGGCTCCATACGGATTCACGATTCCGCACTTCAGGGCAAAATGTTCGGGCTGCTCGGTTTTACCGAAGAACAGGCAGAAGCCCAGTTCGGCTTCCTCATGAATGCCTTCAGGTACGGAGCTCCCCCTCATGCAGGAATTGCCTTTGGTTTTGACAGGCTGGTGGCCATACTCGGCGGGCAGGAAAGTATTCGCGATTTTATCGCCTTCCCGAAAAACAATTCGGGGCGCGATGTCATGATCAATGCCCCTGCTCCCATAGACGACGAACAGCTGGAAGAACTGGGGCTGGAAATAAAGCCGTAATCCTTCGGGCCGGAATACGGATTCACATTTTTGGAGTATATTTGCAGCACAAATAAATACAGAAATGACCCATGCAATGCTATACAGAAGATGCCGCAGGACAATGTTGGGAACGTATACCGCTGATGACACCACTTCTCACGGGAGAAAAGAAAAAGAAGAAAAAAAAGAAGTGTTGTAAGAAGTATAAGAAAAAGGGCAAAACACATTGCAAGAACTGCCCGAAACTATAAAATTGTCCCATCCCTTGACTGCACCGGCATTCAAGGGATTTTTTCTTTATCTCCCGCAGCGCCCTACCGGTATCTGCATTTTTCAATCTGCACTTATCCTGACAGGAATCCCGATTATCGGGTAAAAAACTTGTGGGAACGGTTTTATTGTGTTTAATTTTGCACTTTCGCAAAAAGCAGTATAGCAACTGCGGGAAAACTACTAACCTTCTAAATGTCGTATTGGTGGAAGAGTGTAAAAAAGCAAAACACGAACGGTCCTTACTCGGGCGTTTCCTGATCTGGCGCGCAAAACATATTTCACAACGCCAGTTTATCTTTATCCTGAGTGTACTGGTCGGGTTTACTTCCGGGCTGGGGGCGGTGGTGTTAAAGAACTTTACACACTTCATACAACACCTCCTCGAAGGGAACCTGGTACAGTATTACCACCACGCCTTTTATTTCATTTTTCCGATTATCGGGCTTACCATTACCTACCTGATAATGAAATACGTTATCAGGCACCAGGTAAGTCACGGTATCCCTTCCACATTATATGCCATATCCAAGCGAAAAGGCATCATGAAACAGTTCCAGATGGTCGGTTCCATTCTGACGGCCCCCATTACCGTAGGCTTCGGAGGATCGGTAGGGCTTGAAGGGCCTACGGTAGCTACGGGATCTGCCATCAGCTCCAACATAGCGAGGCTGTTCCATATGAACCAGGCCAACCGCACCCTCCTGATAAGCTGTGCCGCTGCGGGCGCGCTGTCCTCCATATTCAAGGCACCCGTTGCCGCCATCATTTTTGCCATTGAGGTATTTAGTCTCGACCTCACCCTGGCTTCGCTGCTCCCGCTGTTACTGGCCTCCATATCAGCCATCATTACCTCGTATTTCTTTTTCGGGTCAGACAGCCTGCTCCCCTTTCATATCACTGAAAATTTCGAGATCCGTGACGTCCCGTTCTTTATCATTCTCGGGGCGGTGTCAGGGCTCGTATCCATCTATTTTGCAAAAGTTTACCACAAGACGCACAGCCTGTTCGACCGTATTGACTCCCCCCTTAAAAAGCTTCTTATAGGCGGGCTGGGCATCGGGGTGCTCCTGTTTTTTATCCCCCCGCTATACGGTGAGGGCTTTGACGTGATCAACAACCTGATAAAAGGCAACCCGGAAAAGGCATTGACCAACAATATATTCCATCTCAGCCTGGATAACGTATGGACCGTGATCGTCCTGCTTGCCGGACTGGTGTTCTTTAAGGTCATTGCCAGCTGTCTTACTTTCGGTGCCGGCGGTGTGGGAGGCATCTTCGCCCCTACCCTGTTCATGGGGAGCATTATGGGCAATTGCGTGGCGAAGATCATCAATGCCCTGGGGCTGGGAAACCCGGCGGTCTCAGAGAGCAATTTCACCCTCGTCGGAATGGCAGGCCTTATGGCAGGGGTACTCCATGCCCCGCTCACGGCCATCTTTCTCATTGCGGAACTCACGGGAGGCTATGAATTATTTATCCCCCTGATGATCACTTCGGCCATTTCCTTTGCCATCACAAAATATTTTATATCACATTCCGTCTATACCATGGAGCTGGCACGCAAGGGAGAGCTGATCACGCACAACAAGGACCAGGCCATACTCACCCTTATGGATATCGACAGGGTCGTGGAAACCAACTTCATCCCCATCTACCCCGACATGAAGCTGGGAGACATTGTTCACCATGCCGTGATCAAATCGAACCGCAACATTTTCCCGGTACTCAAAAAAGAAGACAGTTCACTGGTAGGCGTACTGCTCCTCGATGATATCAGGCCCATCATGTTCGACCAGACCCTTTACCACGAAATATCGGCCTCGGATGTCATGCATCCCCCCCCTGCCATAATTGACCTTGAAAAAGACAAAATGACGGAAGTCATGCAGAAGTTCCAGGACAGCGGGGCCTGGAACCTACCGGTAGTAAAGGGCAACATCTACAAGGGCTTTATTTCCAAATCAAAGCTGCTCACCGCATACCGCAGAAAGCTCATATCGTTCACCACAAGATAGAAAGGTCTGCAGAATATGCTATCTTTGTAAAACATACCAATGAACAATGCTAAATCGTACAACCATGAAAATCCTGATCCGCATCCTGTTTTTTGCAGTCCTCGGCGCTTTGGCCACCGGCTTTATCCTGTTGTGGACGGGAGATAAACACACGGGGCACCGCGTAATAGGTTTCAGTGTCATGGGAATGGCCCTGGTGCTGATGCCGCTGTTCCTTATTCATCGCTATAAAAACAAGAATTTCAGGGATTACGCCGGGTTGAACATCTTCGGAAACCCCAAAAATCCTGAAAATCAATAATTTTTTTTCAAGAAAAAACATTTATTTAACCTTTTGCATTCATATAAATCCTACATTTGTTACTCAAATTTTATTTATAATTTTAATAATGACAGGAACAGTTAAATTTTTCAATGAATCAAAAGGTTACGGATTCATTACCAACGACGAAACAGGCAGAGACATCTTTGTACACGTAACCGGTTTAAAAGGTGTTGAGCTGAAAGACGGAGACAAAGTAGAATATGTAGAAGAAGAAGGAAGAAAAGGGATGGTTGCCGCCCAGGTGCAGGTAATCGGATAAGCTATATTTTATTTTGATTGACTAAAGGTGTTTGCCCCGGCAGACACCTTTTTTTAGGCACTTTCAGAAGCAGGCCTCTTTAACATATATCCGTTAAGATTTAAGCCATAAGTACGAACAAACTCGGACGATTTTCAGTTAAGTTGTCCGAGTTTTTTGTGTTTTCCTCAGACCCGGTCCTGGCCTTGACGTTCTTCAAGTGGTAGTATTCCTTTTCCTTGCCGAAGCTCCCCTCTAAGCGGAATACCCTTTCTTTGGTACCGGTTGGGTACTTTTCACTTCTTTGGTTACTGTAGTTCCATGGTCTTTTTAGCTACAGCCTTTTCCTGGGCATGATTTTTTGTGCTCATAATTCTAATGGCACCGGACCACTCAACAGGGGTGGAGAATCAAGGTGGAGTTAGAGAGTGCGCTCCCGGTAAAAAAAATGGGAGGGGCCTTTTTAGGAGGTTCCGATTTTTTTTAAACCGACCTTGATCGGGCATAGACGGCTTGATTAGCTTGTGGTATTGACGGATTAGAATAGTTATGCTTATGAGGTTGTACTACCGTACGAACCGGATACCTCCATTTCTATTATTCTCTGGGTTTATCACCAAAATTTGTCAGTAAATATTGATATCAATATTTGATTTTATTTCTCAATTTGAGAAGAAAAACATTTTAATGCTATTAGAAATTTTGTGTATTAGGGTGAGATTTAATATCTTGCGTGCTGTATATAAATCAATTTTTAGTAGGTATTTTATTTGTTAACCTTAAATTTTAAGTATTATGTCATTTAAAGCAACATTAAGCGTTGGCGGGAAGAAAGTGAATATTCTTAACGCCAATTACGACCTGGCCCAGGAAGTAGATGCCACCGGGCGTCCTTCTTCGGTAACACGTGGAGGTAGAATTTACCTTACCGTAGAATCCACCGGAGACTCTTTCTTTTTCGAGTGGATGACCAACAATTTCGAACGTAAGAACGGAACCATCACCTATCTGAAACGCGATACCGATGCGAAACTGAAAGAGGTGAATTTCACCGAAGGGTACCTGGTAAAGTACAAGGAGAATTTTGATGCCTCCGGCAACAATCCTCTTACCGAGACCTTTACCATTTCCTGCCGTGTACTCAATACCGGCGGAGGCGAGCATTTGAATGAATGGGTGTAAACCAATTTAGCGTTACAGTATTAAGGATTAGTATATTAGTAAAGGGAATGTCTGGGGCATTCCCTTTGCTTGCTTCCCCCTAAGCCAATCCTGATAATGAATTCGTAGTGTAGCTTCGGTAGATTATACATATTGAAGTCTGATGAAGGTTTGAAAAGCACCAGCAAACAGAAAATGAATTATGAGTTTCCTTGCGAAATTAACTATAGACCATGAAGAAATGGTTGTACTGCAATACCGGATGTCGATGGTACAGGATACCGATCATAGCGACCGGCCGGCGGCAGACCCGAGGGGAGGGCGTATCCGGGTACTGGTGGAACTGACCAAAAGTACCACCCTGTTCGATTGGATGCGCAACCCGAGCCACGTGAAAGATGGGGCATTTGTGTTTTACCGCCGGGACGGCATGTCGAAAATGCGTGGGCTGAAATTCCGTAAAGCCTATTGTGTGGCTTATAAAGAAGCCTTTGATGCTGATGATACGCTCCCGATGCGTGCTGAAATCACCATTGTAGCTAAAGAAATTGAGATTAATGGTTCCAGGTTTGACAAGAACTGGCCTGTGAGCCTGTAAAGCGGATAGTATGGAGATCAATGTACACTCTGTAGAAGAGGCCTTAAAATGGGGAGAAAGCATGGCACATATAGGCTATAGCGGGGAGCTGAACTTTACGCTTCGTGTGGAGGGGCAATGGCCCTGGCCCGTTCATATACGGTCTTTTATTTCGGCTCCTACAACGGGTATTTTTTTTAGAGGGGATGGCAGAGGGCCTACAACAGGATCTTACCCCGACCCGGATGCCTGGTCAAGAGTTCGTTCTACTTTTACCGTTGATCCTGCACAAGGTTCTATTTCCGGATTGGAATTTAGAAGTGACCCTACTATATTTTATGGAAGTCCGGGTCCTACCCCCGGATCTTATATCCCACCCGCTGCTGACATTGGCGAACCAACTGCTTTGATTTCTAACAGGAATTTTAGTAAAGGAACGGCCTCATTTGATTTTCACCACTATGGCAAAGACCCGCTTACCCCGGGTTTTATTACTCCAAGGCTTGATGTACACTCCACATTATCCATAACAGAAGACCTGGAAAACGGGGTACTGTATATCAAAGGGTCTTTTATCGGAGACAGTTTTCCAAGTGCAGAAGCCTTTGTGGTAGACCAATCCGGATATACCAAGGTCTTTTTAGGGGCATATAAGGAAAAGGGTGGTTTACACAGTCTTTTCGGGGATAACAAGAATCCTTTATTTAATGTGGACATGCAGATTATGTTTAACAGCGAAGGAAATTTTACCGGCGTCCGTGAAGGAGATCAAACGTATACTGTAGACGAATGGAACAAACGTATTCAAGATGAATTTTAAAATCAATATTCCTGTATTATTACTCGTTTTAATCTCCGTTTTGACGAGTTGCCAGCGAGGGGAACCCAGCATATTTGTAGTTCCCGAGGATTATAAAGGCTATATCCTTGTCATTTACAACCAGGAAAACGGTGCGGATAAAGAATACCAGGATAAATCACGTGTATACAGAATCCCGTCAAGCGGGGTGTTGTTATCAAAATTTACAAGCAATCCAGGCTTGTCAGGTTTTCCAAAATTTTATAATGGGAGTATTGCCCCTGAAAATCAAATCAGGTTTACCATGGACAGGGAGTTGCCTTCAGATACCATAATTGCCACCGGTGGTATTGCAGGCGGAGTAAATAAGGACCCCGATGGGAACGAAGTGATTAGATTCATACAGTACTATGTGGGTACAAAAGAGCAGATCGGTGAAGCTCATAAGGAAGTTGAAAACCTTGATATTATAGAATTGGTTGACCCACAATAAATCGAGAGGTTTTATCAAAAACATTGTATTATGGCTATACAAACAAACATCAAGATAAGTATCAATGGAGAAGCCATTACCAAATTCTCCAGGATGGGAATACAGCAGGGGCTGCTCTCCCATCATACTTTTTTTGTCAGACAGCCGCTTCCCAAGGCTTTTATTGCCGGGGTTATTGATAAGGCCCAGCAGTATGTCGGACAACAGATCCAAATTGAAATAGCACCCAAAAATATAAAAGACACAAATACCGGTTTAATCTTTAAAGGTCTGGTGACTCATGTGGATATAGAGCGTAGCCCCAACGATATGTCGTTTCATAGCCGAAGTAGGCTTTTCGGATTGGTTAGTTACAGTACGTCTTTAACCTAAAGTTTCCGTAAGGGTTATTGAGGTCATACCTGGCGGGGGAGACTAAATTACAAAAAAATTTCTAAAGTGGTGAGCGGCGGATCCGGGCAAAACGAGCGGTAAAACCCGGTTTTCGGTCGCGTTTTGAATATTTTTTTAACATCTCTGTAAAAAAGACACCGGCATCACCATTATACGGCCGGTAAACCCGCATACTGCCCCCTAAGGATAAATACATAAAAAAGTTAGAGTCGCCTCTCCCCTCCTGCCAAAAATTTCTTATTAACGGGTCTGTGGAGATTGCTTCTGAAAGTGCCTTACAGGCTGGAATATATCCCGCACGCTTTAATGTCTGGGTCGTTTTTTCCTGAAGAACTGCTGGAGCAACCCGGCCGCTTCACCCGCCATCACTCCTTTTTTCAGTATTGTTTTGGGATGCAGCGACGCCCCCATGGCCCTAAAGCCGCGGTCTGTATCCTCCGCCCCGAAAACCACCCGCGATATCTGGCTCCAGTACAGGGCGCCGGCACACATCTGGCAAGGCTCCAGCGTTACATACAAGGTACACCCCTTCAGGTATTTTCCGCCGATAAAACCCGAGGCTGAAGTAATGGCCTGCATTTCTGCATGGGCAGTGACATCGGTAAGCGTCTCCGTGAGGTTATGCGCCCTGGCAATGATCCTGTCGCCGATCACCACTACGGCTCCCACGGGCACCTCTCCTTTTTCATAGGCTGCTTCCGCTTCCTGCAGTGCCTTTTTCATAAAATATTCGTCGTCAAAAGTAGTCGTCATACCCGCAAAAATACAAACGCTTCTCGTACTTTTGTACCATCATGCCCGAAAAACTGTTAGCCCATATAGACACCCCCGAAGACCTCAGAAAACTGTCGCCGGAGCAACTGCCCGAAGTGGCGGCGGAACTGCGCGATTTTATTATCGATATCGTCTCGGTAAAAGAAGGCCACCTCGGGGCCAGCCTCGGGGTCGTAGAGCTCACCATTGCGCTCCACTACGTCTTCAACACTCCCCTGGACCAACTGGTATGGGATGTAGGTCACCAGGCTTACGGACACAAGATACTTACGGGAAGAAAAAACATTTTTCACACCAACCGCCAGCTCGGAGGCATCAGCGGTTTTCCGAAACGCGGGGAAAGTATATACGATACCTTCGGCACGGGGCATTCGTCGACCTCCATATCCGCTGTTCTGGGGATGGCCATGGCTTCAGCCATTAAAGGGGATACCGGAAAACAGCATATTGCCGTTATCGGCGATGCCTCCATAGCAAGCGGAATGGCCTTCGAGGGGCTTAATCACACAGGGGTTACCGACGCCAACATTCTTATCATACTCAATGACAATGCCATAGGTATAGACCCCAGTGTGGGCGCGGTAAAAGAATACCTGACCAGGGTCAAGACACAACGGAAACCGGCACAGCACAATATTGTAAAGGCTCTTAATTTCGATTACAGCGGACCGGTAGACGGTCATGACCTTCCTGCCCTGATCAGCGAACTATCCCGCCTGAAAGAACTCGGGGGCCCCAGGTTCCTCCATATCGTAACCACTAAAGGCAAGGGCCTGCGGAAAGCCGAAGAGAACCAGGTACTTTATCACGCCCCGGGAAAATTTGACCGGATCACCGGCGAGATCGTAAAAAAGGACACCGCTTACGATCTTCCTCCCAAATACCAGGATGTCTTTGGCCATACCCTGGTAGAACTTGCCGGGAACAACGAAAAGATCGTGGGAATTACCCCTGCCATGCCCACCGGCAGCTCGCTGAGGTTTATGATGGATGCCTTCCCGGAACGCGCCTTTGACGTGGGGATCGCAGAACAGCATGCCGTTACGCTGGCAGCAGGTATGGCCACACAGGGGCTTATTCCCTTTTGCAATATATATTCCACCTTCCTGCAACGGGCCTACGACCAGGTTATTCACGACGTGGCCCTGCAGGGCCTCCCGGTCATTTTCTGTCTCGACCGCGCAGGGCTGGTCGGGGAAGACGGGGCTACCCACCACGGCGTATTCGACCTGGCCTTTCTGAGATGCATCCCCAATCTTGTCATCTATGCCCCGGCCGACGAGACCGACCTGAGAAACATCATGTACACGGCACAGCTGGGGCTCCGGTCGCCGATCGCCATCAGGTATCCCAGGGGGCGGGGAATAACCCCCCGCTGGAAAACACCTTTCCGGAAACTGGAAACGGGAAAAGCAAAAACGCTGAAAGACGGCAACCGGATCGCTGTACTGAGCATAGGAAATATGGCGCATAACACCACCCTGGCCATTGAGGGCCTTCCGGATGATAACAAACCCGCGGTCGCCCACTACGACATGCAGTTTGTAAAACCCCTGGACGAAGCCCTGTTGCACCGCATATTCACAAAATTCGGAATACTGGTCACCGTAGAAGACGGATGCATTTCCGGAGGGTTCGGCAGCGCCATACTGGAGTTTGCGGCCACACACGGATACAGCAGCAACATTCGGCGTCTCGGTATCCCCGATGCGTTTATCTCCCACGGAAAAGTGGGGGAATTACAGGAAATGACAGGTATCAGTCCGGAAAAGATACGACAGGCGATATCTTCGCTGCTCTGACGGGGACAGGGCCAGACCTGGTACAAACCATTTATAAACCGAAAAATCCGTTTGCAACGACATGAAGGTTTCATATATTTAGCGAACAATTTGCTATGGAGGACAACATACACGGAACAACACCGTTAATAATTTATCCGGAAACCATATCAAGAAAATGTCAAAAATTTTATACCATAATCACCGTTACCGTATATAAAACCATTATTGACAATGAAGAAAACCATTTTCCTAATCACGATCGTTCTGTGCACATATACCATCCGGGCACAGGAAATACTCACGCCTATCAGGAGCAGCTCGTACAGCACTCACAACCTGCCCGTATACATGCCCAAAGATACCAGCCAGGGGCGCATAAGGGGGCTTAAAAACATTGTGCCCCCCATCCCCGATCCGGTTTCGTACTGGTCTAAGAAAAACGAACTCGGTATCATCATGAGCCAGATCGCTTTCTCCAACTGGAATGCCGGGGGTAATAATGCCATATCCGGGATATCGTCCGGGCATTTTGTCCGGTGGTACAAAAGAGGAAACCTGAGCTGGAACAACGAGCTTATCGTGAAATACGGCCTCAACGCCCAGGAAAACCAGAAGTTGCGCAAATCGGATGACGCGATACAGTTCAACAGTACCTTCGGTTACCGTACACATCCCAAATCAGACTGGTATTATTCGGCCAAACTGAACTTCAATACACAGTTTACCAACGGGTACAAATATCCCGACCGCGACAATCCCATCTCCAGGTTTATGGCCCCGGGATATTTCTTCCTCGGTGTCGGTGCGGAGTATTCACCCACGGATGAAAAACTAACCGCCTATTTCTCGCCCGTCACGCAGAAGTCTACCTATGTACTGGACCAGGACCTGGCCAACAACGGGGCTTTCGGGGTGGAAAAGGCCCTTTATGACGCAGACGGGAATATGATCCGCGCCGGGAAACAGACCCGTACGGAGGTGGGTATACTCATCAACAGTAACTGGGAAAAGGAAGTGTATACCAACATGACATTTACCAACAGGATATCGCTGTACACCGACTACCTGAACGATTTCGGAAATGTGGATGTAGACTGGGAATTCAATTTCAACCTGGTCGTCAACGAATATGTAAAAGCCAACGTAGGGGCACATATCAAATACGACAACGACGTAAAAACCCGGGAATTGCAATTAGGTGAAAACGAAACCCTGGCCTATGGCCCCAGGCTCCAGCTGAAACAGATCCTCGGAGTAGGCATAAGCTATGCTTTCTGATCGCGGTAATGCGCCAACCCTCCTTGTTCTCCTCAAGACAAGTATAACCGGGCAGATCGCTGATCAAGTGATCTGCCCCCCGTTTATCTTGTTGTAGATCCCCACGACCCTGCCATCGGTAAGGCTGGCTACAAAGCAGCTTATTCCCAGCAGGCAGCGGTATGGCGAGGTAAATCCGTATTTGTACTTCTCCGGGATCAACTGAAGTACCAGGCAGTCGTAATGCGTCTCTTCCTCCCCGAATTTCCTGATGGCCGCGGCACAGAATACCTCCAGTAAACGCTCGACAATGGCATATCCTGCGATCTCCTTTTCGATCACCTCTTCCGACCTGTAGATCTTTTCCACACTCAGCGATATGATATCGTTGATCTGCGCCTTATACTGGCATTTATCGAGAAGGGAAGTGTCAAACTCCCCTTTTAAAATGGCTTCCTCATTGGCGACAAATACCCTGGAAGACTCTTCAATAAGCGTATTAATAGCCAGGGCCCGCAGGTAGCTGATGCGGTCTTCGGTAGTCCCCAGCTGTCCGTACTTTACCGTATTTATGCGGTCTTTCACCAGCTTTATCAGGTATTCCAGTGCGTATTCTTCATCGATCAGGCCGAGGTTGATACCATCTTCAAAATCGATAATGGTATAACAGATATCATCTGCGGCTTCCACGAGAAAAGCCAGCGGATGCCGCACATAGGCGATATCTTCCTCACTTCCGCGGGACAATAGTCCCAGCTCTTCCGCCACTTCGGAAAAAAATACGCTCTCCGACTGGAAAAAACCGAATTTCTTGTCGGCTATATGCCTGCTGGGCCTGTGAGGGAGCGACGCTTTCGGATACTTGGTAAACGCTCCCAGGGTGGCATAGCTCAGGCGAAGCCCGCCGCGAACCCCTTCACGGCTCTCCGTCAGTATTTTAAACCCGTTGGCATTGCCCTCAAAATCGGTGAGATCGCGATATTCCTTATCCGTAAGCAAGGGTTTGTACTCCGTTCCTTTCCCGAATTTAAAGTAAGACCCGATAGCCTTTTCCCCGCTGTGCCCGAACGGCGGATTCCCTATATCGTGTGCCAGTGCCGCCGCCGCGACGATGGCGCCGAAATCATTGAGCTGGTATCCGTGCACCTGCCTGAGGTAAGGGTGTTTTTCGAGCAGTTTCTTGCCCACCATGCGCCCCAGGCTACGGCCTACCACAGACACTTCCATACTGTGTGTAAGCCTCGTGTGGACAAAGTCGGTCTTCGAAAGGGGAATAACCTGTGTCTTGTCCTGCAAACTGCGGAAAGAAGAAGAAAAAATGATCCGGTCGTAATCGACCTCAAACCCCAGCCGGGTTTCCTTTTCTTCCTTTCTCAATCTCTTGTTGGTATCCCCCTGCCGTTTAAGCGACAGGAGATTCTCCCACTGCATCATAGTGCTTCTGTATTATTTCCCAGGGTTTCCAGCCCTTCCCGTATCTGTTTTTCCTCTTCGTACTTCCTGATATCCACCACGTAGGTCTTCGGAATGGAATCGTGCCATCCCCGGCCTTCGCCTCCCAGGAACGAAAAGGCCTCAAAGGGAATAAGCCGGCAAAGGCTTCTCACAACAGCTTCGTTCAGGGTAGCCTTTTCCTCCTGCTCATTAATGACCCTGGTATTGGTGATAAACTTCCCTATGGTCCTGCCCGTGGCCGACTCCATAACAGCGTAATAAAGCAGGGTAATCACCACTTCGAACAATATTTCCTCAAAGGGGTTCATGTTCTCTATAAACCGGAGTGGCCCGTGAACTCCCATATAATCGGACATCACAAAGGTAATCATGCCCAATACGAAGGAAAAAACATAGATAACGAGACGATCGATGATCAGGTTCCCGATGCGCTTACCCTTACTGGCATACACCTCTTCGGGGATAAAACTCTTTTTTTCAAGCATAAGTACAATATATATTCCGCAAACATTTCAAAACCCCGAAGAAACCTCTTCAGGCTTCCCGGGGTCCCGGATAATTATGATATCGGCAAATAACTATGATCCGCACATGAGGCAATCATCTCCCTCGTTGTCTTTGGATCTCGCTATCATTTCTTTCAGTTCCTCCGGCGTCAGGGGCTCTACGGCAACGGGTGCGGTAACGGTTTCCCCGGCATTCACTTCTACGGCAAGCTCCTGGTCTTCGGGAGCGGGAACCGCTTTTTTACTATTGTCCAGCGTAAACTTGATCGCATCCACGGCCGATTTGGTCCTCAGGTAATACATCCCCGTCTTCAGTCCGCTTTTCCACGCATAGAAGTGCATGGAAGTCAGCTTGGCGTAATTCGCATTTTCCATAAACAGGTTGAGCGACTGCGACTGGTCGATAAAATATCCCCTGTGCCTGGACATGTCAATGATGTCTTTCATGCTCAGTTCCCAGACGGTTTTATAGAGGTCTTTTATCTCCTGTGGGATGCCCTCGATATGCTGGATGGAACCGTTGGCCCTCATGAGTTCCTGCTTCAGTTCTTCGGTCCACAGCCCGAGGTTTACCAGGTCTTCGAGGAGGTGTTTATTCACTACGATAAACTCCCCGGACAGTACCCGCCTGGTATAGATATTGGAGGTATAGGGTTCAAAACACTCGTTATTACCCAGTATCTGGGAGGTGGAAGCCGTAGGCATGGGGGCCATCAGCAGGGAATTGCGCACCCCGTGTTCCATCACCTCTTTTCTGAGTTCGCCCCAGTTCCACCGTCCGCTCAGTTCTTCGTCCTTTATGCCCCACATGTTGAACTGGAATTCTCCCTGCGATATGGGCGATCCCTTAAAGGTCTGGTAGGCCCCTTCCTCTTTCGCCATTTCCATAGAGGCCGTGGCCGCAGCAAAATATATGGTTTCGAAGATCTCCTGGTTCAGTGTCTTGGCCTCGTCGGAGGTAAAGGGCATCCTGAGACGTATAAACGTATCGGCAAGCCCCTGCACCCCCAGCCCGATGGGGCGATGGCGGAAATTGGAATTTTCGGCCTCTTTTACCGGGTAATAATTCCTGTCGATCACCCGGTTCAGGTTTCGCGTTACCCGTTTGGTGACCCGGAACAGTTCCTTGTGGTCGAATTCCCCGTCCCTGATAAACATGGGCAATGCTATGGAGGCCAGGTTACACACGGCAACTTCATCGGGAGAAGTATACTCCAGGATCTCCGTACACAGGTTGGAAGATCTTATGGTTCCCAGGTTTTTCTGGTTCGATTTCCTGTTGGCCGCATCCTTATAAAGCATATAAGGCGTTCCGGTCTCTATCTGCGATTCCAGTATCTTTTCCCACAGTTCGCGTGCCTTTACCGTTTTCCTCCCTTTTCCGGCAGCTTCATAGCCCTCGTATTTCTGTTCGAATTCCTCTCCGTAGCTGTCAAAAAGCCCGGGGCATTCATTGGGGCACATCAGGGTCCACTCCCCGTCCTGCTCTACACGCTTCATAAACAGGTCGGGAATCCACATGGCGTAAAACAGGTCACGGGCGCGCATCTCCTCCTTGCCGTGGTTCTTTTTAAGATCGAGAAAATCCATGATATCCGCATGCCAGGGCTCTACGTAAATGGCAAAGCTGCCTTTTCGTTTTCCTCCGCCCTGATCTACATAGCGGGCGGTGTCATTGTATACCCTCAGCATGGGGACAATACCGTTCGAAGTACCGTTGGTCCCGGCTATATAGCTTCCTGTGGCGCGGACATTATGAATGGAAAGCCCTATCCCCCCGGCCGACTGGGATATCTTGGCGGTCTGTTTCAGCGTATCGTATATCCCGTCGATACTGTCGTCTTTCATGGCGAGCAGGAAACAGGATGACATCTGCGGTTTGGGTGTCCCGGAATTAAACAGTGTGGGCGTGGCATGGGTAAAATATCTTTTGGACATCAGTTCGTAGGTTTCCACCACGCTGTCCATATCGTCCAGGTGTATCCCTACCGCAACACGCATCAGCATATGCTGGGGGCGCTCCACGATCTTTCCGTTAAGCTTGAGCAGGTAAGAGCGCTCAAGGGTCTTGAAGCCAAAATAGTCGTACCCGAAATCGCGGTTGTATATAATGGTGGAGTCCAGCTTTTCCGCGTGGTCCTGTATTACCTTATACACTTCATCAGACAACAGCGGCGCCTTCTTCCCTGTTCTCGGATTTACGTACTCATAGAGGTCGGTCATGGTCTCCGAAAAAGACTTCCTGGTATTCTTGTGCAGGTTGGACACCGATATCCTGGCCGCCAGCCTGGCATAATCCGGGTGTGTCGTTGTCATCGTAGCCGCGATCTCCGCTGCCAGGTTATCCAGTTCAGAGGTCGTAACCCCGTCGTACAACCCTTCTATGACCCTCATGGCCACCTTTACGGGATCTACCAGATCGTTGAGCCCGTAGCACAATTTCCTTACCCGTGCCGTGATCTTGTCGAACATCACGGGTTCTTTCCTGCCGTCTCTTTTTATTACATACATACCACTACCGTTTATTATTTTATGTTTTTTCTGCTGTATACCATGCCCTTAAAAATCCGCATCGAAGCTGATCTTCTGCGTATCGTCGTCACTATCCTTTTTCAACACCCCTGCTTTCTGGTATTCCGATACCCTTTTCTCAAAGAAATTGGTCTTTCCCTGGAGGGAGATCATGTCCATAAAGTCAAAGGGGTTTGCCACATTGTACACCTTCTCACATTCGAGTTCCACCAACAGCCTGTCTGTTACGAATTCCAGGTATTGGGTCATAAGCCTGGAATTCATACCTATAAGGCTTACCGGCAGGGATTCGGTAATAAATTCCCTTTCTATGTCGAGGGCGTTGATAATGATCTCCTTTATACGCGCTTTAGGCACCTTGTTCACCAGGTGATTATTGTGCAGGTGTACGGCAAAATCGCAATGCATGCCCTCATCTCTCGAGATCAGTTCGTTCGAAAAGGTGAGCCCCGGCATCAGTCCGCGCTTCTTGAGCCAGAATATGGAACAGAACGCGCCCGAAAAGAAAATGCCTTCTACCGCCGCAAAAGCGATAAGCCTTTCGGCAAACGAATCGGACTCTATCCACTTCAGCGCCCAGTCGGCTTTCTTCTTGATCGCGGGAAATACTTCTATGGCCTTGAAAAGGCGTGTCTTTTCCTGTTCTTCCTTTACATAGGTATCTATCAGCAGCGAATAGGTTTCCGAATGAATGTTTTCCATCATGATCTGAAAACCGTAGAAAAACTTCGCCTCGGAGTACTGCACTTCATTGACGAAATTCTCGGCGAGGTTCTCGTTGACGATCCCGTCGGAAGCGGCAAAGAACGCCAGGATATGTTTTATGAAATAGCGTTCGTCATCATTCAGCTTATTGTTCCAGTCGTTCAGGTCCTGGTGAAGGTCTATTTCTTCCGCTGTCCAGAAACAGGCCTCCTGCTTTTTATACCACTCCCAGATGTCGTGGTGCTGTATCGGGAAAATGACAAACCTGTCTTTGTTCTCTTGTAAAATGGGTTCGGTAGTCGCAGACATTTCTTCTCGTTTTTAGGAAGTTAGTAAATGGGTAAACAGGATGGGTTGGGACTAACAAATATTGCAAAATGTCGTTAGAAAAGAAAGGGCAGTTCAATGGTTTCCCCCAAAAGTTTTTAACAGCCCCTGTTGAAATGTCGGTTGCGACATCGTCAGCACAGGCGACACAACACCCTAAACATCAATACCTTAATAAGTGATAAAATCCCCTGAAGCCGTTCCTCCACCCCGGGAACAACCCCGGTTACCACAGGGCTGAGACACGATTTACAATAAAAAAATAACGCTGAAAGAACTTTTTCTTTACATGCACCGGGAAGGTGCCCGAAGGCCAGGAATCATTGTCGGGCGTCCTTTATATTCCGGGCCACTTCTTCCAGCTCTTCATACCATTCCGTCCCGAATTTCCGGATCAGTGCCTCCCGTACAAATTTATACACCGGCACGTTCAGCTCCTTTCCGAGGGAACAGGCATCGTCACATATATACCACTTGTGGTAGTTTACCGCGGAAAACTGTGAATACTCTTTTACACGAACAGGGTAAAGATGGCAGGAAACGGGTTTTTTCCAGGAGATTTTCTTTTCGTTATACGCCTGTTCTATACCACACAGGGCTGTACCTTTATCGTCGAAGGTCACATATGCACATTCGCTGCCGTTGACCAGGGGAGTTTCCCATTCCCCGTCCTCACCGAGGATATGGGTGCCCTGGGCCTCTATAGCTGCTATTCCTTCTTTCCTGAGATACGGTTTTACATCGGGATATATCCGGTCGAGCAGTGCTGTTTCCTCTTGATCCAGGGGTGCCCCGGCATCTCCGTCCACACAACAGGCTCCCTTACACGCCGAAAGGTTACAGACAAAATCCTCTTCCAGGATGTCTTCCGATACTATGGTTTTTCCTAACTGAAACATGCCGCAAAGATAGCATTATTTGAGATTGCCGGCACCGGGCATCTGCTATTCATTCCCGTTCTAAAAAAACGCACTCCCCGTGAAAAAGAAACACAAAAGGCCATTCCGGACATCTGTCTATTTTCACTATATTAGCCTCTCTTCTTTTCCGATAAGACCGGCCTATGAACAAATTAACATTTTTTCTGATCATCAGTATGACAACTGCAGTATTCTCAAACGGGGCCCTGGCCCAGAACGGAAACGACTTTATAAGGAACAAGGTCATTGCACACCGGGGGGCATTCAAAAATGCGGGACTTCCGGAAAATTCCATGGCTTCCCTGAAGCGGGCCATAGCACTGGGATGCGAGGGTTCCGAATTCGATGTATGGATGACGGCAGACGGGGTTCTTGTGGTAAATCACAATGCCGACTTTAACGGACTGGACATCGAAACGTCGACCTATGAACAGCTGTTACAGAAAACCCATCCCAACGGAGAGCATATCCCTACGGCAGAAAATTATATCCGGGAGGGCCTGAAACAGCACCGTACCCGGCTCATTTTTGAGATCAAGACCCCTGCAGACAAGGCACGGGGAATAGAACTGGCTGAAAAATCGGTAGCCCTGGTTCATAATACAGGTGCCCGTGAATGGGTGGATTATATCGCCTTTGATTACGACATATGCAAAAAGGTCATGGAGCTCGACCCTTCGGCAAACGTGGCCTATCTCAATGGCGACCGCACTCCTTCGCAATTGAAAAAGGATGGTTTTTCCGGCCTTGATTACTCGATCGGGATCATGAAAAAACACCCGGAATGGATCAGGGAAGCCAGGGAGCTCGGGCTTACGGTAAATGTATGGACCGTCAATAAAAGGGACGACATGCAATGGTTGCTGGGGGAGCATGCCGATTTTATCACCACAAACGAACCGGAACTGCTCCTGGAACTGGTTAAAAGACCCTGACGGGCGGCGCTTAGGCAAAAAATGAACGGCATATATCCGGCATTAAAAAAAGAAAGTTTTTCACTCCCGGAACTCCCTAATCCGGCGGATATGATTACTTTTGCCATCATTTTTTTTAACTTGCTAATAATATGAACTTTAACTTAAAGGAAATAGCGACTGCCACCATGGTACTGTTTGCCGTTATCGATATCATTGGCAGTATTCCCATCATCATAGGACTGCGGGAAAAAGTAGGGCATATACAATCGGAAAAGGCCTCGGTGGTGGCTGCCGTTATCATGATAGCCTTCCTTTTCGTGGGGGAGCAGATCCTCAGCCTGATCGGCATAGACGTGTATTCTTTTGCCGTAGCCGGTTCTTTCGTACTCTTCTTCCTGGCTATTGAAATGGTTCTGGGTATATCCCTGTACAAGGATGATGCTCCCGAGACCGCTTCGGTTGTCCCGCTGGCTTTTCCTCTCATCGCAGGAGCGGGCACCATGACCTCCATACTGTCGCTCAGGGCGGAATATCACGTGGAAAACATCATTGTGGCCATTATTATCAATATCATTTTCGTATATATCGTCCTTAAATCGTCCAAACGCATCGAGCGTATCCTGGGGAAATCAGGGCTCGGGGTCATACGAAAGATATTCGGGGTCGTACTGCTGGCCATATCCATAAAGCTGTTTGCCAGCAATGCGTCCAACCTGTTCTGACGCAATACGCGGGAATAAGCATTCGGGGGCGGGTTACCGGTTCTCCGATTCTTCGTACCTTTGTTCCGCGAGGTACTGATCCCATACCGGAACACATAAAAAAACGAGAAATGAAATATTTCATCCTGACACTGGTACTGATTGCCATAGGCCTAATCGCCTATAATGTTACCCTCATCGATTTCAAGTCTCCCCTGGAAGGAGACAGCGTAGTGGCCCTGATAGGAATAGTGGCCGCCCTCTGTGCCATTTTATTACTGGTCATTTTCACGCTTTCCAGGAAAATACAGGATAAAGTCAAGAACCGGAAATGATGTTCGATGTACTTGTTATCGGGGGAGGGGCCGCGGGCCTGCAATGTGCACTTGTACTGGGTTCTGCCCGTAAAACGGCTTATGCAAAAGACAAGAGAACAGGCATTATCATACACCAGAAGGCCTCTCATCTGCAAAGCGCATTCCTGAACAACGTACTGGGCATTCCGCCCGGGACCACAGGCAGCGACATACTCCGAAGCGGCAAGGCCCACCTGGAGCAGTATTACCCGCATGTAGAGCAGATCGAAAAGGAAAAGGTAACCGCTATATCGGGGGCATTCGGCAACTATACGGTAACGACCAACAGGAATTCATACCGGGCAAAAATGGTCGTGGTAGCTATCGGGTATACCGACCACTTCAACATCGACGGCCTCGGGGAATATCTCATCCCCCACAGGCTTTCCCCTTCCGAAAAAAACCGGGTAGAGCTCAGGAACACCGCCCACCTGGTAAAAGAAGGGCTGTACGTTGCGGGTACACTGGCCGGATGGCGAAGCCAGTTTGCTGCAGCGGCGGGAAGCGGGGCCCAGGTAGCTACGGACATCCTTACAGCCTGGAACGGCGGCAAGCATACTAAAGTTCACGACAAGCTCCTGCCCTGACCCTTAATATCACCCGTTATTCTGCGACGTGATCTGTTTCTATTTCCGGATTACGGCTAAGGCCAATTACCCTGGCCACCGCATTGTCATCGGCATTCAGTATCCTGATATAGGCATTGCTGCCGTATAACTGCTCGGCAATAGTAGCCTTGATGTACTTCTTGAGATTATCCTTGTAATCGGAAAAATTGATCCTGGAAAAATCCACCCCTATCAGCCCCCTGTTGCGGCGTCCGTAATCCACAAATTTGGCGATGAGGCTGTCGTCTATACTCACCTTTGCTTCAAACTCCTCTTCGGTATACTCCCTGTATAAACTCCTGTCGCCATCGAGATATTCAAAGACAAAATAAGAAAGGAAACCGGTCTGCAATATATAGTTCAGGGCCTCTTCCTCGAGATTTCCTCCCAGCGGAATAAACACATCGGGGATGATCCCTCCTCCGCCATACACGGTTTTCCCTTTCGGAGTAGTAAATTTCAGGGAATCCTCTACATGAATACTGTCGGCAGTAGTCAGCTCTCCATTGTAATACCGTTCGTAAAACTGGTGATAATAATCGTCGATCCCCTTGTCGTACGAGCGCTGTATCGACCTTCCCGTAGGGGTGTAATACCTCGAAACGGTAAGCCGTACTGAAGAACCGTCTCCCAGCTCCATCTCCCGCTGTACCAGCCCTTTACCAAACGAACGACGCCCTACAATGACCCCCTTGTCATTATCCTGAAGTGCCCCTGCCACGATCTCACTGGCCGAAGCCGATTTTTCGTTGATCAGGACAAATACCCTGCCGTCTTCAAAATCTCCCCGGGAAGTGGCGTATATCTCCTGTTTTTCCCCTTTTTTATTCTTTGTAAACAGGATAAGCTTGCCGTCCTCGAGAAATTCGTCGGCGATATCTTCGGCCATTTTCATATATCCCCCGGGATTGTCCCTCAGGTCCAGAACGAGTTCTGCAGCACCCTCAGACCTCAATAAGGCAAGTGCCGCCTTGAATTCGTCATATGTAGATTCTGCAAAGCGGTTTATCTTTATATACCCCAGGGTGTCCGTAAGCATATAGGAAGCTTCCACACTTTTGATCGGCACAACGTCACGGACGACATCCAGTGAGATCAGGGTATCTTCCTCCTTCCGGTATAAGGTAACGTTCACCGGGTCTCCCTTTCTCCCCTTCAGTATGCCCCGGAGTTCTTTCGAGCTCATGTGTTTTCCGAAGAGCGTATCGCCGTCAGCATACAATATGCGGTCGCCCGATTTTATACCCGCCCTGACACCGGGCCCGTATTCAATGGGCCGTATTACCGAAAGCGTATCCCTGTACATGTAAAAACTCACGCCGATCCCCACAAAATCCCCCTGCATGTTCTCGGCTACCATCTCACGGTTTTCCCGGGGAATATACACCGAATGGGGATCGAGCTTTTCAAGGATCGAGTTTACGGTAACGTCTACGATACTATCGGTATCCACCTGGTCTACATATTCGTAATCGATATAATCGACCAGCCTGTTGAGTTTTTCCTTTTTTGAATTGACGGAAAAAAACTGCCGGGGCTCATTGTCGAAATTAACCATTCCGCCAATAAGTATACCGGCGGCCATAGCCACGGCCACGAGTAAGGGGAGCCATATTTTCGTATCGTTTTTCATGCTTCGTCCAGGTCGGGAATGTGCTTTAATTCAACGCCCGCTTTGGCTAAAAATTGTAATCCGGAATCATCTTTATACTCCTGCTGGTATACCACCCGCTTTATTCCGGCCTGGTGTACTAATTTACTACATTCTTTGCAGGGAGACAAGGTAATATAAAGGGTGGCCCCGTTACAGGACTGTGTCGATGAGGCCACCTTGAGTATAGCATTGGCCTCGGCGTGAAGCACGTACCACTTGGTATACCCTTCGTCGTCTTCACAATGGTTTTCAAATCCTGTCGGGGTCCCGTTATAGCCATCGGAAATGATCATCCGGTCTTTTACGATAATGGCCCCTACCTGTCGCCTTTTACAATAGGAAAGCCTGCCCCATTCCCTTGCCATCCTCAGATAGGCACGGTCGTATTTCTCCTGTTTTTCAATGTTCATCAATACGGATAATTTTCAATAATCACGGGCAACACCATCCCGACAACCACGGCAGATATCACCATAACCCAGTCTTTTCTGTTAAACCTGAAGACGGCAGACAGCATCCCTCCCAGGATCAGTACCGCCAAAACCACAATAACCTGGGCCGTTTCTATTCCCAGTGCAAACTCCAGCAAGGGGAGCAACTTGTTTTCTTCTCCTGCGATAATTCCCTTAAAATAGGAGGAAAATCCCAGACCGTGCACCAGGCCGAAAAACAGCGTCACAAAAAATGCCGGGCCATATGTCCTGTTCCCCTTTTTCCCGGCAGTAAACACATTAAACAGGGCGGTAACCAATATGGTCAGCGGAATGAGGAACTCTACGAGTGCGGAACTCACCCTGACCAGCCCGTATACCGCCATGACCAGCGACAGGGTATGCCCCAGGGTAAAAAGGGTTACCAGCCATAATATCCTTTTCCAGTGTGAAAAGGTATAGGGAACCGTCAGCACGACCAGAAACAGAATAATATCATACGCATTTATATCCAGAACGTGGTATAGGCCCAGTTTGTAATAAAGCCAAAACTGTGACATATGAAATTGGTTTTTGAGGTTGTTCAAACTTACGATTTATTTGGGAGAAATAGGGGTTGTAGTTGTTAGTTCTTAGTCTGGGCATGCCTGAAGACCCCTCGACTGCACCCGGGATGAATCCTGTCATTCTGATCGAAGCGCAGCGAAGGAAGAATCTCCAACCCAGACCAAAGGAACCTCAACAGCAGCACCGAAAGACCTGAGATTCCTCCCCGACCGAAAAAGGCCGGGACAGGCTCTATCGTCGGAATGACAACCCTGTCATTCAGAGCGGAGCGAAGAATCTCCAACCCAGACCAAAGGAACCTCAACAGCAGCACCGAAAGCCCGGAGATTCTTCACTGCGTTCTGAATGACATTTTAAACAAACTAAGACCCCATAAACGGAAGCTTGTAAAATAAAGCGTGGGTTCTACCCGAAATTATTCGTATTTTTGTAATGAAGTAAAAAAAAGCTGAATTATGTATCCGGAAGAATTAGTAAAACCCATGAAAGAAGACCTGACCAGTGTCGGGTTTCAGGAACTGTATACTGCTGATGAAGTCGATGCCGCCCTGGCCAAACCGGGAACTACACTTGTTGTAGTCAATTCGGTATGCGGATGCGCGGCTGCCAACGCGAGGCCCGGCGCCAAGATGTCGCTGGAAAACCAGAAAAAGCCCGATAACATAGTTACGGTTTTCGCGGGAGTGGACCGCGAAGCTACAGACCGGGCAAGAGGCCATATGGTACCTTTCCCTCCTTCATCGCCCAGCATGGCGCTGTTTAAAGACGGGGAACTGGTACATATGCTCGAACGTCATCATATCGAAGGGCGTCCTGCGGAAATGATCGCAGACAACCTTATCGAAGCGTATAACGAATTTTGCTGAAAAGCTGAAAGTTGTAAAAACAAAAAGGCCGTCTGAAAGAAATTCAGATGGCTTTTTTATTCCTGAATTTCCGGTATAGCACATAGCCCAGTCCTCCCATAAGGATATAGGGGATGGCCATAAGGTATATGATCCCGTTGTTAATACCCCGTGCGGCCTCCTGCCCTTCCCCGCTTTCCAGTACCGCACGGCACATGGCACACTGTGCCCCGGCGGGCAGAAAGACAAAAAGCAGAACAACAATCAAAATACAGGACCTGGTATTCATAACACACGTTTTTCGATCATCTCTTCAGGATGACGGCACTTTGTACAAAGTTACACATAATAAGGGGAAATCATCAAATAGACCACCACTCCGGTAACGGCGACATACAACCATATCGGAAACGTGATCCTGGCGATCTTTCTGTGCCTGTCGAACCGCTTTGCCAGGGCCCTCACAAAGCTGATAAGCACCAGCGGGATGATCCCTACAGACAAGAGAATATGGGTGATGAGTATAAAATAGTAGACATACCTTATCCACCCTTCCCCGCCGAAAGGCGTAGAATCCGACGTCATGTGATAGGCTACATACATGACCAGGAACATCGCGGAAAGGCCTATACAGGTTTTCATCAGTTTTTCGTGCATTGCGGTCTTTCCGTTTTTAACGGCCCATACGGCCAGCACCAGCAATACAGCGGTCAGTCCGTTGATAGAGGCATATACCGGGGGCAGGAACCTGAGGGGCTCCACATTGGGTATCCTGACGCCGAAGAGTACGGCTACCGCCAGCGGTATCACTACAGAAAGCGCCACAATAAGCTTGTTGTATTTCTTTTCTTCCATATCAGCCGGGATCATAGTCATCGTATATTTACTGTTTTTCTTCCAGAAGTGCGGCAATATCCTTTTTGAGCATCTCTATACCTTCCTGTTCCAGCCCGTCGTAGTACACCATGGGATTCCCGAACTTGTCTTTCCTCGACCTTATATTACCGTTACCGTCGATAAGGGCAAACATGCCGGAATGTTCAAAGCCGCCCCTGGCCTCGGGGTTTACCCCCGCATAGAGATTGAACCCGCCGTTAGCGAGTTCATAGATCTTATCCGCATCACCGGTGAGAAAATGCCAGTTCGGGTGGTTCGCACCGTGTTTTTCGGCATACGCGGCAAGCACTTCGGGGGTATCATACTCCGGATTGATGGAAAAGGAGGCCACCCCGAAACGGGAGTCTTCCCTGAATTCGTTCTGGATCTTGACCATATTCTGGTTCATCACCGGACATATCGTGGGGCAAGTCGTAAAAAAGAACTCCACTACATATACCTTTCCCTTATAATCTTCATTGGTAACCGTATCCTTGTGCTGGTCCACGAATTCGAAAGCCGGCACCGGTCCTACGGTCAGCAGGTCCGCACTTTCCACACCAGGCACTTCCTTTCCCACATTATGCCTGTCGCTGTCCACGATATTTCCTTCCTTTACGCGATCTATGATCCTGGGTATAAAGATAATCCCGAAAACAAGGATCACCAGAGAAACCCAGACATAAGTATATTTGCCTTTCATATGCTTGAACTTTAGTTCGGAACCGTTAATTATTTCCGTTGTTTCAGATACGAATCCCTTCTGCTCACGTCGTCGTTCTTCTTCAGGGCAAGGCGGTATTCCGCAAGCAGGATTTTCATATCATCGATCATTTTATTATTGAGCACGGCAACCGAAGTGGCATCGTACCCATAGAGAGGTCCGCCGGTATCGTCGTCCCTGTCTCTGCCCCTAAGGTTCCGTTCCCTGTCAATGATAAAAATACGGGATGCACTCAGGTCGGTATCGAGCTCTCCATGACTCCCGAGGCTGTAAAACAGGTCTTCCACGGCCCTTTCACTACCGAAGACAAACTTCCACTTGCCCATATCGGTAAGAGGGGATAGCTCCGTCTTAAGGGCCCTGGCTTCCTCCTCCGTTTCCCTTTTATCCGGAAGTACCGCCACAAACTGAAAATCGGTGAATTGATAAAACCTCTTGTATATCTTCTGATTGGCATTAAACGCATTCCCCTTCTTTGTTCCGGGATGGTCTCCGAAAAATGCCAGCACCGTGATCCTGTTGTCCAGGTCTGCCACCTCCCCGTCGAGAGCGCGAAAAGCGTTTACATTACCTACGTTCTCCGTAAGCACGGGAAGCTTCACAAAATTGTTCACTCCCGAAGCAAAAAAAAGATAGGCCACAATAGGCAGCACAAACAACACACCGAGCACTATATATTTTTTCATTTGGTTTTTTAGTTCGTAGTTGTTAGTTTGTAGTTGCCGGTCTGTCATTCAGACTTCCGGCTTCTCTCCATTTCGTCGTTTGCCAACTGACCATCTGTTCAAAAATTTTTGCCCCGCCAAAATGTGCAAAACAAAATTATGCACATTCAGAAACCGCTGCGTTCTCACATGAAAAATCAAAGACATTCAACAGCCTTTTGCCCCCGACAGAACGCATCCGGAACACCGGTACAAAAATAAAAAAGACGGTTCAGAACCGCCTCTCTAATACTGTTAAATATATAAAAACTATTTAGTTCCATTCTAAAAATCCCAGCTCACGAAACCTTGCTTCATCACTTCGTGAATATAATGCCCTTCCGTAAGCAGCAAAGCAGCAAGATAGGGCACAAGAATAATCAGGGGCAATACGATAGACCACCGGAAACTTCCCTTTTCTCCTTCGAGGTGCATAAAGGCCCATGCGATATAATAGGCTTTTACCAAAGTGAGGATAATAAATATCCAGTTCAGCAACTTCATTCCTATCACCATTGCCATAGACCACTCGGGCCTTATGATCCCGAGAACAACTTCGACTATGGTTATTACAGACAATATAAAAAATACCGTCCATATTCTCTTAACGTTTGATGCGTGTGCGTGTGCCATTTTCGACTGATATTATCTACTCTCCGCAAGGGAGATCATTAATGTTTTTTTTATACGAGATAGAAGAAGGTAAATACAAAAACCCATACGAGGTCTACAAAGTGCCAGTACAGCCCTACTTTCTCTACCATCTCATAGCTCTTTCTCTTTTCATAGGTTCCGAGGATAACGTTAAAGAAAATAATAACGTTCAATACCACGCCGGTAAAGACGTGAAAACCGTGAAACCCTGTGATAAAGAAAAAGAAGTCTGCAAACTGTGTATTTCCGTATTCGTTTCGGATAAGGTTCGCTCCTTCCACCACATGTACCGCATTTTTCAGTTTTTCTGCCGACTGTTCCCGGGTCAGCAAGGTTTTATGTCCGTGTTCATCGAGCCTCTCGGTCCGGAGCAGAACATTCTGGTGGGTGTTAAAGCCATCCACAATATCCTGTACTGCATAGATGTGTTCGGCTTCTTCTACCTGGGCAGACATCCCGTTGGCATTCACGCCCTGTTTGGCTTCACTGCCAGGCACTGCAAAATCGCTTAGCGCGAGCCGTTCTCCGGTGCCGGCATCGACAAATTGCAGGATCTGTCCGCCTTTGGTTTCGACAGCTCCGTATGTTCCCTGAATAAAATTCTTCCATTCCCAGGCCTGAGACCCGAGGAAGATAAGCCCGCCGATTACGGTAAAGAACATATACCAGGCTACCTTGCTCTTTTTCATCTGGTGTCCGGCATCCACGGCCAGTACCATGGTCACCGAAGAAAAGATAAGAATAAAGGTCATCAAAGCTACGTAATACATGGGAGCATCTACTCCGTGCAGAAACGGAAAGTGGTTAAAAACCTCATCCGCAATAGGCCAGGAATCGATAAACTTGAAACGGGTAAGTCCGTAAGCTGCAAGGAATCCGGAAAACGTCAGGGCATCCGAGAGGATAAAATACCAGATCATCATTTTTCCGTAACTGGCGTTCAGCGGCTTATTGCCTCCTCCCCAAACCTTTCCTTCTGTAGCTGTTGTAACAGTAGCTTCCATACACTAATACATATATTTTTTAAAAAAAACTGCCCAAATTTACGTTTTTTTATTATCTAAAGAAATAGAAAAATAAAATGAGGTACACCCACAGCAAATCCAGGAAATGCCAGAACGTTACAGCCAATTCTAAACCAAGGGTTTGACCGGGACCGTACTTCTCTTTAAAATGATTATAAATTACTACCAGCAACACCAGTATCCCGGCTGCCACGTGAGCCAGGTGGGCCACGGTAATGGCGTACAGGAACGAGGTGGTTACCGTACTCTGTGCCCCGGTAAAGTAATACCCTTCTGCTATCACCTGTGAAAACCCGTAAAACTGGGAGACGACAAATGCAATGGCAAGCAACAGGGTAACGAGCAGTAATATACTGCCTGCCTGCCTTTGCCCGGTTTCAATATTCTTTTTGGCAAAGTGAAATGTAACACTGCTGAGCAGTATAAATACCGTACTCACCAAAAAGGCTCCGGGAAGCGCAAAATCCTGCAGCCAGTCGGGCCGGGTCTTACTCACCACATACGCACTGGTAAGCCCTGCGAAGGTCATCAGTATGCTTATCATACCGAACCAGAGCATCATTTTTTTTGCCCTGTCACTCTTTTCCCGAAAAGTTCCCTGTGTCAAATCCATAATCAATCCTTAACTTCTGTCACCATTGCCTCTTCCAACAAGCTATCCTCCCAGATACTTATCAGCCACATAAACAATCTGCAGCAATGTAATATACGCCACACTCGCCAGCATCAGTTTACGCGCCGAGGCATTGTCTTTGTCCTGGTACAGCTTTACCGCAAAATACAACATCCCCAGCCCGAGCAGTGCTACAATCACCGCACCGGCCACAGAGAGCCTGAGCTCGCCGGTAAGGCCCGTTACCGGAAACACCGAAACGACGATCATCCAGATCACATACATAATGACCTGTAATGCCGTGGCCCTGTCTTTCTTTCCGGTGGGCAACATATAATATCCCGCTTTTTTATAATCGTCATAAAGCAACCAGCCAATAGCCCAGAAATGGGGAAACTGCCAGAAGAACTGCACCATAAACAGGGTACCCGGTTCTATACCGAACTTACCGGTAGCCGCAACCCATCCGAGCATAAAGGGAATCGCCCCGGGAAAAGCCCCGACAAAAACCGAAAGCGGTGTCCTGGTTTTCAGGGGAGTATAGACACTCGTATACAAAAAAATGGATATGGCCCCGAACATGGCGGTTTTCGGGTTCACCAGGTAGAGCATGGTAATCCCCAGTGCGGCACAGACCGTTGCTATGACAAAGGCCGTATTCACCGACATTCTCCCCGAAGGGATGGGCCTGTTCCTGGTGCGCTGCATCAATGCATCCAGGTCCCGCTCTATGATCTGGTTATAGGCATTGGAAGCCCCCACCGTAAAATACCCTCCTATCATCAGCAACAGCAACACCCTGTAATCGATGGCCGCGGCTCCCAGAAAATACCCGGCAACTGAAGAGAACACCACACTCACAGCAAGTCCTACCTTGGTCAACTGCTTGAAATCTTCCAGGGCCTGCGACAAAACTCCTGTTCTTATTGTTGTTCGTACTGCCGTTTTCATCTGCGCGTATAATCGGGTGCAAAGATATTGTTTAAATTATAATTTCGGAATTTAAATCCCCTGATTTTTTGAGGGTCAAGCCGGGCATCCCGGGCAGAAAAAGGTATTTTAACACTTCTTTATCACTCTTCCAGGGCCACTACCAGTTCTTCCCATTCCGCCGTGAGTTCCGAAAGCTCCTTTTTCTTTGCCTTATAAACCGTAAAAAACTTCTCGTCAGACGACAGGCGATCGTAATCTGTCGCAAGCATCCCGTCGGCCTCCCGTATCTCCTTTTCGAGCGTGGCTATCATCCCCTCTACCTTGCTCAACCTGTTTTTCAGGGATTTCTGCTTTTTCTGCTCTTCATAAGAGGGTTTATTGTCGCTTTTCTCCCCGGCTTCCTTTTCCTTCTTCTGTATTCCGGTTTTTTCCACTTCCCGGAAATCGGCAACATTGCGCTGCTCCAGGAAAAAATTGATATCCCCGAGATATTCCCTGATCTTTCCGTCCTTAAACTCGTACACCTTATCGGTAAGCCCCTGGAGAAAATCCCTGTCGTGAGACACCAGCAACAGGGTTCCTTCAAAATTCCGAAGGGCCTGCTTCAGTACGTTCTTCGACTTGATATCGAGATGGTTGGTAGGTTCGTCCATAACCAGAACGTTAAAAGGATCGAGCAACATTTTACAAAGCGCAAGCCGGTTGCGCTCGCCTCCCGAGAGCACTTTCACCTTCTTGTCCACCTCATCCCCCCTGAACAGGAAGGCCCCGAGCATATCCCTCACTTTACTGCGGTTATTGTCGCTCGCCGCATCTTCCATAAGCTGAAGCACGGTCCTTTCGCCGTCCAGGTATTCGGCCTGGTTCTGGGCAAAATAACCCAATTGCACATTATGCCCCAGTCTGAGCTGTCCTCCGCAGGATATTTCATTGACAATGATCTTGGCCAGGGTGGTCTTTCCCTGCCCGTTCTGCCCTACAAAAGCGATCTTGCTGCCTCGTTCCACCATGAGATCGATACCGCGCAGCACCTTTTTGGTTCCGTAATCCTTGCTTACACCTTCCGCTTCGATCACCACTTTCCCCGGTTGTACCGAAACCGGAAAGCGCACGTTCATCACACTGTTGTCCTCTTCATCGACCTCCACCCGTTCCATACGGTCCAGTTTTTTCATCAGCGACTGTGCCATGGAGGCTTTGGTCGCCTTTGCCCTGAACTTTTCGATAAGGCGTTCTGCCTGCTGTATCTGCTTGTCCTGGTTTTTCCTGGCATTGAGCTGTTGCTCCCTGATCTCTTCGCGAAGCACCAGGTACTGCGAATAGGGTTTGTTGTAATCGTATATTTTTCCGAGCGATATCTCTATCGTCCTGTTGGTCACATGGTCGAGGAACATCTTGTCGTGCGAAACAATGACCACTACCCCGGGATAACGCTGCAGGAACTGTTCCAGCCAGATGATGGATTCTATGTCGAGGTGGTTGGTAGGCTCGTCGAGCAGCAGCACATCATTGTTCTGAAGCAGCAGTTTGGCCAGCTCTATACGCATCCTCCACCCGCCGGAGAACGTATCGGTAAGCTTGTCGAAATCCTCCCTTTTAAAACCGAGCCCCTGAAGTACTTTTTCGGTCTCTCCCTGGTAATTATACCCCCCGAGGATCTCGTACCGGTGGGTCATGTCGCTCAGGTCTACCATCAGCTGATGATAGGCCTCGCTCTCGTAATCGGTACGCTCGGCCAGGCTGTGGTTTACCTCTTCCAGTTTCAGTTCGAGGGATTTTATTTCTTCAAAAGCCTGGTATGCTTCCTCCAGCACGGTCCTCCCCTGTACAAAATCGATATCCTGCTTCAGAAAGCCGATACGCACATCCTTGTCCGACGCCAGCACTCCCGTATCCGGTTTCATCTCCCCGGAAAGCAGTTTCAGCATGGTTGATTTTCCCGCACCGTTCTTCCCGATAAGCCCGACCCTGTCTCCCGGGTTAAGGCGAAAAGACACTTCTTCAAACAAAAATTCCCCCGAAAAGGACACCGATAAATTATGAATATTAAGCATTCCTACAACATTTCTATACCGAACTCTTCAATGAGTTCATTAATCCAATAGCCCGATAACCGGAAACACGGTGCAAATAAACGCATTTTTTCGGCCTTTAGAAAACCGGGATACTGCTTATCAATTTTGAATACCGGATTAAGGAACTGCCGGTGGCTTCGACCCAAACTACGAACTAACAACTACCAACTAACAAACTATTGTAATATTTTCGTAATTTTGTGGATTGTTTTTTACAAATATTTTCACAATGTTAAAAAAGGGAACCCGCTTATACAGCATTCTTACCGGTAGCTGCCCGAAATGCCAGGAAGAAAGCATGTACACTTACAAAAACCTGTACCACCCCGCCAAAACACTGAAGATCAACGAAAGGTGTTCCCATTGCGGTACAAAGTACAAAATAGAACCTTCTTTTTTTTACGGCGCCATGTACGTAAGTTATGGCGTAGGTACGGCCTTTGCGGTAGCTGCATTTATCATCTCTTTCGTATTCTTCGGTTCCGGGCTGAAAACGGCATTCATAGCCATCATGGCCACCCTTGTTGTGTTTATGCCGGTGATCATGCGGGTGTCCAGGAATATCTGGATCAACTTTTTTATCCATTACGACCCGGCCGCAGCGGAAAATTACAGGAAACAGCACAAAACCGTTGAAAAACAGACGGTTTAGAGTATCCCCCCATAATTAAAACATGCCCGGGCATTACCGGGCTGCCCCCGAATGCCGCAGATATCTCTTCCGGAACCTGTCGATATCAACAGCCTGATCCAGAGGTATATCATTTTCTATAAACCTGTACAGCTGCCGGGCTGCAAAAGGGCCTGTCAGTGTTCCCCTGGTGCCCAGCCCGTTCAGTATATAGGCATTGCCCTGCAGGGGATGCCTGCCTACCAGGGGTCTCCGGTCCGCTACCGTAGGCCGTATTCCGGCCTGCTGATCTGTGATCTCGTAATCGCAGTGTATTATTTTATCCAGTTTTTCCAGGAGCTCTTTCCTCCCCTCCTCCGTAACCGCATTGGTCTTATCGGTCCAGTTATAGGTGGCCCCCACCAGGTAATGATCTGATCCGAGGGGAATCAGGAATACCGAAGATTTCAGAATGTTTTCCAGGTCCAGGTCCGGCGCCTTGATGGTGAGTACTTCTCCCTTGGCCCCTTTTAGCGGCAGGTAGTTAAACAGCGGGTTATCTGTCATGGCATAGCCCTCGGCAAACACGATATGCCTTGCCCTGAACTCCTTATAGACAACGCCCTCATCCGTAAATGACAACGCGTGGTAATCGAGGTTCTCTCTTCGCAGCCGTTCGCTGCCCAGGGTGTCCCGGTATGCCTCTATCATGCTGCCCACGGCTATCCTGCCGGTATGGTTTACCACACCAAAACCATAGGGAGCATCCACACAGGATATGGGACGGTAATCCAGTTCATCCGAAAGAAAGGGGGATAATTCAGGCCTGTCAGCTGCTTCAAACCACATATTCTGTTCTTCCGCGGAAGTAAACCTGCGATATACCGGCATGGGATATACCAGTTTCCGCGACAGGTATTCTTCGAGTGTACGGTAAAAAGGCAATGCCTCCTGTAACTGTTCCCCCGACCTCCAGGCTGCCGTAAAACGCTTAAGCACAACAGGGTTATACACTCCCCCGGCCACTTGAGAGGACTGCTGTAAAGTTCCGTCAAACACCACAAACGACCGGTTGTGTGTTCTCAACTGCTCGCAAAAGGCCAGGCCGGCAAGCCCCAGGCCCACCACAATATAATCTGTAGTCATGACACAAAAATAAAAAACGCCCACAGGTTTGCCGGTGTTTTTTATACAAATAAATTGAAATTGTATTGATGCCGGTATGGGGAAAAAGTTGGAGATTACAGCTGGTGGCTGAGTGGCCGAGCGAAGCTACGGGTGTATCGAAGCCACCGACCCAAACCTCAAACTAAGAACTAAGAACTAAGAACTAAGAACTAAGAAAGTTACTCGTTTTTCCAGACGTCCTGTTCGAAATTGCGGATTTCCCCCTGGATACGCTGTGCTTCCATAAGCTGGAACATCGCATTATCGGGAATGTAATCCCTGATCTCGCGGTCGCCGTATACGTTATCTTCCTTGTAGATCACGGCATTAAACCTTCTCGCATTCAAAAGGTGATCGAATGATATCGGCACTCCCGAATTGTTGGCATTAAATGCCTTGGCTTCGTGAAGTACCTCCCGGGCACTGGGATACCAGACCCAGAACAACTCTACCAGGTTGGAACCGTCATCCATACCCTCATCCATAAAATTCACATCGGGGGCCACAGGAGCGATCCCCAGGAGGCGATATTTCAGCTCTCCCTGCCGCTTGTCGAAATACCACATTCCCCTGATCCTGTATTCCACGATATCCGCGGCACTTATCTCCCGACGGTCGATATACATTTCGGAAACCTGTTCGCCGGCATTCACCTGTTCATACCCCAGGTCTGTAGTGTCCACTTTGGCCAGGGTAGCTTCCAGCTCCCCGAAATTCCTCCGTTCCGTAAAATACGAATCCGTATAAATATCTTTCAGTTTTCCGTTCTTGATGTTGGTGACCAGCACATCGTACAGCGACTTTCTCCCCAGGGCCCCGCTGGTCCCGTCTATGGGATAATAGAGCGGAAAGTTGACCCGCTCGTTAAGGTCTACGACCTCCCATACCATTTTGGACCACATGATATCCCTGTCTTCCACATAGCCGTATTCCAGGGGAACATCATTGTCCTGGCTGGCCTGTGCCCTGGTTTCAACACCTATATCTTCAGGCCGTTGGGCATTGAGAATATTAGCCTGTCCGTTCATATCCCAGACGGTCAGGACTATACATATGGATAAAACCCCCTTCCAACACATAATTTTTACTTTTTTTTCAGACACGGTCGCATTCATACCGCTTTAACATTTTTTAACATTAAAACACAAAACGATGTATATCAAATGCTTACACCATTCCTCCTCCGGATGCTTCAAAAATTTCCCGTACCGGAGGGATGCACACCTCACGAACATTAACTCTTCAAACCGGAGATTATTGTGTTTATTTCAATTTAATACGGGCAAAAATACAATTCAAAACATACAATACACAAAAATAATCTCAAAAAGAGATTTCTCCCTGTTTCTCATAAGTTTTTTCTAATTATTTACATTTCAGCAAACTGTAATCAAAAAATCATTATATTGCCTCGATAAACAGTGGATTATCCTTCGTAAAGTACAAACAGAAAACCCCATAATGTTAAACCAAAACGATGTATCCATGGACAAAAATTACCCCATTTTACTAGTTGACGACCACATTGTCATTCAATTTGCGATTGCACGAATGATCGAAGATTTTCTTCCCAAAGCCCGGATTACCTCTATCGAGGATTTTTCAGAAACCATCAACCTGTTGCGAAAAGAACATTTTGAACTGATCATCCTCGACATTGATATTCCCAATGGCATAGGAACGGAAATGATCGGGATCATCCGTTCCATAGCTCCGGACATCAGGATACTGATGTTTTCCGCCTATAACGAAAAACGATATGCCATGCGTTTTATCCGTGCCGGGGCTAACGGTTACCTTCACAAACACAGTTCCAGGGAAGAAATCGAAGAAGCCATCACCGAAGTCATTAACGGAGACACCTATATAAGCAGGTCCGTAACCAAGCATATGCTTCACAGGTCTTCTTCCGGCATGGGCCTTTCTTTCGAAAATCCGCTTAACACCCTGTCTAACCGCGAACTCGAAATCGCCCGGCTCATAGCCAAAGGCAACGGCAACCTGGAGATCGTCAATATTCTCAACCTGAAAAAATCGACGGTTAGCACGCATAAGATGCGTATTTTCAAAAAACTGAATATCAGCAACATCACCGAGCTCATAGAAATCTTTAACTACTATGACAAGCCGGTTTTTGCCATGCCGATATAAGCTCAGAACCGGTGTATTGTGCGGCTTTCCACTGTCCCGCAATGCACCGGTTTTCAAGTTGCAGCAGCCTGCCATGTCTTTTCTTACGGAATATTAGAATAAGTTCTATATCGCAGGTGAATTAATACTACCCCTCTTCTCTTTCTCAAAACAGTATACCTCCATACTTTTGGATAAACGGCAATCACGGACCGCGCTTTTATTCCTTTTGAAGCAAAACAGGAATATCGGGAATGTTGTCATTAAGCATCCCCGAAAGCCGCCGTCCCCGTGTTTTCAGTAAGGTCCCGGGAACCGTATTTACTGAAACCCACATTGTGCCGGTTATCGTGTTTAACACCTGAATTCTTATGCCGGGCATACGCCCCCTAACAAAACCCATATCATGAAATACAATACTATCGAAACAGCCAGACTTCTTACATCTCCAATCCCGTTACGGCGGGAATCCGGGGTAAATGTTCCCTTATTGCTTAAAAAGCTCAAGAACTATCTCGGTATTAACACCAATATCGAACTGTCGCGGATACTGGATGTAAAGCCCAACACCATTTCCACATGGAAGAGGAGGAACAGCCTCGATTACGAACTGATCATCTCCATCTGTAACATGATGGATATAGACCTCAACGTCCTGTTTGCCATGGACAAAGACAAGCAACAGGCAACATCCAGCATCCTGGCCATCCCCATAGAGGCGCAGTATCAGTACGTATCCGGCTATTCCAGGCAGGAATTCCTGGACAAGATGCCAAAATGCAAACTTCCTTTTTCCTTTTCCAATACGACTACAAGAGCCTTCCAGATGGCAGGCATCTCCATGTCGCCCACATTAAAGGAAGGAGCCTATGTACTGGCCGAAAAGATCACTTCTCCCGAGGAGATTACCAACAATATGATCTGTATCCTGATCAGCAAGCTCAGGGGAATACACATAAACCGGGTACGCCGCGACGCCGGAACATCTTCTATCCTCAACCTGTTAAACGACAACCCCACCTTTCCGGGAAACATTGTAATGCCCCTGGAAGAAATCACCGAAGCCTGGAAGGTTACCGGGAGCCTTGCCCTGAATCTTATCAAAGCGGAAAACGATAAATAACCGACCGTTCCGGGAGATCTCGCGAAGAGGTCCCGGAACATTAAAACTGCCCCTATCATGGAAATAAAGACCATTCCGGCCACCAATGACGAGGTCCTGGAAACCTATATTACCCGTCACTCGCAGAAAATATACAATTTTATCTTTTCGAAAGTGATGGACAAGAATACTACCGAAGACATTTTTCAGGATACCTTTATCAAGGTAGCTCACACCTTAAAAAAAGGTGATTACAGTGAAGAAGGTAAATTTTTGTCGTGGGTAATGCGTATAGCCCATAACCTCGTCATCGATTATTTCAGGCAGACCCAGCGCAAACGGATCTTCCGGAATTCCGAAGACCTGGGCGCCCTGTACGGCGTGGAAGACTCGTCGATGAATGCAGAAAAATTTCTCATCATGCAGCAGACGGAACGCTGTGTAAAAAAGCTCATAGCACAATTGCCCCCTGACCAGCAGGATGTAGTGATCATGCGTATATACAGGGAAATGACCTTCAAGGAGATCTCCGAAGTGATGGGGGTCAACATCAACACTTCCCTGGGAAGAATGCGCTATGCGCTTACCAACCTGCGGAAGATAGCCAAACAGAACAATATTTCCATTTAACCAAACCCGTACACCATGCCGTATATCGAAGAAGAAGACCTGGTTGCCCTGCACAAGAAAATTGAAAGGGCAAAGGACAACAACCAGAAGTTACAGGATCAGATCACAGAAAAAAACCGCGACTACGATCAGAGCGTCAGGATGAGGAATATGGCCTGGGGGCTTACCTCAATACTCTCGCTGGCCATTATAGGGATGGCATATTATTTTCATACGGAGCTCAGCACACTGGAAACTACCTACGCCTCCTGCTATGAAAAAAATACCGCCCTGTTACAACGGGCAGACAGTACCGATTACTGGCACCGGAAAGTGGCCCTCCTGGAAAAGGAAAATTCTGACCTCGAACGGAAAATCCGGGAATACGACGACCTGCCTCCGTCCGTTGCCCCGAGGGACTCCGTTTACACCGTTCAGGTCAAAGCCTTTGAGACCAAACAGATCCCGCTACAGTCGAACACCAACTTTATCAATACACAAAACCGGAATATGTTCTACGCCTTCTGTATCGGTACTTTCGACACTGCCGAGGAAGCCCGGATACTGCAATCAGAACTCGTGCACATGGGCTTTACAGATGCCTTTGTCGCCCTTTACAAGGACGGGCAACGCCAGAAGATCATAGAACAATAAACGCTCTACCCCAACTCTTCTCGCCTTTACAGGCAACTGCAGGCACCCTTTCGGGGGTGCTTGTTTTTATATGAAACTTAATAACCAAATAACTTAAAAACCGCATACCATGAAAAATATTCTCCCAAGCTGCTGTTTTCTTATTTTGTTCCCTGTGCTGCTGTCTGCACAGTACAAAAAGATACGTTTTCCCTCCAAAAAGCTGGAACAGGACCGGACGGTTTACCTTCACGTCCCGGAAGACCACGACCCCTCGAGGAAATATCCCCTGATCCTGGTACTCGACGGAGATTACCTCTTCGAAACGGTTATGGCTGCTTCCCGTTTCTTCAGCTACAACGACCAGATGCCGCAGAGCATCATAGCCGGGATCGCACAGGAAGGACACCGCCTCAGTGATTGCAATTACAATGAAGACACCGGTTTTCCTGCAGGTAAGGGCAATGCGTTTTTCGAGTTCATCAGCGAGGAGCTTCTCCCTTCCCTCTCGCAAAAATACAAACTGGCAGATTTCAAGGTGATCGTCGGGCACGGGCTTACAGCCAATTTCACCAACTATTTCCTGTTTAAAGACAAGCCCCTCTTTGACGCGTATATTGCCCTGGAACCGTCTTTTGCCCCGAATGTGGACCAATACCTCCTCAGCAGGCTGGAAACACTCTCTTCCGCACGGTTTTACTACCTGGTGGCTGCAGAAAAGAACAGGGACCCCCGGACTGCAACAGCTATCGATGAGCTACACGGGCAGCTCTCTGCCATCGGTAATAAAAAACTGCATTATCACTATAAACAGGTTCCCGGAGCCGATAATTATACCGTAGCCCTCGAAGGCATTGCACATTCCCTTTTTCATCTGTTTACCCCGTATCACCCCATCTCCCCGGAGGCGTACCGCGAGGAACTCCTGACCTATGAAAAAGCGCCGCTGTTCAGTTACCTGGAAGAAAAATACCGGTCTGCGGAAGAGACTTTCGGCATATCAAAAGATGTCCGGCTCAACGACATTATGGCGGTGTATTCCGCCTGCCTGGAAAAAGAGGATATCCCGTCGCTGGAACAACTGGCAAAACTCGGAAAAAAGACATTCCCCGACACGGCCCTCGGCTTTTTCTTCGAGGCAGAGGCGCATGAAAAGACAGGGGAGACCAAAAAGGCCCTCCGGACTTATGAAAAAGCCTTTGTCATGAAAGAGATAGACTTCATGACCAAAGACCTTATACAGGAAAGGATATTCGCCATAAAAAAGGATATGGGATGGTAAAAAGCCTGCCGGGGGGGCGAAACAGGCTTTTCAGGGTTGGGCAACAGCTTATTCTATTCCCCTTCGCAGCCGGAAAGGGCCTTTATCGCCTTTTGCAGGACTTCACTCATCTTGTCTTTATAAAACTGCCTGGTCTGCTCCAGGCTCTCTTCCCTGAGCTCATCTTCCGTTCTTTTATACTTCTCCCCCGTTGCGGGCACAGCAGCACAGCTGAACGCCCTGATAAGCGCCGCTGCGGCATTTTCCATTTCGTACAGGCGGATCTCGGCTACGGCTACAAGTTCTTTCTGGGCGTCGAGTTCCAGTTGCCTCGCCTCCCTTAGCTGCTCTTCCACACGTTTCTGTTCCACGAGTTTCCGTTCCAGTTCCTTCTGCCGGGCCATCAATTCTTCCTGTTCCTTTTTCAGGGCCAGCTGCCTCTGGGCCAGGGTAAGCTCTTCCCCCGCATAACTCCTGTCTTCCGCTCCGTCATCCTCCTTGTCGGCCTGCTCCGGCTTTGCGGTTTCGGGATCACCACTGCCGGCGGTACACATATCCAGGGCCGTAAGGGTATTCTGGATATATTCCCGGGCTTTTTTAACGTAAAACCTCCCGGTTTCCCAGTCTTCGGGGTCTACAGCTTTTTCCAGGTTGTCCCGTACATCGTAAAGGAGGTCTCCCACACCTTCACATGCACATTCGTCCAGGCGTTCTTCCGCCCTCTCCAGGGCCTCCAGGGCCCTTCCGGCATAATAGCGCTGATGGTCGAAATTATTGGCTCCGAGCGATTTATTACTGTGCGATATGGTATAGGTCATCGCCGAGTAAAGTGCCGTACAATCGGCAAGAACGGGATGAATATTCACGAATAACATTAGTACAAGGCATGCATAGTATTTCATCGGGGTATTGATTTTTAAGAATTGACAAATAAATCCGGTTTAGCGCTTGTTTGAACAAGCGCCTACCATCCTCCGGTATTGAGGGTACATTTACACTCTCCGATCCCCTGGAAAATATCTATTCCGAGGGTAATCATATGCGTACCGCTGTTGTATCCGAAAATGGAATTAAGGGCCACCTGATAGGAATAGGCCGCATAGAAATTGCTTATCTTCACTCCTGCCATAGGGCCGATATTGAGAGGGTCCAGTACCTGGTCGTTCAGAAAGCGATACGAAATCCCGGCCCAGTAATAATCCTCGAAGTCGTATTTCCGGAACTTTATATTGAGGTCCGTACTCGAACGGCCGTCGTGCTCAAAGATCTGGAAATAGACCGAAGGCTCTACTTCAAACTCGCTTCTCTTGTGCTTCCTGAAACGATACCCGGCATACACGTAGTAATTGCGAAGCACTCCGGGCTCCGTTACCGTAAACTGATCTGTATCCTTATTCAGCAGGTTGGCAGCGTTAAGGCTCAGGTAAAACCTCCTGTACCGGTACAGCACCCCTACGTCGAAGTTGTGATTATTCACCAGGCGGTCGCCATTGATCCCGGGATCGGCAGGGTCAAATTCCGAAATATCGATCTTGAACTGGTTGAAGTTATAGGAGAGGCCGAACGACAGGAAATTGTTCTCATAGGCATCGAGGGTGAGATGATGGGCATAGGAAAGCCTGCCCCCGTACTGGCGGGTATAGCCGTTCCTGTCATTAAAGAACGTGATCCCTACACCCGATCTCATTCCCAGGCGGACATCTCCGGCCAGCGACTGTGTGGCCGGGGCATCTTCTATGCCTACCCATTGCGCAACGCCATTGGCCCTCACCCTGATATATTCCCCTATGCCGGCATAGGTAGGAGAGATCAGGAATTCGCTGTCGCCCAGGTACTGGGTATACACCGGGAGTGTAAGCTCCTGTGCATAAAACTCCATCATACAAAAAACGGCGAGTAAACTTAATCTTATTTTCATTGGCTTCCTTTTTGGGGTACAAAGCTGCTTTTTAACTCCTGCCGGGCACACCTCCCCGGTATTACGGGGGGCATGTACCTACAGCATATTCATATCTTACCTGTACAGGGTAAAGTGTCCTACAAATTCCCTGTTGTCGTTCTCTCCGTTCAGTTTCAGGGTATACCAGTAATCGCCCGTAGGCAGGAGACTACCCTTATAGATCCCGTCCCAGCCGGCACCCGGAGGGAGTTTCACGAGTTCCCTTCCGTAACGGTCGTATATGATTACCTTCATGTCGGGGTATGCTTCGGCATTCTTTATCTTCCAGGTGTCTTCATAGCCGTCACCGTTCGGTGTAAACACATTCGGGATCTCTATATCCACAAAATCCATCGCGATATCCGAAGAGAGCGTACAGCCGTTGGCATCGGTCACGGATACCGTATAGTTTGCGGAGTGATTTACCCTGTAGGTGTTCCTTTCTCCCAGGCTGTTGCCGTTCACAGCATAGTGATAGGGGGCCGTACCCCCGGAAACCACAGCCGTGATCTCGTTCAGCCTGTTCACTTCGAGGCGGAGTTGCAGGGGAGCAATATCCTCTACGCGGAACGATATGTGCTGCACACATCCGTTGGCATGGGTGACCTCCATCATATGTTCTCCCGGCTCAAGCCCGGCATAACTGTTCTCCAGTTGCGACGGGGCCCCGTCCAGGCTGTACATGACCTGCCCGGACACTGCGGGATCTACTTCTACCGTAACCTGATTACCGGCCTGCACACCTTCACATTCATAACGGATATGCACTACGGGGGCCATATTTACCGGGGCGGCAAGCGGCACCTCGTACACGTATTCACAACCGGCAGCATCCCTGATGTAGATCACATTGTCCTCTTCCCCGGAAAGCCCGGAAAAATCAAACCGCCCGTTTACAAAATCACTCCTGTTGTTCAGGCTGCTGGCATAGGGTGGCGTTCCTCCCGAAACACTGACCGACACTTCGGCATCGCGATCGCCGGCACAGACCTCATCCCGGATATGGAGCAACTGTACATTCAGGGGGGCAGGCTGGGAAATAACGATATCAACACTCAGTTCACAACCTCTTTCATCACGGGCTACCACCGTATAATTCCCCGCTTCGAGGTCGTCGAATACACCAGAGGTCTGAAATCCCCCCTTGCCCTGTATCGCGTACCGTACCACGCCCTGGCCTCCCGAAGCCTGTACCGTAACGCTTCCCGTAGCTTCACCATAACACACTACATCCGTAAGTGCCGTAACCCGAAGGTCGTTCAGGATATCCTGCTCCACGATCTCAAAATCCGTGCTCCTCCGGCAACCGTTATTGTGAATGACCTCTACGGTATGTGTTCCCGGTGCGAGATCGGCAAAGACATTCCCGGTCACCGGTGCCCCGCCGTCCAGGGAATAACGCACCCTGCCCACTTCAGCCGGATCAGCGATGCTCACCTCCACTTCATTGACAAAAGAACTGTTACTGCAGTAACCATAACTAATCGCTACCGAAGGCGCTACCTGCACTCCCGCTTCGACAAACACCACTGCACTGGTTTCACAGCCGTTGGCATCCCTGACATATACCGCGTGATTTCTTCCTCCCGCAAGAGCGTCGTAATACATCACCCCCTCTGCAAATGAGCTTCTGTTGTTAAGACTGGTATAATACGGCCCCGTACCTCCCGAAACGGAAACGGTAATGGTGCCGTTCTCGTCTCCCTCACAAATCTCGGCGGTATGGCCAAGGGTTACGGACAAGGGGGCATCGGGCTCGTCAATAGTAACTTCCACCTGCTCGAAACACCCGGAGCTGTCCTGGGCGATCACGGTATAAGTCCCGGCCGTAAGACCGTCGAACTCCCCGGAAGCATCAAACTGTTTGGGATTGGTAGAGATGGCGTATTTCATTCCTCCCGTACCCCCGGTAGCCATTATCGTAATGCTTCCGTTGTTCCCTCCGTAACACAACACATCCTCCTTGTCCACAGCCACACTTAAAGGATCGGGTTCTTCTACTTCGATGGCTCCGGATACCTCCGAGCAATCCTCGCTGTCTACCCGTACGTAATAATTCCCGGCGGCTATACCGGTAAAGCTGCCCGTGCTGTTCCTGCTGCCGCTTATTTCATCTCCGTGCTCATCCAGAAGAACGTAGGAATAATTTCCCCGTCCTCCCCCGGCAGCAGCCCGTATAACAGCCGTATGCTGCCCGTTGCAATTCACCGATGCTGCCGTAAGGTCGAGGCTTATGGTAAGGGCGGGGATCGGCGATATGGTAAGTTCGTTGGTCCGTACCGGTTCACAACTACTGCCATCTTCCCTGACATAAAAGGCATAAGTCCCCGGCCCTGCCTCGAAATCACTTACCGGAACATAGGGCCCGCCATAGTTTTCACTATACACATAGGGGCCTCCCCGGCCACCCGATACCGAGATCTCAACAAGTGCATCTTCGGTACAGCCCAGGCTCCGGACCATTCCAACAGACGCTGTCACGGCAGGCGGTTCGGTGACGGTCACCGTTCCCGTACTGTACGAACAGCCCCAGTCGTCTTCCACGGTAATGGAATACATCCCGGCCCCGAGTCCGGGGAACGACAGGGAAGGCCCGCCATCCGTAGTCTGGTCTATGGTCCCGTCGGGATGATGATAGTTCAGGCGGAACTGATAATTGCCCGATCCGCCCGTGATGTTCTGTGCAATGACCTCCGCGGTAAAGTCGCCGATACATTCCAGTTCCGTTCCCGGGTTTACGGCAATATCGGCATGGATGGGGTCGGGGGATGAGAGCTCCACATTATCGAGACGGACCACACATCCGCCCGTATCCCTTATCCACAACTGGTACGTATCCGGGGACAGTCCGGTATAATGACGCTGATCGGTAAAATCACTTTCTGCCGGGGCCGCCTGCCATACCGGGGCCAGGTAATAGCGGTATCCGCCCCACCCTCCCGAGGCCAGTATATGCACGCTTCCCGTAGGCTCATCACAGGTAATACGGGTTATATTTACCGTAGTTTCGGCAGCGATATCCCCTCCAGGGGGCTCTGCCAGGCCAAAGGCTTTCCGGACCGAACAATACGGGGCATCCTGCTGCCGGATCATCACGTAAAAACTTCCTCCTCCCACACTTACCGCAGGAGTTTCCCCGTTATCCGAATCATGTGTCCCGCTGATCCCGGTGGACGTATCGTCGCCGGCATTAAATATCTCCCATTCAAATATTCCGGAATACGAAGTCTCCGTCATTTCAAAAGCCACCCTGCCCGATTCGGTACCCGGGCATATCACGTCGTTCAGCACCCTGACATCGATCCCGAATTTTTCCGGCTCGGGGACACTGTGGTGTACGGAAAGCATACATCCCGTATCCCGGTGCCTTATAAGAAAAACATAGGCCCCCGGCGGCAGGTCGGTGATATTATCTCCATAGCCCATCCAGCTGTTATTGTCCGGGTTGCTGTCTCCGTCGTCGAGGCTCCATTCTATCCTGCCCAGGTTTCCTGCAGTGGTAATGGCCCGGGGCGAAACGGTTGCTCCCATATTGCAATCGGCATCGGTAGCCACAACCCAGGCATCCTCAAGACGGTCAAAGGGTGCTATCTCAAAATCCTGTGTCCCTGCACATCCTTCATCGTCATAGACATTTACCGTAAACTGACCCCCGGAATGATCTGCCCAGGTAAGGGTAGCCGAAGTTCCAGACCCCACTACAACACCTCCGGGCTGCTGTATGAATTCATAGTTGACATAAGTCCCGCTCCCTCCGCTGATCTGTGCGACATCGATATGGACCACGGCCTCTCCGGGACTGTTCCCCGAACTGCAGGAGAAAGGAGTTACCGCAATAGCCGCAGGCGGCACGGCAATGGCTGCCGGCTGTTGAATGATAATATCGGTGATCTCAACAACACAATCATTTGTTCCCGTAGCACGAATACTGTAATTCCCCGGGGGGAGGTTTTCAAACCCTTTTCCGTCGGCCATCGGTGATGCGCCGGCAGGCATGGGATTCAGAATATAACTGAGCGGCAGTATTCCGTTATCGGTCTCCGTAAGCCGTATCGTACCGTCGTTGGCGGCATAACAGCTTACATCGGTGGTTGCGGCAATGACTTCCGGAAGTTTCGGGGCCGCTATATGTATATCCGTGCTCACATCACAGGCCGTTGAAGTCCAGCTTCCCGTACCCGGTTTTACATCATATACATGTACCGTATAATCGCCTTCCGCTGCCACCGAAAAAGTAAAGGGGACCGACGGCAATGACGTTCTGGGAACGGTGGCATCGCCGGTAATTTCGTATTCGTAATTCCCCGAGCCCCCGGAGGCGGTAATGGTGATCCGCGCATCCGGGTCGTCATCGGAACAATCCAGGGGTTTCACCGGCTCTACAGCGGCTTCGAAGGCCGGATATATCTCTACGGTCTCCGGGGCAGACACACAACCATTGCTGTCTATAACCTGTACCTGGTATGTTCCCGGGGCCAGGTTTTCAAAATGTCCCCCGTTACCTATATAGGTAGCTCCCCCGTCGATAGAGTAACTGTAGCTTCCCGAGCCGTTTACAGCCTGTATTTCCATTCCGAAGGGCCTCTGGCAATTGTCGGTGACCACCGCGGCGATCACCGGGTGTTGCGCCACAGACAGTACCTCGGTGGCTACGAGCGCACTACATCCGTACTGGTCTTCGATCTCAATATCCACACTGACGGGGTCGGAAGGGTTGATGACCTTGTCATAAGGGATCTGTATGATATTTTCCGTACTGCTTATGGTCTCCGACAGGTTGGCGCCGCTTACCCTGTAGGTATATCCGCCCCATCCGCCGGTAGCTCCCTGGACCTCCACATATCCCGGGTTATTACAATTGATATCACCGCTACGGGTTTCCCGGATGGTGATCTCTGCAGCCTCGCGGATCAGTACATTCTCACTGGCGCCGTAACAGGCATCATCGCCGGCATTGTCTACCTGGGTTACCAGCAGGTAATATTCTCCCGGAGCAAGGTTTTCCACATTCAGGGTCATGGGAGGAGTGTATGCAACAGCCCCTCCGCTATCCCGGACAGGGTTATCATCCGTGTCGAACAGCTCCCACCGGATACGGGTTTCATGGCTTCCGTCACCGTCACTTATCTCAAAGGCAATACTGCCGTTGCTTTCACCGAAACACGCCGGGATACGGCTATAGGAGATCTGTGTATCCACAATATCGAATTCGTCATAGATATCCACGTCGTTCACCCGTACACAACCCGTGGCATCCCGCACGTAAAAAGCGTAGGTTTTTCCGGGCAGCAAACCGGTAAACACATAAGTATCCGATCCCGTCGAAACCCAGCTTACGGGATCTCCACCACCTTCCGCCATCGAGAACTCATAAGGAGGTATTCCGTCTTCTCCCTCTACGGTAACCTGAAAATCACAACCGTTCAGTTCTGCTTCGGCACTGATAACCAGGCTCATGGGAGGATAGGGCACTGTAAAAGGGTCTTCGAAATCCATTCTGCAGACGGTGTTCCCGGACGCGTCTACGGTTCGCATGGAAGGATACAGCACAGTCCCCGAAGCATAACCCGTTATTACCGGGACATCGGTCCAGTTCAGGCCGTTGTCTACGCTAAACTCCACCGTAAGCCCGGGATAATTGGGAACATCCCTGAACTCCATCCCGTAAAATGCGGGGTCGGTCTCGTCGCAATCTTCGGGAAGTACAGGTACGAGCGTAGCAGTAAGTTCGTCCGGCTCATTTACAGTCACGGCAAGTTCCTCCACACATCCGTACCGGTCGGTAACACCAACAGTATAGGCCCCTCCGGGAATATTGGTAAATTTCCTGACCGTTCCTATAAAATTTTCACTTTCACTTACGGGATCTCCGTGCTCATCCGAAACAACAATATCAAAAGGACCTTCTCCCGAAGTGATCCGGACCTCTACAGCTCCGGTTTCTCCGTAACACTGCGGAGAATCGGCATCGGCTGTGATAGCCAGAACCGGGGCCCGGGCTATGGTAACGGTTTCGGAATACTCGCAGAACCCGGCGGCTCCGTTGTTATCCCTTACATATATATCGTAATCGCCATCCGCCCCGGGGTTTACCGGGTAGGAAGCATCGGTAGAAAAATCGGTATCAGACACCACGCTCCCTGCCGGGACAAAGGCATATATATACCCCCCGGCCCCTCCTGAAGGCGTTACCCCTATACTTCCCGGTGCGCAGTTTATGTCAACGGCATTCACCGTTGCGGTCAGTTCCTCGTGAATGATGATATTCCCGGAAGTCTCCCGGCATCCCGAACCATCTTCCACCTGTATGATATAACTTCCGGAGGTCAGCCCCGTAAATTCATACGACACCCCGTCTGCGGGCACCGGCGACCGCCACTCTCCCGTATTGATACGAAAGCGGTAATTGCCATTTCCCCCGGTGACATTTACCGTGATACGGCCATTGCTGTCTCCCGCATAGCACGTCAGCGGTTCTGTTTCAAATGTCAGGGGCAGGGGTGCGTCTATAGCTACATCTATAACAGATGTACAGCCATTGACATCCCTTACTTCTATAGGATGTATCCCTGCAGGCATGTTGTAAAATTCTGCAGAAGCACCGGGTTCGGACCAGCTTCCCGCCGCCCTTCTGAACTCGTATGGAGCAACACCTCCCGATGCAGTTACCCTGATCCCCGCACCGGTATTACAGGTAGCCTCCTCTATCACCGAGAAACTTGCCGTAACAGGATCGGGGATCTCCACAGCTTCGGAAAGGTGCAGTTCGCATTCGTTCCCGGCATAACGCACCAACAGCGATACTTCCCCGGCGGCGGTATCTACGGGCACGTTGTTTACACTTACCGGAGACGATGTGGCAGACAGCCAGGTAGTGCCCCCGTCAATACTGTACTCAAAGCCCGTGGCCGTATCGTAGTTCCGGACGAAGAAATCTACCCTCGTAGTCGTAGCATCATGGCAGGATACGGGTCGTACATTGGTGATCCCTGCAGAAAAGCTCCTGTTGTAATCAATACTCAGGGGAAGCGAAATGCTTCCGGGACATTGTCCGGGCAGCAGGGGATCGGTGGCGTAATTCACCGTAACCGTATGATCGCCGGGGCCTACCCCGCTAAAAACATTTGAGGTACTGTCGGGAACGTTGAGCACCCCGTCGATCTCATACCAGTACAGATAACCGGGGTCCTGGCCCGTCAGTTGCACCGTGGCCTCCGCATTTCCCTCACAATCATAGTCGCCCACCACCACCGAAGCTCCGGGCGGGGTAAGCGGTTCCGGCACGTTTACTTCCATCGTATATACACAACCGTTGTCATCGCGGACATGCAGATGGTGATTGCCGGGCAATAAATATCCTTCGTTGTTACTGCCGTAGTTTACCCCTCCGTCAAAACTGTATTCGTAGGGCGGGGTTCCTCCTTCCGGGTGAACTATCCTGCTTTGTCCGCCCGCTACCGGGTCGCAGTCCACGGCCTCATTGATCTCCGAACTTGCCGTCAGGGGCGTATCGGGTGCTGTTATGGTAACCTCGTGTACTTCCGGATCACAGCTGCTGCCATTCCTCGACTGGGTTACCGTAAGGGTATAATCTCCCGGGGGAAGGTCTTCAAAACTATCCCCGGAAAGGTACATTCCGGTAACGTCATCGCCATTCCCGTCCTGCAACAGGTAAGACAAGGTAAAGAAATTATCGGGTGTGTAGTTTATCCCGATCCTCCCGTCGTCGGCCCCGAAGCAGCTTACATCATGTGGGGATACGGTATACGGTAGGGGAGAAAACTCTTCCAGTTCTACCGTACCGGACCAGGCCGGGCAACCATTGTCATCCACCACTTCAAACCTGTATATCCCCCCGTCCTCCAGGTAAAAATCGGGATCCGGCTGGTAATTGTCGGGATATACCGGGTTTTGAGCAGCCCCGTTAATTTCCGTAATCGCGTAAAAATAGGGAGCGGAGCCCCCTGAGGCCGTAAGGCGGATCATCCCTTGGCTACAGGATATATGTTGCTCCACGTGTGCCTGCAGATCGAGTTCATCAAGCCCTTCCACAACGACTTCCTGATCGAAAGTACAATTTCCGTTCTCGGCGGTTACCTCGATATAATACGTTGCGGGTGATTCAACCTCATAGTAATAACTGCTGTTCGGTGAGGGACCTGTTTCATCCAGAACGGTGCCTCCGGTAGGGCTGGAAAACAACCTGTAGGTATAGTTCCCGTTTACCCCCGAGACCCTTACACGGATACTTCCCGCTCCCCCTACACAATTCGGGGATATCGGGGTTGTGGTGACCTCTACTTCCATATCCTTTTCCAGGACAGTCGCTTCCAGTTCGAAAATACAGCCCCCCTCCACATCTTTCTGGCGGATCTCCACCCGGTACAATCCTCCTTCGGCAGGTGCAGGTGCATAAAAATTATCGTCTGTCCAGTCGCCGAGAGCAGTTCCGGACCGGAACCACCTGTACTCATAGTCGCTGGAAACAATCTCCACCCTTAACATCCCGGGATCACCGCACAGTATGTCTTCCTTGTACAGCGTGGGGGCCAGGTCGTTGGTATATACGTTAAAGTAAAAGCGTGAAAAACATCCACCCGAATAAGTGACCACCATTCTGTATTGTCCGCTTCCGTGCTCCCCTATTCCGTAGGTACTGCCGTTCCCTCCATCGGTATTCCTGTTCCATTCCGCTACGGTCTGCCAGGTACAGGACGAGCTTCTGTTGGCACATACGGCATCCCTGTCGGCCGTACCGCAGGCGCCGTTCTCTTCCAGTTTTTCCCATACAATGGATGTTGCGCCATCGAGATTGGTCGTTACCTCCCTTCTTTCCCCCGCTCCGCAAAGAAAGAATTTGGGAAGCAGGCTCCCGTCGTCAGTACAGGTTTGCACCTCATCGGCCACATCCAGCAGCGGATTTTCCTGTACGTCCCCGTGCAGTACCACCGTAATGGTCTCTTCCATATCGGGGCATGACGACTCATCGGTCGCCTCTTTAAAGACCGTATATACCCCGGGGGCATTGACCGTGACGGTCTGTGTATTCCCGATCACGTTCCCCGCACTATTGGTCCACGTATAGGAAGCAAAACCGTCTCCGGCAACAAGTTCCAGCTGTCCGGAACACAGGATCTCCTCCCGTTCATAGGTACAGGTAGCCGTATCGGCCAGGAAATTCACCGGCACCTGTTCGCCCATATTACACGCATCCACCCCGCTGAGGCTGGGGTCTTCGGTAATCACCATACCGCTCTCCACCCCCGTATAGGTCGCAAAAGCCTGGTTTCTTATGATATGGGAACAGGCCGCCGTATAATTGTCACAATCCACCTCCACACTTACCGAAATAACGATACGTCCTTCGGCCCCTGCCTTAAACTCCCCGTCTGTGTCCTCAATGGTAAACAGCAGTTCGCCGCTTTCCTCGTCGTGCTGGTAGCTGATACCGTCACTGAGATCTTCCACGGCCACATCGGCCCGGGCATTTACGGGAAGCAGGTCCCTTATCGTAAAATCACTGGCGTGGTCGTTCCCGATATTTTCAAAGTCTATATGGTAGTATATCTTGGAGCCCAGGGCCACTTCCTGGTTGGAAATATCGGCCCCCACCTCATTCCGGATCGATTTTACCATCCGTATATCCGGCATGACGATCTCCGCACTAAAGGCCGTAAAAAAGGGATAGTAGGAATCTCCATCCGTATTAAACCTGAGTATGGCATCCGTCTCATCATTGTTAAGGAAATTCGTCGTCCTTACGATATTCGCATCATACCCCAGGGTGTTCCGGCTATTTGGAATCCTGTCTGTGAATTGCTGACCGTCTTTGGATATCTTACTGTTGAAATAATTACCCCCTGGATTTATATTATCGGAAACCTGGTGATAACCGTGATCTGAATTCAGGTAAAAACTATCTCCCGCCAGTTCCTGGTCTCCCTCGAGGGCAATGGTCATCAGGTCTGCTCTGACCTGCCCGGTAGGATTAGTCCGGAACCCCGAAACCGGGACATCTACGGACTGCTGATCCCGCACCCAGGAAAAACCATCGAAAGAAGTGATGAACCGTGCGGGAAGTGACAGGTCTTCATAAACCAGGAAGATGGTCCACCCTGCCGAACTGCCTCCAGTAAAATTATTAAATCCTTTGTATTGCCCTTCTGCGGCACGTACATTAGCCACAGTATATTCCCCTTCCGCATCGGAAAGCGAGGTGATATAGGAGGTAATATCGGCATAACAGGCATAAGGACTATTTGAAGTTACCGATGAATTGCCTGAGGTATACCCGTCGAAAATAACCTCTCCTTCAATATCCCGGTATACCGATTCTCCGGGAAGTTTAAGCTTTACCTCGTCGATCGCATGCCTTACATTGGTATGATCCTTATCTTCAAAAGGATAAGTCCCTGACCAGTACAGGGCGGCATACAATATCTTATAGCACCCGTCGCTGTCTGAAATGGAGAGCGTAGCGCTGCTGGAGCTAAAGGTAGACCCGTCGGAATCGATATTGATATACCGCATCTCCAGATCATCATTATACTCATCACCATTATATGGGTCTTCAGTATCCCTGTTCCAATTATACCTGTTTAATATATTATTGGAGATCATGGTCATATTTCCCCTTACCCTGGTCTCGTATTTTTTCTGGAACGGCCGGAACACCTGGGCCTGCAGCCCGAATGTCAGCAGAAAGGCCATAAATATAAGCACGGCCTTAAAAGCAGGATTATGTTTCATATCATAACTTTTTGTAGTTATTCCCGGACCCGTCGTGCTTTTTTCGGGGCCATTTCGCCGGGATACGGCTATAGGAGATCCGGGGTATGTTTCTCTGTGTTCATCTCGGGGCTTCATCTGTTATTCCAGTTTTATGATTATCGCTTTTGAATACATTACATCCACAGGGGTATTTCCCTGCCTTCCGGGGATCATTTTCGGGATATGCCCTATGACCCTGCGGGCCTCTTCTTCCAGTCTGCGGTGGGGTGCCCGTATACGCATTACATCCACTTCGCCGTCTGTTCCTACCTTAAATTCCACGTAGACCCCCTGAATCCCGGACAGTCCCAGCCCGGTTGCTACCGACGCGCGGAACCTTCGCTGTATGACCTTGTCTATACCGTTGGCCAGGCAGGCTTTCCGCTCTTCGTTGTTCCGCAGGTCTTCGCATCCCGGAAATATGGGTACCGACTCGATAATATCCACGGGGATATAGGTATTCCTTACGGAAGATGTGATATCTCCCCCGGCCAGGGGAAGATTCAGCGCATTTCCCCTTCCCGTGTTTTCGTTTTCGGGAGCGGTTACCGCCTCGTTTCTTCCTCTTCCCGTTTTATCGGTCAATATCCCGGCCACCGGACCCGTGCTTTCCAGCTGTGCCACCAGGCTGTCCGCATTTCGCACCCGGAATACCCATACGGCATTATTCTTTAATTCCCTGGCGTGTTTTTTCCGCTGGTTTATGGCTTCTTCCCAGGAATCATATCTCTTGACATACACATAGTTGAGCTCGTTTTCCGGGTTTTTGAAAGAATCGGCCTCCCATCCCTTTTCCTTCAGTTCCCCGATATATTTTTTCAGGTTAGCTTCATTTTTAAAGACGTTGGCAATAATGTAATAGCCGTCGTCCACCTTGAGCAGAGAGGCGGTCTGTGCCCTTATGTTTTCCTGTTTGGCGGCAGCCGTAAAGAGCATATCCTCGATATCCGGTGCGTGCCTCGGAACAACAGGTACCGGCGGTTCCTGCTCCTCCTTCACAAGGGTATCCGTAACGGCCGCCACAGCTTCGGGCTCCGTAAGCGGAGGTGCTTCAGCCTGCTCCTCTTCTTCAGTAATGCGCACTTCTTCCGGCAAGGGCTCCGCGGGTGGGGTTACAGCTATCTCCGTCTTTAAGCTATCTGCAGCGATCCGGGGTGGTGCGACTGCTTTTTCTTCCCCGCTCTCCGGCAATGGCTGCTCCTTATCCGCAACAGGGCCGGCCATGGCAACCGCCGTAGTGTCCGGAAGCTGTTCCCGCGGTTTCCTGACCACAGGTACGGTAGCCGTACGTTTCCGTTTCGACGGCACATACGAAGGTTCGGGCGGTTTGAACACATAGGACAGTCCGAACTCATGACTGGTCCCGAAATTCACCATAAATTCACTGAGCCCCTGTTCTACCGTATAGCCGAGGGACAAGCTGCTGGTGAGATTGATCCCTATCCCGGCTGCGGCACCGTAGAGCTTGTCGTACCCTCCCTGTAACCATCCCAGCCGGGGAAAATCCACAATAAGGCTGCCTCCCGGGTAAAAACTGTCTTCAGCATTCCTTCCCCGCAACATCATCGCCATGGTCCCGTTTTCAAAAGCTCCCGACATCCGGTCCAGTTTCAGGGTGTGCATGAGATGAAAAGACAGCACTCTTCCTCCTCCCTGCTCCGGATATGACTTGTAGGTCGCCAGGTTTACATTGACCATGTTCTCGGCATACACTCCTGCGTCAAAACTTCCGAACGAGAGGTTGATCCCGGGGTGTATGGCCAGAAGAGAGCTGTTTTCGGCATACTGAAGGGCAGGGTCCTGTTCGTCCGGCAAAAACACATTTCCCCTGTTGATGCCGCTGCGGTAATAGGCCATATTGAGCCCGAAAGTGAGATAGGTACTGTACGCCAGCTGAATACGCCTGGAATAATTGGCCAGCACCCCGAAATTATCGATAACGCCATGCCGCTGCTGAAAGACTCCCAGCCCGAAGCCGGTCCTGTCATTTATCTTTCCCGAATAGCTCAGGAGGTATACCTGGGGAGAATCATCGTAATCGGCCCATTGGTTCCGGTGATGAAAACTGACGTAATTGTGCATTTCCCCAAGGACCGAAAAGGTCGGGTTACCCAGGTAGCGATTGTACTTCAACAGGTTCTGGGACGGAACCTCAAAGGGCAATACCGGCCCCGGTCGTTCTTCTTCCTGTCCTGTACAGAACGGAGAAAACAATAACGCTAAAAACATCGAAATGACTTTCTGCTTCATGTTTTAGCGTATTACGGTTATGGTTCCCTGGCGTATGACTTCTTTTCCTTCCCTGAGAATGCGATAGTAAAATACCGGTTTGCCCTGTGTATAGGCCAGTGACGATTCCGGCCAGTTGTTCTGATAGGAAGTGGTCTGCAGCATCACTGCCCCCGTCGCGGCATAGATCACTACCTCTATATCCGGATTAAAGGCGTAGATATTGGGCAATACCCAGAAATCATTGATCCCGTCGTTATTCGGGCTGACCAGGTTGGGAATAACATATGAGTCCTGAAAAGCCACGGTAAACTCCCTGCTTATTTCGCAGCTTCCTATATAGGCATAAAGCCGTATCCTGCCTTCGGCACTTACCGTAACCGAATCGGCACCGGACAGCAATTCATCGCGATCGTTGTACCACTGATACGAATCTCCCCCGGAGGCCGTAACGGTCCGTGAACTCCCTTCCGGTATGATGATCCGTTCCGGAGCGTCGACCTGTATACGGGTCTCATCGAACGGATGTATGTTCAACTCATTGGAAAACACCGTACAGCCATAGGCAGATACACCGAGGCGATAACGGCCTTCTTCCTCTATGTCCAGGGCATCGGTATTCTCGGAGATCTTTTCCCCGTTCTTATACCAGGCATAGGTATAGTCGGTATTTCCGGTACCTGTAGTAATGCTTATGGCAATGGCACCCCCGCACAGAATATCATCGGAGGCTTCGATGGAAACCGTTTCCTGCAATTTCAGCCTTACCTCCAGTACATCCGAAACGGCCTCATCGCTCAGATAGGTCATCTTAAGGGAATACGCCCCGTTATCGGAAGGCTGATCTATGGTCATGGTACTGCCCGTACGCCCGTCAAGGAAATTTCCGTTGCGGTACCACTGATAGTTGACGATATCCTTGTACTGCTCAAATACATCGACGGATGCCCCGCTTCCCGAAACAGCCCATATCCCGGAAACCTTCAGTGTTGCCGTATCATCTTCACAGGGGGTATATCCCGCTTCCGCCGATATGGATATTTCGAATCCCTGCGGTTCCGACACCGTAATGTCACCGGAGTATTTTTCTATGGGGCAGCCTGTGCCCTGCAATATCTTTACCTTATAAACCCCTTCCCCGTTCACCGTAAGCGTAGCCCCGTGCTCACCGTTCATGACAGTATTGTTCCGGTACCATGTATATACGGGGTCGCTTGCCGTGGTCGTAGCTTGAAGCACATAGGTGTCTCCCGGGAGCAACAGTACTTCGCCGGGGGCGGCGATATCTGCCGCAAAATCCGGTATACTGACTTCTATTTCATCAGACATGGCTTCACACCCCCCGGGAGCGGTCATTTTAAGACTGTAGGTCCCCGAAGGGTCGGGCTCATCAAGGATGAGTTCGGGGTAATATCCGGAATTACCGGTCTGCACCCCATCCTTAAACCAGGTATAGGTATAGGATGAATTATCTGTATCGGCCGTCAGTATTGCATCGGCGGGAGAGCAGATCTCCAGCAGGGGGGCTCCCCCGTTGATCTCCGGGACCAGGCTGCTTCCCAAGGTTACGGCAACCATATTGGAAGAGGTATTCTGCGAACAGTATTCCCCGTAATCGACTTCGGCCATATAAGTTCCCGGTTGCGTAACCACGAGGGAAGCGTTTTTCTCCCCGGGTATCTCCGCACCGTTGCGGTACCATATATAAGCACTCTCTCCCGGGTAATTATGCACCGACAGTTCGTATTGCCCGCCACTGCACAACACTACTTCTCCCTGCACGAAACCGTCGATGACATTAATGGTAAGCTGTGAGTTGACATGAAGGAAATAGGCGGGAAAAGGGTCGCTGTGCCGGCTATAGGCCACGGGATCAGTACTTCTTACCCGTACGCGATAGGCATCTCCCGCAGTATTTCCGGGAAAGCCGAATTCGAATTCAAAATCAAACACATCATTCTTATCACTTACCCTGTCCAGTTCCACCGGATCGGAAAAATCACCGTGTTCATCGGAAAGCTCAAGTATGAACTCATTGTCGGGTGTAACCACAGCCTGGGAATAATCCCACATAAACCGTACCCTGTAAACATTGAACCCCGGTGAGGCACAAGGACTGTTGAACTGGAGTTCGGGTCTGGAAAAGGTATCTATCTGGGAAAAACATGGCCCTGTCACGCCCAACAGCAGCAACAGAGAGAGATATTTTTTGTAAAAACGCAGTAAAGATCTTTTCATAAGCATCGTTTGGGGTATTAGAAAAGAGGTCTTACAACATCCCTTGATCAACTACATCGGGACAAATATCCCACAGCTCCGCACTACGGAGTACCGGGAACCGATCAACGGGTTCAGAACACCAAAGAGAAAACCGGCAGGCCTTTTACTTCTGGAAAATTCATACCTGTAAACCCAAAGCAACACAAGAACCTGCCGGGCAAGCTACTAAACAACTTGATTAACCCTTATTACTACAAAATACAACTGTATAACGGGTTGCCTCTTGTAGCCGTAAAAGTACAAGCATCTTCCAAAGCATTGACAACAAACACTGTAGAACTATTTCTACCGGGATATAGAACTTATTCTAAGACATGCGGAACCGCTTACCGGAAAGCGCTCCCGGCATTACCGCAACAACGCAAAAAACCCCGGAACAGGAGTACACAACACTACTAACTCCTGCTGCCGGGGAAAAATTAATACTTAAAAAGGTGTTCTCTGTAACACCGGGAAGGAACCGGATAACCCGTTTGCTTTACTCAAAAGCACTATCGCCCTGCGTTACCCGGTAGCACTCCCACATAAGAAGAACAGAAACAATATATACAGGGCAATTTCACTGATAACATCCGGTACAATAACTCCCCGAGGCCGGAACCAGGAGAAATACCGCCAAGAACCCGATCGCTCCGGCCATATCTGCAGGGGAGTCAAAGACCGATATTTTTTTCAACAGCCTTTATTCTTCCGGACTATTTCCCGGTACAGCCATACAACATACAACCTGATGTTTACCATCATTAAAGATCCGTAACGGATGCTGAAAAACATCAAGATCCTTATTTCCGGACACGATGCTAAAGTACAGCCTGCCCGGTTAACAGCCTCCCGATAAGCTGTAGAATAAATTCAGGAATGCCTTAGAACTTATTCTATGCCGGTTCCCCGCTTTTTTTCCGGTACCTCCCGGGGGCAGGTATCTATGTCAGAAAAACATCTAAAAACATGATAATCAACACACAAAACACCCCATAAAAAAATGCCATGTTCCGATTTTAATAAAAATCATTACATTTGATTTAATATTTAATCGTATCTTAACAAACTATAGATTTTGTAAAAACCCCTGATCAGCAATGTCTACGAATAAAGATCAAAAGACTACCCCATGAAAAATGTATCAGCCATAGGAGGTCATGAAGATGACGATGTGCTGTTTGAGGTTACCGAAGTAATCGACCGTCTCAAAAAACGCCTCAATATACGGACCAATGCGGCCTTGTCTGATATTCTGAATGTCAGGCCAAACACCATTTCTACCTGGAAAAAAAGAAATACCATGGACTTTCACCGGGTATTTTCACTTTGTAAAACCCATGACATCGATATCAATGATCTTTTCTTCGACCAGGGGGACAAAAAAGATCCGGTACGGGAAAAAGACGCCGGGCAGGGTTTCCGCGTCGTAAGCCGTGAATCCAGCTTTCAGTACGTTATGGAACTTCACCGGAAAAGTTTTATCGAGAACCTTCCCCGGTTTGACTTCCCCTTTATCCATGGTAATAACATCCGGGCGTTTCAGATGATAGGATCATCGATGGCCCCGATACTTCAGGACGGCGATTTTGCCGTCGGGGAATACCTCGGCACCGATATCTCCGGCCTGACCGACGGGAACACTTATGTATTGGTGAGCAATCTGAAAGGAATTTATATCAGCAGAATTATCAAAGACCCCTCATATCCGGATCAGTTGATCCTGATTATGAATGGCAAGCCGGGAAAAGAACGACCCGAAGTAAAAATGCATTCGAAAGAAATCCTTGAAATATGGGAGGTCACCTCTGTTTTCTCTCTCGACCTGGTCGGCCACAGAATGAACAAAAACCCGGGGATATAGGACCTTGAGTTTTCATCGCCCTTTATTATTGTTGCCCTTACCCTCATTTGACGATCGTATTTTTTCTCTAAGGCGGTCCAGTTCTTCTCCGAACGAACTCTCCATATCCCAGCTTTCACTACCGGTATCTTCCGTATCCAGGTCATCCCAGTGCTCTTTCATCCAGTACTTGATCTCCCCTTCATTTTCCGGGTCGTTCACAATACGGGCAAGCTGTTCATATTCCATCCGGGTTATGGTATTATCCCTGAATTTCTCAAGCAGCAGGTCTATCAAGGCTCTATGACGATTCATATTCATTTTTTTAAATTATCCATCACCCCTTTGTGTAACCCCGGACACCAAGACACAAGGTTCGTCACAAAAGCTACAGGTGTAACGGGAACAGTGCGGATACAGCTGTACGGAAAGATCCCTGTGTTCCGCAGCAAGACAAGTGTCAAATTTACGGGATAATGCTTTTCCTCCCGATGATTTGCGATAAATTAACAGAAAAGGCTTCCGACAGAAAAATAATTTAATCCTTTTCCCTTTCCCGGACTATCCTCCCTACCTCACATTATGATATATCTTTTATAGATTAGAACGTCTATAACTAATACACCGGAACATACATAAAGTCCTTCTTTTATGACATCTTTTTTTTAAAGAACAGGCATCTGCACCTACATTTTCTGAAAGTCATATCCGTAGGGTTTAAAAGAAACAGTACGGTAACCTGCACGGTATACATGGTACAACACGGAAAGGCTTACCCCCCGGTACCGGGGTCTTAACCTCACTTAGGGTTTGTTTAAACTAATTCCAGTTGGCTAAAAAAAGCGGGGCCGAAGTGTGGCCCCGCTGTGACACGGATAATTCAAACAATGTAATTAAGAGAAAAGTGTTCGTGAAAATAAAATGTGCTACAGAACTTAAAGTAAAGAACCGTGTCTATAAGTAATACCCCTAACCATGACTTTGGTCCCAACAAAAAATCAATATCTTTATCTTTGCCATGACCGGAAACCATTCATATGCCGAAAAGATCTTGAAATACTACATTGTCATACCCGCCCATAACGAAGAGAAATTCATCGGAAAGGCACTGGCTTCCGTGGCAGCACAAACGCTGCTGCCTGCCGCCCTGGTCGTTGTCAACGATGCATCCACCGACAATACGGCGGATATTGCCGCCGCCTTTGCCGGAAATCATTCCTGGGCCGGGACACTCCACCTCAATGATCAGGGAGAGGGGCACCTTCCAGGGGGCAAGGTGATCCGGGCCTTTTACAAGGGCCTGGAGGCACTCGACAACTCGTACGACATCATCGTAAAAATGGATGCGGATGTGATACTTCCCCCGGACTATTTCGAAACCCTGGCAATGATATTCAAAAACGACCCGTCCGTCGGGATAGCGGGCGGACTGGTATATATAGAGCAGCGGGGACAATGGGTATACGAGCCCGTGGCGGATAAAAATCATGTAAGGGGCCCGGTAAAGGCCTATTCAAGGGCCTGCTTTGAAAAAATGGGAGGCCTCAGAGCCGCTATCGGATGGGATACGGCCGATACCCTGCTGGCCCGGTACTACGGGTTTAAGGTACAAACTACAGACCGGCTCATTATCAGGCATCTCCGGCCTACCGGAAAAGCCTACACCAAAAAGGCCCGGCTCCTGCAGGGGCAGGCCATGTATACCCTGCGGTACGGCCTCGCGATCACCCTTATCGCATCGCTTAAAACGGCATGGCGCCTGAAACAGTGGCAGACCTTTCTGTACAATGTCCGGGGATATTTCAGGGCCCGGAAAAACAGGGTACCGTTCCTGGCAGACCCTGATCAGGGTAAATTTATACGGAAATACCGATGGCGGGGGATGCTGAAAAAAACGGGGATTTCCTATGGGGATACATGATTGTGGTGGAAACCGCATGATTGTCGGGGCGTATAATTGTGGAGACGCATGATGTGGAGACGCTTGATTATGCGTCTCTACAGGGAATATTATTATAACGGCAGGTGGACCACCTTTTTGGTTTTAAAAAAATCTTCTTCAAAATAATCAGACAGGGCGTATTCGGTTGCTTTCGGGAAAGGGCTTAACTCTTCGGAAAGATCGCCTCCCTTCAGGTAAAATATACCGTTTTTCAGCTCATGCCGGTGATCTTTTGTCGTTGAATTCCGTACCCATCCGACAAAATCTGTCATATTGGTCACGGCGCGGCTTACCACAAAGTCAAAACGCTCTTTTACCTTTTCGGCCCGTACGTGCTCTGCCCGTACATTGTGCAGGTCGAGAACCGTGGCCACGGCATCCACTACCCTGATCTTTTTGCCTATGGCATCCGTCAGGTAAAAACGGGTATCGGGAAAAAGAATGGCCAGCGGGATACCGGGAAAACCACCTCCCGTACCTACGTCGAGCACAGAGGCATCGGGGCGGAAAGACTGTACCCGGGCGATCCCGAGGGAATGAAGTACGTGCCGTACATACAATTCGTCTATATCCTTCCTGGAAATCACATTGATCCTCGCATTCCAGTCGGCATACAGGCCTTCCAGCTGACTGAACTGTTGCTGTTGCCGTTCTGACAGACCGGGAAAATATTTTAAAATAACCTCAAAAGAAGACATCGCATTACTTTTGCACAAAAGTAAGCAAAACGGGGCTTGGGGCCATACTCAATACACAAACAGGAAAAAAATTGTTAAAGGTGGTGCAATAGGTTATAATTTGGAAAATTATCCTGACGAATCTACGGGAAAAGCCATAATTTCGCATTTCAGATATTTGAATGATACCGGGTTACCGGTACGAACTTTAATAACCGAGAAAACACAACTCATGGAACAAAAGTTATCGGACAGGATCCTTAACATGTCTACTTCTGCCACACTTGCCATGGCAGCCAAAGCCAGGGAATTGAGGGCCGAAGGAAAGGATATCATAGGACTGAGCCTCGGAGAACCGGACTTCAATACCCCGGATTTCATCAAGGAAGCCGCCATACAGGCCATCAATGACAATTATAACAGCTACTCGCCCGTAGACGGCTATGCCGACCTCAAGGAGGCCGTCATTGCCAAGTTTAAACGCGACAACGATCTCACCTACAAACCGGACCAGATCGTCGTTTCTACGGGGGCCAAGCAATCCCTGGCCAATGTGGCACTGGTCATGATAAATCCCGGAGACGAGGTCATCCTGCCGGCTCCGTACTGGGTAAGTTATTCGGATATTGTAAAGATCGCAGAGGGTGTTCCGGTAGAAGTTCCCACATCCATAGAGAACGATTTTAAGATGACCCCGGAGCAGCTCGAAGCTGCCATCACCCCGAAAACCAAAATGCTGTGGTACAGCTCGCCCTGTAATCCCAGCGGTTCGGTATACAGTGAAGAAGAACTCGAAGCCCTGGCGGAAGTATTGCGGAAACACCCGCAGATCTACGTGGTATCGGACGAGATATACGAACACATCAATTTTGCCGGGGGACACGTGAGCATGGCTGCCATTGCAGGAATGTACGACCGTACCGTAACCGTAAACGGAGTGTCCAAGGCTTTTGCCATGACCGGATGGCGTATCGGGTATATCGGCGCCCCGTCGTGGATAGCCCGTGCCTGTAACAAGATGCAGGGACAGATCACCAGCGGGGCCAACTGTATTGCTCAAAGAGCCACTATTACTGCTCTTGAAGCTCCGGTAAGCAAAATACGGTACATGATCGACGAGTTTCACAAGCGAAGGGATCTCGTACTGGAACTGCTGCGGGACATCGATGGTTTCCAGGTGAATGTGCCGGAAGGAGCCTTTTATGTATTCCCAAACATTTCCTCCTTTTTCGGTAAAACACTGAAAGGCCGTAAGATAGAGAATGCTTCCGACTTTTCCCTGTACCTCCTGGAGCAGGCCAATGTGGCCACCGTTACGGGAGAAGCCTTCGGCAACCCGAACTGTATCCGTATTTCCTATGCGGCTTCGGAGGAAGAACTCCGGGAAGCGCTGCGCAGGATAAAAGAGGCGCTTTCGTAATCACATAGCATTTACATTACTGCTTTTATAAAGAAAAGGCCGGGAAAAAGTGTTCGTATACGAATACAAAACGTTCCGGCCTTTTTAATTCACACCTGCTCCGCACAGGACTGCTTGTGCTTTCCCGAACTTCCGTGATCCTGTCCTCCAAAATATCCCTATCTTTGTCAAAAATTTTCTGATGACTGAAAATGTAACTCCATATAAAGATTCCGAACTCGGAAAAAAGGAGCAGGTAACCCGCATGTTCGATACTATTTCGGGAAAATACGACGGGCTCAACCGGGTGATTTCCTTCGGAATAGATATCAAATGGCGTAAGAAGGTGGTCCGGATCGTCAAAGAATGCCGCCCGGACAGCATCCTCGATATTGCCACGGGTACGGGAGACCTGGCCATCAACCTCGCCCGGACCGGGGCCGGGAAGATCACCGGGCTTGACATTTCCCCGGGTATGCTCGAAGTGGGAAAACGCAAGGTGGAGGAAAAGCAGCTTCAGGACACCATAAGCATGGTTTTGGGGGATAGCGAGAACCTGCCGTTCGCCGATAATACCTTCGATGCCATCACCGTAGCTTTCGGAGTGCGGAACTTCGAGAACCTGGAAAAAGGGCTCGGTGAAATATTAAGAGTACTGAAACCGGGGGGGCGTTTTGTGATCCTGGAAACCTCCGTACCTTCAAAAACACCGTACAAACAGGGGTACAGATTATATACCAGGCACATTCTTCCGTTTATCGGAAAACTGTTCTCCAAAGACCGTTCGGCCTATGCCTATCTTTCGGAATCAGCTTCCGTATTTCCATACGGAGAAAAACTGAACAATATTTTGAACAAAACAGGGTTTATAGATGTACGGCATCATCCCCAGACCCTGGGGGTCGCTACCATATACGTGGCCTCAAAACAGCAGCATTAACCACCGTAAAACCCAAGCGTATGAACAGGACACTGCTCGGCTTTATCTTCCTGATGGCAAGTCACAACGCATTTTCACAATTCAGGGAAAATCCGCTGATCAACCTGGAAAACTTTGATAAGCAACCTGTTCACTGGGGTTATTTCCTCGGGATCAATCAATACGGTTTCGATTTCGACTACAAGGAACTGGACGATAACGCTAACCGGGAAATACAGGTCAGCAGAAATATCGGGTTTAACGTGGGACTGATAGGAGATCTCCGCATCAACGATTATATGAACCTCCGCCTCGAACCCGGGCTGTATTACAACCAAAGGGACCTGCACTATTTCGGAATAAGAAACAACGACGGCTCCTTTAACGCAGAGGAGGGTATCAAGGAAGTAAAATCCACCTATATCCATGTTCCGCTATTGCTCAAAGTAGGCACCAAGCGGCTGGGCAACATCAAACCCTATATTGTGGGCGGAATTTCAGGAGCCATCAACCTCGGGAGTAATGCCGACAGTAAGGAAGATATAGGGGATGGTAAATTCCGGATGAAAAAACACGCCTATTTCTACGAGATAGGGTTCGGTATCGATTTTTACCTGTACTATTTTAAGTTTTCACCGTCTATCAGGGGCGTTTTTGCACTGAGCGACGAACATATACCGGATAATGAACCGGACAGTCCGTATACCGGCAATATCAACAATATGTACAGCCGTGGTATTTTCCTGAACCTCACTTTTGAATGATTGGGTTAAACAGGTTAATAAGTTATTGAGTTATTAGGTTATTCAGACAACACTCAATAACTCATTAACCTAATAACCCAATAACTTAACAACCCAATAACTTAACAACCAAAACACTATCTTTACCCCGTGAAATGGGAACAGGCACTTAAGGATTTCAGGCACTACCTGCAGATAGAGAGAGGGTTATCTGCCAACTCCCTGGAAAACTACGCCCTCGACGTAAAAAAGCTGATGGGCTACCTGCAGGAGCATTCCATCACCATCTCCCCGCTCCGGATCCCGCCGGAAACCCTGCAACAATTCGTTTACGATACCGCACGGACCATCAATGCCAGTTCACAGGCAAGGTTGCTCTCCGGCCTGCGCAGTTTTTTTAATTACCTGGTATTTGAAGGATACCGGGAAGACAATCCCATGGAGCTGATAGAGTCGCCGAAAACCGGGCGTAAGCTTCCCGATACGTTGTCACAGGAAGATATAGACCGAGTCATAGGGGCCATAGACCTCAGCAGCCCGGAAGGTGAGCGAAACCGCGCCATGCTGGAAACACTTTACAGTTGCGGCCTTCGGGTTTCCGAACTTACGGCACTGAGGATTTCCGACCTTTTCTTCGACGAAGGGTTTATCAGGGTTACGGGAAAAGGAGACAAACAGCGCTTTGTTCCCATCGCCCCGGCCACACAGAAACTCATTCGAATATATAAAAATGAAATAAGGGTACATTTTCGCGCACAGAAGGGGCACGAAGACATACTGTTTCTCAACCGCAGGGGCAGGCAGCTGACCAGGGCGATGATCTTTACCATTGTAAAGCAGCTTGCCGAAAAAATAAACCTGGGAAAACGCATCAGCCCGCATACCTTTCGCCATTCCTTTGCCACCCACCTGCTCCAGAACGGCGCCGACCTGAGGGCCATCCAGCAAATGCTGGGACACGAAAGCATCACCACCACCGAAATATACATGCATACCGACCGCTCACAACTCGCCGGGATCATGAAGAGGTTTCACCCGAGGGGGGAACAGAAAGGTCCTGCCTGAAAGCAATACAACATTAGCGATACCCCTTTTCTGTAATGATTGTAATGTTTTTCACCCCTATGCTTAATTTTTATTTCAAGACATTATATCTTATTTTTCCGCGGCCCGGGGCAGGCTGTCATGATACAGGGCGTGATATTTTTTCAATACCGAAAGCACTTCGGGAAGGGGCAGGGCCTTGATGGCATGCCCCCGGTACCCCTTCATGTCTTCTGCCATAAACAACGAATTGTAAATGGCTTCTTCGGTGGCTTCCAGTACCGCCAGGAAAAGCGGCGACATCTCGTCGTTGTGAAGTACGGGCGGGGTCATCGGTTTTTCCGGGGCATCATGGGGCACAAAGGTGTCCGGATTTGCCGAAAATGCGATAGAATAATCTCCGCTGCCGTTTGAAGAGAACGATCCGACCGCTCCGAAAGCCAGGTAGGAACGCCGTGCCAGGCGCTTCAGGTTCCGTTCAGACAGCGGGGCATCCGTGGCAATAATGATCATACAGGACCCATCGGCAACATAAGGGTCTTTTTCCATCATATAGAAATTTTTCAGTTCCCGTCCTACCGGCGCACCGTTTATCCGCAGCACTCCGCCAAAATTGGACTGTACCAGGACGCCTACCGTATATCCTCCCTTAGACGGAGGCAGTACGCGGGACGAGGTACCGATCCCCCCTTTAAAACCCAGTGCCCGTGTTCCGGTGCCCGCACCTGTGTTTCCCTCGGCAACGGCACCGTCCGAGGCCGAATGGAGCGCTGCCAGCACGTCTGACCGCGTTACATGCCTTCCCCGGATATCGTTGAGGTAACCATCGTTGGTCTCACCTACAACACTGTTCACCGAACGTATGGTTTCATTCCCCGGAAGTGCCAGTATATAATCCAGCAGGCCATCGGCTGTAGCAGGTACGCTCAGGGTATTGGTCAGTGCGATGGGTGTTTCCAGTGTCCCCAGTTCCTCGATCTGGGACAACCCGATAGATTTGCCAAAGCCATTACCCACGTATACCGCTGCCGGTACTTTCTGTTGAAAGATATTCCCCTGGTGCGGAATAATGACAGTAACCCCGGTTCGTACGGAGTCGCCCCTGACCAATGTAGTATGCCCCACCGTTACTCCCGGAACATCGGTAATGGCGTTCCATTTTCCGGTTGGCAGGATACCGGTCTCAAGGCCAAAATCCCTTGCCCGGCCACGCTCACCAGTCTCCTGTGCCGAGATATCCACGGCACACATAGCACATAGTAAAACAAGCCATTTCATTTTCATCATCCTGTTGGTTTTAGAGATTTTTAATACGTCCTAATCTGCCAGATAAGACAATAAAGCATTGTACACACGGCTGCCGTTATCGCCATTGGTCATGATAACCACCCCGTTACCTGTTTCGGGATTATAATCCGAGACGCATCTGAAGCCGTTACTATTCGAGCCGGTATGACCTATACGCAATCCCGAATCCAGGCTGTCGATACGCAGCCCCAGACCGAAATGTCTTGTTCCTGTGGCCGTCCTGTCACGACGGGGCAGTATCTCAGTACTGTGTATATCCTGCTGGGGGGAAGTCATCTTCCTCCATAGTTCTTCCCCCAGAGAATGGGGGGCCGAACGGTCGGTTTTCATCAGTTCCAGAAGGAAACGGGCATATTCCACAGGGGTGGTATACAGGGTAAAGGCCGTATTGACTTCCTTATAGGTCCGCCTTTTCTTGCGTTTTACTTCTCCTTTTTTATTATGGCCGTCAGCATAAGTGTTTTTATATTCTCCCTGCCAGATGTAATGACTGTGAGGCATTCCTGCAGGTTTTAACAGGGATCGGTACAACAGCTTGTCGAATGCTTCGGCAGAATTGTCGATCTCCAGTATTTTTTCTACGGTCTTCTGTAAAAACAATATCCCTTCTCCGGAGTATTTATGTTCCGTTCCGGGTTCGAAAAGAACGGGGATGGGGCCGCCCTTCTTCCTGCCTCCCGGACGCCAGTTGGGAAAGCCGGAAGTGTGGGTCAGAACCATACGTGCCGTTATTTTACGGTGCTCCGGGTCTTCGGTATAGTCTTTTCCGAGGTACTCTACCAGTGGGGTATCCAGGTCCAGTTCACCCTGTTCTGCCAATCTCAGGGCAAAATAGGCGAATACCGGTTTAGACATGGAACAGGCCTCAAATACGGAAGAAACATCGACGCGGGCTTGCGGGTCTGCACTGTTCTTCAGGCCATACTGCAGGTCTGATGCCACTCTCCGGTTTTTGATGAGGGCAATCGAAACACCCGGAACATCATTGGCTATCATGACCCGGGGCGCCACCAGGCCGGCAAGTGCTTCGGGAGACATCTCTTTATAATTCCGGAAACCGGCAGGCAGTTCTTTTCCGACTTCTACCGTTTCCCCGTAGCGTTCCACGATCAATGTGTTCTCCCTGTTCTTCTTCACGGCAGAGAAAACGATATCCCGCCCCCGAACGCGCCAGCGCCCCTCCCCGTCAGCTTCTATCAGGGAAACATTTTTTCCCATACTGAAACGGTCCGACTCTATACGGATTTCCGCATTATCGGTCAACTTATAATTCCCTTGCAGTTCCTTTAAATCCGTTATGGTTGCGTTCTGTGCATATATACCGGAATAAAGGAAAAATCCCAGACCCGGCAGTATGTATTTGAATATCTTCATTTAGTTTATTAGTTGTTAGTTCTTAGTTTGGTCAAATGTCATCCTGAGCGCAGTCCCCGCCAGCGGGACTTTCTTCTGAATGACAACTTCCGACTCCCGACCATCCCGTCGTTTGCAAACTAATGATCTGTTTAAAATGTATTCATGTTCTTTTCATTTGCCGAGCATTCTATTTCAGTGCTTCCCCGGTTCTGTACTGTATCCGAACTACTTGTTCATTTCAACAACCACCTCTCCGGTTTCGGTGACAATCCTTTTTGTATTAAAGAGCATTGCAAGACTCCCTTCCGGGGGCATGAAAAGGTTTTAACTTATCCGCATCTACACGCCGGACCAGGGCCCTTGCCAGCACATTGGTCGGGTTGATGACCGTAAGCCCCTTTACAGTATCGGTTTTAATGACAAGGGGAATTTCGGTACACCCCAGTATCACGGCTTCCGCACCCCGGCTCTTCAGGTAATCGATAGCCATGTCCAGGTTTTTTCCGGCCTGGGGATGGAAAGGGCGGGCAGTGGATTTTATGCCGTATTCCGGATGATATATTGCCGGGTGCACAATTTCTTCCTGTATCCGGGACGACGGTTCAACGGATTCGTACCCATTGGCCTCCAGGGCATTCGTATAGAGCTTATATTTATAGGTCCCGGTAGTGGAAAGCACGCCGATCTTTTTAAAATGTGAAAAATGCACCTTGATAAAATCTATGGTCTCATCAATCATGTGAAGCACTTCTATCTGACTCCCGTTTTTATCCAGCTCTTCCATGATTACGGAGAATATTCCCGGGGAATGGGCCGTATTACAGGGAATTCCCGCCACTGTTGCTCCAAGAGCTTCTAATGTGACAATGATTTCTGCCATATCGTACCCCGGATTTTTGGTGGTGTGCCCGAGAAGGAACTCTGTTCTGTCCTCAATATTTGAAGACAGTGAAAACAACAGGCTGTTTATATACTCCTGGTCTTTTTTGGCCAGGGTATTGTCGTATATGCTTTCTAAAAGGTTAACGCCTGCATAAGGTCCGATACCTCCCACTATGCCAATCATTTACAACATTTTTCCGGGGCTGTAGGGAGGTCGGCAACCTTCAGTTCCCTTACATAACGGCCCAATATTAAAAGAAATAATTTCATCAGGTATAGTTTTTAATGAACTTGATGTATTAAAATGAATTCCTGCTCTACGGGATTCCCGTAATCACATGCAGGTTGGCTGAATGCTTATTGAGAAACCTGACAGATATATTTCAGTATGTACCGGATCAAATTATCCCTAACATCCTTCAGATGGTAATTTGGTGTTGTTTAAAAACAAAATAACCTAAATGTTTCCTATATTTGATAGTCCAATTTTTTTAAAATAGGTATACCAATCATGTATTACAATTTCAAAAATCTGCTCTTTAAGGACGGTTTTATGGAGCACCGGAACAATAAAAGTGTATATTACAATCTCTACAATGCCTTGAAAAATGCCATAATGAACAAGGAAATACCGGATAATTTCAAGTTGCCCCCATCCAGGATTATGGCAAAGGACCTCAGTTTGTCCAGGAGTACGGTGATTAAGGCTTATGAGTTGCTGGTACTTGAAAATCTTGTGGTTTCCAGACAGGGGTCAGGTTATTACACCAATAAGCTCCGGGACGATTTCAATGTTAAAGACGGGATGACGCTGCAAAAAAAAGAGCCTAAGGTATATCCCAAAATTTCAAAACTCGGAAAATCATTTATTCAGAATTCAGATTTCAATGTAGGGGAAAATGACCCGGGATCGGTTTGCTTCAGGCCCGGCCTGCCCCCCTTAGATCTGTTTCCGACAATGATCTGGCAGAAACTGACCAACGAATACTGGAAGCATGTCAAGTATTCCGATCTGTCTTACTCCGACTCCCTTGGAATGGAATCGCTCAGAGCAAACATTGCGAAATACCTTAAAATATACAGGAATATAAGCTGCGATCCCAATCAAATCGTCATTACCACCGGTTCTTTGCATTCACTCTCCCTGATTTCCAGGGCAATACTGAACACCAAAGACTCCGTTGTCCTCGAAAATCCGACATATAAAAAAGCGTATAACCTGTTTAAGAGCTTAAGAGCGAATATTCATACTGCAGACCTGAGTGATGACAATTTTAATATTTCTTCCCTGGACGACATAGCGTCCAAACTTCTGTACGTCATCCCCTCAAATCAATATCCCTCCGGAAAAAGAATGTCTTTGAACCGCCGAAGGGAATTACTGGATCTTGCCGCAAGGAAGAATATACTGATCGTAGAAGATGACTACGACCATGAGTTTAGCAACTGGGACAAACCCATTTCGTCCATTTTCAGTCTGGACATCAATGACAGCGTGGTTTACCTGGGAACTTTCAACAAATTATTACACCCTTCATTAAGGTTGGGATATATGATCATTCCCAAATTCCTTATCAGTCCGATAACCGCAATAAGTAAACAGACCTTCAGGTTCGTCCCTCCAAGTCTGCAAAATGTAATGGCACAGTTTATTTCGAATGATTACCTGAACAAGCATTTGCGAAAAGTCATCAAAACATCCAACCAGAGAAAACTCGTTTTTATCAATCACTTCGAAACCCTGTTCAAGGGCGAAATAAAACTGGAGATCAACAATACCGGTTTACATATCATCGGCATCTTAAAAGATCATATCAAGGATTTTGAATTCTGCAATTATTTACTGGAGAACAACATAATAACCTTTCCCTTAAGCAGTTATTATGTCAGTGATGATTACAGCAGAAACGGCCTGGTCATGGGATACTGCGCTGTCAATAAAATACGGATAAAGAAAACACTGGACAAGATGTATACCCTTTACCTGGAGTACCTGTCTGATAACGCTCAACCCCATTAACTTCCCGAAACATTAATGCTCCGGTTCTCCCAGCTTCCCTACCGATTTGGCCACTACCGTAGCCACGGTGGCATCGCCGGTAACATTGATCGCAGTCCTGCACATGTCCAGTATCCTGTCCACGGAAAGGATCAGGGCTATGCCCAAAGGAAGTTTCTCCGGTGGAAAATTGATCGACTGCAAGACGATGATCAGCATGATCATACCCACTCCCGGAACCCCCGCGGTCCCGACAGAAGCCAGCAATGCCGTAAACACTATGGTCAGCTGATCGGAAAAAGTGATGTCGAAATGAAGCGCCTCACAGATAAAAATCGTAGCCACCGCCTGATAGAGACTCGTCCCATCCATATTGATCGTGGCTCCCACAGGCAATACAAAACTGCTCACCTCTTCATCCACACCGATATACTCCTGAACCCGTTCCATATTGACAGGAAGGGCCGCCGCACTCGAACTCGTGGAAAAAGCCAGAAGCTGTACAGGGCTTATCTGTTTCAGAAACCACAAAGGGTTCTTTTTCACATAAAGACCGATGATGAGCATATAGACCACCACCATCAGGGCAAGGGCACCGATCACCGTAAGCGAATACTTCAGCAGGGCAAGCAGCACATCCGCATCATCCGTACCCACCACCACATTGGCCAGCAGCGCAAAAACCGCTATGGGAGCTATTTTGATAATCAGGTCCACCATTTTCAGGATCGCATCATTCAGGCTGTCGAAGAAACGCTTTAAAGGCCGGGCCTTGTCATCCCCGATAAGGAGCAGGCTAACGCCCAGAAGCATCGTAAAGAAGATCACCTGCAGCATCTGCCCGTTGTCGCTCAATGCCGAGAAAATATTATCCGGGACGATATCCACGAGAAATTCCACAAAGTTCTTCCCCCGGGCCTCGCTCTCACTGATACGCGCACTGACCATGCCCGTGGTTTCAGAATCGCTGGTAAGACGGGTGATGGTCTCTTCCGATATTCCCGAACCCGGCTTTATAATATTGGCCAGGCCAAGACCAATGACAATCGCACAGAGCGTGGTGACCGTATACAACACCATCGTGCGAAGGCCGATACTCGACAACCGGGAAATATCTTTCATCTCGGAGATCCCCTTGATCAGGGAGGCAACGATAAGCGGAATGGCTATGAGCTTCAGAAGATTGATAAACAATTCCCCGAAAGGGTAGACCCAGTGTTCGATAAAGGGTTGGCCCCAGGTGTATTTCCCAAGAACAAGCCCGAAAATACCCCCCAGAACCATCCCGATGATAATCTGCCAGTGCAGTGCTATTTTTATTTTCATCCGTTCCCGATTAACCGGGCCCGTGACAATATCAAAAAATATCACACCGGGCCCGGTATCCTTTATTTTTTAAGTTGTCTGTCGAAAAAGTCCACCGTGGCTTTACTGATCTTCAACAGGTTTTCGTGCAGCATCCAGTGATGGGTATCATCGGGAATGACCAGGCTTTCGAAATACACTCCCTTTTTTTCCAATCGCTGTGCCAGGTCAATACTATGTCCAAATCCCACATTTCTGTCGTCATCGGCATGGATCAGGAGTACGGGGGAAGTCCATGTTTTCACATGGGCAACAGGAGAAGATTTCCAGGATACGCGATCGGTGAGATCGGTGTCAGGGGTAGTTTTGTAGACGGATTTCGGCACCCTGTTATGTACGCCGTGTATATCGACACCGGCAGCAAACAGGTCTGAATTTTTACCCAGGGCCAACGCGGTCAGATACCCTCCGTAAGACCCTCCGTATACCCCGATCCTTTTGGGGTCTATACCTTTCCGCTTGGCCAGCCACTCTCCTGCAGCCTGTATATCCTGGTATTCCGACGCCCCGTAACTTCCTGCTTTCCGGGGTCTGTCAAAATCATAGCCATACCCTATTCCGAGCCGGTAATTTACAGAGAGCACTACATAACCTTGATTGGCCAGATACTGGTTTAAGGCATAGGTATGCGCATAATACCCCCGGTGGTCCCAGGCCAGCATCATCTGCCTGTTAGGTCCGCCATGCACAAATACTATGGCGGGTTTTTTATTTCCTCCCTTTTTATTGTCGAACAGCTGTCCGTGTATTTTTGTCCCGTCTTTTGAGGCAAAAATCACCTGCTCGGGGGTTACCATCATATCGCGGGGCAGGTTATCCGGGATATATTCCGCACCGATAAGCACTATGTCATTATCCTTCAATAGTGCTGGCAGTGCAGGCCGGCCGGGTGTAGAACTCAGAAATGCCACCGTATTCTCCAGAAAGACGGGACTTGTCTCGGCTCCGTCTCCCTGCGTCAACAGCTCCATGTCGGGTTTATCCACCGACACCACACCGATATGCCTTCGGTCTATATCCCCGGCTGTCTTCCCGGTGTTGGCACTGAATATCAGCTGGTCTCCCTTTTCATTCAGGCTTATTTCCTCTACCATAAAATCTCCCGGAGTCAGTAAAAGCTCTTTTCCCCCGTTTGAGGGAACCGCATATAAATGCTGCCATCCGTCGTGATACGAGCGGAACACTATCCTGTCGTTAGCCGCCCACTGCAATGACCTCCCCAAACTGCTTACGAATCCCGCTTTCCGGTTTTTCGGAGCTTTCCATATCACTTTCGATCCGGATCCCGACAGGTTTGCAACCCTTATTTCCCAATCCCAGGAACTGTATTTCAGTTTCACATTTCCCGGTCTGCGTATAAAAACGACAGAGTTTCCGTCCGGGGACCACCTGGGGTACATATCTTGTGAGAAGCCCGGCGATATCCATTGAAGCGACTGTTTTCCCAACTCGTAAACGCCGATAAAGGAATGCGATTCCCTATGCGAAGTAAATACTATTTTCCTTCCGTCGGGAGACCATTCGAGGTGCCTTACATTCCCGTTATCCGCAAAGAGTTTTTCTGCCTTTCCGCTGCCGTCAATATTCACAATCCACCTTTCATCCGACTTTATAAAAACGACCTTATCGCTATTCGGGGATACCACGGGATAACTGCCCCTGGCCGCCAGTAATACCGGCTCTCCACCTGTAAAAGGCACACTCCACACCTGTACCCTCGCTTCCTCGACTTCCGATCCCGGGTTTACCGGTTGTGAGGCCGACCAATTCCCCCCGTGGTCACCACCCCTTACATAAACCACCCATTTCCCGTCTTTGGAAATCGACAGCTGGGTGATCTCCTGGCCGTCATCTTCGAGATAAGGGGTCAATCGCCTCGGTTTAAAATCAGGTGCCTCGGCCACATATACATTTCTCTTCCCCTCTTCGTTAAATGTCCAGGCAAGCTTGTCTTTATTACCGGTGAGATTTGCAGGCTCCGGATAGCTCAGAAAAGACTCCAGGCCGGCCTGCCCGAACAGGCAGGCCATTCCCAGAAACAGGAATACCCCAAAAAACAACTGACTTAATTTTAGTCTCCGGTTAGAACTGTGATGATTCATTTTTTTGTTTTGGTTTAATTTTCGGATATCGTATAAAATACACTTTGTCGCTTTCAGTTATATTTCAAAGCCTGTCCGCTTAATATACCTTCCCACTTTCCCCGTCTGATGACCACTTGTCCGTTCACCAATACGCAATCCATTCCCGAGGCCAGTTGCAGGCCATCTTCAAACGTACTGTTGGCTTTAATGTTTTTGGGATCAAACAGCACGATGTCGGCATAATATCCCTCTTTGATCAGGCCTCTTTTTTTTATACCCATTGTCTGTGCGGTCAGATACGAAGACTTATGGATGGCCCGGGACATACTGATCACCTTGCGGTTGCCGACGTATTCTTCCAGCACCCGGGCAAAAGAACCAAAGCCCCGCGGATGCCCGGTCCCTCCGTCCGAACCGATCATTACCCAGGGCTGTTGCATAAAACGCTCCACATCTTCTTCTATCATCATAAAAGAAAATACGGACGGAGAACTTTCCTTGCAGATCTCAATCACCGCTTCTTCAGGGGTCATATTCCATTCTCTTGCTATTTGTTCCAGGGTTTTCCCGTTATACTGTGCTTCCCTGCTTGAAAGCATGAATTTCCCGGGGTCTGCCGTACGCGCCTGAATAGATGCCTGAATACCTTTCAGAATGGAGTCTCTTAATTCCTGCCGGCCAAACCGGGGGCGCATCGCCTTGACGCCTCCATCCCGCGCCCATGCGGGTATCAAGGCAGAACTTAAGCCGGTATTCGAAGCTATATAAGGATATAGGTTGGCCGTAACTTCCAGGCCTCCGGCCCGGGCCTCATCGATCATGCGAACCAGTTCAACACTTTTTCCCCATGCCTTGGGCCCTGCCACCTTGATATGCGAAATATGTGCGTGGATACCTGCTTTCTCCGCAATCTCCAACACTTCTTTGACCGAGTTGACCACCCCGATATTTTGCGAGCCTTCATCGCGCTGATGCGTATCGTATATCCCTCCATGTGCAGCGGCTACTTTGGCCAATGCAATCACTTCTTCCGTCGTTGAATAAAAACCGGGAGTGTAAAACAGCCCCGTAGACAGGCCGAATGCCCCTTCTTTCATTCCCCGGTCTACCATACCCTTCATGATTTCCATTTCCTCACCGGAAGGCTGCACATCCCTGTATCCCAGTACTTTTCGCCTTATGGTATTGTGCCCTACAAACAATGCTGCGTTCGGACCTATTCCCGTCTCTCCCCATTCGTCCAGGGTCTTTCCTACCGGCCAGGGACTACTGCCGTCATTCCCTTCAAAAACCGTGGTTACCCCCTGCATCAATGCCCGCAATAGCGCGCGTTCCTTCTTGTCTTTATGATTGAGCTGACGTTTGTAATGCGTATGCGGATCGATAAACCCGGGAGCCAGATAGCGCCCTTTTCCGTTTATCACCGTTTTGGCTTTAAGGGCTTCTGACGACTTTCCGACATAAGCTATGCGATCGCCTCTTACCCCCACATCATACCGTACCGAGTCTTTTCCGCTACCGTCAAAGACATATGCTCCCTTAATGAGGATATCAAAATCCTCGTTTTTTACGTCATTGCTGTTTTGCGCCCATACCGATAAAGACAACAGAAAGGCGGTTGCCGGAATTAATATATTGATGTTAATATTTCTCATAATAGTGACTGTTATTGCCCCCCTTGTTACACGATTGAAAATATCCTGACCCTGGCCCTGGTGTTCATCAAACAAAGATTACAGGTCCAGCTTATCGATAAAGTCGAAATAGGCCCGGGCCAGAGATTGTGCAAAGGCCCTGATATTTGCCCTGGAATCCCTTGCCTTTCTGTAATGCATTTCGATCTGTAAACCAAATACATCGGGATAATCGGGTGAGGTATATCTGCGCGTATTATATCCGCCGCTAAAAAAAGACTCGTCCTCTGCCGGGTGAGGGTCCTGCACGGCCGGCGTGGCCGGAATACCTTCGCGGTATATATACGTTCCGAAAGCATGCTTGCCAAAAAGCAGCTCCCATATATCTGCATCGGGATGCTTCTTTATATAATTGGCCATCGAAGATTTGGCCGCATACTTTTTCAGGTCTTCCCGTTTAAAGGCTTTCTGCAGATCTCCTTTTGTCAGGGAGTACCCCAGTTCCAGGCGTTGGTTGGAGTGTCCGTGCCCGTGTAAGTCGATATAGAACGCATATCCGAATTTCCGTACGGCATGGGCCAGGGCCGAATCGGCAGCCGAATGAAAATTATGCCAGGCCTGCATACCTTTTTCATCTCCACAGGCGGCATAATGGAGGTCCCTGTTCTGGTCCACCTTACTACGGGCAACATGATTGATAATAATATACGGTTGCTTATTGTACTTTTCCTGAAAAACTTCCCTGATAAAACGGGATACCTCCTGCGTATAACTATCAGTTCCCCGGACTATACGCCCCCTGTCATCCTTGCACGTGCGGTCGGCCATCCCTTCGGGTTTTTTCGCACCTCCATGCGGAACAGTGATAACCAGCGGAATATCTCCCGTGATAACTTCTGTCCATTCATCTTCATCAAAATAAACCTGTCCTGCTTCCCAGCCGGAGATATCCAGCTGCATGGTTCCCTGTGCCGGAGCAAATGTAAAACTCAGCGCCCCGATCAATAGTATCAGTACCGATCTGCTTTTCATATTTTGTATTGTTTTCATCGTCTGTTCAAATTGATAACAATTCTTTTGTCTTTTCTTATTAGTTTCCCACAGTAATCAGGTCGAGCTTTATATAGCCCTGTTCCCCTTCCCTGATCTCTACAACCTTAAAAGCAGCATACACTCCTTCCCGGTAGATGGATTTGAAATAGATCATTTCATTTTCCTTTAGCCTTCTCAGCCGGTGACTACTCGGGCCATGCGCCCCCCTGTCGTAATCAGGCCTGTTTTCCACAGTTTTCAACCCGGCTTCAAAAGCCTGGCGCAACTGCCCTGCCGTCTGTATCTCTTTAAAGATCTTCCGCTGTTCACGCGTATTCTCCACAGCGATAAAAGTCCCCCGGTTAAGCTCGGTCCATTCGTGCAACCTGTCCCGGTACCGCCTGCCGAAATAATCCCTGGAACGTGAAGAAACCGCCATAATATTCGATTTCGTATTCTTTCCATAACCATAAAGCATATCTACCTGATCCTGAACGGCCGTTGCCTCATCAAGGGTATACACCTTTCCCCTTCGCAGGTCCACAAAACCGCCATAAGCCGCACGGCTGTCCTGCCCCCCTACAGTCACCGTCTTTCTGTAAACAGACCGGGTCTCCTGTGCCAAAGCCGGTAAAGAGTATAAACAGACCACTGTAAAAACCAATATATTAATACCGATAATCTTCATATTATTATGATAATGATTGAATATGTTTCTTTTGCTTTCCACTGTAAACCGGGTTGAACTCATTGCTCGGCCGCCACTTTAAAATCGATCGCTATTTCACCGTTAAAACCTTCCTCAATACTGCTTATACGGCCTATAGCCAGGATTTCCTGTTCCTCCGAACCGATAAGCGACAATATTCCCTTCTCTCTCGAATTGATGAGCAGGAACACCATATCCCCGATTTTCAGACCTTGGATACGGGCATTGGGGCCGTGAACCCAACGCTTGTACCCTTTTCTTTTTCCTACCTCTTTCAGCGCCTTGTCATAAGCCTGCCTCAACTGCCGGTTATTACGGATTTCCTCAAATACCTTCCTGTTTTCACGGCTGTCTTCCAGGGCGACCAGTTCACCCCGGTTTTTATGGGTCCATGCTTCATACACTTTCTCCTTATACCTCGTACCGAAAAACTGTATCCCTTCGCTGGCCGGCACCATAAGGGTTGCCCCCGTATTTTTTCCGTAAGTATACAGCAGATCTACTTCCGGCTGATGAGCGGAAGCTTCCTTTAGTGTCAGCACTTTCCCTTTTTTCATATCGACAAAATTACCCCGGGATGCCCGTATGCCATGTCCTCCCAATACCAGGGAAAAACGCTCCACCGGTACTTCCCCTGTTTCGGGGGCTTCGGAGGGGGTACTTTCGATAAAACGATCGTACAGGATACTCATGATCCGCGACCTGAAATCGGGGTCTGCCGGGATAAAACCGCTGCTTATCATAACGAGCCCATATTTTTTTTCAGGGTCGAACATCATACCGCTGTTCAGTCCGTACGCCGAACCGGTATGCCCGATAAGTTCCGTTCCCGGGACCATGACTCCCCCATCGTTCCGAAGGGCATAGCCGTAACTTCTCTTACTATCCATCCGGGCCCGCATTTGCTGCATTTTCTTAGCGCTCTCCCTTGTCATAACCTGTACATCGCCCAGGCGGCCGTAGTTCATGTGCATCATCATATATTTTGCCAGGTCAGGAGCCGATATCTTCATCCCTCCCGTGGGGGAAAGGGTGGCTGCACTGTATCCCATTTTGTAATCTTTAAGCCTGTCATCGAGTTTTCGGTATGCCGGAGATTTTTTGTATTCTCCGGTTTCCCGGTCGTACCGGTAGAGCTGTGCAAAAAGGCTGGCATCGAGCGTTCCGGGCAGATAACCTCCGTACAGCCCCAGCGGATCGAGGATATTTTCCTTGATATACAAGTCAAAACGCCGGCCCGATATGCGCTCTATGATGGCCCCGATGGTATTATAGCCCAGGTTACAGTATTGATATTTTTCGCCCGGAGCATAATCCGCATAGCTTTTTGCCCAGTCTTCATTGACCTCCGGGTTAATAATATCCAGGCTGCCGTAACGCTGTTTGTCTGTAAGGGAAGACGTATGTGTCAAGAGCATCTCCAGGGTAATGGGCCGATCGGGGAATTTGGGATTGCGCACGGGAAAACCGATCAGGTCGCTCACATCGTCATCAAGGGACAATTTTCCCTGTTCCAGCAACTGCATGACGGCAATGGCGGAGAAAGACTTGGAAATGGAGGCAATGCGGAAAAGATCGTCTTCCTCAAGGGGTATCTTCTTGTCCTTGTCTTTCCAGCCAAAACTGTTTTTATAGATCACCTCATTGTCTTTTACCACGACTACGGCCAAACCTACCGCTTCGTATTTTTCCATCTCCTCCCGGAGGCGTTCTTCTATACTTTGTGCATATGCAACAGTTTGAAAGATGCATAAAACAATCATGCTACATGCTGTGGCCGCCCGTAGCAGCCCCTGTCGGAAGCTTTTCATGGTTCTTTTTTATTGGATTTTATCTTTTGCCGGCAGGTCTTCCAGCTTTGGATTACGGTTATTAAACCCGGAGATCATTTTAAAGGTGGCCGGAACGGAAGTCCGTAACCTCTCTATGATATCCCCGGAAATGTTCTGCCTGGAAAACGGCACTCTTTTCACATATTCCTGGATATTCCCGGCCTCCCGGCCGTATTTATAGTCATAAGTAAATTTTCCTGCACGATCGAGAGCGGTACCCTGATTGTCGGTATTGGGAACCGAAATATAAAACTCGCTTTCTCCGAACATATCAGCCTTGTCATTCAGCAGGTTTTTCTCTTTCAGGGTATCGTAAAGCTCTTTGGCCACATAAACTGCGGGATCTATGATCTTTATTTCCTCTGCCATAAGATCGCGGTATACGTAATCCCCGCCATCTCCCTTATAATCATACAGTTCCTCAAACACCTTTTGTATGCTTCCGGTCATATAAGGATAATGTGTGCATCCCAGCACCAGTGCCTTGAGGGGCTGTGCATTTTCCGATTGCCTGATCTTTTCCATCAGGCTCACCAGGTGATAGCGTATATAGTTCTCCGTATCGTTGATCTGCAGTATCCGGCAATCGTCTGTATTTTCATTGTCGCACAGCATCTTGCCGTGATCAAAATCAAAATTATACACCTCCATCAGGGTACGGTCGATAGCGTGATGCTCATTGTCCAGGTCAGGCCCCCTGTAGTTATCTCTCGGCGATGTTGCAGCCTTGTCGATAAAATCCGGCTCCCCGTCAATAGCCTCGGCAACACCATGCCCTCCCTGGTTAAACACCTGTATGTTCCCGGTATATCCCAACGCGTTCTTTTGTCTGATGATGGTGTTCTCATACCCTTCCGAAGCGATGGTCCCCACGGTGGCAAATACTCCTATCGCCCCGTCTTCCTGTTTTCCGAATTCATTGAGGACGCCTCTTGCCCCCGCATCGATAACTCCTATTACGGGGATACCGAGGTCCGTCTCTTCCAGGAAGGCCCCGATCTCTTTCATCCCATAGGCCGTTGCCGTGTTACAGGCTACTACCACAGCTTTAATTTTTTCCTTATCGTGTTTTTTGGTCTTCCGGTCTGCCGCTGCGTAATACCGGTCCGCCAGCAGGAACTGCACGTCCTTGATAATGTGCTCCCTGAGCAGGTCTGATTTATTTTCACTGTGATAATTTCCGTACGGCATATTGGCCTGGTCGGCGAGGTAAATAAACTTCTCATTCACAAAATCATAGGCTCCGTCCCTGCCTTGAGTACGCGATTCGTTGTCGTTCTCGTCATACCTCACCAGCGCATCGAGCACGGTAAGTCCGCCGGTACCCGAATCAAAAACACCGATAGCCATATTTTTATCTATGTGACCGTATGCCCCGAAATCGATATAAAACGGACTTTGTTTGTCCTGAAGGATAGCCTGCTCTATGACGGACAGTGCTTTTTCAGGTTCGGGATCTTCCTGTTTACGGGACTGATTTTTACAGGATGTGAATAACAGTAAGAAACTAAATACCGGGAGGAGAATCTTTTTCATTTTTCAAATATTTTCAGATGATTTTATTATTGTCTGGCATCCAGGATCAATTTGAACAACTCGCCCATATCGCTTGCCGAGACGGTGTTTCCCTTGATATCGCTGTTTACCCGGTGAACGATCACCATATTGTATTCCGGGATCACCATAAGGCGTTGCCCCCTGGCTCCCTGTGCAGAATAGGTGCCTTCCGGCACTGTTGCATGCGGCATGTGGGGAGCCCTGGTATCATCGCGCGCTACCCACCAAAGGTACCCGTATCCGGAGCGGCCGTACAGGGTAGCATCCGAGTAGTAGCGGGTGATCAGGTCTACCCAACTGCTGTCGACCACCTGCTGCCCGTTCCATTTTCCGCGGTTAAGCATCAACCACCCAAACCGCGCGAGGTCGCGGGCGGTAATATGGAAGGGGTAGGCCTTGTGTATCGACGCCCTGCCACTCACATACCTGCCATCGGACGGCTGGAAATCCTCCATTCCGATGGGCCTGGCGATATCTTCATAAAGTGCCTCGAAAAAGTCCTTTTTGGTCTGCTGTTCAAAGATGGTCCCGAGGACATTAAAATCCCAGTTATTGTAGTACCAGTGGGTTCCTGCAGGATGGGAATGTCTTTCGGGCTTGCGTTCCTTCATTCCTTTTGTCTCGTATAATGCCGGATGGTACACTCCCGACCGGGCCTTCAGACAGTCGCGTACCGTAGCCCGTTTCTCTTCTTTGGTCAACCCTTCTACGTCATCAATATTCAGGTCGGCCATGGTCGCCTCCGGATCAATGGTACCATTCATCACGTATTTTCCGTAGAGTGTACTCATAAAGCTTTTGCGTACGGAATGTGTATTGATCTTTTGATCCACGGCCCCCCATTGGTAAGCTACCTTTCCATCTACTATCACCATTATGGCAGCGGTATGAAAGGTACCGGCCAGTTTACCTACTTCTTCCAGTTTACGCTTTGACAGGCCGAGCTCTTCAGGATGGTCTGCCACCTCCCAGGACTTCCCCGGGTAATGTGCTGTTCCCGTATCTGACTGACCGGACAACGTGCCTATACAGGAAAACAGGAGTCCCGTCAGTATGAGTTTGGGCGGTGTCAGGACACGGCTTGCAATTCCTTTTTTCTTCATGACTGTTTTTGATATAATTTCGAGAGACTGCTTTTCCCGGGCACTAAGGGCTATAAGTGCGAACTGCATTTTTCAGTACCTCCTCTTTTTTATAAATTACCGGTTTCATTTTATTATTGGTAAAAAGTTCCAGCTGATCGGCATAATATGGAGAATCTTCCTTGTCGGTGTTTCCGTAAGGCAATACCGAATATGCCCGTGGTGTTTCGCCAAACTCTACGGCCAGTATCCAGTTGTCTCCGCCCCTGGTCTCACTCTTCAGACGGTCTTCCGTATGGCGTATAAACCACATTACGCGAAAGGCCCCCATATCGCCGGTAGCTCCGCCTACGGGGAAATCGTAATCCCCGATATGTGCCCGGTTCACTTCACCCTGCTTCACATCCCACGCCCCGTAACGCCGTTTGGTATAGCGGATCGCCCACTTAAAGGCATCGACCGCCAGGTCCTTGCCGGCCAGCCCATAGGGGGTATTCACCGGATCGTCGGGAGTCCACGGCCGGGTAAACAACTTGTCTGCAGGGGCCTTGTATCCGGCAGATTCCGGGGTAGACGGTATCTCTTCCCTGGTACCGCGGGCCAATTCTACATAGCGGCCCCACCAACACTCAAACAAAATACCTCCCCGGCTGTCACGGGCAACCGTATTGTCCCATTCGTCGATCATATCAATGGCTTTCAATAGCTCTCCCCCCGGGTTCGTAGCCCGGACGGCTGCCAGCAGATCAGGTTTCACCCTGTCGGCCAGGAGGGCACGCATATTGTGCTTGCGCTCTACAACGTCTTCCAGCGACAATTTGTCGTCCCCGCCAATGAGTTGAAGAGACAACTGGCTGCGCAGGCGAAGGCTCGGTTCCGGTAAATTATCCGGATATTGCTCCCGGTCCAGTATTTCGTTGAGATTGGTATAGTGAAAAGGGTCATTTTCATTGTGCAGATATCCACCCTTGGGATTGAGCAGTTGCGGCAATTCGTCAAAAGGTATCAGCTCTTTCCATATCTGGTCGCTGCGTTTCGCGAATATGGCAGTGGTATCGCCCCCCGAAGCATGGGGCAACTCCGGAACATTGCCATTCCACACGTAAAAGATATTGCCATCAGCATCGGCATAAGTAAAATTGGACGTAGAACGCCCGCGCAATCTCATGGCAGCTTTCCATTCGTCCAGGTTCCTGGCCATCATCATGCCCAGAAACTGCTGATCGCGGATATACGAGTACCTCCCCCCGGCTCCCGAACGGATAATATACACGTGTTTCCTCCCGCGCTTCACCACATCTCCATAGGGGGTAGACCATATCGTATGCGACCGGGAGGCTATAGAACCATCCTCAGCTATGTAGTCTACATTGATGACCTCTTTGGTCAAAGGGTGTGATGTTCCGTCCAGCAGATAGTGATCTTTCTTTCCGGGATCACGCTCCAAGGCGTATATCTCTTCCCTGTCCGGATAATTATTTGTGGTAGACCATCCCAGGTGCCGGTTAAACCCTCCAACGATCCCCAGAGGCCCGCCTATCCTGAAATCCCCGTAAAAATCAAGGGTGTCGGGAACGATAACATGAGCCTCGTAATACCCTGCCTTCCAGTTCATATGTGGGTTTCTCATCAGGATGGCATGGCCCGACACCGTACGTTCCGGTGCCAATGCCCAGGCATTAGAGCCCGCGTCGGGGTGCAGTTCTTCTTCTACCGAAGCGAGCCCCTGCCACATCGCAGCAGATTCATCCACGGAGGCCGTGGTCACGGGGTTTGCTCCCTTTCCTTCTTCTTCCCATTTTTTTAATCTGTCCAGAAACTTTTTTGCAGTGATCGGGCTCACTTTGCCCATCGCACCTGCATGCACATCTGCAGCTGTAAAATCCGGTTTCAGCCAATCGGGAAACTCATCGGGATGCCGTTGGATATAACGGTTTACTCCTGCCGCAAAACCCTCCAGCATATCTTTGGTCTGCCGACTGAGAAGATGGTATTTTTCCTGTGCCTGCCGGTACCGGCGCCTGGCACGGGCATCGATCCACAAACGGGTACTCAGGCCCGAAGGTTCCTGCCGGTGGTGTAAAGTCCACTCCCCTCTCGCCTTCAGCAGGCTGGTGGGCGTATGCATCCCGTAGTCTTCCAGTTGCAGATACCCCATGGCATAAAAAGCTGCTTTAATATTCTCGCCCATGATATGCGGTACACCGTGAGCCGTACGATGGATGACCACCTGTTCGGAAAGAGACTGGCCGTACACCTGGAAATTCCACACCACCGCCAATAACCCGATAATTCCGGCCCTTAATTCCTTTTTCACTTTAATCATGCTCCTTATTTTAAATTTCACCTGAACGCTCTCCAGGTTGGATATTCCTGTTTCTTTTAATCTGTCAGTTGTTGTGATCTCATGTATTCCATAATGGTCTTTGCCATTCTTTTTGCAGCCTCCACCCGGGCCCCGTCACTCCTGACACTGCGGTTGATCTCTACCTGAATACCGTGTACTTCCGGGTAATCCGGCGACGTATAGTGCTGGGTAATATATCCCCGGCTCAGGTACTTTTCACCGTCTTTCGGGTATGGATCCTGTTGGCTCGGAACAGATGGAATACTATTGTTTCCCGCCAATGTGCCGAAAGCCTTTGCCCCGAACAGCATGGGGTGCAGAGAACTGCCCTCATTTTCCGGGATGATATTGGTCAATGAAGATGTTCCGGCCAGGGTTTCCAGGTCTTTACCGCGGTAGGCATCCCTTATGGCTTTTCCATTGATCAGGTATCCCAGTTCAAGTCTTTGAATGGTATGGGCATGCGCATGGATGTCCAGGAGCAGAACCCGTTTGTGATCTCTTCGGGCCACAGCAATGGCCGTGTCGAGATAATTATGGTATTGCTGCCACGCGGGCCTTGCCGCTGCATTGCCACAGGTGCCGGGACCGATTTCCCTGTTAAGGTCGATCTTTCTTCTCGACAGGTTGCTCACCACCACATGGGGCCGCACACCGTATTCCTTTATCAGTATCTTCTGTATCTCACGTGTAAGTTCGATGGTTCGCATATCCGTACCCCGTACCGCCCCGGGGCAGTCTCTGTCCGGAATGTTCAGGGGGTTCATGCCTCCCCCGTGGGGAGCACTCAGGATCAGAGGAAAATCTCCTACCAGGTATTCGCTCTGGTAATGTGTATCGGCATAGGTTGTCCCCACCTGCCAGTCTCCCTGCTCACCCGGTGTTTTTGTCACAAAGTTTTCTCCTCCCGTACCGGCATCACTTTTACCGTATTTTATATCGAATGCAATACTTCCGCCGGCACCGGGAACGATCTCTTTTACTTTCAGGGCGGCAAATGCTTCCCGGCCGTATAAATGCAGTAGTATCACATCTCCCTCAGTTATCTTGTTAAGCCCGTCTGTGGGTCCCTGCTCCGCCACCTTATACCCGTCCTTTACGTACACTTCGTTCCGGTACCGGGCATAGGCCTTCCTTATATCCGACACTGAATTGACCCCCTCAAAGACCTCGCGGATATTGCCCAGGTTGATCATTTGCCCTTCCTGCCGTTCGCTCCATATGTCGATCTTTTCCTGGACCGACTTCGAATACTTTCGGATCGCACTGCTTCCCGGAAAAAAGAAATTGGCACCGGACGTTCTGCCAAACACATACATCAGCTGGATATTCGCTGCATAGCGGCTTGCTTTCCTTCCCTTGTATATGTTCGGCGAAAAGATATCCAGAAAATTACCGGGACCGCCGGACTGTGCCCCCAGCCGGATTGAAACTGAAGATAGTTCCGTTGTTCCCGACCACACCTTCTCTCTGCCTATATCGCGGGCAGAAACGGGTTGCAGGGCCCCGTATAGCACAGCTATCAGTATGAAAAAAACAAAACTTGTGTTCTTCTTTTTCTTCATGGCTTTTATTGAAAATGATGTCTATATTTCAAAAATCAGATTTCCGGACCGGCTCCGGGCTGGTCCCAGATCCCCTTCCGGAACAGCCTTCTCAGTATCCCGCCGCACTGTCATCACCCCTGCGGTCGCCTACGGCCTCTATCCCCTGTTCGATGATTTTTATCACTTCGGTACGGCCTATGGCCCTTCGTTCCTCAACAACATATCCCATAGCTTCCAGGGTGTCTATAGCGGCCTGTGGAAATTCCTTTTCCACATAAATAAGATCCGGCTGCCACTGGTGGTGAAACTTCGGGGCATTGACTGCCTTTTGGGCAGGCAGGTCGAACTCCAGGATATTGACCAGGGTCTGAAATACCGAAGTGATGATGGTGGACCCTCCCGGTGTTCCCAACACCAGGTAGGGTTTGTCATTTTTCAAAACAACGGTGGGTGTCATAGCGCTCAGCATCCGTTTGGAGGGCTGAATGGAATTGGCCTCTGTACCCAGCAAACCGAATTTATTGGGCGCCCCGGGCTTGGCGCTGAAATCGTCCATCTCGTTGTTCAGTATAAACCCCGCACCGCCTACTACGACCCTGCTTCCGTAAGCCCCGTTGATGGTCGTGGTCAGGGACACTGCATTGCCTTCTTCATCTATCACAGACAAATGCGTAGTCTCTTCTTTTTCCTTAACCATCAACCCGGCGCTGACCTCCGCGCTGGGGGTAGGTACCCCGGGGGTAAAATCAGCCATTCTGGATTCCAGATACGATTTTTCAACCAGTTCTGCTACGGGAACCTCAACAAAGTCGGGGTCTCCCATATATTCCGTACGATCGGCAAACGCCCGTCTTTCAATTTCGGTCATCAGCTGTATCGCAGCGGGGCTATGGAACCCGTACTCACTGATGGGATAAGGTTCCAGCATGCCCAGCATCTGCTGCATCATGATCCCTCCACTGGAAGGAAGCCCCATCGATATGATGGTATAGTCTTTATATTTAAAGGTTACCGGTTCCCGCTCCCTGGCTTCGTATTGTTTGAGGTCTTCGGCAGTCATGATCCCCCCTCCCCTTTTCATTTCCTCTTCGATCAACTCAGCGGTTTTTCCTTCATAAAATCCGGCCTGGCCCTGTACGGCAATGCGTTTCAGGGTTTCTGCGAGGTCTTTTTGCACCAGGACATCCCCGGCTTTCCATGCTTTTTCCTTTACAAAGGCACTGCCCCTGGTATTGTATTTCCTGAAATCTTCTGCATAATTATTAAGCCCGCCGGCCTCCCGTTCCGTAATGGCAAACCCGCGTTCTGCCAGGGCAATCGCCGGCCGGATCAGCTGATCCATCGGTAGCTTTCCGAATTTGCGATGTGCCAGGAAAGTACCGGCTACCGTCCCCGGAACCCCCGAAGCCAGATGGCCGTTCCTGCTCCATTCGGGTACGGCATCGCCTAAGGAATCGAGGTACATATCTTTATGGGCCCGTAAAGGGGCCTTTTCCCTGAAATCAATACTATAGCTCTCTCCTTCCCCGGTATGGAAAACCATAAAACCCCCTCCTCCCAGGTTTCCGGCATTGGGGTATACCACGGCCAGGGCATACTGAACGGCAATGGCGGCATCAACCGCATTTCCGCCCTGCATCAGGATATCCCTGCCCACCTCACTGGCCAGTGGATGGGCACTCACCACGGCACCCTTATCTACCCGGATTTTTTTGGCAACGGAATACGAATCAAAAGGTGCCGTAGCCCGGGAATCTTCCTTACAGGAATACAGTAAACAAAGTATAGATACGAGAAACAGTATTTTTTTCACAAGAATCAATTTAGGTCGGGTTAATCTATTTATAAACATCGGGTTATACTTATTTAATCTGAACTCTTTTCCTGTTTACAACCCCGGGACCGGGGCGCTTTTCCACCGTATATTGTGATGGTCACCACGCTCAGAACCTCCTATTTGCCCATGGAGTCCGCACAGGTTAACAGATGTAAAGTAACTGACAATTTTACTCCATACTGCACACCAATAATATTTTATGGGGTATACCAATACCTGAATTACGGGTAGAAGGTCCCGATAAACTCAAAATAGGATTCGCAAAAGGCCCCGGCAAATTTTGCCCTTCTTTCCCGGGAGTTACGAGCCTCCGTATTGGTTTCTATCTGCCATCCCGAGATATCCGGAAAATCTACCGAGGTATAGAGCCTTGTATTGAAGCCTCCGTTAAAATAGGTCTCATTGGTCATGGGATACGGGTCCTGTTTGCTGGGCACCGAAGGCAGCCCCCTGTCGGTCATCAGGGTACCAAAGGCTTTGTCGCCTATCAGGACGTCCCGGACGGTGTAGTTCTCATTGTCTTTTAAAAGGTTATTCACACTGGATTCTTCTGCAATATCCTGCAGCTCATGCCCGGTATAAACCTTGCCCAGCCTGTTTGCTGTCAGGCCAAATCCCAGTTCCAGCCGCTGAATAGTGTGCCCGTGGGAATGCAGGTCTATATAAAGTGTCTTCCCGTGGTTTTTTACCGATAACTGCAGCGAGGTCTCCACAAAGTCGTGAAAATCGTGCCAGGTCTGTATGACTTCTTCGTTATTACAGGTCGCTTCCTCTATCTCCCTGTTGAGGTCGATCTTGGTACGGGCGATATGACTGATAATGATATACGGTGTCTTTCCGTATTTTTCCTGCATTTCTTTCCGGATGGCCTCGGCCAGTTCCATGGTCCCGGTATCGCGTACCGTTGTAATGCCATCGCACACCCGGTCCGGTACCTCTTCGGGTTTCAGGTCTCCGCCATGCGGAACACTGATCACCAGGGGCATGTCGCCCACGATACATTCAATCCATTCATTTTCGTCGTAAAACACATCTCCCAACTTCCAGTCGGGCAATCCCTCGTCAGGACCGGTGGTATTATCGTCGTTATTACAACCATACAGGCCTAATATTCCGAAAAAAATTATGATATATATTCTTCTGATTCCCATACTTCGTCCATTTACAATGATAACTTATTTATATATTCCATATACGCTCCGGCAGAGGCACCCCGGAATTATCCAGGCTGGCATCGGTATCCCTTACTCCCTCGCTCAATTGCCCGCCGCCGCTTTCCAGTCGACCGTGACCGATCCGCTATAGCCGTCTTCATGGTTCACGATCTGCCCTATGGCATAAATATCCCTGTCTACAGACCGGAAAACCACCAGATCGCCTATCTTGAGCCTGGTAATACGCGCCCCGGGGCCATGACGAAGCCTGTTGTAACCTTCCCGCATCACTACTTCTCCGGCGGCCTTCTTATAGAGTTCTATCAGGTCGTCCCGGCTTTTAACTTTCCGGTAGGCTTTTCGCATCTCCTTATTCCCCCCCTCAATGGCTATGAGTGTACCTTTATTTTTGTCATTCCATTTTTCAAATACGATTTCCCTGTAGCGCTGGCCAAAAGATTTAAACGCTGTACTTGAAGGGCTCATAAAATTGATCCCGGTATTCTTTCCATACGTATATGCCAGGTCTATGCCGCCCTGGTTCAGGGTGGCCATATTAACATCGTATAATTTCAACTGCTGCAAATCCAGAAAACCACCTTCGGCAGCACTGGTACCCTGGGCTCCCATTACTATTGTTTCTTTTACTACCTTCTGGCCATATCCGTTCGATATGGCGAATGCACAGTATATGGCTATCCCTGTAATTACTTTCAGGGCAATTGTCTTATTGTTATTTAAAAGTCTCATAATCTTTATCTTAACTTATACATTCCGCAACTCATTCCGACTTTTTCCACGAGCTAAAAAATGAGGACAAGTCCCATTTCTTATCATTTCGCATACGAACATCCCTGCCCGGGACATCAAGGCTACTCCTGAGATACTTTAAACCGGATCGTCATACCCCCACTGTTATCGGCCTCCACAACCTTTATGGCTACAATGATCCCCCTGTCTGCGGAGTTCAGCATAATGATATCTCCCGTACCAATCTGTGTCAGCCGGCCATCGGATATAGGTTCACCTGCCGTATTAAAGGCTTCTTCCATGGCCTGACGATCGTTTTCGTCCAGCGATTCGTACAGATCGACCGCAGCAGCATCCGATCCCAGGTTGATGATCCCGGTGTGGTTACGTACCGGCCACGCTTCGATCTGCTCCCTGAGAGAAGCTGTCCACGCCCCGAAACCGGAACTCGTAATGGAGAGAAAATTATGATTGGAAGTAGTTCCCCGCAGGTGGGCAAGATCGATGTTTTGTGGTTCTGCTTCGGCTTCATCTATAGAAAGCACCCTTACCTGCGAGAAATCGATATAGTCTGAAGTAGATGCCCCTACCCCTGTAAGTGTAAGTTCTCTTACCGGAGGAGGAGGAACATTGACCTTCCCCGAGTTATCCACTTTAACGTTGAGGGTAAGGGAACCACTGCCGCCCGTAGTAATGGCCGTGACCTGAGCTATGGCATAGATCTGCTTGCTCTCCGACCTGAAGAAGATCAGGTCGCCCGGAGCCGTGAATTCCCTGATCCGTGAGCCCGGGCCATGCCGGCCTTCATCATAGCCTTCCTGTTGGGCTACCTCTTCAAGCGCATTGTTGTAAGCCTCGCGTATATGACCGTTCTGATAGGCATACAGGAATATGGAATCTGCTTTTGCCGAGGCGTCCAGCCTTATAAACTCACTTTTGTTTCTCACCATCCAGTCGGTGATAACATCCTGTCCTGTACCCCATCCGGAAATGCTGCCTTCATCCGGGCTGAAGAGGTTGAATCCGGAACTACCGCTATTAAAGAAGAACAGGTCTATCTTTTCCTGGTGCAGATAGGCATCACTTTCCATGAGGTGATCTGTCCCTCCGAATTCATAGGTCGCCCCGGTTGAAAAATCGAGAAAGCGCTGCCCGTCAAAATAACTCGGACGGGTGAGTTCCACCTCGTACATATCCATACGTTCCTCCGATGCAACCGGCGGGACCTCCACTGCTTCCCTGTTATCCAGCCTGAGAGAGAGCGCTGCCCTCCCCGAATTCCCGTCCGTGATCGACTCTACCTTTATGGCTGCATAAACCCCTTTTTCGGTTTTTGCCAGGATCAGGTCTCCGGCATTCAACTGCTTGAGCGACAAGGAAGGCCCGTGCGTCTCGACGTCATTATCAGGATCATTTTCCAACTCCATTACCGTGCTATTATAGAGTTCCCTTACCTGTTCGGGGGTGGAGATCTCCTGGTAGAGCTGTGCAGTAGCTTCGGAGGCGTCTTTTTTTACAAAAGTGGTTCTGTTCTTTACCAGGAAAGTCTCGTTAATGGTCTGTCCCGAACCCCAGGAGGTCAGGCGGCCTATATCTCTAAGGGCTATAATATTCAGCCCGGTGGAACTTCCCCACATCATGATAAAATCGATCTTTTCCGGGAATTCACCGGCCTCACTCATGGTATACACCTCCCCGGAACTGATATCCATCAACCGGTCTCCGGAAACTGCCCCGGGTCGGATGATCTCCACGCCTATCTTGGGCAGGTTTTCACCGGTATCAAATTCGCCGGTCTCTCCGGATACTCCGTCCGTGTCGCAAGACTGGAAAAGCAGTATCGCTGTGAAAAAAAACGCGAGTCTTCTTATATATGTATTCATTTTCTGGTTTTTATAGTTGGTCTTCCTGCATCAGTTATTATCCATCCGGAACCTTATTCTTCAGACATCTTGTAACGGATGATCATCCCCGCGGAGTCATCGGCCGCTATGACATTTATGGCTACGATAATACCTCTGTCCTCATTATTCAGCATAATGATATCTCCCGTGGCTATCTGGGTCAGGCGCCCCTCCGGTGCACCCTGCTGAGATGCCATATCAAAGGCATCTTCCATGACCTGGCGGTCGTCTTCGTTCAGCGATTCATACAGGTCGGCATATACCTGGTCCTGCCCCAGGTTGACCATTGTGGTATTGTTGCGCACCGGCCAGCCCTCGACACGCGTTTGCAAGGCCGAGGAAAATGCGCTTAGACCGCCATCGTGGGTAACAGATATCAGGTTGTGTTTACTATTACTTCCCCTCATATGGACCACATCTATATTTTCCGGTTCGAGCTCCGCTTCTCCTTCGGTCAGGATAATCCCTCTTGAAAAATCGATATAATCAGCGGTACTGGCTCCCACTCCTGTAAGCCCCAACTGTCTTATAACAGGAGCTTCACCACTCTTCATTTCGCCTCTTATATGTCCTGTAGACGCATCCACAACTTCTTCGACCTTTACAATGGCAAAGACATTCCGGTGCGCTTCCTGCAACCTGTACAGGAGAAGGTCTCCCGCGCTCACTTCCCGCACCCTTGAGGCCGGACCGTGATTGGTGCCGCTGTACCCCACCCTGTCTGTTATGCCCAATAAAAGCTCGTCGTAAAGCGCCCACAGCTCTGCCCGGGACGTCGCCTGATCAAACAAATCCTGTTCGCTTCCGGTAGCATTCTGAATACGGGCAATTGAACCGTTATTACGGACATCCCATTCTTCCGGGATACGGCTGGAACTACCCCAGGCCGTAACTGAACCGCTGGACGGTGTCAACAGGTTAATGCCGCTCCCCGCACCGGAACGCAATACGATAAAATCTATCTTTTCCTGGTTGTCGTCCGCACCGGATGCGGTATACGCATTACCTGTTTCCAGATCGATATAATACCCGACATTCTGATTGCTGTTAGCTCCGAAGGTTATGTTTTTAAAATACCGGATCCCATCCAGTTCTTCAACCTCTCCGGGATCGGGAGCCGTAAACGGAAAACTTATCCGCACTCCTATCTGGTGATACCTGTCCATCACACCGATATCTCCCGTCTCCACCAGTTCAAACACCACCACCGGGTTTCCGCCCCCGTCGGGGAGGATCTCCAGTTCCAGCCAGCCAAAACTATCGTTGGCAGGTATCGTTATGACCCTCTCCTGGGGAAGCCTGTAATCTATTCCTTCCCTGGCCGTGGTCTCCTCGACAACAATCCTGAAATTAACCGTCCGGTCTACATCGGCCTGTTCGCCGGTCATGTTTACCCTGTATCTTACCGTTCCTTCGCCGGAAGCTACCGGTCCCAGGATAGGGAAGGTCTTGCCACTGGAGTTATCATTGACCACAGCATCTTCAAATTCCACCCTGTTCTCGGTAAACAGGTAACGCTCTTCATAGTCTTTGAAACAACCGGAAAAAGTTGTTATGCACAAACAGTACAGCAGTATTATAGAAAGTTTTTTCATCGTGTGTTTTTTAGTTCTGCCCCTTTTTAATATCCCCTGTTTTGACTTAATGCTTTGTTGGCATTAAATTCTCTCCAGGGGATCATCGCCAGTATCCTGTAATCCGTAAACCTGAAGACCGTACCATTGGGTTTTACTATATCCTGGCCCAACCTCTTATATTCAAAGAAACTGTGACCTTCGAAGGCGAGTTCCAGTTTCCGTTGTTTCCAGATCTCATCAAGCAGGTTTTCTTCGATAAGCCCGGATACCGGATCCAGGCCTGCTCTTTCCCTGATCCGGTTTACATCCGCCAGGGCTTCTGCTTCCTCTCCGAGCCCCGCATGGGCCTCAGCCCTGTTCAGGTATACTTCCGATAGCCGTATTACCGGCACATTGTCCAGGTTGGGAGCACCGCCCCTGCTAAAGAACTTGGTCATCTCATTGGCATCTGACGCGTTCCCCAGGCCTTTCATAATAAGCTGTTTTCTCACATCCTCCTCCTCATACAACGTGTATAGTTCATCGCTGACCGTGGCATCCCCGTTTCCGTTCTCCTGGGTTCCTTCTTCGTTGACCCTGGTGGTAAAGGCGGACCTGATCGAACTGGTGATCCCTATATTCTGATCTACTTTAAACTCCACTTCAAAGAGGGATTCCGGATGGGTTTCTGCTCTCCAGTCTGCGACATAACTGTCATGGGTTGAAAAACGGGCTACTCCCGATGTTATGGCCTTATCAGCCCATTCCACCACTTTTTCATAGTCCCCGTTATACAGTGCTACCCTGGTAAACAAGGCTGCAGCAGCCCCTTGCGTAGCAAAATGGGGCCCTGTACTTGCAGGAGTTCCGGCAAGTAACTCATAGGCTTTTTCCAGGTCGGCATACAATTGTGCATACATGACCTCAATGGGCGCCCTTTCCGTGGGCTTGATATCTCCGTAAGTCTTGATACTGGTCAGGATCAGTGGTACCGTGCCCTTGTCGGATGACCCTATGGCCGTAGGGTCGTACCCGTATACCCGCGACAGGTTGTGATAATACAAAGCCCTAAGAAAATGGAGCTGTCCGGCAATCCCGTCTTTCCACTCCTGACTGGCCTCAAAGCCTTCGAGTGCTTCCAGGATCTCATTGGCCGAAGTAATGGCCTCGTAAGCCCATCGCCATCCTCCCATATGAACACCCCTGACATTATTGGCCACATCCTGGTTGTTGGTCCTCCTTCCCGAATGGGCAGCCGTATTACCCATAAGCTCCGGATATACAATATATTCCCTTCCGTAAAGATCAGTATTTCTCAACTGGGAATAACAGCCTACCGTAGCAGCCTCTATAGACTCTACAGAACTCAGGGCCGTCTCGGAATCTATGGAAAGCATGGGGTCTGTCTCCAGCAGTGATTCACATGACAAAAAGAACAGGGAGCAGATCCCCAGGAGTGCTATTGTTTTAAATGAACTTGTCATAGCCGTATATTTTTTAGTATTAATTTTAAAAAGAGAGATCCACCCCGAAAATAAAGTTCCTGGTCTGCGGTATCTGACCGGTATTTGAGGTAAAGTTGCTATCTGCTATATAGAACTCCGGATCATAGCCTGTCCATTTCGTCCAGGTCAGCACATTGGTCGCCGTAGCGTAAATACTAAAAGAATCGAGCCCTTTGATCATATATTTACGGGGCAGGTTATACTTGAGCGAGATCTGCTTGAGCCGGATATAGGAAGCATCCTCCAGAAACCTGTTTGAAGACCTTGTATGGTCTGCAGCAAGATGTTCAAATCCTGCGTCGATAGGTCTTGGGAAAGCAGTGATCTGTCCCGGGTATTTCCAGCTCTCTTCATAGGCCCGAAGCAGTGAATTTGTCTGTTGCGACCCGTTGGTATAAATTCTCGTATTGGTCGTGTTGTACAACTCCCTTCCCATATCGTACTGGAAGAAAACATCCAGTTCAAAACTCTTATAGGAAAAGCTATTGCTCAACCCTCCGAAGTAATCGGAAAGACGGCTTCCCCTCCCGTGCGGGGTATAGCTTGCCCCCCCTTGCGTTCCAGGAGCATAAGACAACCTGTCTTCTCCATGCCACCACATGGGTTTTCCGGTAGCCGCATTAACCCCGGCATACTGGTGGCGGAAGTTGGTTTGCAACGGCCATCCCACACGGATACCGGGTGACCCCGGCAAGGACACAACCTCTTCAACAGCTTCCTCACCTTCTTCACCTACTTCCACAACACCTTCGTAGAGTTTGGTAACCCTATTCTTTAAAAAAGCAATATTAAAATTGGCAGTCCACTTAAAGTCTCCCGATTTGATAAGGTCTGAATTCAGGTCGATCTCCAGCCCTTCGTTCTTTACTTCCCCTACGTTTCTGTAAATATCGGCAAAGCCGCTGTGCCAGGCTACGGGAGTATTGATCAAAAGGTCCTTGCTCAATCTGCGGTAGATATCTACCGAACCGTACAGTATCTTTTTGTACAGGGAGAAATCCAGGCCTATATTATAACTCACATTTCGTTCCCATCTTAGGTCGTCATTCGCCAGTTGGGTCCGTACTGTACCGGGAAGCCCTCCATACGAAGCACTTCCGTCCCACAGGGCCCGGCTTGCAAAATCACTGATAGCGCTGTTTCCGGTTTCGCCGTAGCTGAGACGCAGTTTTAACTGGTTTGCCACACTTTGTCCTCTCATAAAACCTTCCCTGGCAATATCCCATCCTACCGATACGGCAGGGAACAGCCCGTACTGATTATCGGCCCCGAACCTGGAAGAACCGTCATAACGCAGGACACCACTCACCATATACTTTTTCCTGAAGTTATAATTCACTTGTGAGAATGCCCCTGCCCTTTTGTTTTCCGTTCCGTTCTCATAGGCCCCCAATATAGTTGAGGCCGAAGACATATACCGGAATTGATAGGTAGGAAAACCTTCTGAAGTAGCACCCACCCGTTGTCTGTTATACCCCCTGTACTCCACACCTGCCAGTGCGTTTAACTGGTGGCCTCCTGTAAAGGTAGTATCATAGGTCAGCGTAGTCGAATTCGTAAAGATGTTTGAGTTCTGGTAGCGGAATGATTTGTATCCCGCCCTGTTAGCCCCTTCCTGGGAACGGGGGTCTATATAAAATTCGGTATCGTAATTTCTATAGGTCAGGCCAAACCTGGACTGAAACTGTAGCTTATCGCTCAGTTTATAGGTAAGCCGGAAAACACCGAAAAGGTTTCTGGTCCTGGCCAGCTGCGTATTGTATTCTGCCGCCTGGAGGGCATTATAGGGTGCATTCCCGGGAAAACGTACGGGCGCGTTCCATGAACCATCCTCATTTTTGATCGCGAGAAAGGGCAGCATTAGTGAGGCCGTATACTGAGGAGAAGAGAAATAAGCATAGGAACCATAGGAACGGTACCCCGCATTCCTGTTTACCTGGCTCAGGGTAGTGCTCAGCCACAGGTTTAATTTGTCATTGACATCGTGATTGAGGCGTATGTAAAGAGACCCTCTTGTAAAATCGTTAGGGGCAATCGTAGCTTCTGCCTTTTCATAAGAGCCCGAGATCCTGAACTTGGTTTTGTCCGACCCGCCGGTCATTGCCACATTGACCTTATCCGAAAAGGCCGGCTTGAAGGCCTCTTTCTGCCAATCGTAAGTAGGAAGGGCGGCGATCTCGGCATCGGTAAGGGTTATAGGCAGCAGGCTCTGCCTTAAAACTTCGGTACGTGCCTGCTCGCTGCTCCAGTCAGGGTTCAAATTAGACACTGCCTCCATCCTGACATTCAGGTACTGCTGGGTATTCAGCATTTCCAGAAATTCCAGGGGTGTCACCACTCCTTTTCTGTATCCTACAGTAAACTTCGTAGGTCCTGCTTTTGCACTTTTGGTGGTGATCAGCACTACTCCGTTCGCCGCCTGAGCCCCGTAAATAGAAGCGGCGGCGGCATCTTTCAGCACCTCTATGGACTCGATGTCGTTGGGGTCCATAAAATCCAATGGGTTTGAAGCAGAAACATTACTCGCGGAATCTTCCGAGTTTACCTCCACACCATCAACAATAAAAAGAGGAGAATTTCCGGCACTGATAGAGCCCTGGCCCCGGATCTGGATACTTATCGGCCCTCCCGGAAGTCCGGAAGCACTCTGTACCAGTACGCCAGCCATTCTACCCTGCATGGCCTGGTCAAAAGACTGTACCGGAATTTCCTGTATAACTTCCGATTTCAGCTGAGCCATCGCCCCGGTTATCGTTCTCCGTTCCTGGGTCTGGTATCCCGTTACCACTACTTCGCTGAGCTCGTCTACGTTTTCCTTCATCATCACGTTCAAAGGCTCAAAGTTTCTTACCGCGACCTCCTGGGTCTCCATCCCCAGATACTTAAACACGAGAACGTCGCCTATAGCGGCCTCCAGGTTATAATTCCCGTCAAAATCGGTAACCACACCCTTACCTGAACCCTTGATAAAAACGCTCACCCCCGGCAAAGGGGCTCCGTCTATATCTCTTATATGTCCTGTAACTATAGACTGAACGGTGTGAGCTGTTTCGGAGTTATCTTCCAGAGGAGCGGCGTTCCTCGAAAGCGAGACTATAATCTGCCGGTCAACAATTTTAAAGGTGTAATCGGGCCGTAATACTTGCTGAAGAATATTAACTACTGATTCATTCCTGGCTTTAATCGACACCTTTCGTTTGCTCTGTTGCACCCCGTCGGGGTAAAAGAATATATAATCGGTTTTCCTCTCGATATTCTCAAAAACCTCTTTCAGGGCTGCATCCTGAACATTGATATCAATTCTTGTTTGCGAACGGGAATCTTCTGCGTAAATGCTACTCAGCCCGAGACATACAGATAAAACGAAGATTCTGATCATGTGCCATAAAAACCTTTCTACGCTTTTTTTACAGGATAAAAAAAGGACAATAGTATTTTTATTCATAATTTTGTTATGTGTTAATGGTTGGCGAACCGTTAAACTGTAATTAATGGTCAGGGGATGCGGGAACATCTCCTGGCTTTTTGTTTTTGCTGGTCTATTTTTTCATATCACTCCGGTTTTTTATATTATTTATCAGTTAGTTAGTATAATCTTGCCCGACTCCCTTCTGTAATCAAAATACAGGGAACCTTTGATAATATCCAGGACATCCTCCAGGGATGCTTTCATATCCAGTTTTCCGGAGTATGTTGTTATGTTCTCGAATTCTCCGTCCAGTTCAATCTCAACTCCGTAATATCTCGATATTGTTTTCGCAATTTCCTCAACCTTCTCGTTCTCAAATACAAACACTCCTTCCCTCCATGACATATAGCTATCGGCATCAACGTCCATACGCGCGACATCTCCACTGGTTTTGTCGAACATGGCAAGTGTATTGGGTGTTATCCGTACTGTTGAATGTTCTGTGGAAACCTCCGGGTAAGTGATCTCCACACTTCCGCTTTTCAGCACGGTCCGGGAAAAGTCCTCATCGGGATAGCTCCGTACGTCGAAAATCGTTCCCAATACTTTTACAACCTGGCCCGCACTCAACACATAAAAAGGCTTTTTCGCATCGTGAGATACATCAAAAACGGCCTGTCCCTCGAGATATACCTCTCTTCTCTTTTTGGAAAAACGGGAAGGATAAGTCAGTACAGACCCCGAGTTCAGCCATACTTTTGTTCCGTCTGCCAGTAATACGGACGAGCGTTTCCCATAGGGTACTACTACAGTATTGTAGTTGTCCTTATCCACGGTCTTTTGGTGTACGGCCTGCTTTTCATTGATATCGATCCTCTCTCCCGATTCCGAATAAGATATTACGGGATTTGCTTCATTGATATCGATCTCCTCACCATCAACTATTAACCGGACATCCCCTTCATGGCTGGGTGATTGCAGTTTAAATTTCGAATATTTTTCAATAGACGGCGGTGTTTGAAAAGTGCGGTAAAAAAAGGTTATCCCAATCAGGACCACCACAGAGGCTGCCAGGCCGTAAATAAACCTCCTTCTTGCGATACTACGTGCAGACCTGTACCTGCCCGTTTTTACTTCTTCGGTTTCACGGTGTGGTGCTTTTGCGGTCCGGAAGTTGTCCTTATCCGGATCAAGGCTTTCCCCGGAGTTGATCTTTTGTAAAACAGATTGAAATAATGCTTCCTTCTTTTTATTGCCTTTCGGGGAATATGCCATTCCTGACAATTTGTGATGAAGCCTGGCATAGGCCGCAAACTCTTCCCTGGAAGTCTCGTCTGTCTTCAGGAGCTGATCCAGCTCAGACAGCTCTTTTTCAGAGATTTTGTCCAGAAAAAATTGTTGTATCAAATATGAAAAATGCTGTTCCGGCATATTTGTTTTTGCTTGTTTTTATACAGTTGACGTAATTGTTTCGCAAAACCCCTATCTCAGTTTGATATTTTTTTTCAATTTTTGCATATCAAACATCATATTTGTCAACTATTAAGTTAAAAATGTAAAAATGGGATACTCTCTCCAGGACGGTGTAGATTTGATCAAGGATTTGCAATCCGGTAAGGAAAGAGCTTTCGAATACCTCTTTAACGCACTGTATGATGAATTGACATATTTTATTTTGGGATTTTGTCATGATGTACAGACTGCAGAAGATATCGTACAGGTGACTTTTATCCGGCTTTGGGAAAAAAAAGAGACTATTTCCTTTCACACTTCTCTGAAGAACTACATGTACAGTGCCTGTTACAATCAATTTATTGACCACTTCCGGAAAAACAGGAATTTCACATCTGTTACTGTTGATCTCTACCGGGAAATCCTTATCTCGGAAGAGGATAACCAGGACCAACGGGATATGATACAGCAGAAACTGAGGGATGCCATTGACGAGCTGCCTGATAAGTGCAAACAGATTATCATCCTTCACAAAATGAAAGGTTACAAATACCGGGAAATAGCGGAAATGCTGAATATTTCCGTAAAAACCGTTGAAAATCAATTGTGGAAAGCTTATAAAATACTACGGGAGCGTATTATATTTTAAAAAACTTCCACGGTGTGCTATTGCTCTGCCTCTTTCTTTACGGCAGCTTCACGGCCTTTTTTCTTATACGGGCGTATAATGAGCCTGGCTTCCCGGTCGAAGCGGATATAATTGTAGAGCCAGTTGACGAAGACCACCATTTTATTTTTAAATCCGATAAGGGCAAACAGGTGTACGAATATCCATACGAACCATGCAAAAACCCCCTGAAACTTCCAGTGTGGCAGGTCTACCACAGCCTTGTTCCTCCCCACGGTAGCCATCGACCCCTTGTCGAAATACCGGAATGGTTTCATGGGTTTGCCCTGTATGTATTTTACGAGGTTACTTCCCAGCAGTTTTCCCTGTTGTATGGCGGGCTGGGCCATCATGGGATGCCCGTGCGGATATTTTTCCGTAGGCATATACGCCACGTCGCCGATGGCAAAAATATCCTTAAAGCCTTCTACCTGATTGAATTCGTCCACTTTTACCCTGTTGCCTCTGGCAACCAGGTCTTTTCCGTCAATCCCTTTCAGTGTGGCCCCTTCCACTCCGGCGGTCCATATCAGGGTTTCCGTTTCAAAGGACAGGTCGGCATTGGTAGCTACGGTATAGCCGTCGTAGTTCGTGACAATAGTACCCGTCCATATATTCACCCCGAGTTTTTCCAGGAATTCTGCTGCCTTTTTTGATGCTTTCGGGCTCATGGCATCGAGGATCCTGTCGGTACCCTGGACCAGGTTGATCTGCATCTGGCGTATATCGAGATCGGGATAGTCTTTAGGAAGTATCCCTTTCTTGATCTCTGCAAGCGCCCCTGCGAGCTCTACCCCGGTGGGGCCGGCACCTACGATGACAAAATTCATCAGGGCATTTCTCCTGTCCAGGTTATTGGTGAGCAGTGCCTGTTCGAAATTCTCGAGAATAAGGCTTCTCAGGTTCAGTGACTGCGGAATGGTTTTCATGGCCATCCCGTTGTTCTTCACCGCCTCATTACCAAAATAATTTGTCCTGGAACCGGTAGCTATCACCAGGTAATCGTACGTGATCTCCCCTATATCGGTCTTTATTATCTTTTTTTCCGGTACCACCTGCTCTACCTCGGCAAGGCGAAAGTAGGAATTAGGGTAATTTTTCAGTACCTTCCGTATGGGATAGGCTATAGAATCGGGCTCGAGCCCTCCGGTGGTCACCTGGTATAAAAGCGGCTGAAAGGTGTGATAATTGTGCCTGTCGAGCATAACCACCTGCAGGTCCTGCTTCCCCAGGCGTTTTGCCAGTTCCAGGCCGGCAAAGCCTCCGCCTATGATTACGACCCTGGGAAAACTGGTTTTCGGAATATTCATAGAAAGATCGAATTTTACTCACCGGGTGAGGTTTAAAAGATTCCGGCATCCATTGCCGGATGTTTTAATTCGTTTTTCTGTCTCAGGTCTCACGGATCACCTCCGGGAGATCACAGACAGTGCAAAGGTAATTCTTAAATATTGTTTACACCATGAACAGCAGGCAAAATTACAGGGCAAAAGTATTTAAATTTTACCCGAGAGCATTACCGAAAGCCCGGAGATCCCTCCCCCGGCTAAAAGGTCGGGACAGGCGCTACGGCCGGGATGACAGCTCCCGTACTTCCAACTTCGTGCTCCGTGCTTCCGGCTTCCAACACCCTTCATTTTTTATTTGTAACAAAAAGAGGGAAATTGCTACTCATTGTCAAACATTATTCTAAACTGTGGACAAGGACCTGGAACATCGCTTTATCACTCAACTGGAAAAGCATCAAAACATTGTGCATAAGGTATGCCGGATCTATACTTCCGGGCAGGATGAGCACAATGACCTGTTCCAGGAAATAACCATTCAGCTGTGGAAGGCCTTTCCAAAATTCCGGGGAGAATCCAAATTCAGCACCTGGATGTACAGGGTAGCATTGAATACTGCCATAACACTTTACCGGAAATCGAAAAAGAGTGTGCGGGGCGACCATTATGAACATGTGTTGAACAATCTCAAATACAACGAATACAACGATGAAGAAGAGCAACAACTGAAACTGATGTACGACGCTATAAAACAACTTAGCGACGTGGAAAAAGCACTGATCTTTCTATACCTCGAAGACAGGAGCTACAAGGAAATATCCGAAACACTGGGCATTACCGAAGTCAATGCCCGTGTAAAAATGAACCGGATAAAATCTAAATTGCGAACTATACTGAACCCGTGATCATGGATGAGTTTGAGCTGTTAAAAAAGGACTGGAAGAAAAGGGAAGCATCACTGCCGAAACTATCCTATCAGGATATCTATAAAATGATCCTGAAAAAATCGTCCTCCAATGTAAAATGGATATTCATCATAAGTATGGTGGAACTGTCGATAGGATTGGTCTTCCTGTTCTATACGCCTGCCTATATGGAGCAAATGAACTATCTCTTTGTGGATGTACTGTCGTACCTCGCGTATCCGGTCATTATTTATTTTGTGTTCCGGTTCTATACAAACTACAAAAAAATATCCGCCACATCCTCGGTAAAAGGACTGATGGATTCCATTCTCAGGGCGCGGAAAACAGTAAAGCACTACATCATTTTCAACCTCTCCGTCATTTTCATCACCTCCGTATGCACCTCTGTAATCATGTATGTCAAAAAACAGGGGGGCTGGGCCGTATATAAACAGCATTCGGAGTTAGGAGACCACCTCATTCTTATGGCCCTTGCAGTATTGGTCACTGCACTGATGATAGGCCTGTGCCTGGGGGTCTACCTTTTGCTCTACGGTTTCCTGCTGCGACGGCTCAACAGGAACTATAGGGAACTGAAAAAGATGGAGGTTTAGGTTACAGTTTTGAGACAGACAGACGAACTGACAACTACCAACTAAGAACTCTCAATACCCCTTATTGTATTCCTTCTGTAATGCAGGGCGTCCTTTTACCATCCATTCCGGGGCATCTTTTCCCTTGAGATAGTGGTCAAAGAACTGCATCATCCGTATGGAAAGGTCCTTGCGATTACCCCAGCTGCTGCCTTTCAGGTTGTGAGGCTCCCCGTTGTAGGTAAGCATCCATACCGGTTTATCCAGTCTTCTCAGGGCCACAAAATACTCTATTCCCTGGTACCACGGTACCGCCCCGTCGTTGTCATTGTGCATCATGAGCAGGGGGGTATTCACCTTGTCAGCAAAAAACAGGGGAGAATTCTCTATATACAAGTCCCTTTTCTCCCATAGCGTTCCTCCTATACGGCTCTGGGTGTGTTCGTACTGGAACATCCTGCTCATACCGGTCTGCCAGCGTATCCCCCCGTAGGCACTGGTCATATTGCTCACGGGGGCCCCGGCCATTGCAGCGGCAAACATATCGGTCTGTGTAACCAGGTATGCGGTCTGGTACCCTCCCCAGCTCTGGCCCTGAAGGGCTATGTGCTCCGAGTCGATATACGAATGTTCCGACATCAGTTTTTCTACCCCGCTAACGATACAATTATAGGCACTTTCACCGGGATATCCCTCCTTATACACGATATCCGGAACGAATACCAGGTAGTCGTTACTGGTGTAGAAAGTCCGGTTGATCACAGACCTGCTGGGGGTTGGGGCATAATGCCGGTGATAGGTATCCGAGCTGCGTTCATAATAGTACACCACCATGGGATACTTGCGCCCCGGTTCCATATTTTCGGGAGTGTACAATAGCCCCTGCAAGGGAACATTGTCGTAATTTTTCCATTCCACCAGGCTCGCATTTCCCCACAGGTATTCTTTTTGCTGCGGGTTGGCCGAGGTATATTTTTCCGGGGTATCAAGCGCTGTCGTAGTTATCCACAGGTCCGGGTATTCCCTGAAAGTCTCCCTGCTAAAGAAAACCCTGTCTGCATTTTTTGCCTTTACCGGACGTCCCAAACTGTAATCACCGCTCATCACCACTTTACTGGTATTCCGCTTCAGGTCTGCCAGGGCATACCCTGCCTTTTTGGTTTCTTCCCCGAAAACAGACAACCACACTTTCCCGTCTTCTCCCATATATTTCTCATCGCGGTTCAGGGAAAGGTACCTGTAAACGGTTTTTTCCTCCCTGCCGTTCTGTGTGAGCCTTACCGGTTTTTTTCTTCCTGAAGGGTCCAGCTTCCATATATCGTAACGGTCGTATGCATAAACGGCCTTGTCGCCCTCACTCCAACCCGCAATTCCGTAAGGATACGGCTCGCTGGGAGTATCGTTTCTCTCATCGTAAAAGGCGACCCCAAGCTCTTTGGTCAGGGGAATATGCCTGTTACTCTTCAGGTCTATCGAATAATACACGCTGTCCTTCCTGTTGTAATATAGGGCATAGTGCTGTGCCGGCCCCATCCACACATGGTTCTGGGCCTTTACCAGCAATTGTCTCTTGCCCGAGTTCAGGTCTATGGTGTAAATATCCTTCACCCACAGGGCATTCCAGGACGAAGCTCTCCGGTACGGTTTTTCATCTTCTGCCAGCACATAAGCGCCATCCCCCTTGTTCAGCACCGTAACTTCCGGAACCGCACTATCGGCAAGTTGTAATGACTTCCCCGCTTCAAAATCATATACGGCCGAAAAGGTCTTCCTGCGGTCCCTGGACAGGTTGACTTTCTGCTGCGGCTGTAACAGGCTATCGGTCCACGCCCATATATCCACCTGGGCCCGCTCGCTGTTCAGCAGCGTATCCCTGGTTCTCTCTCCCTGGTAACGCGCCGTTCCGAAAAACAGTCTTTTTCCGTTTTCCGAAAAAAACATACTGCCGTTTTCAGAAGGGGTCCAGCCATCGGGAAGGGAGGCAATGCTTCCTTTCTTCAATTCGCTTACCGCACTTCCCTTCCCGGTATACAGTGTGTATTTTTTAATCTTGGTCGTATCTTCCGAGAAGAGAAACGCCAGTTTTTCACCTTCCGGACCGAGGTTTATTTTCTTTACTTCCCCTTCGCCCTTAAAAAGCGTATCTGCCTGCATGGTTGCGGTATCCAGGCGCAGTACCGATGCCCATGTTGCTGTGCTGTCCTTTTTTTCACTCTGGAACAGCAGGCTGTTCTTTTTACGGGCCCAGGTATACGATTTTACATTTTTAAACGAGATACTGTCTTTTTTAAGGGGATTGAGTACCACCACAAGCGTATCCTTTTTCTGTTTTTTCCCGGCTTTAAGGCTGTCTGATTCCTTTTTCCCGTCCGGGTCCGCTATTTCGGTTATGGTCTTAAAAGCCAGCCAGCTCCCTCCTTCGGCCGGAAGGCTGAAATCCTTGACATCGGGATACTTCAATACCTCCCGGCTTTCCAGCAGGTATATACCGAGGGAGTCCGAGGGTTTCTTATCGCCTTTCCATCCTTCGGTCTCCGCTTTTCTGCGCAAACCGAAAGGAGGCTTTATACGAAACGCCACCAGTGCACTGTTCCCGCTTATCCGGGCACCTCCCCCCCGTTCGAGGGTATCCGAAACCCCATTGCGGATATCGGTGATCACCAGGCTGCCGTCCCCGTTGCCGTCATTGTACTCGTATACCAGGAAATTCCCGTCTTCCGAAAATTGCGGGCCGGAAATATGTTTCCACCGGTCAAAATCGTCCGGTGTAAGCGCCTTTTTCTGCGCGAGCAGTATCCCGTTACACATCAGGCAGTACAGGAGAAGTGCCTGAAAGTTTTTCTTTACGATCATAACAATTGTATTTATCCCAAAAATAGTAAAACTATATCGTTCGGGGCATCCCGCCCCGGTTTCTGTAAAAAGTTATTGCCTTATCACTCTTCCCTGTAACTCCACCTGCGCTTCTCATTCAGTTCCTCTTCCATCTGCAGGGCTTCTTCGGGGATTACCCTGAGAAATGAAGGATGTTGTTCAATGGCATATTCCAGCTGTTCGACGATCTGCTCAACGGTATCCTTTTCATAATCGATCTCCAGCGGTTGCTTGATCACCATGGATTGCAGTATTCCCTTCTTCTTGATCCACAATCCCTTTTTGTCAAAGGACCTCCTGAAACCGTCTATAACCACGGGAATAACGATGGGTTTATACTGTTTTATGATATGGGCCGTACCCTTTCGTATGGGTTTCCAGGGTTTGGTCGTCCCCTGCGGAAAAGTGATCACCCATCCGTCTTTCAGGGCTTTCCCGATATTCTCCGTGTCTTGCGGGTTCACGTCCCGCTTTACACTTTTTCCCTTTTCCCTCCAGGTGCGTTCTACCGTAATGGCTCCTGCATAAGACATGATCCTGGCCAGTAACCCCGCCCTCATGGTTTCCCTGGCAGCCACATAATAGATATTGAGTTTGGGATGCCATATGTACCCCACATTTTTTATCGAATCCACACGATGGGTAAGGCTGGCATTAAAAACGTGGAACATGGCCACCACATCGGCAAAATAAGTCTGATGGTTGGAAACAAACAATACCCCGGTCGGGGGCAGTTCCTTGATAATTTCGGAACCTTCTATACTGAGCTCGTTAAACCCGCGGTATCTTCTGTGCGTAAGAAGCCCGAAGATACGGATAAGCCATTTTTTTAGAAACAGAATATGTCCGAAAGGATTTTTTTTAAACAACCCCATAAAGTCTCACTGGTTTTAGGGCTTGTTTAAACCGGTTTAAACAAGCTCTTATATGAAAACATTACCTGCAAAAATATACATTTCTTTCGTTACGTCCCGGAAACCCCTCCCCCGACCAAGAGTCGGGTCAGGACTACCGTGGGGATGAACAAAGCCACTACAAACACAGGATGACAATTATGAACCTCGTGCTTCCGGCTCCGTACTCCCAATTTCCAGCCTCTGGTCATTCCATAGCCGTAATGACCAGGTCCTTTACCTCGCTGAGCATTGCCGCCGTAGCTCCCCACACATCATATCCGCGGAAACGGAAATAGGGTACATTTTTATTACTGCCGTACGATGTTATAAAGTCCTTTTTAAGCACGATACTGTCGTCCAGCATATCGGCAAGGGGAACTTCCACCAATTCGGCGACCTCCTCCGGCTGCGGATAAAAGAACGGAGGAGCACTCAGTATCCCCATAAACGGATATACCATAAAATTACTGGGAGGAACGTAAAGGGAGGTAAGCGAACGGATCACCTGTATACTTTCTGCCGGCACTCCTGTTTCTTCGACCGTCTCCCTGATCGCCGTGGCTTCAATATCCCTGTCTTCTTCTTCCATCTTTCCGCCTGGAAAACCAACCTGGTTGGCATGTACTCCCTGGTAATCCTTTCGCATCAGGAGCACAATATTCGCCGTGTTGTTGCGGTCGGGATAAAACAGCGCCATGACACCAGCCTTACGGGGTGTTGCCGCATTGAGTTCCGCTTCCATCAATATCCGTCGTGAGGCCGAAGCCATTTTATACTGAGATTCCCTTCCCGGTAAAGACAGATTTTTTATTTTTGGTATTAATTCTAAAAACTCGTCAAAATTCATGTTACGTCACACACTGGGTCTCTGCACAATAATACTACTTATATTCCTAACCGCATGTCAAGAAAACGCTAAAAAAAACGCGGCGGCCGACAACGGTAAAAACATTCGCGGGGAACAGCCTAAACCGGACAGTACGGAAACACCGGGCAAGGAAAAAGATACTGTCCTTCCCGCAGATAAAAACACAAAAGCAGAAGACACCATTGTACTCAACGACGACAACGCCATCCCGTTCTTTTACGAATACAATAAAAAGCACAAGGAAAACAAGGTAAAAATAAGCACAAAGTTCGGAGACATCATTATCGAACTGTTCCGGGAGACTCCCTATCACCGGTCCAATTTTATCTACCTGACCAGGAAGGGCTATTTTAACGGCACCAGCTTTCACAGGGTTGTAAAGGACTTCATTATACAGGGAGGGAGTTCCGATAGCAGGGCTGTAACAGGCAGAAGAGGTGAAATAGGGCGATACCTGTTGCCTCCCGACACCGACAGCGGATTAAAGCACCACCGGGGCGTGGTTTCCATGCCGAGCAGTGATAATGTGGACAACCCGCATAAACTGGCCTCCCCGTATGAGTTCTTTATTGTAACCAGAAGCCCCGGAGCCTATCACCTCGACGGAAAATATACCGTTTTCGGCAAGGTGATCCGGGGAATGGACGTGGTAGACAAGATCAACCGGCTTCCTACCGACAGCCGGGAATGGCCTTATGAGAACATACGAATGGAAGTGGAGGTCCTGGAATAAACACATCCCGGATACTCACGGAAAGTATATACTTCGTTACAAGTTGCAGGTTGGGGTCTGAACTCATAACTCTGAACCGGTTATATATACCGATTGACCAGGTTTTCAAAAAATTCCTGCCTTCCGCTTCGCTGAGCAATATCCTGGTGTGCTGCCGCATAGCGGTACAACTCTTCCAGGGAGGTGACTCCATCGGCAAACTGCTTGCCTTCTGCAGTGTCGAAAGACCGGTACCGTTCTTTTCGGAGTTCCAGGTATTCCGATTCGTCCAGGATGCGCTGTGCAGCGACCAAAGCCCGGGCAAAAGCATCCATGCCGCCGATATGGGCGTAGAAAATATCTTCGGGGTCTGTCGAATTGCGACGGGTTTTTGCGTCAAAATTCACTCCGCCTCCCTGGAACCCTCCGGCCTGGAGGATCACCAGCATGGCCTGTGTGAGTTCGTATACATCCACCGGGAACTGGTCGGTATCCCATCCGTTCTGGTAGTCTCCCCGGTTGGCATCTATGCTTCCGAGCATGTTCTGGTCTGCCGCCACCTGCAGTTCGTGTTCGAAGGTGTGCTGCGCCAGGGTAGCGTGGTTGACTTCCAGGTTCAGTTTAAAATCGTCCAGGAGATCATACCTGGCAAGAAAGCCCAGAACTGTTGCCGCGTCGAAATCGTACTGATGCTTGGTAGGTTCCATCGGTTTGGGCTCTATGAAAAACTTTCCCTTAAACCCCTGTTTCCGCGCATAGTCCCGGGCCATGTGCAGAAAAGTGGCAAAGTGTTCCTGTTCTCTTTTCATATCGGTATTCAACAGGGACATATAACCTTCCCTGCCCCCCCAGAACACATAATTTTCCCCTCCCAGCTTGATGGTAATATCCAGGGCGTTCCTGATCTGTGCCCCTGCCCTGGCCACTATATCAAAATCCGGATTGGTAATGGCACCGTTCATATAACGGGGGTGGCTAAAGCAGTTGGACGTTCCCCAGAGCAGTTTTACTCCTGACATCTTCTGCTTTTCCAGGGCATAATCCGAGATGAACTGCAATCTTTTTTCACTTTCTTCCAGCGTCTCCCCTTCGGCGATCAGGTCGAAGTCGTGAAAGCAGTAATAGGGCGTCCCCAATTTGGTCATAAACTCAAAGGCCGCATCCATCTTATCCCTGGCCTGCTGCCTGACATCTGCAGCTTCCAGCCAGGGGAATTTTTTGGTTCCTGCTCCGAAAGGGTCGCCTCCCGTCGCCGAAAAGGTGTGCCAGTAAGCCACGGCAAAACGGAAGTGCTCTTTCATGGTTTTGCCTCCTACTACCTGATCTTCGTCATAATACCTGAATGCAAGCGGGTTACGGGACGAAGGCCCTTCAAACTGTATTTTTCCTATACCCTTAAAATACTCGCGATCTCCTAATGTTATCATTTCCGGTTCATGTTTTTATTATTATTCTACCGTTACTCAACCCGTTTTGAATTATTCATATGGCAGTTTCCCTGTGTAATCCTAAAAAAGAGTCCCTGGTTTTACCCGGTATTTCTTTTCAGGACTTCCTTCCAGATCCCGTATGCATCGATAAAAGTCTGTCCCTCTTTTTCAGGATGGTACACGGCAACGGACCTGTCTTTTGCAAAGGCTTCACGAAGGTCTTTAAAATCTCCGGAACCGTACCCGGCCGCCCTGGCGGCACCCACTGCTCCCGTAGTATCCGTAATACGGATCTCTGTGCCGACCAGGGTAGCAATAGTGCGGGAGAAGAGCCCGGAACGGAAGAGGTTATCTCCTCCTGCCCTGATGGCGGTGAGGTTTACCCCGTCATTGCGCAGTATTTCCATCCCGTATACAAAAGAAAAGGCGATCCCCTCCAGTGCCGCCCTGTACAAGTGTTTCCGTTCGTGGATATTGAAATTGAGATTCAGTACCGAGGCACCCGCATCAACATTGCCGAGCATCCGTTCCGCCCCGTTCCCGAAAGGGAGAACAAGCAGCCCTCCACTTCCCGCGGGCACCTCCCCCGCAAGTTGGTTCATCGCTTCGTAAGACATGGCCTCTCCCGAGACCTGGTCTCTCATCCAGCGATACAGAATTCCCGCCCCGTTAATATTGAGCAGTTTTCCTATACGCGGATGTTCCGGGGTGTGGTTTACATGTGCAAAATTATTGGTACGTATCCCCTCGGTAGTATGCGGAGTATCACTTACGGCATATACTACTCCCGAGGTGCCCCCCGTAGCAGCGATCTCCCCGGGCTCCATCACGTTCAAAGACAGTGCATTATTGGGCTGGTCTCCTGCGCGGTACAGCAGGGGTATCCCCGTCATGAGCCCCAGTTCCGAGGCTGCACCGGAGGTCAGCCGCCCCTGCTCCGCAAAGGTGGGTACTACTTCCGGGACAAATGCAGGATCTATTCCGGCCTGTTCCAGCAACCATAGGGCAGGCTTATTCTCCTTAAAATCCCAGGCGATACCTTCCGACAGGCCCGAAGGTGTAGTCGTGCACCTGCCGGTGAGTTTCATCGCTATAAAGTCTCCGGGGAGCAAAAACCGGTACACTTTGGCATATATCCCGGGTTCATTCTCCTGCACCCATTTCAGCCTGGAAAGTGTGAAATTTCCCGGGGTATTGAGCAGCCGGTCGATGCAGCGCCTTTCCCCGGCTGTGCGCAGCAGTTCCCTTCCCGTAACAACCGCACGGCTGTCACACCATATAATGGCATCGCGGAGCACCTGCTGCTGCCGGTCTACCAGTACCAGCCCGTGCATCTGGTAGGAAACCCCTATCCCTTTTACACTTCCGGCCCCTACGTTGTTCTCCCGGAGCAGTCGCGAAGTGGCCCTGACCAGGTGGTCCCACCACATCTCCGGGTCCTGCTCGCCCCAACCCGGTCTTTTCGAAGTAATGGCCATCTCCTCTTCGGGAGAACGGGTTGTCCCGACTACTTCACCCGTACCGCTTTTCACAAGCGCCGCTTTTACGGAAGAACTTCCTACATCATATCCGATCCAATACATACGGAGATATTCTAAAATTATGATTGACTGTACTATTATGGCACGCGGAACTCAAAAAACACCTTATAGTATATATAACTATATGTAAGAATAAAATTAACCATATCTTTTTAACAGGCAATTTTTTCGGGCTGTTTTTTTAATGAATTGCTTTCCTTCCTTATTCAGGACCATATACAGGGATGTCCCCGTCGATCGGTTTTCTTTAAAAACCGGTATTCTCCGCGCTTCTTTCCGCAGGTCCCGTATTGGGTTTAAATATGTATCTTTGATTTTCATTCCATGCTTTCCGTACCTACCCGTTCGTTGCCGGGCAAGCCGGAAAAATACCCGGAAAGAACTAAACTGCAGCATAGATGAAGACCAACAAGGAAGTAACCATATACGATATCGCCAGGAAACTCAAATACTCTCCATCTACCATTTCCAGGGCGCTCAACAACCACAGCAGCATAAGTGGCAAGACCATCGGGATCATCAAGAAAACGGCCAGGGAAATGGGATACCGCCCCAATTCCATTGCGGCAAGCCTGCGCAATAACAAGAGCAAGACCATAGGAATCATGATATCTCGCATAAACCGTCCTTTTGTGTCTTCTCTTATCAGCGGGATAGAAGAAAAAGCCCGTGAGGCCGGATATAATGTTATTATAAGCCAGTCCAACGACAAATACGACAACGAGGTTTTCAATGCCCAGACCCTGTACAACAGCCGTATCAGCGGCCTGGTCGTCTCACTGTCGATGGAGACGCGGAAACTGGACCATTTCAGCCAGTTCATAAAGCAGGGGATTCCCATTGTTTTTGTGGACAGGATCCCCGACAAGCTGAAAGGGTACAAGGTGATCATCGACAATTATGCCGCCGGGTACAAGGCTGCCGAACATCTCATCCAACAGGGATGCAAACGCATTGCCCATTTTGCGGGGGCACAGCACCGCAATGTATACCGGGAAAGAAAACACGGGATGCTGGATGCGCTAAACGATTACAATATCGCTGTAAATGACGACCTTATCATTGACTGCCAGGCACTCAGCTTTGAAGAAGGAGCAGAAGGCATGCGACGGTTAATGAACCTGCCGCAACCTCCCGACGGCCTGTTTGCGGCCAACGACACTTCGGCGGTAAGCGCCATACTGTACGCCAAAAAACACGGGATAGATATTCCCCGCGACCTGGCCATTATCGGGTTCAATGACGATCCGATCGCCTCCATAGTAGACCCGCCCCTGTCTACCATAACCCATCCGGCCATCGAGATGGGAAATATCTGTACCGAACGGATATTGCAGCACATTACAGACGCCGACAAAAAAGACAGCGATGCTCCGGAAATCATCACCCTGCCTACCGAACTTCTTATGCGGGCTTCTTCCCTGCGCCATACCAATCCCTGACCCGGGAGCCGGGATCACCTGAAAACGTATACCGAAATTGTTTTACCCACTTCATCCCGGCTATAATCTGTTAATATCCCCTGTTATCAACCACCAAAACGCAACCGATTGCACTTTTTCTTGGAAGCGGAGGATTTTTTCATTTATTTTACGCTTTCGTTACAGGGGGCTCCTCTGTCATGCCGGGTGTTTCAAAAAGGTTCTCATAAAAGGAACAGACCACTCGCAAGACAGGCATGGAAAAACCCGACAGCATATTTTCGACGCAAGCCTGCCTGTTCGCCAGACGGAAGTCGGAGTTTAAATCTCGATGATCGAGCAAATTTTTTCAGATATGACCAAAACCGCTATTGTAACCGGGGGAAATTCCGGTTTGGGATATGCCACGGCAAAAAAACTGTGTAACAATGGGATTCGCACCTATATTATAGGGCGCAACCGGGAAAAAACCGAAAATGCCTGCAAGGAGATCGGCGAGCTTGCCGTTCCGGTCATTTTCGACCTTAACGACCTGGAGGGTATTCCCGCCCTGATCGCCGGTATTGCCGAAAACCATCCCATTGACATCCTGGTCAATAATGCCGGGATCAACATGAAAAAGGAATTTCTCGACGTTACCGACCAGGATTTCCAGACCATCATACACACCAATGTATTCAGCGTCTTTGCGGTAAGCCGGGAAGTGGTCAGGAACATGAAGGACAATGACGGCGGCAGTATCGTCAATATCAGTTCGATGACCTCTCAATACGGTATCCCTAAAGTCATTGCGTACTCCGCCAGTAAAACCGCCATAGAAGGAATGACCAGGGCGATGGCCGTGGAACTGGCCTCTTTCGGGATCAGGGTCAATTGTGTTGCCCCGGGATTTATCAAGACCAAAATGTCTTCAAAGGCACTCGACAATGATCCAGAAAGAAAAAACAAGGTACTCTCGCGCACTCCCATGGGAAAACTCGGGGACCCTTCCGATATTGCCGATGCTGTATTCTATTACGCGACCTCCGAATCGAAATTTACCACTGGTACCGTACTTCCGGTAGACGGCGGTAACAGCATAGGGTTTTAATGTGCCAATGTGATAATGTGCCAATGTGATAATGTGCCAATGTGATAATTGACCAATTGGCTAATTGGCACATTGGCTAATTAACTAATTAACTAAATTTAAATCAGAAACCACGCGATGATAAGAATGCAGCAAACCATGCGATGGTATGGGCCACAGGACGGGGTGAGCCTGGAAGAGATCAGACAGGCCGGTGCCAGTGGTGTCGTTACGGCCTTACACGAAATACCCGTGGGAGAAGTATGGAGTGAAGAGGCTATAAGGGAGAGACTCGGTATAGTACATAACGCAGGGCTCGAATGGACGGTCATCGAAAGCCTGCCGGTACACGAAGATATCAAGAGACGCCAGGGAAACTATAAACTTTACATCGAGAACTACAAAAAAAGCCTGAAGCATATTGCCGCATGTGGCCTTGAAGTGGTTACCTACAACTTTATGCCCGTACTGGACTGGGTGCGTACCGATACGTTTTTCGTCAATGATGACGGCACCAGGACGCTGCGCTTTGAGCGGGAGGCTTTTATGTATTTCGACCTGTTTCTCCTGCGGCGTCCCGGGGCGGAAGACGATTATTCACAGGAAGAAAAGGAACAGGCTGCCGCCTATGGCGATTCGCTGACCAGTGACGAACAACAGGCCCTGTTCCGTACGGTACTGCTGGGGCTTCCGGGAAGCAAGGAGAGCTTTACTCCTGAAAAGGTACTCGGCCTGTTAAAGCAATACGAAGGTATTGATGATGAAAAACTCCGTGAAAACCTCTATTACTTTCTCGGAGAGGTTGCTCCCCTGGCAGAAGAACTGGGGCTTAAACTGGCCATCCATCCCGACGACCCGCCTTTTTCCGTTCTCGGACTGCCCAGGATCGTATGCTCTGAAAAAGACATTGCACGTATACTCGATGCCGTTCCCGTAAATGCCAACGGACTTTGCTACTGCACCGGCTCGCTGGGGGCAAACCCGGACAACGACCTCCCGGCCATTCTCGAACGCCACGGAGACCGCATACATTTCCTGCACCTGAGGAGTGTAGCCAAAGAAAAGGAAGGTGTATTCCGGGAAGCTGAACACCTCAGCGGCGATGCCCCCATGAGCACCATCGTATACAAGGTTTTGTTGCTCATGAATAAAAGAGGACATGCTCTTCCCATGAGGCCGGACCACGGCGCCCTGTTTACCTTAGAGCAGAACCGGGAACATTTTTCCGGATATTCCCTGATCGGGCGATTAAAAGGACTGGCTGAAATCAGGGGACTGGAACAAGGACTGGTCTATGCTTTTGATAATGTGCCAATGTGATAATGTGCCAATGTGATAATTGACCAATTGGCTAATTGGCTAATTGACATAGCCCTTTTTTCACGAGGTCGAATTCTGTTAGAATATCCCTGACAATTTCGGCTACCGGTTTTATATCACGGATCAGTCCGGCTACCTGTCCGATCTCGAGTTCGCCTTCTTCAAGGTCGCCTTCGAACATTCCTCTTTTGGCCCTTCCCCTTCCCAGCAACGTTTTCAGTTCTTCCGCAGAGGCTCCCCTTCCATACAATTCCTGCACTTCTTCATAGAATTTATTGCGCAACAGTCTTACCGGGGCCAGTTCCTTAAGGGTAAGCCGCGTGTCCCCGTCACCGGCCTCCACGACCCTTTGTTTGAAATTATCGTGGGATGACGCTTCAGTACTGGCCACAAAACGGCTTCCTACCTGTACACCATCTGCCCCCAGTACCATTGCGGCAAGCATTCCTCTTCCCGTGGCAATGCCCCCGGCAGCGATCAGGGGTACTGTTATCCGCTCCTTCACCATGGGAATAAGTGTAAAGGTAGTTGTTTCCTCCCTGCCGTTATGCCCCCCGGCCTCAAAGCCTTCGGCAACAACGGCATCCACCCCGGCCTCTTCCGCCTTGAGGGCAAACTTCACACTACTCACCACATGGACCACCGTAATCCCTTTTTCCTTCAGAAAGGAGGTCCAGGTTTTCGGGTTTCCCGCAGAAGTAAAAACGATCTTCACCCCTTCCTCCACGATAATGTCCATGAGCTGTTCTATATCCGGGTATAGCAGCGGGACATTGACCCCGAATGGTTTATCCGTGGCCTTGTGACATTTGCGGATGTGTTCCCGGAGCACCTCAGGGTACATGGAGCCGGCCCCGATAAGTCCGAGTATTCCCGAATTACTTGCAGCCGAAGCCAGCCGCCAGCCGCTCGCCCATACCATCCCGGCCTGTATTACGGGATGTTCCGTACCGAACAGTGCTGTGATCCTGTTTTTCATTTGGTTTATTAGTTTGTAGTTCTTAGTTGTTAGTTTGTAGTTTGGGTAAACATACACATAAACTCAATAACCTAACACTAAACGGCATAGGCTTCTCCTCTACTGAGACTACTGAAACCCGTCTGAGACACGGCGGTGCCGCTATAGGTTTGCCATCAGGATATAACGCCGGAACCTATGAGTTCATCCCCGTCATACCAGGCTGCAAACTGCCCTTCGGTAATCGCGCTCTGGGGTTCGTCGAACACTACGTACATCCCTTTGCTTACCTTGTGCAACCCGGCCTTCTGAAGCGGTTGCCGATAGCGGATACGGGCCATGACATCCATGCTTTGCCCAACGGCAAGCGCCATGTCTTCCCTGATCCAGTGAATCTCATCTTCCGTTATAAACAGGGCCTTCCGGAAAAGCCCGGGATGATCCTTGCCCTGGCCGGTATAAATGATATTTTCATCCACATCCGTATCGATGACGAACAACGGTTCTGCGGTACCTCCTACGTTGAGCCCCTTCCGCTGTCCTTTGGTAAAGTAATGTGCCCCCTGGTGCTTTCCCACCACTTTGCCATCACCGGGGGTATAGTGAGGTTTCCGTGCGTAATAGGCCAGTTCCTCCTCCGCGGACACAAACTGCGGTACGGCCCTGTCGTACTGCTCCGCAGATACGGGTACCTCAACGATAACCCCTTCTTTCGGCTTGAGTTTCTGCTGCAGGAATTCCGGCAATCTCACCTTACCCACAAAGCACAGTCCCTGGGAATCCTTCTTTTCTGCCGTAACCAGTTCTTCGCGGGCCGCTATCGCCCTTACTTCGGGTTTGGTAAGTTCTCCGACAGGAAACAGGGTACGTGAAAGCTGTTCCTGTGACAGCTGACACAGGAAATAGGACTGGTCCTTGTTGCGGTCTGCTCCCGAGAGCAGCCGATAGATATCCTTCCCGTCTTTGGAAATAACATCTTTCCGGCAATAATGCCCGGTAGCCACATAATCAGCCCCGAGGCTGAGCGCTATTTTGAGAAATACGTCAAACTTGATCTCCCTGTTACACAATACATCCGGATTGGGCGTTCTCCCCCTTTCGTACTCGCCGAACATATAGTCGACAATACGTTCCTTATATTCCGCACTCAGGTCTACCGTCTGGAAAGGTATTCCCAGCTTTTCGGCCACCATCATGGCATCATTGCTGTCTTCCACCCATTCACACTCCCTGGAGATCACTACGGAATCGTCGTGCCAGTTCTTCATAAACAGGCCGATCACCTCATATCCCTGCTCTTTCAGCAGGTATGCCGCCACACTCGAATCTACTCCTCCCGATAAGCCTACTACTACGCGTTTCATTTAGTTTATTAGTTTGTAGTTTATTAGTTCTTAGTTGCTGGTTTGTCATTCAGAACGCAGTGAAGAATCTCAACACCGGCCCAAAGGAGATTCCTCCTATCGCCGGAATGACAAATCCCTGTCATTCAGAACGTAGCGCAGCGAAGTGATGAATCTCCACCCAAGCCCGAAAGAGATTTAACTGCGTTGCGCCCTTCGGGGTTCTCCTTTCCCGATGTTCGGGACAGGCTGTCGGAATGACAAATCCCGACCGGAGTAAGCCGCTCAAACATCCTGAACCTGCAACCTCTCCCTCTCTGATTTCTTTGCAAAATTACAAAAAACAAAGAGACGCAGTATGTGCTGCGCCTCCCTGATAAAAACCCTGATATCGACGATATCTTACTTTTTTTTGTTTTTAGTATTCTGCTGCGCCTGTGCTTCCTCCATCATTTCCTGCATCTTTCGCTGGAAACGGTTCATCTTCTTCGGCTTTTTCTTCTGTTGCTGTATCTTGGCGTGTATTTTCTCCTCATCTATGATAAAGTGCTTTATGGCAAGCATGATGAATATCGTAATGAGGTTGGAAATAAAGTAGTACAGACTCAGTCCACTGGCATAATTATTAAAGAAGATCAGCATAAACAGCGGCGACAGGTACATGATAAACTTCATGTTAGGCATGCCCGGCTGCTGCTGCATCTGCATGCTCTGCCCGGTGGTCATCATCATGTATATGAGTATGGCTATGGACGCCAGTATCGGGAAGAGACTGACGTGATCTCCGTAAAACGGAATTTTAAAAGGCAATTCGGCGATGGTGTCATAAGACGACAGGTCATCGGCCCAGAGAAAGCTTTTCTGCCTCAGGGCAAAGGCTGTCGGGAAAAACATGAACAGGGCATAGAAAATAGGCAGCTGTAACAGCGCCGGGATACATCCGCTCAGCGGGCTGACGCCGGCCTTGCTGTAGATCTGCATGGTGGCCTGCTGCTTTTTCATGGCATCGTCCTTATACTTCTCGTTGACCTCCGTAATTTCCGGGCGCAGTACCTTCATCTTGGCCTGGGACAGGTATGATTTGTAAGTCACCGGGGAAAGGAGCAGCCTGACCAGGATGGTCATAACAATAATGGCCACACCATAGGGCAGGAATGAACTCAGGAAACTGTACAGGGGTGTAAACACGTGCTTGCTGATCCACCCGAATATTCCCCATCCGAAAGGAATGGAATCGTCGAGATCGAGCCCTTTGTACTGGCTGAGTACCTTGACATCGGTAGGCCCGAAAAACCAGGACAGGTTGTGGTTCAGCTCACCTCCTGCCATTTCCAGGTTGGCCAAGGCTTCGTATTCCTTGGTCCACCTGGCTTCCTTGCTCTCTTCTTCCACCAGGTCCCTCGAGGCCAGTTCCACCTGGTCAAAAGGCTTGTCTGCCACGAGAATGGAGCTGAAGAAATGCTGCCGGTAAGAGATCCAGGTGACCCCCTCTTCGGTCTCGGAATCATCGCTTCCGGGACTGAGTTTCGATATCTTGTCTCCATTACGATGCTGATAGGTAAGCCGGGTATACCTGTTTTCATAGGTGATACTTTTGGAATGGCGGATACCCTTGAGTTTCCAGTCCATTTCTACCGGTTGTGAACTGCTGAGAATACCGTTCAGTCCCTGGGAACGAATGGTAAAATCCATCATGTAATCCCCCGGTTTCAGTTCATAGCGGTACTCCAGGAACTTGTCCGGCCCGGCCTTAAGCTTCATGGACAAGGCTCTCCCGTCTGAAGAGAGTTCGGGTTCAAAATACATGTCGCCCGTATTCAGTGTCCTGTTATCTGACGTTCCGAAAGAAAGGTTGAAAGATGCATTATCGTCTTTGACCAGGTATACGGGAACGGAATCATAAGTAGTAAACTCCTTAAGCCTTGCTTCTATGATCTGCCCTCCCTTATTACTGATCTTAAAGTAGGCCACATCATTTTCCAGCACCGTAGTACCCTCTTTTGCCCCGGGCAGGCTGGCCGAATATCCGAACGCCCCGAGCGTTTCGGTATACCTGGCCAGGGCCGTGGAATCGGCAAAGTCGGGAGTATTTTGATCTGCAGGAGAAACGGTATTTTCTTCTGTTTCCTTTCTGGCCTTTTCCACCAGTTCCTGTTGTGCCTTTCTCGCTTCGGCCTCTTCTTCCGTGGGACGGTTGTTATACATCACCCAGATCAGAATGGCCCCGATCAGGACAAATCCGATAATGGAACTGGTATCCAGCTTCTTCTCTTCCATCTATTATCTTATAAATTTAATATTACGCCACAGGTTTTCAGTATACCCCTCTGAGCCCGACAGAACACAAAAATGTCCCCAAAAAGCACCATTATGCCAAAGTGGCACTTTTTTCTTCCTGCTTGTACTTGAGAGCTGCCTTTACAAATGCCACAAACAGGGGATGCGGATTCGCTACCGTACTCTTGTATTCAGGGTGGTACTGCACCCCTACAAACCACGGGTGATCCGGGAGTTCCACCACTTCAACCAGGCCGGTATCCGGGTTGAGCCCGGTAGCCTTAAGCCCGGCGGCTTCGATCTGTTCCTTATACCTGTCGTTAAACTCGTAACGGTGCCTGTGGCGTTCCATAATGGTTGCTTCCCCGTAAACGCTGCGAGCGAGGCTATGCTCTTTCAATGTACATTTCCAGGCGCCGAGACGCATGGTCCCTCCCTTATCGGTAATTTCCTTTTGCGCTTCCATAAGATCGATTACGGGATGTGGAGTATCCCTGACCATTTCGGTAGAATTTGCCTCCTTTAACCCCAGCACATTACGCGCAAACTCAATTACTGCCATCTGCATGCCCAGGCAAATACCGAGGAAAGGGATCTTGTTTTCCCTCACATATCTCACCGTATCGATCTTGCCCTCTATACCGCGTTCCCCGAACCCCGGGGCAACCAGGACACCGTCAAGGTGTGATATCTTGTTCTTTATGGTAGCTTCGTCTATATATTCCGAATGGATGGTTTCTACATTGACACGCACCTCATTTTCCGCCCCGGCATGAATAAAGGATTCCAGGATGGATTTATATGAATCCTGGAGCTCTACATATTTACCCACCAGCCCGATGGTAACCTCGTGCTTCGGGTTTTTATGCCGGTCGAGAAAGGCATTCCATTTTTCCAGGTCCGGATGATGCTCATCCGGGAGGTTCAGCTTTTTCAGCGTTACGGTATCCAGTCCTTCCCCGAGCATAAAGTTGGGCACATCGTATATGGTTGAAGCATCTATAGACTGGATCACGGCCTCTCTCCGCACATTACAGAAAAGCGCCAGCTTTTCACGAAGGTCGTCGGAGAGCTCGTGTTCCGTACGGCATACCAGGATATCGGCTTTTATCCCACTCTCCATCAGGGTTTTTACAGAATGCTGGGTAGGCTTGGTTTTCAGTTCTCCCGCAGCCGATAGAAACGGCACCAGGGTAAGGTGAACCACAATGGCATTGTTATCACCCAGTTCCCAAAGCAGCTGTCGTACAGATTCTATATAGGGCAACGACTCAATATCTCCGACCGTACCCCCGATCTCCGTAATCACGATATCGTATTCCCCGGATTTCCCGAGTATCTGGATACGTTCCTTGATCTCATTGGTGATATGCGGGATCACCTGGACGGTCTTTCCCAGGAATTCACCTCTTCGCTCCTTTTCGATAACACTCTGATAGATCCGGCCGGTAGTCACATTATTGGCCTGCGAGGTTTTTTCGTTCAGAAAACGCTCGTAATGCCCCAGGTCGAGATCGGTTTCCGCCCCGTCATCGGTAACATAGCACTCTCCGTGTTCATAAGGGTTGAGCGTACCGGGATCTACGTTGATATAAGGGTCCAGTTTCTGGATGGTTACCTTATATCCCCTGGCCTGCAACAGTTTGGCCAGTGAAGCCGCAATGATTCCTTTCCCCAATGAAGAGGTAACTCCTCCCGTAACGAAGATATATTTGGTTTCTGCCATGTTCAGTAATGCGTTAATGATGTTGCTCTTTTTCGACGCGCCAAAAATACAAAGAACTATTCATACCATACAAGGATATCGCGAAACTGTTTCTAAAGATTTAAGACAGTGATTACTTCGCACCCCGAAAACATTTGCCCTTTATCGTAAAGAACCCCGTATATCCTTCCCCTCCGTACAGCACCGGGCACACCAAACATCTTCACAACTGAATATTAGCATTTTAAAGCACAAAAAGCAATCACGGTTTATATTTTAACCGATTTTTTCGATTTTTGTTGAAAAAAAACACCATAAACCCTATCTTAGCTTCAATAGTTTTACATATCATTAAGGCTAATACTAACACAAAAAACATTTTATATTGTTATATGAAAAAAACTCCTATTGACAAGATTCTGATAGACCCTTTAAGCAGATTTATCAACAAATCTACCACCGGGGGCGTGGTACTCTTTTTATCTGCCGTCGTAGCCATGATCCTGGCCAACTCCCCGCTCAAGGATGCTTATCACCATTTCTGGGAACACGAGTTTGCCCTGCAGTTCGATTCCTTTGTCGTCTCCAACAACCTGCACCACTGGGTCAACGACGGGTTAATGGCCATTTTCTTCTTTGTGGTGGGACTCGAACTGAAACGGGAAATGATTGCCGGTGAGCTGTCCCGTCCTAAAAATGCGATATTGCCCTTAATGGCTGCCCTGGGGGGAATGATCTTCCCGGCAGCGGTTTACCTGATATTCAATCACGATTCCCCGGCCGTAGGCGGATGGGGTATTCCCATGGCCACTGATATTGCTTTTGCCCTGGGTATCTTATACCTCCTGGGAGACAAGGTCCCCATATCACTTAAGGTATTCCTTACCGCCCTGGCAATTGCCGACGACCTTGGTGCGGTTCTGGTCATCGCACTGTTCTACACCTCTGACATCGACACCATGAGCCTTGTGGTGGGAGCGGTATTCCTCCTGGTACTGCTCGTTGCCAACCGTCTCGGGGTACGGGCGCCGGTATTTTACGGAATAATAGGTATCGGGGGCTTGTGGATGGCTTTTCTCTTTTCCGGGGTACATGCTACCATCGCCGGAGTATTGGCTGCTTTTACCATTCCGGCAGAATCCAAAGTGAGGGATAAGATATACGTGGAAAAAATGCGCAGCCTGATCGATCAGTACGACAACCTCGAAGGGCGCACCAGGCGGTTAAAAACACCACAGCAGCAACACGTACTGGAACAGGTGCGTATCTACTCCAAAGCCGCACTGACACCACTGCAACGCCTGGAGCACTCCATGCACTCACTGGTAAGCTTCTTTGTTATGCCGGTGTTTGCACTGGCCAATGCGGGAGTTACGTTCTCCGGGGATTTCTGGCACAATATTACAAGCAATGTGAGTATCGGTATCATATGCGGACTTGTGATCGGTAAATTCGTGGGAGTAGTAGGTTTTACCAAACTCATGACAAAACTCAGGATCGCTTCCCTTCCGCCCGGTCTCAACTGGAAGCATATATACGGTGTGGCACTCCTGGCAAGTATCGGCTTTACCATGTCGTTGTTCATCACGGAACTGGCTTTTAAAACCAATGCCGAAGAATATATCCTGGAGGCTAAAATGGGAATTTTCGCCGCTTCTATTATCGGGGGTATCCTGGGGTATTTTATTCTTAAAAAAGCCAGCCGGCAGGGCTGAGAAACGGTCTGAAAATATATTTGCCGCGAATACGCGTTTTTTTGACAGATACGCGTATTCGCGGCAAAAATTCAGGGGGCCATATCGGCTGCATACTTTTTTTACTCAAAAGATTTCAGCGTTTTTACGATAATGGCAATGCATTCTTTCAACTGTTCCTTATTCATTACCAGGGGCGGGGCAAAACGGATAATATTTCCGTGGGTAGGCTTGGCCAGCAAGCCGTTTTCCTTCAGGGCAACACAGATATTCCAGGCCAGGTCTCCTTCTTCGGTATCGTTGACTACAATGGCATTGAGCAAGCCTTTTCCGCGCACCAGTTGTACAACCCTTGATGTTTCGCTGTACGCCCTGACCTGCTCGCGGAAAAACGCTCCGAGTTCAGCGGCATTCTCTGCCAGCTTTTCATCCTTCACAACCTCAAGGCCTGCCATTGCTACTGCTGCGGCCACAGGGTTCCCACCGAATGTAGACCCGTGCTGTCCCGGTTTTATGACTTCCATCACCGCATCGTCTGCAAGCACTACAGATACGGGGTAAGCTCCTCCCGAAAGGGCCTTGCCCAGGATCAGCATATCCGGCCTGACGTCCTCGTGCTGTACCGCCAGCAATTTTCCCGTACGGGCAATCCCGGTCTGTATCTCATCGGCAATAAACAACACCCCGTGTTCCTTACAAAGGGCATCCGCCTTTTTAAGGTAACCTTCGGAAGGCACATATACCCCGGCTTCTCCCTGGATGGGCTCTACAAGGAACCCCGCGATATTTTTCTCTTCCCGGAGCACCTGCTCAAGGGCTTCGGTATCATCGTAAGGAATCTTTATAAACCCAGGCGTATAAGGCCCGAAATTTTTCCGTGCATCCGCATCGTTGGAAAATGAGATGATAGTGGTAGTCCTCCCGTGAAAGTTGTTCTCACAAACGATGATCCTGGCTTCGTGCTCCGCTATCCCCTTTTTTTCATAGGCCCATTTACGGCAAAGTTTTATAGCTGTTTCCACAGCTTCTGCCCCCGTATTCATGGGCAGCACCTTGTCATAACCAAAATACCCAGTCACATACTGCTCAAACCTGCCCAGCATATCGTTGTAAAAGGCCCTTGAGGTAAGGGTCAGCCTCCTGGCCTGTTCCACCATGGCCCCTACGATCTTCGGATGGCAGTGTCCCTGGTTTACCGCAGAATAGGCCGACAGAAAATCATAATATCTCTTTCCTTCCACATCCCATACATACACCCCTTCTCCCCTGCTCAATACTACAGGTAAAGGATGATAGTTATGAGCCCCGTATTGGTGTTCCAGCTGAATGGCGTCCTGTGATGTTAACGGTCCTGCAACATTCATTTTTTTAATAATTTAGAATTGAAACTTCACTATTCCTTCTTACAAGCGCTCGTTGTCAAAAGTGCTCAGGAGAGAAATCATCCGATAATGCTGCAAATTAGAAAAAGTTGGACGATTTTACCAGTATCCCCCGAAGAAATATCGCAGACCACAAACCGGTCCGTTACCGTATCACTCATGCCCACAACAAGGCCAGTACGGAAAACTCGGAAATACGGGACAAGAGTATCCCCGGACCGCCCCGGCTATCACCGGGATTTTTTTTCAGATCGTTTTCAGGAGCCTCTTCCCTTTCGCCACCCGAACGGTCAACCGTCGTATTTTTCATTTCGATTTATTAGTTTGTAGTTTTTAATTTGATTAGCTGTCATTCCGACGAAGGAGGAATCTCCGGTACTTCCGTTATGCAGTTAAAGTTCCTTTGTGCCTGGGGTGGAGATTCTTCACTTCGTTCTGAATGACAACTTCCGGTTCCCGACCATTTCGTCCTATGTAAACTAACGATGGTTCAGAACAAAGCTAAATCCTCCGGGTGACATCCCTCTGTCAACAGGCTCTGAAAAATCCTTGTTTTTTATGAAGTTGCTGGTTTGCAGCTGTTGGTCCAGGTTGTTTCCCCGATCATTTCAGCACCCTGGCAGAAATCTTCTCAACGATCTCCCTGATATTTTCGCGAAGCTCATCGGGCTCCACGATCTCGGCGTAATCGGCAAACATGATATACCAGCGGGCAAAACCATTATCTTTATAAGAGGTAAAAAAAGTCATTTCCACCATGTCCCCCACTTCTTTTTCCGAGACAAAACCGAGATAAGGCCTCCTGTATTGCAGGTATGCCTTTACTTCCTTTTCTACCCGGATCACGATCTTTGTATGTTCCTGTACCCGGACCTGCTGTTCTTTCCGTTGCAAATAATCCCGGAAAGCCTCTCTTTCGGATTCCCTGTCGCGTGGAGTAAGCATAATATTGTGGATACGATCTGCCCTGAAATGCCTGTAGTCCTCTCTCAGGTGACAATAGGCTATCGTATACCACTGGTGATATTCGTGATATACCCCTATCGGTTCTATCAAGCGTTCTGTCTCCTCTTCCCTGCCGTGAGCCTTATAGGTCATCTTCACTATTTTCTTCTGCGAAATGGCCCTGAACAGCACATCCAGTACATTTTCCGGGACATTGCGGGGAGGGTTTGCCACATTTTCCACGTGTATATGCGAAGACAGGTCTTCTACAAAATCCTTTTCACTGCCCCGGAGTACCGCCCTGACCTTGTACATGGCCTCTTCAAAATGTTTCCGGATCACCCGGTCGGTGAGCTGTTCCATCAGTTTCTCCGCCGTAACAAAAGCCATGGCCTCTTCCCGGGTAAACATTACCGGGGGAAGCCGGTATCCATCCACTATGGAATAGCCTACCCCTGCCTCGCCATACAGTGGTACCCCGGCTTCTTCGAGCGTACGTATATCCCTGTATACCGTTCTCAGGCTCACTTCAAACCTTTCGGCGAGCTCCTGTGCCCTTACCACCCGCCGGGACTGCAATTGAATAAGAATAGCCGTTATCCTGTCAAAACGATTCATCACCTATGAGTTATCAGTCAAAAATAATTAATTATCAGTTATACTTCCCTTATCCGGATATCAAAACCTCCCTTTTCCTTTTTTGGAAATATCCGGCTCAAGGTCGCGGAAATGATTCGGGAATCGTCAAAATAAACCTTATTTTTGCCCCATGTCAAGAAAGAACAGAAAACCATTTATCGAGCAGGTCGAGGTCATCGATGCCGGTGCAAAGGGAAAAGGCGTTGCCAAGGCTCCCGACGGTCGTGTTATTTTCCTTTCCAATGCCATTCCGGGTGATGTGGTCGACGTACAGACCACCAAAAAGAGAAAGGCCTATTACGAAGGCAGGGCGGTAAGTTTTCACAGGTATTCAGAAAAGAGACAGGATCCGGAATGCAGTCATTTCGGCACTTGCGGCGGGTGTAAATGGCAGAACATGCGTTATGAAGAACAGCTCTTTTACAAGCAGAAGGAAGTGGAGAACAACCTGGCCCGCCTCGGGAAGATAGACCTTCCCGAAACAACTCCCATCATCGGATCGGAACAGCAGTTATTCTACAGGAACAAAATGGAGTTCTCTTTTTCCGACAGCCGGTGGCTTACCCGCGAAGAGATCGAAAGCGGCGAAACACCGGAATACCGGGATGCCCTGGGGTTTCACATTCCGGGGATGTGGGATAAGATACTGGATATCGAAAAATGCTACTTGCAGGAAGATCCTTCCAATGAAATCAGGAGGGCGGTACGGGATTTTGCACGGAAAAAACAATTGGATTTCTTTAACCCCAGGCATCAGACCGGGTTGTTGCGCACCCTGATGATCAGGATATCCTCTACAGGAGAAATCATGGTACTGATACAATTCTTTGAAAACCAGCCTTCAGCCATAGGGCTGGTCATGGATTTTCTCAGGAATGAATTTCCGCAGATCACCGCATTGCTGTATGTGATCAACAGCAAACCCAATGATACCATTTACGACCAGGAAGTGATGTGTTATCACGGACGCGATCATATATTCGAGGAAATGGAGGGGCTTCGTTTTAAAATTAATGCCAAGTCATTTTACCAGACCAATTCCCGGCAGGCATATGAGCTATACAAGGTAACCCGGGAATTTGCCGGACTTACCGGAGATGAACTCGTTTACGACCTTTACACCGGTACGGGAACCATAGCGCAGTTCGTGGCCAAGAAGGCGGGAAAGGTAATAGGCGTGGAAGCAGTTCCGGAAGCGATCGAAGATGCCCGGAGCAACGCACAATTAAACGGTATCGGCAACGTTGAATTCTTTACGGGAGACATGAAAAAGGTTTTTAATGCCGGGTTTATCGCACAGCACGGCCTCCCCGATGTAATTATTACCGACCCCCCGAGGGACGGTATGCACAAGGATGTCGTACAGCAAATACTCGATATTGCCCCCAAAAAGGTGGTTTATGTAAGTTGTAACAGTGCCACCCAGGCCAGGGACCTCGCTCTCATGGACCATAGGTACAGGGTCACAAAGGTTCAGCCCGTGGATATGTTCCCGCAGACCCACCATGTGGAAAATGTCGTACTTTTGGAAAAACGCTGATAAAATTCAACTGCATGCAACCTTGTTCAGCCACAACCTATTATAAATATTTTATATTAAATTATTCGTATGAAATTTAATATTCCGATTAAAAAAACCGTCATAGCACTTTCCCTGGTCGGCCTTATGGCCTTGCTTTTTCCGGGTTGTGAAAAAGACGATATATGCCCTGAAGATTCGGCTACAACACCTCTCCTGGTCATTACATTTCACGACAGCGATGACAGGGACGTACGGGAGGCAGTCAATACCCTCAGCGTTTACGGGCAGGGAATGGAGGCTCCTGTAGATACTTTCAGGGACAGTACGTCTATCGATTCCATCGCCATACCGCTTAAATTATTTGAAAACGAAACTGTTTATGCATTTACGCTTAATTCCATACAGATAAACCAGAACGGAGATACCCTGCGCGTCAAAAATGCCGACACGCTCAGGTTCCGCTATCAGACCGAGCAGCATTTTATCTCCAGGGCCTGCGGATTTATCACCAACTATTCCGGCCTCACTGCCGAAAGGGATACAGACGACAGCCAGCAATGGATATCTTCCCTGGAAATAGTAAACCCTACAATACAATATCAAAACACTGCCCATGTCAAGATATACCATTAGCATTGCATGCTTCCTGTTTTCCCTGCTGCTTACGGCACAGGAGGATGAAACCGATGAAAATTCTGCCGGTACCGTCCCGAAAGACAGTATTGTTTTCAAGGAAAGATACGGTTTAAGGGTGGGACTGGACCTGAGCAAACCCATACGGTCATTTACCAGCAGTAAATACAACGGGGTGGAACTGACGGGAGATTTCCGGCTTTCGAAAAATCTTTATATAGCGGCAGAACTGGGAACAGAAGAATACACTTCTGAAGAAACCCTTTACACCCTTTCTACTTCGGGCAGTTTTCTGCGTGCCGGAATAGACTACAACCTCTATGAAAACTGGTATGGGATGGAAAACCTGATCTTTGCCGGCGGCCGGCTGGGAGTAAGCACTTTCAGCCAGACCCTCGACGAATATTACATCTACACTACAAGTCCGTACTGGGGTGAAAACCTGATCCCGGGTAATGACGAGAATATCCTTGGCGAATACAGCGGACTCAATGCGCAATGGCTGGAAGTGCTTTTCGGGACAAAAGTGGAATTGTTCAACAACCTCTATCTCGGTGCCACGGTAAGGCTTACCTACCTGCTGAACGACACCCCTCCCGACACTTTCACCAACCTCTGGATCCCGGGGTTCCAGAAGGTAACCGATGACAGCAGGTTCGGACTTACCTTCAATTATTCGGTATCGTACCTTATACCCATATTCAAAAAGACCAAAAAAGGTGCGCTGAATAAACAGGATACGGCAAATTAGGAGCCTGGTCCATTAACGCATAGGCCTGGGGGGACTGAACAACCATTTTCTGAACATTCTTTCTCCCGACGGAGTTTTTACCACGACAAATCTGGGAGCGAGGACCATGGCTATGAATGCCGAGCATACCAAAGCCCAGAATTTTTCTTCCGGAAAAACATACATCAATACGACACACGACACCATAAACGGTATACAGAACCCGATAAGGTTGTACAAAATGGCCTTGTGCTTGTGCTTCATTGCTATTGGGGTTTTAGTTAATGATTTTCTTTTTCAAGGCACTTCTTTGTCTCCCCGGCCGATGCTATGCTATTCCCTGGGCTGCCATTTGGCCTTTTTGCTCCCTGCGTACATCTCGTACTTTACAAGTCTGCTTTCCAGGCGCCCGTTAAAAAGCTTTATCTTCCGGGACGGACGTAACCCTACATATTTCAGGGCTTCCATGTCAGAAGTGATCAGCCAGGCTTCCGTGCCTGGGTATTCCTGTTTTAACGTATTTCCTATATTACCGTAAAAATCCTGCATATCCACCGCCAGACGCTCGCCGTAAGGCGGGTTAAAAACCATATGCAGTTTATCTTCACCCTGTTTTTCCGTCTTGAAAAAGTCCTGTTGCGAAACCTGGACATATGCTCCCAGGTTGGCGTTCCTCACATTATCCGATGCCTTTCGTACCGCAGAAGGCGCCTTGTCAAAAGCCAGTATCTTATGGTGAAATTCCCTCACCTTGTTGAGACTGCTCTCGGTAACCTTTTCAAACAGATCAAGATCAAAATCGATCCATTTTTCAAATGCAAATTCCCGGCGGTTGATATTGGCCGGAATATTACAGGCTATCATCGCCGCCTCTATGGGCAGGGTGCCACTTCCGCACATCGGATCGAGAAAATCGCACTGGCCGTCCCAGCCACTCAACAGCAACATCCCCGCAGCCAGGACTTCGTTAATGGGCGCTATATTCGTAGCGGTACGATACCCCCTGTGATGCAGGGACGATCCGGAGCTGTCGAGCGATATCGTACATATATCCTTTTGTATATGAACATTGATCCTCAGGTCGGGGTGCTTCAGATCCACATCGGGCCTCTTCCCCTTCAACTCCCGGAAACGGTCTACCACTGCATCCTTGGTTTTCAACGCCACATACAGGGAATGATTGAACTTTTCCGAATGTACCACGGCATCTACCGCCAGTGTACTATCGACCCTCATGATATCTTCCCAGCGTATCTTTTTTACCCCATCGTACAGGTCATCCTCATTCCGGACTTTAAATGAACGTAAAGGTTTTACAATCTTCAGGGCTGTCCTGAGGCATAAATTGGCTTTATACATAAACCCCTTGTCTCCGGAGAAGGATACGCTCCTCACTCCGTTCTCTACCTCTATAGCCCCAAGCCTGCGCAATTCACCGGCCAGCACCTCTTCAAAACCAAAAAGGGTCTTGGCCACCATTCTGTAATTATTTGCCATTTCGCATCTCTTTAAAAGGCAAAAATACATTAATTTAGTCCCTTCACTATTTATAAACAGACTGGTTTTTTGTTTATTGTACTTTTTAAGAAGAAATTTAATAATGCCCGATCTGAAACACACCATAGATTACCTCCTTCCGGTTATAGCAGTTATAGCAGGATTTCTTTTTGTAGTCCTTTTACGACCCCGTAAAGGAAAAATATTCAAACTCCTCCTGGCATTCAGCGGGGCTTTCCTGCTTTCTATTACCGTATTCGAACTGCTTCCCGAAGTATTCGAGGGTCACTCGGGGAAACAGCCGGGCATCTTTATCATGTGTGGCATACTCTTACAGATATTCCTGGAGTTCTTCTCCAGGGGTGCAGAGCACGGGCATATACATCATCCACCCGAACACAGGTCTTTTCCCTGGATGCTCTTTACAAGTCTGAGCATCCATTCCATACTCGAAGGTTTCCCCATTCATCACCACGACACCCTTGTATACGGCATCGTGATACATAAAATCCCGATAGCGATAGTACTGACCACTTTTTTCCTGAACAGCAGTATAAAAAGATGGCAAATAGCTGTTTTCATGATACTCTTTGCCCTGATGACCCCGGTCGGGACCTTTTTAAGCACACAGATTACCCGAACCGAAGCATTTCATATGCCTGTCAACGCCCTGATCATTGGGATCTTTTTACACATCTCTACCGTGATCCTTTTCGAAAGTTCGGAAGGGCATAAATTCAACGTCACAAAACTCGCAGTAATCATAACCGGTATACTTACCGCCTATATTCTATAGTTATGAGCCTCTTTAAGTTTCATCCTTTGTTTTCTTTATGCGTCTTTTTCCGCCATATTTCAGCTATTTTTCGACACGTAGCTATGGCTATGTGCCTCAAAACATCTTCATCTGACAAAAAAATACACTATAAATAATTCCAAAAACAAAATTTAAACAGGCTCGTATGTTTAGCAAGGAAGCGTCAAAAAAAATGAGACAGGAATTCTGGACATCTTTCGGAAAATCCTATCCCAGAAAGTGGGTTCGCTACCATACCGGGATCAAAGATCTTTCCCTGAAGTTCTACTTCGACACGAAAAAAGCTATGGTTTCCCTGGATATAGAACCTGCTGATAAAGAAGAGCGCCTTCTTTACTTTCAAAAAATAAGTGCTTTAAAGGCCATTTTCACAGAAGAATACGTACCCCATGCGGTATTCCTGGAAGATTCTCTTCTTGACAACGGTAAGGAAATATCGCGGGTTTACGTTGAAAAAACAAAGGTTTCCATTCACAATAAAGACAGCTGGAGGGAAACCATGGAATTCCTGAATAGCTGCATGCTGCGCTTTGAAGCGTTTTTCCAGGAGTACAAAGATTATATCAAGGGGGTGTAGGGGCGAATGCAATTCTTCCTTACCACCGGTCGGGCCGAACCGTTTTGTCTGGTCTCCCCCCTGTCATGATGCCATAAAAAAACCCTTCACCGTAATGATGAAGGGTTTAAAGAAGGCGGCGACATACTCTCCCACGAATGC
>NZ_QLNV01000043.1 GCF_003285545.1 Sinomicrobium soli | reverse complement strand
TTGTAGCCTTCCCTCTTTTAGGACACCGCTAAATTCGATAAATAATTATTATTTAGTTCAGATTTGATGAAGAATTTAAATTCTTCATCAAATCTAGGCATATATTCTTTTGGGGATTTATTCCCAAGAGATTTATGCGGGTGGTTGAAGTTGTAGTCTTCTCTCCAGTTATCGCTTATCTTCTGTAACTGATAGATGTCATTAAAATAATACGCATCTAATATATCCTCTCGGAAGAAACGGTTAAAGCGTTCTATGTATCCATTCTGCATCGGTTTTCCAGGTTGGGTATATTTAATTTCTATAAAGTTCTTTTTGCACCAGTTTACAAAAGTCTTGGATATAAATTCTGGACCGTTGTCACATCTGACATATTTGGGCGTTCCTATTTCTTCTTTTAGATTATCCAGCGTCTCTACAACAGCCCTTGCCGGATAAGAAAGTCCTGCGTCTATGGCAAGAGCTTCACGGTTGCAATCATCAATAACATTGAATACACGCAACTTTCTGCCATCGGTAAGTGCATCGCTCATAAAATCCATACTCCAGCATTCATTCAGGCTTGCTGGTGCTTCCAAAGGTTGCTTTATACGTTTAACCAAGCGCTTTTTATGTTTACGCCTAAGACTTAGCTTCATATCACGATATACTCGCAATACACGTTTCCTGTTCCATTTTAGACCTTCACGACGGATCTTGTAATAATATTCATCAAAACCTCGGGTCGGATATGCCTCTGCTAGCTGGGTCAACTTATCTATAACCTCACTATCGTCCCTTTTACTCTGGTAATACCACATCGACCTGCTCAAACCTACAACTTTGCAGGCGCGGACAATCGGTATTACATATTCTTCAATGAGATATTTTACACGAACTCTCTTATCGGAAGGTCTTAAAACTTTTTTGACAGTACATCTTTAAGCATCTTGTTGTCTAGACTAACATCGGCATACATCTGCTTGAGCCTGTTATTCTCTTCTTCGAGTTCTTTGAGGCGTTTGAGTTGTTGCTGCTCCATTCCTCCATACTTCTTGCGCCAGTAGTAGAAGGTACTCTTGTCAATGCCTAGTTCTCTGGATAAATCTCCTACAGATCTACCTTGTTCATTTTCTTTGAGAGCTTTGATGATTTGGCTCTCACTAAATTTGCTGCTTTTCATTGTGACAGTTTGAATTTAAAGTTAGTAAATTCGAATTTAAAACTGTCCTATTTTTAGGGAAGCCTACA
>NZ_QLNV01000042.1 GCF_003285545.1 Sinomicrobium soli | reverse complement strand
TCACTAGTGTCCCATTAAAATTGGGACGTTGTTAAAAATTAAATAAACTTGGCCCATTTGGTCCAAATCGTTCTTTGTCATTTTGAAATTTAGTTTTGCTAAAGAGTTCTTTCAGGTTCGTTTTATCAGTCAGTGAGATACTCAATATTTGGAGTACTTCGTATGTGCTTCTGTCCAGTTTCATGTCGTGTTGAACGATTGCCACGAGGCAATATGTGCATATGGCAGCATAGATCTGGATTCGAACGGCATTCTCGGTAGTACCCCAGAACTTCTTGATTTTGAGGTGCTGCTTCAGCCATTTGAAGAACAGTTCCACTTGCCAGCGGTTCTTATAAAGTTCAGCGACCTGAAGAGCTGGGATATGGTCGGCATTGGTCAAGAAGACAAACTCACGCTTCTGCTCTTCATCCCAGTACCTGACCAGACGGAGAGGCCCGGGATAATACTGCTTCGGATAAAAGCCGGTCAATTCGACCGTTACGTCCGAAAGTACGTTCCGGGGCAGCCTGCGTTTCCATTTGATGGCTTTATATTGAAGATTCTTCTTTGCCCTGACAACGAAATAGGCTCCAATCTGATGGATCCTGTATAACATCTTGAAGTTGTTGTAGGCCCGATCAAATATATAGTAAGAGCCCGGTTCATAGGGGATTTCTTTCATTGCCCTTGAATCGTGAACCGAAGCTTCGGTAATATGAAAGAATGCCGGTATCTGTGTTTCCACATCATATAATGTATGCACTTTGATACCTCCTTTTTTCTTACGGAACTTCGCCCACCAAAACACGGAAAGGCATAGATCGATCGTTGTTGAGTCAAAAGCGTAGACGTTGCCACCGAGATTGAAGATGTTGGTGGCACGCTTCTCCCTGGCTTCCTTTACCAAATAGTAAGCATACTCTTCAAAAATGTGATAGTCCCTGTCTTGATTGGCTCTTGCCAAAGATGATTTTGAAACATTCTTACCCATTCCCAAATGGTAGCATTTGGAGTGATGGGCATCAAGAGCAACAATCAAATCCCTTAAACTTTCGCGATTGGAGAGTTGACCGAACATCAAGGCAAGAAGTTGGTTCCAACAGCTGAAATGCTTCACATATTTGTTGCCTTTGTATCTGGTAACAATGCGGTTGAACTTATTCCGGTTGAGAAACGAGACCAACTGAGCGAAAACGTATTTATCTTGAAACATATGCTATCAGATTAACCTGATGCTAAGCTATGTTTTCAAGTCCGTTCGCCCGGAAAATCTCTATAACTAACTATATTTCAAATATTTCAA
>NZ_QLNV01000041.1 GCF_003285545.1 Sinomicrobium soli | reverse complement strand
CATTAGTGGGCACTTAAAACCCATTGATTTTCAATTGATTATTTTTTAGTTCTTTGATATTCTTGTAATCGCAATCAGTAAGTACCTCTCTTACAGGGGTTTTATCCAGTAACGATATGCTAAGAATCTGTAATATTTCGTAGATTCTCCGCTCTATTTTTAGCGTGTTTGCTATGATGACGACCAAACAATAAGCGATAATGGCACAATATACCTGGGTTTTGACCGCGTTGATGGTCGTACCCCAAAAGGTCTTTATTTTTAAGTGCTGTTTGATCCACTTGAAAAAGAGTTCCACCTGCCAACGATTTTTGTATAAAAGGGCTATTTCAGTCGCTTTCAGGTCCATATTATTGGTCAGAAATATAAACTCCTTTTGGCTTTCTTGGTCCAGGTATTTGATTCGCCGTAATTTATCCGGGAAGCCTTTTAGGGAATAATACCCTTCCAGTTTACCTATCTGGTCGCATTTTATCCCATTGGCCTTGTCTGCCACGTTAGAATACATCCGCCTAAAACGGATATTGTTCTTGGCTCGGGTCACAAAATAGGCATCCTGGGCGTGTATCTTATGTAAGCGCTCAAAGTCGATATAAGCCTTGTCCAGTACATAAAAACTTCCGGATTCAAAGTGGGATCATGTCCAAGACCCTGACGTCATGTAGGCTGGCATTGGAGATGTGCAAAAAACTCGGAACACAGGTCTTTACATCGTATAGCGTATGCAACTTTATACCGGCTTTGGATTTTCTGAACTCGGCCCACCAAAACACACTAAGACAAAGATCAATAGTGGTGGAATCCAAGGCATATACATGACCTTGAACTTCCAGTTCAAAATCATTGTGATAATGATTTTTGCGGGCTTGTTCAATCAGCACATAAGCAAACTCCTCAAAGATTTTGCAGCTACGTTTTTCGTTGGCCTTACCAAGGTTACGTCTGGAAACAGACCTGCCCAAGCCTAAATGATAATACTTAGATCGATGGGCCTCCAAGCTGAGCATCAAATCCCGCATACTGTCTCTGGCTGTTAGTTGACCAAAAACCATACAGAGCATTTGGTTCCAACAGGTAAATGATCTAACGTATTTGTTGCCATTATGCTGCTGAACGATACGATCAAATACCCGCCGGGGAAGAAAATCGGTGAGCTGAGCAAAAATATACTTGCCTTGGTTCATGTTTATGAAATTTTGAAGAAACAAAATTCCATAAATCCATTTCAAATCGTCACGCTATCAAAAAACTCCCCAATCGCGATATACAAAGAGTTTCAAAGAACTTAGTTTAATTTTTAGTACCCATTAGTGA
>NZ_QLNV01000040.1 GCF_003285545.1 Sinomicrobium soli | reverse complement strand
CCTGCCTGTATCCTATGACTCAGACAAGTTTTGTTCATAAATTTTTTCTATAATTCTAAGGGACGTACCTCATTGTATCCACATAAGGTGTCCCTCTTTGGACTACCGCAAAAGCCCTTGCCAGCAGTTTGTTCCTTATGATGTTTAGGGTACTCATCTTGTTTTTTCCTTCCTGTACCCTTCTTTGATAATATGCCCTCATTTCCGGATTGGACTGGATGGCGGATGTGGCACACAGGTTCAATAATGTTTTCCCTTCCTTATTGGCTAAGTGGCTTACTTTGGTCCTGCCCCTGACACTTGTACCCGATCGGTTAGGGAACGGGGCTATTCCACAGTAGGAAGCAAACTTCCTCCACGATTTAAAGGCGGAGAACCCTGCTGTGTGAACAATAAGGAATCGGGCGGTAACGCCACCGATCCCCTTGACACTGGTCAAGAGCTTGTAGAGTTCCCATAACTCGGAATCCTGTTCGATTAACCTGTCCATCTCTTTTTCCAATAGGGTTATCTGCCTGTTAAGCACAGCGATGACCTCCTCTTGTGCCTGGAAGAGTATTTTGTTTTCCTGGTGGTCCAACACCCTTTTTTGCTCTCCCAATGTTGCCATGTGACCGCCTCTTTGTACAACCAGTTTTTTCCTCATGGACATGAGTCTTTTGAGAACCTCCAAGACTTCGGGACAGGGCTGGAAAGGGGTGATCTCTTCCCGGATCCTATACCCGTACAAAGCAATGCTTTTTGCATCAGCCTTGTCATCCTTCCCTCTGGTAATCCCCAAGGAGCGTTTGATGTCCAACCCTGGGGCTACATGGAAAAGGCAACCTGAACAAGTCAATAACTTGGTCAGAAGATGGGAATACAGCCCGGTATGCTCAAAAACGAACAATACGTTTTCTTTATTTTCACGCTCTTGCGCCCATTCCAACATCTTGGCAATCCCCTCAGAATGGTTTTCAAAGACCATGTGCACGTTCTTACAGTGCAGTTGGCAATCCAATGTTAATTTGCTCACATCGATGCCTACGACTTCGTTTATTTTCATAATTTTACAATGGTTTTATTATGGTTGCTTAAACTAAGACCTTTAAAAGGTGGGACTAAAATCCTATATGGTTCTGGCAACCGTTATCAAGAACGGGGACTGATACAGGCAATAGGCCATAAACCTGACCGGTCAGAAAGTTCACCCCGTTCTTTTTTGTTTACCCATAAAATTATGAACATTTTGTCAAGTTATTAGTCTCCCCCCAGACCCCCCCTCTTTCAACATCATCATTATAGATTTTATTTATATTTACAAATCTAAAGGCCGG
>NZ_QLNV01000003.1 GCF_003285545.1 Sinomicrobium soli | reverse complement strand
GCATTAGTGGGAGAGTATGTCGCCGCCTTCTTTAAACCCTTCATCATTACGGTGAAGGGTTTTTTTATGGCATCATGCCAGGGGGCATAACCTTACGCCTGTGATTTTGAATAGGCTTGTTTTTTTTCTATTTTAGGCGAAAATATCCAACCGTGCTAAATTGATGTCGCCTTACCGAAGAATATTTTTTCTCTTTGCATTATTGCACTGTGTTATTCCTTTATCTGTTTGCGGACAGGTGATGCAGGAACGTGTTTTTCTAACTAAAAACAGCCTCCGGTATCTCAGCCGGGACTGGCACTCAGGATACCGGGCTTTTGTGATTTCTTCAGCAGAACTTAATGCCGGAAAGATATCCGAATTGCACCGCCTTTTTAATTCGGAAAAGAAACCGGAGGTCGTTGCCCTGTTTGTAGAAGAGGGTTATGAGGATGTTCTGGATAAGCTGGATCGCAGTGTGCTGTCGCCTCTCGTGGTCCGGGATACTTCTGTTACAGACAGGGGTCCTGAAGACGACGGCATCCTCGTGTTCGGGGATGGAGATGAGGCTCTTTTTAACACCGGGAAGTGGATCGCAGATTTTACTCCGTATGGTGTGGAGACCGGGAAGAAAAACAATAAAGCGATATTCACGAGGATTGATGCGAGGACTGCCGCCAAGGCTATTCGGGCAAAGGATATTGTAGATGTGATGCTGAATGAGAAAGGTAAATTTCCCAATTTTATTACAACAGACCAGGCAGAAGAATGGAATAAGATCGCAGATAGCCTGTCCGGGTTAAAATTCTATCATGCCAATGTACTTTTTGAGGGAGAAAACCTGAGTGGCGTTCGCTGGAGTCAGCAGGGATCGCTGATTTCCGACGGACCTATTGTAACCACTGCTGTCAAGATATCTCCCAAGAAACGGGGATTCTGGTTCTCTCCTGATATATTTTCTTTCAGTGATGCTGCCGGTCCTCCGGGAATAAAGATATTTAAAGCCTACCAGTACGACCTGAAGGAGGCTTTGCGTTATTATCTGCCCCTTCGGTCGAAGGAACCGAATAATGTGCTTCCGTATGATAACGGAATTTATACCGATGTGAGTTTTGCGGAGGATGAAACCCGCGGCAGGGTAGCCCTCTTTAACGGTAAGACGAGCTATATAGATTTCAGAAATACCGATGATGTACATTTTGGCGAAGTAACGGTTTCGGTCTGGGTGAAGCCGGACGAGATATCGGGAAGCCATAGCCTTATCGGTAAGGGAGAGGCATTTTCTGCAAAGATCTACAAGGGGAAAATGCAGTTTACCACCCCGGGATTAAAGGACCATGATACCGGTGAGATTGTGGTTCGTGCAGGGGAATGGACGCATCTCACCTACGTGTATTCCATAGACAGGAAGGTTTATTTCTATGTGAACGGAAAGCTTGTTGACGAAACTGTAGGGTCTGCGCTGGAACAGACACGGCATTCACTGCTGGTCGGAACCAATTTATGGGGACAGTATTATAAGGGGAAAATGAGCCAGTTGTCGGTGTGGAACCGGGCGTTGAGTGATGAAGAGGTTAGCCGGGTATATGTTATAGGTGTTCCCTCGTCGGGTAGAAATACGGGGAACAGATACTGGATTGTGGGAGGGATCATCCTGCTGCTGCTATCGGCTACTGCTATTGTGGTCTATAGAGTTCGAAGCGGGAAAGTGCGGAAGCCAGGGGAAGTGGCCTTAAAGGTGGCAGAATTTTCTCCGCCTGATAAAACCGCTGACGAACCGGCAGTAGCTTTGCCTCCGGGTGGTGGAAGTGTATTACTGTTGGATGAATTCAGGATTACCGGAAAAGCGGGAGAGGACATTACTTTCAGGTTTTCTCCGAAACGCAGGGAGCTCTTTCTCCTGCTCCTGTTCTATACCTTAAAGGAGGGAGGGATATCGTCCCGGAAAATGGGAAACCTGCTTTGGCCGGGATTCTCACCGGAGAGTGTGAAAAACAACCGCAGTACCCATATCAAGGAAATTCGCAAGGCTGTTGAAAACCACCTGGATATCCGGGTGATCCATGAAAATAAGATCTGGTATTTGCAGCCGGGAGATGAAGTTTATATCGACCTGTGGGAAATAGAAAGAAAAATTCCCGTTTTTTCGGGCGGGGGCAAAGCTCTTCCTTCCCGGGAAACCCTTCTGGAGTGGACGGCATTGATAAGCCGGGGCGGACTATTGCCGCAGACCGAGTCGGAATGGATAGACCGGTTTAAAGCGGATTATGCCAATGCCGTGCTGGATGTTCTGGTGCCCGTATTGGAAGATGAAGAGTACACCGACAGCGAAATTCTGGAGGTCATAAACGGCATACTTACCATAGACCCGCTTTTTGAGCCTGCGGTAAAGAAGAAAATTTCCATCCTTATGAAGGCTGGCAAGCATACCTTGGCCAGAAAAGCAGTTGAAAATTATAAAAAGCTGTATGAGAGCTTTTACGGGGAGGTTTACGAGGCCGATTTTCCCGTTTAGGTTCCTGATTTTTCAGAGTTGTTTTCTTATTACCCCTAATGTTACCCCTTCTGGTATCCCCCTTTACAGTAAGTTTAGCCCGTTCAATTTTAAAAATCAACCTCAATGAAAAATCACAGGAGAAAATTCCTTAAACACCTCGGTTTAGCGGGAGCTGCTGCTGCTGTTACTCCTTCCGTTTTAGCGGGAAACCACAATCACGGAAAAGACAGTACGGTTTCTTACCTGTCCAGAGCGGAACACGGCTTTGGTGATAAAACCCTGAAACTGGCCCTTATCGGAGCCGGGGGGATGGGCGTTGCCGATATGAAAACAGCGCTCCGGCACGAAAATGTAGAAATTGTAGCCGTATGCGACCTTTACGACGGCAGGCTCGACGATGCCAGAGAGCGATGGGGAGACCATCTTTTCCTTACTCGTGATTACAGGGAGGTATTAAAACGAAGAGATGTCGATGCTGTTATTATCGGCACTCCCGACCACTGGCATAAACAGATCAGTATTGATGCCCTTAACGCAGGTAAACACGCCTATTGCGAAAAGCCCATGGTGCATTCTGTAGGAGAAGGGCATGAACTGATCAATACCTGGAAAAAATCAGGCCTGGTCTATATGGTGGGCAGCCAGGGGCTGTCTTCTCTCGGTAATGAGAAAGCCCGGCAGTTGCTTGCCGAAGGGGCTATAGGCGATATTAACTATGCCGAAGGTTTCTGGGCAAGGCATTCTCCCCTGGGCGCCTGGCAATACGCCATACCGGATGACGCTTCTGAAAAGACGGTAGACTGGAAACGCTATTTGTCCAATACCACAAAAAGACCGTTCGACCCCTTACGCTTTTTCCGGTGGAGAAATTATCTGGACTACGGTACCGGGATGTCGGGAGATTTATTTGTTCATCTTTTTTCCAGCCTTCATTTCGTGACGAATTCGTATGGTCCGGAGAAAATAGCGGCCACGGGAGGACTGCGGTACTGGAAAGATGGCCGGGAAGTACCCGATGTACTGCTGGGCATCTTCGACTATCCGGAAACAGAACGGCACCCGGCTTTTAATCTTTCTCTCCGATGCAATTTTGTAGATGGTACCAGTGGCTCTACATATCTGAAAATCGTAGGAAATAAAGGAGCCATGGAGATCACCTGGGACGATGTGGTGCTCAAACGCGATAACCATGTAGACGATGATCCCTTCCTCAAGGAAAAAAGCAGGGAAGCAGGCGGGTATAACGGACGAAAAAAGATACTTCCCCCCACAGAAACCGTTTATAAGGCGGAGAAAGGATACAAGGGGGCCCATTACGATCATTTTGCCAATTTTTTCCGGGCCATAAGGCAGGGAGGAACAGTAGTGGAGGACCCGGTATTCGGCTTCAGGGCCGCGGCACCGGCATTGCTCTGTAACGATAGCTATGCCCGGAATGAATATATTAAATGGGACCCGGTAAACATGAAGGTCGTTTAAGGGAAGTGATGTACAGGGATGCGTGCAGGTTGGAAGTTACAAGTTGCAGGTTACAGGGAACTTTCAAGCAGTAACCAGCAACCCCGTACAGGAATAACTTATTGTAAACAAACAGCTTAATTTAAAATTATTCACATGAAAAAAACGATGTTGATCATGGTTGTTGCGGCTTTTGTACTCGGAAGCTGTAAGAATAAGGAAAAGAGCGAAAAGCAGGTAGTGGCGGAAGCACAGGATATCGGGGTAAATACGGGGGATAATACCCTGACCGATAAGGAAAAGTCGGAGCGCTGGATGTTGCTTTTTAACGGTAAAAGTACCGATGGATGGCGCTCTTATAACGATTCGGTCCTGAACAAGGGATGGGTCGTAGAAGACGGTACTCTTAAATCGCTGGGAAAAGGCGGGGATATAGGTGGGGATATCGTTTATGGCAATGATACTTTCGAAAATTTCGAATTGTCCCTGGAGTGGAAAATCGGGGAAGGGGGGAATAGCGGTGTTTTTTACCATGTCCTTGAAGGGGAGGAGTATAAAGCCCCTTATTTTAACGCTCCGGAATACCAGGTTATCGATCAGCTCGGTTTTCCCCAGAAACTGGAAGACTGGCAGTCGATAGGTGCTGATTACGGGATGTACACCCCGGATTATGAAGGCGCCGTAAAACCTGCGGGAGAATGGAATTCTACACGGATCGTATTTACCCCTGAAAAAGTTACCTATTGGCTCAACGGAAAGAAAACCGTAGAATTCGTACCTTGGTCAGAAGATTGGGAAAAGCGGAAATCCGGGGGAAAATGGAAAGATTATTCCGATTACGGGAAAAGCAGGTCCGGACTTGTAGGGTTGCAGGATCACGGGAGCTTTATATGGTTTAAAAATATAAAAATCAGAAAATTATGAATAGAGCAGTAAAGGTAATACCGGTTTTAGCACTCCTGGTTTTGGGAGTAGCCTGTAAGAGTGGTAGTGAGAAATTGTTTAACGGGAAAGACCTGGACGGCTGGACCAGATACGGTACGGAAAAATGGTATGTGGAAGATGGGTTACTGGTCTCCGAAAGCGGCCCGGATAAGGCGTATGGCTATCTGGCCACCGATAAAAACTACGACAATTTTGAGCTGGAAGCCGATTTTATGCAGGAAGCCGACGGAAACAGCGGTATTTTCTTCCGTTCGAATATCGAGGGAACCAAAATATCCGGCTGGCAGGTGGAAGTAGCACCTCCCGGATTGCATTCCGGGGGAGTTTACGAGTCTTACGGAAGGGGATGGCTCATAAAACCTGAGGCTGAAAAAGAAGAAGCACTCCGGTACGGAGAATGGAACCATATGAAGATCAGGGTACAGGGGAACAGGGTGACGACCTGGCTTAACGGAGAGCAGATGATAGACCTTACCGATGAGCAGATAGGAGAAGGACAGGGTAAAATAGCCCTGCAGATCCACGATGGCGGAGGTATAAAAGTACTGTGGAAAAACATCGTTGTAAAGGAGATTACCGAATAAAGGGTAAAATCTTTGCGTTATAAAAGGGCTCCCGGGTGTTATTATTGTATTAATTCAGGGTTTTGTATACCGGAATTTGTGCAGAATACCCGGGAGTTTTTATTTTATGTAGTATCTTAGATGTAAATTTAGGACTTATGAAAGCCCATAACCCCGAAACAAGTTCGGGACAAGTTGGGCATTTGATAAAAATGGTCAATACCGGCCGATATAAATAAAGCCAAACCGATGGCTTGCAAATTTTCGTATAGATGAAAAACCTGTTAATCCTGACCCTTTTATTGTGTTGTGGTACCAGTTTCGCACAAAACACCAATGTTATGGAAAAAGAAAATATCTATCAGTTCAAAGTGGAAGATCTTTATGGAAAAACCTTTGATTTTTCCGACCTGAAAGGGAAAAAGATCATGATCGTCAATACGGCCAGTGAGTGTGGGCTCACCCCCCAGTACGAAGTACTTCAGGAATTATATGATAAGTACGGGAACAGCAATTTTGTTATCGTCGGTTTTCCGGCCAATAACTTCGGAGGGCAGGAACCCGGAAGTAATGAGCAGATCGCCGAGTTCTGCGAACAGAACTACGGGGTTACATTTCCCATGATGGCCAAGATATCGGTAAAAGGAGACGATATGCATCCCGTTTATCAGTTCCTTACGGAAAAGGCGAAAAACGGTCTGGAAGATTCTGAGGTAGAATGGAACTTCCAAAAGTACCTGATCGATACCGAAGGCCACCTGGCCAGGGTAATACCTCCGAAAACACTGCCCGACGATAAGAGTGTGACAGACTGGATAGAAGAAAGGCCATAACGGCAAAATATCACAATATCATTTTCCAAGACTTGAAATTATGAGCAATAAGAATCCGGGGGTCAACACCATATGCACCCATGAAGGAGAAATTAAGGATACCACATACCAGGGAGTTGTATCTCCTTTGTATATGGCTACGGCCTATGCCTTTGAAGATGTAGAGGCCAAACGCTATCCGCGGTATTTCAATACGCCCAACCAGCTGGCACTCGCCAGGAAAATTGCCGCATTGGAGCACGCAGAGGCAGCGCTTGTTTTTGGCAGCGGAATGGCCGCTATCAGCACGGCATTACTGGCATTTCTTAAAAAAGGGGACCATGTTGTACTGCAACAGACACTTTACGGAGGGACATTTAACCTGATCACGGAAGAATTCGACAGGTTCGGCATAGCATATTCCTTTACCGAAGGATGGAAACCTTCTGATTTTGAAGGGTGTATCCGCGACAATACCAGGGTCGTATACCTGGAAACCCCCTCCAACCCGCTGCTCACCATAACGGATATAGAGGCTGTTTCCGCACTTGCGGCGGAAAGAGGGCTCATCACGATGATCGACAATACCTTTGCAAGCCCGGTAAACCAGAACCCGATTGACCTGGGAGTAGATGTCGTAATCCACAGTGCCACCAAATATCTCGGCGGGCACAGCGATATTCTTGCAGGGGCTGTGGCGGGGAAGCAGGTATATATAGACCGTATCCTGAAGCTGGGAATAAATCTCGGCGGAACACTGAGCGATTATACCGTATGGCTTTTGGAACGAAGTATAAAAACCCTTGGGCTCCGGGTGAAGGCACAGAACAGAAATGCCCGGAAACTGGCCAAATTCCTGCAGAAACATCCCGATGTGGCCAGGGTATACTATCCCGGGCTTAAAAGCCACCCCGACCATGAACTGGCCAAAAAACAGATGAAGGGCTTTGGCGGAATGCTCTCTTTTGAGCTCAGTGACGGACTGGATGCCGGGGCATTCATGAAGGAACTCCGGCTGGTTAAGCCTGCCATGAGCCTGGCAGGTGTGGAAAGTACCATAACTTCACCTGCGCTCACTTCCCATTCCCTGCTGACTGCCGAAGAGAGAAAGGCACAGGGCATATCAGACGGACTGTTGCGGTTTTCGGTAGGGATCGAGGACAGGAAAGACCTTGTGGAAGACCTGGAAAGAGCCCTTCAGAAAACAGCAGCGCTACAGGATAAATAAGTTAAGCCGGATATGGTGAGGTTTTTTTGCCCGTAACGGTTACCTTTGCCCTTTCGTATTAATTTAACCAAAGGAATATAACGGTGAAACTGGATATACTGGCCATCGGGGCACATCCCGATGATGTGGAACTCGGTTGCGGGGCAACTATTGCCAAAGCAGTGGCAGCAGGAAAAAAAGCAGGAATACTGGACCTTACCAGGGGAGAGCTTGGGACCCGCGGATCGGCGGAACTCAGGACAAAGGAGGCTGCCAGGGCAGCAGAAATACTGGGAGTTGCGGTACGGGAAAATCTCGGTTATGCCGACGGCTTTTTTACCAACGACAGGGAGCACCAGCTCGGGATTGTAAAAATACTGCGTAAATACCGCCCTGATATGGTACTGTGCAATGCGGTAGAAGACAGGCATATCGATCACGGAAAAGGAAGCCGGCTGGCCAGTGATGCCTGTTTTTTGAGCGGACTTGTAAAAATAGATACCGGGCAGGAAGCGTGGAGGCCGCGTTTTGTATATCACTATATTCAGTGGAAGAATATCACCCCGGATGTAGCGGTGGATGTAGGCGATTTTATCCGGGTAAAGAAAGCCGCCGTGATGGCGTACGGTTCACAGTTTTTTGACCCGGAGAGTGAAGAACCGGAGACCCCCATTACCAGTCAGAATTTCCTGGACAGTATTGTATACAGGGCCAGGGATTTAGGCAGGATCACAGGAGTAGAGTATGCCGAAGGGTTTACCGCAGAACGCACTATTGCTGTAAAATCGCTTGATGACCTGATATAATTTTTGTGTTTTTATTTGCAAATAGGAGAGAATAGTTTACCTTTGCATCCGCAAATAAATGGTGGTTGTAGCTCAGTTGGTTAGAGCGTCGGATTGTGGTTCCGAAGGTCGCCGGTTCGAGACCGGTCTTCCACCCCTCAGAAGAGCACCCGGAATAGGTGCTCTTTTTTTTGCCGTATGTTGTCCGGATACTATTTATCGTTGGAGCAGGGCAATGTAACGGTATCCTGGTTTTCACCAAAGACAACTATCAAACTATTTAGTTACATTTGCATCAGCTTAACTATTAACGCATGGGATTAGTAACCGCAAGAGAAGTTGCCAGGGCTATTCATGTAGATAAATACGGGATATTCGGCACTTTAATAGGTTGGTTTTTGATGAAATTGCTCAGGATATCCACACTGAACCGCATATACGACAGGAACAAGCACCTCAGTGATATAGAATTTCTCGATGCCATTCTCAATGAATTTCAGATCCGTTTCGAAATTCCCGAAGAAGACATGAAGCGACTTCCGAAGGATGGGAGTTATATCACCATATCCAACCACCCCCTGGGCGGTATCGACGGGATACTGTTGCTCAGGTTGTTACTGGAAGAACGCCCGGATTACAAGATCATAGCCAATTTCCTGCTGCACCGGATCGAACCGATGAAACCTTATATCATGCCGGTCAATCCTTTTGAAGATCACAGGGACGCCAAATCGAGCATAACGGGGTTCAAACAGGCCATCCGTCATCTCAGGGAAGGCCATCCGCTAGGGGTATTCCCTGCGGGGGAGGTCTCTACCTACAGGGACGGCAAGCTGATCGTGGACAGGCCGTGGGAAGAGGCAGCCATGAAACTGGTCAAAAAAGCCGAAGTACCCGTTATTCCCGTGTATTTTCACGCCAAGAACAGCCGTCTTTTTTACAGGATGGCGAAAATAAGCGATACGCTGCGTACGGCCAAGTTACCTTCGGAGTTACTGACACAGAAAAAAAGGGTGATCAGGGTGCGTATCGGGCGGCCCATCTCCGTGGATACGCAGCGTGAGTTCGGGCAGCTGGATGAGTTTACCGAATTTCTCCGGAAGAAGACCTATATGCTGGCCAACCCTTATGCCAAGGAAAGCCTGCTCACCAAGGTGCCGGGGTCGTTGAAACTCCCCAAGGCTCCCAAAAAGATCATTACTCCCGTGTGTTCCGGGCTTATGGATAAGGAGGTGGAAGAACTGAGAAATGACGATTGCAGGCTGCTGGTGAGTAAAAACTACGAAGTGTTTCTCGCTCCTTCCGAAAAAATCCCACATGTGCTACAGGAGATCGGACGTCTGAGAGAGATGACATTTCGCGAAGTCGGGGAAGGTACGAACCAGGCTGTAGACCTGGACCATTTCGACACCTATTACCATCATATGTTCCTGTGGGACAACACGGCGAAAAATATAGTGGGGGCCTACAGAATGGGGATGGGGTCTGAAATTTTTGCAAAGTACGGCATCGACGGATTTTACCTGCAGGACCTGTTCCGCTTCGAGCCCGAGCTGTATAAAATGATGAGTGAGTCGATAGAGATGGGAAGGGCTTTCATCATAAGGGAATACCAGCAGAAGCCCATGCCCCTCTTTTTGTTGTGGAAGGGAATTGTACACACCACATTGAGGTACCCGCAGCACAAGTACCTGATAGGAGGGGTGAGTATCAGCAACCAGTTTTCCAATTTCTCGAAGTCGCTGATGATCGAATTCATGAAATCCAACTACTACGATCCGTATGTGGCCCAGTATATAAAACCCAAGAAGGAGTTCAAGGTAAAACTGAAAGATGCCGACAAGGATTTCGTGTTTGATGAAACGGAGGCAGACCTGAACAAGTTCGACCGGATTATAGACGAGGTGGAACCCGGAAACCTCAGGCTTCCCGTGCTCATCAAGAAATATATAAAACAGAATGCAAAGGTGGTGGCCTTTAATGTAGACCCCCTGTTCAACAATTCCGTAGACGGACTGATGTATATCCGTATCGCAGACCTGCCCGAAAGTACGGTAAAACCGGTGATGGAAGAATTTCAGCAGGAACTCGAGCAAAAGTTTATGCAGAATGAACACGATAAAAATGACAAATAGCAGGTGGTATGCTGTAAACGGGAACGGTTCGTTTTAGAACAGCTTCGGAGTATATCTGCCATTCCTCATTACAGTTTAAAAAAAGCTCTTTCTTCTTCATTGAGCAGACGGGAATGAACGATAAATCTTTTCCCGAGGGGAATTTCCAGGGAAAAACTCGCCCCCCGTCCTTCGGTGACGTCTATGGTCAGGTGGGTGTGTTTCCAGTATTCGTACTGGTCCTTGTTCATATAAAAATCAATACCTTCCAGTTGGCCCAGCAATACATCGCTCTCATCGAGGTACATATCTTCCTTTTCCAGGAGCATGGGGGAAGAACCGTCACAACATCCGCCGCTCTGATGAAAGATCAGTTCACCGTATTTTTCCTTTAGTTGCCGTACAATTTTGCCGGCATTTTCTGTTATGGCTATACGTTGCATGACATCATACTGTAAAAAGGCTGAACACGACGGTTCAGCCTCTGGTTATACAATACTTTCTTCTAAAAAAATCCCAGTTTGTTCTTATCGTAAGAGATCAGCATGTTTTTGGTCTGGCGGTAATAATTGAGCATCATCTGGTGGTTCTCTCTTCCGAATCCGGATTTTTTATAGCCTCCGAAAGGGGCGTGTGCCGGATAGGCATGATAGCAATTGACCCATACGCGACCTGCCTTGATGGCTCTCGGGATCTGGTATAACTGGTGGGCATCCCTGGTCCACACACCTGCACCCAGGCCATACAGCGTATCGTTGGCTATCTCAACGGCCTCTGCCTCATCGCTGAACCTGGTGACGCAGACTACCGGGCCGAAGATTTCTTCCTGGAACACGCGCATCTTGTTATGGCCTTCCAGAATGGTGGGTTTTATATAAAAGCCGTTGGCCAGGTCTCCGTCCAGTTTGTTGGCCTCACCACCGCATAATACTTTAGCCCCTTCTTCCTTTCCTATGTTCAGGTATGATTTGATCTTTTCAAACTGGTCGTTGGAAGCCTGTGCACCTACCATAGTAGTGGTATCGTAGGGGTTTGCCTGTACGATGGCATTGGTCCTGGCAACCACCCGTTCCATGAATTTATCATATATGCCATCCTGTACCAGTATTCGCGACGGGCAGGTACATACCTCTCCCTGGTTAAAAGCAAAGAGTACTGCCCCTTCAATGGCCTTGTCCAGGTAATCATCATCGGCATCCATGACACTGTTGAAGAAAATATTGGGAGATTTACCCCCGAGCTCCATGGTTACAGGGTTCAGGTTCTTGGAAGCATATTGCATAATAAGCTGTCCTGTAGTGGTTTCACCGGTAAAGGCTACCTTGTTTACTTTTGCACTGGAAGCCAGTGGTTTTCCGGCTTCCGGACCAAAACCATGAATTATATTAACCACTCCCGGAGGAAACACATCGGCTATTTTTTCCATGAGCAAGGTCGCAGATGCAGGAGTTTGCTCGGCGGGTTTAAGAACGACACAATTCCCGGCAGCCAATGCAGGGGGAAGTTTCCAAGACAGCATAAGCAGCGGGAAATTCCACGGAATGATCTGTGCTACAACTCCCAGGGGTTCACGAATGTTCATGGAGAGGGTATTGGCGTCCAGTTCGGTGGCAGATCCTTCTTCAGCGCGGATACAGGCTGCAAAATAATGCCAGTGATCTACCGAAAGGGGAATGTCTGCATTCAGGGTTTCCCGGATGGGTTTCCCGTTGTCGCAGGTTTCCACGAGGGCGAATTCTTCCAGGTTTGCCTCGATAATATCGGCGACCTTGTTCAGCAGGGTGGAGCGCTCTGCCGCGGAGGTATTGCCCCAGCTGTCCTTGGCGGCATTGGCAGCATCGAGGGCGGCCTCAACATCTTCCTTCTGCGACCTGGGATATTTTGCAATGAGACTGTTGTCTACCGGAGAACGGTTTTCAAAATACGCTCCCCCTACGGGATCTACAAATTTTCCGTTTATAAAATTCCCGTATTTTTCCTTGAACTGTGGTTTGGAATAACTCATGATTTAAAATTAATTTATCAGGTTTACGATCAATGATTCATCCCTGTTTATCCCGGTGATCTTCGAACCGTATCAGGGGAACAGGGATGTTAAAAATGTTATAGTTTTACTTTCTATAAAGTTATTTTACGATATTGAAATGGTTTAGTACATATTTATCAATTTATTGCACATTTCTATTATTCGCAGGTGAAAAGCAGGATTTTTTAATTATCGATCATGGAAGAGCTATTGGAACACCACAGAAGGAATCGTAAACTAACTACGCTGGTAGAGAATAAGACGACCTATAATGCCGATCATGCCGAACTCAGCATTTACGAAACCCATGAGTATGCGGAGAGTGTATCGCTGAAGTTCGATTTTCCTGTTATTGCCAGTATGCTGTCGGGAAAGAAAGTAATGCATATAGAAGATATTCCTTCGTTTGAGTTCTTTCCAGGGGAATCGGTAGTGATGCCGGCCGGTAAGGAAATGGTGATCGATTTTCCCCTGGCCCGGAGGAATGCCCCTACGCAATGCCTTACACTGGGAATAGCCCCGGAAAAAATAGAGGAGGTGGCCGATAAGTTCAACCGCAAGGTGGCCATAGAAAACGAGAACAGTAACTGGAGGCTGGAAGACGGGTCTGCCTCTCACCTGATCCACAATGCCGATGTGAACCACCTGGTCAAACGCCTGGTCTATACCTTTACCCATACCCGTCATTCGGGAGACCTGCTGCTCGACCTGATGATACAGGAATTGATCGTGAGGCTGTTACAGACACGTGCCAAAACCCTGCTGCTGAACGATACGCAGGAAGTGTTCAGTGATACCCGTATCGGGATGGTGATCAGGTATATCAGGAAACACCTTACGGACAAGGATATTACCGTAGACTTGCTCGCAGGGAAAGCGTGTATGAGCGTATCGCATTTTCACAAGAAGTTTAAGAATACCCTGGGAGTTTCTCCCATAGATTATATCAATGCCCAAAAGATCAGGTTCTCCAAAAAACTGATCAGGGAATCCCGGGAACTCCGCATGTCGGAGATCGCCTTTAAATCGGGTTTCAACAATACGAGCTACTTCAACCGGCAGTTCAAAAAGCTGGAGCTGATGACCCCGCAACAGTTCCGGGCCTCAGTGAGTTCGGGATGATTGCCCGGAACCTTCGCCAATAATGAGCCATTACAATGAACAGTGAAGTCATGGGGCTCTACGTAAAGCCGTAGCCCCGTAGAAGTGTTTTATTTCAAACAATTTTTCTGTAATATACTATCATATTTATTCTATAGGAATTATATGGTTATAAAAGAATCTCCTAAGTTTGTCCCGTGGAATCATTAAAGAATACAGCGATCAAACTTCCATGCCGGCAGGTATGGAGTTGGAAGTTCGAATTTGACGCCCCTGAGGTGGCTGAGTGCTCCCGACTTGTCGGGAGTGTATCGAAGTCCCGGCCCGCTCCAACCTGGAAACTGCAACTTGCAACCAGAGAACGCCCCCCGGCCCTGTATGCTTCCTGACCTGAGTACCTGTATTCTAATAAACTTATCAACAATGATTTCTTTAATGGTATTTACATTTTTTACAGCATAAAATACATTTTTTACAATAAAACACTCCTTTCGTTGATAAGTTTGTTTCGTTGTTCCACTTTATAAAACATGAGCTTAATGAAAAACCTTATTGATAGTACTGATTAACCACCGGGAAATAAACCAGAAACCACAGCTTTTTAATTATGAATAAAAACTTTACTTATTTAAAAATACCGGAGTGTATTTTACCGTCCGGCCTGGGGCGGCATTTTTTATCCAGACAGGCAATATTTTCCGTTTTACTCCTGTATAATGTTTTTATGATAAACGGATATGCGGGCAGTCTTAAAATGTTTCCGCAGGAGAAGGTAACCGTGAACGGTATTGTTAAAGACGAAATGGGCGTTCCCATGATCGGGGTTACCATAGTGGAAGAAGGGACTACTAATGGTGTCTTCACTGATTTTGACGGGAAATTTTCCATCTCTGTAAATGACGGGGCAGCCTTATTGATCAGCTTTATGGGGTACAGGGGCCAGACTGTGGAAAACCTGTCTGCGGAATCCGGATTTCTGGAGATCTCCATGGAACTGGATGTATCCAACCTCGATGAGGTCGTCGTTGTAGGATACGGGAAACAAAAGAAAGAAAGTGTAGTTGCGGCGATTTCCCAGATAGACGGGGAGGAGGTCTTAAAGACAGGAGCTACCACCAATGTTTCCGAAGCCCTTCAGGGGCTGATGCCGGGCTTAACGGTAATCAACAGTGACGGGCTTCCGGGTAAGGGGGCACACGATATCATGATCAGGGGAGTGGGAACCACTTCCGGTTATACCTACCCCCTGGTTATTGTAGACGGGATCGAAAGGGATTTTAATATGATAGACCCCAGTGAGATCGAGACCATTTCCGTTTTAAAAGATGCCTCGGCCACTGCGGTATACGGCGTACGTGGTGCCAACGGAGTGATTATGATTACCACAAAAAGAGGGAGGACAGGAGATCCGAAATTCAATTTCTCATCGAATTTTGGATTTAAGAAGCCTACCAAGGTGCAGCAGAATGCCGATTTTATTACGACCATGCGGCTGTATAATGAAGCGGCTGCAAACGACAGGCTTTGGGATAACCTGATCCCGGAATCGGAGATCAGGGCATGGGAGGAAAACATGGGGCAGGCCGGCCCGTACAATCCTTATTTCCCCCAGATAGACTGGTGGGATGTGATCCTGAAAGATCACGGTTTCCAGCAGCAGTACAACCTCAATGTCAGTGGCGGAACAGAGAGTATGAGATATTTCGGTTCCCTGGGGTATGTAAGTGACGGGGATATATTCAATACCGATTTTGGCAAAAATTCCGATTTTGAACCCGACTTCGGTTTCAAACGCTACAACTGGCGCTTTAACCTGGACTTCGATATTACCAGAACCACCCTGTTCTCCGTAAATTTTGCCGGAAACTTCAGAAAGAGGTTTCAGCCGGTCTTCGGGCCTGATGACGGGTCCATATTCAGCAGGATGCGCACGCTCCCGACCAATACTTTTCCGTTGCGGTATCCGGACGGGGAATGGGGGGATTCGCCTTCGGGAGGGCAGAATTATGTCGTGATCCTCAATGAAGGAGGGCAGGAAATACACAAGGATTACGAAGGTTTTTACGATGCCCGTATCCACCAGAAACTGGACTTTATTACCGAAGGACTATCGGTTGAGGGAAAAATATCCCTGACGTCATTGTCCGGATATTATTCTGAAAAAAGGAGGGATCGTTCCGATAATCCCAATGCCAGCCTCGGGTCTGAAGTCCGTTACTACAGGGATTACGACATCACCAATCCCATCGTAAACGCAGATGGCAGTATAGAATATCCGCTGCTTTCCGAGATCCGGTGGCCCAATGCGGATTACCAGGGCGGGAAACCCATACAATCCAGTTATGACGAGTTCAGGAGGTACAGGCGACAGCTTTTCTATCAGTTTTCTGCAAATTACCAGCGCAAGTTCGGGAAGCATGCCATTACTGCCCTGGCTTTGATGAACCGGCAGACTTCGGTGAACACCGGGGCTTCCGTTCAGTTCGATTTTCCCAGTTACAGGGAAGACTGGGTAGGGAGGTTTACCTATTCGTATGCCAATAAATACCTGATGGAGGTCAACGGCGCCTATTCCGGATCTGAAAAATTTGCCCCCGGTAAGCGGTATGGCTTTTTTCCTTCGTTTGCCGTGGGCTGGGTCCTGTCAAAAGAATCTTTCTTTAAAAAGCTTACCGGCGATGTCTTCGATCTGTTGAAGGTGCGTTATTCACAGGGAGAGCAGGGGAGCGACCGCGATGCGGTCAGGTTCGGTTATACGCAGTTGTATACCAGCGGGGGAAATATACCCCTCGGGTATGATTCGAGAACGAATTACGGGCCCTTATACCAGGAGGGTGATGCGGCAGACCCCAATGCTACCTGGGAAACCAGCCTTAAACGCAACCTGGGGATAGAGCTCGAGGTACTGGACAAGAGGCTTTCTGCCACGCTGGACTTCTATAATGAAGAGCGTACGGGAATATTGATGCGCCGAAGGACCATCCCCGTATGGTTCGGAAACTCGGTGCCCAGCAGTAACCTGGGAGAAGCAAAAAACCAGGGCTATGAATTTGCCCTGAACTGGCGGGATAATATAGGTGAGGATTTCAGCTATAGGATAGGGGGCAATATTACCCAGCTGGATACCCGGATCGTTTTTTACGACGACCCGCGCCTGAGGGATGATTACCTGAAAGATGCCGGTAAACCCATACGCTGGGACCGCCAGGCCCCCCGGCTTATCAATTCCGGGTATTACGGTTCATTAGACGATATTTACAATTATGCGGCACCCAGTGTAGGGGCTTCGCGCGGACAGCTTGTTCCGGGAGACCTGATGTATGTGGATTATAATGCGGACGGGATTGTGGACAACCAGGACAATGTAGCCATGGAAAATCAGCTTTATCCCAAGATGACCTACGGGTTTAATTTCGGGGTACAATATAAAAACCTGAGCCTGAATGCCCTTTTTTATGGCGTTTCGGATATCGGACGGACCATTGGCCATGCCTTTTTATGGGATTACCAGCGGGGCGACCTGCTGGCACATCCCGATGTAGCTTCGAGATGGACACCGGAAACCGCAGACACCGCGGGAAAGCCTTCCCTGCATATTGGAGACAATGTAGGGCATAATGCGACAGCCAGCACCTATCAGTACGTAGACGGTGACTACCTGAGGCTGAAAAACCTGGAATTGTCATATACCATAAAGGCGGCGGTCAAAAGTTTTAATATCGATAAGCTGCAGTTGTATGCCAACGGCAATAACCTGTGGACCTGGGTGAAAAATGATATCCGGACAGATCCCGAAGCTTTTGGCGGAAGTACTTATCCCGTAGTCAAGAGGTATAATATAGGTTTACGTCTTTCATTCTAAAAATATAACGATATGAATTATAAATTACTCATCGTTGCTATAGTATTGACCGGGCTGGCAGGTTGCGAAAAATACCTGGATAAATCGCCCGATCTCGGGCTTACCGAGGATGATGTCTTTGCCAAGTTTGAATCGGCCCGGGGGTTTCTGGACCAGAATTACAACATGCTTGAAGATTTCCACGACTGGGATTCCCAGGGGGTGCTCAACATGAACTGGACTTCGCTTTCTGATGAAACCGCCATGATTATTGATGAACAGCCCATTTTATCTTTTGGAGACGGACAATGGTTCGGTTTTGCCGGAAAAGGGGAAATAGGGTGGGACGGATGTTGCGGGATCAGGGCGCCCATTCTCGGAAGGGCCTTTGCAGGACTGCGGATCGTAAACAGGATTATTGCCAGTGCCGAAAGTATCCCCGATGTCAGCCAGGAGGACCTTGACGGTCTATTGGGGCAGGCATACTTTCTCAGGGGATGGTGGTATTTCCAGATCATACAGCGATGGGGAGGCATGCCCGTTTTTGACAGGGTCTATACCCCCTCTGAAGACCTTGATTTTTCCAGGCTGACCTACCGGGAATCTTCGGAATGGCTGATCAGCGACCTGGACAAGGCCATAGCATTGCTTCCCGATACCTGGGATGATGTGGAATACGGCAGGGCTACGAAAGGATCTGCCCTCGGGTTAAAGTCGATGGTAGCCCTGTATGCCTCCAGCCCCCTGATGAAAAACGACCTGAACTCCATCGAGAATACGGGATATGATACCGAATGGAGCGAACGCGCCGCGGCCTATGCCCACGAGGCCATAAGCTATGTGCAGAACGGTACGGGAGGGCATCACTATCGCCTGATGGGAGGTGATGAATACGAGTTTATTTTCTATTACGATGCTTTTGGCTGTGACGAGGCCCTCTGGTTTAATGCCAATGTGGGAAGGAGAGATGCCAGGGACAAAAGGTCGTTATATATTCCGCGGCGGATCAATAACGACGGGGGGCAGGGGGCTTCCGCCATGAATTTTTCCAATCCTACCCAGGATATTGTCGACAGGTTCGAAACTACCGACGGATATCCCATCACACATCCCAATTCCATGTATGACCCGCAGCACCCCTACGAAAATAGGGACCCCAGGTTCGGCAACGACATTTTTGTGCCCGGCGAACAATGGGGCGTGAATGCGGGGAATAAGCCGTTATACCTGGAAACCTACGTAGGCGGAAGAGATTATACACAAGCTTTAAATGTCAACCTGACCTCTACCCGGATGATCACGGGCTATGCCAACAAGAAGTTTAACTGGCCCGAAGCCAACGGGTATACCCAGGATTATAACAAGTACAATTATAACATGGTATACATCAGGGTATCACAACTTTACCTGGATTATGCAGAAGCCATGAACGAGGCTTACGGGCCCGATAGCGACCCTGAAGGGTACGGAATGACTGCCGTAGATGCGATCAATGTGATCAGGAACCGTGTGAATATGCCGGAGGTGCATGCCGAATTTACAGGGACAAAAGAAGCGTTCCGGGAGCGGATACGCAATGAGCGCGCTGTAGAACTTATGTTCGAACACCCGCACCGGTGGAATGATATAAGGCGGTGGATGATCGCCGAAGATATTTTCAGCCGGCCTCTGAGGGGCGTGCGTGCCTATCCTGAAAATTCCGGACAGCCCAAAGTGGATTTTCGGTATGAGGTAATACCCCTGACCACTGAGCAAAGGGTATTCGAACGCAAGCATTACTGGTATCCCGTGGCAAATGACGATGTGGATAACCTGTATAATTTTCAGCAGAATCCAGGATGGTAATTAATCAGCAATACTTAAAGAAAATGAATAACAGAACCTATATACATTTTTTGGCCTTCATACTGGTTTTGTGCCTTCCCGTTACTTTGCAGGCACAAAAAAAGAAAAAGAAGAAGCGGGAAAAAATAACCGTAACTTCCCGTATTGTCGATGAAACCGGTACTGCCATACCCCGTGCTACCATTACCCTCGGGGAAGGTATGCTCAGGATAGCCAGTGATGAAAAGGGAAAATTTTCCCTGAAGACGGCATCAGAGGGAAAGTTACTTGTCGAAGCCGGGGGATATCAAAGTCAATGGGTTGAACTCGGGGAAGTCACTGAAGAAATAGTACTGGCCAGGACCCTGCTGTTGGCTTCGGCAAAGGATGCTGTCGATCTGCCCCTGGGACAACAAATTTCCCAAAGGGCCCTGACAGGGGCAGTAAGCGGTATTGAGGGGGCCGACCTGGAGTCTTACCCCGACCTCAGTTTTTCAAATGCGCTCCAGGGGCGTATCATGGGCCTGCAGGTGCGGCAAAGCGTGAACGGCCTGGGGAACAATTCGGCGACCCTGTATGTGCGGGGACTGGCACGTGGAGGTTCTGACGGGATCATTACCATTGTAGACGGTATAGAGCGTTCTATCGACTATCTGGCGGCACAGGAAGTGGAGAGTGTAAAAGTGCTGAAAGACGCTACCAGTAAGATATTATATGGCCCCCGTGCTGCAAACGGGGTGGTGCTGATCACTACAAAACGGGGAAAACCCAATACCAGGGTGCTGAAAGTAAGTGCGGAATACGGTGCTTCTTTTGTCACCCGCCTACCCGGATACCTGGACAGCTATGAATATGCAGGGTTGTATAATGAGGCAAGGGCAAACGACGGGTTGTCCCTTTTTTATTCAGAACAGGACCTGGAAGGGTATCGCAACAGTACCGGGCCCAATGACCAGCGTTATCCCAACGCCGGTTACCACGATTATTTCCTGGAAGAAGCGGCGGCTTTCAGAAAGGCCACCGTTGAGTATTCCGGCGGGAACGATAAAAGCCAGTATGCCCTGGTACTGGCATATACGGGAGGGAACGGTATAGAAAAAATAGGAGATAAGCCGGTGCGGGACAGGATTAACCTGCGGGGTAACCTGGATTTTGACATCAACGATTTCATGAGTGTAAATCTCGGCGCCAGCGGTTATGTGGAAACCCAAAGCTGGCCTTCCCGGAATAATTCACAGGTCATGTCGGTACTTTCGTCCCACAGGCCCAACGAATACCCGTTTTTGCTTACCGATGAAGCCCTGCGCAATACCGATGCCGATTTTCCCCCGATGGGCGGAAGTTTTTACAGGCCCAACAGCCTGTATGCCGACCTGCTGTACGGGGGCTTCAGCGAATCGCAACTGTTCTACGGGCAGGCCAATCTCGGGATCGATTTTGATTTTGGTGATATCCTGCTGGACGGACTTTCGGCCAGCGTATACTACACGACCGACAATCTCCAGTATTTCCAGAACGGAAAGTCTGAAACAGCCGTTACTTATGCCTCACGATGGTCTGATACGGAAGAAGGTGCATCGGTGAGGTATTATCCGCTCAGGCGGCGGGTTATTGAAGATAACCAGCGGCGGCAGAACCAGAACTATATTAACAATAACGGCTTTTATACCACTGTTTCTTATGAAAACAGGTTCGGGGCCCATGATATAAAAGCCGGCATCAGCCATATATATTACAACAAGGACCACGATAACTGGATACAGGACCTGCGTTTTACCAATACCGTATTACGCCTCAACTACGGGTTTAATGACAGGTGGTATGCCGAAGCTTCCCTGGCTTATATGGGGAGTGACAAAATGCCTTCAGGGAACCGTTATAAGCTGTTTCCTGCCGTCGGGGCCGCCTGGGTACTTTCGGAAGAAGGTTTTATGTCAGGGGCGGGGTTCCTGGACTTTTTAAAATTGAAAGGAAGTTTCGGGATACTGGGGTACGACCGGGCGATGGATTATTACCAGTATGAGAACCGATGGAATACCGACGGAAGTGTTCAGTTCAATGAAAGGAACAATACTTCCTTCTCCCGTACCCGGCTTCAACTGACGGGAAACCCGGACCTGGACTGGGAAAAGTCGCGGGAGATCAATGTAGGGCTGGAAGGGCTGATGCTGAACAACAGGTTGCGGTTTGAACTGAATTACTTCAATGAGTACCGTTACGATATGCTCCAGTCGCCTTCCAGTAACTATTCCGTAACGGCAGGCGGACTTTTTCCGTTAATAAACCGGGGAGAGAACATCAACAGGGGCTTCGAAGCCGAAGTGAACTGGAGCGATGCCATCGGCGACTGGAATTACCAGGTAGGCGGATTAATGATCTTTTCAAAAAACAAGGTGTTGAGGACCAATGAGATCACCTATCCCGAAAATCAGGATTTTATTCGGAATACCGGACGGCCTTCAGATACCATGTACGGTTTTGTTGCCGAAGGGCTTTTTACCGGTCAGCCGCAGGCAGACAACCACCCGGTCCAGGCCTTCGGGCCGTATGGAATAGGGAATATTGCCTATAAGGACCTCAATGGCGACCATGTTGTCGATAATATGGACAGAAAAGCTATTGGCAACAGTTTTCCGAGGACCAGCCTGGGGGTCAACCTGAAACTGGACTATAAGCGGTTTTCCCTGTTTGTACTGGGCACTGCCGAGCTGGGTGCGGACAACTGGCTGAACAACAGCTACTACTGGAATTACGGTGAAGGGAAGTATTCCACCGTGGTACGGGACCGGTATCACCCGGTCAGTAATCCCGGCGGGACTTATCCTGCCCTGACTACTACAAACGGAATAAATGATTTCAGGAATTCTACCTACTGGTTACAGGATGCGTCTTTCTTCAGGCTGAAAAATGTAGAGCTCAGCTATACCCTGTCGGCCTCAAAAGTGGCTAAATCCTATGAATTCCATATCAGGGGAACCAACCTTTTTGTGCTTTCGGAAAACAAGGATCTCGATCCGGAAGTGATTAATGCGGGGGTTGATAATTATCCCGTATTCAGGACGGTTACGGGAGGGGTGACCATTAACTTTTAACAGATTAAAAATGATGAGCATGAAGATCAAAAATACTTGTTTATATCTGCCGGGATTCCTTTTGCTGGCAGTCGTCTCGTGCAGCCTGGACCCGCAGGTGGAAAATACTTTTGAAGATGATGCTACCTGGAGCTACCCGGATTATGCCGAAGGCGTACTGCTGAATGCCTATGCCAATATACCCACCCGTTTTAGCAGTTACAGCAGTAATTTTCTGGATGTGGCAACAGACAATGCGGTGACCAATGATTTCGGTTCGGATATTTATGAAGTTTCGACGGGAGGGATCAGGCCGGCCAACAATCCCGTAGGGCACTGGAGCCAGGCATACGACCAGTTCAGGAACATTCATCTCTTTCTCGAGAACGGCCTGGATGAGAAGATCATCTATAGTCTTACGGACGACGAAACCAATGCCGAATACCGTGCGCGGCTAAAAGGGGAATCTTTTTTCCTGAGGGCATGGTGGGGCTTCCGGTTATTGCAGGAATACGGTGGTAAGTCGAATAACGGTACCGCACTGGGATATCCCATTGTAACCCGCACACCTACGGAGGAAGAACTCAACAATGTGGAAGGGATTTCCAGGAATACCTATGCAGAATGCATACAACAGATCGTTGCCGATATAGACACGGCCGTGGTGTATCTGCCGGTACGGTACACCGGTTCCAATTCGGTAACGGGAAGTACCAATCTCGGGCGGGCAGACGACCAGGTGGCCCTGGCATTAAAATCGAGGGTACTGTTGTATGCGGCCAGCCCGGCCTATCAGAACGATGATATCACCGGTATAGCCGGGATGGGCGATTTTACCGTGCTGGACGAAGCCACCTATGAAGCCGGATGGGTGCGTGCCGCACAGGCGGCGCAAGCGGCCCTCGACCTTATCGGCGGTGTGCCCGGGCTGAAAGAAGGTGATTTTAACAGCAACAATACCCCGGAAGAATTCATATGGCGTAAATATCACAACGACCGGACGCTGGAAAACCAGAATTTCCCGCCTTTGAATTTCGGGAACGGAGATACCAGTCCGTCACAGGACCTTGTCGATGCCTTCCCGGCGGAAAACGGGTACCCTATCGACGATCCCAGGTCGGACTACGACCCCGGGAACCCTTATGAGCACAGGGACCCCCGGTTTTACCTGAATATTATGTACAACGGACGTGAGTTTTTAGGCACTCCCTTAGAAACTTACGAAGGAGGGAAGGACACCAGGTCAGTGAATGTCAACGCTACGCGGACCGGGTATTATTTAAGAAAATGGCTGGCCCTTCAGGATTTGTTGAATGTTGAAAACCCGACAAATACCCATCACTATCACGCATTGATCCGGAAAACGGAGGTGCTCCTGAATTTTGCCGAGGCGGCCAATGAGGCATGGGGCCCCACCGCGATAGGGCCGGGTACGGACCGGTCTGCCCTGGATGCGATCAATACCATAAGGGGCAATGCAGGTATAACCGATGATTCTTATGCCGCAGAAGTGGCTGCGATGGGCAGGGACGCCTTCCGCAAGCTCATTCAGAATGAAAGAAGACTGGAACTGGCCTTTGAAAACCATCGTTTTTTTGATATGAGGCGCTGGTTGCTACCTTTGGACCAGGGCGTAAAGGGGGTCAGGATCGTAAAAGCGGGAAACGGTTCTTTAACCTATGAAACATTTGAAGTCGAACAAAGGGGCTTTTATGATATAAAGGATTATTATTTGCCCTTGCCCTACAACGAGCAGGTAAAGAGTAACCTGGTGAATAACCTGGGTTGGTAGTATAACAAAACAAACAGATCGTTAGTTCGCAAACGGCAAAATGGTCGGAAGTCCGGAGTCGGAAGCTCGAAGTAATTACAGACTAACAACTAAGAACTACAAACTAAAAAACTAAACATGAAAACAAGGGTTTTACTGATAGTAGGAGTTTTGGGCATATGCCTGTCGTGTGAGAAATATGATGAATACATTGAAGACTATGAATTTTCGGCAGTTTATTTTGCCACCCAGAAACCATTGCGGACCATCGTTGCATACGATGAGATGAAATTTAACGTCGGAGTGGCCCTCGGGGGCAAGAGAAGTAATGCTGCTGACGAATATGCAGATTTTGTAACAGATCCGACCTTGCTGGAAGACGAAACATTGCTGGAAGGAAATGATTTTATACTGATGCCGGAGGCATACTATTCCCTTTCCGATGAAAGCAGGATGCAGGTACCCAAAGGGGAGTTTATAGGCGACATTACCGTGACCCTGAACAGGGAGGCCTTTACCTCGGACGAGCTGTCAAGGGAAAATACCTATGCCATTCCCCTGCGGATCACCGGTACCTCGACAGATTCCATTCTCGGAGGGAGAGACTACACCATATTGGTGGTCAGGTATATCAGCCGGTACGATGGCACCTATTATCACAAGGGCATTCAAACCGAAACAGACCAGGATGGAAATGTTGTAGAAGACACCATATATTCCACCAGGGACCTGATCGATCATGAAACCTGGAATGTTTCGACCCTCGGGGCCGCTACCATTTCAACACCGGGTGCAGGGGCGTTTGCAGACGGAAGCCTGGTCCTGGATGTAGACGAAAGCAGTAATGTGGTGACCATTGCCCCGGGGAGTGAAAACCTGGAGATCACGGAACAGTCGGGAACTTATGATAGCGAAAAAAGGGAGTTTTACCTCGACTACGGTTTTACCCGGGATTCGAGAACATACCGGGTGTCTGATACCCTTGTTTTACGGCAGCCCCCGGAAAAAGACCTGTATTTCGAGGAGTGGTAACACCGGAAATTAACGAAGAAAACTTAAATTGTAAATTATAAAAAAATATTCGATGAAAAAGCCTCACCAGGGAATATCCGCACTGAAACACGCCGTATTATTTATGCTATTCCTGCCGGCCTTCCATACCGTTACGGCCCAGCAGCAACCGAACATCATTATTATTCTCACCGACGATATGGGGTACGGGGACATCAGTTGTTTTCACAGCGATTATATGAAAACCCCGAATATCGACAGGATGGCGAAGGAAGGCACGAAATTCATGCAGTACTACAGTGCCTCCCCTATTTGTTCCCCTTCCCGTGCGGGTATGCTGACGGGAATGTTCCCTGCCCGCTGGAACTTCACCACTTTTCTGCACGAAAGGAAAGGTAATCTTGAAGCGGAGCAGGCCAATTATCTCAATACACAGGCACCTTCCATGGCTGCCATTTTCAAAGATGCAGGTTATGCCACGGCCCACATAGGCAAATGGCATATGGGTGGGGGCCGCGATGTGACGGATGCTCCCGGCTTTGAACGTTACGGCTTTGACGAGCATGTAAGCACCTATGAAAGTCCCGACCCCGACCCCCTAATCACGGCTACCGACTGGATATGGTCGCCTGAAGACAGTATAAAACGATGGGACAGGACCAGGTATTTTGTAGACAAAACCCTGGATTTCCTGAAAAGGCATAAGGGGCAACCGGCATTTATAAACCTGTGGCCGGACGATATGCACACCCCCTGGGTACCTGAAGTAGGGGAACGCTATACCGGAAAATTCCCGATGAACCCGAGGGAAGAAAAGGCATTTAAGATGGTGCTGGAAGAATACGACAGGCAAATGGGCCGCCTACTGGACGGGTTGGAACAATTGGGCATTGCAGACAATACCATAGTGATCTTTACCAGCGACAATGGTCCGCTGCCCAGCTTCAGGGGAAGTCGTTCTGCCGGGTTGCGGGGCACCAAGTTATCTCTGTATGAAGGGGGCATCCGTATGCCGTTTATCATCAAATGGCCCGGTCATATACCCGCAGGACGTACCGACGACACCTCCGTCGTTAATGCCACAGACCTGCTGCCCAGCCTGGCCGCTATGGCAGGGGTGGACCTCCCGGCCAATTACCAGGGCGACGGAGAAGACCGGCATACGGTATTCCTGGGAGAGTCCGCTCCGAGAAAAAAAGACATGTTCTGGGAATACGGCAGGAATGATTATGCTTTCGGATATCCTCCCGGCGATTACAAGAGTCCCAACCTTGCCATCCGTTCCGGGAAATGGAAACTGCTCGTCGATTACCACAAGAATAATGTGGAACTCTACGATATGGACAAAGACAGGTTTGAAGCCCGTAATGTGGCCAAGGAACATTCTTCCGTAGTTAAAAAGCTGAAACGCAAACTGATCACATGGAGAATGTACCTGCCCGAACTGACACCGGAGCGGATGAACCCTGAATGAGGTTGCGGGAGGAAATCTGTGAAATTTCAATTTAACCTATGAATTATCTAACAGGATGATAAAAAGTCTTAAACGGGGGATACTTACTGTTTTGCTGTTGGCCGTGTATGGTCTGGCAGCTCAGGAGAAACGTCCCAATATTATTTTGATCATGGCCGATGATATGGGGTATTCAGACCTGGGCTGTTACGGGGGCGAAGTGGATACTCCCAATATTGACATGCTGGCCTCAAACGGAATACGCTACAGGCAGTTTTACAATGCGGCCCGTTGCTGTCCTACCCGGGCGGCATTGATGACCGGGCTGTATCCGCACCAGGCCGGAATGGGATGGATGGCGGCAGCTGATATGGGGACGCCCGAATACCAGGGAGACCTCAACAATACCAGTGTAACCATTGCGGAAGTATTAAAAACGGCGGGCTATAAAACATATATGTCAGGTAAATGGCACCTGACCAACGATCGTAAGACCAGGGGAGGGGTTAAGGACAACTGGCCCAGGCAGCGGGGCTTTGACCGTTATTTCGGTATTGTCCCGGGAGGGGCAAATTATTTTACTCCTGTCATATACAGCAATAATACGAGATATAAGGCACCGGACGGTTTTTATCTGACCGATGCCATTAGTGATACCTCGGTAGTCTATTTGAAAGATCACTTCAAAACCGGGAAAGACACCCCTTTTTTTATGTATGTGGCCTATACTGCACCCCACTGGCCGCTGCATGCCCCAGAAAAGGAGATAGGTAAATACCGGGATGTATATACGGCAGGCTGGGACAGCATAAGGAAGCTGAGGTTTCAGAAACAAAAGGAACTCGGTTTGTTTCCCGGTACTGCTACCCTGAACCCGAGAGATCCCGGAGTTCCCGCATGGGATGACGAACCCGAAAGCACCAGGGAGGAAATGGCCATGCGCATGGCCATTTATGCAGCCCAGATAGATATTATGGACCAGGGGATAGGGCGGATTGTCAAAGCGCTGAAGGAAAACGGGGCCCTGGATAATACGCTGATTCTTTTTCTGAGTGATAACGGGGCCTGTGCGGAGTATATAAGCAGCGGAAAAAGCAAGAGCGCGGACGGTACGGCCGATACCTTCGAAAGTTACAGGATCCACTGGGCCAATGTGAGCAGTACACCCTTTAAGGAGTATAAGCACTATACCTATGAAGGAGGGATAGCGACTCCGTTTATCGTGCATTGGCCGCAGAAAACGGACGGCAGGCTGAACAATTCCTTTGCAAAAGATTACGGCCATATTATCGATGTGATGGCTACATGCGTTGATGTAGCCGGGGCAAAATACCCGGAAGTGTATAAGGGAAAAAGGATCACTCCCATGCAGGGAAAAAGCCTGTTGCCCAATATTGAGGGGAAAAGCAGGCCACGGGGCAAAATATTCTGGGAGCACGAAGCCAATATAGCCCTGCGCGACGGCAGGTGGAAAATGGTAGCAAAGACTGCATCGGACCATAAATTCAGCAAATCCGCATTAAGGCTCTATGACCTTGAGGCCGATCCTGCAGAAACACGGGACCTGTCGTCCAGGTACCCGGAAAGGCTGGAACAAATGTATAAAAGCTGGCAGGCATGGGGCGAGGAGATCAATGTTTTTCCGTTGAATACCCATACGTATAACGACAGGATGAAAACCTACCGCCGCATGATCAACGGGGGGTTCGACGCCAATCTCGGCGACTGGAAGATCAGAAAGCAGAAAAGTGTACGTGCCCGGATAACCACCGACCACAGCGGGCAGATAAGCGGGGAAAGAGCTGCAAAAATACATATGGATGTTCCCGGGAAAAGCTTTTCGGACCTGTCCATGAGCTGGAGGTTTCCCGCCCGGGCAGGAGAGCGGTTAGCCATAAAGCTTAAATGTAAGGGAAATACCGGGACGGCATTTCTTCTGAAGCTGGAAAAACTGAAGGGAGAGAATACTGAAATTGCAGGTAGGGAGATTGCGGTTACTCCGGAGGTAGGGATGAGGTCCATGACTGTTCCGGCAATCCCGGAAACCGGGGATTACAGGCTGGTCCTTTACCTGGGAGACCTGAAGCGCGATACCACGGTGTGGATAGACGATATAGAAATTGAACCTGTTTATTAACTTATTAATGGTGATGAAACGAATAACAATACTTTTAATGACAATCGTCAGCTGTCAAATGATGTTCGCACAGCACGATCGTCATGTGTTACTGATAAGTATCGACGGCTTAAGGCCGGATTTTTATCTCGGGGAAGAGTGGGATACCCCAACCCTGAAGTCGCTGATGAAAACCGGGGTTTATGCCGACGGGATCAACAGTGTTTTTCCTTCGGTAACCTATCCTTCCCATACTTCCATAGTGTCCGGTGCATTTCCGGACAAACACGGTATTTTTTATAATGTGCCCCGTACTTCGAAGGATAGTCACTGGAACTGGGAATACGAACGTATCCGGACCAGGACCCTCTGGGATGCCGCCGAAGAAAAGGGACTGACCACCGGGGCGGTGATGTGGCCGGTTACCGTGGGGGCTCCCATTACGTATAATTTTCCGGTCAGGAGACCTTACGGAAATGAAAAGGGAGACCAGCTTACGGTGACCACCCCCGTAGTGACCCCCGCAGACCTGATGCCCCGGATGCGGTCTGCCGGGGTCGTGACCTCCGGAGAGCAGTTCAGGCATGAAAATGTGGATCAGACCATAGGCGAAATGGCACGGTATATTATTAAAAACCATCATCCCGTACTTATGGCCGTACACTTTATCAATGTAGATCATGTACAGCATGTACACGGGAGGGATAATATATATGTAAAAGAGGCCGTTCGCAATGTAGACAACCAGATAGAAAAGTTGATCGCGGTACTAAAGGAGACAGACCTCTACGATCGTACCGATATTATTGTAACCGGTGACCACGGGCACGTAGATGTCGACAAGGTGTTCTCTCCGAATATTCTGCTCAAGAAGGCCGGACTTATTTCGGCGGATTCCTGGAAAGCGAGGTTTGCTACGGCGGGAGGTGCAGCCTTTTTGTATGTAAAGGAAGACCGTTATGCAAAACAGGTTGAAAAAATACTCGGTACCCTGCCCGACGCGCAAAGACAATTATTCACGGTCTATAGCCGGGATGACCTGAATAAGATAGGAGCTGACCCGGATGCAGCACTGGCATTGGGAATGAAAAAAGGATACGTGGCGAATTCGGGGCTCAAGGGAAAGATCGTTAAAGACCGCAAACCGGTCGCTGCCCACGGTTTTTACCCGGATTTCAAGGAAATACAAACCGGCTTTATCATAAGTGGCCCGGGTGTGGCAGGGCAGAACAGGAAAATTGACTTTGAGATGGGGATACAGGATATAGCCCCGTTGATCTCCCGTCTACTCGATCTTGGTCTCCATGTAAAAGACGGGGTTTTTCACGATGGAATTCTCAGATTAAAGCAATGAAAGGAGAAGGTTTGCATACATACATATTGCGGTTTATAAAGACCGTATTTACGGGATTGATCCCTTTCCTGTTTTTGTCCTGTAACGGAACACAAAGTAAAAAGAAAGACCGGAATGCCGACATTGCGGGACCGGGACGTCCCAATATTGTCCTTATCCTGGGCGATGACCTTGGTTACGGGGATGTAAGTGCTTACGGCAATACCCGGGTGCACACCCCGCATATACAGGAACTGGCCGATAACGGGATGTGTTTTGACAATATGTTTACCTCTACGGCCATGTGTTCCCCCACGCGGCAGCAGATCCTTACGGGGCTTTACCCGGTGAGGAACGGGGCCTATCCCAATCACAGTCACGTATACGAAGGAACACGAAGTGTGGCGCATTATATGCAGGATGCCGGGTACCGGACCGCAATAACAGGAAAGAGGGATTTCGGCAATAAAGCCTCTTTCCCCTTTACCTTTCTGGGCGGACAGAACTGGGATAACGGGAAAGGCAGGGGGATAGACCTGCAGAAGGCCCGGGAGTATATGGAGAAGGGCGGTAAACCGTATTTTCTTGTCGTAGCCAGTAATCAGCCGCATGTTCCCTGGGTAAGGGGAAATGCAGACGCTTATCCTCCTGAAGGCATAGAGGTGCCCGGATACCTGGTGGATACCCCGGAAACGCGGCAGGCCCTGTCGAAATACTATGCCGAGGTTACCTATCTCGACAGCCTGGTAGGGCAGTGTGTGGACATGGTAAGGCAGTCGTCCGGGAAAGACAATACCATTATCGTATTTACCAGTGAACAGGGGGCGCAATTCCCGTTTGCAAAATGGACCTGTTATGACCAGGGGCTTAAAACGGCATTTATCATAAACTGGCCGGGACGTATCAGTCCCGGAAGCCGGAACAGTGCATTGACGCAATATGTAGATGTCGTACCTACATTACTGGACCTGGCGGGGGTAGACCCCGATACCGTTAATACGGGCAATAAGGCCGTGAACGGGGAAACCGGTTTTGATGGGAAAAGTTTCCGGAACGTCCTTTTTGACGGAGAAAACGCGTTTCGCGATTATGTGTATGGAGTGCATACCACCAGGGGGATCATCAACGGTAGCGACAATTACCCGGTGCGTTCGGTACGGAACAAAGAGTATCTTTATATACACAACCTCAATGCTTCGGAAACATTTACCAATATAGAGACCAGGCAGGGGGTAGTGACCAGCTGGAAGAAAAAGGACCGGGAGAGGGCAGAGGCGTACAGCCATAGACCGGAAAAGGAGTTGTATGACGTCAGGAAAGACCCTTACCAATTAAACAACCTGGCTCCCTTGCCGGAGTACGAAGATGTGATCCGTAAAATGGACCGGGAATTACAGGCTTTTATGGGGCAGCAGGGGGATGAAGGAATGCTGACGGAAGCCAGGGCCGGGATGCGCCGGAATAAACAATAAACAAAAGGAGTTAATAGGAATACGTGTTCAGGCAAGTAAAGATAGCAGTATTATGTGGTATGTTGTTCGGGATCTTTTTTAAGAGCCCCGCTCAGCAGCAGGAACTTACCTTCAGGAATTATACCGTAGAGGAAGGGCTTGTTTCCAATACGATATGGTCCATAGGGCAGGATTCGAAGGGGTATATGTGGTTCGGGACCAAAAACGGACTGAGCCGTTTTGACGGGTACGAGTTTAAATCGTATCAGCTTTCAAACAAACAGGGAAACAGCCTGGGGAGTAATTTTATACACGCTTTGTTCTGGTATGACAACGAGACTCTGTGGCTCGGTACGACCAAAGGGATATACATACTGGACGTGGAGACCGATACCTTTACCCGCTTTGCCCCCTTGAAAAAATACCTGATCTACGATATTCAGAAGGCCCGCGACGGAAGTATCTGGATAGCCACCCAGCAGATGGGGGTGTTCAGGTATGATCCCGGAAACGGGGACCTGGCTAATTACCATGCCGGAACAAAGGATGCGCTCAGCCTGTCTTCCAATGAAATAAGAAAACTGGCTATCGATAACGACGGCAATGTCTGGATGGCCACATTCGGATCGGGAATAAATTTTTTAGATGTAAAGCAGGGCTATGTCAAACATTATTGTGAAAAAAACACGGGCTTGTCCAGTGATTTCATACTTACCATATACCAGGACCGCTCGGAAAGAATATGGGCAGGGACCCTGGGAGGAGGTTTGTGTTTGTGGCAACCCCGGTCCCGGACCTTTAAGGTGTATTCAAAAGACAAGCCCGGCAGTATAAATGACAATATCGTACGATCTGTTTATCAGACCGGCCCGAATACTTTGTATATAGGGACCGAGAGAGGGCTCAATGTGATGGACCTCACTTCGGAAAAGGTCCGGTACTACACCCATAAGGCAAATACGTCGACAGGCATCGGGGGTAACTCCATTTATTCCATATTCCGCGATAAGGGGGGAGGAATATGGCTGGGAACCTATTTCGGGGGTATCAGCTATATCGAGAAGAATGATCTCGATATGGAAAATCATTTTCCCACAGAAGACGGCATGACGCTGAACGGAGGAGCTGTAAGTTGCTTCCTGGAAGACGCTCCCGGAAAATTCTGGATCGGTACCGAGGACGGGGGATTGAACTATTTTGACTCCGGAACCGGGACATTCCGGCATTATCCGTTTCAGGACGGCCAGGAACCGCTGACCTACCACAATATCCATTCCCTGTATAAGGATAAGGAAGGAAGGCTCTGGATAGGCACCTTTTCCGGGGGGCTCAATGTGTATGATAAAAAGACGGGCAGGGTAAAGGTATACCGTTACGACCCTGACGATCCCCGTTCGTTGAGCAGTAACAATGTATTCCGCATATATGAAGACCGGGATGGCGTGATATGGGTAGGAACAACAAAGGGCCTGAATATTTACGACAAGCAGACAGATTCCTTCCGGAGGATCACGAAAATGGGGATGGGCCATACTTTTGTCAGTGATATTTATGAGGATGAAACCGGGACCATATGGTTTGCCACTTTCGGGAACGGCCTGGTGGCTCACCGTAAAAAATCAGGTACCTGGAAACAATACCGTCTTGGTGAGGTGGATAAAAAACAGGCGGTAGGTAATCTGATCTGCCTGCTGGACGACCATGCGGGCAATCTATGGCTGGGTACCGAAGGGCTCGGGTTGGTAAGGTTTGATTTCAGAAGTGAGACCTTTGCCGTTTTTGATGAAAAAGACGGGATTGATGCCAATGTGGCATATGGTATCTTGCAGGATGAAAACAGGACATTATGGGTGTCTACCAATAACGGATTGTATCATTTTGACCCCCAGAGCAGGAAAACCGAACATTTTACGCAATGGGACGACCTGCAAAGCCGGCAGTTCAATTACAACAGCAGTTATAAAGCTTCTGACGGAAAAATGTTTTTCGGTGGCATCAAGGGCTTTAATGCTTTTTACCCGGAAAAGATCAAAAGCGAACCGCTGTCCGGCAATATTGTTTTTACCAATTTTCAGCTGTTCAATAAGGATATCCGTATCGGGCATGACGAAGGGATACTGACACATACCATAGACTATACCGACCATATTACCCTGGCCCACGGCCAATCGGTCATGAGCTTCGAATATGCGGCCCTGAACTTCAAATCGCCTCAAAAAGTAAAATATGCCTATAAAATGCAGGGTTTCGATGAGCACTGGAATTATGTAGGTGTCCAGCGCAAGGCGACCTATACCAATTTGCCGCCGGGCGAGTATACCTTTATGGTAAAGGCCGGTTATGACGGTAAGGAATGGAGTACATCCACGGCCCGGATAGGAATAGAGATAGCGCCTCCCTTTTACCTGCATCCGCTGGCATACCTGGCGTACGGCATACTGGCACTTGTCGTCTTTTTTACGGGCCGCAGGATGCTTATGGACAGGGCAGAGAAGAGAAACAGGATACGGCTGGAGCGTTTAAGCGTGGAACAGGAGAAACAATTCTACAATCAAAAGATCGAATTTTTCACCACCATGGCCCACGAAATACGTACGCCCATTTCCCTGATCACGGCCCCGCTTGAAAAGATCATGGAATCCGGTTCGCTTCCCGGGCATATAAACCGGCAGCTGGAAATCATGGATGAAAATTCCAAAAGACTGATCAATCTTGTGAACCAGCTGTTGGATTTCAGGAGGATTGAGAGTGACATTTATGAAATACGGAAAGAAAAGCTGGACCTGGTGGTCCTGGTACAATCCATATATTCCCGTTTTTCAGCCATGAAATATCAGAAAAAGATCCGCTTTACCCTGAGTACCAAGGTAAGCCATCTGCCCATGAGGGGAGATCCCGAAGCATTGACCAAAATATTCACCAACCTGCTTATCAATGCCTTTAAGTTTACACGTTCTGAGATACGTATCAGCATACAGGAGCCTGTTACAGACGAGTCGGGGCAGTCGTATGCCCTGGCGACCATTAAAGACGACGGGATAGGGATCCCCGAAACCGAGTTGCAGAACATCTTTAAAAAATATTTTAAGGTATCCGGCGATTCGCCGGTGGCCAATTTTATCGGAACAGGAATAGGGTTGTCACTGGCCAAATCACTTATTGAAAAACACGAAGGATACCTGGAAGTGGAGAGTGTCCCCGATGTGAATACCATTTTTAAGATCTATCTGCCCTGTGAAGAAGTACATACCGGGGTGTATCCCGACCCGGCAGAAGCCCGGGAAGACCGTTCGGAGGAAAGCGAAGGAGAGGAGGAAAGTGCAATGAGTGAAAACATTCTCGTGGTGGAAGATGATGAGCTGCTTCTGGATTTCTTTTGTCACAACCTGGTACAGGAGGGGTTCAGGGTACAAAAAGCCCGTAATGGCCGGGAGGCCTGGGAGGTTATCGGGAACCGGGAGATAGATTTCGTGCTGTCTGATGTCATGATGCCCGAAATGGACGGTCTTGAACTTTGCCGGAAAATAAAAAGTACGTCAGATTACAGTCATATTCCGGTGGTACTGCTAACGGCCAAAACCAATTCCGAAGCCGAGATCTCCGGAATACAGAACGGTGCCGATGCCTATATTGCCAAGCCTTTTAAATGGAAATATGTCATCGCTGTAGTCCAGAACCTTTTGAGATCACGTGCCGGCCTCAGGGAAAAATTTGCCAACTATCCCTTTATTGACGCAGGGGCACTTGTAGAAAATACCGGGGAGAAAAAATTGCTGGAAAAAATAACAGCCATCATTGAGGAACGGATCATGGACCCCAAGCTTTCGGTGGAAGAACTGAGCAGGGAACTGGGGATGAGCCGTTCCAGCCTGCATAAGAAGCTAAAATCCGTATCCGGAAAAGTCCCCAATGAGTTTATCAGGCTGGTACGGCTCAAGCACGCGGCCAAACTCCTGCTTCAGAATGAATACACGATCTCTGAGATCGGATATATGAGCGGGTTCAATTCACACTCCTATTTTTCCAAATGCTTTTTTAAGCAGTTCAGGATCACCCCTACGGATTTCCTGGAAAAAAACGGTAATCCCCAGGAGTGCTGAATGACAGATTGAACATTTATTCTATAAACAACTACAAAAGTGATAATGTTTTTTGTTTAACGGTATTAATTTGGCAATATTATTAATGAGAATACAATGTGTGAATATTTAAAGAAGCTGACCGTTGTTATCGCAATTCTGGGCATACAGTTTTGCCCTGCGCAAAAAACGGGACAGGACCGGCGCCCCAATGTTATCGTCATTGTTGTCGATGATATGAATATGTGGAGCATGTTGAAAAATTATGCCCCGTTGCAGACCCCTGCGCTCGACAGGTTAAAGTCGCAGGCCCTGTATTTTCCCCACGCCAGTTGTGCGGCTCCCGTTTGCATTCCTTCAAGGGCCTCCTTTTTTAGCGGAAGGGCCCCTTATGAGACCGGAGCTTATGTGAACTACAGGGGCACCTGGGATAACAATTCCCTCTCCACTACGGAAGTGATCCCCGAAACCTTTAAGGAGAACGGGTATATCACATGGGGAATGGGCAAGATCTTCCACGCTCCCATCAATGCGAAAAGGCAGGATAAGATGTTTGACAATAAGGTGGAGCACGGTGGTTTCGGCCCGTTTGCAAAAAAAGAGTACCACTATGCAAAGAGCAGATGGTTCTCCATAAAGCCCTGGACCGGCCCCGACTCTGATTTTCCCGATGTCCGCAATGCCAATGCCGCCATATCCTTTTTACAACAGGACCACGACCGTCCCTTTTTTATGTATTACGGTCTTTACAGGCCACATACCCCGTATACGGCTCCCAAACGCTTTTACGACCTGTATGAGAATGCAGAGATCACCATGGCCCCCGGGTACCTGCCCGGCGACCTGGACGACGTTCCCCTGCAGGGCAGGCAGCTGGTCGATTCCCTGCTGCAATACCATAAGGAAGGGCGCTCCAAAGAAGAGGTGTTATTGGAAATGATACGCGGATACTGTGCCAATTATTCGTTTGCCGACTGGAATATAGGCAGGGTTATGGAGGCCCTGGACAAAAGCCCGTATGCGGATAATACCATTGTGGTCTTTTATTCCGACAACGGTTTTCACAACGGAACGAAAAACCACTGGGTAAAAAGTACCTTGTGGGAACAGGCAGACGGGGTGCCCTTTCTGGTAAGGCTTCCCGGCAGGACACCGGCAGAATGCCTGCAGACCGTTAGCCTGCTCGATGTATACCCTACACTTGTCGATTATTGCGGTTTGGAGCCGCCGGCACATGAATTCAGCGGTAAAAGCATGGTTCCGGTTTTTAACGATCCGGAGGCCGACTGGAACCGTCCCGGGTTTACCAGTTATGGCGAGAACTACTCTTCGGTGCGGGATAAAAGGTACCGGTATATAAGATATCCCGACGGTTCTGAAGAACTTTACGATCATAAGCACGATCCTTATGAGCATAAAAACCTCGCATCCGACCCCTCGTATAAAGACCTTATTTCGGAACTCTCCCGGTCTATTCCCGGAGTATTTGCAACATCTTTGGGCGGGAAAAAGGAAAAAACCGCAAAATCTGTCCGTAATGATTAATACCGTACAATTATGAGAACACTATCAATAGATCTTCTGACTTGTCTTATTGTGGTAAGTGCAGGGATATGTTTTTCCCATATCCGCGCACAGGACCGGTCCGGGAAACCCAATATCATCATTATCCTGGCCGACGATCTGGGCTGGGGCGATGTAGGTTTTCACGGCAGTGAGATCATGACCCCTAATCTCGATCAGCTTGCAGAAGAGGGGGTTGTTTTAAGTCATTTTTATACCGCCCCGGTTTGTTCCCCCACACGGGCCGGACTGATGACCGGCAAATACCCGAACAGGTTCGGGTTAAGGCAGACCGTGATCCCGCCCTGGAGTGAGTTTGGCGTAGACCCCGATGAAAAGTTTTTACCGCAATACCTGGAACAATCGGGATATGTAAACCGGGCCGTACTCGGAAAATGGCACCTCGGGCACGCCAAAAAGGAATACCTGCCCCTGTCTCGGGGTTTTACCCGTTTTTACGGGCATTATAACGGGGCCATCGATTATTTTACGCATAAGCGGGAAGGAGAACTCGACTGGCATAACGATTGGGACACTTCTTTTGATAAAGGATACAGCACAGACCTCATAAGTGACGAGGCGGTAAAATGTATCCGGGATTATACCGGTAGTCCCTTTCTGATGTATGTGGCCTATAATGCCCCGCATGGTCCGTTACAGGCCAAAAAGGAAGATATGCTGCTATACGGTTATGATGAAAACCAGCCGAAAATAGGCAGGAATAAGGGAGAAGGCAGCCAGGGAAAAGGGAATACGGCCAGGCAGACCTATGCGGCGATGGTAACCTGTATGGACCGCGGTATAGGCCGTATTATGAAGGCCCTGAAAGAACAGGGGATCGAGGAGAATACCCTGGTGCTTTTCTTTAGTGATAACGGGGCCGCTCCGGGCGAAGGAGGGTCCAGCGGTAAGTTGCGGGGAACCAAATTCCAGGAATGGGACGGGGGCGTACGTTCCCCGGCCATTGTAAAATGGCCCGCCGGTTTTGAAGGAGGCAGGACGGTAGACCAGGTGACTGGATATATAGATGTACTGCCCACCCTGCTGGAGGTATGCCGTCATGAAGAAGGGGGCACCGGGCTGGACGGTATAAATATCCTGCCGGTACTGAAAGGACAGAAAAGCACTGTAGAAAGGGATTTTTACCTGGGATACGGCAGCCTGGTCAATAACAGCTGGAAACTGGTACGTGCCAATGCGGGAAATGCGAGAATGAAACATAAGGAAGATGCCCTTTTCCGTATTATGCAGGACCCTTATGAACAGCACAGCGTAAAGGAAAAACAACCACAGGTCTATGAAAACCTGCTCCGTATTGTTAAAGAATACGATGCCATCAAACCCGGGAAATCCGTACCTCCCTATGGTCAGGGCAGAAAGGGGTTTAAAGCACCGGAAAACTGGAAGGTAACCCGGTAAAATACGGTGGCCTGCTCCCGCTGCAACCGGGAATGCCTTAGCTGTTGTTTCCTGTTTTAAGAGTACGCTGGCCCTATTCCTTCCTGAACCGGTTGACAAAACTGGACAGGTTGGTGGCATAGCCTACCAGGATCTGGGGGTGATAGCTCTTGGAACCGGGATGGTAAAAACCGCCGAGGCGCGCATAGATCCCGGTGTTTGACTGATCGGGGTTGAGCTTGCTGTACAGGTTCAGGTACAGCCGGAGTACCAGTTTGTTGTCTTTACCGTCATCTTTCAGATAATGGATATTGATCTCTTTGTCGTGCCCGGCTTCGTTGAGCCAGTTGAGGGCAATGTTGAGATCGGCCCCGAAATTCATTTCCGGGCGGATCTCGAAATTGGTTGCTACCTCGTGAGATAAAACATTGAGCTGGTAGACGTCAGACTGGTCTTTTCCCTCTGCCAGGAAATTGTGCTTAAGCCCCGTACGGTAGTAACGCAGCCCGTAAAGCAGGCTGAGGTCGGTAGACAGCCCTTTCAGTTCCACATTAAATAACCCGAGGTTTATTCCCGCATTGAGGTTGCTGTACCTGATCTGGTCGAACCGGCTGATGGTGTCGTTGAGTATCGCACCCGATGCCGAGGTACCCCGGGTGTCGTCTATTTCAATATGTCTGCTGGTATCGTCAAAGCCATTGTAGACGGTGGCATTTATATCGGCACCGATTGAATGTACAAAGGATGTCACGCCCTTGTTGTAAAGCCACAAAGGGACCTTTACCCTTCCTTCGGCCTGTAAAAGGGCGTTGGCATTGGTGTTGTTCAGTCCCAGAAAATCGGAAAAGATCACCGCGGTAAAATAGTCCATCAGTTTTCGCTGCTCTATTTTTACCGTATCACCGGCCTTAACCGTGTACTCCTTGTTTCTTATGGCGTAGTTAAACGAACTGTCGTAAGGGTAGTACTGAAAAAGATCGTTATAATCCAGGTAGACTCCCCTGGCATTATTTCCCGTAGCTGCGAGGGGTACATAGTTCCACGAGTCGTTCATGGAGCGCATAAAAACACTGAAATTGAAATTTATGGTAACGAATTCCCCGGGACGGTCCGAAAGCGAACCTACCACTACGATTTCCTTGGCCTTGTTGTTGTAGAAGCGTACGGTAGCATATTGTGGAGAGAAAATATCTTTTCTGTTTTTAACTAATTTTTTCCGGGATACTGTTTTCCTTTTATTTTTTGATAACCAGGGGAATTTTCTTACCGATATATCGTATTTTATGGAATTATATATCGGAACCCTTTCATTCAGTTTTAATTGCCCCGAATACCGGGTTTCGGCATTTTCCAGGCGTTGTACCAGGTCGGCGATGGTATCCCTGAAGGGTTTTACGGAAGCCGAGATCATGGTATTTTCATTATGCCCCCTTATTTTTTCGTACAGTAAGGCCAGGTCGGTTTCGGAAACAGACAGGCCGTCCGGATCTAACCGGTGTGTTATAAAGTCTTTCACTACCGACTCAAACACCGGCTGGCTTGCGGTAAAACCCATTTTCTGTGTGATGGTACAGTCGTTCCGGGTATCACACCAGCGCAGGGTATAGGAGCGTTCTTTCGTATCCGGCCTTATTCCCACTTCATACGGGAAAGGCAAAGAAGAGCCGTCGGTAAGGGACACGGTTTGCAGGAAAGTAAAATCGTCACTCCCGTTGAACTGGTTGAGGAGCAGGGAAAGCCTGTCTACACCGGAAGTTTCCGGGATAAAGGACAAGGCTGCCTTAAAATGGTCTTCGGGAATAAGCAGGCGTATTATCGTACTGTCGGAACCGTTATCCTTGATGGTTTGATACAGATTCCCGTAATACCCGTTTTCATCGTCACCCCGGATGATATCGGTGTCATTAAAGTTCAGCACCACACTGTCATTTTCCCTCCTTTCAAACCGGAGTATTTCAGCATCCGGGATCAGGGGCTTTACACTGTCTTTTTTAATACTTTTTATAAAATCCTCAAAGGATGTCTGCTCTTTGATATAGACCGATCTCCGGCGGATGATCTTCACAAACGTTTCCTGGTCGAGAAGTGTGAACAGGGTTTCATAGGGAACATCTTTAGACTCCATTTTTAATACCAGGTCGGTTCCCGGAATTTCAAGCAGAAGTTCTCCGGAACTATTTTCCAGGTTGGCGAGGATCATTTGCATGGAATGGTAAACCGAAGTGTCTTTGGGAAAGAAGAGCTGGTAAGGGTTTCCCTTATTGGCAGCATCAGTAATCAATGCCGTTACGGTACCTTTCGAATCGTCACTGAGGGTTATGCGATAGCTGTTTTCCAGGCCTTTTACGTTCAGGGTGGCTTCCTGGGCAAAGAGGGAAAAGGAACACAGGACGAGAAATAACCGGAGTAGTTTTTGTTTCATGGCTGGTCGGTGTTGAGTATGGGATATAAAAATACGGCATGCCTTTCAGGGGAGAAATACCCTGTTGAGGGTATTTTTCAGGGGTATACCTCGATGCCATTCGGAGTGTAGTTTTTTTAACTATTTTAGTAGCCGGGATACACAAACCGTATTATACACAAATAGTATATGTGCAAGCCGGATGAACAGCAGAGAAATAAATATCATCGAATTTCCTTCGAACTTAGGACTGAAAAAGAACGCAACGGAAGTTGAGCCCGGTGTAAAAAAACTACCTGACTGGCTGCAAACCTTCGGATTTCACGAACAAATTAACCCGAAAAAGGTTTACCGCATAGAGCCTCCCGTCTATTCAATGGAAATGGACGAAGAATCCGGGGTCAGAAATGCGGATAAAATTGCTGAGTATGCGATACAACAAAGCAAACTGTTGAAAGAACGATTAAATGAGGACACTTTTCAACTCATTCTCGGTGGAGATTGCAGTATACTGATAGGGAACTCCGTCGCTTTAAAACAAAAAGGAGAATTCGGACTTTTCTACATTGACGGACATACAGATTTTATAGGGCCGGAGCTTTCGCATACCGGTGGTGCGGCGGGAATGGATTTGGCTATTGTTACCGGGCACGGCCACGATAAACTGACCGATATTCTATCTGAAAAGCCATATTTCGAAGAAGCGCATGTTTTCTGTGTAGGGAACAGGGAATATGACGAAGATTATGTAAAACCCATAATCAATTCCGGTATACGATATTTCGATTTAAAAGCAGTTCGTGCCAACGGATTTGAAAGTACGGCAAAGAAATTCCTGGAATTGATCCATCAGCGAAACCTGGATGGTTTTTTTATACATATTGATGTGGACGCCCTCAACGATGAGATAATGCCGGCAGTCGACAGCAGGGAAAAAGACGGGCTGACCTACGAGGAATTTTCCGAATTGTTGAAACCGCTGTTATCAAGTGACAAAGCCATCGGGATGGAAGTGACAATTCTGGACCCGAATCTGGACAGGGACGGGAAGTATACAAAAGAATTTATAAAACACTTTTTGGAAATATTCGAATACGGCAAAGCCAGTACATAGCATCGGTGCTGTTGCACAGGCATGTAAATTATAAAGCCTGTCAATGAATTTTCAGGATAAAGTGAAAAGTTTACCGGGTTTATAACACCTATGCCATGAGGGTGATTCCAGTTTTTCATAAAAACAAACAACCCTCTTGTAAACACTTGGTTTACAAGAGGGTTGTTAGTGGAGTCGGAGAGAATCGAACTCTCGTCCAAACAGGCAATCAAAATGCTTTCTACATGCTTAGTTTCCGTTTGTTTTTCGACACGGGGCTGACCGGAAACCGCCTACCCTGTGCTTAGCTTCTTAAAGTTTAAAACACTGGCGAAGCTACAGTGTTTCTATGTTGACTTTTATGGTGCCTCCTTGCGGACCGCCGTCAACAAGGGCTATCCGGAGACATCTCGCTTTTCCGCCTTGCGGAAACGTGGCTAAATCCTACTGTAATTCAGATTACGCAGCAAGAGCGTAGTTATTCTCGCCATTTAAAAGGTGTGAAACATGAGATTTAAGAGCTGTGTCCCGGCGCTCTGCATGCTTACAATTCAATTCGACCCGCTGTCAAAACCAGTCGACCCCAGTATGTAAAGAACGTTGCTGTGACGTATAAGGGTACAAAGTTACAACAAAAAATTATTCGCCGGAAACCTTGCGGAAAATAATTACAACGGTTACATTTGGAACAAATAGTGTGCCAGAAAGTTATAAATAAGTGTTAATATGAGGATAGGGATCATCAGGGAAAGAAAAAATCCGCCCGACAGAAGGGTCGTGCTTTCTCCTGCAGCCTGTAAAAAGATCCGGCAGCAGTTTCCGGAAGTGGAATTATGTGTAGAACCTTCGGAAATGCGGGTATTCCGGGATGAAGAATATGAGGCGGAGCATATCCCGGTGACCGCAAATATGCAGGCTTGTGATATACTTCTCGGGGTCAAGGAGGTTCCTGTGGATGCCCTGATCCCGGGAAAGAAGTATTTTTTCTTCTCGCATACGATTAAAAAACAACCCTATAACCGGGAATTGTTACGGGCCGTTCTCGACAAAAACATAGAGCTTTACGATCACGAAGTGATTACAGCGCCCTCGGGGCAGCGCCTGGTGGCTTTCGGGCGGTATGCCGGTATTGTGGGCACCTACAACGGGCTCAGGGCATACGGGCTGAGGTCAGGTCTTTACGACCTGCCCGGGGCATGGACGCTTCCTGATATGGAGGCGTTGCTGACCGTGTTGAGGGGTGTCCGGTTTCCCGGTATGAAGATACTGCTCACCGGGAAGGGCCGGGTAGGTGCCGGCGCCCGGGAAATCCTGGAGGGGATCGGCCTGAGAGAGGTGGGATATAAGGAATACCTCGCTTCAGACCCCAAAGGGCCGGTATATTGCCAGATCGATGTGACGGAATACAATAAGAGGAAGGATGGAAAAGTGTTTTCTCCCGAAGATTTTTATCAGAACCCGGGAGATTATGTTTCTGATTTTTTCCGTTTTGCCAGGGAAACCGATCTGTATATCGCCGGGCATTTTTACGGGGAGGGAGCCCCTCCCATCATTACCCGGGAAGATATGCGGTCGCCCGATTTCCGTATCCGGGTGATCGCCGATATCAGTTGTGATATAGACGGGCCTGTTGCCGCTACCATAAGGGCCTCTACCATAGCCGAACCCTTATACGGATACGATCCGCATAGCGGGGAAGAGGTGGGATACCGGGAAAAAAATGCCATTACCGTCATGGCTGTGGACAACCTGCCCTGTGAATTGCCACGTGATGCCAGCGAAGGCTTCGGGGAGATGTTTTCCAGGCATGTTATCCCGGCTTTTTTTGACGGTGATAAAGAAGGAATACTCGAACGGGCGAGAATGACGTTTCAGGGAAAACTGACCCCCGCGTATGCCTATCTTCAGGATTATGCAGACGGAAAGGAATAGGGTCAGGATATCGCCGGCCGCTTGTATTGTGTGTTTTCCTTTTTGAGTATCGGGTCTGCCTTATCGATCTTTTCGGCAGCCAGTTCCTTGTCCTCCCTGTCGACTTCGGGTTCTTCCTGTACCTTTTCGGCCATGGGTCTGTATTGCAGGTCGGCATAAATGGGGAAATGGTCAGATCCCATGCCGGGCAGGCGCTGTATACCGTTAAGCATAAAATCATTGGAGTGGAACAGGTGATCCAGCGGCCATCGCAGAAAAAAGTAACCGGCGTGAAAGGTACTGAACATCCCGCGGCCGATCCTCGGGTCGAGTAGTCCGCTTATTTTGCGGAACAATACGGTGGTATAAGACCATGCCACATCGTTGAGGTCGCCGAAAACTATGGTCGTTTCCTCCTTTTTGCTCACCTTTTTCCCTACCAGGAGCAGTTCGGCATCCCGGTCGGTAGAGGTATCGCTTTCGGTAGGGCTGGGCGGCATGGGGTGCAGGCAGTATATCTTTACCCTTTTGCCCGAGGGCAGTTTTACATAGGCTTCGATGGAAGGGATATCGTCTTTTACCAGGTACATGGTTTTGGCATCCTCCAGTTCGAGACTGGAATACAGGTGCATGCCGTAGAGATTGTCCAGCGGGATCTTTACGGTATACGGATAGTCCTTTTCCAGTACATCCAGCTGCTTTTCCCACCACGAATCCGATTCGAGGGTAAGCACCATGCTGGGATTCTTTTTCCGGATAAGCTCCAGAAGCTTGCCTGTATTGCGGTTGGAGGTGAGCACATTGCTGACCAGTACAGAGATCCGGTTGCTCTTATCTTCTTTTCCCTTAAAACGGTACACCTCTTTCGGATGTAAAAAGGTATAGGGCCATATCTTTATTCCCTGGTATACCAACAGCAGTAGTACGATACCGGATAAGATATAGAACCACGGGGAAGCGGTGTCGAAAGCGCATAGGGCCAGAACCAGTGCAGCCAGCCCGATACCCCATAACTGTACCCTGGGAAAATCGAACATGCGTATCCACCAGTCGTCCATCCGTATCCGGGCGGCCAGTGTAGCGAGAGCAAAAAAGGAGGAAAGGGTAATGGCCGTTACCTGCAGGGCTCCCATTTATTGGTCATGTTTGGCAATGATCCATACGGCATGTATGATCCCCGGGAGAAACCCCAGGAGGGTGAGCAGGATATTGAGCCAGAAAGCACCTTTGAATCCCACGGTAAGGAATACTCCCAGCGGGGGGAGAAGAATGGCACAGATTATTCTAAGGACACTCATATACGCTGTATTTTGAAGGTTATCCCTACTAAGATAATGCATTATCCGCAACCCGGCAACTTTGAGATATAAAATTGCAGGGCAGCCTGTGCCGAATGCTGAATTTTAAATTATTCATTTTGAATGAGGGAGGAAGCCGGAGGTCGGAAGCTCGAAGTTGTCATCCTGCATAGTCCCCGCCCCGGCTCTTGGTCGGGGGAGGGATTTCCGGCGCTTCTGCGATCCCGGTTGACGAACTGAACACCAAGAACTACCTGTGAAGAACCAAACTACAGCCCGTTCGCCGTTTTCCTGATGGCCACCAGGTGGGTCAGCAGTTTTTCCAGGTGGTCCAGGTGCAGCATATTGGCCCCGTCGCTTTTGGCACTGGCAGGGTCGAAATGCGTTTCCAGGAAAAGACCGTCCACATTGTTCACTACTCCTGCCCGCGCTATGGTCTCGATCATATCGGGCCTTCCGCCGGTAACCCCGCTGGTCTGGTTGGGCTGCTGCAGGGAGTGGGTGACGTCCAGGACTACCGGTGCGTATTCCCGCATGGTGGGAATGCCCCGGAAATCGACGATCAGGTCCTGGTATCCGAACATGGTACCCCGGTCGGTAATCACGGCCTGTTCATTACCGCAGTCCAGCACCTTTTGTACGGCGTGTTTCATGCTTTCCGGGCTCATGAACTGCCCCTTTTTCAGGTTTACCGTTTTTCCGGTCTCAGCCGCAGCTACGAGCAGGTCGGTCTGGCGTACCAGAAAAGCGGGTATCTGCAGTATATCCACATATTCGGCGGCTTTCCGGGCATCGTCTATCTCGTGAATATCCGTAACGGTAGGCACGTGAAAGGTTTCCGAGACCTTTCGGAGTATTTTGAGGGCCTTTTCGTCCCCTATGCCGGTAAAGCTGTCTATCCGGCTGCGGTTGGCTTTCTTAAAGCTTCCCTTAAATACATAGGGTATTTGCAGTTTATCGGTAATACTTACCACTTTTTCTGCAATACGCATGGCCATATCTTCGCCTTCAACGGCACAGGGGCCGGCAAGCAGGAAGAAATTGCCTGAGGTAGTGTGATTTATCTGCGGAATGGCATTGATGTTCATAGGTACGATGTTAAAAGTATTGTCGTAATATCAGCTTAAATTTAAGATTTATTTTGCCGTTGCCTGACGGTTTCGTATAAAAATACCCCGCAGGCCACCGACACATTCAGGGAGCCTATATTGCCGGACATGGGGAGTTTTGCCTTGTGATCGGCTGCCTTGAGAATGGAAGGGGATATTCCCTTGTCTTCGGCCCCCATGACAATGGCTGTGGGCTGTGAGAGGGGGAGGTCGTAAACGGAGGCGTCCGTTTTTTCCGTAGCGGCCACCACCTGTATACCCGATGCTTGCAGGTAAAATACGGCATCCTTGATATGCGGTACCTTGCACAGGGGTACATTGAAAACGGCACCGGCCGAGGTTTTTACGGTATCGGCCGTGACCGGGGCACCACCCTTGTTCGGAACGATAATACCGTGTACTCCCGTACATTCGGCAGTACGTATGATGGCCCCGAAATTCCTTACGTCAGACACCTGGTCGAGGAGCAGAAAGAAGGGCGTATCTCCCGATTCGATCGTCTGCATGACAAGGTTTTCCAGGTCGTGAAATCCGACGGGAGATATATGGGCAACCACCCCCTGGTGGTTTTTGTTGCCGAAACGGTTGAGTTTTTCCAGGGGTACAAATGACATATTGATCTGTTCCCGCCGCAGCAGTGTTTCCAGTTCGCTGAACAACGGGCCTTTAAGCCCTCGCTGAAGGAACACCTTATCTATGGATCTGCCGGCATGTACAGCTTCGATCACTGCCCTGATACCGAATATCTGGTTATCTTTTTGCATGGGTGCAAAGTTAGGAAAAAGAAGCTGTGGTTGTGTATTCCTGCCGTAAATCTAAAAGTGCTCTTAATTCATTATGACAGCTGGGAGGGGTTTTGTATTTTTGGACTCTTCCCGGCACAGCAGGAGTGGTGGTAAAACGCCTCCTCCCGGGATACGGAACAACAGATAAAAGTACAGACATGCGGGAAGAACAAGTGATTCTGGTGAATGAAAAGGATGAACCCCTGGGGCTTATGCCTAAAATGGAGGCTCATGAAAAAGGGGTATTGCACCGTGCCTTTTCTGTATTTGTCATGAACGACGAGGGGCAGACCATGATACAGCAACGGGCGGCAGGGAAGTATCATTCCCCGGGATTGTGGACCAACACCTGTTGCAGTCACCAGAGGGAAGGAGAAAGCGCTGTGGAAGCCGGAAAGCGCAGGCTGACGGAGGAGATGGGATTTACCACTGATCTGGAAGAGATATTTTCGTTCATATATAAAGCCCCTTTTGAGAACGGGCTTACCGAACACGAATACGATCATGTGCTGATCGGCAGGTATAATGATGCCCCCCAACCCAACCCCGAAGAAGTAGGCGACTGGAAGTGGGTATATCCCGAAGAGGTAAGGAACGATATAAAAGCCCGCCCGGAATTGTATACGGCGTGGTTCAGGATCATATTCGGGAAGTTTTACGATCACCTAATGCAAAACATATCATCATGAGGGTCAAGGTAAGCCGGAAAGCACATTTTAATGCTGCGCACAAGTTATATAACCGGAACTGGACTTCGGAAAAAAACGAAGAGGTATTCGGCAAATGCAGCAGTCCCAATTATCACGGGCATAACTACGAGCTCATTGTAAGCGTGACCGGGGAGATCGACCCGGAGACCGGTTTTGTAATGGATATCAAGATACTCAAGGATCTTATCGCCGATAAGATAGAAGCCTTATTCGACCATAAGAACCTCAACCTGGATGTCCCTGATTTTAAGGGGCTGAACCCTACCGCCGAGAATATTGCCGTGGTGATATGGAACAAGCTGAGACCTTTTATAAAAAAAGAACACGACCTGGAGGTCACCTTATACGAAACCGCCCGGAATTTTGTTACTTATTCGGGAACATGACCTGAGGATACCCTTATTGTAAACAGAAAAACAAGACCTATCATATTTAACGATCTGAAAATGAAATCTTATCCTGTAAAATTTGTCCCCATCCTCAAGGAGCGTCTCTGGGGGGGCACCAAGCTGCACGACGAGCTTGAAAAAGAGATTGAAAGCGATATTACCGGGGAGAGCTGGGAACTTTCCGCCGTAAAAGGCGATGTGTCTGTCGTGATCAATGGAGACTATAAAGGCAAGGACCTGCAGGAACTGATCGACACTTACAAAGGGGAATTACTGGGCGAACACGTCTTTGAACGGTTCGGTTCCGAATTTCCCATCCTGATCAAGTTTATCGACGCCAGGCAGGACCTGTCCATACAGCTGCATCCCCATGACGACCTGGCCAGGGAGCGCCACAATTCTTTCGGGAAAACCGAAATGTGGTATATCATGCAGGCCGATGAAGGTGCGGAGCTTATCGTAGGGTTTAACAAGGATGTGAGCCGTGAAGAATACACCGGTCACCTGAAGGCCAATACCCTTACGGAGCTACTGAACTATGAGAAAGTAAAAGAGGGAGACACCTTCTTTATACGTACGGGAAAGGTACATGCCATAGGGGCAGGGGTATTGCTGGCCGAAATACAGCAGACCTCGGATATCACCTACCGCATCTACGATTTTAACCGGAGAGACAAGGACGGTAAGCTGCGGGAACTGCATACCGAACTGGCCCTGGATGCCATAGATTATACAAAAAAGGACGATTTTAAGGTAAGCTATACCCGGGAAAAGAACGTGTCTAACAAAATGGTGCACTGTCCTTATTTCAATACCGATTATATGGAGGTGGAAGGCCACCTGGAGCACGACCTGTCCCAAAGGGATTCCTTTACCATTTATATGTGTGTGGAAGGGAGTGCAGCGGTGGAAACCGGGGGCGTAAGAGAACAACTCCGGAGGGGGGAGACCCTGCTTGTTCCGGCCGGTGCCGATAAAGTGGATATTATCGCAGAAGGGGCCAAACTTCTCGAAGTGTTTATCGGATAGATTAATTTGGTGTAACTTTGCAGAAAAACAAATAACATAATCATGGCAAGTGTAAAAGACCTTAAGAAGAATATCAACAATGTTCTCGGCGATATCATTGAAGCGGTGTATCTCTGGGAGGCCGCTACCGGAAATCATAATTCGGAAGCGGGAAATGCTGTTATCGACGAAGCGATAGAAACTTTTGACGCGTTGATCGAAAAGGTAAACGACAGGAATCAGGAAAACAGGAGCGCCTATTTAAAAGAGGTGAACGGGGAGCTGGAAAAGAAAGCCGAAGCACTTATAGAAAAAGTGAATGCCCTGGCGTAAATTTTTTTAAAAAAGGTTGGTAAAAAATAAAAACCATTTTATATTTGCCACCGCTTTTAAGGCATACCAAGGCCGGCATAGCTCAGTTGGCCAGAGCACGTGATTTGTAATCTCGGGGTCGTGGGTTCGAATCCCTCTGCCGGCTCAGAAAAACCCTTCGGAAACGGAGGGTTTTTTTTATGGATGTAAGATATATGACAAAAGTATGCCCCGGGATATGTATCTTTAGGTTCGCTATTTGTATATAGCGCTATTTTTTCAACCTGAAACGATCACATAATCATGAACACCAGAACCTTGCTGTCTGTCATATGCTGCCTTGTCGGTATGTCCTCTTTTTCGGCCGAAGTAGATACGGTGGAAACCTATAGTACGTCCATGAACAAAAATATCAGGGCCGTTGTCATTACCCCGGAGGGGTATGATAGCTTGGTGTCCTACCCGGTGGTGTACCTGCTTCACGGCTATTCCGGCAACTATGCCGATTGGGTAAACCGCGTACCGGCCCTGAAGAAGTACGCCGACCGGTATAATATGATCATAACGTGTCCCGACGGCGGATATTCTTCATGGTATCTCGATAGTCCCGTGAAACGGGGAAGCAGGTATGAAACTTATGTAAGCAAAGAGTTGGTCGGATATGTAGACCAGCATTACAGTACGATAAGGGACCGGAAAGGCAGGGGGATCACCGGCCTGAGCATGGGAGGGCACGGGGCCCTGTACCTGGCGTTCAGGCACCAGGATACCTTCGGGGTGGCCGGTAGTATGAGCGGGGGAGTCGACCTTAAACCCTTTCCGGGCAACTGGGAAATATCCGATTACCTCGGTGCGCAGGCACAATACCCCGACCGCTGGACCTCGAACAGTGTCATTGATATGATCTATCTTCTGAATCCCGGTTCCCTCGATATTATCCTGGCCTGCGGGACGGAAGATTTTTTCTATGACGCTAATGTCAGGCTGCATGAGAAACTGCAGTACCGCAATATTCCGCATACCTTTATTTCCAATCCGGGAGGACATACCTGGGAATACTGGGCCGGTATTGTCGGGTATGAGCTGGAATTCATGAATGTTTTTTTCAGTAAGGACAATGACGGTCAGAGTGCCCGGAAAATGTAATTATTTTAAAAAAACCTGGTTTTATCCCAGTTTTTCCAGTGTATGCTTCATCGCTTCGCTGCTGGAAGTAAAATAGCATGTTCTGACCCCCCTATTTTTCATGGCAGCCAGTGCCTTTTCCACTTTTTCCGCCGGTTTGCCCCGCCTGGTCTTCCTGATGTATACCGTACTGATGTTCTCCGGGAAAATTTTGGAGATCTTTTCATAGATAAACGGGTCCTGCTGGCTGTCGTCTCCCAGTAAAACAAACCGCAATTCCGGGTAAAATTCCACCAGGTGTTTTATCTGGTGAAATTTGTGATCGTGATCGCCGCTCCCCGTAAACAGGAAATCGGCAATTCCCGTTTTTATTTTTTTCAGATGCAGTACCGCTTTGGGAAACTGGTGCAATTGGGTAAACCGGATAATAAAATTATAGAGGTTCCATTCGCTGCTGCTCACGTAAAAAAAAGCATTATTGGTGTCCTTGTCTTTGCGCCCGAGCCGGTTCAGAAGGCGATAGTGTGCCACCACTTCATTAAAAACATGCCTCTTGTTCAGGTTTTTGGTGAGCATGACATAAAGTTTCATGAAAAAATTCCGGGAATGGGATATGAGAAAGGTATCGTCTATATCGGAGATTACCCCGTATTCCCCGGCATAGGGCTTTACAAATTCACCTTCTTCTTTTGTCGTAATGCCCTCGATGACCGTTTCTACCGTAAACCGGTGCCAACCGCTTTCCAGTACATTCCGGTAAGGAACGGTTATCCTGAAATGCCCGTCTTTCAGGGTTTTTGTCCTTATCTCCGTATCCTTAAAACGGAAAACGACCTCTGTGTCGGCAATGGTTTTTATGCTGAACATCCGGATCACAGCCCACGCGTGTTTGTACCAGCGTTTGTCCAGGTCAAAAGAATCCGGGGCGTACTTCTTGAATACATGTCCCATGACCACAATTTCCCTGTCATTGGCATATCCCCGGTAAATGGTAAGGTCGGCTTCCATAGATTTAAGCAAAATATAACGTTATCACTTCAGTAGAATTCATACTTTTAATACTCTTACAGATACACAAGATATGAAACTGTTGCTGGTTGTAAACCCCGTAAGCGGAGATAATGATAAAGAACCATACATCAAAAAAATAAAAGATCGGCTGAATTCCCAAGACGATCTGCATATTTTTGAAACGAATGGGAAAGACGATCTCGAAAGGCTCCGCAGGTCTTTTTTCGGAAAATACGACCGCGTAGTGGTCATAGGGGGAGATGGTACCATAAAACTTGCAGCCGAAGCTATGGGCGAGCACCCGGTAAGCATCGGGATTATTCCTGCCGGATCTGCCAATGGTCTGGCCATCGACCTGGGACTGCCGCTTTCTCCGGAAGAGGCCATAGCGGTAGCCCTGGGAGCGAAAACCCGGAAGATCGACGCGATTTCCCTGAACGGGGAACTGTGCCTGCATATCAGTGACCTCGGGTTGAATGCCGAACTGATCAAGGAATACGAAAACAGTTTCCTTCGCGGGAAACTGGGATATGCATTAAATTCCATTCCCGCTTTATTCCGGAGTAAGGGCCCCTATGATTTTACCATAGAGACCGAAAACAGGACCTGCCGGGCCAGGGGGATCATGCTGGCTTTTGCCAACAGTAAGAAATTCGGGACCGGCGCAGTGATAAATCCCGACGGTAGTATTGATGACGGGATCTTTGAAATACTCATCTTTAAAAAATTAGACGTTCTGGAAATTTTAAAAACTCTACAGGAAACAGAAAAGCCTTCTACCGGTTTTATGGAAGTCATTCCCGTAAAAAAAGCCAGGATAACCACTGAAGAGCCCGTAGCTTTCCAGGTGGACGGAGAATACTGCCAGGCTGTTTCTGAGGTAAGGGCCCGTGTTGTTCCTGAAAAACTGGAAATTGTTGTGGCGGAATGATTTTTTCAGGAAACAAATTTCAGGTTATATATTACAAATATTTAACCTGCAGGTAACGCAACCTTTACAAGGCAGTTTTTTCTTTACCGTGAGACAAATCAGGAGACACATTCTGAAAAATATACGACCTCAGGGAGGAGTTTTAATTGAAATAAAAGATGTAGGTTTCTGTTTTTAAATGTGTTGTGTTTTGGGTAACGGCTATGTATGGCGTATTTCCGCTAAAATGACAAAAGGTATATAAGGCCAATGAATTTAAGTTTTCGTCCGATAGTTGATCCGGGAATAAAGTTTTAATTATCTTTAAAAACGAAATACTTTTTTATATATTTATCACTTCTGTAAGGAAATAATTGAATTTTTGATAATAGTGTTGCCAAAAAAATCTTATACAAATGAATTGTTGTTTGCCAATTTCAGAGACGGTAGCCAAAAAGCATTCAGGGTTTTATTTGATCAGTATTGGGAAACCATGTTCCGAAAGGCAAATTCCATTCTTCGCAACAGGGAGGTGGCACAGGATGTTGTTCAGGAAATATGGATAAATCTATGGCACCAGAGAACACAATTGGAAATCACCAATTTTGAGGCCTATATTTTTCGTTCCGTCCGTTACGGGTGTTATAAATATTTAAAAAACAATAAATTTAATACTACACAACTTCAAATTATTGATTCCCTGTCATTAACCCGTCCTGATATTGAAAACCGGCACAACCTGGAGTGGACTGAGAAGGAGATAAACAGATCGTTGAATGAATTGTCTCCGAGGTGTCAGGAGATTTTCAGGTTAAGTAAAATGGAGGGGGCAACGAATGAGGAGATTGCATTTAAGCTGGGAATATCGAAAAGATCTGTAGAAAATCAGGTTTCACTCGCTTTGAAGACTGTAAGGCAACATTTAACTACGCTTCACATTACTTCACTTTTCTTATATTTTTTTCTTGTTTTTTAGATTGACATCGAATATGGCATCCCTGATTTTTTGAAGACCACTTCTGTCATGACCCTTTATCAGTCTGCCATAGTATTGGCATAGTACAGAAGGCTGGTGGGTTGCCGTATAAACGACCCTATTGATCTGCCTGTTCGAAATAAATGATTCAGGTTTGTTCACCTAATTTTTATTTACAGATGTTAAAAATATGTTAAAAAACACTTTTATAAGTGAGTTCCGCCGGCGTTTTGATTCTTAAGGTTACAGGAATACGATTATGCAAGAACACGATTTTAGAAAACTGCTGGACAAATATCTGAACGGTACGATTACGGAAGAAGAAAAACGACTTCTCGATGAATTTGAGGAAAAACTCACTTCGGAAGATGACAGTCTGCATTTTATAAATGAAGCAGCTAAAAGCAGGGAGAAAAAGCGTATATGGGATAAGGTGAAGGCTGGAACTGTTTCGCATACAGCTTCAAAACGGGGCTGGAAGGTTGCTGTCGCTGCAGCAGCAATCATTACCGGCCTTTTATCGGGGGGGTATTTCTATTTTTATAATTCCGGTCTTTTTACCGGTAAGGCAATCCCGGAAAATGCCATTACCCTGGAACTGGAAGATGGTAGTTTAAGGATTATCGAGGAAAACGGTTCTCTTGCCATAACAGGAAATGACGGGAGTGTCATAGGCCGGCAAAAAGGAAAGGAAATTGTTTATTCCGGAGGGGACGGAACTGGTGATCTGAAGTACAATACCCTGAAAGTGCCTTATGGCAAAACCTTTGAATTGCGTTTATCTGATGGTACAAGGGCATACCTCAATGCAGGATCTTCGTTAAAATATCCGGTCCGGTTTTTAAAAGGACGGGACAGAAGTGTTTATATTACCGGGGAGGCCTTTCTGGAGGTGGAAAAAGATTCGTTACACCCGTTTATAGTAGTCACCGACAATGTGAATATCAGGGTTCTGGGCACAAAATTCAATATCTCCGCATATCCCGAAGATGAAACGTCAGACGTAGTTCTTGTAGAAGGGGCTGTTAGCTTATACGAAGCGGGAAAGCAATACGACCCATCGAATGTCGTAGTGCTAAAACCGGGGTTTAAAGGCAGTTTTAATAAGAAAGAGAAAAAGATTTCCAGAGAGCAGGTAACAACCAGCCTGTACACCTCGTGGATGGAAGGGGAACTCATCTTTCGCAATATGTCTTTCGGCAATATTATTAAAAAGCTGGAAAGGCATTATAATGTGTCTATTGTGAATGAAAACAAGGAGTTGGCGGTCAAGAAATTCAATGCCAATTTCGGCACCCAGCCCATAGAGAAAGTCCTGCAGGAACTCAAGGTCAATTACGGAATTGATTACGAAATTGACGAAACGGATGTAATGATCAAATAACAACGGAGTAAATGACTAACATAAAAAGAATATCTATGAACAGAAACAACTGATAACCCGGGTATCACTCAGACAGCGAAATAAAAAAATCGGAAAATGCTGGAACCATTTCCCGATTTGGTAAGAGTGATCAAAGTAAATTAATTACCTTAAAAACACTTTAAAAGTATGAAAAAACTTCTTAATAGAACAAGAAGCCAAAGCCTTGTATTTAAATTTGACCTGAAAATGAAATTGAGTATACTTTTTTTATTGGTCACCTTTTTTTCGCTTCAGGCCAATAACAGCTATCCGCAGCATACTAAAATTACCTTAAAACCCGACACTGTTTCGGTGGGACAACTTCTCAATGAGATTGAGACCACAACGGAATTTCAATTTGTATATAAGATTGAGGATGTCGATCTGGAGCGTACTGTTTCTATCAGGGCCGATAAAGCACGGATAGATGAGGTTTTAAATAAGATCTTTGGAAATACCACGACCACTTTTAATATAAACGACCGGCGGATTTATCTGGTACGCCGGAGGGAAGTCCCTGTTTCCTTGCCCCAAAAAGAAGATATTGAATTAGCTTATGCTCAGGATTTAATCAGGGGAGAAATAACGGATGAAGATGGAAATCCTCTTCCGGGGGCAAGTATTGTGGAAAAAGGAACGTCCAATGGAGTGACAGCCGACCTTGATGGTAAATTCTCCTTAAATGTAACAAGTGAGAATGCAACATTGGTAGTCTCTTATGTGGGGTTTTCTACCAAAGAGGTATTGATAAGCGGGCAAACAGACCTGAGTATTGTTCTCGAGGAAAGTGTTTCGGCCCTGGAAGAGATTGTAGTGGTCGGTTACGGAGTGCAGAAAAAGGTCAACTTAACCGGAGCTGTCAGTGTTGTGGATATGGAAAAACAAGTCGCCGACCGTCCGCTGGCGAATGCTGCGGAGGCACTTCAGGGTGCGGCACCGGGACTTCAGGTGATCTCTGACTCCGGGCAGCCGGGTTCTCAGGGACTCAACATGAGGATACGGGGGTATGAGTCGATTAACGGAGGACAGCCGTTGGTACTGGTTGATAATGTACCGATGAGTATTGCCGATATCAATCCCCGGGATATTGAAACGGTGACCGTATTAAAAGATGTGGCCGCATCCTCTATTTACGGGGCACGCGCGGCTTTTGGCGTAATATTGATTACCACCAAGCAAGGAAAACGGGGACAGCCGATCAGTTTTGAGTATTCGTCAAACTTCACGTTTACCAGTGCAAGTAATCTGCCGGTAAAAGCTTCTCCGTTACAGCACGTGCAGGCTTTGGCCGATTTCGGGAACCAGAATGCCTGGACAGGGCAGGATATACCGACCTGGCTTACATTACTGGGGCAATACCGGCAGGATCCGGGGCAGTACCCGGAGGGTTATGCAGATATCGATGGCACCATTTATCCTCTGGCAGACCAGGACCTCTATGGCAAGTTCTTTCAAAACGGATTTGAACACCTGCACAATCTGTCCTTTAGTGGTGGCTCGGAGCGTACTTCATACCGGGTTTCGGTGGGGTATAATGATGCTGATGGTATTATGATCACAGACAAGGACAGCTACCGGAAGATAAACCTGAATGCCTTTCTGAATACGGACCTGACCCATAATCTGAGAGGGACTGTAAATGTGTTTTATAAAAATGACTCCAGAAAGACTCCCGGAAACTTCGGTAATGTTATAGGCAGGGCCGTCAACCTGAGTTCTTTTGCTCCCACTGGTACCGGCTTCACTGCTGAAGGAGAGGAACTCCCTTTCGGTACATCAAACAACATCCTGGAAAACGAACCACCCGAAAAACATTTCGGAGATGACATAAGGCTATACGGAAAACTGGAATACGAGCCGTTGAAAAACCTGAAAATAACCGGGGAATATACTTTTGACAAATCTACAAGCAATGCCCGCGAGACTGGTTTAAGAACCCGCTATCTGGACCCTGATACGTATGGAGTGGATTTTCTTAATGATGAAACGTTTTACAGAAGATCCAGCGGTGCTACGAATTATCACGCCGTTAACTTCTATGCAAATTACAGCAAGAGTTTTGGCAGTCATAATTTCAGTGTACTCGCGGGTACCAACCAGGAGAGTAGCAAGTATGAATATTTTAACATCAGGAGGGCAGATGTAATCAGCGGTGAGGTGCCTTCCATTTCAACCAGTACCGGCTTAATATCCGGAAGTGACAGTTTTAGCGAATATGCTGTGTCAGGTTATTTCGGAAGGGTCAATTATAATTACAAGGAGAAATATCTTCTTGAAATGAATGCCAGGTATGACGGGTCCTCCCGTTTTCCACCGGGACACCGTTTTGGTTTTTTCCCTTCGGTATCCGCAGGCTGGATCATATCTGAGGAAAATTTTATGGAGTCTTTGCAAAATTCTATATCCCTTTTAAAATTGAGAGGATCCTGGGGTGAAGTTGGTAACCAGGTCACCGGGAGTGACTATCCCTTTATCCCGGGAATGAGTTCTTATAATGCCCAGTGGATCGACCCGGAAACCAATATCAGGTATTTGACATTAAACCCCCCGTCCCTGGTGAGCGATAGCTTTACGTGGGAAACCGTACGGTCTGTAAACTTCGGGATAGATATAGGATTGTTCAGGGACAGGTTTAACGGGAGTTTTGATATATACCGCCGAAAGACATTGGATATGCTGGCCCCTGGGTCTGAATTACCTGCTGTTGTAGGGGCTTCGGCTCCTTTACAGAATGTGGCCGATCTGGAAACAAAAGGTTGGGACCTGGAAGTTTCCTGGAAAGACCAGATAAACAGTTTTGGGTATTCCTTGGGATTAAACCTTTCCGACAACCAGACTTTCATCACAAAATTTAAGAACGAAGCCGGTTTGATCAGTGATTATTACGAAGGGCAGGAAATAGGCGAATTGTGGGGCTACGTTACAGACGGTTTTTATACCGTAGACGATTTTGTGGAAGGTTCCCTGAATGAAGACCTGACCGGAGGGGTGTTAAAAGAGGGGGTTCCTGCCTATGAGGGCTATGAAACCAGGCAGAACCCCGGAGATATCCGTTTTGTCGATCTGGACGGAGATGGAGTGATCACCAACGGCAATAACACACTGGAAGATCCGGGAGACCGAAAGGTTATCGGTAACCAGGGAAACAGGAGATATCAGTTCGGGATCAACGGAAGTGCAAGCTACAGGAATTTTGATCTGACCTTCTTCCTTCAGGGAGTAGGAAAAAGAGACCGATGGATCAACACCGCAGTGTTCTGGCCATACCGAAGTCAGTTTCAGGAAATATTTGCAAATCAGTTGAATTACTGGACCCCTGAAAACACGAATGCCTATTATCCGCGAATGTATCCTGAAGCAGGAGGCAATACGGAAGTCAGCAGGCGTCTTCAAACCAAATATTTATTGAATGGCGCTTACCTTCGTGTGAAAAATATCACCCTGGGCTATTCCCTTCCCGAGAGGTTTTTAAAAGCCGTTAACCTGACCAGGGCACGAATCTTTTTTTCAGGGGAAAACCTGTTCACCTTCGATCACCTCGAAGAAGGTCTGGACGCCGAGGTCAGGAACATTACTTCCGGAGGGTATTACCCGTTTCTGAGGAAAATCAGTTTTGGCCTGAACATTTCATTTTAATTCAAAGATCCCGATGATCGACATGGTTGAAATAATTTTCGGATATATAGGGCGATGATTATTCTGGTGATCAAACCTGCCTGATAGCGGACAGGTCTTATATCCGACCATTGCAAAAACAGTAAAAAATAAACAGATGAAATACTTTAAGAACATATTTTGTTTTTTTACCCTTACGGGACTTTTGGTGTCCTGCCAGGACGATTTTCTCGACCTCGTGCCTAAGGATGAGCTTACTGAAAAGACAACTTTTACCAGCTATGAGAATATTTTGACCTATGCCTGGGGGTTCTATGATGTTTTCCCCGGTTATGTGCCAAGCATACCGACATCGGAACGCAATGGGGATTTGTTCCTCAGGGCTGCTCCGAATTCGGAATCTGACTGGATCTGGCAGCGAATAACAGTTCCGGGGTCTTCTTCTGACTGGAATGATCCCTATCGCAATATCCGCCGTATCAATATAATGCTCGACAACCTTGATGGTTCCGGAATGGACCAGACGAGTATTGATCACTGGAGAAGTGTCGGTTATTTTTTCAGAAGTTACAATTATTTTGAACTCGTAAAAAAATACGGAAGTGTTCCGTGGATTGAACATGCGGTGGGTGATAATGACAATGATGTGGTTTACGGTCCGCGTACCCCCCGTGATGAGGTTACCGGAACAATGCTGGAGCAGCTCCTGTGGGCCGAAGAACATATAAAACCCGAGGGAGACGGCCCCAATACGGTAAACGTTCATGCGGTAAGGGCGCTTCTCTCCCGTTTCGGGCTTTTTGAAGGTACGTGGAGAAAATACCACGCCCTGGGAGGAGAAGAAGTTTATTTAAGAGCTTGTGCAGAGGCTTCTGAGAAACTCATGTCGTCTTTTCCTGACCTGCATCCGAGTTTTGACGAAGTCTTTAACAGTGAGTCGCTGGCCGGGGTTGCGGGAGTCATTTTGTTTAAGCCTTATGCATCCAACCAGTATACCCACGGGCAGACCGCCAGATCGAGGAACAGTTCCGGACGCTATGATTTAACCAGGAAAGCCGTCGATATGTACCTTATGACCGACGGAGAGACGCGGTGGACAAGTCCGCTTTTCGAGGGTGATAAAAGTCCTTATACGGAGTTCAGGAACAGGGACAGGCGTTTTTACTTTACCGTAACCCCTCCTTATGAAGTAGAGACTCCCAGTACCAATAGTACCGAATGGTCCTTTACCTCTGATCCCGTTCACAGAGAGTATATAGACCTGATGAATGAAATTTCGGACCCGGTACATAAAACCCTGCCACAGGTCAACTGGCGTGAAATCGTTTTAAGGCAGGTACCCCATTATTTTGATGACCGGAAAGGCCAGGGATTTATTATTAGTTATACCGGGTATTATTACTGGAAAAATTATAACAGGATATTGAATAATATCGATTTTGCGGATATAAGCGATGCTCCTGTATTCCGAATGGGCGAAATCCTGGTAAATTATGCAGAAGCCAAATTTGAGCTGGGAGAATTTGATCAGGGCACCGTTGACCAGACTATTAACAAACTACGTGAACGGGGATATATCGCCGGTCTGGATATTGGAAGTATACCGGATGATCCTACCCGTGACCCTGCCGTTGATCCTGTATTGTGGGAAATAAGAAGGGAGCGGGCTGTCGAATTAATGGGTGAAGGGTACAGACCTGATGATTTGAGAAGGTGGAAAAAGATGGATTATGTTACCGAGCGAAAACTCGGAAGATGGATTAAGCGGTCGGAAGTGAAAAAAGTACCTATCTTAAACGGGGCAAGCGAGGGCTATATTGATTATTACGGTGAGCCACCTGCCGAATTCCCCGGGTATTATTACTTGTGGCCCATTCCATCTGACCAGATCGTGTTAAATCCACAGCTGAAACAAAATCCCGGCTGGGAATAAGGGGACCATCATGATGGCTATACGGATAGCGTTCCGTTGATGCATAATTGAAAATACAAACTTTTATCATCGGTTTACCGGAGAGGTTGCCCTTACGAGGCAGTTTGAGCCTTTGTCCGTTAGATAAAAAAAGATTTTGAACCAAACTTTGAATTAATAAACTCGTCTTGAGTTATTATAATTTGCTGCAAAACCCTCTTTTGCACCCATATTTTGTCTTTTTTTCTCCCCATAGCTATGGCTATGGGGCTCCAAAAAGCCTACATCTGGGCACAAAATAGTGGCTTTTCGCCTAAATGAAACAACCCAAGACGAGTTCAATGTCAGACCAATATGAATAACAATATACACTATACTCGAAAATTAATTTGTATTTTTCTTTTCCTGTCCTTTCTGCTCACAGGTTGTCAAAGCGGAAACGATAGTGTTCAGGACGATAATAACGACGGGGCCTGGTTTACGCCGGATAAAGAAGAGTTAGGCCCCCCGATTGAACCCCGGGAGGGAGATTTTACAATCGTGATTCTCCCGGATACCCAGTATTATTCCTCCAAAGAGGAAAAAGGGGGAACTCCTGAAATGTTCTATTCCCAGATCGACTGGATCAGGGACAAACAGGAAGAACTGAATATCGTGTATGTGGCGCATGTAGGAGATATTACGGACAACGGGGATAAAGAGGAGACTGCTGATTATCAATGGGATGTTGCGAAAACTGCGATGTACGGACTGGAATACCCGAAGAGTATACCCTATGGAGTGGCCGTAGGGAATCATGACCAGTTTCCCATGGGATACCCGGTAATGTCAACTACCGCACGGTATAATGAACATTTTGGAGTGGAACATTTTAAGGGCCGTCCTTATTATGGCGGGAATTTGGGAGATGACAATGACAATCATTACGACCTGTTTAGCGCCGGAGGACTGGATTTTGTTGTAGTGTATATTGAATATGACAGGGAACTGATATATCCCGAGGCCATTGAATGGGCAGATGAAATAATAAAGAGATATTCCTCTCGAAAGGCGATTCTCGTAAGTCATTTTATTATTCAGAATAACGGAACAAAAGGGACCAACGCAGGAAAGCCCGGAGCATTCAGTGAAAAACAGGGAGTTGCTATATACGAAGGGTTGAAAGATAACCCCAACCTGTTTATGATGGTTTGTGGGCATGTGGCCGGAAATGGTGAAGGTTACCGGGAAGATACGTATAACGATCACACCGTACGAACATTTTTATCGAATTACCAGGCCCGCGAAAAAGGAGGAAATGGCAGGTTACGGATATATAATTTTTCAGTAGAAAATAATGAAATCAATGTAAAGACCTACTCTCCTTTTACAGACACTTATGAAACCGATGGAGACAGTCAGTTCACAACACGCCTGTTTGACTGATTACGGAAACCCTATTTTCGGGAGAACCGTTCTATAAGGCTTTCAATATCATAAAACCTATTTGCTTGATATACCCTGTCTTCTTCAGATAAGAGAGTGGGTTTTTGCATTGGCATCGGCAAGGTCATAAAATAGGGTGTCTGGGGAATAAAAGTAGGCTTTATGCGGCGTTTACATTGAGCGAAAAGTTGCATGACCATCTGAAAGATGAAGGAAAAGGGATTGCTGATTTACGAAAAAAAAAGAGGGTCTTCCCGATGAAGACCCTCTCGGCGGAGGAAGAGGGATTCGAACCCCCGGAGGTGTTACCCTCAACGGTTTTCAAGACCGCCGCATTCGACCACTCTGCCATTCCTCCTGAGCGGATGCAAATATAGAAAGCTTTTTTTGTTCATACAAGACATTTTTCGGGCTTTTTCTGATGGGGTTAATCGATAATGGAGGCGGGCTTTTTTTCATCATCTATGGCGACAAAGGTAAATACACCGGTCACTGCTTTTTCCCTGATGTCCTCATACATGTTTTCCATAAAGATATCAACCTGTACCACACAACTCGAGGTACCTACCTTAATCACGCGGGCAATGAGTTCTACCAGCGTACCCTGGGGAATGGGCTTGGTAAAGTCGATCTGCCCGGTAGATACTGTAACCACCTTTTTACGACTGAAACGGGTGGCGCAGATAAAGGAGGCTTCGTCCATCAATTGCAGGGCGGTACCTCCGAAGAGGGTGTCGTAATGATTGGTCGTATTGGGAAATACGGCCTTGAAAATATGTGTCTGTGAGCTTTCGATACGTTTCTGAATGTTTTGGTCCATCATGTGCAGGCTTGTTAATTTAGGGGGCAAAAATACTATTTCTTTACCCATTATGCTTACATTTGTTATGTATTATCACAAGGGGGACAGCTTATTTCGATAGGATGAACAGGACCTGGCCGGGCCCCTTTTTTTACCAAAATAGTGCAGGATGAATACCATAAAACAGTTGAGGTGGCGATATGCTACCAAAAAATTTGATACTACACGACATCTCGATGAAAAGCAGATAGCCCTGCTCAAGGAGGCTTTTAACCTTACGGCATTGTCATTCGGACTGCAACCTGTAAAACTGGTTGTGGTAAGCAATGAGGAGAAACGCGGGCAGTTGCTTCCGCTGGCCTTCGGGCAGCAGCAGGTGGTCGATGCTTCGCACCTGCTTGTGTTCTGTATCGAGAAAACAATAGACGAGGCGTTTATCAGAAGTTATTTTGACAAGGTAAAGGTCGTACGCAATACCTCGGAAGAAATACTGAAGCCTTACCGCGATTTTCTCATAGCCGATTTTAACAGGAAGACCAGCGAGGAGATCGAAAGATGGGCGCGCAACCAGGCATACCTGGCCCTGGGCAATATGCTTACCGTATGTGCCATGGAAAAAATAGATGCCTGCCCCATGGAGGGCTTTCGGGCCGAGGGTTTTGACGAAGTGCTGGGGCTGAAGGAAAGAGACCTGAGGTCGGTGCTGATCATGCCGGTGGGGTACAGGGCGGATGATGATATGTTTGCCGCCATGGAAAAGGTGCGCAAGGAGATCAGTGAGAGTGTGCTGGAGATCGAATGATTCCGCCACGTATTGGCCGAGACAACTATTTTTAACCCGATAATATTATATTGCTATGCCCGGATTTGAATTTTTCGGAGATTTGGAACGAAAACACCTGAACGATGTGCTGGAAAGCGGTGTACTGATGCGCTATGGCTTTGACGGTATGCGGAACGGACACTGGAAGGCCAGGGAACTGGAACAGGCGTTGTGCAGGAGAATGAAGGTGTCCCACGCACAACTGGTAAGCAGCGGAACGGCTGCCCTGACCGTGGCAATGGCCAGTGCAGGGGTTGGGGCGGGAGATGAGGTCATTATGCCGGTCTTTACTTTTGTAGCGAGTTTCGAAGCCGTATTATCCGTAGGGGCGGTGCCTGTACTGGTGGATATTGACGAAACGCTTACCCTTGCCCCCGCGGCCGTGGAAAAAGCGATCACCTCCAGGACAAAGGTTGTTATGCCGGTACATATGTGCGGATCACCGGCCAGGCTGGGCGAGCTGAAGGAAATATGCGACAGGCACGGACTGCTGTTACTCGAAGATGCCTGCCAGGCCATAGGGGCTACTTACGATGGGAGACCACTGGGCAGTTATGGCGACCTGGGGTGTTTTTCTTTCGATTATGTGAAGACCATTACCTGCGGAGAAGGGGGGGCGGTCATCACCAATAATGCTGCTTATGCCCGCAATGCCGATCATTATTCCGATCACGGACACGATCATAAGGGCAATGACCGGGGTGCGGAAAGCCATCCTTTTACGGGATATAATTATCGTATATCAGAACTGCACGCGGCCGTCGGGCTTGCACAGATAGGGCGGCTGGACGAATTTATCGGCATACAGCGGGAATATTCCGAAGTACTCAGAAAGGCCCTGGAAACACTGCCGGGGATACGTTTCAGGGAAATTCCCGAAGCAGGTGAAGAGAACTATTCCTTCCTGAGTTTTTTCCTTCCTGACGAGAAAACGGCAAGGGCCGCACATAAGGCTTTGGCCGAAGAAGGTGTGGACGGCTGTTTCTACTGGTTCGATAACAACTGGCATTATATAAAGAAATGGGAGCACCTGAAGCAATTAAAAACCTTGGGGAGGCTGCCCCGGGAAGTAATGGCCGGTCTGCCGGATTATGACAAGGCAGATTTCAGTGCTTCCGATGCGGTGATGGGGCGGACTATTTCCATACTTATAAAACTGGGATGGAGCAAGGAAGAAGTGGCGCAGCGTGCCGCGAAAATGATAAGGACCTTAAAAAAAGTGCTATAGGAAAGAGAATTGTAGCCGATGATTAAAACAAAAGTAAAACGCCGGGAGAGACCCGGCGTTTTACTTTTGTTTTATGTTGCTATGCCGCAATAATGGTCAGTAATTGACATATTCCACTATTTCCAGTCCGTAGCCTACCAGTCCCACGCGTTTGGTCTGTTCCGAATTCGACATCAGCCGGGCCTTGGAGATATCGAGATCGTGCAGTATCTGGGCGCCGATACCGAAGTCCTTCTGGTCCATGACTACCTTCGGGGCCTTCATGATACCTTCTTTCTGTAGCCCCTTGAGCTGTCCCAGGCGCTGTAGGAGATTGAGTGACTGGTTTTGCTGGTTGATAAACACGATGGCACCCTGTCCTTCTTCATTCAGCAAACGGAACATATTGTCCAGCTTTTTATCCGGATTGTTGGTCAGTGTTCCCAGGATATCATTGTTGACCAGGGTAGAGTTGATCCGGGTCAGTACGGGATCGCCGAGTTTCCAGCATCCTTTGGTGAGTGCAATATGCACCTGCCTGTTGGTGGTTTGTATATAAGCTCTCAGGCGGAAATCACCAAAGCGGGTGTGTATGTCGAAATCCTCTTTTTTTTCAATAAGACTGTCGTGTTGCATCCTGTAGGCGATAAGATCTTCTATGGATACCAGCTTGAGCCCCAGTTTCTGCCCGATTTCGGCCAGCTGGGGCAGGCGGGCCATGGAGCCGTCTTCATTCATAACCTCTACGATCACCCCGGCAGGTTCCAGCCCGGCCAGGCGGGCCAGGTCGATGGCCGCCTCCGTATGCCCGGTTCTTCGCAATACTCCTCCTTCCTTGGCAATCAGGGGAAAAATATGCCCCGGACGGGCCAGTTCAAAGGGTTTGGTTGCGGGATCTATCAGGGCCTTTACCGTTTTGGCGCGGTCACCGGCAGAGATACCGGTGGTAACCCCCTGCCCCCTGAGGTCTACGGATACCGTAAAGGCTGTTTCCATGGGGTCGGTATTATTGTTGACCATAACGTGGAGCCCGAGTTCCTTACAGCGTTTTTCGGTCAGCGGCGCACAGATGAGCCCGCGGCCGTGCGTAGCCATGAAATTGATCAGCTCGGGAGTAGCCATTTCCGCCGCAGCGACAAAATCGCCTTCGTTCTCCCTGTCTTCATCGTCCACTACGATGACAATTTTTCCGGCACGGATATCGGCAATGGCCTCCTCGATGGTATTCAGTTTTATTTCGGGTATTTCCATTGTAGTATGCATCTTATGAATTTTACAGTACAAAGATACCTATTTTTTTCAGCGACAGTGGGAAGAAGCGGTTTTAGTTCGCGGAAGTCATTCTTCTGATTTTCTGAACCTCTGGAAAAACTTTTTTACGGGTTCCGTAATGCTGTCCGTATCCAGTACGCCTTTGTCTGCTGTGGCCCTTCTGGTCAAGAAGATACCGAGGGGAAGCATGACAAGGGTGGAGAGCCATGCACCGAGGATCGGGGGGATACTGGCATCTTTGGCATAGTTCCGGGCAAACATTCCGAGAAAGTGGTAGGTGAGAAAGAGTATGATCCCCACCACCATGGGCAGCCCGAGCCCCCCTTTTCGTATAATGGCCCCCAGAGGAGCTCCTACGAAAAACAGGATGACACAGGCAAAGGCAAGGGCGTATTTGCTGTGCATAGCCATGAGGTAATAGTTGAGCACCATATCCTTGCGGAGGAGCTCATCTTTCTTGGCACTGACCGTATTGGCGATATTGGTGATATTTCCCCTGGCCACATCGAGTATCCGCTGTTTTTTTTCGGGGTCAAACAGCGACAAAAGGTCGTTGTCAGGAGCAGGGGGGGGGAGCGAATCCTCTTTTACACGCACACTGTCCTTGCCGTCGGGAGAGATCAGCGCGCGTTTTATGGTAGTGATCCCGGTACGCTTGTAAATATTGTCACCGAAATTGTGAATGGCCGTACTGTTGTGTTCTTCTATCGAATCTATAAGGACCCCGAGTTCGCCTACGTTATACATTTTGTAGGTGTTGTAGCTCTCATCTTCGAGGTTGACGTCGTTTACCTGCGAGAGGTCCATGTTGAGGGTGTAGATCTCAAATTTGGCCTTGGCATGCGGGTAATTATCGCGGTTTTTGGGGTTTGAAGGTTTCTGGTCTTCGTAATAATATCCGTCGATAAGCTTTAGTTTCAGGATATCCGATTTTTCGCTGCTGATCAGTTCCCCGTCCTTGGCCTTGATCACCAGCAGGTTTTCACCCCTCGAATTTTTCTTGTGGAGAATGACATTCTTAAGCATACGGTCGTCTTCGCCGTACTTTTTCTCCACCTTGATGTTCATGTCTTCTATGTCGTTGAACATGCCTTCGGAAATGGCCAGGGCAGGTTTTACCTTGGCGATGTTTTTCCTCAGGTTATAGGCCTTGAACTCGGCCTTGGGAATAACGCTGTTGGCAAAGTAGAAGGTAAACCCCCCGAGGGCAACCATAAATACGATAAGACTTCTCATGGCCCTGTACAGGGAAATACCTGACGATTTCATGGCTGCAAACTCGTAATTCTCGGCTAAGCTCCCGAAGGTCATCAGCGAGGCCAGCAGTACTGTAAAAGGGAGTACCGTAGGCACCAGACTGGGCGAATAGTAGAGCAGGAATTTGCCGATAACCCACAGATCGAGCCCCTTGCCGGCCAGGTCGTCGATAAAAAGCCATATCGCCTGGAAAATAAAGATGATCATCAGTATGGTAAAACAACTGACAAAGTTGAAAAGGAACCGGGATAATATGTAGCGATCAAGGATTTTCAAGGCCGGAAAAATTCAGGCCCGGAAGCGGGATGAATGCCCGTCTCCGGGGATATAACTGTGATTATTGTTCTATGATGTAATAGCCCTCATCCTCGTACTTCCCGGCATTAAAATTAAACAGGTTGCCGGATAGCGGCTGATCGGTCTTGAACGAATTGACCGTAATGGTGGTCCTGGTGCCGTTCTGCCCGGTCTGGATGAGGTTGTAAATGTGTTTGGTCTGTACATCGATCCCCAGCAGGATCTCTTTGGCCTCTGCATGGGTGTCTATGGGAACGAGTTTTACGTACTGTATCTGCCTGCCCCTTACGTTCTGGCGGATATCCCAGCTGTAGTTATAGCCGTCGGTATAGAACGTGAGCATTTTGGAAGGTGTGATGGTATTCTCGTCTTCCGAATCCGGACTTTCGATAACGACTTCCTCGTTTTCCGGGATGACAGTAATCACGCGTTGCCCGTCGAATATTTTGGTGGCCCCGAGGTAGTTGAAAAGGTATTTGTCTCCCTGTATGGTGACATCGCCCCGGGTTTCCTGTTTTATGTTTTCGGCGGTGTTTTCCAGGACGTATTTAAAATCTACAAAAATATTGTCATAACTTTTCACTTTCCGGTGCACCTCGTCGAGAAGGGCTTTTGCCTTTTCGGTGTCTTGTCCGTAGGATATGGTGGAGGTCAATAACAACACTGCTACTGCCCATACCATTTTTACTGTCTTCATAACCGTATCTTTTCTTTGTTAATGCATTCGTTTTTTCAGGGTGCTAACCTTCGTCTTTTGATTCGTCACCGGCCAGAAACTGTTCCAGGGCATACAGGTCCTGGATAAGCACCTGCCTGGCCTTGCTCCCTTCAAAAGGGCCTACCACGCCGGCCGCTTCCAGCTGGTCTATAATGCGGCCTGCCCGGTTATAGCCCAGTTTCAGTTTTCTTTGCAGCAATGAAGCCGACCCCTGCTGGGCGCTTACGATAACTTCGGCAGCCTCGCGGAACAGGGCGTCTCTTTCCTCTGCATCTATATCAAGAGCTGTGCCAGATTCTTCTCCTACGTATTCCGGGAGAAGATGGGCATCGGGATAGGCCTTCTGTGACCCGATAAAATCGGTGATCTTGGAGACTTCGGGAGTGTCTACAAAAGCACACTGCAGCCGTACCAGGTCATTGCCCTGGGTATATAGCATGTCTCCCCGGCCTATCAGCTGGTCGGCCCCCTGGTTGTCGAGAATGGTACGGGAATCTATTTTCGATGTCACCCGGAAGGCGATACGCGCAGGAAAATTGGCCTTGATGATCCCCGTAATGACATTTACGGAAGGACGTTGCGTGGCGATGATAAGGTGTATCCCGATGGCACGTGCCAGCTGTGCCAACCTGGCAATAGGGGTTTCCACCTCTTTTCCTGCTGTCATGATCAGATCGGCAAATTCGTCTACCACCAGTACGATATAGGGGAGGAATTTATGTCCGTCATTCGGGTTCAGTTTCCTGGCTTTGAACTTGGTATTGTATTCCTTAATATTCCGTACCATGGCATTTTTGAGCAGCTCATAGCGGTTGTCCATCTCGATACACAGGGAGTTCAGGGTATTGATCACCTTGGTATTGTCGGTAATGATGGCCTCGTCGGTATCCGGGAGTTTGGCCAGGTAGTGCCTTTCTATCTTGTTGAACAGGGTAAGTTCCACTTTTTTGGGGTCTACCAGTACAAATTTCACCTCTGCCGGATGCTTCTTATAGAGCAGGGAGGTGAGTATGGCATTGAGTCCTACCGATTTACCCTGTCCCGTAGCTCCGGCCATAAGCAGGTGGGGCATTTTGGCGAGGTCTACCACAAAGGTTTCATTGCTGATGTTTTTGCCCAGGGCTACCGGCAGTTCCATTTCCGCATTCTGGAATCGCGTAGAGGCGATGACCGAACGCATGGATACCGTAGTCGGCTTTTTATTCGGAACTTCGATACCTATGGTACCCTTGCCGGGGATGGGAGCGATAATACGGATTCCCAGGGCGGCCAGGGAAAGGGCGATATCGTCTTCGAGGTTCTTGATCTTGGAGATACGGACCCCCGCAGCCGGGATAATTTCGTATAATGTTACCGTAGGCCCTATGGTTGCCTTGATCTGGGAGATGTCTATCTTGTAGTGTTTCAGGGTTTCGACGATCCTGTTCTTGTTCTCCTCCAGCTCTTCCTGGTTGATGGTAATACCTCCCTGCCCTCCGTAATCGTTGAGCAGGTCGATAGGAGGGAACTGGTAATTCCCCAGTTCCAGCTTGGGGTCGAATTCCCCGAAATCCTGTACCAGCTTTTCGGAGAGGATCTCCGTAGCTTCCTTTTCTTCCCGTATTTTTTCCACTTCCATTTTGACGTCATCATCCGGACGGGAGTTCCCCCGTACGGAAGAAGAAATTCCGGAAGTCTCCTCATGTCCTGCAACTTTTATCTCGAAGGAGTTTTCGATATCCACATCAGACGTTTTATCGATACGGGCATATTCCGACGAAGGGGTTTGTTTTTCCCTGTTTTCCAGGGCTGTTTCAAAAGGAGACGGGCGTTCCGGAATATCGGATATGACCGGGGTTCCCTTTTTTTCCCTGGCTGTGGTAGCACCGGGTGTGTCCCCGGGCTTCCGCGATGCCCTGCTCAGGTCTTTTCTGAGGTTTTCGGATACTCCGGACAAGTAATCCCCGATCTTTTCCGGGGTGGTTTTCAGTTTTTTGACGGCAAAAACGATAAGCCCGAAGAGCAACAACAGTATAACCCCGGCCTTACCTGCATAATCCTGGAGAAAGTCATTCATTTCATAACCGACTACTCCGCCGAGAAGGGGAGCCCTGGAGGCGAAGAACCCGAAGAGCACAGAAAACCAGATCACCCCGAGAATCCCCCATATCCACCTGTTGATAAGTGTTTTACGTTCAAGGCCGAGAAACCAGTGCAGCCCGGTAAGGAAAAAGAGGTACACGAATATAAAGGCTGCAAGGCCAAAGCCCCTGTAAATAAAAAAGTAACTCACCGAAGCCCCGAATTTATTCAGCCAGTTCTGTGCTTCGGTATTTCTGTCGGCAAATTCGGAGAGCGTGCTCTGATCCTGCTGCCAGGTAAAAAAGAAAGATACAAAAGCGATCCCCAGGGCGATACTCAGTAGCATGACCAGGCTTCCGAGAATGATCTTGTTTTGTTTGGAAAAAGTAAATCTGGAAGTTTTGGGCTGTGATGAAGTAGCTTTTTTTCTGTTCCTTTTCTTTACCATTATACGCGTTCGGTTATTAGAGAACCCGTTAAAACTTTTTTGACCGGAGTGAAAAAGTCTGAACTGAGTTCAAAGCAAAAATACAAATTACAAACGTATGGGATCGAATTATATTTTTAAAAAATTCGGGGAATATAGATGATGCCCCCTATGATCATGGCCGAGACGGCGGCGATAAAAACCGCTCCTGCAGAGATATCCTTGATGATACCGATCTTGTCGTGATGGTCGGGGTGAACGAAGTCCGCTATTTTTTCTATGGCGGTATTAACACCTTCGAGGCTCATCACAATAGCTATGGCCAGAAGTTGCAACATCCACTCTACGGCAGAGATCCCGAAACAGAACCCGGCAATAACCGTGAGGCAGGCTATGGCTGCCTGTACCTTGGCACTGGCTTCCGTACGCAGTAGCAGCAAGGCCCCGTTAGCGGCATAACCGATACTTTTTATCCTGTTTTTCAGAAAAGAGCTCATGATGGCGGTTTGAATAGAAGGAAGGAGAATACAAGGAGGGATGAAAAAAGATCGCAAAAGACCCATCATTTCCTGGTTACCGGGTTATTAGGTTACTGAGTTATTTCGTGTTGACTAAATAACTCAGTAACCTAATAACGAATAACCATGGCTCCGGACTGCAGTCCGGAGCCATGGTTATTTCAGCGCTTTCAGTGCGGCATCGTAATCCGGTTCGTCTGCGGTTTCGGCTACCTGTTCGGTATGCGTTACATTTCCGTCGGTATCTATAACCACCACAGCCCTGGAGAGCAGCCCGGCAAGCGGGCCGTCAGCGAACTCAACGCCGTAATCTTTTCCGAATTGTCTTTCGCGAAAATCCGAAAGGGTGACTACATTGTCCAGCCCTTCGGCCCCGCAGAAACGGGCCTGGGCAAAGGGAAGGTCACGCGAAATACACAAGACCACGGTGTCCTCCAGCCCTGAAGCTTCCCGGTTGAACTTTCGCACCGATGCGGCACAGGTGCCGGTATCTATGCTGGGAAAAATGTTGAGTACTATTTTTTTACCCCTGAAATCGTTGAGGGCGGCCGGGGACAGATCGTTCCCGACCAGGGAAAAACCGGGGGCTTTCTTCCCGGTAGCAGGCAATTCGCCGATAGTGTGTATGGTGTTTCCTTTTAGTGTTACTGTTGCCATGATACTAATTTGTTTTGTTCAGGTTCAAGAAAGGTAAATATAACCAATCTTTGAGAAACTATCTGAATTTTATCCTTAAACAAATTTTTGACAGCTTCTGAGGAAAAATAAAAGGAGCATCGGGAACCTCGGGGCCACGCCCATAAATATGAAACGGGCCCCTGTTAAATCCCGGTTATTGAGTAAAAAAATCCTCTCCCGGATATTGCGAAAGAGGATTGCAGCAATTTTTTCCCGTCCGGGTATTATTTGTCTATGGAGCCCAGTACCCGCCCCATAAAGGAATTCAGCGCTTCTTTCTGCGACATGCCGTCCCTGATCATTTTATCGACTTCCACAGCACCATACATGTTGGAAATAAGCTCACCTATCACATCGAGTTCCTCGTCTTTCAGGGATGGGACCTCCGTAATGGATTCCAGGGTTTCAATAGCTTCTAATACATAATCCTGGTCATTTTCTTCTATAAAGTTTGACAGGTGTTTGATGATCGGTAGTTTCATGGAGGCTTATTTATTGTCGTCGATAAATGATTTCAGTACGTCCGTTTTGTTGGTCTGCACCTGGTTTACCAGTGCTCCGTCCCTGAAAACGGCAAAGGTAGGAAGATTGTCTACATTGGCCAGTTTTCTCGATTCCGGGAATTTTTCAGCATCAGCTACCACAAATACCGCGTTTTCGGCTTCGGAAGCAAATTTTTTGAACTTGGGTTTCATAATGCGGCAGTTACCGCACCATCCGGCCGAGTACTGAACAAATACCGTATTGTTTCCGGAAACTACTTCAGACAGGTTGTCTTGATCCAATTCCTGTATCATGGCTATAATTTTTAAGCGATTTTACATTGAGTGATGACCGGGACTGTTTTAAGGAAAGATCCGTGGTTTGGCCCGGTAAAGAGTGCCCGGCTTCGCGAAGCCGGGCACAGGGTATGTGATGTATTGCCTGAAAGGCGCTGTGATTAGTTCGCGCTCAGGTATTCGGCAACACCGGTTCTGGTAGCCGACATAGCTGTTTTTCCTTCTTCCCAGTTAGCCGGGCATACTTCCCCGTTTTTCTGAACATGCGCATAGGCATCGATCAGGCGCAGGAATTCGCTGACGTTTCTTCCTACGGGCATGTGATTGACGCTTTCGTGGAAAATGGTTCCTTCCTCGTCGATCAGGTAGGTAGCCCTGTAGGTTACATTGTCCCCGTCGTAAACGTAAGAATCGGTATCTTCCTGGTATTCTTCAGACTGCAGGTCCAGGATACGCAGCATATTGGCCAGGTTCCTGTTGCTGTCGGCCAGTATCGGGTAGGTAACTCCTTCTATACCACCGTTATCCCTGGAAGTGTTGAGCCATGCAAAATGTACTTCGGCCGTATCGCAGGAAGCACCGATAACCACGGTATTCCTCTTTTCGAATTCCGGCAATGCGGCCTGAAACGCATGTAATTCGGTAGGGCAAACAAAAGTAAAGTCTTTCGGATACCAGAAAAGAATTACTTTTTTGTTGTTTTTAACCGCTTCTTCAAACACATTCAGCTTGAATGTATCTCCCATTTCATCCATAGCGTTTACCGCTATGTTAGGAAACTTTTTGCCTACAAATGCCATAGTTGTTATTTTTATTTGATTATTAATTTTCTACTGCAAAAATAGCATAGTATCCGGACCTTCCGCATTATAAAAGATTATAATATTTTATAGTCTGATAGATGTTATTAATAACGATGACAGCCCGGGTTATTACCTGTCGTATCCACAGCAGGTTAGAGGAAAATCAGGTAGTTTATTTTTGGCGGAGCTGCCTTATTTTAATGCGCAGTGCCGCAAACAGCAGGGTCATGAACGGACTGAGATAATTGAAAAAGGCATAGCCTATATAGGCAGCCGGGCTTACCCCGAGAACACTGCTGTGATAGGCCCCACAGGTATTCCAGGGTACGAGTACGGAGGTTACCGTGGCCGAATCTTCCAGTGTACGGCTCAGGTTTTCCGGAGCGAGCCCCTTGTCCTTATATGCTTTGGCAAACATTTTTCCGGGTACCACAATGGCCAGGTACTGGTCTGAGGCCGTGACATTCAATGCCAGGCAACTGGCTACCGTACTGGCAAAAAGCCCGAAGGTGGTGTGGAACATTTTGAGCAGGCTGTCGGTAATACGGGCCAGTGCCCCGATGGCTTCCATGACACCTCCGAAGACCATGGCACATACAATAAGCCAGATGGTGTTCAGCATGCCGGCCATTCCCTTTGCAGAAAACAGTTCGTTCAGGGTGGGGTTTGTAGTGGAGATGGCCGTTTCCGTGGTTATGGCATCCATGACCCCCCGGTAGGCGGAGTGGAAGTTCAGTACTTTTTCCCCGGCGACCCCCATAACGATGTCGGGCTGGAACACAATGGCGAATATCCCTCCCAGTAATGTGCCTGCAAGCAGGGCGATCAGGGGCTGGGTCTTTTTTACGATCATAAATATGACCAGTACGGGGATGGTAAACAGCCAGGGAGTTATATTAAAGGTGTTCTCTATGGCAGCGATGATCCCGGCGGTGTCTGTCTTTCCGGTAGTGTCCATAGAAAAACCCATTATGATAAAGATGATTATCGTGATAATGATGGTGGGGGTTGTAGTCATGGCCATATACCGGATATGGGTAAAGAGGTCTGTGCCCGCCATTGCAGGGGCGAGATTGGTGGTATCGCTCAGGGGCGACATCTTATCGCCGAAATACGCTCCCGAGAGTACGGCACCGGCGGTCATCCCGACTGGGATACCCAGGGCATCCCCTATGCCTACAAGGGCAATACCCACCGTGGCCGAGGTGGTCCAGCTACTTCCGGTGGCCACCGAAATAATGGAACATATAACAACGCAGGCTGCGAGAAATATGGTGGGGTTCAATATTTGTATGCCGTAATACACCATGGCAGGAATAATGCCGCTTATGAGCCATGTGCCGGATAGCGCCCCTACCATCAGGAGGATCAGTATGGGGCTGGTGGTGGCTTTCAGGTTCTTGGCCACTTCCTCCATCATGTCGTGATAGGATATCTTATTGAAAAAACCTACTATGGCGGCTATCGAAGCCCCGATTAACAGGATAAACTGGTTAGACCCGTCCAGGGCACTGTCCTTGTATACAAAAAGAACATTATACGCGAGCATTCCGATGAGTGCCAATACGGGAATCAGTGCTTCCCATATGGAGAGTTCCCTGTTTTCAATGATCCTGTCTTCTTCCATATAGTTATAACGGTTGTAAAAAAGAGCCTGGTATCTGCCCGGTGAAGGACAACCCAAAGGCCGGCCGGTAATGTTTAGAAGCCGTAATAATACGATTTTGCTGAAAGTTGTACAAGTTTTGGGATCTTTTCGCTGTGCGGATATAAAAAAACCGTTCTTGCCCGGTGTTGGGATCAGCATTCCTGATTCCCGGACAAAAACGGTTTCTGTATAATGAGGTACGGAGACGTTATACTGTTTGTCCTACCTCCTTCCTGATCAACGCTGCTGCCTTGACCATATTGCGCAGGGCGGCTTCCGTTTCTTCCCATTTACGGGTCTTTAATCCGCAATCCGGGTTTACCCAGATGTTTTCAGCGGGCAGCAGGATGGCAGCCTTTTTGAGCAATACCACCATTTCCTCTACCGTGGGGACCCTCGGCGAATGAATATCATACACTCCCGGCCCTATTTCATTGGGATAGCGGAAACCGGAAAAGGCTTCCAGGAGTTCCATTTGCGAACGGGAGGTCTCTATGGTAATGACATCGGCATCCATGGCGGCAATATGTGCAATGATGTCATTGAACTCGCTGTAGCACATATGCGTATGGATCTGGGTTTCGTCCCGTACCCCGCTGGCGGAAATACGGAAGGCCCTGATCGCCCAGTCCAGGTAGGCGGGCCAGTCTTTTTTGCGCAGGGGCAGCCCTTCGCGTATGGCCGGCTCGTCGATCTGTATCATGGAAATTCCGGCTTTTTCCAGGGCCACTACCTCATCCCGGATGGCCAGGGCTATCTGGCAGGTGGTTTCCGATCTGGGCTGGTCGTCCCTGACAAAGGACCATTGCAGAATGGTTACCGGGCCGGTGAGCATGCCTTTTACGATCTTGCCGGTGTGTTCCTGTGCAAAACGGCTCCATTGTACCGTCATGTCTTCCGGACGGCTTACATCCCCGAAAATAATCGGCGGTTTTACACAGCGGCTGCCGTAGCTCTGTACCCAGCCGTTTTGTGTAAAGACAAACCCGTCCAGCAGTTCCCCGAAATACTCTACCATATCGTTACGCTCAAATTCACCGTGTACCAGTACGTCCAGGCCTATCTTCTCTTGTATCCGGATGGCTTCCACCGTGGCTTTTTCAATCTGTGCGGCATACTCACCCGGTGAAATTCCCCCTTTTTTCAATTGGGCCCGGAGTTTCCTGATATCCGGCGTTTGAGGAAATGAACCGATGGTTGTAGTGGGATACAGCGGCAGGGCAAAGCGTTTCTTCTGTATTTTCTGCCTTACCGGAAAAGGCGATCTCCGTTCGGTATCGGCCTCCGTAATTCCGGCAACCCTTGATTTTACCCGTGGTTTGTGGATTCGTTCGGAGATACGGCGGCTTTCCTGTGCTTTCCTGTTTTCTTCCAGAAGGGATGCGTTGCCTTCCGCGATCTTGTGTAGTTCAGATACTTCATCCAGTTTCTGTCTGGCAAATGCCAGCCAGTTTTTTATTTCCGGATCTATGGCCGTTTCCGCATCGAGGTCATACGGGGTGTGCAGCAGGGAACAGGAAGGAGCTATAAAGACCCGGTCCCTGCCCAGTCTGCTTATAGCCTTGTCGATGAGGGACAGCGATTTTTCATAATCATTTTTCCAGATATTCCTTCCGTCTATAACCCCCAGGGACAGTGACAGGCTGTCCGGTATTGCGTCCAGAACAGTATCCAGTTGCCGGGGAGCCCTGGCCAGGTCTATATGTAAGGCAGATACCGGCAGGGAGGCTGCAAGGGCGGTATTGTCTCCCAGGGCCTCAAAATAGGTGGCCACCAGTAATTTGAGTTCCTTGCACTCATCAGCAATGGTGGTATAGGCCAGTCTATAAGCCTCTTTTTCTTTTTCGCTAAGGTCCATTGCCAGGAAAGGTTCGTCGAGCTGTACCCATTCGGCCCCGAGATCTTTAAGCTTGTTGAGAATTTCGATATATACGGGAAGCAGGTTCTTTATCAGGTCGATACGTTCGAAGCCTTCTTCTTTCTCCTTCCCCAGAAGCAGGTAGGTCACCGGCCCTATCAGTACCGGTTTTGGTGTTTTGTCAAGGTTTTTTTTAGCCTCTGAGAACGCTTCGGTAATCCTGGAAGAAAACCATTTAAAGGCCTGGTTTTTATGGAATTCGGGAACGATATAGTGATAATTGGTATCGAACCACTTGGTCATTTCCATGGCGGTGATGTCCAGTCCGCCTTTCTGGTATCCCCTTGCCATGGCAAAATAGAGGTCCAGTTCGGTGTTTTCCTTATTCTGTGTCAGTACGGCGTTATACCTTTTCGGGATGGCTCCCAGGGTAAGCGACATGTCCAGTACCTGGTCGTAAAAACTGAAGTCGTTGCACGGGATCAGGTCAATACCCGCTTCCTGCTGTACTTTCCAGTTTTCTCTGCGCAGTCTTTCTGCCACATCGAGCAGTTCGTCCCGGCCGGTTTTTCCGGACCAGTACTGCTCGCAGGCCTTTTTCAGTTCACGCCGGGCACCGATACGCGGGTAGCCCAAATTGTTTTTTTGCATTTTTAAAATAGCATTAAGTTAAACATCAATTACATTAATGTTCCTTACCAACTATTTTTCCGTATGCTTTGGAAGGATCGTAGAAGAGAGGATATGGCCGTATAAAGGCAGCATTCCGCTGTGTAACCACACGGACCATGCCTGCCGAAATATCCCGACTACTGCTTCAAAACCGCGAAAGCATACGTCTCTGCATTATAAGCAAGTCTCCTGGCTTGTAACATTACTGCCATCCTTCTCATCCTTACGGACAATGGATTGTGGTGCGGCAGCAACTTTATGTTACTTACAGTTGCGCGTCAGCCCGTGATTCTCACACGGTTCCTTTTTAAGGGAAAGCCCGGAATACCCGGTGCTCCCCCACTTATAACGGGAAATAGTATGTATGAACAGGACAAATGTAGCCAATATCCCCGTAATAATGGGGTAAATGCCTGTTTTATATCATTAAATAACAAATGTGGAATTGCAGGGCTGTGGTTTTTTAGTTGTCATTCCGACGATAGAGCCTGTCCCGGCCTTTTCGGTCGGGGAGGAATCTCTTTTTTGCCGTTGTGCTGTTGAAGCTCCTTTGTGCCGGGGCGGAGATTCTTCCCTACGGTCTGAATGACAGGGGTAGTGTCATTCCGACGATAGGAGGAATCTCCGGTTTTTGGGAATGCTATTGAAGTTCCTTTGATCGTGGGGGGAGATTCTTCCCTACGGTCTGAATGACAGGGGTAGTGTCATTCCGACGATAGGAGGAATCTCCGGTTTTTGGGGAATGCTATTGAAGTTCCTTTGATCGTGGGGGGAGATTCTTCTCTACGATCTGAATGACAATTCCCGACTTCCGGCGGAATGTATCGGAGCCACCGGCTTATCGGGATTAGTTCGTATATTCGCGGCAGAATCTGGTTCGGCTTTGCCGATGAAAAGGGAACCGGGTGTAAAACCCGGGCTGTACCCGCAACTGTAAACTTTGTCCCTTCCCGTGATTATGGGGAAATACGGGGATGCCTGTTGTTACCACTGCGTTGCCACTGTTCCGTCAGGAACGGGAAGGCCTGCAACAGGACGTAAGCCAGGAGACCTGCCAGGTCGAGAATCAAAGTCAGACTTTCGGGAAAAAAAGTTTGGCGGTGCTACCGCTGTATTCCCGTTTTTATTACACAAGAACAATGAAGAAAAAAACAATTTCTTTCGCTGCCATGCTGGCATTATGCACACTGGGAAGGGCCCAGGAGCTGCAACAACTGGACGAGGTGGTGGTTACCGATTCCCGTTTCGAACTAAAGCGGGAACATTCGGGAAAAACCGTGATCAGGATCACGGCAGAAGAACTCGAAAAGAACCAGGGTAAAAGCCTGGCCGAGGTGATCAATACCAAAAGTGGTATCGAGATCGGCGGGAGCCGCAGTAATGCAGGGCAGAACCTCGGGTACTATATCCGCGGCGGGTCTAACAGGCAGGTACTGGTGCTTATAGACGGGGTCCAGGTATCCGATCCTTCTGCCCCCGCTGCCGATTTCGACCTCCGGCTGGTCGATATCAGCCAGATCGCTTCCATAGAGATCGTGAAGGGCGCAGCCAGTACCCTTTACGGTAATGCCGCTGCTACGGCGGTTATTAATATTACTACCAGGAAGGCTTCAGACAACCCCTTGTCGGCCACATTCCGTTCGAGTATAGGGACCAACCAGTCCCGGGATGACCGGAAATATAATCCCTCTGATTTTTCCAACAGCATAGCCGTGGGCGGACGTTCGGGCAAAGTGAGCTACCAGGCCGGTTTTGCACAGCAGTATGCCGACGGACTTTCCGTGGCCTCTTCCGGTACCGAAAGAGATGCCTTTTCCCGTTTTAACACCAATGTAAAAGTGGGATACCAGGCAACAGACCGGTTTTCCGTAGATGTATTCGGCAATTACGACAAGTATAAGGCAGATATGGACGGGTATGCGATGGATGGTAGTTTTATCGATACGGACGATCGCAGTATCAGCAAACAATACCGTACCGGCATAGCCCCCGGGTTTACTTACGGGAGGGGTAGTGTACAGGCCAGTGTGGCGTATCACAAGATAGAAAGGGAGATCGTATCCGATTATCCTGCGGTTTATGATGCCGGTAGCCTGGTGGCAGATATCTATAACAAGTATAATTTCAACGACAGGTTTTATACCGTATTGGGGATCAATTATATCCGGAATGATGCGGAATTTGATACGGACCAGGACTTTACCATCACCGATCCTTATGCCAATGTCGTATGGGTGTCCGGTTTCGGATTTAATATGAACGCCGGAGCGAGGCTGAATAACCACAGCGAATACGGTACGCATTTCACCTACAATCTGAACCCTTCTTATACCCTGTTACTGAAAGAAGAGAGTTATCTCAAAGCCCTGGGGTCGTTCAGTACGTCATACATAGCTCCGAACCTGTCGCAGTTGTACGGGCAGTTCGGGGCCAATCCTGACCTGGAACCCGAAGAAGACCGTACCCTGGAAGGCGGGGTGGAATGGAAGACCGGGACGTTGCGGTTAAGTGCGCTTTACTTTAACCGGAGAGAGAAAAACTTCATATTTTACGGAACCGAGGGGTATGTCAATATAAATGAACGCTATACCGTAAACGGCACAGAAGCTGAATTTTCCGTAAAGCCCGTAGACTTTTTGCAGCTGGATGCCAATTACACCTTTACGGAAAACCGTGACCAGGTAGCGCTGCGTATCCCTAAACACAAGGTCAATGCTACTGCGGGTTTTGATGTGTGTGAGCATACCTTTGCTTCGGTAAGCTACCAGTATCTCAGCGACCGCACAGACGCCGGGGGAATAGTCATGAACAGCTTTTCCCTGTTCGACCTGTACCTGAGCCATCATATCCTCAGCCATCGAATGAAGTTGTTTGCGAATATCAGTAATATCTTCAATGAAGATTATGTAGAACTGGCCGGGTATACCACCCGGGGAAGAAATGTAAGACTGGGCTTCAGTCTTTCGTTTTAGAGAAAGTAAAAAACCCGGGATTCCGGGGTATTATAGCGGGAGTGTTCCGGGTCTCATATTCCGGAATGCTCCCGTATTTTTTGGTATGAGAGAGGTCTGCGAGAGCATAAGATTCTGGTCCCTGCTCTGGCGTACAAAACAATAATTGCAACTATTTGATCTGTTTTGTAAAAAAAAACACTTTCAGAGCAGATGTACTTCTTTTTCTGCTCGTATTACTATAAAACAGCAGAGAAAAACCTTTTACAATTGGAACATAGAAACCAGCTCAGAGAAATATTCCTTCGTTACCTGGATAATCGCTGTTCTCCACAGGAAATACGGCAGCTTTTGCAATATTTCGGGACAGAAGACCGGGAGAGATTGTATGCACTTATAGAAGAACAACTCGCCCGGCCGGTAAATCCTGGTTTTGAACATAGCCCCAGGGGAAAAGCGCTCTTTGAAAAAATACATCGTGAAATACAAAAAACCGTAAGGACAGACAGGAAGAGTAGGGGGTTACGTAAGCTTTGGCCGCAGATAGCGGCCGCTGCGGCTATCGCGGTTTTCGCAGGACTGGGATGGGGATACCGGGACACATTCCACAACTGGATAGACCCGGTAGAAATACAATATGTCAATACTCAAAGCGGCCAGCGGCAGCAGTTTCAGCTGGCCGATGGTTCCATGATATGGCTGGGGCCGGAAAGTTCGCTGAGATACCCGGACGCCTTTCGGGGAGCACAGCGGGAAGTTACCCTTACGGGCGAGGCTTTTTTTGAAGTGTCCCCGGATAAAGACCACCCGTTTGTTATCCGTACGGGAGAAGTGAGTACCACGGTATTGGGAACTTCTTTTAATATACAGGCTTATGAAAAAGATCTGTCGGTTACTGTCGTTACCGGAAGAGTACGGGTAGTGGCAGATGAGAAACAGCAGGAAGGGGCAGAGGTATTGTTAAATTCCGATCAGCGGGCCGTGTTTGATGCGGAAACGAAATCCCTGGTCAGGGAAGAGGCCCCCGATGCATCTGCAATGCAGTCCAGAAGGGAAGGCATTTTTGAATACCGGGGTACTCCCGTTGAAAATATCCTTTCCGACATGGCCAGGGAATACGGCCTGGCCCTGAAAACGGAAGGCAGGCTCGTAAACTGTACCTTTTACGGTACCAAAAAACCGGAAGACGATGTGTACCACTTCCTGGAAAAGGTAGCCCTTACGGTCAATGCCACCATACGGAAAGAGGAGAATACCGTCTATTTTAAGGGAAATGGATGCGGGGCAATGTGACCGTAAGAATACAGATGTAAAAAAATAAAATTAACAACCAGAACACTATGAAACCAGAACTCTTTTACAACCGGCCGGTGGAATGCGAAACTTCAGAATTCCCGCCATCCTGTCTACCGCAGATCAGATCCAGAATAAAAATCATCAGATAAATGAAAAATCCCTCCCCGTGGCAACGGGGAGAGATCAGGATTATAAACTGAACCGGCAGCATATCACAGGCCTGGAAAACCATATACAGCCGCCGGTGTTTAACACCATAAAAATATGAAAAAAAAGCACTTCTTAAAAGAAGCAGGCTTTTGGTGTCCGTTTTGGCAACAATGGCTGCTTTTAATTATCAGGATTATGCGTTGGACATTTATTATAAGTTGCATACTCTATTGCAGTGCCTTTACACTGCCCGCCAAGCGTGTGAGCGGACAACCTCTTCTGGAACGTCCGATAAGCCTTACCGTACAGAACGTATCCCTGAAAGATGCCCTGGATGCCCTTCAGAAAACCTCAGGTATACCCATGATGTACAGTGGCCTTATCACTGAGGAACCTGAGCGCATTACGCTTAATGTAAAGCAGCAATCCCTCAAACGTGTCCTGGACACCCTGCTTATTCCCCGTGCATACGAATACAGGGCCATGGACAGCGAGATTATTATCCGTAAAGCCCCGGCGTCTGAAAAGGCCCCTGATCCGGAAACGGAGCAGGAGTATCCCTTGCAGCAGCTACAGGTAACGGGGGTGGTGACCGATACAGACGGGGTCCCCGTTCCGGGCGTAACCGTATTGGTAAAAGGGACAACACAAGGGACCACCACTGATTTTGACGGTAAATATACTATTGCCGCAAAAGATGACGAAATTCTTGTTTTCAGGTATATGGGAATGAAGCCCCTGGAAGTTACGGTTCAGGACACCATCCTCAATGTTACCATGGAGGAGGATATTTCGGAGCTGGATGAGGTGGTGGTTACGGGTTATGGCACACAGCAACGGCGAAGCATCACCGGTGCTATGGCCTCTGTAAGCGGAGAGGATATCCAGAATATGCCCATCCAATCACTTGACAAAGCGATACAAGGGCGGGCGGCCGGTGTACTGGTACAAACCTCCACTGGTGTGCCGGGCGGAGCCGTTCGGGTCAATATCCGGGGTATCGGATCCATCAATGCGGGCACCGAGCCCATGTATATTGTGGATGGTGTGCAGCTGAATAGTGATGCACCCAGTGGTCGTACATCCACCAATGTACTGGCCTATATCAATCCCAACGATATCGAATCGATCGAAGTATTGAAAGATGCCGCCTCGGCGGCCATATACGGTGCACAGGCCGCCAATGGCGTGGTATTGATCACTACGAAAAAAGGAAAGGCCGGAAAAACCCGTGTCAACTTCAACTATTACGAGGGGGTATCCGCCCCGATGAAACATATGGACGTATTGAGCAGCTCCGACGCTGTGGCGTTGCGCCGGGAAGCGCTGCTGAACAATGATCCGGGTTTGAGCCCAAATGTCGCCCTGTCACAGGCACTGACCGATCTGGGAGTGAGGCCCGACCTGACAGACGAGGAAATTGCCGGCCTGCCTACCTATGACTGGCAAGGTGCGGCGTTTAAACCCGGTACGGTACGAAATGTGGAGTTCAATATGTCCGGTGGTACGGATAAGTCTAATTTTTACTTGTCGGGAGCTTACAATAAGCACGAAGGGAATGTGACAAATGTTGATTTTGAGCGCGGTAATTTTAAAATGCGGCTGAATCATGAGGTTGTTCCCGGGCTAAGCGTTGATGCGGGAGTCAACCTCAGCCTGATCACCCAAAACGGCAATACCGGTTCCTGGGGAGATACTTCGGGGGCTGCATCGCCGCAATTTACAGCGGCTTTAATGCCGCCTACAATACCCATTTACAATGCTGATGATACCTTTAATGCATACGAGGGAATGCCTGGTACGGGCTTTAACCCCATACAGGCGGCTACGGTAGATGACAATATTGTACGTCAGCGGTCGCTGATCGGCAATTTAAGTGTTTCTTATAAGATACTGGACAACCTGACCTTCAAATCGTTCTACGGTATCGATTACCGCTATATCCGGGCGGATTATTACCGTGATCCGCGTACGCCCAACGGTGCACCGTGGAACGGGTACCTCATTGACGAAAATACCGAAAATGTGAATTTTACGACCAACCAGACTTTAAGTTATCACACCACAATCAACGACGACCATGGCATTACCGCGTTGGTGGGTGCCGAATACCGGAGTGATGTACGGGAACACGAATCGTCCCGTGCCAACAACTTTCCTACCTATCAGTTCCGTACCAACCAGTCGGCAGCCGAACCCTACTCCGTAACCGGTTCGTGGAGCGGTAGCCGCCGCCTGGGTTTTTTCGGCCAGGTAAACTACGATTACCGGAACAAGCTTTTTGTATCGGCTGTGGCGCGTTACGACGGCTCGTCACGTTTCGGTTCGAACAATCGGTTTGGTTTCTTCCCGGGTATCTCGGCCGGATGGGATATGGCACAGGAACGGTTTTTGAAAGCCGCCGCTTGGGTCAACCAGCTGAAACTCCGTGCCGGATATGGCGTGGTAGGCAACGACCAGATCAATAATGTATCGTCCCGGGGATTCTACCAGGGAGGTACCCGGTACAACGAAAATGCAGCACTCCGATTGCAGACCCTGGCCAATCCCGAACTGGGCTGGGAGCGTAATGTTTCTACCAATATCGGGTTGGATTTCGGGATGTTCGCCAACCGGATTTCGGGAACCGTGGAAGTCTTCCATCGCAATAGCGAACAGCTGTTGCTGAATAAGCCGCTCCCCGAAACCAGTGGCTTCAGCAACGTAGACGACAATTTGGGACGGGTGGTCAATAAAGGTTTGGAAATAGACCTCAATACGGTCAACATAACCTCGGACGATGGATTTAAATGGTCCACCAACTTCAACATTGCATTTTTGCGGAACGAGGTTATGGAGTTGTATGACGGGCTGGATTATATTGCCAATACCATTCGTGTAGGGTCTCCGCTGAAAATATGGTATCGGCCCCGGTATGCCGGGGTCAATGCGACCAACGGACGTTCCATGTGGTATGACAAGGATGGCAATATCACCTACTTGCCGACCGCCGAAGATAATGTGCCCACAAAGAAAGGCTGGCAGTCCGACTATTTTGGCGGGTTGACCAATACCTTTTCGTATAAGGGGTTTGAACTAAGCACATTGTTCCATTTTGATATGGGCCGGTATATGGCCAACAGCATGTACCAGGACTGGTACAATATTATGAGCAACCCGGGCAGGAATACCCTTCAGGAATTGTACGACGCGCGGTGGACGACCCCCGGACAGGTGACCTATGTGGCCCGCCCCATTGCCGGAGGAGCTGAGCGGAACAGCAGTTCGAGAAGCAGTACCTCCACCCAGTTTCTGCACGACGCATCGTTTGTCCGGCTGCGGGAGGTAACACTGGCTTATCAATTTCAGCCTAACCTGCTGGATACACTGAAACTGGACCGCTTACGGGTTTATGTGACGGCGGTAAACCTGTATACCTGGACCAAATGGATAGGCTATGATCCGGAGTTTGCTGTGGACGGATCGGTGTCAAGTAACCGGGGCATTGTACCGCAGACCATGAGTTTTACGGCAGGTATACAAGTTGGATTTTAATACGAATTCGAAATGAAGACATATACATATATCAAACAATCAATAATCGCAATCGGGCTGACTGGCAGCATGCTGTTTTCGGCATGCGATAGCGTATTGGATGTGACCCCCAAACAGTCCATCGATTCAAGGGAGGCATTGGAGAGCCCCGAGGCCATCCAGGCTGCCATTAATTCGGTTTATGCCTATCTGCGCCAAACCAGCCAGTATGGCAGGGACCTTGTCGCCATACCGGAGTTACTGGCCGACAATACCGAACATACCAACAATCCGACGGCGCTGTATGGGCAGTACAGGAACCAGCCGGGGGCCCATATGGGAATCTGGGGAAGCAGTTATGCTGCCATCAATGAGATCAACAATATTCTCCATGTGCTGGAAGAACCTCCCGTGGGGGTAAGTGAGGAGTTTGAGGAAACTATTGCCGGGCAGGCATATTTCCTGAGGGCATTGTACTACCACAATTTGTCCCGCATCTATGGCTATGACCCCAAATCGCGTATCGATGAGGTTGACTATGGCAGCGTGCCTTTGTTGGTGGAACCGGTGCTGGGAACCGACCAGGTAACCTATCCTTCGCGGGCGGATATAGAGCAGATATACGAATTGATCTATGATGACCTGGAAATGGCATTCAACCTGCTGGAAGGGAAAACGGTAGATGGTTCGGACCCGGAATATTATGGGTCTGCCGCTGCGGCAGCATCCTTATTCTCCAGGGTAGCGCTCTATAATGAAGATTTTGAGCGGGTCATTACCGAAGCGGATAAAGCGCTGGAATTGAGCGGGGGCCGGTTTATGGGGCATGACAATTATATTGCCGGGTGGCGGCAAATGAAGCTGCCGGAGTCCATCTTTGAGGTCGTCTTCCATCTGGGCGACCACAGCAACCCGGTAAATGAATCGTTGCGGGTTACTTTTACGAGCAGGCAAACATTAAGTTCCACATCGTTCTCCAATCGCGGCAATGTGGTGGTGGGTGATGAGCTGTATGAGCTGTATCCGGCAGATGATGTACGCCGGGGGCTTTTTATGAACGGACTGGGCAGGAATGCCAACCGGACTGAAATTACAAAGTTCCTGAGCCGGAGTGCCATCAACCACGACAATGTACCCGTTATCCGGGTATCCGAAGTGTATTTGAACAGGGCCGAGGCTTATGCCCGGTCCGGGATGGATGAGCAGGCCCGGCAGGATGTCAACCGTATCCGTGAACGTGCCGGGCTCAACCCTGTACCGGAAACACTTTCCGGCCAGGGTCTGATTGACGAAATTCTGCTGCAGCGCCGGTTGGAACTGGCATTTGAAGGACACCGGTTTTTCGACCTCAAGAGGCTGGGGATGGATATCATCAAACCCATAGGGGACGTCCGGTTTGATGAATACCGGATATTGGCGCCCATACCGTACTCGGAGGTTGAACGTAATGGCAACCTCCAACAGAATTTCGGTTATTAAGTTTCATGACGCAATAAATGGTAAAGCAAATGATTTCAGTATATATACAAACCATCAAACGCATCGGGACGATGATCGCCATGATGCTGACCTTATCTATCCTGTCCTCCTGTTTCAAAGACTATACGGACGATTTCCTGTTCACCGAGGCCATGATCGAGTTCGATACGGCGACCTGGGAGAGTAATGCACCGGATAAAACCTATCCTATATTGGGGGCCTATGAAAAAGGTAGCGGTGAACACACATTCCAGGTAAACCTGATCGGGAAGCAGCTGGATGCCGACCAGACCCTTCAATACCGTGTTGTTCCGGAGGAAACTACGGCTGTCGAAGGGATGCATTACGCATTGCCCGACAATGGCAGCTTTGTTTTTGAAGCCAATAACAGTACTGCACGGCTTGGCATTGACATATTGGATTTCCCTGCGGGATCTGGTGTGGTTACCGTGGTTTTGGAACTGGTAGGGAACGACCAGGTTAAGGTAAGCGAAAACTATAAGCGGCTGGGTATTTCCATTTCGCTGACAGGGCCGCCCAGTGACGGGTATCCGTTGTATGAGCAATTGGGGCCGGATAGTTATTTCAACAGCATCTATATCGACCCGCTGAACCCTGATCTGCCTGCTGACATCCGGCAGCGTATCGAAGAATCTGCCGCCAATCTGGCGGCGTATGCCGATGGTTCACGCCGGTTGCAGAGTCTCTATATTTATTTTGATGAGGACGACCTGGTACGGGTAACGGCACAGTACTATGGCGGCGGAGGGAATAGCCTTACCGCATCACCGTATGCGCAGTGGACCTACCGTTTGGAACTGGATGCCGAAGGTGTCGGGACATTCGAATTTGTGGAAGCCAACGGAAACGGTACCGCACAACGCGCGAACTTCCATCCCATATTGGGCGATTACCTGGAAGCACATTCGTTTAAAGTAGACTGGGTAGATCCCGATATTGCCACACCCGCACGGCCCGAAGTGCAGCTTGGTGGGTTGTTCCGTACAGATGATCCGGATTCATACCTTATCGGTCCGCTGGCTACGTTGAGCGCAAACGGTTCTATACGGCCATTTCCGTCGTCTCCGGCCATGCATGAACTGTTTTCGGATGGCGATGGAGGCTATTTTACTACCCTGTATATCGACCCTGATGCTCCTCAGCAGTCGGCCGCATTCCAGGCACGGTGGCAGGAAGGCAAGGCGTATATCGAGAGTCTGGCCGGCCGGCAATTGCACAAAATGCTGTTTTATTTCAATCCGGATTTCAATTTCCAGGATGTACAGGTGGTGAACCAGTACTATTCGTCTTCGGGCGGTCGGTTTTTGGGGCAAATCCGCTTCCAATGGCGGGTGGACTACGAAGGGCGCGTACAACCGTTTGCGTTTATTTATCAAAACGGCAATGGCAATGCCACCCGGGCGCCGGAAATCATTGACAATTTCCTGATGGTGACGCAGTTTTCAATGAGCCGTACCGGAGACCGCATACGGTTTACCAGTACTGTCGACCCATCGGTGTATTTCGAAGGGGAACTGGGCAATCATGCGTTGAATATAAACGAATTCTGGCCGGAATAGATAATAAAATCAAAGTAACAGAAAAGATAGATGTTTATGTTTAGTACGAATAGATTGAAAAGCAGGATGGGCACCATGTTGATGGCCTTTGTCCTTATTGTTGGCTTCGGTGCCTGTTCTAAAGAAGGCCTTGTCAAACCCCCGCCGTCTGAAGAGGGCGGACTTGAACAGATAGATGATATGGTCTACCGGTATATGAGTAAAAACGCTGTTCCCGGGGCTACGCTGGCCATTACCCGTGATGGTAAACTGGTATTTGCCGGGGCCTACGGTTTTGCCGATAGCGAAAGTGGCGACCTGATGACCGTGGATACCCGGTCGCGGATATCCAGTGTTTCGAAAAGTATCACATCCATAGCGATCATGAAGTTGCTGGAAGAAGGGAAGCTTGACCTGGACGACAGGATTTTTGGCGATGGCGGTATCCTGGGGAATGATTTTGGTACACCACCGTACCCGCAGCATGTTGCTGCCCTTACCGTAAAGCACTGCCTGTCGCATCATGTGGGCGGATGGTCCAATAACAATAGCGACCCGACCATGCAGCAGAACCAGCTCAACGCTCAGGAATTGATTTCTTACATCATAGACAATGTCCCCCTGAGCAATCCGCCGGGTACCAGCTATGCGTATTCCAATGTCGGGTTTATGATATTGGGGCGCGTTATCGAAAAGCTTACGCAGAAGAGCTACGAGCAGTATGTACGGGAAGAAATTCTGGAACCGATCGGTATCACTACGATGGAGATCGGGGGAAATACCCTGGGAGACCAGAAACCGGACGAATCCCGGTATCACAGCAGCAATGCCTACAACTACAATTTCGAAAGGCGCGACGCCAACGGTGGCTGGATTGCCACGGCATCGGACCTGGTGCGGTTGTTGGTTCATGTGGATGGTATTTCCACTGTGCCGGATATACTGGAAAGTACAACCGTCCAGACCATGACGACACCGCCGTTCGGTTATCAGCGCTATGCCCTTGGTTTCTTTGTAAACGGAAGCACGTGGTATCACGGAGGCTCGTTTCCGGGGAGCAGAAGTCACTGGATGCGCACGGGATCGGGAATATGTGCTGCGATTATGGTCAATGGAGATGCGACTGACCTGGAAGGGTTGCTGGAAGATATTGTAGCGGCACCGGTAGAATGGCCTGATGAAGATTTATTTTAAACATATACGTTATGCTCAAACTTTCATTTCAGCCTTATGACCTGCGGTTGAACCGTGTATTCCGGATTTCCCGGGGCTCCCGCGACCGTGCTCCGCTAATGCTCACCCGGCTTTCTCTTGACGGTGTTCATGGCTATGGCGAGGCCTCGATGCCCCCTTTGTATGGGGAATCTGTGGAGTCTGCAACAAAATTCCTCAGCGCGGTAGACCTCTCCGGTTTTACAGACCCTTTTGATACCGAAAGCATCTTGCAATATGTGGATGCCATTGCTCCGGGCAATGCAGCCGCAAAAACTGCAGTGGATATTGCCCTGCATGATCTGGTGGGCAAGCTGCTCCGCCTGCCGGTACACCGTTATTTCGGTTTGCCTGCCGTACGGCCCTGCACGTCCATGACCATTGGTCTGGATACGCCCGAAAGGATGGCCGAAAGGGCCGGTGAACTCAGTGGGTTTCGTTATTTGAAGATCAAATTGGGTACGGATAATGACCGGGCCATGATCACAGCCATCCGGTCTGTGACGCAGCAGCCTTTTTTTGTGGATGCCAACCAGGGATGGAAAAACAAAGAAGAAGCACTGGACCTGGTATACTGGCTCAAAGAACAAGGTGCCGTATTTATTGAACAACCCATGCCGAGGGATGATGTGGCCGGTAACACCTGGCTTACCGAACGGAGTCCGCTGCCCACCGTTGGCGATGAAGCCGTACAACGGCTGACGGATATCAGAACGGCTTCTTCTACCTATCACGGCATCAATATCAAGCTGATGAAGTGTACCGGGCTCCGGGAGGGGTTTAAGCTGGCTGTATCGGCAAAAGCATTGGGAATGAGAGTGATGCTGGGGTGTATGACAGAAACGTCCTGTGCAATTTCGGCTGCTGCACAACTCGGAGCGCTGGCTGATTGGGTGGATCTGGATGGTCACCTGGATACGGCGAATAACCCGTATACCGGGGTAACACTTTCGGACGGCCGGCTTGTACTGCCCGGTACGCCGGGTATCGGTTTAACAAAAGAGAATAACAATCTGTTTTTATTATGAAAATGAAATATACCCTGTTGCTTGGATTATTGTGGTGGGCTCCACTGCTTTCCGCAGCGCAGACACTGCGGGATACCCTCAGTAAGATGGATGAATTGTTTGTTTCGGTCGATCAGCAAACACCCGGCATTTCGGTGACCGTGAGCCGTCACGGCGAGGTCATTTATCACAAACATAAGGGGTTGGCCAATATGGAACTGGGTGTGCCCGTAACCGATAGTACGCGCTTTGAGGCGGGTTCGGTTTCCAAGCAATTTACAGCCACAGCTGTACTCCTGCTCGTACAGGAAGGGAAAGTAGGGCTGGACGATGATGTCCGGCAGTATATTCCCGAATTGCCGGATTATGGAAAGACCATTACCGTGAGGCACCTGCTCAACCACACCAGCGGGCTTAAGGATTGGGGGGTATTGGCCGGGCTTGGCGGCTGGCCCAGGGGTACGCGGGAGTATACCAATGCCCTGGCACTGGAGTATATCGTCAGGCAACCTACCCTCAATTATACCCCCGGTGCGGAATACCTGTATAGTAACTCAAACTACACGCTGCTAACACAGATCGTGGAACGGGTGTCAGGACAAACGCTGGCTGATTTTACACAGGAACGTATTTTTAATCCCCTGGGAATGGAAGCCACGTCGTGGCGTACCGATTTCCGGAAAATAGTACCTCACCGGGCCACAGCTTATAACAAGGGTGATGACGGGTATGAGACCATTATGCCTTTTGAAAATACGTATGGGCATGCTGCATTGCTGACCACCACTGCCGACCTGGATAGATGGAATACCAGCTGGAAAAACAGTCCGCTGGGCGGTGCAGCCCTGCTCCGGCTGCGGACCGAACGCGGGGTGCTGAACAACGGAGACACCATTGCTTATGCGGGGGGTGTATTTGTCAATGAATACAACGGGTACCGTTCGGTAAACCACAGTGGGGCCACGGCGGGGTACCGTGCGTGGATGGCTTATTTTCCCGGGCAGGAATTATCTATTGTGTACCTTTCCAATGACGGCAGTTTATCCACCACCGGAACGGGAAACCGGATAGCGTCGCTATTTCTCGGCACACCGCCGCCGGATGCTGCCGACCGGGAAGCGGACGGGCGTACGCCCTATCGTATTGGCAGGGATGAGCTGGCAGAATTTACCGGCCGGTATGCCAGTGCCGCCTGCGGAGGGAAGTGGGTGGCAACGCTGGCCGGCGATACTACGTTGATTATGACTGCACAGTCTCACCAAAAGAGGAAACTGACACCGTCGGGTACGGATACATTTTCGCGGGGTAAAACTCAGAAGGTGAGGTTTGAGCGTGACAAAGACGGGAAACTGACCGGGTTTTATATCAGTGTGCCGCGGGCAAGGAATGTATGGTTTGAGCGGGTAGCGGATTAAGGCCGGCATTACGGTACACCCTCCTGTTCATAGCCGGGGTAATCCTTCTATAAACAGTAAGACAAGGATCATGCCTGCCAGATCTCCTTTAAGAATAAGATATTCCTTTACGGTGCGGGTTGCTTTTACAATATGGTCGTTGACCGTGGAGGTGGAGATGTTTAGTATACGGCTCACTTCTTCATAGCTTTTCCCTTCCAGTTTTACCAGTTCGAATATCCGTCGGCGTTTCGGGGGCAGGGTTTCTATGGCGTAAGACAGGGATTCGGTAGTTTCGCGATGGAAGAGGCCTTCTTCTATATGGGTGTAATTGGTCGTGGAGGTGGCGATGAGTTCGGCCTCGAGTTTGCGGTCGTATGCTGCTTTCCGGAAAAAATCTATGGCCATATTACCGGCAATACGGAAGAGGTAGGCTTCCACATTGTTTTCGGGGTCTATATCACAGCGTTTTTGCCAGACCCGTATAAAGACTTTCTGCAACAATTCTTGGGCAGTTTCTTCCGATTTTACGATTTTGAGAAGGTTCCCGTACAATTGCCCCTTATAGGCGTGATACAGCCTGTCGAACGCACGTTCGTCGCCCTTTTTTAGCTGCCAGAGCACCGAGGGCGGAAATTTCCCGTATATCTCCTTATCTTCCATATTCTTTGTATTTCCCCGGGGTGAAAGGAATAGGCCTTTTTGCCAAAAAGATAACATAAATATAACAAAAATAAATGGTTGTGAGGGAATTGTGAAAGAAAGGTTTACCGGCTTTGTGATTGTGGTGCATTCGGGTTTATTGCCTGGTCATGCGGCTTATAGGAGAAGTAAATGTTTTTGAGTGATTTTAAACTGTATTTTCCCGGTAGATTCATAAAAAACATCGTTATTTTTTATATTTTATCCTTGTTTTGCCGTCAAAGCCATAGCATCAATACAAAATCATACTATTTTTTGAAAAACTCCTTCATTTTGAGGCATCGGGAATTTCCGGGAGGGATAATTAAAAAATATCGATATATTTGGAGTGTCCCTGAAAACCTGCCAAAAGAGAACAAGCTGTGGTCTTTTTTTTCTGTTTGAGAACATACGGGACATAGTCCCGTTTTTTATAGGGATATTTTTAAACGAAAAGTTCCTGCCGGTGTTTGTTTTCAGTACGCCGGGAGCACCGTTGTATTACTAACCAAAAAAACGCACTGTGAAAGAACAGTTACTATTCCTCCTTTTTGCGATACTGTCCTTTTCCTGTTATTCCCAGATCAGGTTCGAAGAAGGTTATTTTATCGATAACACGGGTAAAAAAAATGAATGTTATATAAAAAATATGGACTGGCGCAATACGCCTTCCGGCTTTATGTACAGGAGGAGCCAGAACGGGGAAGTCGTTCATGCCGGTATGGAACAGGTGAAGGAATTCGGTATTGGCAGTACGTACAAATACGTGAGAAGTACCGTAAAAATAGACCGGTCTGCCGATAAACTGGATGCCCTTTCCGAAAGCAGGGAACCCGTTTTCGGGGAAGAACAGCTTTTTCTGAAGGTACTGGTAGAAGGAAAAGCATCTTTGTACCGGTATGCGGATGGAAATATGATCAGGTATTATTACCGTATGGATGGCGGAGAGATGGTTCCCCTGGTTTATAAAAAGTATCGTGCCCCCGGGGGAAATATTGGAACAAATTACGAATTCCGCAGGCAGTTGTGGAACGGGCTGAAGTGTAATACCATAAAAATGGAGCGTATCAATACCCTGAGGTATAAGAAACCGGAACTGATCCCTCTCTTTACCCGGTATAATACCTGTATGGACGCCGGTTTTGTGAATTACGACAAGCACCGGAAGGGAGTGGATTTCAACTTGTCTGTAAGGCCCCGTATTTTCAGTGGTTCATTGCGTATGGACAACGGGGCATTGTCAAACGGAAAGATGGATTTCGGCAGCCGGACCGGTTTTGCGCTGGGACTGGAGGCAGAATTTGTCCTGCCGTTCAACAAAAACAAATGGGCTTTGGTGCTGGAACCCACTTACCAGGAGTATAAGGCAGACAAGACCCAGGAAACCAGCAATGTATCAGGGGGGATATTACGGGCCGAAATGGAGTATACTTCCCTGGAGATCCCGCTCGGGATCCGGCATTATTTTTTTCTCAACGATCAGTCCAGGCTATTTGTAAATGCCTTTTATATCACGGATATTAAAATGGATGGATCCCTGGAATTTAAAAGGGCCGACGATTCCGTTTACAACACTCTCGAAGTCGAAGGCCGTCAGAATCTGGCCCTTGGCCTGGGATATAAGTTCCGCGACAGGTACAGTGTGGAAATACGGTTTCAGACCGCCAGGGAGGTCCTCGGAGATTATCTGTCCTGGAACAGCGATTATCAGAAGATTGAATTCATCCTGGGATATACCTTGTTTTAGTCACGATTTGGAGTTAACCTGAAAACGGGCAACCTTATTCAGGTATGTTCAGCCCGGAATTGCCTGCGGCTACCGATCCGGAAAGCGGTACGTCGTGTGATTTTTGTCATACATTTTCATCTGTTCACATTAAATTCCCTGGGGAGCCCGTCTATACAGTCCAGGGTTATTTCGGTATCATTGCCGTTGTGTACTACAGACCGGATAAAACCGGAACCGGATGGGGTGGTATTCCATCTCCCTTTCAGGGTTATGGTAAGTGTTACCGGGGTGCTGTAATTCCGGAACCTGCCTTTCTGGTATTCCGGGAAGTTCAGGTCGGGCTGAACGGCACTGATGGTGAGGATATTGTCCTGCTTTTGACCGATCATGACCAGTGCAGGGGCTGAGGTATGCTTCAGCATACCGTTCTGCAGGTCCCGGTTGGCTTCGAAAACCACGTATCCCGTGGTATGGGTTGTGTTATCCCGGGCAATATGGGCCGTGCTATCGGCCCGCATTATCATGTAGGAGTCATCCTGTTTTATCTTTCGTTCAAAATGCTTCCGGTCTTCCTCTTTCAGGAACGGATAAATGATATATTGGTAAGAAGCGTGCCCGGGAGCTTTTCCGTGGTCTATCCATGCGCTGGCATAGTTGCCTTCTGTTTCTTTTGCTCCCTTTCCCTTGGGGTTCATTTTTCCGGTATTGACCGAGTATTTATTGTGATACGAATGCTGTTTTTCCTTTTTGACCTGCACCGGGGTACCCGATAGTATATAATAACCGTTACCATAAGGATCAACCAGCCAGGAAGGGTCTTCCTGCCGGGGTGTCAGTGTTGTGCTATACGGAAATTTTTTAATAGCTCCCGCTGAGGAATACAGCGGTGTTCCCGTATCAGTGAGATAAGACTGAAATATATTGGTCTGTACGGGATTTTCAGTATCCATGCTCGAAATATCCGTGCCTATACAAATGAGTTTCTCTCCAAAAGAGAAGACCGATTTTCTCGCTTTCAGTCTCCCGGGATACCCTACCTTGGTTTCGGGGCCGTCTGCATTGGAGCCCTTGCCTTCGTTCAGGATCATTCCGAAGATACCGTTTCCTTCCAGGCTTGTGGCTCCAGCAAAGGTTTCGTCGGAGCGGAACATGATCAGCGGCATCTTTGCTTCCAGTTCCTTTAACGGCAGGTAGACAACGGTAGCCCCGGGATAGCGGTTCCAGTCCCAGCCCTCCTGGCGGAAGCCACTGCCTTCCTCCCCCTGCCGGTTCAGCAACTCAACCGTACCGTTGGCGGGGTACCGGCCGTACCTGTTCTCATCGACATAGATCTCGGAAGCCCAGACATATTTGCTGTATCCCTTGATCAGGGCGGCCCAGTCGTTGCGCCTGTGAATGGCCGTAGCAGCATAGGGCAGGGTATAATAACCGGACAGGTCTTCTTTCTGTATCCCGTTTACACCGGAAAAAACGGAGGAATTCAAAACATCGTCCTTTCCCCACAGGCGGAGGTATGCCGCTGCAACATCCCGGTCAATTTTGGAGTTCCCTTCGGGGTTCCCGGCATAGGCCATAAGCAGGAACTCTTCTTTAAGAGAGGCTATGCCGTTGTTTTCCAGGGGATGGCGACCGGCATTGCCAAAGCCCCAGTTATAGAGCTGGCTGTATATACGAGAAGTGAGAAATGCTTTCTTAAAGTTCTCATGCCCCCTGGTATCGATACGAAACCGTGTTCGGGCCAGCGTGCTGATAACTTTGGGCACGGTTTTGAAGGCCCCGATCCCGTAGGCCGGGTAGTGCCCGTTGTGATGCCAGGAAGTGCCGTCTGCCTTAAAGCCCCATTCTTCCTTTTGCTGTGCCAGGGTAATGGAGATATACCTGGAATATGCGCTGAGCAGGGCCGCCTGTTTTTCCTGTGCCTCAAATAGAAAAATAAGCATCAGGTGGTAATAAGACTGGGTGTTGAGATAGTCGATGTTGACGTGAAAATTACTTTCGTCGTCCAGGATCATCCCCAGGTTAAACAACCAGTGCAGGCTGGCCCCGACCTCGTTCAGCAACTGGTGTTCGTATAAGAAACGGCGCATGATAAAAAAAGCCTCGGCCAGTTCCTTGACGTTGTACCCTATATGATGCCGTGTACCCCCGTTGGCCCCGGCCTGCCATCCCTGGTCGAGGTAATACCTTGTTCCGGCCAGGAACATGGCTTCGATCTCCTGCTGTTCCGCCGGGTTGGCCCTGTCGTGAAAACCGGCCAGTTTTTTCAATACCCTGCCCAGTTCCTTTACGTCGTTATGCACTCTTGCCCCCTGTTGTGTTTCGTCGTAATATTCCTGCTCTTCCTTGAATGTCAGGGGAGGGCCCAGTACCGTTGTGCCATTACCGGTAATCCCCAGGGCTCCGAACATCTCGCGGAGGGTCTTGATATAAACCTTGTATTTTTGATCTATGGCCAGGTCCTGGTCTATGCGCTCCTCAAACTTTTTCAGGTCCATTCGCGTGGCCAGGGAAACGGGCGGGGCTTCCATTTCCTGAATACGCCGGTAGTTGCTTATCAACGGCAACCAGTGGTCCCTGGCCAGGTCCTGGTCTGCCTTGATAAAAGGAACGATCATGTCCGGGTACTGGTGCCGGTCGTCCTGGTATTGCGAAAAGATAATATCGTCAAAAAAGAGTTTTCCCTTTTCAGATGCCGAACTGACCCTGAAGTAGTCATAAGCTACCGGGGCCCCCTTTTCGGGAGTGTTCCCCTGCATTTCATAGAAGGGCACCCATATACGTCTCCACCCCTTAAAAGATAACGGAATGCTGAACCACACTTCTTTTGCTCCTTTTTTTTCAAAAGAAACGGTGATGCTGCCATCCTGTGGGGTTTCGTTGTACACAGACATGGCCAGGGTAGGGCTTGCCGGGAAATGATGGCCGTAGGCCAGTGGGCTCTCGTCATGCGAAAGTACCCTGAAATGAGCGGTTCCCACTGTACTCTCACCCGTCCATTCCCACCGTAGCGATGAGGTCCCGAATCTCCGGTGTGTTTCACTGACGGAAATCCGGCTGTTACCTGATGTGTCGTAAAATTCTAAAACATTTCCGGCTTCAAAAGATTCTACAGCCGGGGAGTAGTGTTCCTGGGAGAAGTTTTTGCAGGGGTACAGCGAAAATAAAACGGCAGCAAGAAGGGGGCCGGGAATATGTGAAAACAGATAGGTCATCATGCTGTATATATTTGGTTGGGATAGGGGTTTAACCATGACTTATGGTGATATTAGATGTCATTTTTATTGATGGGGAGTTCGTTATAGCGTTCCAGCCACGGGTCCTTCCGGTCTTTCAGTAATTGCATCAGCATGTGGTACAATCTTTTTTCCGCATCCGTATCCTGCCCGGCAATATTGTTCATCTGGAAAGGGTCCGCTTCATTATCAAACATGATCCTTCGTTCGGTCTGATCGTCATCTAATGTAATGACGTAAGTATACCTTTCCGTTCTGATCCCCCGGTGACCTGATGCAGGCCGGCCTTCTTCGATATAGTAATAGGGCACGGCCTCCGGTTTTCTGCCCTTGTTCTCGAGAATAACGGACGACAGGTCCCGGCCGTCCAGGTCTTCGGGTATCCCCCTGGTGGCGCCCAGCATCTGTAATAGCGTAGGCATAACATCGGTGGGCCCCAGCAGTACGTTGTTTTTCCCGCCACCTGCTATTTTTTCCGGCCACCGGATGATAAAGGGAATGTTTATCGCTTCTTCATACCATATATTTTTGGACATCAGACCGTGGCTTCCCATCATTTCCCCGTGGTCTGAGGTAATCACCACAATGGTGTTCTCATCCAGTCCCTGTTCTTTCAGGGCTTTTAAAACCCGTCCTATCTGTTCGTCTACCCCGGTGATCATGGCAAAGTAATTCCGTATGTGTTCTTTGGCCAGGAAGGTTCTTTTCCGGGTAGCTCCCTTGTGAAATGCCAGGGCCCCGGCGTCGGTTTGCAAATCTACATTATCTCTTACCAGCAGGGAATCCGGGCTTTTGTTTTTATAGGGCGCGAGATATTCTTCCGGAACGTACTGGTATGGCGGATGTGGTGGGTTTACCGACCAGAAAAGGGCAAAAGGCTTGTCGTCGTTCCTGGTTTTTTTATCGTTGTTCTTCAGGTAGCTGATGATCACTTCGGCCTCGTGTTTCGGCGACCATTCATTCACATGGGTCACCTCGTTCTCTGCGGCCTCATTGATCCAGTAGTGCGGGTTGTTATGCTCGTCAAAAGCGCCGTAAGAATACCAGAAATTAAAACCGTGCCGTTCCTCTTTCGGGGTATAGGCATCCCAGATCACCGTATCTTTTCCCTTAACGGGTGGTGGGGAAGTCAGGTGAAGTTTACCTACATAGGCGGCGTCATAACCGTTTTTCACCAGCACATCGGAAAAACTGACATCGTCTTTCTGCCAGGAGTTATCGTACCGGTACCGGGCCGAATTGCTGTTGGTCAGTACCGAATTGTTATACGGCAGTTTGCCGGTCATGATCATACCCCGGTAAGGGCTGCATAGCGGATAGCTGCTTATGGCGTTGGACAATATCATTCCCTCCCTGGCTACCCGGTCGATGTTGGGGGTATATACGGGGTCTTCGCCGTTAATACCTATGGAGGCATTTCTGAGCTGGTCGGGGAATATAAACAGCAGGTTCGGTTTTTTCAAGCCCCCCGCGGCGGCGGCTTCCTTTCCGGGCTGCTGCAGGCAGCCGGTAAAGACAATTGCGGAAACCGCCGTAATGATATGTGTTACAAGATGCCTCATAGTTCCGGGAGTTGATCGTTAGCCTTCATCCTTTTGAGCCGGGCCAGTGCTTCAATATAGTAATAATCGGCGTAAATCAGTGCTACGTCTATTTCGTGCCCGAGCGATTTGGCCCCGGTGGAATGAAGCAGAAAGGAGTCTGCTTTTCCTACGGCGGAGTATTTTTCCGATCCCAGAGATTTTAGCATTTTCAGGGCGGCCTTGTAATACCGTTGCCGGTCTTTTTTATCTTCTGCCAGGGTGCTGAGGTCCAGCAGGGCAGAGGCCACAATGGCAGCCGCTGAAGCATCCTTCTCTTCTTCCGGATCGCCGGCTACGTCAAAGTCCCAGCAGGGAACATAATCTTCAGGAAGCAGCGAGAGGTATTTGTCCGTGATCTTCTGCGCGAAGTCCAGGAATTTTTTGTCCCGGGTTTCCTTGTATACCATGGTATATCCGTAAACCCCCCAGGCCTGTCCCCTGGACCACCTGCTGTTATCGGCATACCCCTGTTTGGTGTTTCTGTGCAACACCTCTCCGCTTATCGAATCGTATTCGAGTACATGCCAGGAAGTATAGTCGTTCCTGAAATGATTTTTCATCGTGGTTTCGGCGTGTTTTACGGCAATGTCGTAAAATTTCCGGTCTCCCCCGTGTCTGGCCGCCCAGAATAATAGTTCGAGGTTCAGCATATTGTCTATAATGGTAATATGCTGTTTCCATCGGGGATGCATTTTGTTGGACCATGACCGGATGGTGCCCACATGAGGGTTATAGCGTGTGGCCAGCGAGGCCGCAGAGGTCAGCAGGATATCCCGGTACTCCTTTTTGTCTCCTATTTCATAACCGTTTCCGTAGGCGGGAAACATCATAAAACCGATATCGTGATGTTCGGTAATGGTCTTGAAGCCTTCAAACACCTCGGTACGTTTTACAGCTTCCTTTTTCCACTTTTTATCTCCGGTAAGGTCGTACATATACCAGAGGATCCCCGGGTAGAACCCCGAGGTCCATACCAGCCTGTTGTTGGGAACTTCCTGCCATGCTGCGGAGTCTGTTTCTATAAGGCGCGGATGCTTGCTGAGATCGGTCAGTTTGGGTACCGAGATCTCCAACTGCCCTTCACAATCCGCTATCAGTTTATCCAGGTTCAAATCTGCATCCGGCCGGTAAACAGTCTCCCGGTTTTCCGTATTTTTGTCCTTTACTGTTTTTTTGCAGGAGGTCAGACTTATGAATATACAGGCCAGGAGTAATCGTCCTGTCGTGAAAATTATCTTTCCGGTGTTTCCCTTATTGATGTTGGATGGTGCTGATTCCATTAAAAAACGTATTTTATAGATATTAGGTTTAGATACTACGGCAAATATTTCCCGTTCCAGGCTTTTTTGTACCCGGTCCGTCAAAAAAAGTGCGGCTTTCAAGGTTTGAACAGGAATGGTAAAAGTACGTTTTGCAAAGGCTATGATGAGGGGGTATCTGTTCTTTCAGGCTGGCAAAACTGGTCTGTTTATGGCCGGTTACATCAGAAAACGGGGTAAAAATGATAATTTTATAAGCTGTTGAAAAAGATTTGGGACAAGTTCGGTTTTTGCAGGATGGGAAATGGACTTGAATACATGTTTTTAAAGATTGTTCGAAGAAATGAAATTGAAGCATATCGTATTACTCTTTGCATGCCTGGGGATGGTCTCCATCCTCTCCGGGCAGAAAAAAGATCACAAACAACTTAAGTTTAAGCACTTATCTCTTACGGAGGGCTTGTCTCAAAGCTCGGTGCTGTGTATCGGGCAGGACCGTAAGGGATTCCTGTGGTTCGGTACACGCGACGGACTTAATAAATACGACGGAAGAACATTCAGGACCTTCAGGCACAGCTCCCAGGATCCGGCAAGCCTGAGTCACAGCCTGGTCAAGGTTATTTATGAAGACCCTCATGCCGGTCTCTGGGTGGGAACTACCGATGGATTGAATAAATACATTCCCGAAACCAATACCTTTAAAAGATTCTACTTCGATCAGGGCACCTCAGGCTTCGGGGACAATGAGATATGGAGCATTGCCCAGGCAGATGAGGAACATCTCTGGATAGGGAGCAGCTCCGGGCTGAAGAAATTCAATACCCGTACGGGCCGTTTTGAGGATGAGATGCCGGGTACACGTGAAGCCCTGTTCCGGAACCCTACCAGGGCCCTGTTAAAGACCGGTGATAACCGGTTATGGATCAAAACTACAGAGAATATCGGGGTGTATGATGTAAGCAGTCGGCGCGTAAAATATTACGATTACCCGGATAATTCACAAAAAGAGCTCAATAAAAATAACCTGTCTGTGCTTTACGAAGACAACGAAAAAAACATATGGCTCGGATTTAAGAACGGTCTGGCCCTGCTGAACAAGGCAACAGACCGTTTTGAACTGTTTCACACCATTGGACCGGAAGGTCATCGTCATATTACCGAAGTGAGGAGTATCTGTGAAGATTACAGGGGAAATCTGTGGATAGGAACTTATAAGGGACTGTATGTATTGAATGATCACAAAGATATTCTATCTCATTATGTGCATGATGAAAATACCCCAACCAGTCTTGGGCAGAACTCGGTGTATGTGATCTTTGAAGATATAAAAAATGATATCTGGATAGGCACCTATGCCGGGGGAGTCAGCTATTACGACCGGAGTTATGATGTGTTCAGGCATTTTGCTTCCGGCACCAACAACAGGAAGCTGAATTACAATGTGGTCAGCGCCATCGTAGAGGATTCCGGCCAGAATTTATGGATCGGTACTGAGGGAGGGGGGATCAATGTCTATGACAGGGCTACGGGAACTTTTACCTATTATACTCACGACGGGGACGATGCGAATAGTTTAAGTGCCAATAATATAAAAGCCATGATCCGGGATCACAACGGCCATTTCTGGATAGGAACACATGACGGGGGGCTTAATTTTCTCGACCCTTCCGAAAAACCGTTTCGTTTTCATGTCTATAAAAATATCCCCGGCGACGAAAACAGCATAAGCGACAACAGGATCATCTCACTGCTGGAAGATCACGGGGGGAATATCTGGATCGGGACTTCAGGTAGCGGGGTCAATGTACTTGACAGGGCTTCCGGTGCCATTATCAGAATTCCGGAAACAGAAGACATCACCGGTAAAATAATATATACCATATCGCATACCCCGGATAAAAATATGCTGTTGATAGGAGGCAATAAGGGGTTGTGTGAGATCGATACCCGAACCCGGAAGGTCAAAGCGGTCAGCTACCGCGGAAACCGGGGCAATACACATGCTTCAAGGGCTGTACTTTGTGCCTACAAAGGGGAAAACGGCGATATCTGGATCGGAACCGAGGGAGACGGGTTGTACTGCTATGACCCTGCGACCATGACCTCCGTAAAGTACGGTACGGTAGAAGGGCTGCCCAACGATATCGTTTACGGAATAGTGCCGGATAAGGACAATAATATCTGGCTCAGTACCAATAGGGGTTTGTGCAGACTGGACCCGGAAACCCTGGAAATGGAGAATTTCGATGAGTTCGACGGTTTGCAGAGTAACGAATTCAACTTTGGAGCCTATCTCGGGAATACTGAGGGAGAACTGTTTTTCGGAGGGGTCAACGGACTTACGGTGTTCAACCCGGAAGATATCAGGAAGAACACCTTTGTGCCCCCGGTTTCCATCACATCGGTACAGGTAAATAACAAACCTTTTCTCAATGTTACCGATTCGGTACGGGAGATCAGGCTTAAATACAACCAGAATGTCATAAACCTGGATTTTATTGCCCTGAACTATTCGCAGCCGGGTAAAAACCAGTATGCCTATACGCTTGAAGGGTTTGATACGGACTGGAATTATGTAGGCAACAGGACCTCGGCAACCTATACCAACCTCGACGATGGTACGTATCTTTTTAAGGTGAAAGCCTCTAATAATGACGGGGTATGGAATGAAGCAGGGGCATCCATTGCCATAAAAGTACTTCCCGCACCGTGGTTTACCTGGTGGGCATACCTGGTTTATGCCCTGATCGCCGTGGGAGCAATATTCCAGGTCAGAAGATATGCCCTGGTACGTATCCGGGAGCGGAACGAACTCAAACAGGAACGCCTGGAGAAGGAGAGGATCGAGGAGGTAAACCGCATGAAACTCCAGCTGTTTACCAATATATCACATGATTTCCGGACCCCGCTTACCCTGATTATCGGGCCCCTGGAGCGTTTGCTGAAAAGGGAAAACACCGATCTCCACATCAGGAAGCAGCTTGAGGTGATGTACCGGAATGCCAGTGTGCTCATGGAACTGATCAACCAGTTGCTGGATTTCAGGAAGAACGAGTCCGGAAAATTGCACCTCCGGGCCTCGGAAAACAATATAGTACCTTTTGTACAGCACATTAAGCTGGCTTTTGACGAGCTGGCCGAAATAAAGGGAATTGCGTATACCTTTTCCACTACCGATGAAGATATCCGGGTGTGGTTTGATAAGACACAGCTCAAGAAAGTCATATTCAACCTGTTGTCCAATGCCTTTAAATTTACTCCGGACGGAGGCCGGATATCACTCAGGCTTTCTGCAACGACAAAAAAGACAAAAGAATATGTCAGAATAGAAGTAACGGATAACGGCAGGGGCATCCCGGAAAAGAATATCCGGTTTGTTTTTGACCGTTATTACCAGCTGGGCGATCATTCCGGTACCGGGATCGGGCTGGCGCTGACCAAGAACCTGGTAGAACTGCACCACGGGAAGATAAAGGTAAAGAGCAGGAAAAACGAAGGAAGCCGTTTCAGGATCATCTTGCCCCTGGGAAGAGAGCACCTGCGGGACGAGCAGATACAGACCGGCAATCTTCCGTCCGGTGCGGAAGATGCTTACAGGCGGGAGAGGTCGGTGTATATCGAGAAGGAAATCAGTACACTGGATATTGACGCAGATAAGAAGGCAGGAGAAGCAGACGGAGCGCTGGCTTCCGTATTGATCGTGGAAGATAATCCCGATGTAAGGGCTTTTATTACATCTGTATTTGCCGGGAAATACAACCTGCTTGAGGCCCCCGACGGGAAAAAGGCTGTTAAAATTGCCCAAAGTACCGATATAGACCTTATTATCAGTGATGTCATGATGCCTGAAATGGACGGTATGGAATTGTGCGATACGATCAAGTCCGATATCCGGACCAGTCATATTCCGGTTATTCTCCTTACGGCCAAAACATCGCAGGAATATCAGAAAGCCGGCTACCGGACCGGGGCCGATGCCTATATTACCAAACCGTTTGATGCCGATATCCTGGAGGTAAGGGTGGCAAACCTGCTTACCTCCAGGAAAAAACTCATCGAAAAGTTCAGGAAAGACCTTATTCTGCAACCTGCCGAACTCACCGTAACCTCGGCGGATGAGGTATTCCTTAAAAAGGCCATAGACCTCGTAGAAGACAATATCTCAAACACAGCGTTTACCATACAGGAATTTATCGGGGCCATGGGCATGAGCCGTTCCGTGCTCTATCGTAAGCTCAAGTCGCTTACCGGGCAGTCTACCTCGGAGTTTATCCGGACCATAAAGCTGAAGCGTGCGGCGCAACTTATGGAACAGACACAGATGACCATTGCCGAGATCGCTTTTGATCTCGGATTTAACGATATGAAGAATTTCAGGACATCATTCCAGAAACAGTTTAACAAACTTCCCTCGGAGTACCGGAATACCAAATAGTGTAATTTTCTTTCACGGCAGGAGGTATTCATGGGCAAAGGGCGATAAATGAACAGTTACCCACCTTTAAGTAAGCATATACCCCCCTCTTGTTGATCACGTGGATTTATAAGTTTACCATGAAGAATTCAATGACAATCGAAACTTAATTTATCACCAACATGAGAAACCAGTTTGAGCTGTTTTCAGCAAGATCAAAAAACAATACCTTATATATGGTGTTGTTGTTACTATCGGTATGTTGTGGTTTTTCTGCTCATGCCCAGGTAAAAACCGTAACGGGTACCATTACGGATGAGGTAGGCGCCCCGCTTCCGGGAGCCAATGTGCTCGAGAAGGGAACCCGGAACGGAGTAACTACCGATTTTGATGGCCGTTATTCCATAACTGTAACTCCCGGTTCTACGCTTGCCATAAGTTATATGGGGTATAAAACCTCGGAAGAGGTCGTAGGAGACCGGACAGAAATAAGTATCGGCCTGTCTCCCGATTTTCAGCAACTGGACGATGTTGTGGTCGTCGGGTATGGCACGGTAAAGAAAAAAGACCTTACCGGCTCCGTGGCTTCTGTAAAAATGGACCAGTTGAACGAGGCCCCGGTGGCAAATTTCGATCAGGCCCTGGCGGGCCGGGTCTCCGGAGTCCAGGTAGAATCGGGTAGCGGCGAGCCCGGTGCCGGTGCAAAAATTACCATCAGGGGAGGGAATACGGTAAACGGGGACAACTCCCCGCTCTATGTACTGGATGGTTTTATCGTCGAAAATTTTAATCCCGGTATCCTGAACCCCTCCGATATTCAAAGTATAGACATCCTGAAAGATGCTTCGGCAACAGCCATTTACGGGGCCCGGGGTGCCAATGGGGTTGTGCTGATCACCACCACCCAGGCTAAGTCGGGGAAAACTACGGTTTCTTATGAAACCCGGCTTGATATCAAAAATGTCGCCAGAAAGATCGATATACTTTCGGCATACGAGTTTGTAAAACTGTCTGATGAACTCAATCCGGCTTCTACCTCATTGCGGTTTTTTGTGGACGACGAGGGTACCGTTGTGGGAAATGCGGAGGATTACCGGAACTCCCCTACGGCCAACTGGCAGGACGATGCATTCAGGACAGCTTATTCCAAATTGCATACCGTAAAAATTGCAAGTGGTGGCGAGACCACCAAACTCGACGCCTCGGTCAACAGCCTGACCGACGAGGGAACTTTACTGCGTTCGGAATATAAAAAGATCAACGGAAGGCTGAATCTGCGGCACAAGATCAATGATAAGCTGGATATGACCCTCGGGGTGATCTATGCGAATACGGTATTGAGCGGACTGGATACGCAGGGAACCTCTTCCTATTCCTTCCTTAGAAATGTGATCACCTATACCCCGGTAGTCAATAAATTCAGGGATTACGGAGATTCCAATCCGTTGTACGGTATCAATATCGACGAATTCGATGTGAACAATATCTATAACTGGCATCCCATCGTATCGCTTGAAAACGAATACCGTAAAAGGGAGACCAATCAGTTTATTTCCAATTTATCCTTGCGTTACAAGATAAGCCCGGAGCTCACTTTCGAAGCCAGGGGAAGCTATAATAAGGATTCCCGGCAGACAGGTGTTTTTAATAACAGCAATACCGTTTACGGAAGGTTGATCAACCCGATCAATGGTATAAACGGAACGATGGATTATGTGAATTACATGACCCTGTCTACGGTAAACACATTGACCTACCGCAAGATATTTGACGATAAGCACGACATTAACCTTATGGTAGGCTACTCGCTGAACAGCAGAAAGAACAGCAGGACCTTTCTGCGGTCCATACAGATCCCACAGTATGCTGAAACCCTGGGCATCAATTCCCTGGACGAGGGTACCGCAGCCAGTACAGACGATATTAACGGCAGTTCCCGTTCCCGTATAGAGTCGTTGCTGGCCAGGTTTAACTATGCCTATAACAACAAATACCTGCTTACGGCTTCTATCCGGAGAGACGGGTCTTCGAATTTTGCACCCGGACATAATATCGGGTATTTCCCATCGCTGGCCGTATCGTGGAAGGCCGAAGAAGAAGAGTTTATAAAGAGCATAGACTTTATCTCCCAGTTAAAGCTCAAGGCCGGATACGGTAAAACCGGAAACGACCGTATTCCGGGCGATGCCCGGTTTGACCTCTATAATTCCGACCTGGCTTCCTATTTTATCGACGGGACCGAGGTGCTCGGGCAGCGGCCCACGTCTGCGGGGGCCAATCCCGATCTCGAATGGGAAACCACTTCCCAGTACAATGCAGGGATAGACCTGGGGCTTTTTGACGACAGGATATCACTGGCCGCAGAGCTCTACGAAAAAACTACGGACAAACTGCTGATCAATGCCGATACCCCCCCGTCATTAGGGATCAGTACGGTATGGAAAAACAGCGGAAGTGTCAGAAACCGCGGAATGGAATTCACATTGAGCACCGTAAACGTGTCGACCAAAAACTTTACCTGGACCACCAACTTTAATATTTCATTCAACCAGAACAAGGTGATGTGGCTGCCCGAAGGAAAACCCATTTTCGGGAACCCCAATTACTACTGGCGGTATGCCTCCAACCAGTTTATTGTAGAAGAAGGGAAGTCATTGGGGAATATGTTCGGTTACCTGTCGGACGGAGTATACCGGCCGGAAGATTTTGTAGATTACAATCCGGATGATGCCACCCATATTTTAAAGGCGGGAGTACCCGATTACGACGGGGGAAGCTCTGTCCGGCAGCCGGGGGATGAAAAGTACAGAGACCTGAACGGCGACGGAAAAATAACTTCAGACGACAAAACCGTCATAGGTAACGGATTGCCAAAACACTACGGAGGATTCGGGAATACGTTTACTTATAAGAATTTCCAGCTGAGCGCCTTTTTCCAGTGGTCTTATGGCAATGATGTGCTCAATGCCAACAGGCTTATTTTTGAAGAAATGGCATATCCCAGCCAGAACCAGTTTGCCACCGTGACAGACCGCTGGACACTTACCAACCAGGATACTGATATGTTCAGGTCTGGCGGACGGGGTTTTGAAGACGTATCCTCAAGAGTGGTGGAAGACGGGTCTTACCTCCGGTTGAAAACCGTAAACCTGTCGTACCTTTTTCCCAAAGAGATACTGGAAAAGCTGAGCCTTACCCGGCTTGAAGTATACATGGCGGCCCAGAACCTGATCACCTGGACCAACTACAGCGGCTTTGACCCCGAGGTTTCGGTAAACAGTTCCGCCATTATGCCGGGAGTAGACTATTCTTCATACCCGATAAACAAGACGGTAAGTTTTGGTTTGAACCTAACATTCTAAAAAAAGCATTATGAAAGCGAAAGTTTTATTACTCACCACCATATTCAGTTTGTTATTTATTCCGGGTTGCGATGATAAACTCGATATCCCGCCCCAGGACGGTATCGGGTCGGGAACACTGTACCAGAGCGAAGCCGGGGCCCTGGCAGGACTTATGGGGATATACAGCCGTATTGTAAGGGCATACCGGGAATCTGTGATCAATGCGATGTATCCTTCTGCCGGGACCGATGAGGCCTTTGAGAACCGCACAGAAAACCGATCTATCCTGGAAAACAGCTTTACCAGCAGCCAGGGAGATGTGCTCTCCGCATGGACCCTGCTGTACGAAGGTGTTAATGCTGCAAATGTCATGATGGTGGAATTACAGAACTCCGCCGCCCTGAGCGAATCGGTAAAAGAGGCCTATACTGCCGAGGCACGATTTGTAAGAGCTTATCTGTACTTTGATCTTCAGAAGAATTTCGGTGGGGTGGAAGGTATCCCGGTGCCCGACGAAACTACTTTAAAGCAGTTGCTTCCCAGAACAAAAGGGGTAGAGGTATACGACAAGATCATTGCCGACCTCGAATATGCCGAAGCCCATCTGCCGTCCATACAGGAGGCAACCCCCGGCCGGGCCAGCAAAGAAGCTGCACAGGCCCTGCTGGCCAGGGTATGCCTGTACAGGGCCGGGTCTCCTTTTACCAATGACGGCGATTATTATACCAAAGCCAGGGACTGGGCCAAAAAAGTAATGGATAACGAATATTTCGAACTGAATTCCAGCTATGAAGATGTGTTCAACAAACTGGCAAAGGAGGAATATGATACCAGGGAAGTCCTGTTCCAGATCGCCTTTTATTACGGTAACCAGGACCAGAACCAGTCCAGCAAACTCGGTTCGGCCATGGGAATGAAAGTGGATGATGAAGCCTGCCATAACAGGGGGTATGGGCTGGTCTCCGCAACCATAAGCCTGACCAGCGCTTACAGGAACGACCCCACCGATGAACGGGGGTTGTGGAATACCTCTCCCTTTTATATCCCGACCAATAATGATTGCGAGTTTGCCACGATGTTCAACCAGTTTCAGTATCCCGCTTCCAAATACCGCCGGTTACTGGAAGATGGAGGGACCGGAAGCTACGGTCCGCATCATTGGCCGGTGGTCCGGTTTTCTGATGTGTTGCTGATGTATGCCGAAGCAGAGAATGAACTGAACCCCGGATCTGAACTGGCCCTTAATGCCGTAAACGAGGTGAGGGAGCGTGCTCATGCCACACCCCTGGAAACCATCAGCAAGGAACTCATACAGGAAGAGAGAAGACTGGAACTGTGTTTTGAAGGGTTCAGGCGATACGACCTGATCCGGTGGGGGATCTTTCAGGAAAAGGTAGACGAGACCATGGCGGCCATGCAGGCGGCCGACAATTCTGAAAATACCGACTGGCCCCTGTACGGTACAGGCGACCCGGAAAGCCGCACCAACAGCCTGAACGGGCTCAATTACTATTTCGATGCCTACAATAATTATGAAGACAATAAACACCAGCTGCTCCCCATCCCGGAACAGGAGATCGGGGCCAACGATCTGATAAAACAAAATCCGAACTGGTAACATGCAGGAAAATCATCCGAAAAAACCAAAACAATGAAAAAGTTTATACAGATAGCAATATATCTCTTCGTGCTAACCTTTTGGGTTCAGGGCTGTGAAGATATGGAAGAGGTAGAAACTCCCCGCTTTACCGTAACCCCTTCCGCTTTTGAGGTCAAGGCAGGCGAACCGGTTGTCTTTACCGTGGATCACACTCCCGATTTCCTGAAGTTCTATTCCGGCGAATTCGGGCACCAGTACGAACACAAAGACAGGACCAATGCCGAGGGTACGGTGACCATGTCTTTTGAAAACTCCCAGAAATGGGGACTGGGTTCCAATGCCACCGGGACACTTACGGTATGGTATTCCGGGGACTACGACGGTTCGGGCACGGCAGAAGCCGTAAACCATGCCACATGGACAGAGATCACCGACAGGTTCGATATTTCCACACGGTATGATTTTGAGTTTCAAAGCTCCGGTGTGGTTGATATTACCGATCTGGCCGATGGCAATACCATATATTTCGGATTCCGGTACTTTTCAGATAATATCCAGGACCGTGGGGCCGAGTGGTATTTTAACGATCTGCTGATAGAAACGGACGTGGAAGGGGCACCCGCCCCCCTGACTATAGCTACGGAAGAGACTCCGGGTTTTCTGCCTGTTGATGTACAGGGCATTGTAGAAGCCTGGAATGGGGCGAAATGGTACTGGGATTCAGGTAATGGCTATTGGAGAATGAGAGGGAACAGTGATAATATAGTCAATGAAGACTGGCTGATCACGAGGCCCCTGAATCTTACGGCCGTATCGCCGGATACCGGGGAAGACCTGAAAAACTATTCCACTGCGTTAAGTTCTTTTGAACATACTTATACCCAGCCAGGTACGTATACCGTAACCCTGGTAGGAAATAACACTACGGTGTACGGGCATAAGGAAAAAATGCAGGAATTTACCATAACCGTTACCGAATAGTACTTTTCCCGTCCCATATCGTTAAACGGTTATTAACTGAGATATTACAATGTACTCACGGCACTGTACATCAGGTGATACAGGGATTACATTTTACAATTTGAGTTAGTTTGTTATGTGAAGCAAAGCACAGACTCTGTTTCGGGTTACACCCCGGTTTTACGGAGTTTGTCTTTGCTTTTTTATAATATAAACCCTTCGTCACAGCTATGCTGCTGATGTAAAATTCCTGTTTTTCGGTCGCCAGACCATAAACAGCACCCCGGCAATTATAAAAGGGATGCTCAGGATCTGCCCCATATTCAGGGTCATCTGATCTTCAAAACCTACCTGGTTTTCCTTAAAAAACTCGATGATAAACCTCGCTGAAAATAAAAGGATAAGAAAAAGCCCGAACAGTTGCCCGTTTCGGACTGTAATCTTCCGGGAATGATATACGGCATACAGCACTATGAAGATAAAAAGATAAGAGAATGCCTCGTAAAGTTGTGTGGGATGCCTGGGGATCATATCATCCTGCACAAAGACTACCCCCCAATTCCCGTTCGTGGGTTTCCCGTAGATTTCTGAATTCATAAAGTTGCCCAACCGTATAAATGCCCCGGCCACAGGAATGGCAATGGCCACTTTGTCCAGGACCCATAGCAGGTTTGCCTTGTGTTTCCTGCAATATATAATGATGGCGGTCAGCACACCGATCGCTCCCCCGTGACTGGCCAGGCCCTGGTAGCCGATAAATCTGTAGGAACCGTCTACATTCTGGATCGGCAGGAACATTTCCAGCGGATGGCTCAGGAAATAATCGGGCTGGTAAAACAGGCAATGTCCCAGCCTTGCCCCTGCAAGTGTTCCTATAATAATATAGGACAATAAGCTGTCCAGTTTTTCTACGGGGATATTTTCCTTTTTATAAATGTTCCTGACGATATAAAATCCCGTAATGATACCGGCGACAAACAGTAACCCGTAATACTTTATGGGAAATGTTTCTGTCAGCTGGAATATAACGGGATCGACATTCCAGTATATAAGGTGATCATTCATGGTGTCCTTTCCGGATTACAATGGATATAAACCATATTCATAATACCTGCAAACTTAAGATATTGTTTATAACATCGGTTATATGAAAATGAAAAATCACCTTGAAAATGGTAATGATAGCGGATATTTTATTGTATTTTATGCTATATACAGCAGGTTAAAAATATTATTGGGATCTCTTGAATGTAGCAAAGTGTCATAAACTGGAATGGTCTTTGATAATATCCGTGAAAACAAATAATGATTTCCGGAAACCCGGGCTTCAGATCTCAAAAAACAATCGTTAGTTTGTAAACGAAGAGATGGCAGAAAGTCGGGAGTCCGAAGCCGGAAGTTTGATCTCAAACTACCAACTACGAACTAAGAACTAAAAACTAATAAACTAATGAAACAATATATTTCCGCCTTAATGGCCTGCCTGATCACGTCGGGTTTGCTGGCACAGACCTATAAACTCGAAGAGATCTTTTCGGAGAATACCACGGAAACCTATATGTCGCATTACAGGCTGGTCGAGGGAGATGACCCCGATGAGACTTTTGCCCTGTGGGGGTACCAGCGCCATTATGACGACTGGGATAGCGGGGCGTACGAAGTAGAATATTTTAAGGGTACTGCACGCGAATTTTACGGGTTTATCACTGCAGTAGCCGATTTTGCCGATAAATACAAGGCGGAAGACCAGGTACTTACCCATATCTCCGGGGTAAAAGTAAAAACCGTGAGCAAGGCACTGGCGCGAAAGACACTCGTCTTTGATACCGAACAGAAGGTGGCCTGTGTGTATAACCACCGCCAATGGGCAAAAATACGGGACAGGTTTGTCCGGTATGCCGAAAAACACAATATTGTTTACGAGTAAACAGGTCGCGGGCAGCCCTGCCCCCGTTTTTGTAAAGCCGGTCATACCCAGTCCGGAAGCTCAGTTATTGGGTTACTCAGTTATTTAGTCAACACGCAATAACTTAGTAACCTAATAATCCAATAACCTAATAACTAATAACCACGGCAATTCCATCGTCTTTTTAAACCTCCGGACTTGCTGGCCGCAGTGGTTTAGTTGACCTCTACAATAAAATCCGCTTTTGGAGTCCTGACTTTTTTCATATTTACCCGCCAGTCGTTGTCTGCGTCCCTGTAGCCCGGGGCGAATGGTGCTCCTGAGTCGGTATTTTTTCAGTTCCGGGAGCCTGGTTTTCAGGCAGTGAAATTAGTCATTATTTAGTGCTTACCGGGCAAAAATGTTGCCACGGATACGCATATACCGGTATATGCGTATCCGTGGCAGGAGAGGTTTGAGTATTAATTCCGGAAAGGGAATTAATTGGCGGTCCGTATAAAATTACCATCCGTATCAAACAGCAGGTCTGTATTATTGGAGAGGTCTACCTCATAGCCGCTTACCTCCTTATCGATCCCCTCGATAAATACCGGTGAAGGATAGTGTTCCCGGGTATAGGCCAGTATGGCTTCCGGTACCAGGCCATCCGGTACCTGCCGGTTATTGCCGTCTATATCGGTCCAGTTACCGTCGGCGTCGAGGTCTATTTCAAAGCCGTTGCTCAGGCTCACTTCATACAGGGTGCCATCGGCATCAGCCCTGTTTTTCAGTTCCACACGGGTTACGGTTGCCCCCTCGAAGTAGGTTGCAAGCAGGGCCGTACCCGCCTCAGGAAGGTCACCGGTATCGATGATGAGGTCGTTATTGTCGTCATCATTACTGCAGGCTATGAAGGCACATACCATTCCTATTATGGCCATTCCTTTTAAAAAGTGCTGTTTCATCAGTGTGAAATTATTTGTATTTAATCGTCAATCCTTAAAAAATCCCCGTCCAGGGTAAATTCCAGGTCGAGGTCGTTGGCGAGTTCTACCTCGTATTTTGTAGTACCCTTCTCTATCTTGTTTACGGCCTGGGTAGGGAAGTTCTGTTTTACGTAAGCAGCGATCTTTTCGGGGATCAGGGCTTCCGGTATGGTATTGTGGTTCCCGTCGATCTCTTTCCAGTTCCCCTTACCGTCGAATTCCAGCTTCATGGCATTGTCCAGCAGTACCTCGTAATCGGTTTTGACCAGGTAGTCTACATCTTTTACTACCTGAATCACTTTCTGCTCCTTAAAATTGGCCTGCAGGAATTCCCGGGCAGGTTGGGGCAGTTCCGATTTCGGGATTACCGTTTCCTGTGCTCCGGCTTGTGCGGTAAACAATAAAGTGGCCACAACAGCCAGTAGTCCGAATACATTTTTTTTGAGTTTCATAATATCTGCTTTTTAAATTACAGTACAAAACTGAGACATGAATTGGGAAAGAAATGGGAATGGAGTTTTTTAGTTCTTAGTTGGTAGTTCTTAGTCTGGGCATGGTTCTTAATTCTTGGTTTTATTATCAGAACCACGAACCATCGGTAGTTTGCAAACGACGAAATGGTTGGGAGTCGGAAGCCCAGGCTTCGGGCTTCCGGCTTCTGACCGTTTTTCATCGTTTTCTGAGCTTTTTAAAAACACTTTCCCAGGAATAATAATGCCGTTCGTTCAGTGTAAAATAAGTAATCTGCCCGGAATAGTGCAGGTAGTTCAGCATCTCACTGTTTATCCCGAAGATCCGTATGATATCCGGGCCGTCGAGCACAATGATCTCTTCCGGAATTTCGGGGTGCAGCTTTTTCAGTTCTTCGAAGATCTCCTCGAGAGGATGGTTTAAGAAATAATCTGTTTGTAGTTTATTTTTCATGGTTGTTTGATTTTTAGGTAGGTAAATATAGGAAAAATACTATGAAATAAAAATAGATGTATTATATATCTTCCTGATAAACATGTTATAGCACGTTTTACGCAACCTATTCAGGAGTTCAGCGAACATTGCTTCGTTACCGATAAAGGGAAGCGGGTACAACTGAATATCGCCGATTCGGGGGATAATATCCTGTATGAATATTGGGGATTAATATTTTCAGTTGGTTTTTCCTGGAATATGGAGCCGGTCCTGCTATTGGCATATTGCCCGATATCATGTATTCTGACCGGGAATATTCCGGATATTGATATTTTTTCCTGTTCAGCAATATTTGCAACTTCACAACATGTCCTTCCTCCAAAAGAATTCCCTGAAAACACCGGCAAAATAACAGTCCGAAAAACCCGTATAATGATTAATCTGTTGACTTTCAGTATGTAATAACCGGTAAAACAGCCAGTTGTTACGCTTTTGTTACGCTATTGATCACCGAATGTACCTTGTGTTTTTTTATCATTGCAGGTGTTGGAAAATGATACGGATTTTAACGGGACCGATCCATATCATATAAATCCTTGAAATGAAGTTACCGATATCCCTGACATCAGGAGATAAGTAACTGCTAAGAGCGCTAAATATAGATCGATGACATACCGCAAAATAGTATTCAGAAGTATTATCACATTACTGTTAATATGTTTATCCGGTTCCGGTCTTTATGCACAATCGTGCAGGGATTCACAAGTTCACTTTTCTAATCCTGTCCTTGGATATGACAAAACCTACACTGTTAATTATGCTCCGGCCCGGGAAATCCGGTTGGAATCCTTTACACCTGACGGGGGGTCTCTGGGAGAATCTCCGGGAAATTTAACAAGGAATGTAACCTATGAAAGCAGTAATACCCCGGTAGCAACCGTCTCAGGGGATAAATTAGAAATACAGGGAATAGGAACAAGTATCATTTCGGTTCATTATAATGATGATCCGGAAGATTGCCTCACTTATTTTACACTCGAGGTCGTTGTACCAAAACCGTCGGTAATCCTGAGTACGGACAGCCCTCAGGTAATTAGTGAACAGTTTTCCGTGACCGCGGTATATGACCAGGAGGTTACCGGATTTACTGCCGGTGATATGGTGGTAACCAATGCTGCCGTAAGCAACCTGCAGACCAGCGATAATAGAAAATATACATTTCTGGTAATACCTGTCTCCGATGGCGGGGTAACTGTTCAGGTACCTGCAGATGCAGCCGTTAATCAGGAAAATGATGGCAACACCGCTTCCAATACGTTAAGTTTTACCTACGATGGTACCGCGCCTGCCATAACTTCTGTTAGCGTGCCACCCGACGGTTACTATAGCATAGGGGATCTTCTCAGCTTTACCGTTCACTACGATGATCCGGTAATTGTAAACACCGGTGGAGATACCCCTTATATTGATATTATCATTGGCAGTACTACCCGTCGGGCGAACTATAGGGGTGGCAGTGGTTCTCATAGCCTGGCGTTCGGCTATACGGTGCAGGCCGGGGAAGAAGACACGGATGGTATTGATGCAGGCAGCGTCTTATCCCTTAATAATGGTATTATCCGGGATGAAGCCGGGAACAATGCCGGCCTTACCCTGCATGCTGTAGAAAATACCTCCGGTATACTGGTCGATGCATTGCCCCCCGAAGTTCCTTTAGGACTTGAGGCGACGTACGGAGATGGGGAGGTTGTACTGCACTGGGCTGCCAATACAGACAGCGATCTGGCGGGTTATAAAGTTTATGGTGGTACGGCAGCCGGGCAGGATAACTTGCTGGAAACAGTAAACGCACCACAAACATCGTTTACAGATAGGGGGCTTACCAATGGCACAGTCCATTACTACCGGATCTCGGCAGTGGATCATGTAGGAAATGAGGGAGGACAGACCACCGTGGTACAGGCCCGTCCCAAAGGGAGCCAGGTCATTACTTTCGACGTATTGACCGGGAGCACTTACGGCGATGCCCCATTTGCGTTAACCGCAACAGCCTCGTCCGGTCTGGATGTAAACTATGCCAGCAGCGATCCTTCCACGGCATCCGTTTCGGGGAATATACTCACCCTCCACAAGGCTGGAACAGTAGCGGTCACGGCAAGCCAGCCGGGCAATGATGTTTATGATGCAGCTCCCGCCGTAGTACAATCGCTGACCATAGCCAAAGCCGGATTAGTAGTCACCGCCGATAATAAAACCAAGGTCTATGGTGAAGCCGACCCGGAACTGACCTACACTACCGGTGGCTGGCAGGGCAGTGACGATAAAAACCTGCTCTCCGGCACATTGACCCGTGAACCGGGCGAAGACGCGGGAAGCTATGCCATTACCCGGGGAGACCTGTCTGCCGGCGCTAATTACGAGATCACTTTTACAGGTGCCGCTTTAGAGATCACCCCGGCGGATTTCGAAGGAATAACCTTTAAAGACGGCACTTTTACCTACGACGGTACGGCTCACTCCCTTTACGTATCGGGAACCCCTGCAGAAGCAACGGTCACGTATACGGGCAACGGACAGACCGATGCCGGCGTATATACGGTAGAAGCTCTGGTCACCCGGGCCAATTATAACACCCTGGGCTTAAGGGCTGAGCTGACCGTTGAAAAGGCACTGCAGGACATTACCTTTGCCCCGCTTCCGGACAAACTGCTGGAGACCAACAGTGATTTTCAGCTTCAGGCTACGGCGAGTTCCGGGCTTTCGGTACGCTATAGTTATACTTACGAGGGCTCGTCTGCCCCGGCCACGGTAAGCGAAGACGGGCGGGTGATCCTGCACCATTCGGGTACCATTGCCATTACTGCGGCCCAGGAGGGTAATGATAACTACCATCCCGCCACCCCGGTAAGGAGACAGTTGCAGATAGGCAGTGCCAATGCCGAAGTAGCCTCTATAGAACTCAACGGCGAACGTTTTTCCGGTCCCGGTCCCGAAACCGGCTATGTCATGGATTGCAGCAGTTTTGCCTCCCAGGTAGACGTGGTTGTCCAAACGGAAGATCCCGGGGCTGTGGTAAGCCCTTCGGCCCGGTTTACCATAGAGACACCTACCGCCGGCAGGTACAGCCGGGAAGTGGCCGTGACCTCTCAGGATGGCAGTACCACCCGTTATTACCGGGTTACGGTAGAGCGTATGTTTGCCTTCGGGGATATCGTGGAAGAGAAGTTCGGCAATGTATTACTGGTAAACAACAACCCGGCGACTAACGGAGGATACCGGTTTGTAACATACGAGTGGTTCAGAGACGGCAACAAGATAGGTGAGGGCCAGTATTATTCTGCCGGGGATACCCGTTCCGACCGCCTGGATCCCATGGCTTCATATAGCGTACGAATGACTACCGACAGCGGCGAGGTACTGAGTACCTGCGAAGGGCAGGTCACCCCTGCAGCCGCCGCAGAGATGAAAGCCTGGCCCAATCCTGTGCTTTCGGGCGAGTTGTTGCACGTCCTGGCCGATGTGCCGGAGGCCGAACTTTCGTCGGGGGTGTCGATAACGGTATACAACGGTAGCGGGCAACAGGTACTGCACACTACCCATAGTGAAAAGGAAACAGCAATATCGCTTCCACGGTTTCCCGGGGTCTACCTGGTACGCCTGCAAACCGGGCAGCGTAATAAGACCTTTAAGATCATTGTAGAATAAAACCATTTTAAAAAAGGCCCCCGGAGCAACAAATCGGAAATAGGTTTCTTGTTCCGGAATATACAACTGACGCTCCCGGGAGCCTTTTTAATCACATAGCACAACAGCATCAGATCATGAGAAATATCGCTTATCCCCGAAAACAACGGTCCATCCCTTTCTACCTGTTCCTCTGCCTTTTGTGTGTGGGTGGCCTGAATGCCCAGCATCATGAGGTGTCTGCCTCGGTATCAGGCCCTTTTCAGTCTTTGCGGTATGATGCCGGCCCGGGAGGTGTTTATCATGCCCGTGACGGGGCAGGTATCGGGGTGGCATACGGGTATAGGTTTAATGCAAACTGGAGCCTTCACACCGGGGTGAACTACCGGGAATACCGTTCTTCGGTAAGCTATGCCCGGCTTTCCGATGGCTATGAAGCCACAGACGAGGAAGGCGATGCCCTGGAATTCCGCTATACCCTGGAGGGGTACCGGGAACAACAGCATGCGAAGTATATACAGGTCCCGTTGCGGCTGCAGTACAGCAGCAGTGGTGCCGTGACCCGTTTTTACGCTTCGGCCGGGATAGGGATCGGGCTGTTGTCGGAAGCCGGGTACAGCAGTACCTACGACCGCCTTGCCACCAGTGGTTATTACCCGGAATGGGATGTGGAGTTGCACGGCCCTGCCTTTATGGGGTATGGCGACCAGGGTCCGGGCACAGCTTCCATACAGGACCTGGAGCTGGATACCTCTTACAGCCTGTTACTGGAAACAGGCATCCGCCAGCCCTTGGGCGGGGAGCACTGCCTTTACTTGGGGGTGTACCTGGACTACGGGCTCAATGACCTGCGCAAAGGGGACGCTTCGGGGTCTGTGATATCTTATGATGCGGCTTCCCCGCCTGACTTCGGTATGGTTTCGGCGTTCTCGGCGGCCAATACGGGGGCTGATGGTAACATACGAACTATAGGATATGGTATAAAACTGCGGTACGGGTTTATGTGGTAAAGCAGGATTTTGTTTCATGGACAGCCAGAAATAATGGCCGGATGCGATTTTTTAGAGATAAATCTCTTAAATTGTAGGGATTTTTATCATTAAAAAGAAATTCAGACCGTATAAGGATAAGGTAACTGGCTGAACAGATATGCTTTAATCCTGTAAGTGGCAGACCATGAAAAAAATCCCCCTGCTCTTCATAAGTATTATTATCGTTTTTATCGCCCATGCCCGGGACAGGAAGGCAGACCCGGACAGTATTCCCGTATTGTCTACTTCCGGTGAAAGGATACGCTATGTCAATCGCTTGCTGGAGAACGGCAGGCTGAACGACAAAGAAGAGTTTCGTCGTTTCCTGAAGCAGGCAGAAGATTTTGCGGAAACCTCCGGAGACGAGTTGCTGAAAAAGGAACTTGAATTCGTACGGAAAACAGCAAGGACGTATGCGGAGCAGAATGCGGAAAAGCGCCTGGAGGTATTCCGGGAAATTATCAGGGATTATCCCCCGGAGCACAGCCCTCTGTACCACGCGGTCTGCCTTCATTATATAGGGCAGAACGAATTTGTACTGGAACGGTACGGGGAAGCTTTCGGGAACCTGCTGAAAGCCCAGGAGATCTTTGAGCGTATAGGGCTCGAAAACGTACCCAATATAGGAAAATACCTGCACGACCTGGCGCTGGATTATTATTTTTTCAAAAACTACGATGAGGTGATCCGGTTTATGAAACAGTCTGTAGCACTTCCGCGTTTTAATGCCAACCTCGACATGCAGCGTTACAATACCCTGGGCATGGCTTACCTGAAGCAAAGCCGGTTGGACAGTGCCCGTATATACCTCGACACGGCCCTGCGTAAGGCCCTGCGTTACAAGGATTCGGTATGGGTCGGGATTACTTCCGGAAACCTGGGACAGGTCTTTTTCAGGAAAGAGGATTACGACCGGGCCTATACGTACTATAACGATTATTACAGGCTCAACCGCCATACTTATGACTACCCGGAGATCCCCATTGAAGCCTGTCTGCGGTTGGCGGCACTGTACATGGCCCTGGACTCCATGCCGCAGGCCCGTGATTTCATACGTCGCAGCAGGGAGTACCTGCCCAATCCCGAACTCTTCCGTTTCGGAGATCAGCAACGTTTTGAAATATCAAAGAAAGAGTATTACCGGACTCTCTACACCTACTATACCCGGCTACCCGATTACCGGAAGGCACTGGCCTATCACGATAGCCTTACCACTGCGGAAAAGCTGGAAACGGATACGTATAATTCGGCCCTTATAAAACTGACTGAAAACCAGTTACAACTTCGGGAACACGAAAGCAGGATAGCCCTGCAACAAAGGGAAAGCACCCGTTTGCGCCTGCGGTACGGAATTCTGATATTCGCCGTATTCCTGTTTGCCGTTATAGGGTTTACCCTTTACTATATGGTGCGTTTACGAAGGCGGAAGGAAAAGGAGGTGATGCTGGAACGGCAGCGTGTAACGGACCTGAAGAAGGAAAAAACGGAAGCGGAACTTCGGAAGGCAAGAGAAGACATTGACAGGTTTGTACGGCAGATGAATGAGAAGAATACATGGATAAACAGGATCACAGAAGAACTGGAACAGTTGAAGTTGCTCCATGCCGAAGAACAGCGGACACTGGATGCCACCATGTGCAAATTGAAAAAGGCCAGGATACTGACTGATGAGGACTGGATGGATTTCCGGAATTCTTTTGATACGGTTTTTCCGGAATTCAAAGAACGTATCAAATCAGGCTATCCTGCGCTGACCGATGCCGAACTTCGCTATCTTATGCTGCTGAGGCTGGAACTTGAACATAAGGAAATGGCCCTGGTACTGGGAGTATCTGCCGCCACCATACGGGTTACCTGGAACAGGGTGCGCAAAAAGCTGGGCGGAAGCCCCGGAGATACTCCGGAAACTATAATGCAACGTCTGGAACGGAATGGGAAATCCGGATCTCTTGCAGGATAGATAACCCGGAATATCCTGTCTTATTTGTGCAGCAGGAAACAGTGCCCCCGGTCGAAGCGGTATGAAACGGACAGGGGAGGGTACAGGCTGACGATAGATTGTACAATGGCCAGTCCCAGCCCGGTAGAATTCGGGTTTTGTTCGTCCTTGTAAAACCGGCGGAAGATCTTCTGCGGGTCCAGGGGCGTTTCACCGGAGTTATATATGGAGAGCTCCTTATCGGAAATACGAATGTTTACCGTGCCTTTTTCGGGATTGTGCACCATGGCATTTTTAAGGAGATTATTGAGCAGTATCACGGCCAGGTCACGGTTCATCTCCATCGTGAAGCTGCCGTTGTTTTCCGTAGAGACCAGGATGTTTTTATGGGAGCTGAGTATTTGCAGGTCGGCAAGGGACTCCTGCACCAGGTCGTTGAATACAACGGTTTCGGAAGCCTGAAACTGCCGGTTATCTATTCGCGACAGGGTAAGCAGCGAACGGTTGAGCCGTTTCATCCGATGCAGGGTCTGGTTTACGTCGTTGATCCTGACCAGCTGGTCTTCAGACAGGTCACCTTCGCCCATGATAAGTTCCAGCTTGTTGGCCGCAATGGCCAGCGGGGTCTGTAATTCGTGCGAAGCATTGGCTATAAACTGCTTTTGCTGGGTGTAAATGGTCTCGTTTCTCCGGGTCATGGCCCGGAGTTCGCCATACAGTTCGTCAAATTCCCTGACATCACCATACGGTTTTTCGAGTTCCTGGCCGCTGCCTATACGATAGCCCTGTAGCTGCCGGAGCAGGCGATAGAAAGGGGTCCAGGCTTTTCTGAGGATAAAATGATTGATGAGAATAATACTGCCTACCAGCGCCAGGTACAGCACCACCAGCGCCGTGAGCAGGTCTTCGAGGAGTTCGTCTTCTTCTACGGTAGACGTATAGATCTCCAGCTGGTAATACTGCCCGTTTTCCTTAAAAATGGATTGTAATACCCGTACCGGCTCATCGTCATCGTCATAGGGCATATACATCATGGAGTTGTAGATATGTGTTTTTTTGGAATAATCCCCGCCCGGGAGGGGAGTAAAGCGAAACTGGGCAATACCGTACTGCCCGGTTTCCAGCAGCTCGGGGCTGGCCTTGATCTCGCGGGTGATACGCAGTTTGCTGTCCTTGAGCCCGTCGTCTATATTGTCGTATACTTCTTCGATGATATACCAGTAAAAGAGCGCTGCCCACAGGGCGATCACGGCCAGGATGGCCACTACGAGGTACCGGAGGGTATAATTCTTGAGCGAACGCTTTTTCATGGTCATATCATTTTATACCCTACACCGTACACTGCCTGTATATCGGCATCAGCTCCTGCATTTCCGAGTTTTTTCCGGAGGTTCTTGATCTGTGAATACACAAAATCGAGGCTGTCGGCCTGGTCGGTATGGTCGCCCCAGACGTATTCGGCAATAGAGGTTTTGGTGATGAGGCGTTCGGGATTGGTCACGAAATAATAGAGCAGGTCAAATTCTTTCCGGTTGAGGGCCAGTTCCTGCCGGTCTACACGAACCGTCCTGTTTTCGGGATCTACCAGGATATTGCGCCAGGTAATATGTTGCTCCCCGTGCTGTTTCCTCCGCCGTATGGCCGATTTTACCCGGGCGTTGAGCTCGGCCAGGTGAAAAGGCTTTGCGAGGTAATCATCGGCCCCGAGATCGAGCCCCAGGACCTTGTCGTCTACGGCATCACGGGCCGAGATAATGATCACGGCATCCTTTTTCTTCAGCTTTTTTATTTCGGACAACAGGTCCAGCCCGTCCCCGCCGGGCAGCATCAGGTCGAGGAGTATGCAGTCGTACTCGTAACCTACGATCTTGTCCAGGGCACTGTGAAAGTCGGAAGCCGATTCCACGAGGTAGTTTTCCTTTTCCAGCGCGGTTTGCATCACCCCGACCAGTTCTTTCTCGTCTTCGATGATCAGAATCTTCATAGTGCTAATTTAGGCAAATTACGGCGGTAAAGGTATTACCGGAATTGGGAAAGATTTAGGAAAGTGCCCAAACCTGTAACCAGCAACCAAATCTGCCCTATCCCTTTTTCACGATATATTTCCGGAGGTCGTGTATGTTTTCACAACACAGCTGTTCCAGAACCTGCTGCAACTGCATTTTCAGCATGGCGATGGTATGGTCGCCTCCCTTGCTGCCGAGGGCACCCACACCGTACATGAACGACCTTCCGAGAAACCCGAATTCGGCACCGCTGCCCAGTACCCGGGCTATATCGGGACCGGTACGTATGCCGCTGTCCAGCATCACGGTGATCTGGTCCCGGTATCTCTTGACGATCTCTGTCAGGGGCTTTATGGTAGATTCCCCGGCATCGAGCTGGCGCCCGCCGTGGTTGGAAACAATAATACCGTCAAACCCCAGCCGTATGGCTTCTTCGGCATCTTCGCAGGAAGCCACACCTTTGAGTACCAGTTTGCCCTTCCACATATCGCGTATGGGTTTTATCTTTTCGGTATTCAATGTTCCGGAAAAGGTGGCATCCATCCATTTCCCGAGCTGTTTTATGCTCATGCCTTTTTCCATGTACTTCTGCATGGTGGCAAAGTTGGGGGCTCCGTGTTTCAGGGTCTGCAGGGCCCAGGCGGGTTTGCCCAGTACCTGCAGTACATTGCGGAAATTGACCTGCGGCGGCATGGCCAGTCCGTTCCTGATCTCCTTGGAGCGGTATCCGAAGGTAGGCACATCGCACAAGACTACCAGCACGGGGCACTGTGCGGCTTCGGCCCTTTGAATGATGTCGTCCCGGAGCCAGTCTTCGGTAGGATGATAGAGCTGAAACCACGCCCTGCCTTCGGTGAGCTCGCTGGCCCGTTCTATACTGGTGGTGGTTACGGTACTCAGGATAAAGGGAATATTGTGCTTCAGGGAGGCTTTGGCCAGGATCTCCGGCGCATTGGGCCACATAAGCCCCTGGAGGCCTATGGGGGATATCCCGAACGGCGCATCGTAGGATATGCCCATGAGTTCGGTGTGCAAACGGGCATGGCTGTAATTTTTCAGGTACCGGGGCCTGAACTGTACTTCACGGATCTCCGCGGTGTTGCGCACCATATTGATATTCTCGTTGCATCCGCCGTCGAGGTATTCGAAGGCAAAACCGGGCATACGTTGTTTTGCACGCTCCCGGAGTATCTCTATTGAAGGGTACCTGGTGTCAAAGGGAAAAGCCATAATAGAAAGGTTATGATCGTCAAAAAAAAATGAATATCTGCGAATTTAAAAAACACTTTTCAGGCAGTGTCCTAAAATTGCCGGTAAATTTAATGCTTTAATCTTTTACGACTATCCCGTAGTGTACTGTATCACGGGTAAAGCGCGGAGAACGACGGGCTACGGGAAAAGATGAGGTTTATCACTATGCAGGAACCGGGGCCTGTGAACAAAATACCCTGGTCAGGATGATATTTCCGGATTTTAATCTTTAAATTCCCCTGTCTTTTTTAAGGCAGGAACTGCGAATTGATAAAAGAGGTTTTACCGTTAACCCGAACATGATGATCACCGTAGAAAAAAGAGAATTCTCTTATAAAATGGGGCTGGTTTCCAATTATTTGGCCATAATTTCCGGAGTACTCGGGTTGGGACTGATAGGTTATTCGCTCTTTAACAGGATGGAGGACATCCGTATAAAGTATCTGGTGATAGACCTTCTTTTTCCATTGACTAACGGCATTTTTATCCTGGCGGGGTTGTTGCTGTTGTGGTATACCTGCAGATCGTTCATGACGATTAAGGTAAATAACATGCACGGGGGTATTATCGTACTGGATAATGAAGGGATCACATTTAATCACGTTAAGGGAACGGGTGGTATGCGCACTACCAGGTCTTATACCACCATATCTATGATAAGCCTGCAAAGGCAGCCGAAATACCGGGCCGGCATTCAGGACGGCGCTGTACTGGAGGTAGCCTTTACCGATGGACTGAAAGCGCGGTTTGATATGGAATATTTCAGCTCGGAGGAGGAATTCCAGACTTTTGTGGCGATACTGGAAGAGAAAAGCCCGGATAAGGTATTTGCCGGGTGATGGTATTCGGGGAGTTCAGGAATACTAATAAACCTCCCGGAACTTCGGTCCGGGAGGTTATATATCAGTAACAAAAGAAGGTCTCTGTTATTGCCACCCTCCGCCCAGTGCCCGGTAAACATCTACCATTGCACTCATCTGCTGCATTTTGGTTTCCACGAGTTCGAACCGTGATTCCAGGGCGTCCCTTTGTGTCATCAATACCTCCATATAATCGGCCCTGGCCGATTTGAAAAGGGTGTTTGAAATATCTATGGACTTGTTAAGTGCCTCTACCTCTTTCGATTTCAGTTCGTAACTCCGCCCGATATTATCGATCTTGGCCAGCTGATTCGCCACTTCAATATAGGCCGTAAGCAGGGTGCGTTCGTAATTGTAAACGGCCTGTATCTGCCGGGCATTGGCGCTGTAATAAGTGGCCTTGATCTCATTCCTGTTGATCAGCGGGGCCGTAATATCCCCTGCCACCGAATACAACAGGGATTCGGGAGTACGGAGCAGGTATTTCGGGTTAAAGGCCTGGTACCCGATACTTGCGGAAATCCCGAGCGACGGATAGAACCTTGCCCGGGCTACCTTTACATCCAGTCTGGAAGCAGCCAGTTCCAGTTCCGCCTGCCGGATGTCGGGGCGGTTTTCAAGCAGGTCGGCGGGCAACCCGGAATGTATGTCATCGATATCCAGTCTGGAAAAGGTTTCTGCATTTCGCTTTACGGGCTGCGGATAACGCCCGGCCAGGAAATTGATGCGGTTTTCGGTTTCCGTTATCTTTTGCCGGAGGTCGTATTCCAGGCTGCGCGTATGCAGCACTTCGGCCTCAAACTTCTGAACAGCCAGCTCGGTAACCCTCGCGGCTTCTTTTTGCAGTTTTACGATCCTGAGGGCATTGGTCTGTATGTCGATATTCTGCCTTACGATCTCCAGCTGGTTGTCGAGTGCAAGCAATTCGTAATAGGAATCTGCGATCTCGGCGATCAGGTTGGTCACCACAAAATTCTTGCCCTCTACCGAAGACAGGTACCTGCTCACGGCGGCCTTTTTGGCGTTGTGGAGTTTGTTCCAGATATCCAGTTCCCAGGTGGCACGGGCCCCGATAATATAATCGGGAAGGGGTTCCGGCATTTCCTTTCCGGGCTTTATGTCGGTAGTGGCCTCACTGGCCCCCAGGCTGGTATACCGGGCTTTTTTGTCCAGTCCGGCGCCCCCGCCGAGTCCTATAAAGGGGAGGTATTCCCCTTTTCGTGCCCTGACTTCGCTTTTGGCAATTTCCAGCTCCTGGAGGGTAATGTTCAGTTCCTGGTTGTTTTTTAGTGCCGTGGCGATCAGGCTGTCCAGGTACGGGTCTGAAAAATAGTCTTTCCACCTTATCTTCGCTGCATTCAAAGTATCTGCCCGTTGTTGTGCATACGCCACCGGTACGGTAGTGTCTTCCTGTACGGTTTCCAGCGTGGGCACACAGGAATGCAGCGTGGCCAGTGCAAAACCGATCAGGGCTGTTCTGATCACCGGGTGAGCCCTGAAATGCGCCGACACCTGCTTCGATACGGTTTTTTGCTTGTTCCGCCTGATGTCGCCCGGACCGGTCCCGGAGTTGCCAACTGTATGATTTTTATTCATCGTCTGATCTTTTCATTAATTTTTTCAAAAGCTTGTTCATCTTGTTGATCCTGGCCTGCAGTTTGCTTTCGCCCTCGCTGATCCTCATAAATTCTTCCGAAACCGGTTCGGTATCCTCGTCCCTGATCAGTTCCCTGCCGTCCGACATTTTTGCAAAGACATAGTACAGGCCCGGAATGACCAATACCCCGAGTATGGTACCTATCAGCATTCCTCCCAGGGCCGAACCGCCTATGGTCCTGTTCCCTATGGCGCCTGCCCCTGTGGCCACGACCAGCGGGATAAGCCCGGCAACGAAAGCAAACGACGTCATCAGTATGGGCCTGAACCTTACCCTGGCCCCTTCGATGGCTGCCTCTATAATGGAGGCTCCCTGTCGCCGTTTCTGGACTGCAAACTCTACGATCAGTACCGCGTTCTTACCTAAGAGGCCGACCAGCATGATCACCCCGATCTGGGCGTAGACATCGTTTGCCAGCCCCATCATTTTCAAGAGCAGGAACGAACCGAAAACACCCACGGGTAGTGAAAGGATCACCGCCAGGGGCAGCATAAGGCTTTCATACTGGGCGGCGAGTACCAGGTATACGAAAACAAGCACGATGGCAAAGATGTATACAGACTCGCTTCCGCGGGATGCCTCGTCGTAGGAAAGTCCTTCCCAGGCGATGTCATACCCCCTCGGGAGCGTTTGTGCAGCTACCTCTTTAATAGCATTGATGGCATCTCCCGAGGTAAACCCGGCTGCCGGAAGCCCCCTGATAGCGGCCGAATTATACAGGTTGTACCGGGTGATCTCGTTGGGCCCCAGTTTCTTTTCCATGGTCATAAAGGCAGAATAGGGCACCATGTCCCCCTCTTCATTCTTGACATAGAGCTTTTCCAGGTCGGAAGGCATCCCCCGGTATTCCGGTGCTGCCTGGGTATAGACTTTAAAAAACCTGCCGTATTTAATAAATCCCTGTTCATAGGTACTGCCGATCAGTATATTGAGGTTTTCCATAGCCTTGCCGATGGAGACTCCTTTCTGCATGGCGGCCTTGTTGTTGATCTTCAGTTCGTACTGCGGGTAATTTGCCGCAAAGAAGGTAAACAGCCCGGTGATCTCCTTACGTTGTCTCAGTGCGTCCATAAACTGGTCGTTGACTTTTTCAAATTCGTGGAAATCGGTGCCGTTGGTCTTGTCGAGCAGGCGCATGGAGAAACCTCCCGAAGATCCGAAACCGGGTACGGCCGGGGGTTCGAAATATTCTATAATGGCCCCGAGGTCCCTGGTCTCTTCTTCCAGTTCTTCCATGATCTCGTGAACGCTGTGTTCCCGTTCTGCCCAGGGTTTCAGGTTAATGAGACAGGTCCCGGCATTGGAACCCCGCCCTTCGGTCATGATCTCATACCCTGCCAGTGAAGATACCGACTGCACCCCTTCTGTCTCTTCACAGATCTTCTGCAGTTTCCGGGCTACTTCATTGGTGCGTTCCAGTGTGGCTCCGGGAGGGGTTTGTATAATGGCATAGATCATGCCCTGGTCTTCATTCGGGATAAACCCGGCCGGCAGTACCTGGTTGGTAAGAAAGATCCCGACGCAGAAAGCTATAAGCATCCCGAAGGTGATGACTCTCCGGTTCACGATCAGTTTCAGCACATTGACATACTTCCCGGTGAGAACGTCAAACCTGCTGTTGAACCAGTCGATAAACCGGTCTACCGGGGACCTTCTCCCGGCTTTTCCGTGCTTGTTTTTCAGCAGCATGGCGCACAGTACCGGGGTAAGGGTAAGGGCGACCACCGCAGACAGGATAATGGCTCCTGCCATGGTGATCGAGAACTGGCGGTAAAAGACCCCTACGGGCCCGGTCATGAACGAAATGGGGATAAATACCGATACCATGACCAGTGTAATGGCCACGATAGCTCCCCCGATTTCTCCCAATACGGCATAGGAAGCCTTATAGGGCGACAGGTTCTCCTCTTCCATCTTGACGTGAACCCCTTCTACCACTACAATGGCATTGTCCACCACAATACCGATGGCCAGTACCAGGGCAAACAAGGTGATCAGGTTGATGGAAAGCCCGAACAGCTGCATGATAAAGAAGGTACCTATCAGGGATACGGGCACGGCTATAATGGGAATAATGGTAGAGCGCCAGTCTCCCAGAAAGAGGAATACGACAATGGCTACCAGGATAAAGGCATCTCTCAGCGTGTGCAATACCTGGTCTATAGAGGCATCGAGGAAGTTGGATACATCATAACCTATCTGGTAATCCACCCCGGGGGGCAGGTCTTCTTCCAGTTCCTTCAGTTTGGTCTTGACGGCTTTGATCACATCACTACCGTTACTTCCGAAGGTCTGCTTCAGGACGATGGAGGCTGAGGGGTTGCCGTCGAGGTTGGAGTAAATATCAAAGAACTCACTCCCCAGTTCCACATCGGCCACGTCCCTGAGCTTTAATATTTCACCGTCTTCCTTGGCCCGGATAATGATGTTCTTATAATCTTCGGGTTCGTTATACCTTCCCTGGTATACGAGAACGTATTCGAGGGCCTGGGGCTTTTTCCCCGAACTTCGGCCCAGCCGCCCCGGGCGTGCGATGATGCTTTGCTCGTCCATGGCCTCCAGCACCTCTTCGGCAGAGACCTTATAGGCCCTCATACGATCGGGTTTCAGCCAGACCCTCATCGCGTATTTCCGGCTCCCGAGTATCTGTGCACTGGCGATACCGTTGATACGCTGTATTTCAGGTACTATTTTGGTGTATGCATAGTTGTAGAGAAACTTCTCGTCGTTGTGTTTTTCCTTACTGTATAGGTTCACATACATCAGCATACTGGGCTGTACCGGCGTGATCACGACACCTTCCCGCTGCACGAGTTCCGGTAGCAGCGGCATCACCTGGTCTACCCGGGTCTTGACGCGGACTACCGCCTGGTTGGGGTCGGTACCCGGTTCGAAAATGATACGAAGGGTCCCTTCCCCGGCACTGGTAGCATCCGAAGCGATATACCGCATGCCCTGAACGCCGTTGATGGAGGTTTCCAGGGGGATAAGGGTCGATTTTACCAGTACATCCGCACTGGCCCCGGGATAGGCTATAAAGATATTGACCGTGGTGGGGGCTATTTGCGGAAACTGCGATATGGGAAGCTGTTTTATGGCCAGTAAACCGACAAAAACAATCACTACCGATATGACAATGGCCAATACCGGTCTCTTAATAAATTTGGCAAACATTTTACGCTGTTTTTATGGGTTTTAATTACTCTGCATACATATCCAGGCTCGCTATCACCTCTTTTGGCTTCTCCATTTGATAGGCGATCTTTTCACCGTTTTTCACCATGCGTATGCCTTCCAGCAATATCTTGTCGTTTACAGACAGGCCGGTATCCACAACAAACAGGTGTGGCAATTCTGCCTTAACGGTGATCTCCCTCTGCTTTACAAGACCGTCGTCGCCTACGACGAAAACAAACTTTTTGCTCAGGATCTCAAAGGTGGCTTTCTGCGGTATGATCACGGCGTCTTTATAAGGTACCTTCATCAGGATACTTCCCGTTTCGCCATGCCGCAGCAGGCCTTTGGGGTTGGGGAAGGTGGCCCGGAAAGGAATATTCCCGGTCTCGTTGTCGAAATCGGCCTCTATGGTTTCCACGATCCCGGGATTTTCGAAAAGGCGGTTGTTGGCCATCAGGAGATTTACGGCAGTGGGTTCGTCCGGCCTGGCCTTTGACATATAGTCGAGGTATTCGGCTTCGGGAACGTTGTAGTATACCCACATCTTGCTGTTGTCTGACAGGTTGCAGAGCAGTTCCCCTTCTTCGAGATAACTGCCCTGCCTGACATGAAAACGGTCGATGATCCCGTCGTAGGGCGCCCTGATCTCGGTAAACTGCAGGTGTACCCTGGAGAGCTCCATTTCTGCCTTTGCTTTGTCCAGCCTGGCCCTGGCCATGGCCAGTTCGTTGGGGGCCACCACATCGCTGTCTGCCAGTTTCTTGGTGTTCAGGTACTCGATCTCCGCAAGATCGGCTTCGGCTTTTGCCTTTTGCAGTTCCGCATTGTACAGGTTGGGCATGATACGGAACAGCAACTGTCCCTTTTTTACGGATTGCCCCTCGTCCACATAGATGTCCTGCAGGTACCCTTTTTCCTGTGCCCGTAATTCGATATGCCGGAACGACTGGATCTGTGATACATAGTCTTGTGTGGTCAGGGTATCCTTTTTCAGGGGAGTGGTGACCAGGTACTTTACTTCTTCTTTTTCGTGCTTCTTTTCAGAATTACAACCGGTGAGGCACAGCAGGGCGCACAGCCCCGTGAGCGTGAGAGTGTTCTTCATCACAATGTTTAATTAGATTTTGAGTTAATGGCACCCCGGGAAGGAATATGTATCTATGGCGCTGAATGTCCATATCATACCTAAACCTTCTGCGGGCCTGATAATAAAGTGAAATGGAATATAGGGCCCGGAAAGGGCCTGTACTGGTTACAGGGTTTCAATCAGATCCTGAATACCCTGAATTTGATATACAGTGGAAAATGGGTTTTATAAACGGAAAAGTGTTTTCCGGAAGCTACGCGGTGCCTTGTATAGGGCAGGAAGAAACCGGTAAGCAGGGCGTAGTACAGCGGAACGAGAGGATGCTCTCCTTCCGAATGCTTTTTCAGGGAGATGAGCTCGCTGTATTCTTCTTCGAGATCTCTCTCCTCGGTCTTGTGATTGTGATGATGCTCCCTGGAAGAAAAAGTTCTCAGTACGCAATGAAAGGCCTGGTCCGTATGGCTGAAATTACTATACCTGGCGGCATGGTCGGATGCGGTGATGGAACAGGGGAGTGAAGGAACTGCCTGGGCATGCGAATGGGAACCCGCACCCAGGAGTATGATATATAGCGATACAAAAAGTTTAAGCAGTAATTTCATATCGGCTTCAAAACTACATAAACTTCTTTTTCATCACAAGAACGGAACAGGGAAATCGATGCAATTTGTATAAACTTTATTTTCGGAACGTTATTTTTAAGATAATTTTAGAATTTGGGGGTATTAGGTTGTGAAGTTATTGGGTTATTAGGTTATTGAGCTATTGCCTGAATAACCCAACCTAATAACCCAATAACCTATTTATCAGTCCTGCCCGACAGGTTCGGCAAGCTCATAGCTGCTTTCTCCCTTATGGGTTCTGCCGTGTATATCTTTTACCCTTACTTCTATTTTGTGTATTCCGGTATCCAGGTTGGTAGGGATGCTTCCCCGCCATAGGTGGGTGCTGATCACCGGGTTGGACGACCGCCTTCCGGGAAAGAGTTCCCCGGTGGTGTCCCATTCGTATACCTGCTGTACATAAGAAGGATCGGGTTCCTGAACATATTTCATGGGTCTCCACCTGCCCTGGCCGATGCGGTATTCTACGGTGTCGTTTTCACTGCCCATAAAATAGTTTACATATATCCCGGCAGATGTTTTCCGTCCTTTGGCTACCACTTTCGGGGCAAAAATATTCATTTGATGTGTATCGGGAGCGCCGGCCACCTTGTAATCCAGAGTGTACTCATTGCCGTTAAAATGTATGAAAGCATACCCTTTCGGGGTACCGTCCCTCATGGTGGAGACCGGTATGCCCTTGTCATTGAGTTTCCCTGAATACCAGTCGCCCGAAGTGGTACCGACATTATAGCTGTGATGTGGTTTTGTTCCGGTCCAGCCGTCTTCCTTACCGAAAAAGTCCTGTTTCTGCAGGTGGGTATGGGCCGACAGTGACAGGGTGTGGGGAAAATCTGCCAGGATGTCGAATAACCGCTGCCGGTCCTCATCGCGGAAAGCATCGCCTCCGGGCTCGCTGAGCGGGATGTGGAAGGCCAGTACGATAAGGTGGTCTTTGGGAACGTATTTCAGGTCGTTCTCTACAAAGTCGAGCTGGTCTTTTCGAAACCCTCCCCAGTATCCCTTACCGTCCCTGGGGTCGGGGTACAATATATCGTCGAGAATGATAAAGTGAACTTTTCCGTAATTGAACGCGTAGTTGTTCGGGCCGAAGGCGGACTCGTAAGTTTCATCAGAATGGCGGTCTTCTCCGGCATCAAAATCCATATCGTGATTTCCCATTACGTTATACCACGGAATGCCTATTCTGGATATGGCTTCCGCGTAGGGGGCAAACAGGTCGAGGTCATTGCCTACGAGATCGCCCAGGCTTATTCCCAGGGGAATGTTTTCTATGCCTTCTACCTCGGCCACGATACCCCGGTAGAAATAATCGATTTCCTCCTTGTTGTATGCCTGGGGGTCCCCGAAAACCAGGGCGGTGAACGCTTCAGCTTCGTCTGAAGCATACAGCGGAAAGTTCACATGCCGGGGCAGCTTGCCGGTAGGGGCCACTCCCTTGTATTTCAGGTCCGGTGACCCCCCGGGTTTGTGAATACGGTAGAATTGCGGTAAGTTCTTGTCGTTTAGCGGCAGGGTGTAACCGGAGGGTTTGACGACGGCAATGATCTGGTCGTCGTTTTCCGGGAGTTCATAATATCCTTTGGCATCGGTTTGTACCACCTCGATACCGTTGGTTACGGAAACTTCGGGGATACCCTTTTCCGAACGTTCTTTCTTACCGTTGCGGTTGCTGTCCTCATAGACATAACCTTTGACCTGAGCCGATAATGTCATGCAGAGGCCCAGTGCTCCGAGGGTGAGCAATGCTGTTTTTTTCATGGGTGAGTTTTTTACAAAAAAAGGAAAAAACGGCAACCCGGATATTAATTTAAAGTAAAATATACTATTTTTTCTATAGTTGTGAAGTGTAAAACAAATGGTCCGGCCTCCCTATCGAATACCTGTGGCCGGACCTTGTAAGGGACAGGTGTTACCACCAGTCCCTGATGTTATAGGACATATGTTGCGGCTGGTTCCTGGCACGTTCGAGGGAGATCTCCCGGTATGATTTCAGTCCCTGCATATCTACCTGTGTACGGTTGTCTTCCTGTTTGAGGATAAAATTCCATTCCCTGTTATCCACCTGCTCCACTCTTCTCCTGACTTCGCCGGCAAAGGTCCTTACTTCTCCGTAACAGGCTGCATTCGGGTCTATCTGGTTGAGGTATGCCGCGGCTTCCGTAGCGGCATTATAGTCCTGCCCGGCATTCCACGTATTTCTGGCCTGGTTGAGCAGTACCTTACAGTCGTAATCGATCTTTTGTCTGTACAACGGGGCGGTCATGTCGAGGGCCTGGTTGTAGCAATCCCGGGCGGTTTCCGGAACAGACATGAGCTGTGCCAGCGCTTCGTCGTACCTGTTCTGCCCGGCGAGGGCTTCGGCTTCCTTCAGTATAAAATCGCATTCCGTATTGTAGTATTCCAGGATACGGTTTTTGGCATTGGCCAGAAGGGCATTCACCTGCGGGGCATCCGCCCGTATGTTCCTGAGCGCTGCAATATAGGCCTTGGTCTCGGTTTTTCCGACGCCTTTAACGGTAATGGCGGTCTGCCCGAACTTCTTCCCGCTGATACCGTCGCCGACAAAAATGGCAACTTCCAGGGTGAGCAATACCTTGGGCGGGGCGGCGGTCACTACGTGCTTGTCCAGCACAGAAATGTTGGGTGTAATGATAAACCTCGGAAAATACCCGCCCGAGTCTCCCAGGCCATTGGCCGTTACCACCTGTGCAAGGCGGCTCTGAAGCTGGTTTGCCGCTGATGGCGGCAGGTAATCTACCTGGTCGGAGACATAGGCGGCAATAGCGATACGCCCTGTATCATCCAGTTTTCCCATGGTGTTCTGTGCATGGGAAAAGTGCATAAATAAGATACAGGCGGAACAAAATAACAGATGTATAGCGTATTTTTTCATGATCTTGGTGTTTTATTTGCTGCCCAGAAAAATCGTGGCTTCACCCAGGCCCCTGGTGGTTAATTTGTTTTCTATGTTGTAGGGAGCCCCCTGGAGGAATTTGCTCAGCTCACTGGCAAACCTCCGGGTGTCCATGGCTCTCTGGCGTCCGTTGCGCTCAAAGAACATCGGGATGCGTACCTGCTCGAACAGCATGGTGTTTTCGGTGGCATCGGTGGTGGAGAACCGTCCCTGGACCGTATTGTCGGCCATCCAGTCTTCTATGATAAACCCGAGCTCTTCGGCATCGGGGCCAAAGGTGGTTTCCAGGTCGTCCTGCCAGTCGTCCCAGCGCTTGATCCTGATGGTCACCTCACGGCCGTTCTCGAACAGGTCGTCAAAGTGATCCTGCAGGGTATTGGCAAAAGGGCCGATATAGGATTGTACGGCCTCTTCGAGCAGTACGGGCAGTTCGGCAGAGAAGGAAGGAGCCCCGGTACCGGCAGCGGTGGCCACCTGTTTGTTGGAATAGGCATCCAGCCCCTGCAGGTTAAAGGTGACCGATTTTTTCGGGCCGGTCTGGTTTACCGACCAGGTGAGTTGCAGGACAATATCGGCCTTGGCCTGGTCGAGTATCTGGTCTACGGGACTTTCGGCCACATCGGCCCCGGACGATTTTGAACTCCTGGCGGCATCGAGGGCACTGTTCAGTTCCCTGCTCTTGATGACGGTTTCCATGTTCTTGAGGGGGAATCCCCTTTCGGCCATAAGCCCGTTGAGCTTGCTTACCACGAGCAGCAGATCGGCACTTTCCTGGAAGGCCCGCTTGTAGTCGGGAATGACCTCGAGCGCCCCCTGGTTGTCAAATTCCAGGCTGTACCCGCGGCTGATACACCAGTTGTCGCTGGGCACGACCATAAGGGTAGGTTTCTTGGCCTGGGAATGGGCGAGGAGAACGGTCAGGACCCCGAGGGCAGTGGATAGTATTTTCTTCATGATTATCGTATTATGTGATCGTTTTGCAAATGGTTCCGCAATCTTTCCACATCGATGGCGGCCAGGAATTCAAATGCTGTTTTTCCCTTGTTTTTCAGTTTTTTGCGGGGGAGCTTGTCTCCGGTCAGGGTGATGAATTGTCTGTAATCCCCGTTTTCACCATAGAATTCCCGGAAGTAGCCCTTATAGGTCTCCCTGGCATTGGGGTCGGAGATAAGGGGAGACTGGTTGCAGTCGCTGTTGCCGTTCCTGATGCCTTTGAACAGCACGTCGTTTACGGCATTGACCAGGGCATTTTCGGTAGCCTGGCGCAGGTCCAGCCCCGTACCCCTGGTTTTTACAATATGGGTGCCGTCCGGGTTTACGGTAACGCATTCGGTATCGTACCGGTAATAGCCCGAGATGCTCTCCACACTCCTGCAGGAGAGGACACAGACCACTGCGGAGGCACAGAGCAGTTGGAACAGTATTCTTTGCTTCATTTTAATAGTTTGTTAGTTTATTAGTTGTTAGTTGTTAGTTCGTTGGCCGGAGATCCCTCGACTGCGCTCGGGATGACATTCCCCTGTCATTCAGAACGCAGCGCAGCGGAGTGAACCTGCCTGCCGGCAGGCAGGGAATCTCCAACCCGGCCCAAAGAACCTCCGACAGCATAACGGCTCAAAAGAGATTTAACCGCGTTGAGCCCTTCGGGGTTCTCCTATCCTGATGCTCGGGAGAGGCTGCCGGAATGACAAGTTCGACTTCGGAAGACAGCCCCCGCGCTTCCATCTTCCGGCTTCCACCATCTTATCCCTCTAAAACCCGGAAGACAGCCCCCGTATGATCCCTGCACTTTCGAGTTCCTTGCGGAGCAGGTCGATGTTTACCGTGACCACGACCCCTATTTTGTACTCTTTTCCGTTTCTCCCTACGCGGAAGCGGTCTGTGGCGGCTACGGCGCCGTCTGTGGTAAGGCTGACGAATTTCATGTATTTGCCGCCCTCGGCAAAGAAGTCGTCGAAGTACTCCCTTTTTTCCTGTTCCACATTGGCATTGCGTGCCAGTGGTGGCTGGGATACACAGCCCCTTTCCCCGGCCGGGATACCCTTGAAAATGATACCGTGAACGGCATTTTTCTTGGATTGCTCTGCCGGAATGTGTTTTTTACGGGAAAAGGAATAGACCTTGATCAGGTACGACCCCTGCCGGCCTACATTGACACACTGGATCTCATACCTCCAGTTCTTCGTGTCTTCGTCGGCCAGCCTCTTGGCGCGCTTCTGGGCCATAAGTTCCGGGGCCGCAAACAGGAACAATAATAATAGTACAGATTGAAGTAAAGTTCTTGTCATAACAGTTCTCTTTTTTATGGTAATATCTGCAATGCTGAATAGGTGTAAATCAGTTGTGTACCGGGTGTGCGGCCGGGTCCGGGCTGATGCCCGGGAAGTGCGGCCGGTATGCTGTGCTCTGCCATCCTTTCTGAGGAAACCGGTACTCTTGCAGACGATGCTTTTGATTTCTGGTATACCCCGCCGGGAGTAAAAAGCGCTGCACAGGAGGAGAATACCATCGGGGTGATCGCCAGTGCTATTGTTTTGTGGAAATTTTTCATAAACATTCTGTTTATTAATTTATTTGTCTGATCAGCATACCCGAGGCGTATTTGCCCGATTTGCCTTTGAAGAGCGTATAGTTTTCGGAAGAGGTTGCGCCGTCTGCCTCGTCGGCCAGGTAGGTATTGTCCCATATGTGTTTCTTGTCTACCGCAATGATACCTACACGCTCGTAGGCGGTAGAACCGTCTTCGTTGAGGATCTGTTCGAGAACCTCGAACTTGTCGCCTTTTTCAAGATCTTCCTTAAGCCCGATCTTTGCACTTATGGGGTCGCCGCTGAGCAGCGGGGTTTTTACCCTGAACTCTTCAAAAGTGCGTTGCAGTTTCCCGATATTCTTATCCACCGCCCTGGTGGTGGCAATTTCGATCAGTTGTTCGTTGTTTTTGGAGCTGAAAATGGTAGACTGCAGGTTGTTGCGCGATACCTCACTGCCCACGTATTTGAGCCTGAAAGCGGTAGCGTGGTCAAAAGCCTCCTTCTTTGCAGGGTCGTAGCTGTCTTCATCCATCCAGTACTGGCCGTAGAAGGTATTGGCGGTCTGCTCGTCCCATACCAGTTGATAGAGGTAGGAGGTGGTGCGTACAAAGTACCCTTTTCCCACAACATCAGAAGCCATTTTGGCGCCCTGGGCGATATAGCTTACGTTTTCTCCCCCGGGCACCACGGAGGCCACGGTGGAAAGTGCGGACAGAAACCCGCCCCTTTTTTCGGCCTGGTCCTGTTTATTGGTATACTGGTAGTCGTAAACGATGATAAAGGTGTTGCCTATCAGTTCTTCCCCGGCATCCTTTAAAAGGGCCTGCCCCCTCTGGGTCTGCATGGCGATTTTGACATTGAGGTCGGAAGCATTGTACTGGCCGCGTTCGGCCACCAGGTCCATGTCAAAGGTTCCTTTTTCAGAACGGTTGAACCATTTGGCGATGAGTTCCCTGGCCACATTATTGCTGTTGAGATAGTTCTCGATATGGATGGTCTGGTCATCCAGTCCGCCCGAACCCGGAATGAGGTAGGGGCCTATATTGTGGTTGTTGAACTTTTCCGACAATTCCGTATTTCCGAAGGCGTCCTTGATCACCTGGTAATGCTCGATATCCGAATCGTCGATCATCAGGGTATAGAGCGAACTCCTGCGGTATTTAAGCCCGGAGAGCGCTTCGTGCGACACCTTATCGATACGGGTCCTGCCGCCTTCCGGGACCACGGTAGCCGAATACCCGGCAACGGGAGCGGCCTCATATTCGCTTAAATACCCGCTTTCTGCCTTGACCCTGAGGATCTCGCGGCGGGCGATCTCCCTTTTGTTCATGCTGTTGTAATCGATCACCGTATCCAGTGTGGCTACGGCGGAAGTATCGGCTGCCACTGTATCCAGTGTAGCTGCAAGTGCCGATGCTGCAACCATATTACTGAGCGCACCCAGGCCGGAAGGGGTGGAAGCCAGTTGTGTGTCTGAAGTATTTGTCGTATGTTTCGTATAGGTTTTGGCCAGTTTGTCGCGGAACCTGGACTGATATTCGGATTTTTCCTCTTCCGGAGGGGTGAGCAGCTCGTTTTTACGGACCCTGTCCATCACTTTCTTCCTGAGGGAGGGATCGTTGGAGACATCAGCTATCGGGTCTCCCTTGGCCAGGTTGATATTGATATAGTATTCCGCAGAAGGCCGGGCATCTATTATGATGCCCCGGGCAAACCCGAGATTGGATACCAGGGCGAACTTGTTTTCACCGGGCTGGACCTTTATTTCGATATAATCCTTTTTTTGCTTTAGCTTTCCGAGATAAGCGTACTCGTGAAAAATATGAGCAGGGGCTCCTGATCCGGCAAAACCGTTATTCCGGGCTATATACACGGTGGCTTCCTGTGAATAGCCCGAAACAACAGTGATCAGAAAAGTTAACAGGGTAATGATCCTCTTCATAATTTGGTTTATTAGTTTGTGGTTCTTAGTTGTTAGTTTGGTTTATGGTTACAGGTTAGATATACTCTGAATTCTGAACTCATAACTCATAACCGGTCACAGCTTTGTCAGTCGGACCCAGGAACGGGCGGTACTACTCCCGGTAACCGGGACAGGCGGGAACATGATAATAAGGAGTCTGGGAGAGGTATCATATGCAGAATCCGGTGAACCCGGGTTCCGGTAAAAGATGGTTTCTCTTCATTTGATTGAGATGTCGTTTGAGGTTAGTAGTTGTGTTTCCTATAATTGTTTTGTCGGTTTTCCCGGTTGAAGTCCCGAAGACTTTGCCGGAGGTTATTGATTTCTGTGATTATTCCGAAAGCAAACCTAAAGAATGATGCTTTATAAAAAAATACCCTGTTGAGGGTATTTTTCCGGGTCAGTAAGCTGTTTTGATCTGCCGGATCATACACTTACCCGTTGCATGGCCTTCCCTTTCTCTTTCGGGAAAAATGTTAAAACTCCCATAAATGATAAACCCTGTTTACCTATGGAGATGTATAATTTCTATTTTTGCGAAAAAATACTGTGATAGCAGATATATTGATAGCCGCATTATGGAGTATATCCCCTTTCGGAGAGGCGAAAGTGGGAATACCTTATGCGATTTTTAACCATGTGAACGTCTACATATCATTTGTTGTCTGCTTTGCCGCAAATGTGATGGTGTTCCCGGTAATGGCCTTCTTCCTGGATCATCTGAACCACTATCTGCTGAAATGGAAATTCTACAAGAAGACCGCTATCAAGGTAGCCCGTCGTGTCAAGGTGGGAGCGGGGTCTAATGTGAACAGGTTCGGCTTCTGGGGCATATTGATCTTTGTGATGCTTCCTGTTCCGGGAACGGGGGTATATGCCGGGACTATTGCTTCCTATCTTTTCAGAATGCCTTACAAACAGGCATTCTGGGCCAATACCATCGGTATTTTCCTCTCCTGTGTCATGGTTCTCGGAATGACCCTTGCCACCTATCACGGAACGCGGTAGAGCAGTCGCAGGTTTGCCCGATATTCACCCAGACCACAACATCCTCCCATTAACACATTCTCTCATTGGCACATTGACACATTATCACATTATCACATTATCACACCTCCTCATTTTCCGGCAATTCTCCCGACCTGAATTTAACCGGGGTGGTCCCGTATTTTTCCTTGAAGACCTTCCTGAAATATTTTAAACTGTTAAAACCCACCTCATAGGAAGCCTCGCTGACGGAATAATTTCCATTCCGGATGAGCATTGCGGCTCTTTGTAGTTTTACATCGCGGATGAATTCGTTGATATTCTGCCCGGTGAGCGCCTTTATCTTGCGGTACAGGGACGTACGGCTCATGCCTATTTCCGCAACCAGGAAAGCAGTATTGACCTTGCTGTTTTCCGATTGCCCCAGGATCAGGTCTTCCATCTTTTTCAGGAACTGTTTTTCCCGGGTAAGGCCTTTTGAAGGGATGGTTCCGGTACCGGAAGGGTCGTTAGCCGCATTCCCCAGAAAATACGATTGCAGTTTAAGCCGGTTTTGCAACAGGTTCCTGACCCTTGTCCTGAGGATCTTCGGATGAAAGGGTTTCGTCATATAGGCATCGGCCCCTTCTTCGAAGCCCGTGTTTATACTTTCCGGATTGCTTTTGGCGGTAAGCAGTATAATGGGAATATGGCTGGTGCTGATATGTTTTTTCAGTGTAGTACACAGATCCATACCGTCCTTAAAGGGCATCATCACGTCGGATATGATCAGGTTCGGGATGTACTTGATCGCTTTGGCTACACCATCGTTACCGTCTGTGGCATGAATGATGTCGTAGTCAGATTTCATGATGCTGTCCAGGAATTCCAGTATTTCGGGATTGTCGTCGATCAGCAGGATCACATCCCTGTTCCCCGAAGGCTGAATGATCTTGTCTCCGGAGGCGGGGGTGAGGGAGAAACTGTCCTTAAACACGGTATGTTCTGCCTGTTCTGCCGGTCGTGTATCGATCATACGGACATCGTGATCGCTGTATTTCACATCACGCGGCAGGCATAAGGTAAATTCGGTAATATCGTTTTCCCCGCTGTTTACCGTAATATATCCGTGGTGGAGCTCTGCAAACCTTTTGGAAAGGGCCAGGCCTATTCCCGTACCGTTTTTCCTGATGCTGTTGCCCGATCGGTAATACCAGTTAAAGATCTGGTCGATCTCCTTCTTGCTGATGACCGACCCGGTATTGCTGATCCTGATCTTCAGTATATCATCTTCAGATATGAATTCTGCTTTTACTATTCCTTTCCGTTTACCGTATTTTATAGCATTGGAAATCAGGTTGTTGAAAATAACCTCAATCTTTTCGATATCACATTGCAGGAGCGTATCACTTTCCGGAACGGCCTGTTGCAGGTCTATTTTTTTATCCCTTGCCAGGGGAATGTAGTTAAGGGTCCACTTTCTGACCTTTTCTTCCATGTGATATGTTCCTAAGGTAAGCTGGCTCAGGCCTTCTTCCGTTTTTCTGAACTCCAGGAGTTTGGTAATGGCATTGTGCAGGGTTTGTGTATTTTGTTTTACGAGGAGCAGATTGTCGACCAGTTCTTTCTGTTTTACGTTTTCGAGCAGGTGATCTACCGGGGCCGATATAAGCGTCAGGGGCGTTTTCAGCTCATGGGAAAAACCCGTAAAGAAGCGGAGGCGTTCTTCATTGAGATCGTTTTCGAGCTGGCGCTGCTTCTTCTCGAAGATCAGGGAATTCCTGAGCCTCAGCCTTTCGGTATAGTATTTTATGCTAATCCATATGAGCATCCCGGCAGCCAGCAGGTATAGCAAATAGGCGGGCCAGGTTTTCCAGAACGGGGGCACGATGGTAATCAGGAGGCTTTTTTCGGCATTTTCGTTATAGGGAGCGTTGATCCTGACGGTTAACCGGTATTCCCCGGGGTCCAGTTCGGTAAAATTCGCCGTCCCCACCCCGCGGGTATCGATCCAGAAATTGTTGTAACCTTCCAGTTTATAGGAATAGGTAATATGGTGTGAGACCGGGTATTTAAGGACTGCAAAATCTATGGAAAAGGTATTCTGGTTGTAATTCAGCCGCAAGTGGTCTGTAAATGCGAGAGACTGTTTCAAGGTGCTGTTGGTGTCGACTTTTACATCGGTATTAAGCACCCTCAGCCCTTCAAAGATAAGGGGGTATTTTCGGGCAGGCCCTGAAAATCCCTCAGGATCGAAGTAATTGATCCCGTCATTGCCCCCCATATAGACTACACCGTCGGAAGACCGGGTGGCGGCGCCGATATTAAAACCTCCCTGGAGAATGTTGTTCATGCTTGAGATATTGAGGATGCTGCCGGTCTGAATATCGTAGCGGTTGATCCCGTTGAAGGTAGACAGCCATACATATCTTTCGTTTTCCCGGATCAGTGCGGTGATCGAATTATTGCTCAGCCCGTCCTGTTCGGTAATACCGGTAGTCTGTCTTGTACGGGGATTAAGGCGAACCAGCCCGCCATACCTGGAGCCTGCCAGGACTGTTTCTCCGTCTACGGGAAGAATGCAGAAAAATATATTGCCGGGGAGTTCGCTTATCGTTTCCGTATTGAAATATATCCGCTCGCCGCTACGGGGATCGTACCTGATAATACCCGACCCGAAAGTGGCCAGCCAGAGGTTGTGGTCGTGATCTTCTTCGATATCCCTGATGTCGATCTTGCCAAGGTTGCTCACATACCGGAAGATATCATCACCTTCGTCGTAGTAATAAAGTCCGCCCCTGTTGGTACCGGCCCATATACGCCTGTCGCCTGCTTCGAAAATAACCCTTACATCACTACCGTCTTCCGGTGCTCCCCGGAGGTAATGTGAAAAGGTGTCCTGTCCGTTCTTCATTTTATTGATCCCACCCCTGTAGGTTCCTGCCCACAACCTGTTCCGGCTGTCTTCGAGCAGTGACAGGATATAATTGTTGCTCAGGCCGGAATCGTGTCCGGGCCTGTGCCGGAAGTGGGTATAGGTCTGTGTTTCAGGGTCCAGGAGATCCAGTCCGCCCCCGTCTGTACCTATCCAGATCTTATCGCCGGATGAGAGGGCCAGCGCCCCCACACGTTCATGACTGATGGTCTGTGCCAGTCCGTCATGACGCCGGATGGAATGCACCGGTTCTCCCCGGGGGTTGACATAATTGAGCCCTGTGGGAGTTCCCAGCCACATATTGCCGTTATGGTCTCTCAGGATAGACGAGACCGTTCTGTTATACACGCTTGTACCATCGGTAGCCGGAAGGAACCACCTGTTCTTTAAAGAGCTTTCATTCTTCAGTACGGAAGCTGTTTCCATAATATTGAGGCCGCCGTTCCGTGTCCCTATCCATATCCGCCCCTTGCCATCTTCCCGGAAACAGAGGATGTCGTTGTCGCTCAGTCCCTGGTCTGCAGATACCGATTTCCCGATATTTATGGTATCGCCCTTTGCCGTGATCACCGTGAGGCCGTTTCGGGTCCCTATCCATATATTGTTCTCCCGGTCTGTATAGAGGCTGTTTACCGACGACGATGCCAGGGCGCTGTTTTCCGGGATCAGGGTGTCGGTCACCTGGCGATTACGATAATCTGCCTTATTGAGACCGTGGGCAAAGGTACCTATCCACAGTACGGAATCGCCCTGCATGGTTATGGCAGACACTTCGTCTGATGAGAGGGTATTGTTGAGTGTGGTATCCGTTTCTTCAAGCGCCCCGTCCCGGTCCAGAAACTGTATCCCTCCCCGGTAAATGCCTATGGCGGTTTTACGTCCCGTAACGGAGAAAAGCTTGCTGACGCTGTTGTCCAGAAGCCCCTTGTTCCGGTCCGTCAGCTTTAACTGCTCACTCCGGGTATCGTAGGTATTGAGTCCGCCATCGGTCCCGACCAGAATGGTGTGGCCGTTTTGAAGCAGGAGGGATTGCACAAAATTATTGGCCAGCCCCTCCTGCCTGTTTTTTACCTTTTGTTTGAATACCCTGAAGTTTGTCCCGTCGAAGCGGTTCAGTCCGTCCTCGGTGCCTATCCAGATAAAGCCGAGGGAATCCTGGATCATGTCGTTGATGACATTGTTGGATAAACCCGAGTTGACATTGACCAGGTGAAAATACAGGTCGTCAGGAATGTGCTCCGAAACATCTTTTTGCTGGGAAAATGAGAGCTTCCAGAACAGGAGGAAAACCAGGAGTATTTCAAGTTTGTTTTTGATCATTCGGAACGCTAAAATTCATTAATCGTGTAAAAATAACATTTATTAATTGATCTTTTCGGGAAAATGAACAGTTTAAACCCCGTAATTTGACAATTAGTACCCGCTTTTATTAACACAAATTTAAGAACATTGTATGTCTGTAAGCCCATAAAAGGGATTTTTTATCTGAAGTTCGGGTGAACGGGGATAAAATTACACGACATGACATTATACACAAGGAGAGAGTTTCCCCGCCTGCGGGTATACGTAAAACACCTGCATCCTGTACATGCCTTCCGGGTTTATCCCGGGATTGTTGTCACGGGAACGGAAACGGGTTCTGTCTCCCGGTTATCACTTTAATCAATTATTCTGATCCAATAAAACATTTATTTATGAAACACAGATTTTGTTTTTCCGGACGGCAAAGAAAATACGGGGCCGTGCTCATCCTGTGGCTGGGCATGCTGATTTTCTCTGCGAGGTCTTACGCTTTTCAGGAAATTACGGTTACCGGAACAGTTACGGCCACGTCTGACGGAATGCCCTTGTCGGGAGCGTCCATAGTAGTAAAGGATGCTGCCGGACAGGGAACGGTTACCGACTTTGACGGTAATTTCGAGATTGTGGTCAACGATCCGAACAGTATTCTGGTCTTTTCCTATATCGGGTTTGAGACCAGGGAAGTTCCCGTAGCGGGGCAGACTACCCTCAATGTAAGCCTCAGTGAAGATACACAGCAACTCGGAGAAGTGGTCGTTGTGGGCTACGGGGCCAGGAAGAGGACTACCCTGACGGGCTCGGTATCGGAGGTAAAGGGAGAATCTATTACGAAGAGTCCCCAGCCCAATGTTTCCAATGCCTTTTCCGGGAGGATGTCGGGGGTTATCGCCAGTAACAGGTCGGGTGAACCGGGCTATGACGACTCCTCGATTTCCATCAGGGGACTGGCCACTACGGGAAATAACGATGTTCTCGTGGTTGTCGACGGGGTACCCGGACAGGTCGGGGGGCTGAACCGGCTGAACCCCCAGGAAATAGAGAGTGTTACCGTATTAAAGGACGCCTCTGCGGCTATTTACGGTAGCCGGGCGGCTAACGGGGTTATTCTCGTTACTACGAAGAAAGGAAGAAAAGGCAGTAAGCTTACCGTAAACTATACCTTCGACCAGGGTTTTTCCTCACCTACCCGCCTGCCCGATATGGCCGATGCGGCTACCTATGCCCGTATACGTAACGAGATCGCGTATTATAACGATACTTCCAAGGGCATGAACCAGATCTATACCGAAGATGATATCGCCGCTTTCGGTGACGGTTCAGACCCGCTGAATTATCCCGATACCGACTGGGCCGATGCCGCGCTCAGGAAAACGGCATTGCAGAGCCAGCACAACCTGAATGTACAGGGAGGGAGCGAAAATACCAATTACTTTTTCTCCATAGGAAAACTGTCCCAGGAAGGACTGTATGAAAACGGGGCCACACATTATAACCAGTACAATGTAAGGACCAATATAGATACCAATATCAGTGAACGCCTCAAAGTAGGGGTATCCCTTTCGGGCAGAAAGGAAGACCGCAAATACCCCGTAGCGAGTGCGGGAAATATTTTCCGGTCTATTTACAGGGCCTATCCGACGGTGGCGGCCTATTTTCCGAACGGACTGCCCACTACGGGGATAGAGAACAGCAATCCGGTTATCGAAGCCACTTCGATGGGAGGGACCACCGAAAACCCTACCTATGTGTTCAACGGGATACTGCGTGCCAGTTATGATATCCCGTGGGTGGAAGGATTGTCTGTAGACGGGTTTTTCTCTACGGATGTGAGCCAGGGGCACTCCAGGACCTTTGCAAAACCCTATGTGCTATACAGCTACAACAGGACCGACGACCTCTTTTCTCCCATAACCGTGGGAGGGGGGGCAAACCAGCGCCCTTCACTGTCTGAAGAGCAGATCAATCAATCCATGACGGTATCCAATATAAAACTGAACTTTAAAAGGAGCTTCGGGCTGCATAACCTGGATGCCTTTATCGGTTTTGAACAGAGCAAGAACAAAAGCCATACTTTCGGGGCTTCCCGGATCAATTTCGCCTCTTCCGAGACGCCCGAGCTTTCACAGGGAGGCTCAGCCTCTACCGATTACGATAACTGGGGAGAAAGCTACACCTTTACACGGCAGAGCTACCTGAGCCGTATTGCGTACGACTACGACGAAAAATACCTGCTGGAATTACAGATGAGGGTAGACGGATCTTCCAATTTTCCAAAGGGGGAACGTTTCGGATTTTTTCCTTCTGTTTCTGCCGGTTATGTCATAACGAGGGAAGACTGGTTCCGGGAGAAGGTGCCCTTTATGAACGAACTCAAGTTCCGGGGTTCCTGGGGACAGCTGGGGAACGACAATGTGGGGCAGTTCCAGTTCTTTGACAATTACCTCTTTAACAACCGTTATGTGACGGGGGGAGAGGTTACTACGGGAGTAGACCTGAGCAAACTGGCCAACCCGTTTATCACCTGGGAGGTAGCGACCAAGACCGATGTGGGGATCAATGCCCGCTGGCTGGACAACTTTACCACGGAGCTGATCTATTTCCGCCAGAACCGGTCGGATATCCTTACCAGCCGGAATGCTTCCATCCCCGGCACTACGGGGATCGTAAACCCGTACGACGACGGTACTGAGGAGTATAATCCGCTGGTACCCGATGAAAATATAGGGAAGGTGAACAGCTACGGATTTGAAGCTTCGCTGGGATACCGGAGCAGCGGAAATGAATTTAACTGGGGCGTTACCGGGAACTTCACCTATGCCAAAAACAAGATCATCTTTAACGACGAGGCACCGGGAACACTGGCGTACCAGCGGGAGACCGGGCATCCGATGAACACCTACCTGCTCTATAACGCCATAGGGATCTTCAGAAGCGAGGACGAACTTGCGGCATACCCCCATGTACCCGGCGCCAGGGTGGGCGACCTGATCTATGAGGATTACAATGAAGACGGAAGAATTACCGCAGACGATATGGTACGTACCAAATACGGGAATATCCCGCAAATGACCTTCGGCCTTGTCATGGATGCGGATTATAAGAACTTTGACCTCTCCGTAGTGTTTTCCGGACAGGCACAGGTAAGCCAGTACGTACTGCCGGAATCGGGGACCGTTGGGAACTATTACAGCAGCTGGGCCGATAACCGGTACAGCCCGTCCAATCCGGGCGGGAGCTATCCGAGGGTAAGTGAAAGGGCTTCTTCGGCAGTGAGCGGCGGATTGTACAGGAACAACTTCTGGCTGAACGACGCCTCTTTTATAAGACTGAAAAACGTACAGCTCGGATACACGGTGCCCAAAAGCATTTTTGAGAAATACGGGATAGAGCATCTCAGGGTGTATGCCAGTGCCTTTAACCTGTTTACCATTACCAGTGTAAAGGATTACGACCCGGAAGGAAACAACGAGAGCGGGCAGTTCTATCCGCAGCAACGTATTATCAACCTCGGGTTTAATGTACAATTCTAAAAATGATATGATGAATGCCTGCGGGGAGAGCTTGACACGATTGGCTGTCAATGTTCACCTCCGGGCGGGCCATGCATGTAAATTTTAAACAGATGAGAAAAACAGCAGTATACAAATATGTAGCAGGTCTTTTGTGTTTCGGAGCCATTGTTTCGGGATGTGAAAAAGACTATCTGGACGTCGATCCCACCGATCGTGTTTCCGATGCGGCGATACTTACCGATTCGGTGCTTTTCGAAGCCTATGTGGTAAACCGTTACCTCGGGGCGAAAGTGATTGGAAATGAAGGGGATGCCTATCAGCCCGGTTTCGGAAGGGGGTTCGAATATGCCATGTGGAGTTCCATCACCGACGAATCCATATACAATAATGACGATAACTCCTGGCTGGTACAGCAGGGACAGCTTTCCCCGGAAAACCTGGGAATGGCGGGAGCTGTATGGAGCAGGAGTTACAGGAGCATACGCGAGGTGAACTACGCCCTGACCCATATAGAAGAACTGGAGATGAGTACGGAACGTACCGAAAGGCTCAGGGCGGAGCTGCGCTTTATCCGTGCCTTCAGGTATCACGATATTATCCGTAATTACGGAAAGGCCGTGTTGATAGGTGACCGGGTATCCAGCCTGGATGACGACCTTACCGATCCTTTCTGGTTCGACAGGAGGCCCATAGCAGAATGTATGGCCTATGTGCTGGGGGAACTGGAGGAGATCGCTCCCGGGCTTCCCCTGAACAACAGCGGTGAATACCCGGAAGGGCGCGCTACCAGGGGTGCGGCCCTCGCCCTGAAGTCCAGGCTTGCCCTGTATGCCGCAAGTCCGCTGTATAACGACGGTGCGGGCGATAGCCAGAAATGGGCAGCCGCAGCACAGGCGGCTTCGGAGGTCATGGACCTCGGGATCTATAGCCTTTACCCTGATTACCAAGAGCTTTTTACTGCCGAATCGAGTAACGGGGAGTATATTTTTGCCCGTTTTTACAACCTGAACGCCAGGCACCTTGCCCTGGAAATTGCCAACGGCCCCAACGGATACGGCGGCTGGGGAGGCAATATCCCGCTACAGAACCTGGTTGACGACTACGAAATGGAAGACGGTACGGCCTTTAGCTGGGACAATCCCGAACATGCGGAGGCTCCCTACGAGAACAGGGACCCCCGGTTTTACGCTACCATCCTTTACAACGGGGCCTCGTACAGGGGGCGCAGTGTAGAGACCTTTGTGCCCGGAGGGCGCGACAGCCAGGAAGGTAACGACAACTGGAATACCAGTAAGAGCGGGTATTACCTGAATAAATTTATTCGGGAAGACCTGCCCATTATCAATCCCTGGGATGTGGCCGGGGTACAGAACTGGATCTATTTCAGATATGGTGAAATTCTTCTTAACTATGCAGAAGCACAGAATGAGGCCGTCGGTCCGGACGAGTCGGTGTACAGTGCGGTCAATGCCATAAGGAATCGTCCCGGTGTTGAAATGCCGGCACTTCCGGAAGGATTGTCACAAAGCGAGATGCGGGAGCGTATACGCCATGAAAGGAGAATTGAACTGGCCTTTGAAGAACACCGCTTCTACGACGTACGGCGCTGGATGATTGCCGATGAAACAGAAAATGAACCCGCATACGGCATAACCATTACAAAGAATACCGACGGATCGCTGGAATACGAGCGGAAAACCGCCCTTGAAGGCAAGAGTTTCAGTGAACAGCATTACTGGTTGCCCATTCCGAGAACGGAGATACTGGCTTCCGATAACCAGTTGGAACAGAACCCTTTTTATTGAGTTGGGGAGGTGGAAGCATGAAGGATGAAACACTGCCTGCTCCGGTGGCTGCAACGGGCAATCCCTCAGAAATTTAAATAAATATTTATGATGAGACTAAAAAAACATTTTCTTTTCGCCTTGTGGTGCCTGGCTGCGGTGCCGGGTTTTGCCCAGGCAGGGTTTGGAGAGGCCGGAAATATTAACGGTCAATGGAAATTCACACTTGGAGATAATATGAAATACCGGGAAGCAGATCACGATGATTCTTCCTGGGAAACCGTAACCCTGCCCCATGACTGGAGTGTACGGCAGCCCCTGAGCCCGTCGCTGGCCAGTTGTACAGGGTATCTCCCCGGAGGTATCGGGTGGTACCGGAAAACCATCGGTATACCTGCAGACCGGGAGGGTAAAAAGCAATACCTCTATTTCGAAGGGGTCTATAACAGGAGCGAGGTATTTGTCAACGGACAATCGCTGGGAAAACGTCCGAATGGTTATATTTCTTTCGGACTTGATATTACGCCGTATGTCCGGTTCGGGGAAGACAATCATATAGCGGTGAGGGTAGATCACAGTGAGGATGCCGATTCCCGCTGGTATACCGGATCGGGTATTTACCGCAATGTGTGGCTGGTATCGGCCAACCCGGTGCATATCGGTCAGTGGGGCGTATATGCCTACCCGGAGGTGAAAGGCCGAAGAGGGCAGTTGCATACGGAGACCTCTGTGGTCAATGAGACCGGGGAGACGGTAACGCTGAAAGTGGTTAATGAACTGTTTTCTGCTTCGGGAAACTCCGCAGGTAAACAGGACAGTAGCATAAAAGTTGCGGCAGGGAGTACCGGAAAGGCTTCGGGCATCATAAAAGTAAATAATCCGGAGTTGTGGAGCCTGGATACGCCAAACCTGTATACGCTTAAAACCACGGTGTACCGGGACGGGAAAGTAACAGACCGGAGCGAGGTTACTACAGGATTCAGGACCTTTACCTTTGATGCCGACAAGGGGTTTGCCCTGAACGGCGAATGGATGAAAATGAAAGGAGTATGCCTGCACCACGATGCCGGGGTACTCGGCGCGGCAGTGCCGAAAGAGGTATGGGCTTCGAGATTATCTACCCTGAAATCGATGGGGGTCAACGCCATACGTACCAGTCACAACCCGCAGTCGCCCGAATTCTACCAGGTATGCGACGAGATCGGCCTGCTGGTTCTGAACGAAGCCTATGACGAATGGAAACATCCGAAAAGAAAGTGGAAAGAGGGCTGGAACGTGGGTACACCGGGATTCCAGGGCAGCTATGATTATTTTGAGGAATGGGCGGAAAAAGACCTGGAAGATATGGTGCGCAGAGATCGGAACCACATGTCGGTATTTGCCTGGAGTATCGGTAACGAGGTCGACTATCCCAACGACCCTTATTCGCACCCGGTACTGGACGGGGGTAAGGACACCGGCTTTCAGCAACCGGCTTTCGGAGGGTATAAACCCGATGCTCCCGACGCTATGGAATTGGGGGTGATCGCCGAAAAGCTGGTCGCTGCGGTCAAAAGACATGATACCTCAAGACCGGTAACAGCCGGACTGGCCGGGGTGGCCATGTCTAACCAGACCGCATATCCGGGGGCGCTGGATATTGTGGGGTATAATTATACCGAAAGCAAATATGCGGAAGATCACGAAAAATATCCCGACAGGGTGATTTACGGCAGTGAGAACGGGCAGGGACTGGACGCCTGGAAGGCCGTGGTAGAGAACGAGTATATTTTCGGGCAGTTCCTGTGGACCGGTTTTGATTACCTCGGTGAATCCGGCCGTTGGCCGTCAAGGGGGTTTTATACCGGTCTGGTAGACCTTTCGGGAAATATAAAGCCGAGGGGGCAGTTCCGGAGATCGCTGTGGTCTGACGAGCCTTTTATCTATGCCGGTACCTATGTTAAGGGAAAACGCGACAGGCTGTCTATCGATGCCTGGCCCCTGTGGAACTACAAGGAAGGAGAACAGGTGCGGGTAGTCAGCTATACCAATACCGAAGCAGCCCGGCTGGAGCTGAACGGTAAGGTGGTAGGAGAGGTCAGGCCTTATGACAATAAAACCGGGATCATACACTGGGATATACCCTTTGCCCCCGGCAGGCTTGAAGTGGTAGGGCTGGAGCAGGGAAAGGAGACCTGTCGTTATGCCGTAGAGAGCTCTTCCCGTCCGTATGCGCTTGAGATTGTGGAAAGTCCTGAAATGATGGAAAAGGGGGAAGTAGCCCAGGTAAGGATACAGGTGGTAGACGAAAACGGTATTCCCGTAATGCTGTCTGACGAGGAGATTACCTGTACCATTGAAGGTCCGGCTACACTTCTCGGGCTGGAAGCCGGGAATAACAGTGATATGACCGATTATACCGATAACGTACAACGCGCTTTCCACGGAAAACTGCTGGCCTATATCAGGCCGGAAAAGAAGGCGGATATCACGGTGACGTTCTCTTCACCCTGGTTAGCACCCGTATCCCGGACGGTTACTGTACAGTAAACCGGCAATACATAAGGATGTGATTTTCTCTGGGGCATATGGAAAAACGAAAGGCAGTCTTCGTCTCAATAGTCCCTGAAAAACCTGATATTTGTTATGCCCTGGTATATACTGACTAAAACAATGATCAAAAGTTATGAGAAAAAGAAATTTTTTACCCCTGGTTTTCCTGGCACTGTTTACGGCGGCCTATGCCCAGGAACGCAACGAATGGGAAAACCCTGCCGTAGTTGATCGCAATAAGGTTGAAGGCCGCAGTGATTTTATAGGGTACGGATCAGCTTCAGAGGCATTGAAAGGCGATCCCGGATCGTCAGGGCTTTACCGCAGCCTTAACGGTACCTGGAAATTTGATATCGTAAAACACCCCAGCCAGAGGCCCCTGGATTTTTACGAGACCGGGCTGGACGACAGCGACTGGCACGATATTCCGGTACCTTCTAACTGGGAGTTGCAGGGGTTTGATATCCCCATTTACACCAATGTCACTTATCCCTTTCCGAAAAATCCGCCGTTTATCGGTTACCCGGCGGTATCGGCAAACAACGAGATGTCTGCCCGGCATACGGTGAGCAGGAATACGGCTACCGAAAACGGGGAGGAAGAAATATACAATCCCGTAGCCTCATACCGGCGTACCTTTACCGTACCCGGTAGCTGGGACGACAAGGAAGTGATCCTGAGATTCGGGTCTGTTTCCGGGTATGCCAGGGTCTATGTGAACGGAGAGGAAGCCGGGATGACCAAGGCGTCCAAAACCCCTGCGGAGTTCAATATAACCGGCCTGCTCAGAGCCGGTGAAAATCTCCTCGCGGTGCAGGTGTTTCGATGGCATGACGGGAGTTACCTGGAAGATCAGGATTTCTGGAGGCTCAGTGGCATAGAGCGCGATGTGTACCTGCAGGCTGTTCCGAAAACCACCCTGTGGGATTATTTCCTGACCGGCGGACTGGTCAATGGTTACCGGGACGGAAATCTCAATCTTGCCGTAAAACTCAAAACCTTCGGCAAACGCCCCCCCGGAGACCATAAGGTGAAATTCGTGCTGCAGGATGCCGATGGAAAAACGGTGTATGAAGAGACCCGTAAGGCAGGAGAGGCTTCTGAAGTATTGTTCAGCAAAATTATTCCGTCCGTAAACCCCTGGAGCGGGGAGCATCCTTACCTGTACCGTTATGTCATTAGCCTGCTGGACCAGAAAGGCAGTGAGGTGACAGCCGTTTCCGGGAAAACGGGCTTCCGCGAAGTGGAAATAAAAAATGCACAGCTTACGGTAAACGGAAAACCTATCCTCGTCAAGGGGGTAAACCTGCACGAACACCACGAGGTAAAAGGGCATGTACCCGACAGGGAGATGATGCGGAAAGATGTGGAGATCATGAAACAGAATAACATCAATGCTATCCGGATGAGCCATTATCCGCACGACAGTTATATCTATGAACTGGCCGATGAATACGGGATGTATGTGGTAGACGAGGCCAATATAGAGACCCACGGCATGGGAGCCGAGTGGCAGGGACATTTCGATACTTCGGCACACCCGGCTTACCTGGAGGAATGGGCCCCGGCACACCTGGACCGTATGAGGCGGATGGTGGAATTTCATAAGAACCACCCGTCAGTGATTATCTGGTCGCTGGGAAATGAGAGCGGTAACGGGCCGGTATTCTACGAAGGTTACGACTGGATAAAGAAAAGGGATACCACGCGCCTGGTACAGTTTGAACAGGCGGGGGAGCACCGCAATACCGATATCGTATGCCCCATGTACCCCACTATTGCCCATATGAAAAAATATGCGGAGGATACTTCCAAAACCCGGCCGTTTATCATGTGCGAATACGCGCATTCCATGGGAAATAGTACCGGTAATTTCCAGGAATACTGGGATATCATAGATAGCAGCCCGCATATGCAGGGCGGGTTTATCTGGGACTGGGTAGACCAGGGAATAGCCACGACTACCGAAGACGGAAGAAAGTTCTGGGCCTATGGTGGCGACCTGGGAGGTGAAAACATGCAGCACGATGTGAATTTTAATGCCAACGGACTGGTGTCGGCCGACCGCACTGTGCATCCGGCATTGATGGAAGTGAAAAAGGTATACCAGAATATCCGGTTTGCCCGCAAAGACAACGGGATAACCGTAAAGAACGAATTCAATTTCAGCAGTCTTGAAAATGTCGGTTTCCGGTGGCAGCTCGTTGCCGACGGGCGGGTGGTAAAAACCGGCTCTTTTACTGTTGAGGCTGCTCCCGGTGAAGAGGTGGAAGTGTCTCCGGAGTTGCCGGAACTCGGTGATAAGGAGTATTTTCTCAATGTATTTGCCCATACCCGCAAGGCAGATGACATGATCCCTGCCGGGCACGAGATCGCCAGGGAACAGTTTGTCCTGGGAGGAAAGGATTATTTCGACCGGAGGGAAGAGACCGTTGAGGGTAAACTGAAAGTAAGACAGAAGGGAACTATCCTCAGCTTTACGGCAGACGGGGTAACGGGAAGTTTTGATACCGAAAAGGGAACATGGCTGAGTTATCGCCTGAAAGATGATGATCGCGAGGTTATCTCCGTTTTTCCGCAGCCCTTTTTCTGGAGGGCCCCTACCGATAATGATTTCGGGAATGGTATGCCTGTCAAACTGAAGGCCTGGAAAGACGCGACGCAGAAATCTGAAGTGACCGGTGTTGAGGTAGGCAGGAAAACGGAAGAAGGACAGCCCGTTACGGTGCACTACCGGCTGGCGGGTGTGGATGTACCCTATACCGTGGCCTATCTCATAAAAAACAACGGGACAGTCCGGGTAACTGCTGTACTGGATACGGAAAAGGAACTTCCGGAAATTCCGCGCTTCGGGATGCGTATGGTCCTGCCGGGAGCTTACGATCAACTGGAATACTACGGAAGGGGCCCGTGGGAGAACTATTCCGACCGGAATACGGCTTCCTTTGTCGGGACTTATGAAGATGAGGTGAAAAACCAGTTTACCTGGGGGTATATCAGGCCGCAGGAATCGGGATACAAGACTGATGTACGGTGGCTGCGTCTGCTCGACAATACTGGTCACGGCCTTCGCATTACCGGGGGCCAGCCGCTGGGATTCAGTGCCCTGCATATTTCTACCGAAGATCTCGACCCGGGCGGGCACAAGGGCCAGCGACATCCTACCGACCTTAAGGTTCAGGACAAGGTGTTTTTACACGTGGATTACCGGCAAAGAGGGCTGGGCGGAGACGATAGCTGGGGGAAATACCCGCATGAACCGTACCGTCTCGAAAATAATTGTTATAGTTACACTTATTTTGTATCTTTGGAGGAATAGAACGTCTGAAACCAACATAATCTCATCATTATGAAGAACAGCTTGTCTTTTTTTACCGGGTATTTCCTGCTCGGGGGCCTTGCATTTATCCTTAATGCCTGTAGCAGTACCGGGGAAGGTGAAAAACCTGTAGCTTATCTTTTTACCTACTTTACCGGGAACGGAGAGGGTGCCGAGGCCATACGTTATGGCATCAGCAGGGACGGATACAATTACTATGCACTGAACGATAACGAGCCGGTGGTGGCTTCGGGGGATATCAGTACTACCGGGGGGGTACGCGATCCTCATATTCTGAGAAGGGATGATGGTGAAGGTTTTTATATGGTGGTGACCGACCTCCTCACCAAAAACGGATGGAATAATACCGCTATGGTGCTGATGAAGTCGGACGACCTGGTGAGCTGGTCGGGTACCGTGATAGATATACCGGGGACCTTTCCGGAATTTTCGGAAGTTCACCGGGTATGGGCCCCCCAGACCATTTACGACGGGGAAAAAGGAAAGTATATGGTCTATTTCTCCATGCTGGAACCGGGGAGTTACGATAAGATATACTACGCCTATGTCAACGAGGATTTTACCGCCCTCGAAGCAGCACCGGAGCAGCTGTTCTACAGCCCGGACGAGAAAGCGTGTATTGACGGTGACATTGTTCACAAGGACGGAAAATACTACCTGTTCTACAAGACCGAAGGAACGAGTGACAAGGGAATAAAGGTGGCGGTTTCCGATGTTCTCACCTCCGGGTATGTCCCCGAACCGGGAAATGTAGACCAGACCGACAAGGCCGTGGAAGGTTCCGGGGTTTTCAAGCTCATTGACACTGACGAATATATCCTGATGTATGATGTGTATACCAACGGGGAATACCAGTTTACCAAAAGCAAGGACCTGAAACATTTTGAAGTGGTAGACGAACAGGTCTCCATGAATTTTCACCCGCGCCACGGAACGGTGATCCAGATCAGCCAGCCGGAGCTGGAACGCCTGGTAAAGGCATTTCCCTCTTCCGGCCTGTCCCCTGTACTTGTGGTATCGGACGATATGGTAAAAAAGGGGAATGTAGTGGTAGACAAGGATAACAGGAGCATATATCTCCCGGTTGAGGAAGGTAGTGATCTCTCTTCTTTTGCCCCCGGCTTCGTTACCCTGCCGGGCACCGTAATCCGCCCGGAAGGAGCCCGGGATTTCAGCCGGGGGCCCGTAGACTACCAGGTAAGCTTTGGAGGGGTTGTCGAAACCTATAAGGTGAGTGCGGAAATTGCCGGTAATCCCGTGGTGGAAGGATATTACGCAGATCCCGAGATTATCTATTCCGAAAAGGATAAAAAATTCTATCTCTATCCCACCAGTGACGGGTTTAACGGCTGGTCGGGAACGTATTTTGAGACTTTTTCCTCGGAAGACCTTGTACACTGGAGGAACGAAGGGGTTATTCTCGACCTGGAAAAGGATGTCTCCTGGACCAGCCGCAATGCCTGGGCACCCACCATGATAGAAAAAAAGACAGACGGGGGATATAAATACTTCTACTATTTTACGGCCGCACAGCAAATAGGAGTAGCTGTAAACGACGAACCCCGCGGCACCTTTAAAGACAAGGGGGAGGCCCTGATCTCGGAATTCCCGGAGGGGGTAAAGGGAGGGCAGAATATAGACCCGGATGTGTTTGCAGACCCGGTGAGCGGGAAGAACTACCTCTACTGGGGAAATGGGTTTATGGCGGTAGCGGAGCTGAACGACGACATGATGTCCGTCCAAAAAAGCAGCGTAAAGGTCATGACCCCGGATAAAACCTTCCGCGAAGGGGCGGAAGTATTCTACAGGAACGGCAAGTATTATTTCCTGTGGTCGGAAGACGATACCCGGAGCCCGGAGTACAAGGTGAGGTATGCCATCTCCGATAGCCCGGAAGGACCGCTGGAGATCCCGGAAAACAACATCGTTATCCGGAAAGACGAGGAAAACCGGATATTGGCAACCGGGCACAACTCGGTAATACAGGTTCCGGGAAAAGACGAGTGGTATATCGTCTATCACAGGTTTAACCGCCCGGGCGGAGAACAAATGGGCGGGGCGGCAGGCTTCCACAGGGAAGTGTGTATAGACAGTCTGACCTTTGATGAAAACGGGTATATCAACGAGGTAATCCCTACCCTGAAAGGAATTGCATCGGTAACCCCGGGTTGAGCAGTTAACCGGATCATAAAACATCAGCATATATGAATTTGTATAAGACCCTTTTTTTAAAGACAACCCTGCTTTTCCTGTGTGCCGGGGGGTATGCCACAGCCCGGGATCAGCTTTCTATAGAAAGTCCGGACGGAATGACCCGCGTAAGCCTGAACTGGCCGGCAGGGGAGTTAATATACCGGATCAGCCATAAGGAAAAGACATTCCTGGAAGATTCCCCTTTGGGGTTGAAGACCTCCCTGGGCGATTTTTCGCAGCAGCTCACCTATGTGTCATCGGCTACCGCGAAGATCGAGGAATCCTATGAACTGGACAGGGCCAAGGTAAGCCATGTGGATTATGTGGCCAGCGAACTGAATGCTGTTTTTGTCAACGGGAACCGGGATACGCTGAATGTCATCTTCAGGGTAAGCGACCGGGATGTGGCATTTTCATACCGCATCGCAAGCAGGGAAGGAAAGAGCAATATCAGGATATTCGAGGAGCTTTCCGGGTTTAACCTGCCTGATGAGGCTACCACCTATATTACACCGCAGGCATTGCCCATGACCGGGTGGATGGAGACCAAACCCTCCTACGAGGAGGAATATACCCTCAACGAAGCCATGGGAAAACCCTCGGCCTATGGTGTCGGATATACCTTTCCGGCACTTTTCAAATGGAAGGATAACGGCTGGTTACTGATCTCCGAGACCGGGACCGACAGCCGTTATCCGGGATGCCGGCTCGGGGAAGGGACTGATACCGGGCTGTACCACGTGACCTTTCCGCAGGAGGGTGAAAATAACGGGATAGGAATCAATTACGCCGCGCAGGCCCTTCCGGCACGTACCCCGTGGCGTACCGTGACACTCGGGGAGAGCTTAAAACCGATAGTGGAGTCGACCGTAGCCTTCGACCTGGTGGAAGAGGCCTATAAGCCTGCCGTCGGTTACAGGCCCGGAAGAGCTGCCTGGAGCTGGATCGTATGGCAGGACGACAGTATAAATTATGAGGACCAGCTGAAATATATCGACCTTGCCGCCGCCCTGGATTTTGAATATGTACTTATCGACAACCACTGGGACCTCAGGATAGGGAGAGACCGTATCAGGGCCCTGGTCGATTATGCCGGGGACAGGGGAGTAGAGGTCATACTCTGGTACAATTCCAACGGTTACTGGAACGAGGCCCCCCAAACCCCGAAACACCGGATGAACAACATTGTGGCCCGGCAACAGGAGATGGCGTGGCTCCGCGACACGGGGGTAAAGGGCATTAAGGTAGATTTCCTCGGGGGAGACAAGCAGGAGACCATAAAGCTGTACGAAGAGATACTGACCGATGCCAACAATTACGGGCTGGCAGTAAATTTTCACGGTTGTACCCTGCCCAGGGGATGGGAGCGTATGTACCCCAACTACGTGAGTTCGGAAGCCGTTCTGGCTTCGGAGAACCTGGTGTTCCGGCAGGATGCCATGGATAAGCACGCCATGAACGCCACCGTACTTCCCTTTACGAGAAATACGGCCGGGGCCATGGATTTCGGTCCGCTTTTCCTGAACAAAAAGCTGTCCCGGGACCAGAAAGGGGGAACGGTAAGGAGTACTACCGATGCCTTTGAACTGGCTACTGCGGTACTGTATTTTTCACCGGTACAGCATTTCGGACTGACACCCGATAACCTGGACCAGCCGGGACATGTGCTGGATTTTATCAGGGCAGTGCCCACCGTATGGGATGAAACCCTGTATATAGGAGGAACGCCAGAAGATTATTGTGCCCTGGCCCGGAAAAAGGGAGAACGATGGTATATTGCCGTCGTGAACGGGGAAAAGAAGAAAAAGCAGGTGGAACTGGAACTCCCCATGCTGGCCGGGAAGAGAGTAAAGCTGTTGTACGACCGCAAGGATACGTCGGCAGGTATAAAGGAGGTAAAAATAGGCAAAGACGGGATCTTCAAGGTAAGCATGCTGCCGGAAGGAGGCGCGGTGCTGTATGGAAGTAGATAAAAAAAACAGAATGGATTCAATCGGAAAAATCACAATATATTTTGTATTCGTTAATATATTCCTCATAGCGTGTTCGCCTGTGCATAAACCAAAGATCGAACGCAAGCAGTTATTTGATGCGGGATGGCAATTTCACCTGGGAGATACTGCCCGTGCAGATACTGCCGGTGACTGGCATGAGGTAGACCTGCCCCACGACTGGAGTATAGCATCAAGGCCTGATTCTCTTAACCCGTCCGGTGGAGACGGGGGGTATTTCGCCAATGGAACGGGCTGGTATAAAAAGGTTTTTGAGGTGCCGGAACATTGGGAAGGCAAGAAGGTGCTCATCTATTTTGAAGGAGTTTATATGAATGCCGAGGTTTTTATTAACGGGGAGAAACTGGGAATTCAGCCCTATGGCTATACGTCTTTTGACTTTGACCTGACTCCCTATCTGAAACCCGGAAAACAAAATGTTGTGGCTGTGCGGGTGGATAACTCCCATCAAAAGAACAGCCGCTGGTACAGTGGTTCCGGGATATACCGCCATGTCTGGCTCAAGGTGACCGACCCCCTGCATATTTCGCATTGGGGGGTAGCCGTTACCACACCTGAAATACATAAGGAGCAGGCTACCGTGAGGGTGAGGACACTGGTGAAAAACGAAAGTACTTTGGCGCAGGACTTTGTCATAACGAGCACTGTTCCGTTGGTGAGTGAAAAGCAGACGCAGGTAAGTATAGCACCGGGCAGGGAAAAGGAAATCGTACAGGAATTGACAGTTGAGAACCCCGCATTATGGAGCCCCGAATCTCCGGAGTTGTATCGCCTGGATGTAACGTTGAGCCGGGAATCCGATGTCGTCGATGAAGTCACGGAGTTTTTCGGAATCCGCGATATCAGGTTTTCAGCAGAGAACGGTTTTGAGCTGAACGGAAGGAAAGTGATCCTGAACGGGGGGAACGTACATCATGACAACGGTAGCCTCGGTGCAGCCGCATACGACAGGGCGGAGGTAAGAAAAGTGGCGTTGTTGAAAGAGGCGGGATTCAATGCTGTTCGTACTGCGCACAACCCGCCGTCTGAAGCATTTTTATATGCCTGCGATAGTTTGGGGCTTCTTGTGATCGATGAATCTTTTGACGGGTGGAGGGTCAAAAAGACAGATCATGATTATGCCGGGATATTTGACGAGTGGTGGAAACACGATGCGCAATCCATGGTGCTTCGCGACCGGAACCACCCTTCCGTCATACTCTGGAGTATCGGGAATGAAATTATCGAACGGAAAGAACCCGGGGCAGTGGAGACCGCCCGTAAACTTTCCGGGGCGGTTAAGGAAATCGATGCTACAAGGCCGGTTACCTCGGCCATGACTACCTGGGATGCCGAATGGGAAATTTTTGATCCTTTAATGGCGGAACACGACGTAGCCGGTTATAATTATCAGTTGCACAGGGCCGAATCAGACCATGAACGTGTCCCCGACCGTATTATCCTGCAGACCGAATCTTATCCGAAAGATGCATTTTACAACTGGAAAATGGTTCAGGACCACGATTATATTATTGGTGATTTTGTATGGACTGCCCTGGATTACCTTGGCGAATCGGGAATAGGCCGTTATTTTTATCCCGGTGAGCCCGAGGGAGAACATTGGGTTGGAGGTTTGTTTCCCTGGCACGGGGCTTATTGCGGAGACATAGACCTTACCGGGTGGAGAAAGCCGGTCTCCCACTATCGCAGCATGCTGTATAATGGCGATGAAAAATTGTATATGGCTGTCCGCGAGCCGGATCCGGAGGACGGTAAAATAACACTGACCTCATGGGCCGTATGGCCCGCCTGGGAGAGCTGGACCTGGCCCGGGCAGAACGGGAAAACGCTGACTGTTGACGTATATTCCAGGCATCCGTCGGTTCGGCTGTATTTGAACGATAGCCTGATCGGGGAAAAGGAAACCACTCCGGATACACAATTCAGGGCTGTTTTCGAAGTTCCTTATCATCCCGGTGAATTAAAGGTAGCCGGTATGGAGGACGGCAGGGAAGTCGAAACCCGTAACTTCCTTACTGCCGGTGAAGCTTCGAAGATCATGCTTTCCCCCGATCGTTCCGAAATTGAGGCAAATGGGCAGGACTTGTCTTTTGTCGTTGTTGAAATTACCGATGGAGAAGGGATTTTGCAACCGAATGCTGATCATAAACTTCAGTTCGCCCTGGAAGGCCCCGGAGAAATAGTTGCGGTGGATAATGCCGATCTGAAGGATACGGGATCTTATGTTTCCGGGACGAGAAAAGCCTGGCACGGCAGGGCGATGGTTGTCGTAAAGAGCACCCGGGAAAAGGGAGATATCCTGTTGACAGTCAGTTCTCCAGGCCTTCCCGATGCCACGCTCACCCTCCACGTAAAACAGTAAGCCGTAAAGACCCGGAAAAGAGTATATACAGGCGTTATTTGCCACCGATACAGAACAGGGTCTCCCCGGCATTCACCGGGGGCGTTCCGACTTTATACAGGACGATGCCGTCTGCCGGTGAGGTAATATCGGCCCGCCTGTTCCCGAATACGTCGGTAATATGACCGAGGTATTGTCCTTTGGCAATACGGTCTCCGCTTTTGACCTTACTGTAGAATATCCCCTGCTGCGGGCATTTTATATAGGATTGCTTACCGAACCATTGCTGTTGTGTTTTCTCTCCTGTTCCCGAATACGGGTACATCTGCATTTCGTGCAGCATGCGGTATACTGCTTCCCTGGTCATGGTTACCGCTTCCTCCTGTACCGTTCCGAGCTTGCCGGCTTCTATGCTGAGGGAGGGAACTCCCTGTTGTGTGGCGTGTTTAAAGGCGTATTCGGCAGCTTCGTCGGGAGTGATGTTATAAGGATACACTACATTATATTCAAAACCGGCCGCTGCAGTGAGTCTCCGTGCCAGTTCGTTTTGCTGCGGGGCATCCCGTTTGTCGTAGTAACACACAAAGGGCAGCAGGTCTTCGTTGGCATCCCCGGCATGGATGTCCAGGAATACGTCGGATACCGGAATGATCTCCTCTGAGATACGATAGGCGATCTGTTCGGTTACGGATCCGGCCTTATCCCCGGGAAAGACCCTGTTCAGGTTTTTGGAATCCTGCGGGTTCAGAAAAACACTCCTGCCATAAAAAGCGGGTGTATTGGCTATGGGAATTACCACCAGTGTACCGCTGAGCCTGTCGGGGTCTATTTCCGCCATAAGTTGCTGCACGGCAATAATGGGAGGATATTCGTAACCGTGAATACCGGCCACGACCGTAAATACCGGGCCCTTCTGCTTTCCCCTTATAACGCTTACGGGAAGCGAAGCCGTATTCCCGGAATCGTAGACCCGCAATAGTGTATCGAGTCGCTCCCCCGGTTCCGGACCGTGGATAAAAGACCTGTTTTCCTGTGCGCTTACACCGTTGAGGAACAGGGCGAAAAGGAGTATCGTACAGTGTGTTATCACATATGGGTGCAGGCCTTCGGGAAAACGGCGGACTGGCATATCTTTCTTTTTCATCATATGCGGTTTTGGATTTTGATGCGATGTAGTTGCAAATATAATGTAATCTTTTCACTATGGAGGGCATTACTGCCGGCAGATGTACAAAGACAAGGGGTTTAGCAGGTTGTGATAAAACAGTGGATCCGGAATTGACTTCTGAATTTCGTAAATTAAAACGAGGCTGTTTCCCCTGTTAAGAACATATTAACATTCTTTTAGGCCTTCTTGCCTGCTCCATAGCCTTTAAATCTCATAAAAACGCCCTATTTTTGCATGCGGAAACGGATCAGTGCTGCGGCACATAAAAAGGTTGTAATGGCAGACTTCTTCAGGAAAACTCTCTTCTCCACACGTTTAATGGCTGTTTTGTTTTTGGTCTTTGCTGTCGCAATGGCTTTCGGTACTTTTATAGAAAGCTGGTACAGCATCACCACGGCGCGTATATGGATCTATAACGCCTGGTGGTTTGAAGCCATTATGGTATTTTTTGTCATAAACTTTGCGGGAAACATTGTGCGTTACCGTTTGCATAAACGGGAGAAATGGGCCGTTTTGCTGGTACACCTGTCTTTCCTGTTTATATTGATAGGGGCTTTTGTTACCCGCTATATCAGTTATGAAGGAGTCATGCCTATCCGGGAAGGAAAAACAGCGGATTCATTCCTGTCGGATAAAACCTATCTCACGGCATTTGTAGACGGCGATATTGACGGTAACCCGATGCGGAAATCCATGAGGGAAGACATCCTGGTCTCTCCCGAAGGTATTCAGTCCAGGCTGCCCTGGAGGTCCGATTTTAACGGGCAGTCCTTTACCGTTTCGTATGTCGGTTATATCGACGGCGCTGAAGAGGGACTGGTCCCCGATGAAAACGGGGAAGAATACCTGAAACTTGTGGAAGCCAGCGGGGGTACGAGGCATGAGCACTATATAAAAAGCGGGGAGGTAAGCAGTATTCACAACATTCTCTTTGCTTTGGACAAACCTACCGAAGGGGCCATAAATATCAATACCGATAGAGATGGTTATACCATATCCACCCCCTTTGAGGGAAATTATATGCGTATGGCCGACCAGCACCGTGACAGTGTGTATAAAGACAGCGTACAGCCCCTGCAACTCCGGTCTCTTTATACCCTGGCAAACATGCAGGTCGTCTTTCCTGACCCGGTAGTGCGGGGAAATTACGGTGTTATAGAAGCAGAGGACAAGAACAGTGCAGCGCAGGATGCCATTATTCTCGACATTACCACCGGGGGCGCAACCGAAAGGATCAGGGTGCTGGGCGGAAAAGGAATGGTAAACCAGCCGGTGACCACCCAGGTGGGCGGTCTTGATTTTCATGTTTCGTTCGGTTCCATAGAGCGCAAGCTGCCTTTCAGTATTACCTTGAACGATTTTATAGCGGAAAAATACCCCGGGACCGAAAGCGGATATTCCTCGTTTATGAGTAAGGTGACCGTAAATGACGACCAGCCTTTTGATTACGATATCTATATGAACCACATCCTCGATTACCGGGGATACCGGTTTTTCCAGGCACAGTTCGACCCGGACGAGAAGGGGACGGTGCTCTCGGTAAATCACGATTTTTACGGAACATGGATCACCTATATTGGATATACCCTGCTGTATATAGGGCTTCTGGGAATTATGTTCTACGGCAAAACAAGATTTAAAAAACTGGGAGAAATGCTGAAAAAGGTGAAGAAGGACAAGGTAAAGATGGCTGCGACGATGGCAGTCATGTTTCTCGGAATGGCCGGTTTTGCCCAGGAAGACCACCAGCATGACACGGAAGTACACCCTCATGACACGGAGGTAGAGGTTACGGACGAAGGCCACCGGCATACGGTGGCCGTACCGACAAAAGCGGAGATAGATTCCATCATAGAGGCCACCACTGTAAGCCAGGCACATGCCGACCGTTTCGGGAAACTGGTAATACAGGACGATGGCGGGCGGATGAAACCGGTCAATACCTTTGCTTCGGAATTGTTGCGCAAAATAAGTAAAAGCGATCACTACAACGGAATGGATGCCGACCAGACATTCCTTTCCATGTTGCAAAACCCGGCTGCGTGGTACAATGCGGAGGTGATCTATATGAAAAAAGGCAACGACAGCCTGCACCGGCTGATAGGGGTAGAAGAAGGAAAAAAATATGTTAGGGCCATAGATTTCTTTGATGAGAAAGGAAATTATAAGCTGGCTCCTTATCTGCAGGAAGCATATGCCACCAACGTACCCAACCAGTTCCAGAAGGAATTCAAGGAGGCCGACCAGCGGCTTGCCCTGCTGAACAGGGCTTTGGGCGGGGAAATCCTGAAAATTTTTCCCCTGCCGGATCACGAGAACAATAAATGGGTGTCTGCGGTTGATTTCAGGACGGGGCAGCATGTGGTGGGAGATTCCCTTTATGCCAATTTTATCGACAAGTCCGTGACCCTGTACTTGATGTCTCTGCGCAGGGCGATAAGGACTGACGACTATACCGAAGCAGAAAAAATACTGGAAGCCTTTAGCCGGAACCAGGAAAATTACGGTGCCGAAGTATTGCCGTCCGAACGCAGGATAGAAGTGGAAGCCCTTTATAACAAAGTGAATATCTTCCAGCGCCTGCTGATGTGGTATATGGTAGGCGGGCTGATCCTGTTCTTCCTTATCGTACTCCGTATCTTCTATGAAAAAAGGTTTCTGGATATCCTTATCCGTATCGGACAAATCGGCATAGTTGTACTTTTTGTGTTGCACACGCTGGGACTGATCACCCGTTCGTATATTTCCGGGCATGCACCCTGGAGTGATGCCTATGAAAGCATGATCTACGTAGCCTGGGCCACCATGCTTTTCGGACTGATCTTCGGGAGAAAATCAGACCTTACCGTAGCATCTACCGCTTTTGTGACTTCCATAGTTTTATTCGGGGCGCATATGAACTGGCTTGATCCGGCCATAGCCAACCTTCAGCCGGTACTGGACAGCTACTGGCTTATGATTCACGTATCGGTGATCGTGGGCAGTTACGGACCTTTTACCCTGGGAATGATACTGGGGGTAGTGGCCCTGCTGCTCATTATGCTCACCAATAGCCGGAATAAGAAAAAAATGGACCTGCACCTGCGGGAGATCACCATTATCAATGAACTGGCACTTACCGTGGGCCTTGTCATGCTGACCATAGGTAATTTTCTCGGCGGGCAGTGGGCCAACGAAAGCTGGGGGCGCTACTGGGGATGGGACCCCAAGGAAACCTGGGCCCTTATCAGTATTATGGTGTACGCCTTTGTAGTGCACATGCGCCTGGTACCGGGATTAAGGGGACGGTTTGCCTTTAATTATCTTGCCATTGTCGCCTATGCGAGCATTATGATGACGTATTTCGGGGTGAATTTCTACCTGGTGGGACTGCATAGTTATGCCAGCGGCGACAAGATGATCACCCCCGATTTTGTGTATTACACCGGGGCGATAGTGCTGTTGCTCGGGGTCGTAGCCTACTGGAGGTACCGTATACATTACGGGGATAACGGGAAGAAGGCTGTCTCCGCAAGGGAAGAATAGATTGCGCTCTTATCCTGTGACAACCGTGGGGCCTGTCAAGTGATCAGCTTTTCCGGAGCATGGCCCGTCCGGTATACGACAATACGGTTATGGCAGCACCTACAAAGGCGATAAGCAGGAATGAGGCCCTGAGGCTTGCATGCTCGGCTATAAACCCGATAACGGGAGGCCCGAAAAGGAAACCGAAATAGGCGATGGTAGAGACCAGTGCGAGGGAAATGCCGGGAGGAAAATTCTTTGATCGCCCTGCCATGGAGAACGACAGGGGGATGACCGCCGAAGTGCCGGCTCCTACCATCAGGAAACCGACCGTTGAAAATACGATACCCGGAAAGATCACCGAAAGCAGCAGCCCCGAGAATATCAATAGTCCGCTGTACTGTAAAAGCCTGACCGCCCCGAAACGCTGGGTAAAATGATCGGCCACAAACCTTCCGGTGGCCATGGTGCTCATAAAGGCAATATACCCGAGTGTGACCAGCCCGGCGTCTACCTTTACCACCTTGTCGAAGTACACCCCGCTCCAGTCGAACATACATCCTTCGCACATCATGCCACAAAAGGCGATCAGTCCGATACGGAGCAACAGCTTGTCGGGTTTTTTCAGTACCAGTCCTTTCTGGTCGGTGGTATTGACATCTTCGGTCAGCATGTTGCGGTAGGCGAAGAATATGATAAATAAACTGACAAGGCCTATACCTGTGAAATGTATAAAAGGGGTGATGCTGAGATCGATCATCCCTGCCCCGATGGCTCCCCCGATAAAACCGGCAAAACTCCACAATCCGTGAAAGGAGGCCATAATGGTCTTTCCGTAATGGAATTCAACACCTACGGCCTGTGTGTTTACCGATATGTTGATCAGGTTTCCGATAAGGCCGAAGAGTATCACCGCGGCCAGTAATTCCAGCCTGGTGGCAGCGAGCCCTAACAGGGGCAGGGCAGCCCCATAGAGTATGGCAGAGACCACGGCCACTTTCCGGCTTCCGAAACGGTGCACGAGCAACCCGGCAAGAGGCAGCGCCAGCAGTGAGCCGGTAGGCATGCCGAGAAGGAGCCCGCCGAGTTCCCCCTCGCTAAGCTGCAGCCTGTTCTTGATGTCCGGAATACGGCTGGCCCAGCTGGCAAAGCATATGCCACTGAGAAAAAATACGGCACTGACAGCCACACGTCTTTTGAGATTGATATTCATTAAATATAAGGTCTTTTTCCCACCGCAAATGTTATAAAAATATTTACTGTCCGGCAAGGAGAAGCTGTTAAAAACCGGAAAAGAAGGAAATATATAAAAAAAAGTTCTTAATATTGCCGCATCATGAAGCTCACAGAATTATATTAAGACATTAACAATTTTCCCTGCAGGGAAAGCGGGAATTGTTGTCGGGCCGTACCCTGGCCCGCGGAGGTTTTTATATTTCTTTCACCTTAATCTTTTGTAATTCTGTAATCAGTTATGAGCCGTCTTCACAAGTATTCATTCCACAGTATTGTTTCTTTTCTGAGAGATTCCCTTACCGGTAAGGAAAACGATTATACCAGCGGGAGTATTCGCAGGTCCATATTCCTGCTGGCAGTCCCCATGATCCTGGAGATGATGATGGAATCGGTTTTTGCCCTGGTGGATATTATCTTTTTGTCACGGGTAAGCGTCAATGCCGTAGCCACCGTAGGCCTTACCGAATCGGTGATCACGCTGCTCTATGCGGTAGCCATGGGATTGAGCATGGCCGCCACTGCGGTTATTGCGAGACGTGTAGGGGAACGGGACCTGCGAAGTGCCCGGCAGACGGCCGTACAGGCCATCGGGCTGGGTATCATTGTTGCTGTTGCGGTGGGGGTTGCAGGGGTACTCTATCCGCGGCAGATACTTTCTTTTATGGGGGGAGAGCCCGGATTGATAGAGGAGGGATACCGGTATACCCAGATCATGATAGGAGGGAACATTACCATATTTCTTTTGTTCCTGATCAATGCGATCTTCAGGGGAGCCGGAGATGCTTCTATCGCCATGTGGTCGCTGATCCTGTCCAATATCCTCAATATCATTCTCGATCCCGTTTTTATTTTTGGCCTGGGGCCCGTCCCGGCCTTCGGAGTGGAAGGAGCCGCCATTGCAACGACCATAGGAAGGGGAACTGCGGTACTGTTTCAGCTCTGGATCCTGTTTTTCGGATGGAGCAGGATCAAACTTCAGGTAGCCGACCTTGTATTTCGCGGACAGGTGATGTGGAACCTCGTAAGGGTTTCCCTCGGCGGTATAGGACAGTTTTTGATCGGGACGTCCAGCTGGGTGGTGTTAATGCGGATCATGTCGGAATTCGGGAGTGAGGTCCTGGCCGGCTATACGATTTCCATACGGGTCATGATGTTTACCATGATGCCTTCATGGGGTATGAGTAATGCTGCGGCAACACTGGTAGGGCAGAATCTCGGTGCAGGGCAACCCGACCGGGCGGAGAAATCGGTATGGCAGACCGGCAAATACAATGCTGTTTTCATGCTTACCGTATCCCTGGTTTACCTGGCATTCGCACCCCATATCATAGGCTGGTTCAGTGCAGACCCGGAGGTGATAAAATACGGCAGTCTGAGCCTGCAGGTCGTGGCTGCCGGTTATATTTTCTATGCTTACGGGATGGTGATCACCCAGGCCTTTAACGGGGCAGGAGATACCCGGACACCGACGGTCATCAATTTTTTCTGTTTCTGGCTCTTTCAGCTTCCTTTTGCCTACCTCGCTGCCATCGTACTGCAATGGGGGCCGGTGGGCGTTTATGCAGGTATAACACTTGCGGAAACCCTGATCGCGGTTATAGCGCTGATATGGTTCAAAAAGGGACACTGGAAAACGGTGAACGTATAGTTTTTTTTCCGTGACGAGAATACCTGTCTTACAGGGCGGTCGCTTTGCAAAACATTTGTATTTTTGTCTCAGGTAAGTTTAAAACACATTCTCAAAAAACATATTATGAGTTCATACGATGTAGCCGTTATCGGCTCAGGTCCCGGAGGGTATGTGGCAGCCATCCGCTGTGCACAGCTCGGGATGAAAACAGCGATCATTGAAAAATATGCGACCCTTGGCGGAACCTGTCTTAATGTGGGGTGTATTCCTTCGAAGGCGCTTCTGGATTCTTCCCACCACTACGACGATGCCTTAAGACATTTTGAGGAACACGGTATCGAGATCCCGGGAGAGGTAAAACTCAACCTGGAAAAAATGATAAACCGCAAACAGGCTGTGGTAGACCAGACCTGTGCCGGGGTGAAATTCCTGATGGACAAGAACAAGATAGATGTTTATGAAGGTGTGGGAAGTTTTGAGGATGTCACACATATCACAGTGAAAAAAAGTGATGGCGGGGAAGAAAAAATAGAAGCCAGACACACTATCATTGCAACGGGGTCCAAACCTTCTGCACTTCCTTTTATTGAAATAGACAAGGAGAGGGTAATTACCTCTACCGAAGCGCTTAAACTGAAAGAAGTGCCCAAACACCTGGTCATTATCGGCGGAGGGGTGATAGGTCTTGAACTCGGGCAGGTATATAAAAGGCTGGGCGCCGAGGTGTCGGTGGTAGAGTTTATGGACCGCATCATCCCGGGAATGGATGGAGCGCTTTCCAAAGAACTGACTAAAGTACTGAAAAAACAGGGCTTTAAATTCTACACCGGGCACAAGGTCAGGGAAGTGAGCCGCGACGGGGACAAAGTGACGGTTAAGGCCGATGATAAAAAGGGCAAAGAAGTGGTGCTTGAAGGAGATTACTGCCTGGTATCGGTAGGCCGTCGCCCGTATACGGACGGACTGAATGCCGAAGCTGCCGGGGTGAAACTGAACGACAGGGGGCAGGTTGAAGTAAACGACCACCTGCAGACCGGCGCATCAAATATCTATGCCATAGGAGATGTTGTCAAAGGCGCCATGCTCGCCCATAAGGCGGAAGAAGAAGGGGTTTTTGTAGCCGAGACCCTCGCCGGGCAAAAGCCCCATATCGACTATAACCTGATCCCGGGGGTCGTGTATACCTGGCCGGAAGTGGCTGCCGTAGGTAAAACCGAAGAAGAACTCAAGGAAGCCGGGGTGGATTATAAAGTGGGACAATTCCCGATGCGTGCTCTCGGACGTGCCAGGGCCAGCATGGATATTGACGGTTTTGTAAAGATCCTTGCAGATAAGGCCACCGATGAAGTGCTCGGGGTACATATGATAGGGGCCCGTACGGCCGATCTTATTGCCGAAGCCGTAACGGCTATGGAATACAGGGCCAGTGCAGAAGATATTTCCCGTATGAGCCATGCGCATCCCACCTATGCCGAGGCGGTGAAGGAAGCGGCCCTGGCTGCGACCGATAACCGGGCTTTGCACGTTTAACTTCCGGGGAAAATGTGCTGAAGGTTATTCGCCATTACCGTTTAAAACGACCATCTCCGGCCTGTGACCGGAGGTGGTTTTTTTAATTGCGGATCACACGGCGGCGCAACCAGGACCTGCCTTTTGTCAACAGTGCGGCCTGTATTTCCCGTAACCTCGGTTTCAGGCTGTTGTACCTGAATGACAGCCAGGTTACGGCGAGTACGAATACGATAGCCCCGGGAATAGCAATATAAGGAGGCAGGGAATGGTGGAACGGCTGGTATAATCCGAGGCCGAACAGACTGCCGTAGAGCAGGATATAGTGGATCATGTAAATGGAAAGGGTATTCTGCCCGATGGTCAGGAATATTCCGGGAGTAAATATTTTCCGGGCCAGCATGAATACTGCAAAGAACACCAGGACATTCCCCAGCCGTGAGAACCATCCGTTGTGAAAATCGGGCAAAGAACATATCAGTATAAGCAATATCCCGGCAGACAGGCACAGGCTGATAGCCGCCGGATAGAGTGCCTTTCTGTCCCCGAAACGGTGGAACAGGGTGGCCATCAGGCCCCCGAAGGAGGCAAAGCCGAACCAGGGGAATACCGTAAATACCGAACCGTGGGCTTTGGTAAAATAATTGGCGAGCATTTTCGGGAAAAAGCTGTAGTCTGCCGCGGTATACAGCGGGGCCAGGGCAAACAGCACCAGTGTGGATAGCCCGAAAGCGACCGGCATAACATGCCTGCCGCGATGGCAGGTAAGCAGGTACAGGCCGGTGAGAAACAGCAGGGACAACCCGATACAGTGCAGTACATCCAGCATATAAAAGTTGTCATAAACCTCTCCCCGAAGCAGAAAACCCTTAAAATCCAGGCGGAGCACATACCCGAGGGCAAGAAGCATAAGCCCTCTCCTAAGCCCTCTTTTTGCCCTCGGGTTCGCCCAGCCGGACTGCTGCCGGTTGCGTATGAGCAGGTACACGAATATAAATCCTGCCACAGTAAAGAAAACCGGTGCCGTAATCCCCCGGTTATAGGCCCAGACGGCAAACAGCGGATCGGAGGCATTTCGGAACACAGGATCCAGCAGGCCATCTATAAAATGTCCCTGAAGCATCATGAGTATCGCCCATGCCCTCATGGCATCGATAAAATACAGTCGCTTTGTCTTATTTTCGGATCTCCGGTCGATCATTATATTTAGTGGTCTCAGTTAAAATCAAACCTACGCCCTTTAGCGGATCTCGTTTTGGTTTCCGAAAGGTTATGGTTTAACGGGTTATTAGGTTAATAAGTTACTGGGTTATTGAGTTTATGTGTCTTACCTTAATAACTTATTAACCTAATAACCAAATAACTTAATAATCAATGGACTTCATGCCCATAGTGATTTAATATATACTCCGAAAACGGAATTTTGGATCTTTTAGAACGGTTTCCCGGTTTTTAAACGCAGCATGGGGCGATATATTTCAGGTTTTTCCTGTACTACCAAAGTATTTTTTATATTAGTAAGGTTAAAATTTATAAGAATTTATGTCTGTACTGGCTTTTGCAGGAAGTAATTCCTCTGCTTCTATCAATTATCAACTGGTCACCTATACGGTTTCCATGATCGAAAATCACAATATACGCCGGTTTGATATGTCCGGGAAGCCTTTCCCGATGTATAGTATGGACCGTGAAAGGGACGATGGTATTCCCGGAGAGGTAACCGGGTTTCTCGATGAAATAAGAAATGCCGCGGCATTGATCATAGCGGTAAATGAACACAACCGTAACTTTTCGGCCTATTTCAAGAACCTTATCGACTGGCTTTCGCGTGCAGACCGGAATTTTTTGGCAGGGAAGCAGGTTTTCCTGATGAGCACCTCTACCGGTCAGGGCGCCGGGAGGAATTCGCTGTCTCTTGCTTTAAAGACGCTTCCCCGTTTCGGGGCCACGATCACGGCTACTTTTTCACTTCCCTCGTTCGGACAGCATTTTTCTCCGGCAGAAGGAGGGATCACAGACGCTGAACTTCGGGCAGCACATCGAAAAGCCCTGGACACTTTTCTGGAGGAATTATCCTGAAGGGCATAAAGCTTTTTTTTAACGCTTCCGGAGGTGATACCGTCGTATATTTACAGGTATTTATGAGTACAGTAGATAAACATTGAATTTAACCGATATGAAAAGAAGAAACTTTGTCAGGGCAACTACGGCAGCCGTAACGACCGGTGTGATACTGCCGGTAACTGCCATTGGCCGTTCCGGTGACCGGGAACAGGATACACAGGACAGAATGATTAATCACTACGTACTTTTCTGGCTGAAGAAAACGTTGAATCGGGACGAAAAGGAAGCGTTTACCGGATTTTTCGATCTGCTCCGCAAGGTCCCGGGAATCCGCAGTTTTTACTATGGGGGGCCGGCAGACAGCAAAGACAGGGAGGTAGTAGATAACAGCTTTGACTATAACCTGATGATACAGTTCGATTCGCTGGAAGCCCTCGAGGTCTACGGGGTACACCCGTTGCATATGGAGGCCATAGAGCAATACGGCCACTATTGGGAAAAAGTGACCGTACACGATTCTGTACTGGAAGCGGTTAAGTAGCGGAAGTCGTATTGCCCCTTACGCGGTACACAACCTGGAAAATAACCTGGCTTCCGAAGAGGCCGGGCTCAATAAATTGTAAACTAAAAATAAGAACCGTATCATGAATATTAACGATACCAACCCGCTTGCTGCCTATGCGGCCAATGAAGAGCGCTATAACGGCATGCAATACCGTCGTTGCGGCCGGAGTGGCGTACTTTTGCCTGCCCTCTCCCTGGGATTGTGGCATAATTTCGGGCATGCTGACGATTTTACAAAGGCCAGGATCATTCTGAGAACTGCTTTCGACCTGGGGATATGCCACTTCGATCTTGCGAATAATTACGGTCCGCCCTACGGTGCGGCAGAAGAAAACTTCGGCCGTATCTTTAAAAAGGATTTCATGCCGTACCGGGATGAGCTTTTTATATCCAGCAAGGCCGGCTGGGACATGTGGCCCGGGCCTTATGGCAATTACGGTTCCCGGAAATACCTTATCGCCAGTTGTGAACAGAGCCTGAAACGGATGGGAATAGATTATGTGGATGTCTTCTACCACCACCGGCCCGATCCGGAAACCCCGCTGGAAGAAACCATGGGAGCTCTCGCCCAGCTGGTGAGGCAGGGAAAGGCACTTTATGCGGGTATTTCCCAGTACAGTGCCGAAGATACCGCCCGGGCATCTGAGATACTCAAGGCCATGGGGACACCCTTCCTGATACATCAGCCGAGATATAACATGCTGGACCGCTGGGTAGAACGCGACGGCCTGCTGGATACCCTGGAAGAGCAGGGGGCAGGGGCTATTGTGTTTTCTCCCCTGGCACAGGGTGTGCTTACCGATAAATACCTGGACGGATTACCCGAAGATTCCCGTGCCCGGAAAGACGGAAGGTACCTGAAAGCCGACCAGATTACCGATGTGCTTATAAATAAGGTGGCGAAGCTCAATGCCATAGCCCGGAAAAGAAAGCAGTCACTGGCACAGATGGCCATAGCATGGCTGCTGAGGGATAAACGGGTAACCAGTGTACTGATAGGGGTCAGCCGTCCCGAACAATTAAGGGATAATGCCGCTGCCCTGAACAATTCGGAATTTACTTCCGGCGAGTTACAGGAGATCGAAGCCATACTGAAATAATGGATACGGGGATACGGGGCGGGTAAACTATTACCGTACCGTATCCTCTATATCAGGGTTTTGGCAAGCCCGGCCTCTATGCAGGACCAGAAGTAATTCCAGAACGATTTGGTCTTGTCCCTTTCTACCTTATCCACGTGTTTGGCGATATCCTGCCCTTCCGAACTCTCCCTGACAAAGATATTGGCTATCCAGGTCAGGAAGCCCCTTTTTTCCTTTCCGTCCTTCCGGAGCACCTCAACGGTAAAATTGCTGAATTTTATCTGGAAATCTCCCGAGGCCGTATGGAGATCACCCCCGAAATTAAAGTATAACTGGTTTACTTCTCCCTGGGTTTTCGTATGAAAGGCCGGGACAAAGAAGGAATTGATGGATTCCGAAGGAATACCGGAACTCTTACCGCTGATGGTAAAGGTGTCGGAAGGATCGTTTACACGGAATGACCAGTGTACCGAAAGGGGAGACTTGCCCATAAACATCGTTTCTATGGCCAGCTCCGTAGCGGGAAAGTCTTTTCTTTCCAGGCCTGTATTGGTCAACCCCGTAACTACTGCCTTCATGCCGGTAAAAAATACCTCCCCGGGAGGGCGCTCCTTGTGGATCAGTTCCCGGTATCTTATCCGTGCGCGGTCTATGTGGAGGGAATCGATGTCCAGTTTCAGCTCCAGTTCGCGAAGCATATGACTGTAGAGTTTTTTAATATGTATATCGTCTTCCACCGTTTTATCCCGGTAGACATCGAAATCGATATCCCGGAGAAAGACTCCGGGAGCTGAAAAATGGGGATTTTCCTTATTCAGCTCCAGTTGATACTGCGGAATGGAAAGCGTATCCAGCTTTAATTCCATCAGGTCCTTTTCATACGGGATGACACGGACGTAATCTTTTACGGTATATTTAGGGATCAACCTGATATTATGGGCTTCTGCAGTTTTTTCTGAAAGAGAGAGGTGCGATACTTTTACTTCCTGTAACGTATTCAGGTCATGCCATAATTCTGATACTTCCAGGGAAAAAGCTCCGTAATTGACCGGTATTTTCCGCTGCAGGCTCTGCTGGTCTGCCGTGATGTCCCGTAGCTGCAGATCGTATTTTTTCACGGTCAGGATGGCCGAGGTGTCTTTTACAAGATTCAGGCTCCCGTTGTGAATGTCCAGTTGTGTGATACGGATATTCTTGCCAGGGGTGGTATTCTTTTGCGCTTCCGTTGAGCTATCGGCGCCGGTACCTGCTGTTCTCCTGATGTCCAGGTGAGGGGTATCTACAATGATCTTTTGTACGGATACCTGGTCTTTCAGCAGGTAACGCCAGTAGCTGAAGCCTCTTACCCTGACCTGGTCCGCTTTTATCCGTTGTCTCCCCTTCCGGTAATTTGCCTGGTAAATGGCAGCATTGCCACGCAGCAGGGATATACTGAAGTTTTTGTATTCCAGGTTTCCCTTTTCCACCTGTTCGTCCAGCAGGCTTCCTATTTTCCGGTGGGCCAGGTGATTTAAAATAACATATCCCCCGACAACCAGGGCCAGAACAGAAAGCGCGATAATGGATCTCCTTTTCAAATAAAACAGCGTTTGAACATCACTAATTTAATATTCTTTTTATGAAAGGATAGTGTTTTTTTGTAAATTTTACCCGATTATTGGAACACATGCGGAATATGATAAAATAGACGCGAATAATACCCCTCCGTATTCCGACAGAAGTCCTGATCCAGGATTATTGACCGGTGGCAGAAAGCGTCTGTGATTTGCTGTCCCGCTCACTTTTACTGTCCCGGAGATGTGGGAAAACCGCTCTGCTGGAAACCGGGGAAGGCAAATTTCCGCACGATGGAGGAATCCTGTTTCAACGTTGCGGTTTTATAGGTTTCCATAAGCTTGTGCAATAACATCCGGAGGGCTACGGGCTCTTTGTCGAATCCGTAGACGCTGGATTCATACATTCCCTTACCGGTCTCTATTTTTATCCTGCATGCCTGGTCGTCGGTCCATCTTGCGGCATATTCCTTTTTCAGCTTGCCGAGTTCGATACGCTGCAGTTTTTTTGCTATCTGCTTTAATTCGGATTCCGGAATTTTCCCGGAATGCATGCCTTGCTTTGACGTATGAGCGAGTCCGTCGAATAATATATTGCCTTCACTGTCGATCTCGAGATACATGGAAGGACAGACCCCGAAGCAGGGACCGCTGTAGAAGCCTATTCTCACCAGCCTTTCATCGTTCTTTTCAGGGATTTTTTTCAGGTGTATGGTATCTGCCCTTTCCCCTGATGTGGCAGTGAGCTCTGCCGTTTCCGGAGTAATGGGATAGAGTGAAAGCGCATGGTCGTCCAGTGCAGTGATCCTGAAATGATATTTTCCCTGTTTTTCTGCCATGCCGCCCCGTGGAGCCGATTCCGTGATGACCAGCGTGTCCTGTTTTACGGTGTATGGAGAATAAGCACCCGAGGGATGGATATAAGAACAGATACTGTCCTGGAATGAAAACGTATAGAATGGCCTGTTTGCATCACTGTGAACAAAATCCGTAACCCAGTCCCCCCTGATATGGCCGGAGTAGTTGTCCCGTTTTTCCAATCCGGAACATCTGATAAACAGGAGTGGGAGCAGGGATAGCAATAGCGGTTTTTTCATAGATATCGGGTTGGACATTGACGACCAACAATTTCACTTATACAAAACTACGGACAATGCCACCATAAGTAAAATCCCGGATTTCCGGGATTTTGAAGAGTTGTTGTATGTCTCGTTTCTTTTATACCTCTTTGTGGATCTCTACCTGGTGAGGATACGGGATTTCGATACCTTCGGAATCGAAGCGGTTTTTCATTTCTTCCAGTACATACCACCGGCAGTCCCAGAAGTCCTCGTTCCTGGCCCAGTAGCGAAGGGAAAGGTTTACGGAACTGTCGGCCAGTTCGTTAACAATAACCATAGGGGCGGGGTCCCGCAGTACGCCTTCCTTTGAATTTACGATATCGAGAAGGATATCCTTCGCCTTTTTGATATTGGAATCATAGCTGATCCCGGCGATGATGTTTTCCCTCCGTATATTTTCCGCACTGTAGTTTACGATATTTTCATTAGACAGTTTTCCGTTCGGGATAATGGCCAGCTGGTTTCCGAAAGTGGTAAGGGTGGTATTGACAATCCCTATTTCCTTTACGGTACCGGAAAGTCCCTGGGCTTCTATAAAGTCGCCTACGCGGAAGGGTTTGAAAATAAGAATCAGCACTCCGCCGGCAAAATTGGCCAGCGACCCCTGGAGTGCCAGGCCTATGGCCAGCCCGGCAGATGCGATTACCGCGGCAAAAGACATGGTCTCTACTCCGAGGGTACCCAGAATAACAATGATCAGGAGTATTTTCAATGCCCAGCTCAGCAGGGTAGCCAGGAAATTCCGCAACCCCGCTTCATAGCGGCGTTTTTCCATGATCTTGCGGGCATATTTCACAATATTTCCGAATATCCAGAGGCCGATAAACCATATCGCAATGGCCAGCAGGATTTTCGGAGCATACTCCATTACCAGTTGAATTCCTTTGTCTATCCACATTTGGGTTTCCATACAGACGAATGTTTTTTGCAGGTTAAATTTTACGACTAAATGAGCTTTAAAACGATCCGGAACTTGTGCCGAAACGTACTATGTCGGGCAATGCCGGAATGCTTTTCTGATTTAAAGACCAAATATATCAAATAAATTTAAGGGGATAAAAGCTTATCAGGCTTTGTTTTTGCTCATACCTGGTCCATTTTCTTCCTGATCGCATCCAGGCAGAGGTTCCCCAGGCTCCCTTCATGGGTATGATGAATATCCTTTTTCGGTTTGAAATTTCCGTTGGCGATCTCCATCCCCATCTTCTTATAGGCGTCGCGGAAGGGCATGCCCGATTGTACCAGTTCGTTCAGGGTATCTACACTAAAGAGATAGTCGTATCTCGGATCTTCGAGAATACCTTTGTTGACACGGATATCTTTCAGTGTAAATGCAGCCATCTCCAGGCAGGCTTTCAGGTCCTGTATAGCGGGTACGATTACTTCCTTGACCAGTTGCAGGTCGCGGTGATATCCGCTGGGGAGGTTGTTGGTGATAAGGGTGAGCTGGTTGGGTACGGCCTGTATCTTGTTGCACTTTCCGCGGATAAGTTCAAAAACGTCCGGGTTCTTCTTATGGGGCATGATACTGCTTCCGGTAGTGAGTTCGTCAGGGAAGGAGACAAAATTGAAATTCTGGCTCATGTAAAGGCATACATCCATAGCCATTTTGGATAAGGTGGCTGCTATACCTGCCAGTCCGAATGCAGTACTCTTTTCCACTTTGCCCCGCCCCATCTGTGCGGCGACTACATTGTATTTCATCGTACCGAAACCGAGTTCTTTCGTAGTGTAAGTACGGTCTATGGGAAAGGAACTCCCGTAACCTGCCGCACTTCCGAGCGGGTTCTGGTCGGCTACTTTATAGGCAGCATCGATAAAGTACAGATCGTCTATCAGGCTTTCTGCATAGGCGGAAAACCAGAGCCCGAAGGAGGAAGGCATGGCAATCTGTAAATGAGTATAGCCGGGGAGGAGTATACCGCTGTATTTCCCGGCCAGTTCCATTAACAGGTTAAACAGGGCCACAGTGTCCTGTCTGATCTCCTGTAATTCGTTTTTCAGGTAGAGGTGCATGGCTACCAGTACCTGGTCGTTCCGGGAACGTGCCGTATGTATTTTTTTTCCCGTATCGCCCAGCTTCTGAATGAGCAGGTACTCGATCCTGGAATGCATGTCTTCGAAGCTGTCTTCTATGGTAAATGTACCGGCCTCGATATCTTCTCCTATACGATCGAGTTCCCCGGTCAGTTGCGTAACCTCTTCTTCGGTAAGCAAACCGATCTTGCCCAGCATACGGGCATGTGCCGCAGATGCGATAACATCGTATTTCGCCAGAAGCAGGTCGAGTTCCCTGTCGTTTCCTACGGTAAAGTGATCTATTTTCTTGTCGGTGCTAAAGCCTTTGTCCCAGAGTTTCATTGGTTATTAAGTTATTAAGTTATTGGGTTATTGGGTTATTGGGTTATTAAGTTATTGGGATTGCCTTCGATAACCTGATAACGATACTACTGATTATCCATACTGCGTTTGTTAAGGTAGGCAATATAACCATTGAGAACCTTGTTACAGTGCAGTATCTGTATTTTATATCTGGATAGGGTTTGTTCATTTATATATTCTTCATCAAATGCGTCTATCAAATGACTCAGGGTTTCCATCAGACTTCCTCTTGCATTGCGGCAGAACTTTGAATTTTCTTTATAATGAAATCTTCCAAAACCCTCAGAAATATTTGAACCTATTGATCTGCTGCTACGGATCACCTGGTCTGTAAGCCTGTATTTTTCCTCTGCAGGAAATTCACGGGTTAATTTCCGGATATCCTTTTTGAGCTGCCGTGCTAATTTCCACACCTCCAAGTCTTCAAAAGTTTGATAACCCATAATTTAATGTTTTGTAAATTAACATCAGTTAGGGTTTAAATATACGGTTTAAATAAGATTATTGTACGTCGACTAAATAACTCAATAACCTATTAACTCTACAATACTTTTTCCAACAATTGAACATATAACCGGATCCCTTCCTCGATCTCCCGCACATAAATAAACTCGTCGGCCGAATGCGATCGTGTCGAGTCTCCGGGGCCTAATTTCAGGGACGGGCACGTCAGCACGGCCTGGTCTGAAAGGGTGGGGGAACCGTATGTTTCCCTGCCCAGGGCAATCCCGGCCTGTACGAGGGGATGATCTTCCGGAATGGAGGATGAATTGAGGCGTAACGACCGGGGCGTAATAATATCACAGGGCGATTGTGCCTGCAGCAGGTCTGCAATTTCCCGGTTGGTATACCTGTCGTTTACCCGTACATCGATCACCAGGCCGGTCTCCGCCGGAACGACATTGTGCTGCTTGCCGGCATTGATCTGGGTCACTGTCATCTTTACTTCGCCCAGGGCATCGGAGACTTTTTCAAACCGGTAATCGCGGAACCATTCCAGTACCCTGATGGTGTTGTAAATGGAATTGTTGTCGTTGGGATGTGCGGCATGGCTGGGAGTACCTTTAACCACGGCGTCGAAAACGACGAGCCCTTTTTCCGCAACGGCCAGTTGCATCAGGGTAGGTTCTCCCACAATGGCCACATCGATGTGCGGCAGTACGGGAATCATGCTGTTCAGCCCTTTGTCCCCGGAACTTTCCTCCTCTGCCGAGGCCACGATGACCAGGTTGTAATTGAGGGGCTTGTCGTAAAAATGGACGAAAGTTGCCAGCAGCGACACCAGGCACCCTCCTGCGTCGTTGCTTCCCAGCCCGAACAGTTTCCCGTCTTCGATATGTGCGTCAAAAGGGTCTTTGGTATAAGCGCTGTTGGGCCTTACGGTATCGTGGTGGGAGTTGAGCAGCAGTGTGGGCTTTCCTTCCCCGAAATATTTGTTAAAGGCATATACGTTATTGTCCTTTCGCTGATAGGGAATACCATGCGATTCCAGCCAGCTTTCTATGAGCGCCGCCGTCCTGTCTTCTTCCGACGAAAAGGAAGGAGTACCGATCAGTTGTTTTAAAAGGGCAATGGCTGATGGTGTGAGTTGGTCTGTCATGTTAATTTCATTTATATCTTTTAGTGAGATCATCTTTGCAGTTACTCCGCGTTATAACGTCAGTGTGGTAAACAGGTCTTCTTTCCCGGCGATCATGCCCGGCAGGCCGATATGTACCTTGCCCACATGCCGTTGCAGGGCATTAAAGCAGTTGTGCATTTTCGGCAGCATACCGTCGGCAATAACACGGGTTTCCAGCAACTGTTTATAAGATTCCGTATCGATATGGGGAATGACCGAGTTGTCATCTTCCACGTTGCGGAGTACGCCCTTTTTCTCAAAACAGTAATACAGCGAGGTTTCGAAATGTTCGCTCATGCCTATGGCTACTTCCGAGGCTATGGTATCGGCATTGGTATTGAGCAGCTGGCCTTTTCCATCGTGTGTTATGGCGCAGAAAACAGGGGTCATGCCGCTTTCCAGCAATGCTTTTACAGCTTTACCGTTTACCTCGCGGATATCCCCGGCAAACCCGTAATCGACATCCTTTACCGGCCTTTTACCGGAGGTGATCGTATTGCCGTCTGCACCGGACAGCCCTATGGCATTGCAGTCCAGGCCTTGCAGCCGGGCCACGATATTCTTGTTGGTAAGCCCGCCATACACCATGACAATAACATCGAGCGTTTCCCTGGTGGTAATCCGCCTTCCGCCTGTCATTTGTGCCGGTATACCCAGCTGCCCGGCAATACGTGTTGCGGTCCTTCCCCCGCCGTGAACAAGGATCTTATTCCCTTTCATGGCGGCAAAATCGTTGAGAAAATCACCTAAGGCCGACTCGTTTTCTATAATGTTGCCACCTATTTTGACTACGGATAATTCGGGTTTCATTTTTTGGTTTTTACAGGGATTGCAATATATGTTTCAGGACGATCTGTGCTGCAAATGTCCGGTTATTGGCCTGCCGGATTACTGCCGATTGCGGGCTGTCCAGCACGGCATCATCCACAATGACATTCCTTCTTACCGGTAGGCAGTGCATGAATTTCCCGTTGTTGGTCAGTGCCATTTTTTCCGCGGTGATCTTCCATGCCGGATCGGAGTGGAGCACCTTGCCGTAATCCTTATACGAGCTCCAGTTTTTGACATAGACGAAATCGGCGTCTTTCAGAGCTTCGTCCTGGTCGTATATTATCGGGGTATTTCCCGTAACTTCCGGGTTCAGCTCATATCCTACGGGATGAGTAATGGCAAATTCCACATCCATTTTCTGCATCATGGAGGTAAAGGAATTGGCTACCGCATGGGGTAGTGCCTTGGGATGTGGCGCCCAGGAGAGCACTACTTTGGGTTTCTCTATGGTTTTCAGTTCGGTGATGGTAATGGCGTCCGTGAGTGCCTGTAACGGGTGTGCCGTGGCGCTTTCCATGTTTACAATGGGTACCGAGGCGTATTTCTGAAAACTATTCAATACGTACTCTTCCTCATCCTTTTCCTTGTCGGTAAGTGTGGGGAATGCCCTGACCGCTATAATATCGCAGTATTGCGAAACCACGGCCGCGGCCTCTTTAATATGCTCGGAGGTGGAACCGTTCATGATACTGCCGTCTTCAAACTCCAGCGACCATGCTTCGCCCGCAAAATTCATGACCATGACCTGCATCCCCAGTTGCATTGCCGCTTTTTGTGTGCTCAGGCGGGTACGCAGACTGGAATTAAAGAACAACATCCCCAGGGTCCGGCGTTTTCCCAGCTGCTCGAACCGGTAAGGGTCTTTTTTTAATGCGATGGCTTCTGTGATGATTTCCGGGACACTGTCTATGTCGTCTGTGGTCAGGTAATGTTTCATCTTGTTTTTTTATTTTATATGTTGTGTGGTATGCGGTAGAGACGCAAAATTGATATGTGGATGCGCAAAATTTTGCGTCTCTACGTATTTAATGCCTCGAAAAAGGTATCGATATGCTCTTTTTTCACGGTGAGCGGGGGCAGGATCCGCAACAGTTTTTTGTTGCTGCTTCCGCCGGTAAAGATGTGATGGTCGTAAATCAGTTTTTTCCGGAGTTCGCCTACCTCGAAGTCCAGCTCTATCCCCAGCATAAGCCCTCTTCCTTTTATTTTCCTTATTTGCGGGATACGCTGTGCTTTTTCGATAAAATAGGCAGAGATTTCCCGGGCGTTTTCCATGAGTTTTTCTTTTTTTAATACATCCAGTACGGCGATGGCTGCGGCACAGGCCAGGTGATTCCCGCCGAAGGTGGTTCCGAGCATACCGTATTTTGCAGGAATGGAAGGATGGATAAGAATACCCGCTACCGGAAAGCCGTTCCCCATACCCTTGGCCGTAGAGATGATATCCGGGGTCACTTCGTATTTCCGGAAGGCGAAGAAATCTCCTGTCCGTCCATAGCCGCACTGTATTTCGTCTGCGATAAAAACAGTGTTGTGCACCTTGCACAGGCGGCCGGTTTCTTCATAAAAATCGGCAGTGGCCTCGTCGAGCCCGCCTACGCCCTGGATAAATTCTACGATTACGGCACATACATCGCCTTTTTGCAATTCCTGTTCCAGGCTTTTGGTATCGCCGAGTTCCAGGAAAGTCACCTGGTGCTGTACATTGATAGGAGCATTTATATTCTTGTTGTCGGTAGCAGCAACCGCTGCGGAGGTCCGTCCGTGGAAAGCGTTGTTAAAGGCGATAACGCGGGATTTTCCGGTGTGAAAAGAGGCGAGTTTTAACGCATTTTCATTGGCTTCGGCCCCGGAATTGCACAGAAATAGCTGGTAATCATCACACCCGGAAAGGGCGCCGAGCTTGTCAGCCAGTTCCACCTGCAGCGGATTTTGTATGGCATTGGAATAAAACCCCAGCTTTTTTACCTGTTCCGAAATTGCGGCGACATATTCCGGGTGCGAATGCCCTATGGAAATAACGGCATGCCCGCCATAGAGGTCCAGGTAGGGGGTCCCTTCGGTATCGTATACATATACATCCTTTCCCCTGACGGGAGTAACATCGTATAATGGGTAAACGTCAAATAGTTTCATTTTTTTATAGGTTTTAGATATGAGATTTTAGACGTGAGATTTTAGATTTTAAACTACATCTCATATCTAAAATCTATAATCTCACATCTATACAATTACAGATCTGCGATCTGGTTTATCTTGTTGAACGAGGCCACAATACCCTTGATCAGGGAAGAACTCAGTCCGCTGTGTTCCATCTCGTTGAGCCCTTCTATGGTGCATCCTTTAGGGGTGGTTACCCGGTCGATCTCTTCTTCCGGATGATGGCCCGATTCCACGAGCAGGGTAGCGGCCCCCATGCAGGTGTGCATGGCCAGCTCCTGTGCTTCCCTGGCGTCGAACCCGAGTTGTATGGCCCCCTGGGTAGTAGCGCGGATAAGGCGCATCCAGAACGCGATACCGCTGGCACAGATTACCGTGGCGGCACGCATCTGTTCTTCCGGGATCTCGATAGAGGTGCCCAGTTTGTTGAAAATGGCTTTGGCCAGGTCTGTCCGTTGCCTGCCCTTTTCGTTGCTGCAGATACAGGTCATCGATTTTCCCACGGAGATGGCCGTATTGGGCATGCTGCGTATGATATACTGGTCCCGGCCGACGACGGATTCTATCTTTTTTATCTTAAACCCGGTAATGGTGGAAATAAGGACGTGTTTTTCGTTCAGCAGGTCCCTGATCTCTTCAAGTATTCCCCCGAATTGCCCGGGTTGTACTGCAAAGATCAGGATATCCGATTGTCGTACGGCTTCCCGGTTGTCGGAAGTAACGGTAACATTGCCGTAGTCTTCCCAGCTTTTAATGGCCCGGGGGTTCCTTTTGGTCAGGTAAAGGGTGGTTACCGAATTGCTGACAAGGAGTCCTTTGGCTATGGAAAGCCCGAGGTTTCCGCTTCCTATGATGGCTATTTTCATGGGTTTACTTTATGACGTGTTGATAAATTAGAAATAGGATGCCTTTAACCCGAGCCCGAGGGTTTCTTCAAGTCCGAATACCAGGTTCATATTGTGTATGGCCTGTCCGGAAGCCCCCTTGGTCAGGTTGTCGATGATGGAAGTCACCAGCAATTGATCGTCGTGTTTCTGCAGGTGGATAAGGCATTTGTTGGTATTGACCACCTGCTTGAGGTGTAATTGCCTGTCGCTGACATGGGTGAAGGCCGCATTTTTATAAAAATCCTCATAGAGTTCTTCTGCTTTTCCGATATCCCCGTCAAATGCCGTATATGCCGTGGCAAAGATCCCCCTCGGAAAATCACCGCGATAGGGCATAAACCTTATTTTTTTGGCGAAACTGCCCTGCAGCCCGGTAATGCTCTGTTCTATTTCCCCGAGATGTTGGTGTGCAAAGGGTTTGTAATAGGAGAAATTATTATCCCTCCAGGGAAAGTGAGAGGTAGGTGACAGCGAGGTACCTGCCCCGGTTGCCCCGGTTACGGCGGTGATATGAACGTCCTGCTGCAGCAGACCGTGTTGTGCCAGCGGGAGCAGGGCCAGCTGAACGGCCGTGGCAAAACACCCGGGATTGGCGATATACTGTGCATTCTCAATTTCTGACTTGTGGAGTTCCGGCAAACCGTATACGAAGTGCATTCCCCCGAAATCGGCATCCGGGGAAAGCCTGAAATCATTGCTGAGGTCGATAATACTGGTTTTTTCTGAAAAAGTGTGCTTTTCCAGGAAGCTCCTGGAGTTTCCGTGCCCGAGGCAAAGGAAAAGGACATCCACATCCGGGTTGATCTCCCCGGTAAACCGCTTGTCTGTATCTCCCTGAAGGTCCTGGTGGACATCGCTCAGGAGGTTTCCGGCATTGGAGGTGCTGTAGACAAAATTTAGCGCTGCGGCAGGGTGATGCAGTAGCAATCGTATTAATTCTCCTGCCGTATATCCGGCCCCTCCGATTATTCCTGCTTGTATCATAGTAGTTTAGTTTGTTAGTTCTTAGTCTGTTATTGTCATTCTGAGCAAAACTCCCGCCTGGTCCGACAGGCACTTCGGTCTGGATGACAACTTCCGACTCCGGACTTTCGGCCATTTCGTAGTTTGTAGTTTATGATTTGAACCCATAACTCATAACTCTGAACTGTTTTGATTGACGTGGTGATAGATCTTGTTCTGATTGGCGTTGAGCTTGATAAACCCTTTGGCATCTTCTGCGGTCCAGCCTTTGTTCATTTCTCCATAGCTGCCGAAGGAAGCGTTCATCAGGTCGTGCTCCGATTGTATGCCGTCTATCACAAAGCGGTAGGGAGCAAGGGTGACAAATACATCGCCGGTAACATTTTTTTGCGTGTCGGCGAGGAACGTTTCTATGTTTCGCATCACTTCGTCCAGGTACTGCCCTTCGTGCAACAGCATTCCGTACCAGTTGGCCAGGTATTCCTTGTGGTGTTGCTGCCATTTGGTAAGGACGTGTTTTTCGAGGGTATGGTGGGCCTTTATAATGACCAGGGGGGCAGCGGCTTCAAAACCAACCCTTCCCTTGATCCCGATAATGGTATCCCCTACATGTATGTCACGCCCTATGGCATAGGCAGAAGCTATGCTGTTCAGGAGTTCTATATTGTTTACCGGGGTATCTTCCTTGTCGTCTATGGCTACGAGTTCACCTTTCCGGAAGCTCAGTTTTACCTGCCGGGAACCTTCTTTTTCAAGCTGGCTCGGATAGGCTTCTTCGGGGAGTGACCGGTGGGAGGTAAGGGTTTCCTCGCCGCCTACACTGGTGCCCCACAAGCCGCGGTTGATGGAGTATTTCGCCTTTTCCCACGACATGTCGACCCCGTTTTTTTGCAGGTATGCAATTTCGTCCTGCCGGGCGAGCTGTTCGTCGCGGATGGGCGTTATGATCTCTATTTCCGGGGCCAGGATCTGGAAGATCATGTCGAACCGCACCTGGTCGTTACCGGCACCGGTACTGCCATGTGCAATATATTGCGCCCCGATCTTTTTGGCGTAGTTTACAATTTCTATCGCCTGAACGATCCTTTCGGCACTGACCGAGAGCGGGTAAGTGTTGTTTTTGAGGATATTGCCAAAGATGAGGTATTTTACCACGTCCTTGTAGAAAGTATCCCTGGCCTCGATATTGGTGTAGCTGGCTACGCCCAGTTTCACGGCTTTTTCTTCGATCTCCTTTTTCTCTTCCGCGGTAAACCCACCGGTATTCACACTTACGGCATGTACTTCATATCCCTTTTCCTGAGACAGGTATTTGGCACAATAGGAAGTGTCCAGTCCGCCACTGTAGGCCAAAACGAGTTTTTTCATTGTTAATCTGTTGTTTTAATTTGCAAGCCGGTAAATCCGGCAATGCGCCGGTTTACGCAGGCATTGACACAATTATTTATTATTTCCTTTTAATTTGTTCATGACCTTCTTCAAGCTGATATAACCTTCTTCCAGGGGGATTACGGAGTCTTTGGAAGGTTTTTTGTTTTTCAGAAAGAGGTTCTGTTTTATGTTTTTCAACCTTTGGAGTACCTTGCTGTTATACGGGTGCTTCTCTTCGGCCTTTTCCTTTTCCTCCGGGTCATACATCATGCCGGTACAAAGGCACATTTTCTGTTGTGTCCGTTGCAGGATATCGTAATTCTTACAGGTTTGGCATCCTTTCCAGAAGGTGGGGTCGTCCGTGAGCTCCGAAAAGGTAACGGGCCGGTATCCCAGTTCGTAATTGATCTTCATGACGGCCAGGCCGGTCGTGATCCCGAAGATCTTGGCATCGGGATACTTTTGCCTGGAATGGTCGAAGATGGTTTTTTTAATTTTTTTGGCCAGTCCCATATTCCTGAAATCGGGATGTACGATCAGCCCGGAGTTGGCCACGAATTTTTCGTGTCCCCAGGCTTCGATATAGCAGAATCCGGCAAACTTGTCTCCTTCCAGGGCAATAACCGCATTGCCGTTCTCTATTTTGGAGATAATGTATTCCGGGGTTCTCTTGGCAATACCCGTACCCCTTACTTTTGCGGAGGCTTCTATGGTATCACAGATAAGAGAGGCATATCTGATATGCGACTTGTCAGCAATAACAATGTCCATTTCACTTTTTCTTGGTTGAAAAAATCAGTAAAGATTTCTTTGAGAGGGGAACCGGACTCACCTAAGTTCCAGAATTAGAAGTACACCCTTACGGGCGACGGGGAGTACGACGCACAACAGGACGGATCGCTGAAACCGGAAGTCTCAGGAAAACTGAAGCAGATATGTTGTGAGTGTTTTGCATTTTATTTTCAACTAAAATAATGAGGAGATCAGAAATGTCGTCCCCAGTACCTGTTTTCACATTGCAATACTACAAAATATTTTCTTTTTACCGGTTTATCTTTCTTAAAGTATTTGTTAAATTTGTAACATTCTTATTTTCTAAACCTGAGGAATGCGGCGAACCGAAGTCATATTCTCCCTGGAGGAGGAGGAAAACTTTAAGGAAAAGATACTGGATTGGGCACAACAATACAACGAGGTTATATGGCTGGACAGCAACAGCTACCGTCATTTATACGCTTCTTTCGACGCTGTCCTGGCCGTGGACGCCCTCACGGCCATAAAAACCGATTACTATTGCGCCTTCGACGATCTGAAGGAGTACCGGCAGGTTACGGCCGACTGGATATTCGGGTACCTGGCCTACGACCTGAAGAACGATGTGGAAATGCTGCAGTCTGCCAATCCCGACCACCTGGGGTTTCCGGATCTCTATTTTTTTCAGCCCAAAAAACTTGTTTTTATAGAAGGGAACAAGGCCAGGTTTTCGTATATGCCCATGGTAGACGACGAGATCGGGGACGATTTCAGGGCCATCTGTGAAGGGGTGCACTCCGAACGGCATAGTCCGTCGCCCGGGGCAGGAAAGATAAAAGCGCGTATTCCGGAGGAGGTATATGAGAATAAGGTCAACCGCCTGCTGGAACATATTCACCGGGGAGATGTCTACGAGGTTAATTTTTGCCAGGAATTTTATGCCGATCGCGCAGAAATAGATCCCCTGTGTGTTTTTTCGAGGCTCAATGCCATTTCGAGGCCGCCTTTTGCCTGTTACCTGAAACTGGAAGACAGGTATGTGCTGTCGGCCTCCCCGGAGCGCTACCTGAAAAGGGAAGGCAATACGGTGATCTCCCAGCCCATAAAAGGGACCTCGGGGCGGGCAGCCTCTCCGGGGGAAGATGCGGAACTGAAGGACCGCCTGGTAAACACCCCCAAGGAACGCTCGGAAAACATTATGATCGTGGACCTGGTGCGCAACGACCTGTCTGTTACCGCAAAAAAGGGAAGCGTACGGGTAGAGGAACTATGCGGGGTATATACGTTCGAACAGGTACACCAGCTGATCTCCACGGTAACTTCGGAAGTGGATGACAACACAGCTTCGGTAGATATTATACGGACTACTTTTCCCATGGGGAGCATGACCGGCGCCCCGAAAATATCGGCCATGAAGATCATCGAGTCGCTCGAGGAGACCAGGAGAGGGGTATACAGCGGGGCGGTCGGATATTTTTCTCCTTCCGGTGATTTTGACCTTAATGTGGTGATACGCAGCATACTTTACAATGCCTCTGCCGGCTACGTGTCTTTCAGTGTGGGAGGGGCCATTACGGGAGCGTCTGATGCCGGGCGGGAATACGAGGAGTGTATGGTCAAGGCGAGGGCCCTGCGCAGCGTGCTGGAGGAGTGATGTGGTTTTTTAGTTCTTAGTTCGTAGTTTTTTAGTTCTTAGTTGTGACTTCGATACACCGATCGCTTTGCTCCGGCATTCAGCTACCTTGGTTCGGTCGTTTTGTATTTTCTGCGAGTTTAAAACGACGCCTTAAGGAGGATGAGTGTTCCGGCTTCCGGTCGGAATGTACCGAAGCCACCGACCTGTAGCGGACAAAATACCCTAATGTAACAATGTTTACATTCCTTTGCTTCGATCTGTTTATTTTTGACTTTTGCCGAGAACTATTATTTTAGCCGGATGTTAGCATGGTTTAAGGAGCATATCAGAAACAGTTTTCCTTTTCTGGAAGAGGCGGGGCTGTTGGTGGCCGTCAGCGGGGGCATCGACAGTGTGGTCCTGGCGAGGTTGTGCCATACGGCAGGGCTGAAGATGGCTCTGGTACATTGTAACTTTCATCTCAGGGGAGAGGACAGTAACGGGGACGAAGATTTTGTAAGGGCATTGGCGGAAGAACTCGGCGTACCGGTTTTTACCACCTCGTTCCGGACGGAGGAATATGCGGCGGCCCGGGGAATATCGATACAGATCGCAGCCCGGGAACTGCGCTATGACTGGTTCGGAAAAGTGCTGGATGCCGAAGGGTACGATTACCTGCTCACTGCCCATCATGCCGACGATATGCTGGAAACCTTCCTGATCAACCTTTCAAGGGGTACGGGAATAGAGGGACTGGCCGGGATCCCGGCAGTAAACGGAAAGATCGCAAGGCCGCTCCTTCCGTTTTCAAGGGAACAGCTTTTCGGTTATTTGCAGGAAAACGGATGGACATGGCGGGAAGACGGCAGCAATGCGGATACCAAATACCTGAGAAACAGGATAAGGCACCGGGTAGTGCCGGAGCTGAAACAGCTTTCGCAGGGGTTCCTGGAACAGTTCGGCCGTACCCAGCGGCACCTGCGGGAGTGTGAGCAGATACTGGAAGGACATATGGACGCAGTGAGAGACCGGGTGTTTTTCAGGAAGGGGGAACGGTGGACGGTTGCCGTCGATGATCTCAAGGCCCTCGACCCGAAGGAAACCTACCTGTACTACCTTTTCAGGGAATTTGATTTTCCGGTCGATGAAATACGCAAGCTTCTGTATGCCATGTCCGGAAAATTCATTGTTTCGGACAAGTATGTCATGCTGAAAAACAGGGAGGAGCTGATCATAACCCCACAAAAAGAGAGAGAAAAACGACAGTACGAGATCCCACCGGGGACCAGGGAGATCTTTACCCCGGTCCACCTGCAGTTTCTCGAGGGAGAAGCTACCGGAAAATCGTCGGCGAATACGGCAATGATTGATAAAGATAAGTTAAAGTACCCGCTCGTTTTGAGGAAATGGGAAAAAGGGGATTACTTTTATCCGCTGGGGATGACTAACCGAAAGAAAGTGAGCAAGTTCTTTAAGGATGAGAGGTTTTCGGTATTCGATAAGGAAGATACCTGGCTGTTGTGCTCGGGAAAGGATATCGTATGGATAGTAGGACACCGGCTGGACGATCGTTTCAAGGTAGCGCCGGATACCGGAAATATACTCCGGGTTGTGTTGTGCGATAGTTAAAACAATGGTTATAAGCCGGATCGGAATGTGTGGAACCGGCATATACCGGCCTGGATAATATAGAGAAGACCAACACTAATTAAATATTCTAATTTCAAGAGGGATGAAAAAACTTTTTCCTGTTTTAACCGTATTTTTATTTACCATCTTTTCACAGCTGCTTTCTGCCCAGGGAGAACAGGTGAGCTGGTCGACGTCCGTAGAAAAAATATCGGACGCGGAATACGAGCTGGTCATGAAGGCATCGATAGTCGAAAACTGGCACCTCTATACGACCGATATCCCCGAAGGGGGGCCTATTCCCACTTCTTTTACTTTTGAAGGAGAGGGAGAGGATTTTAAGCTGGAAGGGGAGATCGTGGAGAGTGAGGCGCATACGGAATACGACAATATCTTCGAGATGGAACTTTCCTTTTTTGACAGGGAAGCCGTATTCAGACAAAAGATCACCCTGCTCAATCCGGAACTGTCCGCCATACAGGGACTGGTGGAGTACCAGGCCTGTGACGACAAGAGCTGTATATTCTCTGATGCCGACCTGGCATTTTCCCTGGACGGCGGAAAGGCGGAAGTAAAACAGCTGGAAGTCGACGATAAGAGTGCACAGCTTTCGGAAAAGCTGAAACTGGATCTTAAAAATGCGGAATTACTGCTGGAGTCTGATCAGCGGCACGATCAGAATGCGGGGCTGTTGAGTATTTTTGCCATAGGTTTTCTCGGGGGGCTGATCGCATTGCTCACCCCTTGTGTTTTTCCCATGATCCCGCTTACGGTATCGTTTTTTACCAAACATTCGGGAAACCGGAAGAAAGGAGTGACCAATGCGGTGCTGTACGGCGCTTTTATCGTGCTCATTTATGTATTGCTCAGCCTGCCGTTTCATTTTCTGGACTCCATAGATCCTGAAATACTGAATACCATTTCGACCAATGTCTGGCTGAATGTGGCGTTCTTTGTGATCTTTGTGTTTTTCGCTTTCTCCTTTTTCGGCTATTACGAGCTTACCCTTCCCAGTTCATGGGGCAATAAGATGGATTCCGCTTCCGGGGCCGGAGGTGTGATCGGGATCTTTTTCATGGCGCTCACCCTGGCCATAGTGTCTTTTTCCTGTACGGGCCCTATTCTGGGGTCGCTGCTGGTAGGGTCGCTGACTGCCGAAGGCGGAGCCATGCAACTCACCGCGGGGATTACCGGTTTCGGTTTTGCCCTGGCCCTGCCGTTTGCCTTGTTTGCCCTGTTTCCCAACTGGCTGAATTCCCTGCCGCGTTCCGGGGGGTGGATGACCACGGTAAAGGTAGTGCTTGGTTTCCTGGAACTGGCCCTGGCCTTCAAATTCCTTTCCAATGCCGACCTGGTGCAGCATTGGGGGATCTTCAAAAGAGAAATATTCCTGGGGATATGGGTCGTGATCTTTGCGCTTATGGCCTTATACCTTTTCGGGAAGATCAGGTTCCCCCACGACGGGCCCTTAAAGAAGCTCGGTTTTCTGAGGATAAGTACTGCGATACTCTCTGCGGCTTTTGTGGTTTACCTGGTTAGCGGGATCTTCGGGAATAATCTCAAACTTTTGAGTGGGTTTCCCCCGCCGGCCTTCTACAGCGTAAAGCAACAGGAAAGTGATTGCCCGCTGGGGCTTAACTGTTTTAAGGATTTTGATGAGGGACTGGAATACGCAAGGGCCAACAATAAACCCATCCTGCTCGATTTTACGGGATGGGCCTGTGTGAACTGCCGGAAGATGGAGGAGAACGTATGGAGTGTTCCCAAAGTATACGAACAGCTCCGGGACAACTATGTGCTTATCTCGCTCTATGTGGACGACCGCAAGGAGCTTCCCGAAGACAAGCAGTTCAATTTCCAGATGGAGTCGGGAAGGGTCAAGAAGATCCGTACCATAGGAGAAAAATGGGCTACTTTCCAGGCCATAAACTTTCAGACCGCCTCCCAGCCCTATTATATCATTATGACGCCGGAGATGGAATTACTGGGGGCTCCGCAGCAATATTCCGACACCGACACCTATTACAACTGGTTAAAGTCCGGTGCCGAAAGTGTTCAATAAGAACTCCTTTTAATGAAACAGAAAGAGTGCGGTATTTACCGTGCTTTTTTTGTTATATTTACGTAATCAGGGAGTATTGCCGTACTCCGCGCCGGCCCGGAGTGGTTTCCGGGCTTTTGCAATGCATGTATTGTTGCGGAGCAGCAGCTTCCGGCTAAATGTCTTACACGAATAAAACTACTGATAATGAAGAGATTTTCCGTTTTGTTTTTTGCCTTATTTGTCTTTATCGCCTGTGTAGCACAGGAATACGATGTAAAGGCACATTACGACAAGCAGGAAGTAGCCATTACCATGAGAGATGGCATTAAACTGCATACCACGATCTATAGTCCGAAGGACAAATCCGGGGAGTATCCCATAATCATGCAGCGTACTCCGTATAGCTGTGCACCTTATGGAGAGGATCAGTACCGCTCCAAGATAGGGCCTAACGAAACCATGATGAAGGAGGGATATATTATCGTATACCAGGATGTAAGGGGGCGCTGGAACAGCGAAGGGGTATACGATAACATGAGGGCCTATATCCCGAAGAAAAAAAGGAAACAGACCGACGAGGCTTCCGATACCTATGACACCATAGACTGGCTGGTAAAAAATGTGCCGAACAACAACGGAAGAGTAGGTGTATGGGGAGGATCATACCCCGGCTTCTATTCCACTTACAGCCTTCTCGACCCGCATCCCGCGCTTAAGGCCGTATCGCCACAGGCGCCCATAGGTGATTTCTTCTTTGACGATTTTCATCACAATGGGGCATATATGCTGAGCTACTGGAGGGTAACACCCCTGTTCGGGCATATGAAAGACAAACCGACTACGGATGCCTGGTACGAATTGCCGGACCTGGGAACCCAGGACCAGTACCAGTTTTTTCTCGATGTGGGGCCGTTGTCTAACCTGGACCAGTATTTTAAGGAGGACAACGTATTCTGGCAGCAGCTGAAAGACCATCCGAATTACGATGAATTCTGGCAGTCCCGGGGCATTATCCAGCACGTCAGGGACATAGAGCCTGCGGTGATGGTTGTAGGAGGCTGGTTTGATGCGGAGGACCTGTACGGCCCTCTGGAGACCTATAAGGCCATGAAGAGCAGTGATAACTATCACTCCATAGTGATGGGCCCCTGGAGTCATGGCGACTGGATACGGCTCAACAAGCGGCAGGCCATCGGCAATGTGTATTTCGGGGATGATATATCCGCATTCTACCAGGAAGAGATTGAAACCCCGTTTTTCGACCATTTCCTGAAGGACAGCGGAGACGGGAACTCCGGTTTGCCGGAAGCCTATATGTATGATACCGGGAAGTGCGAATGGCAGAAGTTCGACACCTGGCCACCCGAAAACACAACTAAGGAGTCATACGGAATGGGGAGAAATCAAAACCTGTCGCAGGTGATGACCATGGAGTTTTCATACCGGGAATTTGTCAGTGACCCTAAAAAACCCGTCCCGTATTCGGAGGATATTAAAGTGGTGTTTACCCCCAGGAAATATATGACCGATGACCAGCGTTTTGCTGCCCGGAGGCCTGATGTGCTGGTCTTTGAGACGCAAGTGCTGGAGGAAGACATGACCCTGGCGGGGGATATCCTGGCAAAACTGCAGGTGTCTACTACCGGTACCGATGCCGACTGGATCGTCAAGGTGATCGACGTATTTCCTCCCGATGCCGAAGATTATGAGGAAACCCAGGATTACCTGAAAATGAGCAATTACCACATGATGGTACGGAGTGAAGTGATGCGCGGCCGTTTCCGGAACAGTTTTGAAAAACCCGAGCCCTTTGTACCCGGTGAGGTAACCCCGGTAAACGTAAAGCTGCAGGATGTTTTCCACACTTTTAAAAAGGGACATAAGATACAGGTGCAGGTACAGAGCACCTGGTTTCCGCTTATCGACCTGAACCCGCAGACTTATGTAGACAATATTTTTTACGCCGAAGAGAAAGATTTCCAGAAGCAGACCCATAGGGTGTATAATTCATCATCGATAGAATTTACGGTACTTAAGAAAGAATAGGGATCGGATATACGGAAAACGATCTACGTATGCTAACCTGCTTCCGGAATGATGATCCGGGGGCAGGGCTTAATCGCCGAAAAAGGACCTCATCATGGTGCGCAGGCTGAAGAAGGCCATGCCTATGGCGCCTATGGCCGCGAGCAGCCCGACGATCAGTACGGGCCAGTAGAGGAAGTGGTCCTGGTTTTTAAAGGCCTGGTAAATGATGGTGGGGGCCGTAAACATCAGGATCAGGGTATAGGCGAAGTATTTAAGGCTTTTAAAGAATAGTTCCCGGTCTGTTCTTCTCACGGTGTTCTGTTTTTCATTATTGTTTTTCATGGCGATATGCTTTTATGGCACTTCTCACATTGCTGTGCTTTTCCAGCAGGGCCGTTGCTTTTTCGGCAGTAATCTCCAGGGTCTCCATAAGCATGCGTATGCCGCGATCCACGAGTTTGGTATTGCTGAGCTGCATATCCACCATTTTGTTGCCTTTAACGCGACCCAGCTGTATCATGGTGGCCGTCGAGATCATATTGAGGATCAGCTTCTGGGCCGTACCTGCCTTCATGCGGGAACTCCCGGTGAGGAATTCGGGCCCTACTACGGCCACTACGGGAAATCGGGCGGCTTCGGCCAGGGGGCTTCCGGCATTACAGGTAATACACCCCGTAGCTATACCGGCCTTATTGCACGCTTCCAGCCCGCCGATAACATAGGGCGTAGTTCCTGAAGCTGCAATACCGACAACGACGTCGCGGGAATTGATGTCGTGTTGTTGCAGGTCTTTCCAGGCCTGGTTGCGGTCGTCTTCTGCAAATTCCACGGCTTTTCGTATGGCTTTGTCACCCCCGGCGATAAGGCCTGTGACCAGCTGGTCGGAAACGCCGAAAGTGGGCGGGCATTCCGAAGCGTCGAGTATCCCGAGCCGGCCACTGGTACCTGCCCCTATATAAAACAGTCGCCCGCCGTCCCGCAACCTCGGAACGATCTGTGATACAAGGGCCTCTATCCGGGGGATGGCCTTTTCCACAGCCAGGGGCACCGAACGGTCTTCCCTGTTTATATTCTTCAGGATCTCCGCTACCGGCATCTTTTCCAGATCCCGGTAATCAGAGTCCTGTTCGGTGGTTTTAACGAAGGTCATATATGAGGTTATAGTTTATTAGTTCGTAGTTGTTAGTTGCACTGAAGTTCCTTTGTGCCCGGGTATAGATCCTTCCCTCCGGTCTGGATGACAACTCCCGACTTCGGACTTCCGGCAATTTATCATATATCGAGATCGAATTCTTTTCTGAGGGTATCCATCAGCGGATTGGCCTCTACAAACTTTATATATTTTTCATGAGGGGTAAAGGCATATTTCCGCTCTGTTTTTTCGTTGACCGTTACCTGGAGCCGGATAAAATGGTTTTTCAGTTCGTTTTTCAGGAATTCCATCAAGGGGAACTGTTCCCGTTCCACCTCCTTTTTCATGGTGTCGTTGGGCAGTTCTATCCATATGGTATTGTCCTCTTTCAGTTTCGGGCGGTCGGTAGCCAGGTTGGAAGCGATGATCTTCTTTCCCTTCCTGTTCATTTCTTCGATATAATGGTCCCATGACTTTCTCATTTCCTCTTCCGTAAAGCTTTCCCGGGGGAGGGCAGATTCGTCGACAACTGTTTCCTTTCGGTTCTTTTCCAATTCCTTTTTGGTACGTATACTGGAAAGCGACAGGCCGGAAACGTGCTTTTTCCTGATATCCAGTCCGGCCGTGGTTTTTTGTGGTTGTGGTACCTCACCTGCAAGCTCTTCTGCCGGATGGGGATAGGCTTGCGATACCGGTTCCGGAGTGTATTTATTGTCTTCGGACTCTGCCGCTGCGGACACTTCGGTTGCGGATCGCTTTTCTTTGAGGCTGACGGCCGGAGCAGGCTGCTGTATTCCGATTGTTGCGTCCGGGCCTGCCTTTTTGATTTCCCCGTTTTCCCGTTGTTTAAAATACTGCGGGGATATTATGAACTGCTTATAGTTTTTTTTTTCTCCATCGAAAGTGATGGAGGCCAGTTGCATGAGGCAGAGCTCTACGAGGAGTCTCTGGTTTTTACTCGTCTTGTAGCTGAGGTCGCAGGTGTTGGCAAGTTCGATACCGTGCATCAGGAAGGGGACCGAAGTTTTCCTGGACTGCTCCAGGTAGCGTTGCCGGGCCTCGCTTCCCACTTCGAGAAGTGGTATCGTGGCTTCGTTCTTACAGACCATCAGGTCTCTGAAATGCGATGCCAGCCCTGCGATAAAATGATGCCCGTCAAATCCCCTTGCGAGTGTTTCGTTAAAATCGATCAGGAGCTGGGGGATATTATTGGTCAGAATAAGGTCGGTAGCCCTGAAATAGGTGTCGTAGTCCAGCACGTTGAGGTTCTCGGTAACTGCCTGGCGCGTCAGTTGCTTTCCCGAAAAGCTCACCACCCGGTCGAAAATGGACAGGGCATCGCGCATGGCACCATCTGCCTTCTGTGCGATGATGTGAAGCGCGTCGTCATCAGCTTCTATCCCCTGGTTTTCTGCGATGTACCTGAGGTATTCGGCAGCGTCCTTTACGGTAATACGCTTAAAGTCGAATATCTGGCACCTGGAGAGAATGGTGGGAATGATCTTGTGCTTTTCGGTAGTGGCAAGGATAAAAATGGCATGCCTTGGCGGTTCCTCGAGGGTTTTCAGAAAAGCGTTGAACGCTGCCTGTGAAAGCATGTGGACCTCGTCTATGATATACACCTTGTATTTACCGGATTGCGGAGGGATACGGACCTGGTCGATGAGGTTGCGGATATCGTCTACCGAGTTGTTGGAAGCGGCATCCAGCTCAAAAATATTAAAGGCAAAATCCTCTTCCGGGTTTTCCACTCCGTCTTCATTGATCTTTTTGGCGAGGATACGGGCACAGGTGGTTTTTCCCACACCACGCGGTCCGCAGAACAACAGGGCCTGGGCCAGGTGATTGTTTTCTATGGCATTGAGCAGGGTATTGGTAATAGCCTGTTGCCCCACTACATCCTTAAAGGTCTGCGGGCGGTACTTGCGTGCCGAAACTATAAATTGTTCCATAGAAAAAACTTAAATCACCATCTGAGGTTAAAAATGCCCCGGCAGTGGTGCCGGAATTTTTCGCCCCTTGTGCGGGGCGGCTTATATTGGCAAATATAAAAATTGCAGTTGTATTTTTCAGCGGAAAGGGAATTTAGTTTTTACCCGCCGGATTTTAAGGGTGAATTTCGGTTCACAACAGGGAAACCCCGTTCAGGTCGGTCGTGAGCACATCGCTCATATAATCGAAATAGGAGCGTATGGCGCGAAAAGACCGGTCTGCTTTTTCCGCAAATTCGGGGTCGAGGACTTCCTTATCCGTAAAGTTCCTGGTGAAGATGAACTGTTTCTTCCGTATAAGGTCTATGGCCGGATGATCTTTGCTGAAGCCCTTGGGGGCCGTTTTCACTTCATCACCTTTTAACAGCCCCCAGACGGCCTGAAACTTTTTGTCGTTCACAATTTTCCGCATTTCGGAGTCATCCGCCTCAAATTCTTTGCGAATACGGTTCAGGTCTTCTTTTTCGGGATTCCAGAAACCGGTGGCAATAAACGAATTTCCGGGCTCTATATGCAGGTAATATCCTCCCCTGAATTTCGGCTTCTGGCGGTGAAAAGTCATTCCGAAATGGGTTTTGTAAGGTTGCTTGTCAGCGGAAAAGCGCACATCCCTGTATATTCTGAAAAGCTTTACCCGGTCTACATCGTCATGCGTCCGCAGTATGGCGAACAGGGCATCGGCAAAATGCTTTACTTCTGCCTCTGCGGTCCTGAACTGTTTTTTGTGCTCGTTGAACCAATCGCGCTGATTGTTGTTTTTGAGTGTTTTGAGAAAATCAAGCGTTTCTTTGGAGATCATGGCTTAGATGTTTTGTCCGTTCAAATTTACGGATTTTGTTATCTGGTTGTTCATATCACCGGGAAACAATACCGGGTGATCATTGGTTCCCCAGTATGATAGGCATGCCGTCTTTTCCGGAACCTATGACAATGACCTTGGCATTTTCCGATTTTGACAATTCTATGGTGGCCTGTATTCCCTTTTCCCTGAGGATCTGGTCGGAGAGCGATGCATTGAGGATACGGTTCGCATTGGCTTTTCCTTCGGCTTCGATACGCTGGCGTTCTGCTTCTTTCTCTGCCTTTTCCAGCCGGAATTCGTATTCCAGCGATTCCTGTTCCTGCCGCAGTTTGGTCTCTATGGCTGTTTTTATGGTGGCGGGCAGTGTGATGTCTTTTACCAGTATTTCATTGAGCTGTACATATTGCTCGTCCAGTATCCTTTTTGTTTCCTCATGGATTTCGTTCTGAATGGCATCCCTTTTTGAAGAGTATAGCTGTTCCGGGGTATACCTGCCTACTACGCTGCGAACCGCCGAGCGTATGGCGGGGCGGATAACACGGTCGATATACTGTTCTCCCTTTTCCCGGTGTAATGCTCCCAGTTTATTGTAAAAGGGTTGATGCCAGGCGGTGGCGTCTACACCTATTTCGAGTCCGTTGGAAGACAGTACGAGCATTTTTTCGGAAAGTTCCTGCTGCCTCACTTCATACACAAAAACCTTGTTCCAGGGCATTACGAAGTGAAACCCTTCTCCCATAGGGGGCTGGTCGGTAACCACTCCTCCTCCGAAAGTACGGTACAGTACACCGGCCTCTCCCGAACCGATGGTTATGGTTGATTTTGTGATTATGATGATGAATAAAACAGCTCCGAGAATTAACGGAAGTCCGATTTTTGATAGCCTGTCCATGTCTGTATATTGATTTTTAGTTAGTATTTATTTTGGATTTATCACAAATCATGTCAACCCCCTGTATTTGCGTAAAAACCACTCGGCGGAAAGACATGCGATGATGATAAAAAGCAGTATCTTCCAGTGAATGAGCGGCACGCTTTTCTGGCTGGTTTTCCGGACCGGCTTAAACTCGGGGCTCTCCGTAAGAAAAGGGTATATACTGTCGAGGGTGTCGGGGTACAGCAGTTTACCGCCGGACTGAACGGCCAGTTTCTGCAAGCCATTGACGTTGGCACTGGTGTGTTGCTGTTCCACATCGAACCGGAGTATGCTGAATTCTCCCGACCTTTTCAGTTGTTCTCCCTCTACCTGCACGGTAAAGCTGTATTTTCCCGCTTCCAGATCGCTGAGGTCGGCCTGGTAATAATTGTTTCGGAGCAGCATGGGATAGGTTTTCCGAAGCGAGGTGTCTCTGGCAGATATTTCCAGCCTGAGAGCAGCATCGGGATTAAAGACATAATTCCTGTCGAAGTACTGTGCGGTGATCACGACCGGCCTGCTGCCATCGTAAAGTGTTTCGTATTCGGTTTCCAGCCGGTCTCTCTTTTTGTCGGAAGCCAGGAAGAACACCAGTTTTCCCGTAAACGTGTCGAACTTTTCGAAATTGCCGTTCTCCCGGTAGTCCTGCATTCTCCACTTCCACAAATTCTCCCCGAGCAGTACGGCCTGCCGCTTCCGGTCTTTTTCCAGGATGAACAGCAGGGGGATGTCGGTCTCCGTGCCTTTTACCTTTTGATGGAGCAGGGTTTCATATGAGGTGTTGATATTGACATCGCCGAAAGATACCAGCAGGGGAGGGTAGTGCCCGAAACCGGGATCTTCCGCGGTAAAGGCAGTAAAAAAAGTATTAAAGCTGCCCTGTACTTCTTCGGTCAGCATACTGCTTTCATGGGAGAAGGCAGATTGTACCTTGTTCAGGAAATTCCAGTCGGTGTCTTCACCGGCGATAATAAACGTATTGCCGGGCGCCTGTTCAAGCTGTTTGAAAACGGCATCGAAAGCGGAAGAGGGCTGGTAGAGTATGATGAGCTGATAATCGTTGAGCCTGGCCGGATCGATATCAGGCCCGGACAAGGTCACTTCGCGCTCCTCATTGCTTTCTATACTCCGTTTCAATGCTCCGAGATCGGGATGTGATATGCCGGAAACGATGAGAACCCCGGTTTTTTCATCGATAACCTCAATACCGAATTCTTTGGTGTTGTTCCGGGTATTCTTTTCATTCTCCAGGGGGCTGATACCTGCTTTATACGTCAGGATCCCCTTGCTGTCCGCATCGAGATAGGTCTCGATGATCTCTGATTTTTTTTCCGGCGAGAAGCGGACCCTTTTTGAAAAGAGGGTGCGTTGGCCGGAAGAGATCGTAAAACGGGAAGTCACTTCCTTTTCACCGTCATACCGCAACAGTATCTCCACCGGAAACTTATTCCGGAAATAGGCATAGCGGTTTACATTGAGCCGGCTGATGCTGAGGTCGTCATAGGTAGTGGTATCCCCTATGGTTACCGGGAATACGGGAAAAGGGTATTGACGGGAAGTATAGGTATAATCTTCTCCGTAGGTCCGGTTGCCGTCGGTGAGTAATAATACGGCGGTATTTTTACCCCTGTAAATATCTTTCAGAGAAGCCAGTGCATTGCCGATATCGGTCCGCGGCAGGTCAAAACCCAGGGAATCTCCGTGCTGCAGGCCAGGTCCGAAGGTATAGAAATCGACATTGAGCTTTTCCCGTAGTGCAGTGTGCTGCCGGATATTGCTGACAAGTTCTTCTGCGGTCTGCTGTTGCCCGAGGAAAGCGATGGAGGAGGAGTTGTCGGTCAGTACGGCAAGAGTGGCCTTTTCCTGTTGTGAGGTGGTGGTCCGTACTTCGGGATTGAGCAATAGCAGTACGAGTGCAAATACAGACAGAAAACGCAGAAAGGCAAAAAGCAGGCCCTGTACCGACCTGCCTTTTGCCCTGCCGTATTGGAAAAAAGCAACCGTTAAGGCTGCCATACCCGCTACAATACATTCTATTACATACATTTAATGTCTGTTTGGTTAGGGGCTCAGGTAAGCATGCCCCCGTCTACATGGAGTACCTGTCCCGTAATATAGGCACTGAGGTCCGAGGCCAGGAAGAGGCATGCATTGGCCACGTCTTCGGGAGTTCCGCCGCGTTTCAGCGGGATACCCTCTCTCCATCCCTGAACGGTTTTCTCATCGAGCCTGGCGGTCATTTCTGTTTCTATAAACCCGGGAGCAATGGCATTGCACCTGATATTCCGGGAACCGAGTTCCAGGGCTACCGATTTTGTAAACCCGAGGATACCCGCCTTGGAGGCGGCGTAGTTGGCCTGTCCTGCATTTCCCTTGACACCTACTACGGAGCTCATGTTTATGATAGACCCCTTACGCTGTTTGAGCATGGTGCGCTGTACGGCCTTGGTCATGTTGAAAACAGACTTGAGGTTGACCTCGATCACCTTGTCGAAATCTTCTTCAGAGATACGCATCAGCAGGTTGTCTTTGGTGATCCCGGCATTGTTGACCAGGATGTCTATACTCCCGAATTCTGAAAGGACTGCTTCCGCCAGTTTCTGGGCTTCTTCATAACCGGCCGCATTGCTCTGGTAGCCCTTGGCCTTTACACCCAGTGCGGTGAGTTCCTTTTCCAGTCCGGCAGCGGCTTCTGCCGATGAACTGTATGTGAAGGCCACATTGGCCCCTTCCCGGGCAAAAACCTGTGCAATGCCTTTTCCGATGCCCCTGCTTGCTCCTGTAATAATAGCTGTTTTTCCTTCTAAAAGTTTCATCCGTATTAAAAATTTCCGGGCCATTGAAATGCGTTACCGATATCGGCAGGTAATGGCCGTTGTTTGTTAAACGCCCTGCGTGTCCCGAATTTGCTTCGCGGATTACAGGCTTTTTTGACATGTTCTGTTTTTAAATGCCGGTATTTTACCGTGCAGGGCCAAATATAGCAAATAGATGCAGCATAAAACAAAAGTAGAGGTACGAAAAAGGCGGTATAACACAAAAAAATCCGGCAGTACCTGCTGCCGGATTTTCGGATATATCGCTATGTCGTTTGTGAAACTACCCCAGAACTTCGGCAACTTTCTTGCCGATTTCGGCAGGGGAGTCTACCACATGGATACCACATTCCTTCATGATCCTCTTTTTGGCTTCGGCCGTATCGTCGGCACCGCCTACAATGGCTCCGGCATGCCCCATGGTACGTCCCTTGGGAGCAGTTTCCCCGGCAATAAAGCCTACAACGGGTTTTTTATTCCCGTTCTCCTTGATCCACCGGGCCGCATCGGCCTCAAGCTGTCCGCCTATTTCCCCTATCATGACAATACATTCGGTTTCGGGATCGTTCATGAGCAGTTCCACGGCTTCTTTGGTAGTTGTTCCTATAATGGGGTCTCCACCTATACCTATGGCCGTGGTAATACCCTGTCCCTGGCGTACCACCTGGTCGGCGGCCTCATAGGTAAGGGTTCCCGATTTGGATACGATCCCTACATTTCCTTTTTTAAACACGAATCCGGGCATGATCCCTACTTTGGCTTCGCCCGGGGTAATGACACCGGGACAGTTGGGGCCTATAAGGCGGCAGTCCTTGCCCTTGATATAGTTATAGGCCTTGATCATATCGGCTACGGGAATGCCTTCGGTAATGGTAATGATCACTTTAATACCCGCATCGGCGGCTTCCATAATGGCATCGGCCGCAAAAGCCGGCGGAACGAAAATAATGGTGGTATCGGCTCCTGCCTGGTCTACCGCGTCCTTTACGGTGTTGAATACCGGGCGCCCGAGGTGTTCCTGGCCTCCTTTTCCGGGAGTTACACCTCCCACTACATTGGTGCCGTAATCTATCATTTGTTCGGCGTGAAAGGTTCCTTCACTACCGGTAAAACCTTGTACGATTATTTTTGAATCCTTGTTGACTAAAACACTCATTATATTTTGTTTTTAATAGGCTATGCAAAAATAGGGTTTTATATGGATAAACCGGTATTCCAAACGGGTTAATCTTGCCCTGTTCCGGTTATTTTTTGGTTGCGGCTTCCCGTGCGGACCACCGATATTCAGGAACCGGATTTCAGCCGGGTTATGATATCCGGTATCTTCCGTATCGAGGCCAGTTCCCTGTATTTTTTCCGCGCTTCCTCTGCCGGGTACCCGAAATAGGTGGTGTGCCCTTCCAGCGACTTGCTGATACCGGATTGTGCCAGTATAACTGCTTTGGTGCCTATGGTGATACCGCTGGCCATACCTACCTGTCCCCATATGGTAACCTCGTCTTCTATGACCACGCAACCCGCAATCCCGGTCTGGGAGGCGATAAGGCATTTCCGGCCTATTACCGTGTCGTGTCCTATATGTACCTGGTTGTCGATCTTGCTGCCTTCCCTGATCAGGGTACTTCCGGTAACTCCCCTGTCTATGGTGCACAGGGCCCCGAGGTCAACATTATCCTCTATGACGACTTTTCCGCCGGAGAGGAGTTTGTCAAAACCTTCCGGCCTGTTTTTGTAATAGAACGCATCCGCTCCCAGGACAGTTCCGGCATGTATGGTCACATTGTTGCCGATAACCGTGTTGTCGTAGATGATCACGTTGGGATGGATGAGACAGTGATCTCCTATAACCACATCATTTCCCACAAAAACACCGGGCTGGATAATGGTGTCCTTGCCAACGGTAGCCGTAGGTGCTATGGTGGCCACGGCCTTCCGGAACGGGTTGAAGTGATGGGTCAGCCTGTTAAAGTCGCGAAAAGGATCATCGGAAATGAGTAATGCCTTGCCTTCCGGACAGGCTACTTCCTTATTGATAAGTATTACGGTGGCTGCCGATTGGAGTGCCTTGTCGTAATACTTCGGATGATCTACAAAGACGATATCTCCCGGCTCCACGACATGGATTTCGTTCATGCCACGTACCGGGAAGTCTTCGCTCCCTACATACCGGCAGTCCAGGATACCGGCAATCTGGTGTAAGGTGTATACCTTTGGGAATTTCATGAGATATCCGGAACTTATTCTTTGACCCGCTCTACGTAGGTCCCTTTTTCCGTTTCCACTTTTATCCTGTCCCCTTCATTGATAAACAGCGGGACATTTACGCTGGCTCCCGTTTCCACTGTGGCGGGTTTTGTTGCGTTGGTAGCTGTATTTCCTTTTACACCGGGTTCGGTATGGGTTACCTCCAGGATCACGTGAGCAGGCATCTCCGCAGAAAGCGGCATACCGTCTTCCGCGTTGATAATGATGGTCACGATTTCTCCTTCCTTGAGCAGTTCAGGGGAATCCAGTGCGTTTTTAGGAAGGGAGATCTGGTTGAAATCTTCGGTGTTCATGAAGTGAAAGAGGTCTCCTTCCGGGTACAGGTACTGGAATGTATTGGTCTCTACCCGCACATCGTCTATCTTGTGACCGGCAGAGAAGGTGTTGTCTAAGGTCTTTCCGGTAGTCACGCTCTTGAGCTTGGTACGTACGAAGGCAGGGCCTTTTCCGGGTTTTACATGGAGAAACTCCACGATCTTATAGATGTCGTGGTTATAACGGATACACAATCCTTTCCGTATGTCTGAAGTTGTTGCCATACTATGGGTTTTATTGCTTGTTTCTGTTCTTTTGGCATTATTATCCGGCAGTGAAATACCCCTTCATGATACCGCGTTGCGAGTCGCGGATGAACTGGAGGATCTCATCCCGTTCCGGAGTGGCTTCCATTTCGGCTTCGATAATTTCGATGGCCTGGGTGTTGTTGTAATTTCTCTGGTACAGTATCCTGTATATATTCTGGATCTCCCTGATCTTGTCGGCAGAAAAGCCCCTTCTTCTCAGGCCTACGGAATTGATCCCGACATAGGAAAGGGGTTCTCTTGCCCCTTTTACGTAGGGGGGGACATCTTTTCGCACCAGTGATCCGCCGGTCACGAAAGCGTGGTTCCCGATAGAACAGAACTGGTGTACGGCAGTCATTCCGGCCAGGACTACATAATCCCCGACAGTGATATGGCCGGCCAGGGTACTGTTGTTGGAGAAAATGCAGTTGTTGCCCACAATACAGTCGTGGGCTATATGGCTATAGGCCATGATAAGGCAGCTCTGCCCGATCACCGTTTTCATGCGGTCTGACGTGCCCCGGTTTATGGTCACGCATTCGCGGATGGTGGTATTGTCTCCTATCTCGGCAATGGTTTCTTCTCCCTGGAACTTGAGGTCCTGCGGTGTAGCCGAAATTACGGCACCCGGGAAAATATTACAGTTCTTACCTATCCGGGCACCTTCCATGATGGTGACATTGGAACCTATCCAGGTGCCTTCGCCGATAATCACATTGTTGTGAATCGTGGTAAAGGGTTCTATCACCACGTTCTTGGCTATTTTGGCCCCGGGATGGACATATGCTAAGGGTTGATTCATGTGTGTCGATTAATATCATTCGGGAACACAACGGTGTTCCTAATCATTTTTTACTTTTACGATCTGTGCCATCATTTCCGCTTCCGTGGCCAGTTTGCCGTTGGCATAGGCATAGCCCTGCATATGGCATATTCCCCTTCGTATGGGGGTCACCAGCTCGAGCTTGAATATCAGGGTATCTCCCGGACCTACCTGTTGCTTGAATTTTACATTGTCTATTTTCATAAAGAATGTAAGGTAGTTTTCCGGGTCGGGAACAGTGCTGAGTACCAGTATGCCCCCCGCCTGTGCCATGGCTTCTACCTGCAATACCCCGGGCATAACGGGAGCCCCGGGGAAGTGCCCTACGAAAAAGGGTTCGTTCATCGTAACGTTCTTTACCCCCACGACATGGGTGTCGGAGAGTTCCAGTATCTTGTCTACAAGCAGAAACGGAGGCCTGTGCGGCAGTTTTTGCATGATGGCGGTAACGTCCATCAGGGGAACCTGGTTAAGGTCGTATTGCGGTACCTTGTTGCGCTTTTCGATCTTGATCATTTTCGACAGTTTTTTTGCAAACTGGGTGTTTACAAAATGCCCGGGCTTGTTCGCGATAACCTTTCCCCGGATACGGGTGCCTACCAAGGCGAGGTCGCCGATAACGTCCAGTAGTTTATGCCTGGCCGCCTCGTTGGGGTAGTGCAGGGTCAGGTTGTCGAGAATACCGTTCGGCTTTACGGAAATGGATTCCTTGTTAAAGGCGACTTTCAGTTTTTCCATGGTATCCCTGGAGAGTTCCTTGTCTACATATACGATCGCATTGTTGAGGTCTCCTCCCTTGATAAGCCCGTGTTCCAGCAGTGTTTCGATCTCGTGGAGAAAGCTGAAGGTCCTGGCATTTGATATTTCTTTCTTGAACAGGGAAAGGTGTTTCAGCGTGGCGTTCTGTGTTCCCAGGACTTTGGTGCCGAAATCGACCATGGCAGTGACCTGGTATTCCTCTGCGGGGATTACCGTGATCTCACTTCCGGTCTCTTCATCCGTATACGAAATAACGTCCTTGACAATATATTCTTCCCGCTCTGCGTCCTGTTCTACGATCCCCGCACTTTCGAGCGCCTCCACGAAAAACTTGGAAGACCCGTCCATGATGGGCGGCTCCGGGGCATTGAGCTCAATCAGAACGTTGTCTATTTCCAGTCCTACCAATGCAGCCAGTACGTGTTCGGAGGTGTGTATTTTCACCCCTTTTTTCTCGAGATTGGTTCCCCGTTGGGTATTGACCACATAATTGGCATCTGCTTCTATGACGGGGCAGCCTTCCAGGTCAATGCGCTTAAAGGCATAACCGTGGTTTTCTGGAGCAGCTTTAAAGGTCATGGTAACTTCATGCCCCGTGTGAAGACCTACACCCTGGAGCGTTACTTCTTTTGCAATGGTACGTTGCTTGGCAACTCTGGCATTACTCATTATCGTTCCGTTTTTTATCGAATTGATGAATAGTTTGTACTAATTTGGGAAGATTCTTGAAATGGACATACGACTTGTTGTAGTCACTGAGGTTAAAGGCCGGCGACCCCTGTAGTGTTTCATCGTCCTGAACATTCCGGGTGATTCCCGACTGGGCCTGTACCTTAACCCGGTTTCCAATGGTGAGGTGGCCTACAATACCTACCTGGCCTCCTATCATGCAGTTGCGTCCTATTTTTGTAGAACCGGCAATGCCGGTCTGGGCTGCAATTACCGTATTTTCGCCGATTTCCACATTGTGGGCAATCTGTATCTGGTTGTCCAGTTTTACACCTCTGCGTATAACGGTAGATCCCAGTGTAGCCCTGTCGATGGTTGTTCCGGCACCGATATCTACATAATCTTCCAGTATTACATTTCCCGTCTGGGGCACCTTCGAATACGCCCCGTTCCCGTCAGGGGCATAACCGAAACCGTCTGCTCCGATAACGGCCCCGCTGTGTATGATACAATGATTTCCGATCACTGTTTCCGAATAGATCCGGGCGCCCGCAAATACGACGACATCGTTCCCCAGGGTCACATTGTCACCGATATAGGCATTGGGGTATATCTTGCAGTTGTGGCCTATACGCACATTTTCACCTATATAGGAAAAAGCGCCCCGGTAAATGTTTTCCCCGTGCGAAGCGGTCTCCGAAATATAGGAAGGCTGCTCAATACCGGTTTTGTTCAGCTTTACCTGATTGTAGTATTCCAACAGCCTGGAAAAGGATTTATAGGCATCCTCCACCTTTATCAGGGTGGTGGAAAGTTCCGATTCGGCCTCGAAGTCCTTGTTTACTATCGTAACGGAGGCCTTTGTGGTATATATATATGATGTGTACTTGGGGTTGGCCAGAAAAGTGAGGTCGCCCTCCGTCCCTTCCTCGATCTTGGCCAGCTTTGAAACCTCGACATCCGGGTTTCCGACGACATCACCTTCTAATATACCTGCTATTTGACTTGCTGTAAATTTCATTCCTGCAAAAGTATAAAAAAAGTAAATATCAAGTTACCGGGGTGTTGAGTTAATGGGGAAATCCTTAAAACACGCCGGTTTTTACCAGGTAAAGCAAGGTATGCCCGTTCCGGATGATTTAAGGAAAACAGCGGCCTTTCTAAGGGTGCGGGCTGATCCCGGCCATACTGTTCTCCTGCTTGGGGTAGCAGATAAAATATTTGGTGACCGCCCTGGACAAGGCCTTGATGTTGAGCAGGTCGGATGCTTTTTCCACGTCGGAAACCTTGCCTGCCTTGGTGAGTATCCTGATGTTCTCCTGATCGATGCTGTAAGCGATGTTTTCCACCTGCCCGGTAAATACAAAATACCGTGCTACCCGGTCGGAAACGTCAAATTCGTCCATGAAAAGCCGGGTGTGTTTCTCCAGCTTCTTCCCGGAGACCGGCTTTTTGCGGAATTTAATCCGGAGCAGGTCCCTGTTCAGTATCATGCTGCAGAGGCGGGACAAGACGAAGTCTTCGTGAAACTGCCATTCTTTCATGGCCGAGATGATATCGTAATCGTCAAGTCTTGAAAATATTTCGAGTACAGGGGTGGAAAAATTGTCGAGGTCTACCTTGTTCTTCAGAAAGTATTCCAGGGCAGTGCTCGATTTCAGGGTTACTCCTTCCGAAACCAGTTCCTTAGCCCTTTTCAGTACCCTTATAAGCAGCTGTTCTGCTGCGATCCCGGCCTTGTGAAGGTAGGCCTGCCAGTACATCAGTCTCCTGGCAACCAGGAATTTTTCTACGGAATAAATCCCCTTTTCTTCAATGACCAGCTCATTGTCTACCACATTCAGCATGGAAATGAGCCTTTCGGAATTGATGTTGCCCTCTGCTACCCCGGTATAAAAACTATCCCGTTTCAGATAGTCGGTACGGTCGATATCGAGCTGGCTGGAAATAAGCTGATGCATAAACTTCCGGTGATACTGTCCGCGAAAAACCTTGATAGCCAACGTTAAACTTCCGTTAAAATCACGGTTGAGCTCTTCCATGAACAGCAGTGAGATCTGTTCGTGGCTCACATTTTCCACGATGCTGTGTTCCATGGCATGTGAAAAGGGTCCGTGACCTATATCGTGCAGCAATATGGCTACGAGCAGGGCTTCTTCTTCCTCTTCAGAGATCTCAATTTTCTTAAAACGAAGGGTTTGTATCGCTTTTTGCATCAGGTGCATACAGCCCATGGCATGGTGGAACCTGGTATGGTGTGCTCCGGGATATACGAGGTAGGAAAGGCCCATCTGGGATATTCTCCGCAACCGCTGAAAATACCGGTGTTCGATCAGATCAAAAACCAGGGTGTTGGGAATGGTAATAAATCCGTAAATTGGGTCGTTAAATATTTTGAGTTTATTGGTGCGTTGCATACGTTTGTTTTGAGCACGGACCTGTAAACCGCAAAGTCGGGAGGCCGTTACCGGTGTTTGACATAAATGATGTAAAAATACAAATATAAGCATATGAGTAACATAAAAATACTGTGGGTAGATGATGAAATTGACCTGTTGAAACCACATATCCTCTTTCTGGAGAAAAAGAATTATGACATTACCACATGCCAGAGCGGGGCCGATGCCATTGAAGATGTGGACCGCAATAATTACGATATTATTTTTCTGGATGAGAACATGCCCGGACTTTCGGGCCTGGAAACCCTTACGGAAATCAAGGCCAAACGGCCTAATGTACCTGTGGTAATGATCACGAAGAGCGAAGAAGAATACCTGATGGAGGAAGCCATAGGTTCGAAAATAGCCGATTATCTCATAAAGCCTGTCAACCCGAACCAGATATTGCTGTCGCTCAAAAAAAACCTGGACCATTCCAGGCTGGTCTCGGAAAAGACTACCGCCAGTTACCAGCAGGAATTCCGGAAGATAGCCATGGATATGGCCATGGCCAATACGTATGAAGACTGGGTGGAACTGTACAAGAGGCTGCTTTACTGGGAGCTGGAACTGGAAAACATAGAGGATATAGGGATGGTTGAGATCCTGGAGTCCCAGAAGACAGAAGCCAATACCCAGTTCGGGAAATTTGTCGAAAAAAATTATCCCGGCTGGTTTTCGGGAGAAGAAAGCCCCGTGATGTCACATACCCTGTTCCGTGAGCTGGTGTTGCCCGAACTTGAAAAAAAGGCGCCGACCCTGATGGTGGTTATCGATAACCTGAGATACGATCAATGGCTGGCCATTTCCGATACCATTAATATACATTACAAGGAAAAGAGTGAGAAGCCATACTGCAGTATCCTCCCTACGGCTACGCAATATGCGCGCAATGCCATTTTCTCGGGCTTAATGCCTGTGGAAATGGAAAAGCTGTATCCGAAATTATGGAAAAACGATACCGATGAAGGAGGGAAGAACCTGTATGAGGCAGATTTTCTCAATGAGCAGATACGCAGGCTGGGACTGGATGTCAAGTGGGAATATCACAAGATATCCAGCCTGAGGGCAGGGAAACAGCTGGCACAGAATTTCAAATCGCAGAAAGGGAACGACCTTACCGTGATCGTGTATAATTTTGTCGATATCCTCTCTCATGCAAAGACCGAGATGGAGGTTATTAAGGAACTCGCATCCAACGATAAGGCTTACCGGTCGCTTACCCAGAGCTGGTTCAGGAATTCTCCCTTACTGGAGATCATTCAGCAGTCTCAGCAACTCGGGTTCAAACTCATTATCACTACCGACCACGGTACGATCAATGTAAAGAACCCGTCGAAAGTAATCGGTGATAAGGAAACCAGCCTGAACCTGAGGTATAAGACAGGAAGAAGCCTGTCTTATGAGAACAAGGATGTTTTTGCCGTAAAACGCCCGGGAGATATTCATCTTCCTTCCATAAATATGAGCAGTTCTTTTATTTTTGCCAAGGACGATCTTTTCTTTGCGTACCCGAACAACTACAATCACTATGTGGGATACTACCGGAACACCTATCAGCACGGGGGAATATCCCTTGAAGAAATGATCGTGCCTTTTGTAGTGCTGGAACCGAGATAGCCCCCCGGGGGGGGGACAGGTTAAAAGTTGAAGGTTACAGGTTTTGCAACTTTAAACCTGCAACCTGTAACCTTCAACCTTAATACAGGAATAATTAAAATTTATTTGTGTGGAAAAGATCCTTTATTCATTGCGGGAGATAGAGGCTGTCGCCTCCCGGGTCCTGGGAGAGGCACGTGGAAAGACCCTTCTGTTTCACGGGGATATGGGAGTGGGAAAGACCACCCTTATCAAAGCCATGGCTCTTAAACTCGGTGTGGGGGATATGACAGGAAGCCCCACTTTCGGGCTGGTACATGAATACCGGGACAAAGATGGACTACCGGTCTATCATTTTGATTTTTACCGGATAGAAGATGAAACCGAGGCCCTGGACATGGGCGTGGAGGAATATCTTTATTCCGGTGATTGGCTTTTTATAGAGTGGCCGGAAAAAATAGGGGGACTACTGCCCGAAGATGCGGTGGATATCTATATGGAAGAGCTCGAAGATGGCCGGAGGGCCTTGTCTTTTTGACGGGAATAAACAGGGATTTGCAGCAAATTATAATAACTCAAGACGAGTTCTATATATAAAACAGAATATATGTACAAAACATTACTTGAAAATATAGGGAACACCCCCCTGGTGGCAACGACAACCTTGATACCGGGCAAAGCGGTAAAGCTGTTGCTGAAACTGGAAGGAGATAATCCCGGGGGAAGTGTTAAGGACCGGGCGGCTTATAATATGATAAAGAGTGCCCTGGAGCGCGGAGATATAGATAAGGAAACAAAACTTATAGAGGCCACCAGCGGGAATACGGGGATAGCCCTGGCCATGATTGCCGGTTTGTTCCACCTGGACATCGAACTCGTAATGCCGGAAAATTCTACCAGGGAACGGGTACAGACCATGCGGGCATACGGGGCAAAGGTAACGCTTACCCCTTCAGATGCCGGTATTGAAGGGTCGCGGGACTATGCGGAGAAAAAAGTGGATGAGGAAGGGTATGTATCGCTCAATCAGTTTGGCAATGATGATAACTGGAAAGCGCATTACAAGACCACCGGTCCGGAGATATGGAGAGACACCAACGGGGAAATAACGCATTTTGTGTCGGCCATGGGAACAACCGGAACCATTATGGGGACCTCTGCCTATCTGAAAGAACAGGACCCGGACATCACCATCGTCGGAGTGCAGCCCACAGATGATTCCAGTATTCCTGGAATACGGAAATGGCCGGAGGCATACCTGCCGAAGATCTTTGACCCCGAAAGAGTGGATAGCATCATAGAAGTGAGCGAGGAGGAGGCTAAAGAAATGACCCGGAGGCTGGCCCGTGAAGAAGGGGTTTTTGCGGGAATGAGCAGCGGGGGAGCGGTATGTGCAGCATTAAAACTGGCGGAAACGCTGGATAAGGGGGTTATCGTGACCATCATATGTGACCGGGGCGACCGGTATTTGTCTTCCGGGCTTTTTTAGTGCCTGGTTGGTAGTTCGAAGCCGGAAGCCCGGGGTTCTCCTACTTCCAATATGCCCCTTGTAAAAAAATGCAGGCCTGTAAGCCGGATTCTGTCGTGTCTTATCATTTATCTGGGATACCGGTTGCCCGGTATCTCTAACCGCCTACCCTCCGGCACTCGCCCGGGGCGATTCGGGCGCGCAACCCTCTGATGCCGGTATACATGGCGTTGCACCGCGTAGAGTTTACCTGATTTCACTACAGCCTTACCTGTACATACTTTCTGTTGCACTGGTCCTTTCCCGGTATCGGGACGACGGGTGTTACCCGCTACGCTGCGCTGTGGTGTCCGGACTTTCCTCTCCCTGCCGGGAGCGATAAGACGGCCTGCGGGACAAAGGTACGAAGCCGGGAGAAAATAAGCGGGGTTTAATTCATGAAATCCCTCACCTCTTTTCTTATAAATTGCAGGGCGGTTGCCGAAGGGGAGGTTTTGTCCATCATTTCACTGAGTATGACCTCCCGGAGTTTTTCCGGCGAATCCGGCTGGGCCGTCATGCTGGCCTTTCTGATGAGTTGTATGGTACTGTTTTTTGCAGTTTTTATAATGCTCCAGCACTGGTCGCTCATATAGATCTGCTGCGAAAGGTTATGGTCGTATTCTTCTTCGATACTCCTGATGAGCAGGGCTTCATATTCTGCGGTGTTCATACTGCGGGAAGGCACTACCCGTAACAACAGTTTGACCGGGTCTGTGCGTTCCAGGAAAAGTGCCATGCGTTCATAGGCCTGTAGCCTGATGGGAAAAGTGTGCTTCTGTGCCTCCCGCTGCAAGAGAAACCGCCGTTTCAGCTGTTCGTTTTTTACAAACTGGGCGAAGAAATAATACGCGACGAGTCCGGTGATTGCTGCCGGAAGTATATAGAGTAGAATATCGGTGAGCTGTATCATAATATGTTCTTTTATTCACTGGGTGAACTCTGTATTTGTATTGAAATACGCAGCACTTTGCGAGGTCGGTTTTTTTAGGGGAATTTCATCCCGGGATTTATATAACGTCTGTACCCCGGTATTTGTTATCTGGTTTCCGGTGATATAGACTTATTTCCCTGGTATACCGGTCGTCTCTTTGGGTCCGGATGGTATCTGTTTCAGAAAAATAATCGATCATCGCATTGCGTATGCGGTAATCCAGGGGGGTGGAACTGAGGGCGTCCAGGAAAAAATTCATATTATCCCCGCCGTTCATCAGGTAATCGGAGGTAGCGATATAGTAACTCCTGTCCGGGTCCAGGGGCTTTCCGCCTACGAGGAAATTTTTTAAGTTTCCCTGCCCGTCAAGCCTGATTTGGAAGCCGCTTATGGGGTGTGCCGTCTGGTTTGCGGCCAGGTAGCCGGCCATTTCTTCCATTTTGGCAGCGCTGAGTTCCTGTACTACCATTGCATTTTCGAAAGGCATGATCTCGTACCCCGTTCTTGCCGTGACGTGGCCGGGGGGAATGGCCGCCCTTATTCCTCCGAAATTTAAAAGGACGCCGTCCACATCCTTGCCCGTTCTCCGTTTAAAAATATCACCGGCTTTTTGCATGACCACATCGGCCATCAGGTTCCCGATAGCAGTATTGAGCGCTCCGTCAGATTTATCCAGTTTATAGGGGTTGTAAGCGAGAGGGGCCTTCAGGTCCTGGTCTATATGGTCGCGGTAGGGCCGTACAAAGCTGTCGATCGAGGTGTCTGACGCTATGCTGTCGTTGATATTGATCTCCTTGCCTTCAATACGAAGAATCTGTTTTTTTGTAACAGAAGACTCCTGTTTGCAGGATAAAAGTAAAGTGAAAGTTATGAAAATAACAAAATGTGTTATTTTTATGTTATTAAGTTGTGCTATACCGGTGTTTTTGTGCATGGTAATGTATTACATTTGCAGAACAAAGCTAAGGTATATGTTTTTTAAGAAATATAAGGAGAAAGCCGCCTATAAAATTCTTAAAAAAAAACTGGCATATCCCACGGGTCCGAAGGGCACTTCGGAGGCGAAGAGAATATCTTCGGTGGCCTGTCTGGTAAATCTTGACGAATTTGATGATGTGGAGGCACTGCGGGGCTTATCGCACAGTCTGGAAGTGGACCCGGAGCATTTTCACATATTGGGATTTAGCGGGAAGAACAATGCTTATGAGAGTCCGGGTATTCCCGTTATGAGGAAAACCGACCTGGGATGGAAGGGGAAAATACGCCATGAGGGATATTCGGGAATGAAGGACAGGCATTACGACCTGTTGCTGAATTATTACAGCGTTGCTTCCCCGGTCCTGGCGCTGGCTTCCACGGGGATCGGGAGTTCTTTCCGGGCCGGGCTTGCCGGGGTGTATGAAAAGATGAACGATTTGATCATTAATGTTAGTCCGGAAAATTTTCCGGAGTTTAAAAGAGAGTTAGTAAAATATCTGACCATATTAAATAAGATTTAGGATGTCAAAATTCACAGGTACGGGGGTGGCGTTGATAACCCCGTTTAACGAGGACAACGATGTGGACATTACGGCACTTGAAGGTGTGGTAAACCACTGTATAGAGGGAGGGATCGACTATCTCGTAGTTTTGGGGACTACGGCAGAAAGTGCGACTTTGAGCAGCGAGGAAAAGGAGGTTGTGAAACAGACTGTGATCAGGGCCAATGCGGGGAAGCTTCCCCTGGTACTCGGAGTAGGAGGTAATAATACGGCCGGTGTGATAAACGAACTGCAGGCCTCCGGTCTTTCCGGTTTTGACGCTGTTCTTTCGGTATCTCCTTATTATAACAAGCCTACACAGGAAGGGATATATCAGCATTTCAAAGCAGTTGCACAAGCTTCCCCGCTACCGGTTATCCTGTATAACGTGCCGGGGCGTACGGCTTCCAACATGCTGCCGGACACGGTACTGAGACTGGCCGGGCTGGATAATATTATCGGGATAAAAGAAGCAGCCGGTGATATCGTACAGGCGATGCGGCTTATAAAGGATAAGCCTGAAGATTTCCTGGTGATCTCCGGGGATGATATGCTTACCTTACCCATGGTGCTCGCCGGAGGGGCAGGGGTTATTTCGGTAATAGGGCAGGGTGTTCCGGAACAGTTTTCCCGGATGGTACGTCTCGGACTTGAGGGGGCGGCCCGCGAAGCATACGACATTCATTACAACCTGATGGATATGGTGGACATGGCCTTTGAACAGGGCAATCCTGCCGGGATCAAGGCGGTCTTCAAGGCCCTCGGACTGTGCAGGGATACGGTAAGATTACCTCTGGTAAAAGCCGACAATGACCTGCAGGCCCGTATTGTTGCCTTTGTGGAGCAAAATGTGAGGCTGGTTTAGTTCCTGGTTGGTGTAACACGAATCCGGTTCGGAGTTCAGAGTTCCGGGGATGGCGGTATTGTGAACTGTCATCCTGAGCGCAGTCGAAGAATCCCCGGGCTTTCGGGTTATACTGTTGAAGCCCCTTTGATCTGGGGTTGAGATTCTTCCCTACGGTCTGAATGACATTGATCTTGCCCATCCTGCAAACCAGCAACCAGTTGAAACTACGAACTAACAACTAAGAACTACAAAACTCTAAAATATGGTTAAAATTAGTCCCGTATTCTTTCCGGGAATACCGCTAAATTGTATCTTCGGCGATAATTAGTTTTGTATTATCCGATTATTGGCTAATTTTGCCGCTCATTTTAGCGGTAGATGCCGTGATGGGTGTTCAGGTGAAAGGTCACTAAAAACCAGGCGATTATTCATGAAAAGATTTTTGTATATTGCAATCACTGCGGCTTTGCTGGGTTCGTGCAGCGAGTTTCAGAAAGCTCTGAAAAGCGAAGATACCAAAGTAAAATACGATCTGGCGGAGAAGCTTTACGAGAAGGGAGATTACAAAAAGGCCAACCGGCTTTTTGAACAGATCGTCCCCCAGTACGCAGGCAAACCACAGGGGGAGAGGGTGGTGTATTTTCACGCCAACGCATATTACCAGACCAAGGACTATTACCTGGCTGCCTATCAGTTCGACAGGTTCTCAAAGTCCTACCCGAGAAGTGACAAGGCAGAAGAAGCCGCGTTCCTCGGGGCCCGGAGTTATTATATGCTGTCTCCCAAATACAGCCTCGACCAGACAGAAACCAATACGGCACTGGATAAACTGCAACTGTTCATAAACAGTTATCCGGATTCGGAATACCTGGACGATGCCAATGTACTGATCAGGGAATTGAGGTCCAAACTGGAAAAAAAGGACCTGGAAATAGCCAAACAGTACAACCGTATCAAGGATTACAAGGCGGCGATCAAGTCCCTGGACAATTTTCTGTCCAATTATCCGGGCACGGTATACCGGGAAGATGCGATGTACTACCGTATGCTGTCATCCTATAACCTGGCAGTAAACAGTATATATGTCCTGCAGGAAGAACGCTATAATGATACCAGGGATGCATATAATACCTTAAAGCGGTATTATCCTGAAACACAGTATACCGGTGAAGCCGACAAGATGATGGCAACAGTGGAAGAAGAATTACAACAATTTAGCAAATAAGAAGAGTGCAATGAGCAATTTGAGAAAAACAGAAGCCCCGGTTTCTACCATTACCCTTGACAAGAATAAGGTAGATGCCCCTACGGAGAACATCTACGAGGCCATATCGATCATTGCCAAGAGGGCAACACAGATCAATGCGGAGATCAAGAAGGAGCTGATCGAAAAACTGGAGGAGTTTGCTACCTATACCGACAGCCTCGAGGAAATTTTCGAGAACAAGGAGCAGATAGAGGTATCCAAGTTCTACGAAAAACTTCCCAAACCTCACGCCATTGCCGTAGAAGAGTGGCTGAACGACAAGATTTACTACAGGGATACCGAAAAGGAAGCATAGCGATATGTCGGTGTTAAGCGGCAAGAAAATCCTTTTAGGCATAACCGGGGGCATTGCCGCTTATAAGACTGCTTTTCTCGTAAGGCTTTTTATAAAGGCGGGTGCGGAGGTACGGGTGGTCATGACCGAAAATGCCAGGGAGTTTGTTACTCCGCTTACCCTGTCCACCCTGTCCAGAAACCCGGTACTCTCCAAGTTTACGGACAAGGAAAGGGAAAGTGAGTTATGGAATAACCACGTCGAGCTGGGGCTGTGGGCCGATTACATGATTGTGGCCCCTGCAACGGCCAATACGATGGCAAAGATGGCCAACGGGGTTTCCGATAATTTTCTTCTCGCTACCTATCTCTCTGCCAAATGCCCGGTATACATCGCCCCTGCGATGGATCTGGACATGTATAAACACCCTTCCACAAGAAACACGTTCAAGACCCTGCAGGGGTTTGGCAATGTGATCATTCCTGCCGGACATGGTGAACTGGCCAGTGGATTGACAGGAGAGGGACGTATGGAAGAACCCGCAGAGATCGTGGGTTTTATGGAAGACCATATTCTGCAATCGTTGCCTCTTTACGGTAAAAAGGTGCTCATTACGGCAGGACCTACCTACGAAGCCATAGATCCGGTACGCTTTATCGGGAATCACTCGTCAGGCAGGATGGGAATGGCACTCGCACAGGCTGCGGCCGGTCTCGGGGCAGAGGTTACGCTGGTGCTGGGCCCCTCTTCGCTGTCTGCAGATCATTCCCGTATCGATACCGTAAGGGTCACAAGCGCCGAAGAGATGTATATCGCTGTACACCGTGCTTTTGACCATGCCGATATTGCCATACTGGCCGCGGCCGTATCCGATTACCGTCCTGCTGTGGTAACCGACAGCAAGATCAAGAAAAAAGATGCTTCGCTGACGCTGACCCTGGAACCTACAAAAGATATTCTGGCTTCGCTGGGGAACATAAAGAAACACCAGTTCCTGGTAGGGTTTGCCCTGGAAACGGATCGTGAAACAGAGCATGCCCTCGAAAAACTTCAGAGGAAAAACCTGGATGCCATTGTGCTGAATTCCATGAGAGACGAAGGGGCAGGTTTTGGGAAATCCACAAATAAGATTACTTTTATAGACCGGGACCGGCACATGACCCCGTTTGAACTGAAACCCAAGACGGAAGTGGCCCTGGATATTTTCAGGGAAATAGGCCGGAGAACCGGGATAGAGATATCTTGACTACGCTGCGCTTCGCTCTGAATGACATTTCTGTAAATTATAAACCTGTAGCCGGCAACCTGCTATATATAAGAAACCTAAGGTTATTCGTATGAGAAAAAATGTGGTCTTACTATGTTGGTGTATGTTATTCCCCGTATGTGCCCTGCTTTATGCCCAGGAGCTCAATTGCAGGGTTGTCGTGGATGCCGACCAGGTGGCACAGACGAATAAACAGGTTTTTGAAACTCTTGAAAAGGCCCTTAATGATTATGTGAACAAGACGAAGTGGACCAGTCGGGAGTACGCCCGGCAGGAAAGGGTGAACTGCAGTATGTATCTGACAATAACCGGTTACGAGTCTGATCGTTTCGGCGCTACCATACAGGTACAGTCGTCGAGACCGGTTTACAATACAGCCTATGAGTCTCCCGTTTTCAATTTCAGGGACACCCGGTTCGATTTTCAGTATATGGAGTTCCAGCCCCTTTATTTTAATCCCAATACCTTTGAGTCGAACCTGGTTTCGGTGGTGACCTATTACGTATATGTCATTCTCGGGCTGGACGCCGATACCTTTGCCCCGGAGGGAGGGACCGAATTCTACGGACAGGCCCGGAATATCGTTAACCTGGCACAGAGCAGCAATTTTTCGGGATGGAAACAGGCAGACGGGAACAAGAGCAGGTGGGGGCTTATCGACAACCTGTTGTCCAATCCTTTCAAGAGCTATCGCACCGCACTGTACGAATACCACCGCATGGGGCTCGACCGCATGACCGACGATCCGGCAGCGGGCAAGGAATCCATGGCCAGATCCTTCAAGTTCCTGGAACGCGTCAACTCGACCAGGCCCAATTCCTTTTTGCTCCAGGTATTCTTCGATGCTAAAAAAGAAGAGATCATCAATGTATTTTCCGGCGGTCCCAAAGTTGATGTGGTCAGTCTTAAGAATTCCCTGAACAAGGTAGCCCCGGTTTATGCGGGTTCCTGGAACGAGATCACCTTTTAAATTTCTGTTACCGGGCTATTGTTGCGGAGCCTTATTCCTGTGTTTCCACCTTTTGTGGGTCCAGAAATAGTATTCGGGAGCTTTGCGGATCTGTTTTTCCACTTCCTGAAGAAAGAGGTCGGTAATGCCGTAATCGGGTATGGTTTCCGGTGCTGTGCTCAATGGTACGAAAGTAGCCTGGTAATACCCCCTTTTAAGTTTTTCCATACGCAGGTAGATTACCGCCAGGCCGGTGCGTTTGGCCAGTATTTCGGCCCCGACATGTACCGGTACCTTAATTCCCATGAAATCCTGCCAGTATATGGCCTTGCTCATCAGTGGTGACTGGTCGCTGAGAAAAGCGTATATCGAAGGAATATTTTTGTGCTGGTTTCGGCGGATTACCCTTATGACTTCACGGGTTTCGATGAGTATAGTGCCGAACTTTCCCCGTATTTTTTTTACCATACGATCAAAATAAGGGTTCCGGATACGCTTGTATACGGCATATCCTTCCGAAGATACCCGGGCGTTGAGTGACACGGTCCATTCCCAGCCTGCGTAATGGGGAAACATGAGGATGATACTTTTTTGATCCTCGATATTGCGCAGGACCTCCATATTGGTATATACAAATCGCTTTTCAATCGTTTCGACAGATACGGACAAGGTTTTTATCATTTCCAGGAAAAGGTCTGTCAGGTGATGGTAAAACTTTTTCTCTATGGCCAGCCTTTCGGCGGGGGAAAGTTCCGGGAGTGCGAGTTCGATATTGCTTCTCACGGTTTTCCTGCGATAGCCTACAACCCTGTATACCACGAAGTATAACAGGTCGGACAGGAGGTATAGCAACCGGAAGGGGAGCAGGGAAATGCACCACAGAAGGGGATAGGCCATTATGAAAACCAGAAGCTGCATGACAATCTCGTAGAATTTCCGGCAAATATAATTATATTTGGGCACATAAGGTTTCAAACAGGATATCTGATGAATGATCTGAACTTGGTTATGATTGCTGTGATCGCTGCCAATGTACTGGTGTCGATAAAAGGGTTTAACGACCTGTCGTTTTTCGAACGCTACAAATTCCACATACGGGCCATAAAGAAAGGTGAAAAATTACGCATGTTTACTTCGGGGTTCCTCCACGTCGATTTTACCCACCTGCTTTTTAACATGCTTACCTTTTATTTCTTTGCTCCGGTGGTCATGTTCCACTTCAGCAACGTACAGTTCCTGGTCATATACCTGGGAAGCCTGCTGGCGGGCAACCTGCTCTCTTTCCAGTTTCACCGGAATGAAGACGAATACAGTGCTGTCGGGGCCAGCGGTGCGGTAACGGGAGTGATTTATTCGGCCATACTGCTCAATCCCGGAATGAGCCTTTATTTCTTTTTTATTCCCATTCCCATTCCTGCCTATCTCTTCGGGATAGGGTACCTGCTGTATTCCATTTACGGAATGAAAAACAGGGTGGGCAATATAGGGCATACGGCACATTTTGGCGGTGCCGTGGGAGGATATGTGCTTACCCTGGCCTTTTACCCCGGCCTGGCCGTTCAGGACCCCCTGATGACAGGCTTGCTGGCCCTGCCTATTGTCCTGCTGTATATCCTCGGGAGAACGGGGAAGATATGAGGGGGCAGGGATTAAGTTATTGAGTTATTAGGTTATTGAGGGGGGCTTCAATGTATCTCACGGTCCCTGCCACCGAGATATGGGCAGTCTTTGAGTTGCTGCATGTTTTCGAAAGGTACTTTTACCTTGTTGTATTTATAGGTTGCCGCAAGGGTCTGGGTAAGGTTGCGGTCTCCCACACTGACGTCCACATCATACATGGTAAACTGGCAGGGATGTTCATAACCGCAGGCATGGGTTATTTCGAGCAGTTCCTTTCTGAAAGTGTCGAAATACTGTGCCAGGCGGTCCGATTTCAGCGGAACATCAATACCTCTCTGCAACCATTTGTTCTGGGTAGCCACCCCGCTGGGACATCTGTTGGTATGGCAGGCCTGCGCCTGGATACAGCCTATACTCATCATGGCCTCCCGGGCTACGTTAATACAATCGGCTCCCATGGCAAAGGCCATAGCTGCTTTTGCCGGAAAACCGAGTTTTCCACTGGCGATAAACACTATCCTGTCGGCAATATCCATTTCCTTGAATATCCTGTAAACATCACTGAAGCCGTACACCCAGGGCAGGGATACATGGTCTGCAAAGCTGGGAGGTGCAGCGCCTGTCCCGCCTTCGCCCCCGTCTATGGTGATAAAATCGGGACCTTTTCCGGTCTCTTTCATCAATCGTGCCAGTTCATGCCATTGGTCCAGTTTACCTATGGCTGCCTTTATCCCTACCGGAAGCCCGGTTTCCCCGGCTATTTTTTCTACAAAGCCTACGAGTTCCTCTATCGTTGAAAAAGCGGTATGCGAGGCCGGGGAAATGACATCCTTACCCATAGGTACATGCCTGATCTCCGAAATTTCCGAAGTGATCTTTTTGGCGGGAAGAACTCCGCCTTTTCCGGGTTTTGCCCCCTGCGACAGTTTTATTTCTATAGCCCGGACAAAAGATTTCTCCTCGACCAGCCGTTTGAGCTTTGGCATGGAAAAGTTCCCGTGCTCGTCCCGAACGCCGAAATATCCCGTACCGATCTGGAAAATGATATCGGCCCCGTGAGCGTGATAAGGAGATAGCCCGCCTTCACCGGTATTGTGATAGGCCCCCGTCTTTTTTGCCCCGCGGTTCAGCGATTCTACGGCACGTGCCGAGAGAGAACCGAAACTCATGGCCGAAATGTTGACCACTGATCCGGGGCGAAATAATTTTTTCCTGTTGTGATACTGCCCCATTACCTTGGCGCAGGGCAGGAAGTACTTGTCGGAATAATTCGGATGGTCTTCCCTGAGTTTATAGGGGATAAGTGCATTGTTCACAAAAATGTACTGCTGGGCATAGATGTCCTGGTCGGTACCGAACCCCTCATAGTTGTTTTCATTCTTTGCCGAAGCGTATATCCACCCTCTCTCGGTACGGTTAAAGGGCAGTTCTTCACGGTTGTTGGCAACCAGGTACTGCCGGAGCTCGGGGCCTATGCTTTCCAGAAAATAACGCAGGTGCCCCACGATGGGGAAATTGTGGCTTATGGTATGGGCTCTCTGGATAAATATATCGCGAATGGCTACCAGGGCGAGAAAGATCAGGATCCATCCCCACCAGGGGATATTTCCCAGGAAAAATAAAGGTGCATGCATAGTGATCTGCGTTTTGAAAAACACAAAAGCCCGGGGTTGCCGTGTGTTTGTATTTCCAGGGGTAAAGATAATAAATTTTGAGGTTGGTACACATGTGATTCGGGGGAGGTAGAGAGCAGTCAGAGAATGAGCTTGGAAGAAGTGCTTTTACTGTTGGTTTCCCTGATTGTTTTCGGCGATTTTCCGGTATGCTTCTTGACAAAATTGCTGAAGTATCCTTCGTCGCTGAATCCCAGGTCGTAAGTGATTTCCGCAATATTCATATCTGAATTGTTCAGGAGTTTTACAGTTTCTTTAAGCACGCGTTCCGTAATGATTTTTTTGGCATTTTTTCCGAGAATACGCTCGCATATCCCCGAGAGTTTCCTGGGAGATATTTCCAGGAGCTCCGAATAGAATTCGACCCGGCGATCTTCCTTGTAATGCCTTTCCAGCAATACCTTGAAATGGTCTATGGTACTGATCTCGGAAAAGGATTTTCGGGCCCCTTTATCTGTTTTTATGTGCAACAGCCCGTCCAGTATCAGTGCTTCTATACAATTGTGGACCACCGTATTGTAGAATGCTTTTTCCTTAGAGGTGAAGAGGGCCATCCGGTCTACTATAAGTTTGTTGAAATCTGCCTCCGAACCTATGGACGGTACTATATGCGGTTCTTTGTCGAAAAAAAGACCGGAGTGGAGAAGGTGAATATCAATGGCTGCTCTTTCGTGAAAATCGGAGGTAAAGGTCAGGGCATATATATCCTGGTGCTCCGGGTCTATAAACTGCAGGTCTCTTCCAGGGCGGAGAAAGACGAGATGATCCTGCGGGATATGGTAGAGTCTCAGGTCTATATATACCGAAAATGCCCTGGTAGCCCTTAGAATACAAAAGTATTTCAAGGTGTTTCCCACAAGTTCACCATCCAGTTCTTTAAGTATCGATTTGAGCGTGCAGGTACTGAAACCATTTTCAATAAGTTGTCGGGTCACTTTGGCAACCTTCATAAGCCGGGGTTCTTTTTGTGATTTATTCTCAGGGCGAAAGGGGGGTAAAGAAAATTCATGCAATAATAATAACATTTCACAATGGTAAAAAAAAATTATTACTGTGAAAAAGGCATTTTTTAGACGAAATGACATCTTTTGCCGTTGAACGACTATACTGCTTTATTTTTCAATGAATTAGCGGTTTTTAAGGAGGTAAAAAAGCACAAGGATATTGTAAAAAACTACAAATTTTTTACGCTGAAAAGACCGAGATTTGTACCGCTTTTCTGAGAATCCTGAAGAAAAAGGATAATTCACGAAAATATTTTTTTCTTTATTAATGGACAAAGAAAAGTAATAAAATATTTAAAAACATATATAAATGTTTCATTTCAAACAATCATTAAAAAACGTTACAATGAAAAAGATCTTTTTTACTGCTGTAGTAGTTTTGTTCGGTGCCGGTGTACAGGCACAGGAAAACAGCACTGACAATGTTACCCTGAATGTCAAGCTGCACCCCATACAGTCGCTGGTGGTAAACCCTTCCCAGAAAGAGGTCAACCTGGAGTATTACAGCAAGGAGGATTATCAGAACGGTGTTGCGGAAACCAAACAGGATCACCTGACCGTTTACAGTACGGGAGGTTTTCAGGTAAAGGTAAAGAGCAGTGGTTCACACCTGACCGGGGGAGAAGCCAATCTCAATGCCAATACGGTAAGAATTGAGGCTGCTGCCGGCTCCAACCCTGCCGGGGAAGCACAGTATTCGGCACGACAGCTGTCTGCTGATAACCAGGCGATCATAAGCTCGAATTCCGGGGGAGTAGACAAAAACTTTAACATTACCTACCGTGGAGGTGATTCCAATGCTTACCTCGATTATTACGTGGCAGGACAGAACCCGACGGTATATACGACTTCGGTAACCTATACGATCGTAGCACAATAACAGAAGGTCTGTGTTGAAAAGTACTTTTATCAAGTGAGGCCGTTTTCCAGCCTCACTTTTTTGGTTTCACAGTGTTGTGATCCTGATGCGGATAAAGCCTTTGTGGCGTTTGGAGATGGGGAGTTTTTGTAGGGGGGAATGTTGAATTATAAACCCGCCTGCCAGCCATAAACCCGAAATACAAAGTAGAGAATTCTCTCTGTGAATCTCTTTGAAATAGCCATTTATCAGTTATAACCTTCAACCCATTTGTCTGCAAGTAGTTTAATTTGAGTTTATTCACGTGAAAGAAAAAATATTTTTCCAGTTCCTTCTTTTTACACTGTTAACCTCGGCAGTGACGGGGCAGACGGGGATATCCGTATCTCCGCCGCGGCTTTATTTCGAGAGTGCGCCTGGGCAGAGTAAAACGGGGAGTATAGTGATCACCAATGCGAGTTCGAAAAACAGGCTGGAGCTGGCGGTAAGCCTTGGCGACTGGGACTATGATCTCAGGGGGGAGAATATGATGTATCCTGCCGACAGCCTGTCCCTGTCGTGTGCCGGCTGGATAGGTATTCGTCGCGAAGACACATACTTTTCCCTGGAACCCGGTGAAAAAAGGGAGATCGATGTCAGTATCAGTCCGCCGCAATCCGTTACCGACAGTATTCCGGTGCGAACGGCAATGCTGTATGTTACCCAGATGAATCCCGTAGATGATGTGGACGAAAAGGGAGGGAAGATTAAAGTCAGCGTTCGATCGGGGGTCAAGCTGTATTACAGGAAAAATGTGCCCGGAGAGAGAAAGCTTGAGATCTGCGATATGCAATACGATAAGGAGAACAGGAACATACATCTCTTTTTTGAGAATAAAGGCAATATCTGGACCGATGGCATTGCCTATACCGACCTGGTCAATACGGGAAACGGGAAAAAGGAAACCTTGCCGCATGTCGTATTCTACACCCTGCCGGGATACAGGCGCGAAATGGTGATCCCCTTACCCGAAGGACTTTCGGACGGAAAGTATGTAGCTTCGGTGATTATGGATTACGGAGATGATAATCTGCTGGAAATGGCAGAGCTAACCTTTACCTATGAATAAGATACTACCTGTGGTGATTTTGCTTTTGAACCCGTGGAGCGGGATGACCCAGCGACTCCGGTTTTCTTCGTGGAGCAATAATTACATGCAGGTAACCTCTTATGCCGGTAATACGGCTTCCGACGCATATACCCTTCGCTTTGAGGCCAACGGCTCCCTGGATGAGCCGCTCTGGAAAATTTCGGTAAGGCTGAAGCAGGCGGTGACAGGAGGTTCTCATGTGTTTCCGGAAGGGAAACTCAGTCTGCAGCCCTCGGCAACCCTGGGACAAATGGAACCGGGGCCGGTCCCTTCTGTAGCCCAGATCGGTATGCCGGTTGATGTTAAACTGATACAGGGCCAGGAAGTTTTTTTGGTGCCACAGTCTGCGGTACCTCTCTATAATAAACCCTCCAGTCCTAACGGTTATTACGATCTGCAAATGAGATATAATTTTGTCGTGGAAGGAGGAAGTTATCTCGGGAGCCTGGGCAACTGGACGAATTTTTATGTACCCCTGGAGTTTAAGGCTTACGACCAGTACAACAATGTAATAGGAATTACCGAACACGTGTACCGGATACAGATAGGCGAACTTTCGGGGACCCCTCCCGATGGGCAACAGCTTTCGCTAAAGGTGTCACCCCGTGCCGTGAATGCCACGCTGGATCTGAATTCCTTATCCGATTATGTCAACGGCAAGACCAGCGAATACCCGAACGGGCTTGTACTCCGGGCAAATACCGGGTACCAGGTTACCGTAAAGTCGCTGCAACCTTCCCTGTTATCTGCCTTGGGAAACAGCCTTCCGCTTAACAGTACAACATTGTCCCTGCGTCCGCCCGACGGAAATATCACTGTTTTCCCGGTACACCTGAGTGCCGTAAAACAGGTCATAGCCCGGGGCGGGACAACGGAGCGGAATTTTGTTTACCTGGATATCCTCTACACCACAAAACCTGATGATGAGACTCTCGTAAAGGCCAGACCGGATTCGTATTCCACAACGCTCCAGTACGAGATAGTCCCTCTTTAACAAGCCAAGCTTTTGCACCATGCTTTCAGTAATTCCCGGAAATATGATTTTTATTTTGGGGGTCTTGTGTTCCGGCCTCTGTTCGTATGCCCAGGACGCACACGGAATACTGATGGAAGCAGAGCGTGCCCCTGATACCGGGAAGGGAGATATTATCGATGTGACCGTATTGCTTCATAATACGACCACCTCTGACTTCAACGGGGCCGTGAAGATCGAGGTACCCGAAGGTTTCAGGAATATTTCGGGAAACTTGCCCGATGTATCCGTAAAGGCAGGGGAGAAAAGGTATTTTCCTGTTAAGATACATGCTGGAGGAACTGCGAGAGCCGGAACCGTTCAAATTGTTTTTTTTCTTCTGGACAGCGATGGTAAGCTTGTTGCCAAAGATGATATTCAGCAGGCTGTAGAAGAACGGAATATGCTGCGATTATCGGCACAAACCCCGGAGATATACAACAATACTCCGGGAGATTCTGTGTCGGTAGAAGTAACGGTGAGTAACCAGGGGAATACAGGGCAGCAGGTAAATGTTGTTTTTAGCATTCCGGAACTTATGGGAGAAGATAACTTTTTTGAGAAGACTGGAGTGGTAGGCGTGTTGAGGGATACCATCTTTTCCTTCAGTTTTATTCCCGATAGAACTTTGCTCTCCAAACCCCGGTTTACCGTTAATGTTTCGGGAATGAGAGGAGGTGAAAAGGAACTTTTCGGGCATCTCTCCGTTACCGTGACGAACACTGCGTCGAACAGGTGGTATAATGCAGGTGATGCCGGTAATTTCGAAACTTTCACAGGCTACAATAACCTCACATTAAGTTACAGGAATTCCGGTTATAACAGGGAGATGTACCAGCTTATGGGAAACGGAAGTGTCGATCTTCCCGCGGGATTTTTGTCTTTCAGGGGCAATATATATCAGGGAGGGGGCCAGCGGGATCCCGTAGTTACGGGAACCTCGGTTTCGTACCGCCTGAACAGGAGCGAAATAAAGGCGGGGAATATCAGCCGGCCCCTGGAACTGTATATGTTCGGACGAGGAGCTGAGTTTTCCCTGAAAGACAGCAGTAATAACGATGTGTTTCAGGCGGGTTTTATAGATCAGAATTTTAACCTTATAGAGCAGCACGCCTTTTTACGGGAAGGATACGGGGTGTATGCCAGGGGAGTTTTGGGTAGTTCCGGCCCTTTAAAACGGCTTTCTGCAACCTATATCTTCAAGGAAGACCGCCTGGAAGAGGCCAGGCATAATGTGTTGGGTACGGAGATGGTCAGGATACCGGGAAAGGGATGGACGTCCACTTTCAGGGTTTTCGGGGCCATGAGCCAGTACTACGAGGCAGATAAGGATAAACCGTCGGGAGCGGTCGAAACACAGTATACCGGGAGTATTGGCAATATAAGGCTCTCGGGGAACTATTTCTATAGCACTCCCTATTTTCCGGGAAACAGGAGGGGAATGCTGATGTTGCAGCAGCATATATCCGGAAGGCTCACAGGCGAAAAGGTGTTTTCCGCAAATGCCTATGTTTCCAATTACTTCCCGAAATCCTACACTTACGGAATGAATGTCTTTTCGAATAACGCCCGTTTTGATGCCGGGATACGCTTTCCTGCAAATACACAGGGCCTGGGCTTCGGGATCAGTTACCAGTACCAGTCGGAAAGCAGTAACGGGTATAATGCCCTGTTTGGTATTGGCGATCCGGATCAAAAACTTCGTATGGATGTACATCGCCTGGTGGAAAGTCTTAACTGGGTAAGTGTAAACGGGAAACACTCCGTGGTCATGGGAGCCGAGACGGGGCTCGCAAACTATCCGGATAAGGACGCGTTAAAGGCCCAGCTGAAATTTTCGGGCATATATAATTACCAGGGGGTCAGTTTCAACGCTTCCTATCAGTACGGCGGGTATTTTCTTTCCGAACACGCTTCCACGGCATTTTATGACGATGACAGGAACTTCCGCCGCATGATCCTCTCCCTCGTCGCCGGGAAGAACCTGTTCGAAGACAGGCTTTCCCTGCGGTCGGGACTGGGGTATATAGACGACTTCAGGACCGGGAAGACCCCCTCGGCTTTTCTCAACCTGAATTACGCCCCCCGTCCGGCATACAGCCTGTACCTGAATTCGTCCTGGTTCCGTTACGATACCGGGATGATGCCCCTGATGGCAGGAAATGATAATATGCTGACCATAGAGGGAGGGGTGGTGCTGCACCTTGAAAGGAGAAAGCCTTCGCCTTATAAAAAGAGCAGTGTTGTAGTCTTCGTATATTACGACAAGAATGTGAATAATGTTTTTGACGAAGGCGACGAGGTGGCCGAAAATTATATGCTCTCCCTCGGAAAAACTTCTTTCCTGACCGATAAGGAAGGAAGAATATATTACAGGAAGGTCCCTTACGGGGCCATTACCGTTGTCCCTGTCACATCACAGGGCTGGTTCAGCCCGCAAAAAGTGGTGGAGGTTAATGAACACTATACCTATACGGAGGTGCCTTTGCACCGCAACGGTACTGTTGCTGGAAGAATACGTTATGACCTCGATGCCAGGACCGCTGTGGATTTCAGGCTGAGGGGACAGGGGATCACCTTCGATATATACCGGGGAGACCGTTATATACAACGCGTGGCTACCGACGAATCCGGGAGTTTCATGGCCTTTTTGCCTACCGGGAACTACCGGGTGAAACTGATCGGAAATTCTCTTCCCGCAAATACTTCATGTGAGGAGATGGTCCGCGATTTCGAGGTGAAAGCCGGAGAGATTACCTCCCTGCCCGTATTCGGGATAGCAGTAAGGCAAAAGCAGGTAAGAGTGAAAAGGTTTGGGGAGTAGCCTGAGAAACCAGCTCTCCCCTTTGTATAAAAGTTTTACATCAACCCGCCCTGCTCTTCACGCTCCCAGAACGGAGGAGGGGTCAGTCCGAGGGCCCTGAGATACACGTATCCCTGTCCGCGATGGTGTATTTCATTATCTATAAAATACAGCAGTGAAGCATAGATAGGATATTCGTACAGGCCGAAAGCCGCTTCCACTACCTCGAAGCGCCCGTCCGGTATCTGTGGCCACAGCGCGTCGATGCGTTCCGTAACCTTATCCCATAATTCCAGGATCTCTTTCTTGGTTTCCGGGGTAGGCATGCTTTCCATGTCTTCCCATTTTCCGGAAACAATACCTTCGATCCCCGGGAGTGCAATCTTGATCATTTCCATCGCCAGTTCGGAAAAGGGGCGCATACCCCCTATACTGAACTGGTACAGGTCCTTTTCCGGGAAGGCTTCTATGACCCTTCTGGTCAGGCTGCGGTGTCCCTGCCAGTGGGAATAAAGCATTTCGGAAGAAATAACATTGTGTTGTTTGATGATGCTGTCTTTCATGATATCAGATATTTAAGGTTTATAATGCAAAGAAACAGGGAGTGTGTGACAACCCTTTGTCAGCAGTGTCCGGTTTTTTTTATTTATTTGCTGTTGTAATAAGAACTTGTTTAAAAATAATTTTGCCATGATATATTGTGACCGGGTCTCCCTGACCCGCCGGGGCTTTTCTGTGCTTGACGGTATAAGTTTCCGGTTGCCCGAAGGCGCTTCCCTGGCTGTAGTAGGGGAGTCGGGTTCGGGGAAAACAACACTTTGCAGGATACTTGCAGGTAAGGTACAGCCCTCTTCCGGAAAATTCGGCCCCGCGACATCGAGAGTGGAAATGGTGGAACAGCAGGACCAGTTCCTCGCAGTTTCCGGTCGCGGGCACACCCATTACAGTCAGCGGTACGAGGCCCGGGATACTTCGGGTATGCCGGGAGTTTACGATTACCTGAAGCGTATTGCCAGGGAAAGCGGGGTTTCCGGTGAGGTACTTGACAAGGCGATTGACAGTACACGTATAGGTCATATCCTGGAGCGGAAACTGCTCCAGCTGAGTAACGGAGAGCGGAAGCGTACCCAGCTGGCCGCCGCGCTTCTGAAAACGCCTGATGTGCTGATCCTGGATCAACCTTTCGTAGGATTGGATGCCGTATCCAGGGAACATCTCGATACCCTGCTGGAAGAACTTTCCGGAACTGTGGTGCTTATCATTATTTGCGGTGCCGGGCAGGTGCCGGCCGATATGGACAAGGTGCTGGAACTCGATAAGGGGCGCGTAAAACAATATACCGACAGGGAGAGCTATACCGTACCTGCGGAAAAGCAGATAACATTGAAAGACAGTACGTGGTTTGAGCGGTTACGCCCGTCCGGAACCGGGCAGCACGATATTGTTGTAGGTATGGAAGATGTCGACGTTTACCTGGGAGGACAGCATATCCTGAAAAAGATCACCTGGCAAGTGCGCAGTGGTGAGCGCTGGGCACTGGTAGGGCATAACGGGGCGGGAAAAACAACACTTTTAAGTCTTATCACGGCCGATAATCCGCAAGGGTACAACAATAAGCTGACCCTGTTCGATCGCAGGAGGGGAACGGGGGAGAGTATCTGGGATATCAAAAGAAAGATAGGTTTTGTTTCGGCAGAGCTCCATCTGTATTTTCTGAGGGGAAAGGGAATATTAAATACCGTTCCGGGGATTGATAATGGTAACCGGGAGGTATACAGCAGCCTGAGTTGCCTGGATGTCATTGTCTCCGGGTTCAGGGACGAAGTGGGGGTGGTGAGCACACCTTCGGAATACCAGTCGGGCCTGGCGCGGCAATGGATGCATGTCCTCGGGCTTGAGCGTTTGCAGCAGAGTAATTTTGCCCATGCTTCCCTGGGAGAGCAGCGTTGTATATTGCTGGCCAGGGCCCTGGTGAAATGTCCTTCACTCCTTATCCTCGACGAACCCCTGCAGGGATTGGACGAACAGCAGGTCGCGTATTTCAGGGCACTGCTCAACCGGCTTTGCGAAACCCTGGGCACGACCATGATATTTGTTTCTCATTACACCGATGAAATCCCGGAATGCGTGGATAGAAAACTGGTCCTTGACAGGGGGGAAGTGATCGAATGCGGAAGGATAGAGTAATTCAATAGTTATTAAGCTAATAGGGTATTTGGTGAATGAAAAGACCTGACAGGTTTCAAAAACCTGTCAGGTCATGGTTTTTTTATCGATCGCGCTATACTACTCCGCTGTCCCGATGATCTCCAGGTCAAAGACGAGGTCGGCATCGGGAGGGATAACCCCACCGGCACCGGCCTCTCCGTAGCCGAGGTGTGACGGGATAAAGAGCCGTACCTTGTCTCCGATATTCATCTGTAGCAATCCTTCCCTGAACCCTGCAATAAGAGGGGAATCCGGGCCATACAGCATGGGTATGGGGTCATATCCGCCCCGCTGTTTCCTGACCGCATCTACCGTCCCGAATTTTTCGGCGATGTCTTCTACATTGGAGTCAAACAGCTTTCCGGTATCCAGGTAGCCGGCATAGTTGACCTTTACATAACTTCCTTCCTGCGGTTTTTCGCCGTTTTCGGCCTTGTTCAGGAAAAGTATTTTCAGGCCGCTGGGAAGTTCTTCGGCTTCATTTTTTTGCGTTCCGAATTCTTCAGCCATGGCATCGGCCACCGCTTTTATTTTTTCTTCTCTTTTATTGACCTCGTCGAAGTATCCGTTCATCACTTCAACGGCGTCAAATTTTTTCGCATCCTTGCCGTTCCTTATGATGGTCACCTTTTCCATGACTACATCTTCCATAGGTTTGTTATCACCCGGCGAAGTTTTTACATTGGCAATACTGTCTACAACCTCCAGCCCTTTTACGATTTTCCCGAATACGGTATGGCGGCCGTTGAGGTGGGGAGTAGGGGCGTGGGTGATAAAGAACTGGCTGCCATTGGTCGCGGGGCCTGCATTGGCCATGGAGAGTATTCCCTTGGCATCGTGCTCCAGGCTGTCGACGATCTCGTCTTCGAATTTATACCCTGGGCCTCCCATGCCGGTCCCGGAAGGGTCTCCTCCCTGTATCATGAAATCCTTTATGACCCGGTGAAAAATCACCCCGTCATAATACTTTTTGTCTTTAAGGCTGTCGGCAACAAAGGGATTGGTTCCTTCGGCCAGGGATACGAAATTGGCTACGGTTACCGGGGTTTCCTGGTAATGCAGCTGTAATACCATTTCTCCCTTGTTCGTCTCTATATCGGCAAAAATTCCGTCACCGAGATCCGGGTGCTTGGTGCTTTTACATCCCAGCACAACTACTGCCAGCAGTAAAAAAGTCAGGTTTATTTTCTTCATTTACGTATGTTTTTGGTTTTGATTATTCGATATGTTCCGCCGCCGGTGCCGCCGGTATGCTGTCCGGAGCCTTTTCGAGGATATCGGTCAGGGTCACCGTACTCTTTATGGGAATATTGATCCCGATACGCTCTTCGTCCCCGTGGTAGCCGTATCCCAGGGAAGAGGGGAACAGAAAGGTTGCCGTCTCTCCCTTTTTAAGCAGCTTTACAGCCGTTCTCAGGCCGGGAAAAAGGTGCTCCCTGTCTACTTCCAGGGTTACATCCCCTATTTCCTCCCTGCTGTAGACCACACTGTTGTCCAGCAGCCTGATATCGTAACTGATAACGATAACATCGCCGGTTTTCGGGGTATAGGTGGCCGTACTGTCCTTTTGGGTATAATAATACCAGTATCCGTTGGAGGAGGCAATATACTGATGTACCGTATCTTCGGCCATGAGTTTCCGTATGTATTCCTGTTCTTCGGACAGCAGGGCCTGGTTGCGTTCTACCGATTTCCTGAAAAACGCTCCGGTCTTTACCTGTACGGGGCGCCTCGGCTCCGGTTCCTTACAGGAGGTGCAGCATACGGATATGAGCAGTCCGAGAACGATATTGCTGACGATGGTGATATGCCTGATGTCAATGTATTTCATGAGGTGAGTGCTGCTTTGTAATCGCCGAGCAGGCCGGTGAACCTCGCCACGGTTTTTTCCATGGGCAGATCACTCCTTCCGCCGGCAGCATTGATATGTCCGCCACCGTTAAAATGCTCCCGCGCAAACTCGTTTACCGAGAAATCACCTGTGGAACGCAGGGATATCTTGATAAAGTCTTCCTGGGTATCTTCTATGAAGATCACCGAGAAACGCACCTTGTTCAGCGATAGTCCGTAATTGACAAAACCTTCGGTATCTCCTTTCCTGAAGCCGTATTGTTCCAGTTCGTTCCGGGAAAGGGTGATATACACGGTGTTGAACTCTTCGAGCAGCACCAGGTTTTTCAGGGCGCATCCCAGCAGGTGAAGACGGCTCAGGCCGTTGGTGTCGTATACTGCGTTGTGGATATCGGAGTTCCGCGCACCCCGGTCTATAAGATCGGCAATAACCCGGTGGGTAAGGCTGGTAGTTGACGGAAACCGGAAGGATCCCGTATCGGTCATGATTCCGGTATACAGGCAGGTGGCAATGTCCCTGCCGATCTTGTTCCTGTGCCCCATGCTGTCTATAAAATGATAGATCATCTCACAGGTAGACCCCATTTGCGGATCGGAATAGATATACGTGGCGTAGTCTTCGGGCTGTTCGTGGTGGTCGATCATCACAAAGGTGGCCTTGCTCTTTTCCAGCACAGGCTTCATGTCTTCCACCCGTCCCAGGGCATTGAAATCGAGGGTAAAGATCAGTTCGGCCTGGTCTATAAGGCGTTTTGCCGTCTTCCTTTTCGTTTCGAATTTGACCACTTCGTCATTACCGGGCATCCATTTGAGAAAATCGGGATATTCATTGGGCGATATTACCGTAGCATTATGCCCCAGAAGTTTCAGGTAGTGATACATGGCCAGTGAGGCCCCCATGGCATCACCATCCGGGTTTTTATGCGGTATGATCACCACTCCGGAAGGCGTTTCCAGTACAGGTTCCAGTTCTTGTATATTTGTATTCATAAGGGGCTAAGATACGACTTCTGACGGTTTTTTATAAAAAATAAGCTCAACTTAATAATAGATATTATGCAGATCGGTTTTGCGACCCTCAGGAATGTAACTGTGTTACTATTTTAATACTCTGGACGGCTTCCCTGACATCGTGTACCCTGAGGATGACGGCTCCTTTGAGCAGTGCTATGGTGTTCAGAACCGTAGTGCCCGGCAGGGCTTCTTCCGGGGAAATGCCCAGCAGGCGGTAGATCATGGATTTCCTGCTGACCCCTGCCAGTACGGGGAGTCCGGTCTGTTGCAGCAGTTCCATACGGTCCAGCAATTCGTAGTTATGCCCGAGGGTCTTGGCAAAACCGAACCCCGGGTCGATAATAATATCACTGATACCGGCTTCCCTGGCCTTTGCGGTTTTTTCGGAAAAGTAGTACAGCACTTCACGTGCGATATCATCGTATTGCGGGTCCTGCTGCATGTTCTGCGGGTTTCCCTTCATGTGCATCATGATATAGGGAACACGCAGGGCTGCTACGGTGGCAAACATGTCCGGGTCGAGGTTTCCCGAAGCGATATCGTTGATCATGGCAGCCCCTTCCGATATGCAGGCACGGGCTACGGAGGCCCTGAAGGTGTCTGCGGAAATGAGAATACCCGGAAAATGCCTGACCAGCATTGACACCACCGGAACGATACGCCGTAATTCCTCGTCTTCCGCAACCTGGTCGGCTCCCGGACGGGAACTGTATGCCCCGACATCGATAAAATCAGCGCCTTCTTTCAACATGCTTTCGGTATGCTTCAGTATGGCGGTCTCCTCTTTGTACCGTCCCCCGTCAAAAAACGAATCGGGAGTAATATTGAGAATGCCCATGACCCTGGGAGTACTGAGGTCGATAAGTTTCCCTTTGCAGTTGATCGTCATCGTTGTATTCATAGCAGAACGGGCTATACGTTGTCTTCGGGTAAAATTAAGGACAATATTCCAGCTTTCCGGGGAGGGGGCACGAAATTTTCCCTGTAAGGTTGAGCATTTCAAAAAATTAATCGAAATTTACACCAAATACACAGACCGATATGCAGCATACTTCCGAGCAGTACGATGAGGTGATCGCCACCTGCAGGGAACTGTTTACCCATAAGATGAAAGATTACGGCAGTGCCTGGCGGATATTGAGATTGCCGTCGCTTACCGACCAGATCTTTATAAAAGCGCAGAGAATACGCAGTCTCCAGGAGAAAAGAATGCGAAAAGTAGACGAAGGGGAAACCCCCGAGTTTATCGGGATCGTCAATTATTCGGTCATGGCCCTGATACAGCTCGAGAAAGGCGTGGCCGACCACCCCGACCTGGGACCGGAGGAGGCTACGGCACTATATGACAGTAAAATTGCGGAGACCAAAAACCTGATGGAAGCCAAAAATCACGACTACGGAGAAGCCTGGCGCGACCTGAGAATAAGTTCACTGACCGACCTCATCCTCCAGAAGATCCTCCGGGTAAAGCAGATCGAAGACAATGAAGGGAAGACCACCGTGAGTGAAGGGGTTGCAGCCAATTACCAGGATATGATCAATTATTCGGTCTTTGCCCTGATCAAGATGATGAAGCTTGAAGCTTGAAGTTTTGGAGTTATACGATGCCAACGGCTGTACCTGCAACCTATAACCTGTAACCTGCAACCAACAGCGGTCTAAAATAAATTTATTGACATGAAATACACAGTACATATATCCCGCTTTATCGTAGGCGTATTGTTTGTGATCAGCGGAGGAATCAAGATCAACGATCCGATGGGGTTCTCCTTTAAGCTGGAGGAGTATTTCGGTGCGGATGTGCTCAACCTGCCTTTTCTGGCTCCCTACGCCCTGGGAATTGCGGTTTTCCTGGTTGTGGTGGAAGTGTTGCTGGGAGTGATGCTGCTTGTGGGATATAAACCGAAGTTTACGGTATGGAGCCTGTTGCTCATGATCGTGTTCTTTACCTTTCTGACCTTTTATTCCGCCTATTTCAACAAGGTCACCGATTGCGGGTGTTTCGGAGATGCCATCAAGCTTACCCCCTGGGAATCCTTCGGTAAGGATATGGTGCTGTTGCTGCTTATCCTGCTGCTTTTTGCAGGCAGGCGGTATATTACCCCGCTGATGTCGGAAAGGACGGGGATGTTTGTTATGGCAGCGGCCCTTCTGGGATGTGTTTTTTTTGCACACCATGTGTTGAACCACCTGCCCGTAATCGATTTCAGGCCTTATAAGGTGGGCGCCAACATCACCAAAGGAATGATTGTACCCGAAGATGCCCCCAAGCCGCTATATGAGTATTCCTGGAAGTTTGAAACAGACGGGGAAGAGAAGATCGTAAAGACGGAAGGCGATTATCCCGAGGTGGACGGGGATTTTATAGGGGTAGACACCCGGGAGATCCGGGAAGGATATGTGCCGCCCATTCACGATTTTACCATAGAGAAGGACGGGGAAGACCACACCGTTGAAATGCTGGAGGAAGACAAGCTTGTCATGGTCATTGCCTACAATATGGGCAAATCTGACGAGGAAGGGTTTCCGGCAGTAAAAGAGGCCACCGACCGGGCCATTGCGGCGGGGTATAAGGTTATCGGAATGTCGGCTTCGGGAGAAGCCCGTACTACGGCGGTCAGGGAGAAATACGACCTGGATTTCGATTTTTATTTTACCGATGAAACGACACTTAAGACCATCATCAGGTCGAACCCGGGGATGGTGAGGCTGCACCGGGGTACCGTGGTGCAGAAACTGCATTATAACGATGCCGGCGAACTGGAAACTGATTAAATGACGTTGTGCTCTGAAATATTATTTTAAATTTGTAGAGTTTTCATTTTTATATATACGGGGGCATAATGTCACCACAATGCTAAACTGATCGCTATGAAAAGAATATTTATGGCCTTTTTTACCGTGGCCTTTCTTCTGTTGTGCCCTGTTGTCAGGTCGCAGGAATTTTCAAAAGAAGCCCTGAACGATGTCTTTCTCACCACCGAAGGAAAAGATATATCTTTTGCCCAAGTTCTTGAAACCCATAAGGGGAAGACTCTCTTTATAGATGTCTGGGCGTCCTGGTGTAAGGATTGCCTGGAGAGTATTCCCGGCCTTCGCAAGCTGAAAGACCGGTATACGGACGTCACTTTTCTGTTCCTGTCTCTCGACCGGAGCGTAGAGGGATGGCATAAAGGAAGGGAGAAACACCGGCTGGATTACGGGGAGCACTATTTTATCAAGGCAGGCTGGAAAGGCAGTGCTTTTTGTAAAGATATCGAACTGGACTGGATACCGCGATACCTGGTGGTAAGTCCGGAAGGAAAGATAGTCCTGTACAAAGCCATCGAGACGGATGATGAATCATTAATAAATACCTTAAACCAAACCATACAATGAGAAAAAAGATTGTTGCCGGAAACTGGAAAATGAATAATGACCTCGGGCAGACCGACGAATTGTTGTCCAAACTGCTTAAAAAAATGCCCGAAACCGAAGCCGAGGTGATGGTAGCCCCCTCCTTTACCAGCCTCAGGGTCGCATTTGATACCTTGAGCCAGAGCCCTGTAGAGGTTATTGCCCAGAATATGCATTATGCGGATAACGGCGCCTATACGGGGGAGGTTTCTGCCGAAATGCTGAAAAGTGTAGGAATAAATACGGTAATCCTGGGGCATTCGGAACGAAGGGCCTATTTTAACGAAACCGATGAAACACTTGCCAAAAAAGTGGATACTGCGCTTAAGAATGAAATGACTATCGTATTCTGTTTCGGCGAGGAACTGGAAGACCGCAAGTCGGAAAAGCATTTTGAAGTGGTAGAAAACCAGTTGAAAAAGGCATTATTCCACCTTGGGCCACAGGCGTGGAAACGTATTGTACTGGCATATGAACCGGTCTGGGCCATAGGTACGGGAGAAACGGCCACTCCGGAGCAGGCACAGGAAATGCACGCCTTTATCAGGAAGACTATTGCACAGCAGTACAGCGATAAGGTGGCAGACAAGGTGTCTATACTTTATGGCGGAAGTGTAAAACCGGATAACGCCAGGGAAATATTCTCTCAACCCGATGTAGACGGGGGGCTTATCGGCGGAGCATCGCTTAAAGCCAAGGATTTTATTGCCATTATAGAGGCGGTGTAGGTTAATTTGATAATGTGTCAATGTGATAATTTGTCAATGTGATAATTTGTCAATTTGGAAATGGGTTAATGTGTTAAGGGAAGATGAATATGCAATATGTAGGCTGTTATTTTAAGGTGCGGCCGCTGCAGCCGGGCACGGATATTCTCATAGCAGAACTGGGAGCAGCCGGGTTTGAGAGTTTTGTGGAAAACGAGGATGGGCTTAATGCCTATATTCTCAAGGATCACTGGGACCCGGCATGCCTTGACGAAATCTATGTATTGCACAGCGGGGAGTTCGATATCAGCTATGAAACCGAAGAGATCGCACAGGTCAACTGGAATGAAGAATGGGAGAAAAACTTTCATCCTATTACTGTCGACGGGCGGTGTACGGTAAGGGCCCCTTTCCACGACACACCCGGTACCGAATACGATATTGTGATAGAACCCAAGATGAGCTTCGGGACAGGGCATCACGAAACAACCCATATGATGATACAACATTTGCTGGGAACGGAGCTGAACGGCAAAAAAGTTCTCGATATGGGATGCGGGACGGGGGTTCTGGCCATTCTGGCAGAAAAACTCGGTGCCGTGAATATCGACGCCATAGATATTGATAACTGGTGTTACCTCAACTCACTGGAAAATGCGGAGCGGAACCACAGCAGGGAAATTACGGTGCTGGAAGGAGATGCCGGCCTGCTGGGAGGGAAGGCTTATGATGTGATCATTGCCAATATCAACAGGAATATCCTTCTGGAAGATATTCCCCGGTATGCCGGATGCCTGCGTCCGGGGGGAGTGCTCCTGCTCAGCGGTTTTTATAAAGACGATATCCCGGTTATTGATGCATTGTGCAGGGAATATTCCATGAAACAGGAGCGTGCTTTGGAGCGGAATCATTGGGTAGCCCTTAAATACAGGTCTTTATCCTGACCGCAGCAGTGAAAAAGATAAACGCCGGAAGGGTTGCTTTTTTGATTTAATTTTTGTTTAACTTTGTATAAGAGCGGTTTACGTAATTTTGTTGTTAACCATATCTACTACAGAAACTATGGACTCAGAAAAAAACACGGCTGTTTATTACCGGAAGCCGGGGCCTTTCAGGTTTTCTTTCCAGGAAGAGAGCGAAGAAGAGGTGTTGGTGCTGGAAGATGTAAAGCGTCAGAACGAAATTGTGCTTTACAACGATGATGTCAATACTTTTGATTATGTTATCGAGATGCTTATCGATGTCTGTGAGCATACCCCGGAGCAGGCTGAGCAGTGTTCCATTATTGTCCACTACAAGGGCAAATGCACGGTAAAGACAGGTCCGTATGAAGATCTTAAACCCCGTTGTTCCATGTTGCTGGATGCCGGATTAAGTGCTGAGATCGTTTAGACGGTTTTTCCCCGGTTGCCCCGGTCACCTTCGGCAGGTTGCAGTACCTTAAAAAGCCCGAACGCCTTAAACAGGTGGAACAGCCCCGGAAGAATGAGTACCGAGCCGGCGAGTAAGGCATAGGCAATGGAGTTAATTACGGTATCCGTGGCCATATGATCATAAATGCTTACCGCCCCTTCGCGGGTAAATACCAGGTAGGGAAAATTGGATTGTGCCCAGGCCCCGAGTATGATCAATACCTGGATGGCTACCAGTATCCTGACCATTACCTTTTTTTCCTTTCCGAGATAGATCCAGATGGGGACCAGTAGTGCGGATGCGAGTAATACGAGCACTATGCTCAGGGAATTATCGAAAAAGTGATCTATAAAAACCTCTTCGGCATATATTCCGTAACCGAATACCAGTACACTGCTCAGGGCCACCGCAAGGTTGGCCTTCCGGGCCCTTGCAATAAAAAGTTTCTGCTCGTTCCCCGAAGTTTCTCCCACGAGGAATACCGCCGATGAAAAGGAGACCAGCGAGACCACAAAGATGCCCATCAGGAATGAGGTGATGTTAAACCAGGGATGGATATAGGCTTCGGCAAAAGAATGCTGTTCCAGGTCTTCCACCGGAACGAGCTGTCCCGAGATCAGGGCTCCTGCACTGATACCTAACAGGAAAGGCGTAATGATACTCGAATACTGGAACAGTTTGTTGTATATTTTCTGAGAACCATCTACCACTGCGTCGTAATGCCTGAAAATAAAGGCTGTACCGCGTATGACAACACCAAAAAGCATCAGGGTGAGGGGAATGTGCAACTGTGTGGTGATGATATAGTAGTAACGGGGAAAGGCGATCCACATGATGACAATAACTATGATCAGCCATACGTGGTTGGCCTCCCATACGGGGCCTATGATCTGGTAGGCGACATTCCTGGTCAGTTTTTTGTTTTTTCGGGAGGAGAGCAGTTCCAGTATGCCTACCCCGTAATCGGCACCTCCGAATACGAGGTAGAGGTATACGGATACGAACAGGAAAAAGAGTACTACGGCGGTCATGAGTTCCGGTTTTGTCGGTTAAACACGGTGATCTGCCTGCCCATCAGCCAGCTTACCGCAATGGCGAGGACCAGGTAGAGCAATATAAAGATAAAGAGGCTGAATTCTATTCCCTTCATGGGCGTCACCGAGTCGGCTGTTTTCATGATATTGTATATCACCCAGGGCTGCCTGCCTACTTCGGTAACGATCCACCCGGCTTCCACGGCAATGAAGCCCAGCGGCGCAGCCAGGGCAAAGAGCACCCAGAACCAGCGTTTTTCCGATAGCGCTCTCTTCTTACGGCTTATAAAGAACAGTATGGCCAGTGCGGCCAGCAGTGTGCCCAGCCCCACCATAACCTGGAAAGCGTAATGAGTGATGGCTACGGGGGGCAGGTGATCGTCCGGGAAATCATTGAGCCCTTTGACCTCGGCGTCAAAATCTCCGAAAGCGAGGAAAGAGAGCATCTTCGGAAGTTCGATTTTATGGGTCACCTCCCGTTTATCCTCGTTCACTATACCACCGATATACAGGGGAACTCCCTTTGCGGTTTCGTAATGCGCTTCCATGGCGGCCAGTTTTACGGGCTGTCTTACGGCGATGTCCTTGGCAGAAATATCGCCGCTTACTGGCTGAAGGATAGCCGCAACGGCCCCGAAGGTAATGGCTATGGTAAAGGCTTTCCGGTGAATGGCCGTGTTTCTGCGTTTCCATACCTGCCAGGCATGTATCCCTGCTACGGCAAACCCGGTAGCCGTAAAGGCCGCCAGTACCATGTGAAGTGCCTGTGAGAACCAGGCGTCGTTAAAAAGTGCTTTTACCGGGTCTATGCTGGTGAATTCACCGTTGATATACTCAAAGCCGGCAGGGGCATTCATCCACCCGTTGGCAGAGACTACCAGTATGCCCGATGCCACCCCGGAAATTCCTATGATCAATCCTGTAAACCAGTGAAACCATTCGCTTTTTATCTTTTTCCATCCGTAGAGGTAAAACCCCAGGGCAATGGCTTCCACAAAAAAGGCGGCTCCTTCCAGCGAAAACGGCATCCCGATAATGGGACCGGCATAGAGCATGAATTTTGGCCATAACAGGCCGAGTTCAAAGGAAAGGATGGTGCCTGATACCGCACCGGTGACAAAAAAGATGGCCACCCCTTTCTGCCACGCCTTGGTCAGGGACAGGTAGGCCTTGTCCCTGGTCTTTAACCACTTGTAGTGCGAAACTACCATAAAAAAGGGCATGACCATACCGATACAGGCAAAAACGATATGAAAGATCATTGAAACAGCCATTTGCAGGCGGGCGGCGTCCAGCGTTTCCATAGGGAAGAGATTTGTAAACAAAGATACGCCTTTATTCCGGCATTTCCCGGGCCCAAATGTTAAATGGAGCAGGCAAAATGCCCTGACTGTTTTATAATGTAAAATAAGAGTGATCGGGAAGAAAAGGAAAAAGAGCGGGAGACGAGGTTCGAACTCGCGACATTCAGCTTGGAAGGCTGACGCTCTACCAACTGAGCTACTCCCGCTTGTTTACCGTATTACCGGTAGGTGTATTTGATAAGAGCGTTTTGTCAAATGCGGAGCAAATATAAGTAATCGGAGTAATTAACTCCAAGAAAAAAAACTTTTTTTGATTAAAAAAATGCCCGGTTTGAGGGAAGGTCCCGGGCGTGAGCAGGTATCCTTTTTGTACACAACAACTTATGTAATTTGTGGTAAAAACAGGTGCCGGGATCGAAAAATGGGTTAATTTTATATTTTGGAAATTTCAGAAACATGAAGGACGCAAGCCATTATCAGGTAAAATTCATAGATGCCGCCCGGACCTACGAAGTACGGCACCCCGTGCTCAGGGAGGGATTGCCGCTGTCGTCGTGTATATTCGAGGGAGATGACGATCCCGGAACATTCCACCTGGGTGTTTTTGACGGGGACCGGCTGGCGGGTGTAGTCACCCTCCTGGAGCGGAATAATCCCGTATTTGATGTTCACAGACAGTTTCAGCTGAGGGGCATGGCTGTCATGCCGGAATACCGTGGGGAGAGACTGGGATACAGGCTGGTGAGGGCTGCCGAGGAGGAAGTAATGCGGAGATCGGGCAGTTTTATATGGATGAATGCCAGAAAAGTAGCCATAGGGTTTTACGAACATATAGGGTATGCGATAACCGGGGAAGAGTTTCTGATAGAGACGGCGGGGCCCCACTACCTGATGAGCAGGTTCCTGTAATGATCCGGCGACGGAATATTGGAGATAAGGTATGAAAAGAAGAAACTTTATGAAATCGGTAACCCTGGCCGCAGTGGCGGCGGGGAGTTTTCCAGTAATGGCTGCCGGCCGCGGGGAATATTCTTACGAAGAACTTATCGGTAAGGGCACGCCCGGACTTTTCGGGGACGGGATACAGCTCAGACTTGAGGCAAGCCGTGCTTTTGAGGAGATGAGGAAGGCCGCGGCCGGTGAGGGTATAGGGATAAAGATCGTATCCGGTTACCGCACGTTCCGGAGACAGAAGGCGATCTGGGAACGAAAATACCAGGCCTATACGGAAAACGGCATGGAGCCCTCAAAAGCCATAGACAGGATCATCGAGTATTCAACCATACCGGGAACGTCCCGGCACCACTGGGCAACGGATATCGATATTATAGATGAACGGGTGTCATTTTCGGGAAATGACCTTCTGAATACTGCAAACTACGAAGGGAACGGAGCCTTCAGCGACCTGAAAAACTGGATGGATAAAAATGCTGCTGCCTATGGTTATTACCTGGCCTATACCGACAGGCCAGGGCGCAGGGGGTTTTATTACGAGCCCTGGCATTACAGCTATGCACCGCTGTCCGTACCTATGCTCAGGGCATACCGGGAACTGGATGTAAAAGCCATCATCACCCGTGAAAAAGTGGCCGGGGCGCTTTATTTTACCGATGGTTTTATCGACAGGTATACCGAAGAGAACATACTGGATATAAACCCCGTCCTTTTACCTTAGGCTATGGTGAGGATTCCCCTGTAAAATACAAAACCCCACCTGGTGGCGGGGTTTCTAACTAATCAAAATATGTAAAACATGAGATTATGAGTCTCATTTTTTTAAGGCCTCTTCCAGTAAGGTCACCGCTTCCGTGGCATTGGAAAGCTCTGCGTACTTAAGGGCGGTAAAGCCTTTTTCGTTTTTTGTTTTAAGTTTGGCGCCGTTGGCGATCAGGACCTTGATAATCTCTACCTTATTGTAACGGGCGGCGTACATCAGGGGGGTAAGTCCCTCCGATTTTTCATTGACATCGTATCCCAGTTCGATAAGTTTTTTAACAGTGGTCAGGTCTCCCTTTGATATGGCCAGGCAAAAAGGACTTACATCGGGGAGTTTTTTTACACTTGTTTTATGGTTTCCGTGTACTGTTCCGTCAGAAGCCGAAGCAGGAGAAAATGAAAATGTAAGGGCTAAAACAGCGAGGATTGAAATTGTCTTTTTCATGATGTATTGATTTTGATGGATTAAAAATTTTCTGATGATTGTTTTTCGTTTTTTTAAAGCGCTTTGTAATAAAGACGGGAACCTTGCAGGAATGTTACAGCAATATTTTTTTATAACAAAAAATTAACAATTGTCAGGCGGGAAACAAGAGGGGGGCGGTTAACTGTTTGAAATATAGTCTCTTGTTTTTGCCGGTGTCCTGCGCTGTACTGCATAAAAGGGCCTGTGATCATTTATTCCGTTTCTTGATAGCCTTATGCATTTGATTTAGCAATAGTATTCGTACTTTTGTAAGACGAGCCGGAAAATACGTTGTAAACACTTCAAAATTCCATATATAGAAATTCAAGACATGAACAAGAAAGTTTTACTGATGATCCTCGACGGATGGGGCAAGTCTCCCGATCCTAAAATATCGGCGATAGATAATGCCAATACTCCTTTTATAGACTCTCTGTACAAGAAATATCCGAATGCCAATCTGCTGACGGACGGAATGAATGTGGGCCTTCCCGAAGGGCAGATGGGAAACAGCGAGGTAGGGCACATGAACCTCGGTGCAGGCAGGATCGTATACCAGGATCTGGCCAGGATAAACCTGGCGGTGGAAAAAGGCACGCTTTCTGAAGAACAGGTGCTCCGGGAGGCCTTTGCGCATGCCAGGGAAACCGGGAAAAACGTACACTTTCTGGGACTTTTAAGCGATGGAGGAGTACATTCGCATATCAATCACCTCAAGGGGTTGCTGGATGCTTCAGACAGTTACGGACTGGAGCAGGTCTACGTACATGCCTTTACGGACGGCCGTGATGTGGACCCCAGAAGCGGGAAGGGCTTTGTGGCTGATATCGGGGAGTATTGCCGGAAGAAACATGCTGTTCTGGCCTCGGTAACCGGAAGGTATTATGCCATGGACAGGGATAAGCGCTGGGAAAGGGTCAAGCTCGCTTATGATGCCCTGGTCAACGGTGAAGGATACCTGACCACCGACCTGGTGGGAGCGGTACAGGAAAGTTATGACGAGGGAGTGACCGATGAATTTATAAAACCCATTATCGCCGATAACGGGGAAGGGCAGCCCGTGGCTACCATTCAGCCCGGAGATGTCGTGATCTTCTTTAACTTCAGGACCGACAGGGGAAGACAACTGACCCAGGCCCTGAGCCAGCAGGACTTTCACGAACAGAATATGCACAAACTGGACCTCTATTTTGTGACGATGACCAATTACGACGAGACCTTTGAGGATATTCACATTATTTATGACAAGGAGAATATCAAAAAGACACTCGGAGAGGTTTTGTCGCAGGCAGGCAAGAAGCAGATCAGGATTGCCGAAACGGAAAAGTATCCTCATGTGACTTTCTTCTTTAACGGCGGAAGGGAAGAGCCTTTTTTAGGGGAAAAGCGTATCCTGTGCCCTTCTCCCAAAGTAGCGACATACGACCTGCAACCAGAGATGAGTGCCTATGATATTCGCGACGCCATTATTCCGGAACTGAAAAAAGGAGAGGCAGACTTTATATGCCTCAATTTTGCCAACCCGGACATGGTAGGGCATACCGGGGTAATGGAGGCTGCCGTAAAGGCTTGTGAAGCAGTAGACGAGTGTGCCCGGGATGTGGTAAGTACGGCCCTGGAAAACGGGTATGCTTCCATTATCATAGCAGACCACGGCAATTGTGATACCATGATCAACCCCGATGGCAGCCCGAATACCGCTCATACTACCAATCCCGTTCCGGTAATCGTAGTAGACAACGACGTAACCCATGTGGAAAACGGTATACTGGGCGATATAGCCCCTACCATTCTGAAACTGATCGGCGTGGAACAACCGGATGAGATGTCGAGGAAACCTCTGGTGTAGTTGTTAGTTCTTAGTTGGTAGTCTCTTAGTTTTGTTACAGGTTACAGTTTGTCAGGCCGGTGGCTGTGACCTGTAAAGTAGGCGTCCGGAAATAATTGATCTCCGAATTCTTGTCATGCACCCGGAAACTTCCGTATATTTGTATTTATTATTCTATAACCTATGTTTTTATTTATCAGCGGCCCGGAAATACTTTTTATCCTTTTTATCGTAGTGATGGTCTTTGGTGCCGATAAGATCCCGGAAATTGCAAGGGGACTGGGCAAGGGGATGCAGCAACTGCGCAATGCTACCAATGATATCAAGAGCGAGATACAGAAAAGTGCGGAAAAACAGGGAATAGATACCGGTTTTACCGATGATATCAACAATGAGATCAATAAGGTCAAAGACGATATAGACGATCTTACCGGGTCGGTCAAAAGGCAGCTTTAATGATTGGTATGCCGTGGCCGGAGTGGGACAGGGATATTCTGGTATCGGTAAACCGGCTGGGAAGTCCGCAATGGGACGGAGCCTGGTCCCTGGCCACCAGTATAGTGGCATGGACTCCCCTTTACCTCGGGCTCTTGTACGGTGTTGCAAGGAGTTTTTCCGGGAAAAGGAGACTGGCCGTAGTGGCGGTTGTGTTGTTTACACTGGCATTTACCTTGTTAACGACCGAGATCGTCAAGGAAACCGTACAGCGGCTCAGGCCTGTAAACGACCCGGTCATGTTAAAGCAGCTCAGGGTGGTTGTTCTCGCCCCGGGGTACAGCTTTTTTTCCGGACATGCTTCCAATGCCGCCGCAATTACCACACTCTTTATACTTTTTATGCGTAAAAAACTGAAATGGGTCTGTATTTTATGCCTGTGGCCTCTTGTTTTCGGGTTGAGCAGGATCTATTTTGCGGTACACTATCCGCTGGATGTTTTTACGGGATGGCTGGCAGGTACGGGCATCGCCCTTGCCGTATACTTTTTTATGGGCCGGCAGTTAGTCGATTACGCGGCTTACCGTGAGACCGTCGCGAACCGGAAGTAATACGGTTTCGACACGCGGATCTTCCCTGAGCTTACTGTTGTATTCGATTAAAGCCACAGTGCTCATGTCATTGTCGCTTACTTCTTCCAGTACTTTTCCACTCCACAATACGTTGTCCGACAGTATAAGACCTCCCTTTTTCATCTTCGGTACGATAAGGTCGAAATACCTGGAGTAATTGGGCTTGTCCGCATCGATAAAGACGAGGTCGATCCCGTTTTCCAGTCCGGGGATAAGCTCCAGGGCGTCACCGGTATGCTGTATGATCCGGTCGCCGTATCCGCTGAGGTCGAAATACTTCCGCTGAAATCCGTACAGTTCCTCATTGATGTCGATGGTGTGCAGTGTACCCGTTTTTTGCAACCCTTCTGCGAGGCACAGTGCGGAATACCCGGTGTAGGTGCCTATCTCGAGAATGTATTCCGGTGTCACGAGTTTGGACAACAGGCTTAAAAGCCTCCCCTGGAAATGTCCGCTCAGCATACGGGGCCGCAATACCTTCTGGTGGGTTTCCCGGCTGAGTTGCCGGAGCAGTTCCGGTTCCTGTTCGGAATGGTCTTCTACGTAACGTTCGAGATTTTCGGAGATAAAATGCATAAAGTATTGTTTTGTTACAAATATAGTGCAGAACCCGGGATGGAGTGATGAAGAAGTTTTTATTTCCGATAGTCCTCATGTTCCTTTAATTGAGAAGAAATCCGTACTTTTACCGAAACAAAAAAGAATGCACTTCCAGAATACGAGAGCGTTTGCAGCGGAAACAGACGCTCGGGATCCTTTGAAAAAGTATAAAGAAGAATTTATTTTTCCTCTCGTAAACGGAAAACCGGTGATCTATTTTACCGGGAATTCCCTCGGGTTGCAGCCCAAAAGAACCCGGAAGTTTGTCGAAGAGGTCATGAACGACTGGGGAGAGATGGCCGTAGAAGGCCATTTTCATGCCGGGAAACCCTGGTGGGATTACCAGGAGCGGTTTGCCGGCCCGTTGAGCCGGGTAGTGGGGGCGCGTCCTTCGGAAGTTACGGTGATGAACACACTCACCGTAAACCTGCACCTGCTCATGGTTTCATTTTATCGCCCTCATAAGGCAAGGTACAAGATACTGTGTGAGGCAAAGGCCTTTCCGAGCGATCAGTATATGCTGCAGAGCCAGGTGAAATTTCACGGTTATGACCCGGCCGATGCTATTGTGGAAATAGCCCCGAGAGAAGGGGAGCACAATATACGTACTGAAGATATCCTGGCTAAAATAGACGAAACCGGTGATGAACTTGCCCTGGTACTTATGGGAGGGGTCAATTACTATACCGGGCAGGTTTTTGATATGAAGAACATTACCCGTGCCGGACATCAGGCAGGGGCCGTAGTGGGATGGGACCTGGCACATGCCGCGGGAAATGTGAAACTGGAGCTGCACGACTGGGATGTGGATTTTGCAGCCTGGTGCAGTTATAAATACATGAACAGCGGCCCCGGGAATGCCTCGGGGGTTTTTGTACATGAGAAACACCATGAAGATACCGGTATACCGAGGTTTGCCGGGTGGTGGGGGCACAATAAGGAACGTCGTTTTCTGATGGAACCACAGTTCGACCCGGTGCGCGGGGCAGACGGCTGGCAGGTAAGTAATCTGCCGGTGTTGTCCCTGGCACCTTACCTGGCTTCCGTAGAGATGTTCGAAGAAGTGGGAATGGATGCCCTTATAGCGAAGCGGGATACGCTGACCACTTATCTCGAATTTATACTGGAACAGGTAGACGCCGCAATACCGGACAGCACATTTGAGATCATAACTCCCGGGAATCCGGAAGAACGCGGTTGCCAGCTTTCCGTATTCTTGCACGGGCAGGGCCGGCCGTTGTTCGATTACCTGATGAAAAACGGGGTGGTCACCGATTGGAGGGAACCCAACGTGATACGACTGGCACCGGCTCCGTTTTACTGTTCTTTTGAGGACATGTACGAGTTCGGACAGATTTTGACGAATGGCATAAAATACCTGTCTGCAAGGGAAAACCGATAAAAAAAACGAATACTGGCGGCCGGTGAATACCCTACACTTTAAGGGGGGCTGTTTCCGAACCCGGTAAAAAACACGCGAAAAAACAATTAAATGCAGGAATCAAAAAGAATAGCTATCGTAGGCAGCGGGCTGGTAGGGTCGTTGCTGGCTATTTACCTGAGGAACAGGGGACATGAAGTAGATGTTTATGACCGGAGACCGGATATACGGACCATTGAGTTTTCAGGCAGGTCGATAAATCTGGCCATGTCGTTACGGGGCTGGAATGCCCTGAAAGAAGCCGGTGTTGCAGAGGCGGTCAGGAAACTGGCCATTAGAATGGATAAAAGAGCCATACACGTGGTAGGGAAACCGGTGTATTTTCAGCCTTATGGTAAGGAGGGAGAAGCCATTTATTCCATTTCCAGGGGAGTGCTTAACAAGAAAATGATCGATCTGGCCGAAGAGGCGGGTACGCGCTTCCTGTTCGAATCCAAGGTATGGGATGTAGACCTCCCTACGGCAACCATCCATACCGGGCAGGCAGAAAACGAGGCCCGTGAGGCGCTTGCCTATGACATGGTATTCGGGGCAGACGGGGCATTTTCGAGGGTAAGACATAAAATGCAGCGGCAGGGGAGGTTCAATTACTCCCAGGAATTCCTGCAAACCGGATATAAGGAGCTCTCCATACCGGCCAATGCCGATGGTAGCCACCGGCTGGACAAACATTCCCTGCATATCTGGCCGCGAGGAATGTTTATGCTGATTGCCCTGCCCAACCTGGACGGTAGTTTTACCTGTACGCTTTTTATGCCTTTTGAAGGAAAGAATTCCTTTGAAGTGCTGAATACCGAAAGTAAGGTCCGGCAATTTTTCCAGGCCTACTTCCCGGATGTTATTGAGGTCATGCCGGACCTGTTAGAGGATTTTTTCAGGAATCCCACCAGTACCCTGGTTACCGTAAAGTGTTTTCCGTGGACTTATGAAGACAAGGTAGCCCTCATAGGCGATGCCGCACATGCCATAGTACCGTTTTACGGACAGGGAATGAATGCCGGGTTTGAGGACATTCGCGTGCTGAACAATCTTATGAATGTGCATGGAGACGACTGGGCAACGGTGTTCCGGAGTTATCAGGCCACCCGTAAGCCCGATGCCGATGCCATAGCGGAACTCAGTTTCCGGAATTTTATGGAAATGAGTACCAAAACCGCAGACCCGTCCTTTATCCTGCGGAAAAAGATCGAAAGCAGGTTTGCTGAAAAGTATCCGGACCAGTGGCTGCCCCTGTACAGCAGGGTCACTTTTTCCGAACGGCCTTATGCCGAAGCCCTTGCCGAGGGCGACCGGCAGAGGGCTGTTATGGACGAGGTGATGAAGACCAAAGGGATAGAGGATATCTGGGACAGCGAAGCGGTAGAGCAGAAAATACTGCAGCTTCTCGAAGCTACTTCATCCTGATGGTACAGGTTGCCGGTCTGCCCGGTGCCTTCGATGCATCCCGGCCAATTGTATGGAAATCTGAAAAAAATGAAAGTATCGTACCGTATGTAAATGAAAATATATACTTTTGTACTGTAATTGTTTTTGTTACAGTATGAATAATGTACGTTTTGCCACTTCTTTACATATATTAACCCTGCTCGCTTCGATGCCGGGGAGTTATTTGTCATCCGATTTTATTGCCGGTAGTGTCAATGTAAACGCTGCGATGATCCGCAAGGAGATTGGGAACCTCAAGGCATGCGGGCTGGTTGAGAGTAAAGAGGGAAAAGGGGGAGGAAGTACACTGGCAAAACCGGCATCGGCAATATGGCTGTCGGAGGTGTATAAAGCAGTGCGGCAAGTGCCGGTATTGGGAAAGCCCAATACGCCAAATCCGAAATGCCCGATAGGCAGACAGGTAAATTCGCATTTGCAGATCCTTTATACAGATATGGATGATTATGTCGTAGAAAAACTTTCGGAGATGACCCTGGAAGAGTTTTTTAAAAAGTTCAATTAAAAAAATTTACTCAAAACTGTATGTCTTTATGATACAGTATAAAAAGTTTAACCTTAAAATCTATATAAAATGAAAATAGCATTGATCGGAGCAACCGGATTTGTGGGAGCCAATATTTTAAAAGAACTCTCCCGGAGAGGTCATGAGGTGACGGCCATAGCGAGGACACCGGAAAAATCAGAAGTAGTGGGAGAGAAGATCCGCCTTGTAAAGGCCGATGTATACGATACGGACAAACTGGCGGAAATTCTTGCCGGTCACGATGCGGTGGTAAGTGCTTTTAACCCGGGCTGGACGAACCCCAATCTGCACGATGATTTTCTCAAGGGATCGGGAGCTGTTGTAGAAGCGGTAAAAAAATCAGCGGTAAAGCGCTTTATTGTCATAGGAGGAGGAGGTAGCCTGTACCTGAAACCGGGATTACAGGTGGTGGATACTCCTGAATTTCCGGAGGAGATCAGACCCGGAGCGGATGCGGCCCGTAAGTTTCTTGAAGAGATAAAAAGGGAAGATACCTTAGACTGGGCCTTTTTCAGCCCGGCGCTCGAAATGCATCAGGGCGTAACTGCCGGCCGTACCGGTAAATACCGTCTCGGCCTGGAAAACCCGGTGTTTGACAAGGACGGAAGAAGTGTTTTGTCGGGAGAAGATGTAGGAGTCGTTATTGCAGACGAACTGGAGCACCCGAAACACCATAAACAACGTTTTACAGCGGCGTACTGATCCGGGATATGCGTACGGGGCGAGGAAATACTTGCCCGGCCGTATAAAATCGGGAATCTGTTTTTTGTGCTTAGCCGTTTCCTGTTATTTTTGTACTTTTAATATGTATATAATAACGGTTATGAGAAAAATAGGTTTATCATTGGGGTTGTTGTTTTTTGCCTTGTCCTGCAAAACCAACCCGTTTACGGGGAAGAGTACACTTAATTTTACGCCGAACAGTTCGCTGTTTCCCACAGCGTTTCAGCAGTATGATGAATTTCTGAAAGAGAACAAGGTTGTTACGGGTACTGCCGATGCCCAGATGGTGAAAAAAGTAGGGCAGCGCATTGCCAGGGCAGCCGAGCGATGGCTCAATGCCAATGGTTATGAGGGGTACCTGAAGGATTACCAGTGGGAGTATAACCTGGTCCGGGACGATCAGGTCAATGCCTGGTGTATGCCGGGAGGGAAGATCGTGGTATATACGGGCTTATTACCCATATCACAAACCGAAACCGGACTGGCGGTGGTAATGGGACATGAGGTAGCGCATGCCCTGGCCGATCACGGTGCACAGCGTATGAGTGCCGGTACCCTGCAACAGATAGGTGCTGTTGGAGTGGCGGTGGCCACCAGCGGGCAAAGCAGTATGGCACAGCAGGCTATCTCACAGGCATACGGGTTGGGCACCCAGGTAGGGGTCATGCTGCCGTTTAGCAGGAAACACGAAACCGAGGCTGATGCTATCGGTGTACAGATCATGGCCATCGCGGGCTACGACCCGGGAGAAGCCCCGAAACTGTGGCAGCGGATGAAAGCCAATTCGGGCGGACAGGCACCTCCGGAAATATTGAGCACCCACCCTTCCAGTGACAGCCGGATCAAAAACCTGACCCAGCTGGTCCCCGGGGCAAGGGCAGAAGCCAGAAAGTTCGGAGTGACGAGTTTTCAGTAGTCTGCTGATGAACCTGTTAGTTTTTGGGTTTTGTACATTTTCCCAAAATCATTATAGGGTCTGAAAAAATAAGTGTTTATTGTAAACGGGGCCGGAGATGAAAGGTAAATATGTCCGCAAGTTTGAAAATATTCATAATTTTATATAAAATTCGGATAAAATGGAAACAGTAAGAATTGACATACTAAACCCGAAGGCTAAAAATATTCTGAAGGATTTGGCCGACTTGAATTTAATAAAAATCAGTAAAGAGAAAACCGGTCCGGATTTTTCGTCTGTTTTGAAAAAAATGAGGAGCAAATCTGAAGAAGAGATTTCTCTTGATGAAATTGCAAAAGAAGTGGAATCCGTACGAAAATCAAGGTATGGAAAGTAAAAAGGTAATCCTGGATACCAATCTGTGGATTAGCTTTCTGATTTCTAAAAAATTAAATGCTTTAGATTCTTTGTTGAATGAAGGAAAAATAGTTTTAGTTTTTTCTGATGAACTTATCGAGGAATTTGTTAAAGTGATTACTCGTCCAAAATTCAGAAAGTATTTTTCGACAAATGATGTGAAAAGGATTCTGGACTGTTTTGACCAATTCGGGAAATTGATCAAAGTGAAATCAGATGTTCGGATATGTCGGGATGAAAAGGACAATTTTTTGCTAAATCTGGCTATAGACTCTAAAGCTCATTACCTTATTACAGGAGATGGTGATCTATTGGTTTTAAATCAAATCAAAAATACCAGAATTTTAACCTTTGCCGATTTTATGGGCGTGATATCTTAATTAGTTAGGATCCGGAGATAGCGATTTTTACGGATAATAAAAAAACAGGGGGCTGTGCGTGCGTGCATAGCCCCCTGTTTTTTATATCCTGATAAACCTGATCAGAGCTTTACCTCCCATCCCGGGGCATATTCCCTGCCCCATAACTTCATGGCCTTTCTGTCCCTGATCTTTCCGGATTCCGGATCGATCTCAAAGCTCCTGCCGGTACGGTAGGCAATATTGGTATAGTGTACCATGGCCATACTGATACTGGCATCGTCAATAGGGGCGGTGAGTTTGGCTTTTCCACGGATGGTATCGAAGAAGTTGAGCATATGTGCGGTGGTGAGGCTGCCCCCGCCACCGAGTGCTGTACCTGCTTCGTCACTGTTGCTGTCAAAGCTGTCCACCAGTTTCCCGACGCGGTCGTACCGCCGGTATTTCCCGCGGTCCATAAATACCGAACCCTCACTGCCGTAGATAATGGTACCCCTTCCGGCACCGTAAGTGTCGTAACCGTTACGGCTCTTTCCGTCCCACTGAATGATCTTATTGCCCTTGAACTTAAAGGTGGCCAGCATGGTGTCGTACATTTCCCATCCGTCATTCTCAAAATGTCGTTTGGCACCTTCCACTTCGGCGTATTCCGGGTAATCTACCCCCAAGGCCCACCGGGCTACGTCCAGTTCATGGGTGGCATTGTTCCCGGCTTCTGCCGTCCCGTAGTTCCAGCCGTACCAGTGCCAGTTGTAATCCCAGGTATTATGGGTGTATTCCCTTCTCGTGGCAGGCCCCTGCCACAAATCCCAGTCGAGCCCTTCCGGTACCGGGGCCGGTTGTTGTACAGGGACCTCGCCCCTGGTATTGGTGTAAAAGGCCACGGCCTTGTACGGGGTGCCGATCAGCCCGTTATGAATATCCGTAATTACCTTGGTGGTATGCAGGGAAGAGCGTTGCTGGTTGCCCATCTGCACCACTTTGCCGTACTTTCCGGCTGCCTCTACCAGCAATTCGTTTTCGTCCATATTATGGCTGCAGGGTTTTTCTACGTACACGTGTTTTCCTGCCTTCATGGCCATTACCGAACCCGGGGTATGCCAGTGGTCGGGAGTTGCATTGACCAGGATATCCACGTCTTTATCGTCCAGGACCTTCCTGATGTCGTTTTCCGTTTCCGGCTGGTAATCGATCCGTTCCGAGATTTCCCGGAGCGCCTTTTCCCGCTGGCTTTTCATCACATCGCAGAGATACCTCAAATGTACATTGGCTTCCTTTTTGGCAATGGGCTCATAGTAGGCCCCGACCCTTCTCCCGAGGCCGGCGATAGCTATATTAAGCCGGTCATTGGCGCCCATGATTCTCCGGTAACTGGCCGCAGGCATGCTCATAAGGGGGTGGCTTAGGGCTACGGCAGCACCACCCAGTAAGGTTTTGGATATAAAACTTCTTCTCGATGTCATTACAATCAGTTTAAGGGTTTGATTTTTACGTTTCTGAAATACACCAGGTTTCCGTGGTCCTGCAGAAGGATCTGTCCTGTTTCCAGTTCTCCGAAACCGGGCCATTTCTCGTATTTGCTCTCCGAGACCAGTTTCCTGAATTCCTCACTGCCCCGCTCGTATTCCAGTACCTTGACCCCGTTCAGCCAGTGTTCCACATGGTGGTCTTTGGAAATAATGTGAGCGGTATTCCACTCTCCCACGGGATGTATGGGTTTTTCGGGGTCTGCCTTGATAAGGTCGTACAATGAGGCCACGGTCCTGCTGCCTTCGTGGTTGCCCAGTTTGGCATCGGGGTGGTTGTCATCGTCCAGGATCTGGTATTCCAGCCCTATGGCAGAGCCTTCTCCTTTATTGAGTCCGGCATCTACGTAATATTTAATACCGCTGTTGGCCCCTTTGGTGATTTTAAAGTCGACCTTTAATTCGAAATCCCCGTAATTTTCTGTCGTTACGATATCTCCGCCGGCAGCAGATTCTTTTCCGTCCGAAGCCAGGACAACAAGAAGCCCATCTTCTATTTTCCAGCCTTTTTCCGGGAACCTGTCGAGTTTGGCGCCCCTCCAGCCGTCGGTGGTTTTTCCGTCCCATAGCAATTTCCAGCCATCTTCTTTTTCGGCTTCTGTCAGCTGGTTTCCGGTATTGAATACGGGGGCATCGCTTTCCATATTGTATTTTTCGAGATCGTCGGTGAGTATCCGGACATTTTTCCACATGATCTGTTTACCGGCTTCATCGTTTTTTCCTATGCTGTGTACCTGCAGGGCGATAAAACCTTCCCGTGTCTTGCCGTCTATCAGGTTTGCAGCGGCCACGCCATTTACCCACGTCTGAATGGTGTCGCCTATGGCTTCTACCCTGTAGTGGTTCCAGTCGTTTTGCTTGAAAGCTCCCTGGGCGGCAGTATTCAGGCTGAGCGGATACAGCCATCCCCTTCTGGCCTCGTCGTAGATCCCGCCGCTCCAGGCACGGTCGGAGGGGTCTATTTCCACCTGGTAGCCGTGCACCCGGCCGTTCCTGTATGCGGGAATACTGTTGCTCCTGATCTGTATCCCGGAATTCATGGAAGGATCTACCTTGTAATCCAGTTCCAGGATAAAATCTCCGTACATTTTATCCGTAGTGAGAAAGGAATTGGGTGTATCGTGTTTTGTGGTCCCCACGATCATACCGTCGATGGCCTCGTATTTGGCCTCACCGTTTTTCTGGGTCCATCCCGAAAGGGTTTCACCGTCAAAAAGCGGTTGCCAGGGCGTATCGTCCTTCTTCTGGTCTGCACAGCCTGTAATGGATAGTGATGCCAGGCACAGTGCAATAATTGATGTGTTCTTGCTTAAGCGTTTCATTTAATTTGAATTTAAAATATAGTCCGGTGTTTTCTTTTTCCTCACTTCTCCCGACAGGGACGAATACTTGTTTGTAATCCTTTCGAAAGATACTTCGGTAACGTTAACGAAATGGACTGGTGCTAAACTATTCAGTTTGTGTTTTATCATAATGATTCCCGGAAAGGATTTAAGGGTTAACAGGTCGCATTTTACAGGAAGCGGTATGCTCATATGCAGGCCATAGACCGGGAAACACCGGGTGAAGTGATGATAAGATCATAATTTATCTGATATTATTGGTTAAATTAATAGAAAAATCTGAAATATTTGTAAAGTTATAAATTATATCCGGGAATTTGCCCACTTAGCGGGATTTTAAACACTCCGGCACTTGCGCAATATGTTATATTGAGCAAGTCCGGAGTGCTTATTGGTTTTCCGGTGTGTTTGTAACAGTTCTCTTTTGAGTTTTTTACGTCATTACGTCAATTGATACAGGAGTTGATTATTTTTCCAGAAGAGCAGCTACACACCAGAGGTACGGGGCCTGCCCGTGATAGTCGCCGGTTCTTCTCGGACGGTCGTAATAATACTGTTTGTCATTTTTTTTATTGGTCCCGACACAGACTTCAGACACGGCTCCTTTGGTATCGATATAGGATACCAGCGCCATCCATGCTTTCCGGGCTGCGGGAGCATAGGTCCCGGCGTCCAGCCATCCTTGTTTTACCCCGGTGATAAAGGCATAGGCAAACATGGCCGACCCGGAGGTTTCGGCCCAGTAATCCGGTTCGTCGATCAGCTGGTTCCACATTCCGTCGGCAGTCTGGTAATCTTTCAGGCTTTTCATCATTTTCCGGTAGCCTTCCATGATCCGTGGCCGGTCTTTGTGGTCTTCCGGGAGATAGCGGAGCAGTTCTGTGACCCCGGCAGCCATCCAGCCATTGCCCCGTGCCCAGTAGTAGGGCACATCGGGGGCGTGATAGAAGAGCCCGTTCGGCCGCTGAAGCTCATCCAGGTACAAGACCATTTCTTTCGCTGCCCGGTCGATGTATTTCAGATCACCGGTCACTTTATAGGCATTGGCCTGTACGATGGTAATCATATACATGTCGTCGATCCATAGCCGCGTCTGCCAGGTATATCCTTTTTCAGCCCATTCTTTTTCGCCTGGTTTCGCATTTTCCGGAACCTCCCATTGTGTATCTGCATACGGCAGGCCCAGTTCTTTGTAACGCTGGTCCCCGGTAATCTGGTAAAGTGTTAAGGGCAGGCTGCCAAACATATTCAGGTCTACGTGGTTCCTGATGGGTAACAGTTCTTTTTCTGTCGTCAGCAAGAGTTCAAACCGGTCTTGCATGGACCGGAGAAGTGCCCGGTCATCCGTAAGTTGAGCAAACCTCAGGGCGCCGTTCCAGTAAAATGTCTCCGGGTAGCTGATCCATTTTCCTGCGTGGAGGGCATGTTTGGCATATACGAAACGGTATGCAACGAGTTTTCCTACTTCTTCGGGAGTGTATCCTTCCGGAAAGTCTTCCAGTGTATCTGTCTGGGCGGACAAAAACCGGAGAGGAAAACATAGGAATATAATCAATATTTTTTTGTACATAATGCTATTTTTAGTTATTCAATATGAAATTTATTCTGATATTTTATCTTCATCCTCAACAGCATCTTCCCAGTTATCCCATTTCGGTGTAGCCGGATCATAGCCGTCGTAACCGAAATTCTGGCTTAGGTTACCCTTATTGTTGGCTGTAATTGCCGCATAGGGAATAGGCCAGTAGATGTTCTTTTTATCCATGGTATAGTTGATGTTGCTGATCCCGGTGGCATCGATCTGTATGGGGCCTTTGTTATACATGCTGTAATGTATGATACGCTGGTACCAGTAACTGCCACCCTGTGAATCCGTACCGCTCTGCTTGTCGAAATCATTCAGATTGTACACATTGCCCCATTCATCGGGCGCCCCGCTACGGGCCAGGCAGAGAGATACGCGGGTGAGTTCCACGTTGCGCCATTCTTCCCAGTACAATTCGCGGGCACGTTCGTTCATGATATCGCCTATGGTAACGGCGCCCTGGTACAGTTCGCTGCACTGTGCACGGCGTCTCAAGGCATTCAGGTCGTCGGCAATAGTACCATCGCCCGGGTTTATATAGTATTTGGCTTCCGCCCGGAGGAGATAGGCTTCTGCTACGCGATAGAGATACCAGTCGGCATTTCCTCCGTTGGTTGCTCCCCTGAGGCCGTCCGAACCGGTGATATTGGCCTCGTTTACCGGATCATCGAGGAACAGTTTGTAATGGGGTACATCAAACCAGCGACGGATGGAATCACTGCACAGCAGGTCTCCGTTATCCGGATTGTACAGTGTTACAGGGTTTCCGAATTCTGCCGATTCCTTGTTGTTCACCTTATAATCTTCCATACGTATCCAGTTGCCCACTTCCGAATTATGTCGCAGGTCGGTTTCATCCATGATACCGTTTACTTTCCAGACGCCATCGGTATGGAAACTGGTAGGGCGGAAGGTAGCAATACCCCTTCCGAAAGCTCTCATATAATCGTAATTCGGGTTATAGTCGTCATGGTTACGCCTTATATTCAGCAGTGCCTGCTTGCCATCTTTTGTTTTCAGTCGTTGGTCGAAAACAAAGGGATAGAGGATTCGCATGGTAAGCATCTTGGTAAATGATTCTGCCCCTGCTCCCCGGTTGGGCATTCCCATGATTACCTCCTGGTTACCCGGACTGAGTTTGTTCTCGGGTCGGTGAAGGTCCCAGATCACATTCCTCGTAATAGGCCAGGTCTGTGGTTCGCCGCCGTCGTTGAAAGTGCCGAAACTGTCTTGCATCAGGGAATATCCGGACTGCTCTATCAATATATCGGTTTGTTCCTTGGCCTTGGCATATTCGCCCAGGGCCAGGTAGCATTTGGCCAGCAGCATACGGCAGGCGCCTTTATTCACCATACCTGTAAGTCCCATATCCTGCTGATCGGGTACCCATTCCACAGCTTTTTCCATATCCCGGGTAATCATTTCCAGTATGGCATCGCGTTTTGTACTTCGGTAATTTTGTTTGGGGATATCCAGGATTTTGGTTATCAGTGGCACATCACCAAACTGGAATACCAGTGCCATATAGCGGAAAGCACGATGAAAATAGGCCCTGCCCTTATACATATTCCGGGTCGGTTCGTCCAGTTCTTCTACCTGGTCTACAAACTGGATAATGGTATTGGCGTTCATAATACCCTTATAGGTCTCCTCCCATAAATACCAGATGCTGTTAGTCCTTCCAAGATTCTGATATGAAGTTTCACTGGTGGGTGTGAGCTGATGGGCTACGTCGCTCATCATGTTGCGTTTATCCGTAGCAGAGGCTACCATCAGTTCGGAAAAGATATATTCCGTACCGAGGGTAAGCATTTCGTTGTGATCGGTGGCCCAGTACAGTTTCAGGTGACGGTCACATATAGCCATAGCGGATATCAGTCCTTCTTCCGTATTGAACGTAGCCGTGGGATCATAAAAAGATAGTGGTTTAGGCTCTAAAAAATCTTTTGAGCAGCTGCTGAGCATTAAGGTCCCGCCTATCAATAAGGCAAGGCCTTTATAGATATAATTTAATTTTTGAGTGATCTGTGTCATCGTATTCATTTTAAGCGGTTAAAAAGTAAAATTCAGTCCCAGAGTATATACTGTGGTAGCCCAGCCTGAAGGGTTGTCATTTCCATGCCAGGTCTCGGGGTCGCCATAATCCCAATCTTTGGCCCAGACCGCCGGATTGCGAACGGAGCCGTATACCTTCACGCGGTTGATACCCCAGGAGGAGGTCCAGTCCTCCGGCAGGGTATAACCTACCGAAATATTCTCCAGGCGGATAAAGGAGCGGTCGTACAGTTTCTGTGCTCCGGCAGCTCCGGTAGGCCCTGCGGCTTCTATACGTCCGAATTCGTTGGTAGGATTATCAGGGGTCCAGTATTCTTTTGCGCGCACATTCTGCAGGGCATAGGCCATACGCCCGCCGAGATCATCATTGTTCAGGTAATTACCCGACAGGCTTTTATGGCCCATATATGAATAGATATTGAAGGAAAAACTGAGGTCTTTCCAGAATACAAAATCATTCCGTAAGGACCAATGTACCGGCGGTGCGGTTTCACCGAGGAATTCCTTGTCCCTGTCATTATACACGGGGGTCACGGAACCGTCGTCGTTGACGACATCATCGGCTGTGTAATTGTTGGCCACTTTGGGATCACCCGGAAGCTGACCGTATCTTGCGGCTTCCTCTATCTCATCTGTCTGCCATATCCCTGTAACCCGGTAGTCCCAGATAGCACTGATGGGTTTTCCGATAAACCAGCCGTTCGATATATCGTCCATTTCTTTTCTTCCGGTAATATTTCCTTCGCTATCCACAACATCTTCATACTGGTAGTAAAGGTGCTTGATCTTGTTCTTGTTATAGGAAAAACTAAAGGTGGTAGACCATTCGAAATTTTCCTTGCTGATATTATTGGTATTCAGGGCCACTTCAACCCCGCTGTTATTCACTTCTCCCAGGTTGGTCGTGATATTTGAAAATCCTGTAAAACTCGGCAGGCGCTGATTCATGATCATATCATGGGTATCCATGTTGTAATATTCGATACTTCCGGATATACGCCCGTTGAGAAACCCGAAATCGAGCCCGACGTTCCAGGACGCCGTTTTTTCCCATTGCAGGTTCGGATTGGCCATACGATCCATCATGAGATACCGGTATAGCACAAGCTTCCCTGAGGCATCTATATATCCTTGCATATTACCGGAACCCTCCGAGAGATTGGCCAATGCCAGGTAAGGGTTCTCAAGGGACCGATTTCCGTTTTCACCATAGGAAACCCGTAATTTTCCATAATTCATGATATGGCCCCATTTAAAGAACTCTTCATTGGTAAATGTCCAGGCTGTGGCCACAGATGGAAAGGTGGCATAGGGATTAGAAGTCCCGAAGGCGGAATACCCGTCTCTTCGTATGGACGTCGTAAGCATATAGCGATCGTCATAGGAATAGAACAACCGTGCCAACAGTCCGTCTGCGGTCTGATTGGAATCATAACTGTCAAAGAAACTGTCTTCCTTGCTGCCGTTTTTGGTATTGTGGAACCCGAGCGCATCAGAAGGCTGGATATTCCGTGCCTCAATGCGGTCTTTCCAGAATTGGCGTTCCTCTGCTTCCTGCACCAGGGTGAGGATAACGTGGTGTTTGTCCAGGAAGGTATGGTCCCAGGTAATGGTGTTGTTCAAAGACCAGTCAAAACGCTTGGATTGTTCGCGGTTGGCTCCACGAGTCTTGGGGTCCGATCCCGGTAGCTTCGCCGACATAAAATACCGGTCGTAGAAAAACTGGTACCGGGGAGAAGCGTTGAAAGAGTATGTAATGTTAAAAGGCAGTTTGATTTTGGCCTGGATTATACTGTTAAGTACGGTATACCCCTTTTCAAGCTCCAGGTATTGTTTTTGGAAATCGTAATTATATCCTCTCTGGCTGTACTCCGAACTCAGGGGAAATTGTACCGGCTTGCCTTCTTCATCTGCATAATCGGCAAAGGGGCTGTTACGCATCTGGTAATCCATGTCCAGCCCTACTTTACCGTCGGAGCGATCCTGGAAATTGACATTGGCTCCGATCTCGAACCAGTCGGTCACCTCGGTATTGATCTTCATATTGGCCCGGACTGCCCTGTATTCGTCGTCGACCACGGCACCCTGGTTCTTCAGGTAGCCCATAGACAGGTAATAGTTGGTCTTTTCACTGGCACCGCTTACACTGGCATTAAAATCCTGGTCAATACCCGTGCGAAAGGTATGGTCTCCCCAGTTGACGGTTTTCCCCGCAAGGAGATTTTCCAGGGCATTTCCCTGGAAGCCTAACCTTTTGGCCCAGATGCTCAGGTCGGATTCGTCGTTGTCATTTTCGGTATATCCTCTCCATGCCTCTAGGGAGATGTTCGAAGGTAACTGGTCCGGCTGCATAAAATAACCGGGCCGGTTGGCGTATGTTCCACTCTGATAGGCTTCGTAGGCTCCCGTTTCGGCGTTTACCCCGTAGGTGTTCTTGGTATACCAGTCTTGGCGGTGCTGCAGGTACGCATCGGTACCGAACCGTTTGCGGTATGTGCTCGGTGTCGTTATACCGATATTGGTGGTGATGTTGACCACGGGTTTGCCTTGTTTTCCCTTTTTGGTATTGATGATGATCACCCCGCTTGCCGCCTTTGATCCGTAGATGGCCGCTGCCGAAGCATCCTTGAGCACATCTATCTGTTCGATATCGTCAGGGTTGATCTCCGAGAGTTCCCCGTAAAAGATCATCCCGTCGAGGATAAGAAGGGGATTATTGTGCCCTCCTTCGTCGTATACCGAACGCTGCCCGCGTATCTGTATGTTTCCCCCGCCCTTGGCCGAAGCATTGTAACCAATGCGCAAACCCGGAGCACCCCGCAGGATGTCCTGAACAGTCTTTGGGTTTTCGTTGGCCATTTTGTCGGGCCGGATCTGGACTACGGAACCGGTAAGGTCTTTTTTCTTCATTGTACCATAACCGATGACTACAACTTCATCGAGCCTGCCTACATCTTCCTGCATGGTGACCGATACGGACTGCTGGTTGTTGGTGACCTCCCTTTCCGTCGTAGAGAAACCGATATAGCTGAATACAAGTACTGTGGGCGTTTTACTCACTTTCAGACTAAAATTGCCATCAAAGTCTGTGGTAGTACCCGTTTGGGTCCCTTTTTCCAGGACGTTGACCCCGATAAGGGGAACTCCTTCGGCATCCAGGACAGTACCATTTATGGTTCCTTCCTGGCCAAAACCGTAATTTGCCATCATGCAGAACAAGGTGATAATAACTGCATTTTTTGGCAAGCCTTTTAATAATCGTAAAAGATTACCTTCGTTTTTCTTCATGTCAGTTTTGATTTAATAGATCGATTTTTAAGAGTTGGGTTAAAAGGATTTAGCAAAAATATGTACCGGCTTCAGCCAGTCCGGGCTGTTGCTGCGCATCATGGCCGGATGTAGGGACAATCCTGAAATACCGGAACGACTTCTGTTCGTCGAGGTCGGGATCTGGTATTCACGATCGATGTCACCCGGGCCCGGGTTCCGTTATCGTTACCGGGATTATCTACAAGAAGATATTGATTTACACCAGGTGTACCTGTCGTCAGGGTGAAGGGGATATGGTCCGGTAACTCTTTAAGTAATCGCAGAAGATTACCTCGGTTTTTTTTCATGTTGTTTTCATTTTTTTTAAGTGGTCGGTATGAAAAGCTGTCATGATCCTGTTTCCTCACGGCTTTACCCGGATCCGGTTTTTCAGCTTTTTCAGGTTGATTTTTACGCAATCGATTGCGTAAAGATTTGATAAAAAAAAGTGAAAGAGAGTGGTGTCTCTGTACTTTTCTGAGCTCGGTTCGTCAATGACTGGTTTCACGGGATTTAGTTTTCTACCATATACAGTTTTGTTTATTGCGTAATATTTCCGGTATATTTTTGTGGTTTTACATTAAATAATACCGGTTTGTTATCATATTTTCCCGGTCAAAGTAGCATATTTTATTCTGTAAAAAGATGTTTAAAACATCTCAATTTTTATTCAAAACTGTTCATTATCATTTATTTGATGCTATAACGGTAGTTTTTGAATCGTTTTGTTGAAAAGTGACATTATTTATAGATGGAAGTTTCGGACCTGTTATATTCACTTTAATACAGATATAACACCCGGTTCGGAATTAATTTTTATCTTCGGGCTGTTTCCCGTATGGGGTGTTACCTTGTGCGGGCCATCATATTTATATCAACCAAAGGAATGACAAAAACACTTGCCAAAGGCAGCAGGAAACTGCTTCATGCCTGGGCCTTTTACGATTGGGCCAATTCTGTATATAGCCTGGTTATTGCATCGGCCGTATTTCCCATATTTTACGGGGCGCTTTTCAGGGAGGCAGATATAGAAAAAATAAGTGTTTTCGGGGGAAGCATTGCCCGGGCACCCCTTATCAGTTATGTTACGGCAGCTGCATTCCTGGTGGTTTCCGTGATCTCCCCGTTTCTTTCGGGTATTGCCGATTACACGGGCAACAAGAAGGCTTTTCTCAAATTCTTCTGCTATCTCGGGGCTTTTTCCTGCATAGGACTGTACTGGTTTTCCCTGGAACATATTTATATAGGGTTGAGCTGTTACTTCCTGGCATTGATCGGGTTCTGGGCGAGCCTGGTATTCTATAATTCATATCTGCCGGATATTGCTTTTCCGGAGCAGCAGGACGCGATAAGTGCCCGGGGGTATTCTATGGGGTATATAGGTAGTGTACTGCTGTTATTGCTGTGCCTGGCCATGATCATGAAACACGAATGGTTCGGGTTTGACACTGCGGCAGCTCCTACCCGGTGGTCGTTTGTGCTTACCGGTATCTGGTGGATGGGCTTTAGCCAGTACTCCTTTTATTACCTTCCGAGGGGCAACGATTCCAACGGGAAGCTCAGGAAAGATGTATTGTTCAACGGATTCCGGGAATTGCGGCAGGTATGGCGGCGCCTGGGAGATTCGCCGAAACTCAAACGATACCTGCTGGCCTTTTTTGTGTACAGTATGGCCGTACAGACCGTAATGCTGGCTGCTACGTATTTCGGGGAAGAAGAACTGGAGTGGGGAGGGGCCGATGAAAGGACAGTGGGGCTTATCGTCAGTATCCTGCTTATTCAGATTGTGGCCGCGGCCGGGGCCTGGGCTACCTCGAAGGTTACCGTACGGCTGGGGAACATAAAGACCCTTACAATTATAAACGTGCTGTGGAGCCTGATCTGTATTTATGCCTATTTTGTCGTTTCTCCCGTGCAGTTTTATATCGCTGCGTCATTTGTAGGGCTGGTCATGGGAGGGATACAGAGCCTGTCGCGCTCTACCTATTCCAGGTTCCTTCCGGAGACCAGAGATACGGCCTCGTTTTTCAGCTTTTACGATGTGGCCGAAAAGATAGGGATCGTTATAGGGATGTTCCTGTACGGATTTATCGCCCAGCTTACGGGAAGCATGAGGAATTCGGTGCTTTTTCTCGGCGGACTGTTTATCGTGGGCATCGTATTGCTGGTGCGGGTAAATAAAACCGGGAAAAGTTAAAAATATAACAATAGCAACAGGATGCGTCATGCCGGTGGCAGGGGTTTTTCCTATCTTAGCTCTTGACCGGTCTGAATAAAGAAATAAAAAAGAAAGAAATGAAAAAAGGATTTTTAATAGATATGGATGGTGTCATATACAGTGGAGACACCATGATAGAAGGCGCCGATACATTTATAGCTGCCTTGCAGGAACAGAAGATACCGTTTCTGTTTATGACCAATAACAGTCAGCGTTCTCCGCTGGATACCGTAAACAAGGTGGCCAAGATGGGGATCAGGATCAAGGAAGAGAATGTGTACACCAGTGCCATGGCAACAGCCTGGTTCCTGTCTTTTATGAAACCCAACGGTACGGTCTATGTACTGGGAGAGGGCGGACTGATTACCAGCCTGCACCAGCAGGGATATGTCATGGTAAACCAGAATCCCGATTATGTGGTTGTAGGCGAGGGGAGGAATTTTACGCTGGAAATGGTCAATAATGCCGTAGACATGATCCTTTCCGGGGCCAAATTCATAGCCACCAACCTCGATCCTTCACCTAAAAAGGAGGGGTGGAATAATCTCGGGATAAAGGCCGTTGTGGCCATGATCGAGGAAGCTACGGGGAAAAAGGCGTTTTCTGTCGGGAAACCCAGCCCCGTCATGATGCGTGCCGCCAGGAAAACACTCGGTCTCACCGCCCAGGAAACCATTATCATAGGGGATACTATGGATACGGATATCCTCGGCGGGGTACAGCTGGGGTATAAGACCATACTGACACTTTCGGGAGTCTCGAAAAAAACAGACCTGAAACACTATGCCTTTCAGCCCAATAAGATCATCAATTCCGTTAAAGACCTCAGCCTGGAAGAACTGAAGGAGCTCTGAGCATTTTCCTGCTATTAAAAACCATAATCCATCGATATGAATAATATACGCAACTGGTCGGTGACGGTAGCCCTGTCCGGTTTCCTGTTCGGTTTTGATACCGTTGTCATATCAGGGGCCAATCTCCCCATAAAGGAACTCTGGAATACTTCGGCCTGGTTCCACGGTACCTTTATCATGAGTATGGCCCTGTGGGGTACGGTTATCGGTGCCCTTTTCGGGGGGATTCCCTGTGACCGCTACGGACGGAAGAAAACCCTGTTCTGGATCGGGGTGCTCTACCTGGTATCTGCCCTGGGTTCGGGACTGGCTCCCGACCCGTATTCGTTTTCCTTTTTCCGGTTTATCGGCGGACTCGGGGTAGGGGCTTCCTCAGTGGCGGCGCCCACCTATATCTCCGAAATCTCCAATGCCCGGAACAGGGGTAAACTCGTGGCTTTATACCAGTTTAACCTGGTACTGGGAATACTGATCGCCTATATCTCCAACTATCTGCTCGGGGGAGTAGGAGGGGATAATGACTGGCGGTTCATGCTTGGCGTGGAGGCCATACCCGCCGCATTGTACAGTATCATGGTAATCCGGGTGCCCAACAGCCCGAGGTGGTTAATGCTGCATAAAAAGGATGAAGAGGGCGCAAGAACCATACTTCAGAAAATTTACGACCGGGCGGGAGCAGAGAGGGCCCTGGCCGACATCCGCAATGATATGGCGCCGGAAAAAGGGGGAAATGTATTTTCCCGGAAATTCTCCCTGCCGTTATTGCTGGCATTTCTTATCGCCTTTTTTAACCAGTTATCAGGGATCAATTTTATTCTTTACTACGCGCCCGAAATCCTGGAAATGGCCGGCCTGGCTTCCAGGGATTCCCTGATGAATGCGATTTCCATAGGGGTGGTAAACCTGGTATTTACCCTGATCGGGGTACGCCTCATAGATCAGCTGGGCCGCCGGCAACTCCTGATCATAGGCTCGCTGGGATATATTGTGAGCCTGGTGATGGTAGCATGGTCGTTTTACAGTGCGGCGAGCTCCGTGGTCCTGCTCATTTTCATATTGCTGTTCATAGCGTCACACGCCATAGGGCAGGGGGCCGTGATCTGGGTGTTTATCTCCGAGATCTTTCCCAACAGGGTACGGGCATACGGGCAGGCCTTCGGCAGTGGGGTGCACTGGGTCTTTGCGGCATTGATCACATTACTGGGACCGGTGTTTATCGATATGTTCAGGGACAATCCCTGGCCGATATTTGCCTTTTTTGCCTTTATGATGGTATTGCAGTTGTTGTTTAGTATTTTCCTGATGCCCGAAACCAAGGGAGTTTCACTGGAAGACCTGGAAAAAAGGCTGGTAAAGTAAGAACAGATATTACAGGGAATTCCGTACAATAACCCTGGCCGGGTCCCGGAGGGTAACGGCGGTGCGATTGAGGATGGCATTGGCTGCTTCCCTGCCCATTTTGTGAAAATCGGAACTGATCACGGTAATGCCGTTTTCCAGCACTTCCTTGACTGCGGTGTCATTATAGGAAATAAGACCGATGTCTTTACCGAGCTGCCAGTTCTTTTTTCTCACCATCCTGATAATATCCACATCATCCTTGTCGTAGCGGTCGAAGGTAATAAAGGCATCGCCCTTTTTCACAAGCTTTTCGTCCACCCCGTGAATAACCGTATGCTCTTTATCGTACCGTGTCGCAAAGGATTCGAAACCTTCGATAAGATCTTTTGCATGGAAAGCCTCCGGGGGGGCTACCAGTACCAGCCGTTTATACTTTTCCAGCTGGGGCAGTAATTCCGAGAGCGCGTCGCTGATGTCTGACCGGTGATCCTGGTATATACAGCTGTATTCCCCTTCCAGCCCTCTCTCCAGGTGGTCGATGACAATCCTTTTATGCGGAGGGATTTTGTTGAGTACATCCGCAGGGTTTTCCCTGAAAAAGGTAACGATAACAAAATGCGTATAATTGTTCAGGTTCTCCTCGATAAGCTTTTCGAATACCCTGAAATTGTGGTGGTGAAAGAAGACCTCTACATCGGCATGGTCCTTTATCGTCTCCAGAAAGGACTGGTATACCCTGTCACGGAGGATATTCATTTTATCCAGGATAAGGCATACCCGGTAAGGCAGGTGCTGTTTTATGCGTTTGAGGTAGTAACCCTTGCGGTATTCCGACTCTATGATTCCCTTTTCGGAGAGGTAGTTAAGCCCCTTGAGCGCCGTCTCCTTACTGATCTTCAGGGTATGGGTGAGCTGGTTGAGCGAGGGCAGGCGGTCGTTGATATTCAGCTTTTCCTCCTCGATCAATGTCATGATATAGTCGACCAGCTGCATGTACTTCAGGCGGTGAAGATTGCCCGTATTATTCGATATGGAGTCCGGCACTTCTTTCAAATGAGTAAGATTTATGGATTAGTCAATGATTTGCAAATCTATTGTTTTTGAGTGTTCCAAACAAGAAAATGATCAGACCAAACCAGAATAATTAACAATATCACAATTTTTACGGGTAATAATTTGGCAATTACAATTTATTCATTTATAATTGCAATGAAAATAGACCAACCCAAACCAGACTAATATTATGAAAGAGTGTTGTGTAGCTTTTTCAATGATAATTTCTTGTTTGTTGATTGATGACACAAAAGAGTAATGGCAATTTATCCCGAGTTGTTTCAGATACTTGATCTCTTAGAAATAAATCTGTAATCCTTTTTAAAGTCCCCTTCCCGCCAGTCGTATGAAGAATGTTTTAAGATTGTGTTATTCTTTTATTTCGTGATATTATTTCAAGGGCGCAAGTGTTAAGTTTAGATGAAGTGTTGAGTCTGTCATTAGGATTTTAATTAAAAAATAGTATATTTACAACCAAACCAAACCAGACTAATTGTTTGTTTTCAATACTGTTTTGTTTTTGATTGATGGAACAACTTTAAAACCTGATCGTTTATGAAAAAACTAAAAACCAAACCTTTTTTAATTAAAGTGAGATATCTGGTCTGTACTTTAATGGTATTTCCATTTGTAGCTTATTCATTTAGTTACAACGGGAAATACCTGGAAACAACACTTGAAAGTTATAATTCCTTCGGAGAGAATAAGCAGGATCAACGACAGGTAAGAGGTACCGTGACAGATTCTGATGATATTCCCATCCCCGGGGTAAATGTGATTATTTTAGGTAATGAAAAAGTGGGGACCATAACGGACTTTGATGGGAATTATGTTTTGGATGTTCCGGTAAATTCAACCCTGGTCTTCAGTTATATGGGGTATAAGACAAAAGAAATACCGGTAGATAACCAGAGTGTCATAAATATTAAAATGGAAAGAGACCTGGAGAATCTTGATGAGGTTGTTGTTGTCGGTTATGGAACCCAGGCTAAAAGGGATCTGACCGGCTCTGTTTCCGTGATTGGTGGAGAAGATATTGCCTCGAGGAGCGTCACTAACATCTCGAATGCCTTACAAGGTGCAGCTGCGGGAGTAAGTGTCACCCGGAGTAATTCTGAACCAGGATCCGGCAATAGCATCAGGATTCGGGGGATTACTACCTTACAGGGAGATAGTAGTCCGTTAATTTTGGTAGACGATGTTCCGGTCAAGGATATCAATGTGGTAAACCCAAAAGATGTAGAGTCCATTTCTGTGCTCAAAGATGCAGCTTCTGCAGCTATATACGGTTCCCGGGCAGCAGCAGGGGTTATAATAATTACGACAAAAAGAGCCAAAACAGGAGTTTTCAGTGCAAATTATAATTCCGAATATGCCATTAACAAGCCTACGGAAATAAGGAGAAATGTAGGAGCCGTACGATATATGGAAATGTTTAATGAAGCTATCTGGAACGACAATAATAATGAGCAGAATGAGTTCAGCACTTATGATCCGGAAGTTATAGCAAATTATGCGGAACTTCATAAACAAAACCCAGACAATTACCCGGATACTGATTGGAGGTCCCTTATTTTGAGAAAACAGTCTCATACCCAGCGTCATGTCCTGACTTTATCCGGGGGGACGGAGAGATTGAAAACCAATGCCAGTTTCGGTTACGAAAGTCAGGATGCACTATATAAAAACAGGGACTGGAAGCGGTATACTGGCCGGTTGAATAACGATCTGAAGATTACCGATAAGTTCGGAGCAGTTTTAAATATGGCATTCAGCCAGGTTGATGCAGACGAACCCGTTTTTGATCCTACTGAACCGGCAATTACTGCGGGTACAATTTATCCGGCTGTATGGGCAGATGGAAGGGTCGCGGATGGAAAAACAGGGACTAATCCTTACGCCAAATTACTTTATGGCGGTTCACGGGAAAATTCCAATACCATAGTTAGTGGAAAGTTTGAACTGTATGTGAAACCTTTGGAGGGTATGAAGATTTCTATTAATGCTTCACCAAACTATGAATTTAGAAATTATAAGAGGTTTGTCAATTCAATACCCTACTGGGGGGCGGATGATAAGGAGATGACACAGGAGCCGAACTATCTGACAAGTCATAGCCCGACAAACCGAAGTCTGGATGAGAACAGGGTTATTGAAAAATCACTGACCACACAGGCAGTACTGGATTATAAGAAGACTTTTGGAGATCACAGTATCAACTCTGTATTCGGATTTGAGGAATACACCAATAAGGTAGAAGCTATCCGGGTAACAGGAGAAGAGTTTATCAGTAATGATTATCCTTTTTTGAGTCAGGCTCCGATAGATAAGGTTTTCGATAATGGCTCGGGAATCTCGGAATTGGCCTACCGATCCTATTTTGGCAGGATATCGTATGATTTTGATAAAAAATATTACCTGCAGGGAACGGTACGCCGGGACGCATCTTCGAGATTTGGTGCCGATTACAGATGGGGAACATTTCCTTCCATAGCATTGGGATGGGTACTTTCTGAAGAAAAATTTATGGAATCCGCTTCTTTTATTGATTTCTTAAAGATCAGAGCTTCCTACGGTAGCTTGGGAAATGACCGGCTGGGAAACTATTTATATCTTTCAACCCTGCAGTTCGGCAATGTTTTAATTGCCAATGGAGAAGATGTTTTATCTGTGAGGCGGGCCGCACAACGTTATCTGGCAGTATCAGATATTACCTGGGAAACTACGACCTCATTTAATATAGGAGTAGACTTCACGACCCTGGACAACAGGCTGTCGTTTAAAGCGGATTATTTTGATAAGGAAACCAGGGATATGTTATTGGGATTAAGTATTCCTGCCTTAAGCGGCTTCGAAGATCCGACTGTAAATGTTGGTGGTATGAATACCAGGGGTTGGGAACTGGCCGCATCATGGAGTGATAAAATAGGCGATTTAAGTTATTCTGTATCGGCAAACGTTTTTGATGCCAAATCAGTCGTTGGAGATGTTGCAGGTAAACGTTTGTTTAGTGGAAACACCTTGTCAGAAGAGGGGATCGAATTCCAATCCTGGTACGGTTATCAGTCAGATGGTATTTACCAGACCCAGGAAGAGGTGGATAACTCTGCGGTGACCAGTAGTGTGGTTGCCCCCGGAGATGTGAGGTATAAGGATATAAGTGGCCCTGACGGAGTTCCTGACGGTGAAATTAACGAATTGGATCAAACCGTTCTCGACGGTTCCCTGCCGAGGTATCAGTATGGAGGTAATATCAGTTTAGGTTATAAAGGTTTTGATTTCGGACTGGTTTTTCAAGGGGTTGCCAAACATAGCTTTTACCTCAACCCGTCAACGTATGCCACGGCATTTCAGGGTAACTGGAAGTCTCCTCCTGAACTTATAGACGGAAATTACTGGAGTTTTTACAATACACCCGAAGAAAACCTGTCGGCCCGGTATCCCCGTATTGGAAATAACAATCGGGACAACAACAATGCCTTTTCAGATTTCTGGTTAAGAGACGGTTCCTATTTGAGGATAAAGAATCTCACTTTAGGATATACCATTCCTGAAAATGTAACTTCAAAAATTAATATAAGAAAGTTACGTATCTATTTGTCGGGAAATGATTTGTTCACTTTCGATAGCTTACCCGATGGAATAGATCCCGAACAAGGGGGTGGAAACAGCTACCTTATTACAAAATCTTTTTTAATTGGTTTGCAACTGAGCATTTGAAAAGAATGATAATTATGAGAAGAATAATAGATAAATTGATAGTCTGTTTTGGGATATTAACACTTTCAATATCCTGTAATGAACTGGACCTGGTTCCTGAAGATGCTGCAAGCACCGGGTCGTGGTATCAAACAGAAGAACATTTCAGGCAATCCCTGAATGAAGGTTACCGGCCGGTATTCTTTCCGCGAGACGGAAGAGACGGAGGCTCCGAAGGAGGATGGGATGACGATACCATGATGAGAACATCCCTGTCCGTTATAAAATCTGGTACGGTGAGCTCCGAATTTACAAGGGGTAAAGACGACTGGAATAATTTGTACAAAGGTATTATAAGAATGCTGACAGTAGTAAAAGAAGTCCAGGAGCAGGATGGGGTTCTGTCTGAAGTACAGTCCGGACACTATGAAGGAGAAGCGAAATTTTTACTGGGGGTGTATTGGACGTATTTGATTACCCATTTCGGAGATGTTCCGTTTTATGAAGATTTAATTACGGTAGACGAGTCTTTCGAGATTGCCAGAACAGATAAATATGAAATCCTGGAAAAAATCTATGAGTATTTTGATTTTGCGGCTCAGCACCTTCCGGAGGATCATTCAAATCTGGAATATGCGACTAAGGGTGCTGCTTTGGCCTATAAAGCGAGAGCTGCTTTGTATATGGGAGATTTCTCCACGGCAGCTGCAGCTGCAGCTTTGTGTATCGATCTGGGGACCTATAGCTTACACCCGGATTTCGGGGAACTTTTTTTATCGAAAACAAAAGCATCGCCCGAGATCATTTTTCAGCTTCCGAGAGGTGTAGAATTTCAACAAACGATCCCGACCCGGGAAGTGCGTTACAAAATACCGAGAAATAACGGAGGATACGGGAGTGCGGTTCCGTCGTGGGACCTATTGGCTTCGTTTGAATGTATTGACGGACTACCCATTGACCAATCTCCCTTATTTGATCCCCGGAATCCTTTTAAAAACAGGGATCCCAGATTGTTGGCTACTATAGTTCCTATCGGCTCCTTAGAGGATGGGGATGGTAACTCTCCGGATGACGGTAGCAGGTTTATGGATCTGGAATATAATCCGCATCCTTATGCCACCAGGATTTTTAACTATGCGAGTGGTAAAGAACAAACGAATAATGATACTAAATCCAATCAAAACTACTGTAGCTTTAACGGACTTGTCTGGAAAAAGGGAGTCGATTCTGATTGGGATGATCTACAGGCAGATAATAACATAATAACAATGCGTTATGCCGATGTGTTGCTGATGTATGCAGAAGCTAAAATTGAATTAAATGAAATTGACGCCAGTGTTTTGGAAGCCATCAATGAGGTGAGGGACAGGGCCTATGCGAATTCAACTTTTTCAAACCCTGTGGTAACTACAACTGACCAGGACAGGTTGCGATATATTATACGAAATGAAAGACGTGCCGAATTGGCAGATGAGTCACTGCGGTATATGGATCTGATTCGCTGGAAGATTGCGGATAAAATAATGGATGGAGGAGCGGCCTACGGTCTGGCGGCCATTACAGCGAACAATAATCCGGATATAGTGGATAATAATTCCCCTCTGGTGAAAAACGTGATAGAATCGGAATTGTGGTTCTGGGGAATGACCCCGCAACTGGATGAAAATGGCAGCGCTGATTTTGAACCGTTGAGGGCAGCGGGACTTTGTCAGCAATTGACGAGTACGTCTTTTCCTCAACGTCAGTATTTATGGCCGATTCCGGCAGATGAACGACGTCTGAATCCGAATCTGACGCAAAATGAAGGGTATTGATAGCCGGCAGCGGGGCTTTGCCCTGCAGTATTTTCGATTGAAACTTGATGAATTAAAATTAATTACTGAATATGAATAAAATGAAAAAAATATACCTGTTGATCTGTTCGCTGTTGTTTGTTATGATTTTAGCGTGCAGTTCGAAAAGTGAAGACGAAGAAGGAACGGCTAAAATGGCAGCTCCGGATTTTACTGCCCAGAACAGTTATATGGACAGGTTGGTTTTGAATTGGGAAACCTTGTCCGGTGCAACCGAATATGAGGTTCGATATTCCGATGCGGAAAATATGACAGATGCAGAGTTAATAAAAACCGGGAAAACCTTCGTCGATATCGAAAACCTGGAAAAAGGGAGTAGTTATTTTTTCCAGGTGAGGGCACAGTTGAAATCGGGTTGGACAGATTGGTCAGCGATCAATCAAATTAATACTGCCTCCTTTGAGGCTTCTATTACCACTTATAATGTCCTCGGTGTAGAAGCTGACCCGAATGTAGAACCGGAATACGCCTGGCACCTGCGCAAGGAAGCGCTTAAGGCGATGATATTGCAGGCGAATAATAATCCGGATATTATTGCTTTTCAGGAGACGACTACGGTAGCACCTGAGATAAAGGAGATGATCGGTGAAAATTATGATAGCCATATTTCAGAAAGAGAGGTGTCAGCAAGGCTGATAAGCTGGAAACCCGGTAAGTTTGAATTGGTCAGCTACAACGATGATATTGATATTTTCGGATCGGAAGTCACAGGACGTAATACGGCGCGTTATATCGCACATGTAAGACTCCGGGAAATTGAAACCGGAAAGGAGATATTAGTATACAATGTACATGTACCTGCCTCCACCAACCTGCCTAAGAAAGACGGACAGAGAATCCGCCAGATAGGGGCGCGTAATTTGGCCGAATATGTGAAACAAGAAGTTAAGGAGTCCGGATTACCCGCAGTCGTACTGGGCGACCTCAATAATTATTTTGATACGGTAGTGGAAGGAATTAAATCGGCTCCCAAGGTATTGAGTGAAAATGGTTTTGCAGATACGTTTCAGGAAGCACCAACACGCACAAATGAAGATTATAGTACCACTGTAAACAGGGCGACTTCTTCGGTAAAACCGGGTGAAAATGGCTCACGACGGTTGGATTATATTTTTGTATATCCCGGGGAACAGGTGTCTATAGGGGATTATAGTATTATTATTAATTTTAGTGAAGGATCTTCCACACGGTTACAGGAACCTGTACCTTCAGATCATCATCCCGTAAAATCTGTTTTGTATTTTTCATACGATTGATATAACGACACCGGGTTGATGGTATCTAAGGATCGGAAGATTTATCATTTTTATTAAGGAAAAGGATTGGGTATCGGGAATCATGATGTCGTACTCTCTTGAATATCCGATAAAGAAGACCAGGAAAGTAAGTGTCTTTTAATCCTTAACCAGCTACTCGTACTTTTTAAATATAAATATAAAATGAACTAATATGAGAAGGACCACCAAAACCATATTTTACCGATTAACACTATTCTTGTTTTCGGCTTTGCTCATAAGCGCATGTAGTGAAGAAGATAATGACAGAGGCTATACCGGCCATGAAGTAAAGCAATCGTTTAATGTTATCGTGAGTTTTGATTCGTTAAATCAGCCCGACATCGATGACATGCTGAATATAGATTTGTATTATTCCGAAATAAGTGGCAAAAACAGAGTTGGTCTGAACCCTGATTTTTCATTTCGTTATGAATTGACAAAGGAGAATATTGATAAGGGGATGGATATTCCCTTTAAATTCTTTGAGAAAAAGGATCAAATATATTTAGGGGCCCACCTGGATACTGACCGGGACGGGAGAATAAATTTTGGCGATCTTGCTGTTTTTTATAATGACAAATCTCTCCAGGATATAGAATCCGGTGTAGGAACGCTATATAATATAGCAGACGAAGAATCCGTAGCGTTGACATTAAACCATAAAGTTGAAGAGATCGTAATCGAAAAAGTCAAAGATTACGATGGTAATGAGTATGAAACCGTTGTTATCGGGGATCAGGAGTGGTTTGCCGAAAATTTGAAAGTTACCCATTACAATAATGGAGATCCTATTGTTACCGGATTAAATAATAGTGAATGGTCTGATGCAACGGAAGGAGCATATACTGTTTACCCGTATGAAAATATCGAGGGAATGGATTCGGAGCAGGATGTTATTGACAGGTACGGGCTGCTTTACAACTGGAAGGTTGTAGACAATCCGAAAGGAATTTGCCCGGAAGGGTGGAAAGTGCCGACTGACGATGATTGGAAAATATTAGAGGAAACCATTGGAATGAACCAGGATGAACTGGATGAAGCTGGTTGGAGAGGAAATGTGGCGCCGCTTTTGATGAGTACTGACGGGTGGTTGGAAGGTGGTAATGAGGCCAAAGATCAATTTGGATTCCGGGCGTTGCCTAATGGTGCCAGATATCCTGATGGAAGTTATAACAGAGAAAAAAGCCATGCTTATTTCTGGACTTCAACACCCAGTGGAACACAGGGGGACAGGGGAATCAGGCGTCTTGTTTTATATAATAATCCTGGTATAAACAGGTCAAACAGGCCTGCGACAGAAGGTCAGTGCATACGGTGTATTAAAATAAAGTAAAACATATTTATTTTAATTTACCTGTATTGAAAACTTAAATAGGGATATGCAAAAAAACTTAACGCTTTGTCTTGTCATTATAGGGATAATAAGTATTCAAAAATCTTTTACTCAGGATCTCTTTCTTTACAATGAAAATTTGAATTTGCAGTGGAAGAAAACCCCGGCGGGATTTACGTTACATGCCATTCGGGTAAAAGAGGATGAAAATGATATTGTGCTGGAACATCCTTCAGGTGAATATCTTTATCTGTACGCCAAAGACCGACCCGAAGGAGACCCTTTATTAACGGAAGTTAACGAAAGGGCACGGACGTTCCCTGATAGTATATACGGGCATTTTTTTGATCGCTGGAAAAACAGCTTGTCCGCTGTTCCCTTAAATAAGGAGGGTACGGCAACAGCATTTTTCCCATCCCTTTCGGAGCAGAGAAATAATAAGATAATGTTCTCTCATGATACCGACCGGGCTTTTATAAAAGCAATCTGGGAACTTGATCCTCGTCATAAGAATGATATTCTGGTACATTATCAGTTAACCGCAAAAAAAGACGGTTATTTTTCGATAGCAAGCCCCACTCTGACTACAATTTCTGAAGATAACCTGAGTTGGGGAATGGTTCCCGGTTATTTTCAGGGAAATACCCTGGAACCTGATCTTGTCCTTTCTTACGGATATGGACAGGGTATACCCGAGTTACCTGTACTTTTAAGAGAGCGTGCAGCAAGTACCCTTTCTCCCCTGATCAGTTCGAACGAGGGATATACCATATCTGTAATCCCGGAACCGGGACAGGGGCGTAATCCTTGGAAATACGATTACAGGACACACAACGATTGGAACCTTGGATTGTCGATCATGAACCGGGACAGGGAGTTGACCCCGGTAGTATATCACCCGGTTTTGGGAGAACAGGGGTCATACCTCAAAGAAGGAGATACCCTTTCCTTCCATTTTCGGTATACACTTCAGGCAACAGATTGGTACCCTGTTTACAAGCATGCAATCAATGATATTTATCGTTTTCCGGATTTCCTGAAATTGAAGGATACTGAAGAGTCCCTGTCTGACAGGCTTTTGGCCCTATCCCGATATGTGAAGGATGATTCCATATCTATGTGGAATATCCAATCTTATCAAAACCTGAAAATAGGAGCACAGGATTATTTGAGCAGTGTTTATGATAAGGACGATGATGCCATGAAGAATTCGGATTATGGGGCGATGTGGATGTTGTCGAATATGACCGACAGCTCACTTAAGAAAGGGCGTCTGCCCTATGCAAGAAACTTTAAGATTGCTCAGCAGGAAGACGAATCCGGTTTTTTTCAGGGAGCAGCCAAAGGGCAGTATTATTTATGGAAAAGCAAACGTTTTGTAGAAGAATGGGGCAACTATGTAGAACCCATAGGTCTTACATATTACGTTATGCTCGATATAGGTAATATGCTTCTTTTTAATCCGGAAGACACCTTGTTAAGGCAACAATTACGCCTTGGGGCGGATAAGTTGCTGGATTGGCAGCATCCTGACGGGCGTTGGGAAGTAGCATATGACCGGGAGACAGAAAATCCGGTTTTTACTGATGTAAAGGATTTAAGACCTACTTTTTACGGACTGGTGGTGGCGAGCAGAATATTGGGTGATGAAAAGTATCTTCGGGCAGCCCGAAACGGAGCGGACTGGTTTATCAGAAATGCTGTTGACAAAGGTCATTTTTTAGGAGTGTGTGGAGATTTCAGGTTTGCTCCTGATTTTGCCACTGCCCAAAGTGTACAGGCGCTTCTCGATCTTTATGAATTGACGGAAGATGAACGTTATAGGGATGCAGCTATAAAAGCTGCCCGTTTTTATACGACTTATATTTACACACATCCTGTCCCTGATCGGACTGAAAAAAATGTCAATGGTATTGAGAGGGAGGACTGGGAGATCAGCCAGGCAGGATTGAGAGTAGAACAAAATGGGCTATTGGGATCTGCCAATGATAATGGCCCTATCTTATTGGCAAGTCACGCCGGAATGTTTGTCAGGCTATATCAACTTACCCGGGACTCACTGTTTATTAATATGGCCCGGGCTGCTGTCTGGGGACGGGATGCTTTTGTCAATCCCGAAACGAGAGTACAATCCTATTACTGGAAATCAATGGATGCAGGTGTCGGACGTTATCCTCATCATGCATGGTGGCAGATTGGCTGGATAACCGATTATTTATTATCGGAAGTAAAATTGCGTTCTAAAGGGAAAATCGATTTCCCCGCTGGGTTTATTACTCCTAAAGTAGGACCCCATAAAACTTATGGTTTTGAAATGGGGAATATTTTCGGAAAGCCGGCCGAATTGTTCTTGAAGCAAAAAATGATCACCATGAGCAACTCCCGTATTGATTTTGTAGGAGCGATCAACTCCAGGTCAAAGAAGCTGTATGTTATATTGCTTAATAACAGTACCGGAAAACAGGTTACGGATATTCTTGTGGAACGGGAAAAGATCACACCTTATAAGGAATCAAATAAAGGAGACACCATACTTTATGACGAAGAAGGAAATCGAATAAAAAAGTTTATGGATAATGGGGGGAATTTTAAGGTGGAATTGCCAGCCTATGGCCTTCGGGTCATTGAGATGGATATTTAGTAGGGACCCAGCAAATATGATAAACCAGGAAACAGTTTAACTATCATGAGGGAAAATAATAAGATCAATTTTCAGAAAACTTTCCTTTTTTGTGGAATCATAATATCATTGGTGTCATGTTCTATGAACCCGAAACCAGCAGAATTTCCAGCCTTTGATCGAGAAAGTCATCGTGGAGGCCGAGGGGTGATGCCGGAAAATACAATTCCTTCCATGCTTTATAGTCTTTCGATAGATGGAATAACAACGCTGGAGATGGATGTAAAAGTGACAGCAGATGGAAAACTTGTATTGAGTCATGATGATTATTTGAATCCGTGGTTTACGCGGAAACCAAATGGAGAAGATCTAAGAGAAGAAGAAAAAGAGAATTATCCCATCATGCAAATGACGTATGATGAATTGAAGCAATATGATGTAGGATTGAAAGCCCATCATCTTTTTCCGAGCCAACGTAAAATGGCAGTTTCCATACCGTTATTGGAAGACGTAATCGATTCGGTACAGTGTTTCATTGAAAAAAAGGGTAGAGCGCAGGTTTTTTACAATATTGAAACTAAATCTTCAGTAAGCGGAGATAATACTTTAAACCCGACTCCGGAGGTATTTGTACAATTGTTAATGGATGTAATCACAAGAAAGGGAATCATGCCTTACGTTATTATACAGTCTGCCGATGTCCGGACCTTGCAGGTGCTAAAAGAGAATTATCCCTATATAAGAACTTCATATCTGGTGGGAAGCAGAAGGAAAGACTTCACACTGGAGGATAATCTGGAATTATTGGGATTTGAACCTGATATCTACAGTCCGAATTTTAAATATCTGACCCGGGAAGAAGTAGATAAATGTCATGAAAGAGGAATGAAGGTAGTGGCCTGGACTCCTAATACCAAAGAAGAAATTGATATGCTGAAATTGATGGGGGTGGATGGTATTATTACGGATTATCCGGAATTATTGGTTGAATGAATAGTTCATTGAAAAAAAATAAGATGAAAGTCAAAAATCACCCATGCGTCAGTATACTTCTTTTTTTTCTAATTACGTCGATAATTATCGGATGTGATAACATGGAAAAAAGTAAGACTATTGAACAACCCCCTAAAAAGCCCAACATTATCTTTATAATGTCCGATGACCATGCATATCAGGCTATCAGTGCTTATGGTAGTAAACTGATCCAAACTCCGAATATTGATCGTATTGCTAAAGAAGGGATTTTATTCACCAATGCAACAGTTACCAATTCGATATGTGCGCCTTCCCGTGCAGTGATTTTAACCGGAAAACATAGTCACATTAATGGAAAAATAGATAATATCAGTAAGTTTGATACAACGAACATTACTTTTCCCCAACTATTACAGAAAAAGGGGTATCAAACCGCTATGTTTGGAAAACTACATTTTGGAAATAACCCTAAAGGTTTTGACGAGTTTAAAATTTTACCTGGGCAAGGGAGTTATTACAATCCTGAATTTATTACTAATAAAGGAGACACCATTATTCACGGCTACGTAACTGATATTATAACGGATCTTACCATTGATTGGCTCAATAATCGACGAAAAGCTGACAGACCATTTTTCTTAATGTGTTTGCAAAAAGCTCCACATAGGCCATGGTTACCTTCTAAAAGACATTATAAGGAGTATGCTAAGAAGAAATTTTCCTTACCCCAAACCCTCTTGGACCATTACAGTAATAGGGGAACTGCTGCTAAAACTGCAAAAATGAGTATTCTGAAGGATATGAATCTTAATTATGATAATAAAGTTGATCTGAAGATCATCAAAAAACTGGGAATTAAGGAAAGAAAAATAAATTCAGGTTTATCCAGAATGGATCAAATTCAAAAAATGAGCTGGGATAGTGTTTACTATCCTGTTTCAGAGGAGTTTGAGAAATTATATTCTACAATGGATGATGAGGATTTGCTAAAATGGAAATATCAACGTTATATGCAAGATTATCTGGGAACTATAGCAGGAATTGATGAAAATGTAGGGCGTTTACTGGATTATATCGAGAAAAATAAATTGGATAAAAATACTATAATAGTTTATACTTCGGATCAAGGATTCTATCTTGGGGAGCATGGTTGGTTCGATAAAAGGTTTATGTATGAGGAATCGTTTAAAACACCTTTATTAATCAAATGGCCTAATAAAATTACACCTGGTATTACCGAAGATGAAATGGTACAAAATCTCGATTTTGCTCAAACTTTTTTGGAAATATCAGGAATCAAGGCCCCTGAAGATATGCAGGGAAAGAGTTTGTTGCCATTACTGAAAGGGGAAAAAGAAAAATGGGATCGTGATGCAGTTTACTACCATTATTATCAATATCCTACAACTCATGCAGTGAAAAGGCATTATGGTATTGCCACCAAGAATTATAAACTCATCCATTTTTATTATGATATTGATGAATGGGAATTATATGATAGGAAAAGAGATCCGGAGGAAATGTATAATGTATTTGAGGATCCCGAATATTTAGACGTGGTTAAAAGGATGAAAGAAAAATTAAAAGCAATACGTAAGAAGTATAATGATTCTGTAGAATTGGACAATTACTATATCAGACTCTATGAAGAACGAAATAGAAGTATATGAAGTTTAAGGGAAAGCAAAATTTCAGGGTTTTATCGAGGGTTTTTTATGTTCTTTCTATTTTAGAATTTGTCCGGAGTGATTAAAGAAGTATTGGCTTGTAAAATATTAAGAAGATAAGGGCTCGTGCAGTTAAATATATCCAGATAGTATTTATCATGGGAAATGCAATTAATGTTTCATGAAGCTGTAGAAACTGATAAATCTTCTATAGCAGATAAATAGTTATAGATAATTAAAGATAAAGGTTAGCGTGACAGAATTCTCTTTTTTGAATCACGTCATGTCTTATTAGGTAATCAACCACGGGTCTGTTTTTTAGGATAAGAAAGGCTTTGGGGTAGTCTCTTTCTGCACTGATTACTTTCGCAGTGTTTCAAATTTATGTAAGAAAATACCTGATTATGTTGTAAAATATCTAAAAAACATTGAGATATACTGATCTCTTTTCTGTGAAATAATGATTGAGAATAGATAACAAGAAAAAATATTTGTTTATGCTAATGGTTTTTCTTTTCTTTGATTTTAAACCAGACCAGACCAGTATAGTTTTGTCGGTTTGAGTTAAAAAGGTCAATGTTTAATATCGGGAAAAAAGGTAAAGAAGACAGGATTATGATAAAAAAAGGTTATGAATTAAAGAGAGCGTTAAAGAGCGAAATTCATCATACGGAGCTGGCGGTTATAGGTGGGGGACTTTCCGGGGTGTGTACGGCCATTACGGCGGCGCGAAAGGGGATCAGGGTAGTATTGATCCAGGACAGGCCGGTACTGGGGGGAAATTCATCCAGTGAAGTGCGCCTGTGGATCCTCGGGGCCACTTCCCATCTCGGCAATAACAACAGGTGGAGCCGTGAGGGCGGGGTTATCGATGAGATCCTGGTGGAAAACATGTACCGGAACAGGGAAGGGAACCCCCTGATCCTGGATATGATCCTCCTCGATAAGGTAAAGAGTGAACCCAACATAACGCTGCTGTTAAACACTGCTGTTTATGAAGTGTATAAACCGGAAGCAGACAGGATCGGGTCGGTAAAAGGGTTCTGCAGCCAGAATTCTACCGAATATGTGGTCCATGCTCCGCTGTTCTGTGATGCTTCGGGCGACGGTATTGTGGGTTTTCTTTCCGGATCGGCATTCCGGATGGGAGCGGAAAGGCAGGAGGAATTCGGAGAGAAATTTGCCCCTACCGAGGAATACGGGGAATTGCTGGGGCACAGCCTGTATTTTTACAGCAAGGATACCGGAAGGCCGGTAAAGTATAAAGCCCCGGATTTTGCAATGGATGTACGCAGGGAAATCCCCCGGTTCAGGAGTTTTAATGCCAAAGAGTACGGATGTAAACTCTGGTGGCTGGAATACGGGGGGCGGATGGATACGATACACGATACCGAAAAGATCAAGTGGGAACTGTGGAAGATCGTGTACGGCGCGTGGGATTATATCAAGAATTCGGGGGAGTACCCGGAAGCGGAGACCATGACCCTGGAATGGGTGGGGATGATCCCGGGAAAGCGGGAGAGCCGCAGGTTTGAAGGGGATTATATATTACGCCAGCAGGATATTGTGGAGCAAAAGGCGCACGATGATGCCGTGGCCTATGGCGGATGGTCTATCGACCTGCACCCTGCAGACGGTGTGTTCAGCGAAAAACCGGGCTGCAACCAGTGGCATTCCAAAGGGATATACCAGATACCTTACCGCTGCCTGTACAGCAGAAATATTAAAAATCTTTTCCTGGCAGGGCGCATTATCAGTACCACCCATGTGGCTTTTGCTTCTACCCGGGTCATGGCCACGGCAGCCTATATCGGGCAGGCCATAGGCATGGCGGCCTATATTGCCCGGGAAAAGGCACCGGCAGAAGTAGAATTTGCGGAAATGGAACAGCACCGATATTATCCCGGAGGAGGAGAGGGGCCTGTACATAAAGCGGCCGGAAATGACATCTGTACTGCGAAAAGATATCTGGATCCCCGGGATATTATAAGCAAGGGCTTTATCGGTGATCTGCAGCAGGAATTGCTGAAAAGCGGGCAGCATATTCCCGGGCTTGCCCTGCATGATGAGCTCGACCTGGTACGGCAGGCTACCCTGGAGGTCTCCGGTACCTTTTGCCTGGATACCCTGAATGCAGATCTTGTACTGCCCCTGGATATTTCCGTGGCCCAGCTGCTTCCCCTGAAACAGGGAAGAGTACCTTCCCTGACTTTTGACCTGGCCGTTCTGAAAAACACTACCGTGGAGGTCGAGTTGAGGACCAGTTCCAGGACAGGTAATTTTACCCCCGATGTCATCCTGGAAAAGAAATCGGTGGAAACAAAGCAGGGGCGGAGAACGCTTAAGCTTGAATTTTCTGCAGTGATGGAAGAGGAAGCCTATGCCTTTCTGATCCTGCGTGAAAACCCGGATATCAAACTGTTCCGTTCCTCCCTCAGGCTTACCGGGGTGTTATCTGCATTTAACCTGGTGAATAAGGCGGTGTCGAACTTCGGGAAACAGACCCCTCCGGAAGACATAGGGATGGATACTTTTGAGTTCTGGTGCCCCCAGCGGCGCCCGGAAGGGCACAATTTAGCCCTGAGCATCGATCCGCCGCTGCAGCCTTTTGATAAGGAGAATATCCGGAACGGGGTTTACAGGCCTACTACGTCACCCAATGCCTGGGTGGCCGATCTGAACGATAAGCGCCCGACCGTCCGTATCCGCTGGGAGAACCCTGAAAGGATAAGCAGGATCGACCTGTTTTTCGATACCGATTACGATCATCCCATGGAAAGCGTCCTGATGGGGCACCCGGAAGATGTGATGCCGTTTTGTGTCAGGAATTACCATATCCTTGACGACCGGGGGAATGTATTGTATAAAAAAGAGGGGAATTACCAGACGATAAATAATGTATTTTTGGAAGATCCGGTAACGACGGGGGAGCTGACTATCGTGCTGGAACATCCTTCGGCCAATGTTCCCGCTGCACTGTTCGGGGTTCGTTGTTACCGTTAAAGAGATAGCTATGGGAATTCTGGATTATATCGTAATGCTTGTCTTTACAGGTATTATAGTAGCGGCAGGGCTGTCTTTCGGAAAAACGGGCAATTCGATGAAGTCGTATTTTGCCGCCGGGGGCGCCGTACCGTGGCAGATCAGTTCGCTGTCCTTGTTTATGAGCTTTTTTTCTGCAGGGACCTTTGTCGTATGGGGCTCCATAGCCTATGAGTACGGTTTTGTATCGGTAGCCATTCAGCTCACCATGTGCCTGGGCGGATTTTTTGTCGGGATGTTTATCGCTCCTGCCTGGCAGCGGTCGCGGGCCCTGACAGCAGCTCAATTCGTATCTGAAAGGCTGGGGATCACCATACAGAAATTCTACAGTTACCTTATCCTGCTGATCTCTTTAATGTATACCGGGGCCTTTCTGTACCCGGTAGCCAAGATCATCAATGTGTCTACCGGGTTTCCGATAGAAGCCTGTATTCTGGCATTGGGGGCCCTGATCATTATCTATACGGTGGTAGGGGGCTTATGGGGGGTCATGATCACTGATGTGGTACAGTTTATCGTACTTACGGGGGCCGTACTTATTGTGGTACCCCTGGCTTTTGACAGTATAGGGGGGATAGATACCCTGTTCCGGGATGCACCGGAAGGTTTCTTTATGCCGGTGAATGAAGAATATTCCTGGCTGTTCTTACTGGCCTTCGGAGTCTATAACGGCATATTTATAGGCGGGAACTGGGCTTATGTACAGCGCTATACCAGTGTAGACAGCCCTGCATCGGCAAAAAAGGTAGGATATCTCTTTGCCGCACTATACCTGGTCAGTCCCCTGATCTGGATGTTACCTCCCGTGATATACCGCCTGGTAAACCCGGGTTTGTCGGGACTGGAAAGTGAAGGGGCCTACCTGATGATGTGCAAGGAAGTGCTTCCCCGGGGGCTGATCGGCCTGATGCTGGGAGGGATGGTCTTTGCCACGGCGAGTTCTGTCAATACGACCCTGAACCTGGCCGCCGCAGTATTTACCAACGACCTGTACCGGTCGGTACGCCCGGATACCAGGCCCGCGCACCTGATGGTGATCGCGAAACTGGCCGTTGTTGTTTTCGGGCTCATGACGATCGGTGTAGCCTTGCTGGTGCCTTCTGCCGGGGGAATTGTGGAGATTGTACTGAGTGTGGGCGCCGTTACCGGGTGTTCGCTCTACGGCCCGCCTGTCTGGGCCTTGTTTTCGAAACATCATACGGGAAAGTCCGTTTTGTGGTGCACGATCTTAGGGCTTTCCCTGAATGTTTATCTTAAATTTTTTCATCCCCTCTTTACCGGTATTTCGTTGAGCCGGGCCGAAGAAATGCTGGCAGGGGCCCTTATTCCGGTGATACTTCTCGGAGCCTATGAGATCTGGGCGGGGAGCAGGGGAAAAGTATCGGATGATTACCTCCGTTACAAGTCCGTTCACCGTAAAACCGCAGATGAAAAGCAGGCTGCCGAAGATTTAAAGAGCAGTGAGGCACAGAACAGTTTCGGACTCCGCGTGCTGGCCAGGACTATGGCCGTAACTGCGATCATATTTATAATCCTGGCCCTGATGACAGATCATAAAGCGTTGTGGATAACGCTCTCTGTAGGGATAGTGGTCGGATTGATCTCCTGGATGATCTACAGGAAGCTGCCGGAATACCGCGGGATATGACCCCCGGGGGGTGTGTTATAATACAAGTCCCCGCAATATCGGGGACCTGTAACGCGTCGGATTTCACCCTTCTTTTTTTATTTTTCCGGAACCGGATACCTTCGAATCTTCTTTAGGGTTGCCCTTGTACAGCACGCTTCCCGAACCGGATATCCTTGCGGTGAGTTGCTGTGCGCAGTACACCCGGATATCGCCGGAGCCCGATACCGACAGGTCGGCTTCGTCGGTGGTGAGTTCAAAGGCGTGAATATCCCCGGAACCGGAAACCTGACCCTTGTAATTTTTTGCTTTTCCCCTGAGCTTTATATCTCCCGAACCCGCGATATTGCTCTCGACCCTGTCGGCTTCCACGGTGAGGTCTATGTCGCCCGATCCTGCCAGGCTGGTACTGAAACCGGAAGCCCTGACCGGGGATTTCCCGGTAATGCTTCCGGAGCCGGCCAGCGATACTGCTGAAATTTCTTCGAACGGAATGGTGACCAGTATCTTTTTTCGCGGCCTCAGGTTGATACCCCTGGTGGTTTTGATCTTCAGGGTACTTCCCTTTACCTCGGTTTCTATGTATTCCAGGAGGTTTTCTTCGGCTTCTATGGTAATATGGCCTTCCCCGCCGGATACCAGGACAACGTCAAACATGCCGGCAACACCTATTTCGTCGTAATTTGCCGTTTCCCGGTCGGTTTTGACAACCTTTCCGTTCCCGGTTATTTTCTTGTTCCCAAACCATTGTGCATTTGTAGCTGACACAAATGACATGGCGATGCAAAGTGTGATGATTTTTTTCATTTTTGATCTGTGATTTAATGCAGGTCACGGTTTAGTTCCGGTATAGGGTAACTCCCCCGTAATCTGAAGTGATGGTTAATGTTCTGGCCGGGGAATTACCGTAAGAACCCTTGTAGTACTTCTCCGTGCCTGTTTCCCGTTTTATGTCGTATTCGAAACTGTCTTCTCCTTTAAACCCGGCATAATCCAGTTTTATTTCGAAGTCAAAACTGTAATTCTGATCAAATCCTATCCTGATCCCGGTATAATCGGACCGGATATTGACATTGCCGGCATCCGCAGCCAGTTCCGATATTTTTATGGAACCGTAATCAGAAGTAATTCCGAGGTCCCCGTGTACCGTCCCGATCCTGGTAGACAGGTAGTCCCCGCTTCCCCGGATGCTTTTTGCCTTTTCCACGTTCAGGCTGCCGTAATCACAGGAGTATTCGAGCTTGCCGATCTCATGGATCTCCGATGAGGTATAGTCCGCACTCAGGTTGAGGTGTTCCGTTTTTTCGAGGATAAAACCGGAATAGTCGGCACTGATGGTCCCCCCTTTCATATAAGAGATGGTGGACTTGGTGGTGTAATCGAAAGACAATTCATTGTTGTCCGCATACAGTTCGCCCAGGTCCAGTTTCCCGTAGTCACAGCTTATTCTGGCCTTGCCTTTCAGGCGGTCGAGGCGGATGCTTCCGTAATCATTGCTCAGGTCTACATTATTGGTCGCAGGGAGTTTGACGGTGTAGTTTATTTCCATGCTGACATTGCCGCCCGAGCTCCATCTCCATTTTTTACTGCCAAATACGGTTCTGGCGGAAACCATGCTTTTGCCGGCTTCGAACTCCACGTCGATCTCGTCGAGTTTTTGCTGTACCTTTTCCTCGTTGTTCCCGTTGGTCCTGATATGAACTTCGATCTCTATACGGTTTTGTTCCCAGGAGGTGATATAAATATTCCCGTAGGAATTATTTACCTTTAACAGCGCACTGGCATTCACATCAAACGATTTCTCGATTTTCTTTTCCTTGCTGTAACGTCCGTTCCACTTTGTTCCCGGCCCGTGGGCGAGTGCTATTACCGGGAAGGCAATAGCGAGCATAAGGGTCCCGATCCTATATCCTGTTTTCTTCATGACTTTCCTGTGTTACTTGTTTTAATGCTTTTGTTTCCTCGATCTGCTCCATGACGTTTTGCAAGAGGGTGATCCTCGTCTGAAAATTGGTGATCATGGCATGGAGCAGTTTTTTACTGTATCCGTTGCGCTGTAATTCTTGTTCCAGTTTGTTGTAGTCATTCTCCATGAGGGCCAGTCGTTCCAGGGCATCCTCCATGATGGTCCTCGTTTCTTCGGTATCTGCATTTTCCCTTATTTTCTGCAGCTCTTCCCGGATAAGAGAGGAGAAATAATACTGTGTTCTTTTCAGTTCCGGATTGGTTTGTATTTCTTCCGTTTCGGGGGCCATATCGACCGGGGAAGGCGGCGGGATCCGGAATACGATCCAGCCCAGCCCGAGCAATACGACAAGAGACGCTGCAACCGATAAGGTCCTCCATAAATTTTTCGGAGGTCCCGTCCTGGTTTTCGTGCCTGCGCAGGCCGAAAGTTTTTCCAGGAAGCGATCGCGGTGGTCTGCACGGGGGGCTTCGGTATCGAAATGCCCCTCGGGTTTATCGAATAGTTCGTCTATCGGATCTTTTTTCATCGTGTTCGTTTTATTCCGTTTCCATCACGGAAACCAGTTTTTTTCTCAGGCTTTCCCTGGCCCTGCTGATCGTTGTCCTGCAGTTGGCATAACTGATCTGCATGATATCGCTTATTTCGTCATAGTCATACCCTTCGATTAAATATAAGGTCAAAGAAACTCTGTAATTGTCCTTTAATGTCTTCATGGTTTCCAGAACTTTTTGAGCCTTGATATCTGTAAACTCATGGTCGGGAGCAATACCGTCGTTATCTTCGACCTTATGCAATGCTTCATTCATCGGGACCTTCCGGTTTTGCTGTTGTTTCCGGAAGCTGTAAATACTGTCATTGACCACGATCCGCTTCAGCCAGGCCCCGAAAGTCACCTCGCCCCGGAAGGTGTCCAGTTTGGTAAATGCCTTCAGGAAAGACTCCTGCATGATATCTTCGGCTTCCGCCTCGTCTTTTACGATCCTGAGGGCAGTATTGTACATGGCCCTGTAATAGCGGTTGTAAATGGCGATCTGTGCCTTGGTATTTCCGTGTTTGCACTGCTCGAGTAACTGTTCCGTATGTTTATCCTGTAGGCTCAAAAAGGATTTGTTTTTCAATATAAAGATGAAGGTCGGGAATGATTGTTACAGTTCAGACGATTTTTTTAATTTTTTTTGAGGGGGACTATCTCTTTGGTTGCTGGTAGCAGGTTACGAGTTACAGGTTGAGCTCATGATTCCAAAACCGTCTTACGGATTATTTTACAAGGACATACAAAGACACCCAGCTCTGTGAACGTTTCTGAAATCACAGCCTGTAGGTAAATCTGATACCCGCCGTTTTAATCGTAACCGGAGAGGTGATATTTCAACGTCTAACAGTTAAAGCAATTTCCCCGATCGGATAACAGGTAAGACTTTGCTACAGGGCCTGGGAGAATTTCAATAAAATCATAGCTCAGACATCTGTATTTAAATTTAATTTAAATAAAATTGGTTGATCCGTATTCCGTTATTATATTTGTCGCTGTTTAGAATTAGTCAAAATAAAATGTATCAGAATATGACTACCCTGATTGTCGTCATTACTTTTTTAGGGTTTTATGCATTTTACAATACTTCGAGGCGGGCAGTGTTGAGCAAGTCCCTGCGAATAGAGAAGTGGCTGCAGGTGCATACCGCGGAAAGTAAAATAGCCGGATCGTGTATGCTTTTTGCAGGGCTGTCGCTCTCTGTCCTGTATTATGGTACCGGGGCGGGGATATTTGCTTTTTTTGTTATACTGATGACCCTGGGAAGCCTTGTTGTTATAGTATCTCCCCTGAAGTTTATAAATTACCGGGGAGTCCTGGTTATTGCGATTCTTTCTTTTGTCGTCGAATTAATCCTGCCTTATGCCGGCCAATAAAAAATACCTGACGCGGTCGCCCTGGCAGCGTTTTGCGAAAATTACTGCTGGTTTTATAGGAGGATATATGGTAACGACCTCGGTACATATAGCACTGGCGTTCTGGCTGGATCACGTCAATGTGATCATGACACTGCGCTATGCCGGGTTCTTGTTGTGGGGAGCACTTTTAATATTGGCGTTCCTGGCGAAGAACGGATGGAAGGTATGGGGAATATATCTTTTGCTGACCCTCTTTTTCGCGGTGTTCATCTACCTCGGAAAAACGTATAATCCTCTTGTGTAAGAGGAAACCGGACCTGTCCTGATCCGAAAATAGTCCATGACCTCGGAGCAGGTTCGCGAGGCATAAACCGGAAGTCCCGAAAAAACATTTCGACGCAAGCGTCGGAGCATTTTAAATCTCACTTAGTGAGTAAAAACCAAGACCGATCCTGATGGATAACAGAATATACAATGTTCTTTTCAACACCCATACCATTAGTGGCATCGTTATAAGTGCCGCATTGTACGTTATTTTTTTTGCAGGTTCTTTTTCCTTTTTCCGGGATGAGATCATCAGTTGGGAGCGCAATGAAACCGTAAGCAGTGCAGCATTGAACGATGCCGGTCTCAATGTCCTGCTCGACAGTATAAGGGAGAGAACCCCCCTCTACGGAAGAGATATAAGCTTTAACCAGTACTACGAGGAGAAAAGGGTATCGGTGAATATCACGGCAAGTAAGGATACGCTGGCTCCTGAAGAGGCCAGGGCCGGGACGTTCTTCTATATGGACAAGGAGAATGCCGAAAGCTATGATTATTACAGTTCCTATTCCATAGGAGAACTGCTGTACCGGCTTCACTTTTTTGCCCAGCTCAACTTTTACGGTACTTCCGGATATCTGCTGGCCGGCCTGGTCGCTTTTTTCTTTTTGTTTGCCGTAATTACCGGGGTGCTGGTACACTGGAACAAGATCGTTTCCAATTTTTACCTGTTCAGGCCACGGGCCAAACTGAAAGCGATGTGGACCGATGCACATACCGCACTGGGAATACTGGGATTGCCTTACCAGTTTGTCTTTGCACTTACCGGAACCTATCTCATGATAGGGGCCAGTGTCATGGCTCCCCCGGTGGTTTCCCTGGTGTATAATAATGATACGGCAAAAATGTATGAGGATTTTGGCTATGGAGCCTCCGGGTATGAGTTGCAGGGCAGGGCAGGGAACGGGGTCCCGGATGTGGATGCTTATGTGGATAAGGTTCACGAGACATGGCCCGATTTTGATATAAGATGGGTGACTGTAATGAATTACGGCGATACCAATATGCATATCGCTGTAGAGGGACTGGCCCGGAATACGAGCAGTTTTACCGGAAAGGGAAAGATGGTCTTCAGGGCAGGTACCGGGGAGGTGGTATATACGAAGGATCCGTTTAAGGATTTTAACTATGTGGATGCGGCAACGAATGTACTCAACAAGTTGCATTTCGGGGATTTTGGCGGACGGGGATTGCGCATTGTTTATTTCGTGTTGGGTATTGTGTCCTGTTTTGTGATTATCTCCGGGGTCATGATCTGGCTGGTGGCCCGTGACAGAAAGAGTGTTTCCGAAAGCAAGCGGCGCTTTAATGCGTGGTTGGTGTGGATATATATCGCCGTATGCCTGAGCATGTACCCCGCAACAGCGTTTACTTTTGTAGCCGTGAAGGTGCTGGTACATGATTTTGATCCTTCGAGGGTAACACAGATATACCGGATATTTTTCTATAGCTGGCTCGTATTGACGGTGTTGTTTACGGTAAAGAGGGATAATTATTTTACCAATAAATACACCCTTATCAGCGGATCGCTGATAGGGTTCCTGGTGCCGGTGGCTAACGGACTGGTATCGGGCAACTGGATATGGGTGACCCTCAGGGCGGGGCATTATGACATATTCTTTGTGGATGTGTTCTGGATACTGCTCTCGGTAACTACCCTTATTATAGCCCTGAAACTGAAAAAACAGAAAGTGCCCGGCCGTCCCGTAAAGCAGGGGAGGGCAGTGCCGAAAGATAAGGCACCGGTAGTATGACGAATGGTAAAAAACCTTGTTCGGAGTCCGGAAAAGCAGAAAGGCTCTTGTGTTATTTCCGGTATTTCCCGGAAATATTTTAATCTTTTAAACCTTGAAAAATGAAAAAAACTATCCTGGCTCTCATAGCCATCCTGGGCCTTCAGCAGGCAAATGCACATTTCCTGTGGCTCGAAACAAAACCGGAGGGAACACCGGGTACCTCTCATGAGGTAAAAGTGTTTTTCGGTGAATATGCCTACGGGCAGCGCGAAGATGTGGACGGACATTTTTCTTTTGCTGCCGATTTTGTCCTGCATCTGGTAGCCCCCGACGGAAGCACGACAGAACTGGAGAAAAAAGCGGCAGATAATCATTATACGGCCTCTTTTGTTCCCGGAACAGCCGGGATTTATCGTGTGGTGCTCACCAATGACAAGGTAGACGTGGTCGATTATACCGAGTATGACCTGGGAATTTTCAAAACGGAGTACGCCTCCGTAGCCTCTGTACATGTGGGAAAACAGGCAGAAAATGTTCCCGGGGCGGCTTCCCTGTCCAAACTGGAGATCATTCCGGAAAAAGAGGAGGGAGAAATAGTACTCCGGCTCATGTATGACGGCAAGCCCCTGGCTGAAAATGAACTCAAGGTATTTTTACCCGGAGGATGGGAGAAAACCCTTCATACCGACAAGGAAGGGAAGGTATCCTTTACAACACCCTGGAAAGAGACCTATGTAGTGGAAACGTCGTATAAGGAACAGGTGCCCGGAACATTTAACGGAAAGGAGTACCAGTTTATATGGCATTTTACGACCTATAGTGCGCAGCGGTAAACAGCGGATAACAGTGAAATGAGAATATCAAAAAAAAGCCCTTTCGTTTTCGTGAGGGCTTTTTCAGGTCCGGACGTTATTTTGACTTATCCCGTTTAAGCTTGTGGAGCAGTTCCCTGCTGAAATCTTTTTCGGCTTTTTTGAGCAGGAGTATTTTACCTGCCGGGATAATGCCCTTGAGTTTTTTGGTGAGCTTTATATCTTCCTGGTAATTCTCATACTCTATGGCTTCCAGTGCAGACAGCAGCTTGTTAGCTTCCTGTTCAGACATATTCCCTATGTCATTGTCCTTTATTTTTTTCCTGACATCCTTGTATTCCCTGTACCTGAGATCCAATATCTTTTCGTAATAGTTATTGTAAACAGGCCAGAATTTTTCAGCTTCTTCCGAAGTCAGCGAAAGCTTTTCCGTAATATAGGCTACCTTGAGTGCCATGAAACGCTCTTTCTTGCTTTTTTCCTGGGCCATACCTGCAATGCAAAAGAGAAGAAGGATAGTGAGTGCCAGGTTCCTGAATGTGTTCATATTCGTGTAATTATAGTGTGTATGTGATATAAAAATCCATTGTTATTCATCCTCAAGACCCATATAAATATCCATATCCGCATGCTCTTCCAGGTATTCCATGATAAATGCCTCATCCAGGGAGGAAAAGCTTACGGTTTCCAGCTCACTGCTGTCATAGAGGTCTCCTATGTCCTGGATGTCAACAGATAAAAAACCGTTTTGAATATAATATTCGATCTCCTCAGGGAGTATGCCGGTAAACGCAGTGTCGGGACCGCTTCCGGTCCGGGAGATCGTGCCGAATACCACAGAAAGCAATATGGCAACGAGTGCCGCTACCGACGAAACGGTATAGATCAGCCGCACTACCGGGTTCCGGTGCATCGGGGTAGTGGCAGTATCGGTACTGACCCGTTCCGCAATACGTTTTTCCAGGCTCTCCAGGTAATGGTCCGGAACGGAGAAGCCTTCTTCCCGGGAGATACGGCGGCTTCCGGAGACCGATGCCAACAGGCGATCTTCCAGTTGCCCGAAATAGCCTTCCGGAACCTTAAAGCCATTATTGTTATTTGTATTTCCCATATTCATATTGTTTGTTTCTGGGGCCGGAGCCCGCAGTACTTTTACTTCCGGCTCCGGGCTTCCGACTTCCGGCTGTTCCGCCGTTTCTTGGAACGATAACTGTTTGACTGTTTTTATCGTAGAAGGTTTAATCCTCACTTAAAAACTGCTCAATTTTTTTTACGGCATGATGATACGATGCTTTTAATGCCCCGACAGAGGTCTCCAGTATTTCCGAAATCTCTTCATAAGACAGGGCTTCGAAATATTTCATATTAAAGACCGTTTTCTGCTTTTCGGGCAGTGTGGCAATGGCGTGTTGTAACTTTAACGCGGCCTCGTCCCCGTTAAAATAAGGATCAGCATGGAGGTTGGCTACCAGCGACTGTTGTAATTCGGTATTGTTCAGGCCCTGCCGCCTGGATTTGCTGTTCAGAAAGGAAATGGATTCGTTGATCGCAATGCGGTACATCCATGAAAAGAGACTGCTCTCTCCCTTGAATCCTTCGATATTCCGGTATATTTTGATAAAGGTATTCTGTAAGACATCGTCGGTATCGTCGTGATTGATCACGGTACGCCTGATATGCCAGTACAAACGCTCCGAATACCGGGACACCAGTTCCCGGAACGCCCGCTCACGGGTGTCCTGGCTTTTGAGTTGCTGTAATAGTTCTGATTCGGACATTCGGGTTGATAAAATAGAAAACGGTGAAATTATGATTACACTTTAAAATGTCGTATTAACAAAAAGAGTGGCCTGAGTTAATTTTTAGTTATTTTTTTATTACCATTATTAATAAATCATAAAAAAATATACCTATATTCGGGGCAACCTTTTGACCAACCAATGCTTTTTTTGCTTATATATAGTGAAAAAAGTCCGGGTCTTACTATGAAACTGCATCCGTCTCCCCGTGAGGCGGATGTTTTTTTGTATCCGTCATTCGAATGATTGCATTTCCACGAGCTTCCTGTATGTACCGTCTTTCAGCATCAGCTCGGTATGGGTGCCCTGTTCCACGATCCTGCCCTGTTGCATGACTACGATGTGATCTGAATTCTGGATGGTGGAAAGACGGTGTGCGATGACCACCGAAGTCCTGTTTTTCATCATGTTTTCCAGGGCTTTCTGAACGAGTTTCTCACTCTCCGTATCGAGTGCGGAAGTAGCCTCGTCCAGTATCATGATCGGGGGGTTTTTCAGTACCGCACGGGCAATGCTCAACCGCTGTTTCTGTCCGCCCGACAGTTTGTTCCCGCTGTCCCCTATGTTGGTATGGATGCCCTTAGGCAGGTTGGAAACGAATTCATGGGCATTGGCTATTTTCAGGGCTGCTTCAACTTCGGCATCGGTGGCATCTTCCTTGCCCATGACTACATTGGCCCTTACGGTATCGTTGAACAGGATGGAGTCCTGGGTTACCAGCCCCATTAACCCCCGAAGCGAGTGTAGTTTCAGGTCCCTGATATCCGTTCCGTCTATGGTAATACTCCCTTTCTGTACATCGTAAAAACGGGTGAGCAGGTTGGCAATGGTACTCTTCCCGCTTCCGGATTGTCCCACCAGTGCAACAGTCCTGCCCTTGGGGATGTGGAGGGAAAAATCGTGGAGTACCTTTTCCTCCTCGTATTGAAAATCGATATGGTCGATGCGGATCTCCCGGTCAAAACTGTTTTTCTCCGCTGCCCCCTGGCCGTCGGCTATGGGATTGTCTTCTTCCAGGACAGCCAGTACCCGCTCGGCTGCGGCATTGCCCTTTTTAACCCCGTAAGAGGCTTTGGAAATGGCTTTTGCAGGGGTGAGGATATTGTAGGCCAGGGCCATATAGGCAATAAAGACAGGGCCATTCAGGCTTTCCTCCACCAGGACCATGTGCCCGCCGTACCACAGCAGGATGGCTATAACGATAATCCCGAGAAATTCACTTGCAGGGGAAGCCAGGTTTTGCCGGTTCAGGATCTTGTTGGACAACTGGTAGAACCTGTTGGTGGAAGACCGGAACCGCCTGTTAAAATAATTTTCCGAGTTAAAGCCTTTGATCACTTTCAGTCCGCCCAGGGTTTCCTCGATGATGGAAAGGAAATATCCCTGTTCCAGTTGCGCCTTGTCCGATTGTTTTTTCAGCCGCTTCCCGATCATGGAAATAATGACGCCGGAGATGGGAATGAAGATAAACACAAACAAGGTGAGTTTGGTGCTCAGGGAGAACATGGTGACGATGGTAAACAGAATGGTAAGGGGTTCCCGCACTATGAGTTCGAGTATGGACAGGAATGAGTGCTGTATTTCCAGTACATCGGAAGAAATACGGGCTATGACATCTCCTTTCCGCTTTTCCGAAAAATAGGCTACGGGCAGTTCCACTACCTTCTTATACATGGCATTTCGGATATCTTTCAAAACACCGTTCCGAAGAAAAGTGATAAAAAACATGGCCAGGTAATTGAACAGGTTTTTAAGGAGGAACAGGGAGATGATGATCGCGACCATGATACCGAGCGTATATTCGGCCCCGTGGGATTGCTGTGTGGTGGTGATGTAATAATTGAGATAATCTTCCAGAAAAGATTTTAAATGCCCGATACCGTCGTATACCGGCGGGACGGTTATTTTTTCCTCTTCACCGAACAGTACGGTAAGCATGGGTATCAGCGATACCATAGACAGCGTGGCAAACAGGGCGTACAGTATATTACAGATAATATTGAGCACGGCATATTTGCGGTACGGCCGGGCAAAGCGAAAGATCTTTTTGAAATAATTCATTCGGTTTCGAATATTAATATATGATGTTCCGGCACCGGGAAAGTGCCGGAAAAATGATCCGGGTACCCCGGCGGTTAGCCGTTGATACCGAGTTCTGCTACGATATGATCTATCCGTTTCTGCAATTTCCGTGCCGTTTCGTCGAGAAGGTCGGCCGATGGCAGTCGGGTGTGTACACTGATGTAGAATTTGATCTTGGGTTCGGTACCGCTGGGCCTTGCCGCTATTTTGCTCCCGTCTTCGGTATGGTAGATCAGTACGTTGGATTTCGGGAGTGTTATGGATTCTTCTTCGCCGCTGAGCATGTCTTTGGCTACGGAGCCCTGGTAATCCTCGATACGGATTACCCGCGAACCGTTGATTTCCTTCAGGGGGTTGTTGCGCAGCCCGGTCATGATCTGTTTGATCTCTTCGGCCCCTTTCATTCCTTTTTTAACCAGGGAGACCAGGTGTTCCTTATAGAAACCGTATTCCACGTACATCTGTATGAGCTGCTCGTAGAACGAGCTGCCTTCTGCCTTGGCGGCAGCTGCAATTTCACAGGCGAGCAGGGAAGAGGTTATGGCGTCTTTATCCCGTACAAAATCACCGACCATAAACCCGAAGCTTTCTTCTCCGCCCCCTACAAACGGCTGTTGCGGATGGGCCTTGATCATTTTGGCGATCCATTTGAACCCGGTAAGCCCTATTTTGTACTCTACGCCGTAGTCTTCTGCAATGGCCGACATCATGGGGGTAGACACTATGGTGGATGCTATAAAGGTGTGATCTGTCAGTTTACCTTCCTTTCTCCACTGTTCCAGCAGAAAACGTGTCATCAGCACCATGGTCTGGTTACCGTTGAGCAATACGAGTTTGCCCCCGGTATCCCTTACCGCTATGCCCAGGCGGTCACTGTCGGGATCGGTACCGATAACCATGTCGGCCCCGGTTTCTTCCGCTTTTTGCAGCGCTATCGCGAGGGCTTCGGGTTCTTCCGGGTTGGGCGATTTTACCGTGGGAAAATTTCCGTCCGGTTCAGCCTGTTCTTCAACAATATACACGTTTTCGTAGCCCGCCCTTTTGAGCACCTCGGGAAGGATGGTAATGGAAGTACCGTGCAGGGAAGTGAAAACGATGCTGAAATTATCTTTATCCTTGGCGTTGAAGCTTCCGTTTTTTACTGATGCGGCGATAAAGGCTTCATCTACCTCCTTATCGATATACGAAATGAGTTTTTCATCCGGGGAAAACCGGATATCGCCAAATGACAACCGGTTGATCTCTTCGATAATCGCTCCGTCCTGCGGGGGTACTATCTGTCCTCCGTCGGTCCAGTATACCTTGTAACCATTGTATTCGGGCGGGTTGTGTGAGGCGGTCAGTACAATACCGCAGTGACATTCCAGGTGCCTGACGGCAAAAGAGAGCTCCGGGGTAGGGCGCAGGGCAGAAAAGAGGTATACCTGCACACCATTGGCCGAAAAAACCTCGGCCACCACCCCGGCAAGGGTATCGCTGTTGTGGCGGCAATCGTAGGCTATGGCTACTTTCAGTTGTTGTCCGGGATATGTTTCCCTGAGGTAATTGCTCAGTCCCTGGGTGTTTTTTCCGAGTGTATACCGGTTGATGCGGTTGCTGCCCACGCCCATAATACCCCGCATTCCCCCGGTGCCGAATTCCAGGTCGCGGTAAAAGGAATCCGTGAGTTCTTCGGGATTGTTTTCGATCATTTCTTTTATGTGCTGCCGGGTAGCATCGTCAAAGGCAGGGGTGAGCCATTGATTGGCTTTCCTGAGGATGTGTTCTTCTATCTGCATTTCTTGTAAATCGTTTATCTCAGTTAATTCGGTTAAAGGTGTCGTACTGTTTCTTTTTCAGGTTCTTCTCCTGTAGTAACGTTGATCGTGTCAAATATTTTATACCTGTCGTTCTTTGTTTTGGTGCGCAGGATGATTTCTCCCAGGAATCCTGCAAGAAATAGCTGTGAACCTATGATCATGGTGGCTAGGGCGATAAAGAACCACGGGTTCTGGGTGACCAGTATTGCGGGCTGGCCGCTGTAAAGTTTGTAGAGCTTGTCGGCCCCGATAAAGCCGGCGGATAAAAACCCGATGAGGAACATCAGTACCCCCAAAGCCCCGAACAGGTGCATGGGGCGCTTGCCGAAGCGGGAGAGGAACCAGATGGTGATCAGGTCGAGAAAGCCGTTGATAAACCGCTCTATCCCGAACTTGGTCCGGCCGTATTTCCTGGCCTGGTGACGCACTATTTTTTCTTCTATCCTGGAAAACCCGGCGTTTTTTGCAAGTACCGGAATATACCGGTGCATTTCCCCGTAGACTTCGATATTCTTGATCACGGTGTTCCTGTAAGCCTTGAGACCGCAATTGAAATCGTGAAGCTTGACGCCGGAGGTCTTTCTGGCGGCCCAGTTAAACAGTTTGGAAGGAATGTTCTTGGTCAGGATATCATCGTACCTTTTTTTCTTCCAGCCCGAAACAAGGTCATAACCCTCTTCGGTGACCAGGCGGTAGAGTTCGGGGATCTCCTCCGGGTTGTCCTGCAAATCGGCATCCATGGTGATGACCACCGCCCCGCGGGCGACCCGGAATCCTGCGTGCAGGGCCTGGGACTTGCCGTAATTGCGGAAAAACCGGATACCCCTTACCGCATCGTTTCCCGCAGACAGCTCCGAGATAATATCCCAGGAGCCGTCAGTGCTGCCGTCATCGATAAACAGTATTTCATAGGAAAAACGACCGGACTGCATGACCGCTGCAATCCAGTCGTGTAATTCCCGTAAGGATTCCCGTTCGTTCAGTAAGGGTATTACAATGGATATATCCATGAATGACGATTAAAATACTCCCCAAATTTACGTAAAAATGTTTCTATAGGTAAACCGGCCATCCATACCCTTACGGATTTTTGTGATTTTATTACAACAGTTACATATGTTCGGGCTTATTCTTTTTAAGAACAAGGACAGGGATCATGGAAAGCACAAAACCGAAAAAGATGCTGCCGATCAGGCCGAAAGCAGCCTGAATAAATGGTCCGGTAAACTTTTTGGCCATCTCCATCTGGGCGTCTATCTGCTCGGAGGCAATGCCCTGTTCTTCCATCTGGACCCGTGCCATTTCCAGTTGTTTGGCGGTCATTTCAGGATCTATGACATTGCTGAGTACAAGCTGAAAGAGCATGGAAATAACCCCTCCTATCAGGCAGATTCCCACCCCGACTTTTAATCCCTGTGCAAAAGACATATATCCGCCGTTGGCGTTCCTGTATTGTATGAGCCCTGTAATAATGCATCCGAGCATGATCACTACAGAGACTAACAATACACTGTATCCTCCCTGGTAATGAAGGTCCATGCTGTAAAGGATCAACCCGAATACGATACTTATTCCCCCGAGGAGAAGCCCGTAATTCAGAGCGAATTTTCCGGTAGGTGCTGCGTTTTCTGTCATGAGTTCTATTTTTGGTTAAAAGTAATCAGTTTGTCGTAAAAAGAAGGTATTTTGTTACATCTTTCCCGGACAATAAATTTTTTACACCACAATTTTTGATCGTAGTATTGTGTATATACAAAAAATCATTAAATTTGCACCTCGAATTTTAGGAGAAAGAAATAAATATAACGGCGATGAAAAAAGGTACACACCCGGAAAATTATAGATTGGTTGCATTCAAGGATATGTCTAACGACGATATTTTTATTACCAAGTCTACCGCAAACACAAAAGAGACCATAGAAGTGGAAGGTGTTGAATATCCCCTGATCAAACTGGAGATATCAAGAACCTCTCATCCGTACTATACCGGTAAATCCAAACTGGTGGATACCGCCGGACGTATCGACAAGTTCAAGAGCAAATACGCGAAATTCAAAAAATAAATTTCGCAAATTTATAGCTTACAAGACCTCTGAGAAATCAGGGGTTTTTTTATTTTTACCCAAAACTCACACACATACTATGAACTATATTTTGTTTGACGGCCCTGCCCGCAATGCGCTGCTGCCTTTTACCTATACCAGGCCGGTGGCGGAGATACGGGTGGGCATACTTACTATAAGGGAAAAATGGGACAGGTTGCTGGACGGCCCTGTTTCGGTGCGGACCGAAGAATATCTGTCGGTTAAATTTCCGGAGGTTGCAGCAGATGAAAATGTATGCATAGATGCTTCCTTTTTGCCGGAACCTGCATTGGCCGATGCCGTAAAACAGTTGAAACCCGGGGAGATGATCACCTACAGACAGCATACGGTAGCCTATTTTTCTGACAGGAAACCAGAACCGGATTTTTCCGCTTACCGGAAAAAGGAATATACCGGAGCGCTGATACATTTGGAAAATACCTGGGACATATTTTCCGGGAACGGGGAGGCCCTTCGCAAAGATTTTGACCTGCTTACGGCCGGAAGAAAAAGCAGGCCCGTTCCGGAAGGGGTGCAGGTCATAGCGCCTGAAAATATTTTTATAGAAGAAGGGGCGCAGTTGTATTTCTCCACGCTTAATGCTTCCGACGGCCCCATTTATATAGGGAAGGATACGCTGGTCATGGAAGGGTGTCATATCCGCGGTGGTTTTGCGCTTTGCGACCACAGTATCGTCAAGATGGGAGCCAGGATTTACGGGGCTACCACGGTAGGGCCTTACTGTAAGGTAGGAGGAGAGATCAACAATTCGGTGCTCTTCTCATACTCCAACAAGGGGCACGACGGGTTCCTGGGGAATTCCGTTCTGGGAGAATGGTGCAATATGGGGGCCGATACCAATAACTCCAACATGAAGAATAATTATGATGAAGTTAAGCTGTGGGATTATGCTGCGGGGGAATTTAAAAAGACGGGATTGCAGTTTTGCGGGTTGATGATGGGAGATCACAGCAAATGCGGTATCAATACCATGTTCAATACCGGGACTGTTGTCGGTGTCAACACCAATATCTACGGCAGCGGCCTTCCACCCAATTTTGTGCCCGACTTTTCCTGGGGAGGGGCCGGTGGTTTTGCGGAATACGTATTGCCAAAAGCCATAGCCTCTGCACAAAGGGCAGCCGCAAGGCGGGAGGCGGCTTTTACCGAAGAAGATGCCCGCATCCTGGAACATGTATACAAGGAAACCGGGAAATGGCGGGAAGGGTAATCCTGCTATTCCTCTTTTAACAGGGTGGTGTTGAATATTTTCAGTATCCGTTTGTATTCGTCGGTCCAGCTGCTCGGTTCGGTGAACCCGTGGTCTTCGGCGGGATATACGGCCATTTCCCAATGGTCTTTTCCGAGTTCGATAAGACGCTGTGTAAGGCGTACGACATCCTGAAAATGTACATTGACATCGACCATGCCGTGTGCGATCAGTAAATGTCCTTTCAGCCCTTCTGCAAAGTAGACCGGCGAAGACCTCCGGTATGCTTCGGGATCGTTGTAAGGCTCGTTCAGGATATTTGAAGTATATCCGTGGTTGTAGTGTGCCCAGTCGGTAACCGACCGGAGGGCGGCCCCGGAAGTAAAGGTGTCACCTTCCTTAAACATGGCCATCAGGGTGATAAACCCGCCATAGCTGCCGCCGTAGATACCTATTTTCTGGGGGTCTATGCCGTGTTCGGCTATGAGAAACCGCGCACCGTCTACCTGGTCTGAAAGATCTTTCCCGCCCATGTGGCGGTAGATGGCGGTACGCCAGTCCCGTCCGTATCCCGCACTGCCACGATAGTCGATATCCAGGACAGTGTAGCCCAGATCGGTGAGCAGGTTGTGAAACATGTATTCCCTGAAGTAAAGAGACCACCATTTATGGGCGTTCTGCAGGTAACCCGCTCCGTGAACGAACAGTACTGCGGCGTTGTTCTTTACCCCTTTTTCGGGAAGGTACAGCCGCGCCGGGACTTTGGTGCCGTCGGCGGCAGTGAAGTGTATGAGTTCCGGGTCGCGCCAGGGATATGCGGCAAAGGCTTCCGACCGGCCGGAGGTGAGTCGGGTTTCCTTTGCCCGGACACTGTTTTTTTTCAGGTATAATTCCCAGGGCCTGTTGCTGTAGGAGTGTCGTATGGCCAGGTGTTTTTCATCGGGGGAAAGGCTTACTTCGTTGTTGCCGGTCATGGAAGTCAGTTGTTCCATGGGCCCGCCGTATACGGGCATTTTGTAGAAATGGCGTTCCCCGGGGTTTACCTCCGAGGTCGTCAGGTACCAGTGCGTACCGTCGGCCGATAAAAACGGGTCGAAAACTTCGAACGCGCCGGATGTCAGGGCCTTTTTTCTCCCGGTGGTCACATCGAGGAGGTAGAGGTGGGAATACCCGCTTTCTTCCGACTGGAAATAGATATGTTTATTGTCGGGCAACCATCCGAGGATGCCGCCTCCCGTGCTCCAGCCGATCCCCGGCCCGGCGATCCAGGCCTCGTCCCGCTGGCGGTCCAGGTTTTTCAGGTTGCCGTTTTCCGGGTCCAGCAGGGCGATCCAGCGATCCTTATTGTCTTTGGAACGCACGTTGACTACCATGTGTTTTCCGTCCGGGGAAAAAGAGGCCCCCGATATCATTAATGCTCTCTCCGCGGAGCCCCAGTCCTTGCCGGGATAGTCACGGGTGTAGTCGGGGAGGTCGTCCAGTCCCGGTAATGCCCCTGTCTTAACGGGATACACGGTGTCTTTTTCCAGGTTGTATACGGCCATCTCCGTTTTTGTAGTCTCTTCGCCCACCTTGGCTCGGGTACGGAGGTCGGTGGTATACCCGGAGGTATCGATGTAATCGGGTACAACGGTTTTCCGGGAGTCACCGGGTGTCCGGAGATTAAAAACGGCAAATTTTTCGTCGGGGGACAGTTGCAGGTTCGTAATCTGCCTGTCTCCCGGATAGAAGGTATACGGCGGTTTTTCGGCGATCATTTCCGCATATTCCCTGCTTTGTTCCTTTTTTTCTTCCCGTTCGTTGACCACCCGGAGCAGCCCCAGGTTTTCTTCCCGGAGCCATTGTGCTTTGGGCGACTCTTTTTTGTCCTTTTTTCCGGGAGCTTCCCCCTTGCGGATACGGGTTACCTGCCTTATATGCCCGTCGGAGAGGGAGTAGGTGAAAAGGTTGGCCCCTGTCTGAAAGACAATCCTGTTTTCATCGGCGAGGAACTGCGGGTTGCCGATATGCTCGTCCGTTTGTATGAGTTCCGTCCTTTTCCGTTTCCGCAGATCGTAGATAAAAAGACTTTTCCCTTCGGTAAAAAGTTTTTTTGTCCGGTCTTTATTGTAACTGCCCGTTTCCGGGACCAGGGCCACGGCTTCACGGGCATGTACCTTTTCGATGGTTCCGGGCGATTTTATATTAATGCGGTAGAGCGAATCGGAGGGGTCGTTGTCCCTGTTGTATTTGAAATACAGGACCTCCCCGTGATCGTCCCACCGGACATCGGAGGGAAAGGTCCCCATCCACCGGGGGTCCTGCATGATCTTTTCCACGGTCAGTTGTTGCTGGGCCTGGAGGGAGATACCGGTAAGAAAAAGCAGAAAGGTAGTTTTTTTTAACATGGGAGATGGATTTAAAACACAAGCTACGAATCTACTGATTTTTTTTAACCTGGTTCTAAATACTTTGAGTAACTTTGCACTCCCGAAATTATGTCAAGGTATTAATAATGAGTCTCTTCGGGGACGTTGACGAATGGTAACCGGTAAGGAATATGGATCAGAGAAAAAAGGTCGCTTTTTACACATTGGGATGCAAGCTGAATTTTTCAGAGACTTCGACGATCGCAAGAGATTTTCAGGACAAGGGATTCGACCGGGTCGGTTTTGATACTACGGCAGATATCTACGTGATCAATACCTGCTCGGTGACCGAGAATGCCGACCGGCAGTTTAAACAGGTAGTGCGGAAGGCATTGAAGAAGAATGAAAAAGCCTTTGTCGCCGCTGTCGGCTGTTATGCCCAGTTAAAACCCGAGGAGCTCGCCGCCGTAGACGGTGTGGACCTTGTGCTGGGAGCCACGGAAAAATTCAAGATCACGGATTATATCAATGACCTGGCAAAGAATGATTTCGGGGAAGTGCACTCCTGCGAGATCGAGGAAGCCGATTTTTATGTGGGCAGTTATTCCATAGGCGACCGGACCCGGGCCTTTCTCAAGGTACAGGACGGTTGCGACTATAAGTGCACCTATTGTACCATTCCGCTGGCACGGGGCATTTCCCGTAGCGATACCCTGGAAAATGTGCTGAACAACGCCCGTGAAATTTCCCGTAAGCATATCCGGGAAATAGTACTTACCGGGGTGAATATCGGGGATTACGGAAAAGGGGAGTTCGGGAATAAAAAGCACGAACACACCTTCCTTGACCTGGTAAAGGCCCTGGATGAGGTGGAAGGCATCGAACGCCTGAGAATATCGTCTATCGAGCCCAATCTCCTTAAAAACGAGACGATTGATTTTGTGTCCCGGAGCCGGACTTTCGTCCCTCATTTTCACATTCCGCTACAATCGGGAAGTAATGAGATACTGAAGCGGATGAGACGCCGGTACCTGCGTGAACTATATACCGACCGGGTGCAAAGGATCAGGAAGGTCATGCCGCATGCCTGTATCGGGGTTGATGTTATTGTGGGATTTCCGGGAGAAACCGACGAACACTTCCTGGAAACATACCGTTTTCTCAGCGAACTCGATATTTCCTATCTGCACGTCTTTACCTATTCGGAGCGGGATAATACCCTTGCTGCCGGAATGGACGGGGTAGTGCCCTCCAAAGTGCGGGCCAAACGGAGTAAGATGCTTCGCGGACTTTCGGTAAAGAAACGACGCGCCTTTTATGAAAGCCAGCTGGGAACCACCCGCACCGTGCTTTTCGAAGGGGAGAACAAGGCCGGGTATATTCACGGTTTTACCGAAAATTACATTAAGGTAAAAGCCCCGTGGAACCCGGAACTGGTAAATACCCTGCACCGGGTAATCCTGAAAGATATCGATGAAGACGGCCTGGTGCGTTTCGAATTCGTAGAAGCCGTGGTCTTCGCTTCCTGATCCGGGAAAACGGGGACTTATATCCTTATCCCTACCGGAAGCAGGTCTTTATATTCCTTGTGTTTTCTGAGAAACCGCGCTATTTCGGGGCTTGTCGGGACTACCCGAAGGTTCCTTTGTTCTACGAGTTGTAATACGGAGGCGATAAAATCGTCTTTGAAGTGTTCGCCGAAGTTCTCGGGAACCACCAGTTTGGTCAGGAAGATCTTTTTTTCCTGTGAAGAGTACTCAATTTTCGCCAGTTTACCGTCGATACGGATTTCAAACTGACGCAAAAAATCATTGTCCTTGACAGCTACATCATTACTCATCTTTTGTTGTTTTTAAATTAGAGAGATTAAGGGTTCCGGGTTGGGAACTACCGTAGAGCGGCAGGAAAAGATACTGTAAGACAGGGGCAACGCCGGATCGGACATTAGATATGTACCGCTCATTTTTCATATTTAAAATTTTTCGCATAAACCGGAATGCGCAAAAAAAATCCGCACATTCAGGAACCGTTGCGCTCTCACATGAACAAATCATTATCGTTTATCCATGTCCATTTCATGTTTTAATTTCCTCGCGTAAGAATTGATGAAGAAATACCATTGATTTCTTTTGTAAAGCCTAAATTTGTAAAGACCGATCAGGTACAAATTCAGGAAATATCGCAGCCCTGTTGCATTCTTTTCAGAAGTAAAAAACCTGCGGAGCCGGATTTGCGCCTACAAAGATACGAAAAATATATAAAATTCTATAACCCAATTATATAAGCTTTTTGACGAATCGCGTTAAGATACCAGTGTATTTTATGCCGGGAATGGCGGCAAGCCCGCTTATATTTGAACATATAGAGCTTCCGACCGCCTGTTTTGAGGTGTTCAGGCTGGAATGGATACCTCCGCTCAAAGGAGAAAGCCTGAAAGATTACGCAAGGCGCATGAGCAGGAACATCCGTCACCCGGACCCCGTACTGATCGGGGTTTCGTTCGGAGGGATGCTGGTCCAGGAAATGGCGCCTTTTGTGAATCCGCGAAAGCTTATTATCATATCAAGTGTCAAGACCAGGGACGAACTTCCGGGAAAAATGAAATTTGCACACTATACGGGAGTTCATAAACTCCTGCCCACTTCCCTGGTGACCAATGTAGAGTTTATAGCGAGGTATGCTTTCGGGAAAGGGATAAGTAAAAGGCTGAAACGCTATGAAAAATACCTCGCCGTAAAAGACAAGGATTATGTGGACTGGGCCATTAATGAGATCGTGCACTGGAAAAGGACTACTCCCGTTCCGGGGATTATCCACATCCACGGAGACAAGGATCCCGTATTTCCCATTAGTTGTATAAAAGAGTGTATCCGGGTGAAAGGCGGTACGCATATCATGATTATTAACCGTTCCAGGTGGTTCAATGAACATCTTCCGTCGCTTATCGAGAACTGAATTCCGGTTTTCTTCTTATTTTGTACATTTGAAATGCGTATTTTTACTTCCTCCTGCCCGGAGGCAGGCAAGAATCGGGTAAAAGATGCGTTAATATTTAAAACATGGAACTCATTCCCATCCCGGTATCGGGGAAAGTCAGGAAGGGTTGGCTGCTAATGACTAAAGCGTAATGTTATGGAATGGATAAAAAAAGGTTTAATGGGGGTCGGGGTTGTAGCTCTGGCAGGAATTTTCCTGGGATCGGTACAGGGAGAAGGAAAGGACGGCCTGGTTGAAGGAAAAGAAGAGGCCAGTGACAAGGTAGTACACGACTACAATGTATATGCCATAGATTTTATGGAAAATGTGAGTTTTGCCGGGGAGCCCGTGCCACTGGACGAACCGGATATCATGGAGCGTATGGACAGGGAACTCCTGGTGAATACCTATTGGCAGTCTAACGGGTTACTGCTTATAAAAAGGGCGCATAAGTATTTTCCGGTAATAGAGCCCATACTGAAAAAACACGGGGTGCCGGACGATTTCAAGTACCTGGCCGTCATAGAGAGCGGATTGCAGAATGTGGTGTCTCCGGCGAGGGCCACGGGATTCTGGCAGATCATGAGCGGTACGGGAAAGGAATACGGGCTGGAGGTCAACCAGAATGTGGACGAACGCTATCACCTGGAGAAATCTACGGAAGTAGCCTGTGAATATCTCAAAAAGGCAAAGGCCAGGTTTGGCAGCTGGACCCTCGCCGCTGCGGCCTATAATGCCGGGCAGGCCGGGATATCACGGCAGCAGGAGAGGCAGGAGATCAATGACTACTACGATATTCTGCTCGGAGATGAAACCAGTCGTTATATATTCAGGATACTGGCATTGAAGGAGATCCTGTCCGACCCGGCAAAATACGGGTTTAATATAGAGCCGAAGCATATGTATACGCTGGTACCCACAAAAAAGGTAGCGGTGGATTACGAGATAGACAACCTGGCAGCCTTTGCCAGGGAGCAGGGAATAAATTACAAGATATTGAAAATCCATAATCCCTGGCTCCGGGAAGCAAAACTGAACAATAAATCGAGAAAGCAGTATTATATCGAAATCCCGGAAAAGGGATATTATTCGGTACGGTGATTAACGGATTCGATGAATGACGGAATGATATTGAAACCGGCAGGTTGTGGTGTGGTTTTATATCCGTTTCATCTGTTGTTGCATCATTTTGATCTGTTCGCCCAGCATGTTCTGTTTGTCCAGTTTTTTGGCCTCGTTCAGAAGAATGGTCGCCTCTCGCTTTCTGCGTTTCTGCATGGCTATACCGGCCAGGCTCAGTTTTGCCATAGCGATATCATAACTCATGGAAAGCCCCAGTTTAAGTGCTTTTTTAAAGTATTTCTCCGCCTGTGTAAGGTTGGTCTGGGAGGCCATGATACCATGCAGGTAATTGTAGTACCCCTGTTGTTTCCTGGTAAGGGCAGCCTCGGGATTTCTGATCCTGCCCAGCCATTTGGCCGTTCCTTCAAAATCCTGTTTACGCATGCGCAGGAAGGCCATAAGGATCATCTCGTTCCTGAAATACAGGAAAATGAATATACCGGATAGCAGGATGAGGAAAATACCGTTTCCGATATTTCCGTCGATAAACTGGTATACAGCATAAGCGATGATAAATGCGGCAATAACTAATTTTAGGTTTTTATTGAACATATAGTATTTTTTTAATGCACCGTATAAACAAGGTTGCAAAGTTAGCAAAAAACTTGCGGCAGACCTACCCGTGACACAAAATCCCGGTTACATAGGCGTTAAAAAATAAATACGTGTAGTGACGGTGTGTAACCTGGGCGGGATCCCGAAAATGTTTTCCCGGAAAAACCGGTAACAGGCTACGTGAAACCATCCTGAAAACAGCCGAAAAATATTTTTTAAATGGTTTGTCTAAATAAAAACTCTTCGTATATTTGCGCCGCACTTTTGTGGAGGAATCTCGTGCACATTCAATTAGGTATTTTTAAGCAGATTTAAGATATTAAACAATGAAAAGAACATTTCAACCCTCAAAGAGAAAAAGAAGGAACAAGCACGGTTTTAGAGAGCGAATGGCGAGTGCCAACGGCAGGAAAGTGCTTGCCAGGAGAAGGGCAAAAGGAAGAAAGAAACTGACGGTATCTTCTGAACCAAGGCATAAAAAATAATGCTGTTGAAATGCTATTCATATAAAGGTGTTGCTTTTAGAAGTAACACCTTTTTTTATACCTGATCAGGATTTATTCATTTAAATAACACAATACCAAAGAAATGCCAAAAAGAAAAGATCTCAAATGTATCCTTATTATCGGTTCGGGACCTATAATCATAGGCCAGGCGTGTGAATTTGACTATTCCGGTTCGCAATCACTCAGGTCGCTCAGGGAAGACGGGATAGAAACTGTGCTGATCAACAGCAACCCGGCTACCATTATGACCGACCCTTCCATGGCAGATCACGTATACCTGAAGCCGCTAACCACCAAATCGATCGTGGAAATACTCCGGGCACATCCGAATATAGATGCGGTGTTGCCGACAATGGGCGGGCAAACTGCACTGAACCTGTGTATAGAAGCGGATGAGAAAGGGATATGGAAAGATTTTGGTGTTGAAATTATCGGGGTGGATATCGATGCCATCAACATTACCGAAGACCGTGAGAAATTCAGGGAGTTGATGTTGAAGATCGGTGTTCCGATGGCGCCCCAGGCTACGGCCACTTCATACCTGCAAGGAAAGGAGATCGCACAGGAATTCGGTTTTCCGCTGGTGATCAGGGCGTCTTTTACGCTGGGTGGGGCGGGAGCTTCTTTCGTACACCACAAGGAGGAGTTTGACGAAATGCTCACCAGGGGGCTGGAGGTCTCTCCGATCCACGAGGTAATGATCGACAAGGCATTGCTGGGCTGGAAGGAATACGAGCTGGAGCTGTTGCGTGATAAGAATGACAATGTGGTTATCATCTGTACCATCGAGAATATGGACCCTATGGGGATCCATACGGGAGATTCCATTACGGTGGCCCCGGCAATGACCTTATCCGACAGAACATTTCAGAGGATGCGCGATATGGCGATCCATATGATGCGCAGTATCGGTGATTTCGCGGGCGGGTGTAACGTTCAGTTTGCAGTAAGCCCGGATGAAAAAGAAGATATTATTGCCATCGAGATCAACCCGAGGGTATCGCGCTCGTCGGCCCTGGCCTCCAAGGCTACGGGATATCCCATTGCAAAAATAGCGTCTAAACTGGCTATAGGGTATACCCTGGACGAACTGGACAACCAGATCACCAAATCCACGTCGGCACTGTTTGAGCCTACCCTGGATTATGTTATTGTGAAGATCCCGAGGTGGAACTTCGACAAGTTCGAAGGAGCCGACAGGACACTGGGTCTGCAGATGAAATCTGTGGGAGAGGTCATGGGGATCGGACGCTCGTTCCAGGAAGCGCTGCACAAGGCCGCCCAGTCCCTCGAGATCAAGAGAAACGGTCTCGGGGCAGACGGAAAGGGATATACGAATTACGACCAGATCATTGAAAAACTGACCTATGCGAGCTGGGACCGGGTATTTGTGATCTACGATGCCATACAGATGGGCATCCCCCTGAGCAGGATACACGAGATCACCAAGATAGACATGTGGTTCCTGAAACAGTATGAAGAACTGTATTTCCTCGAAAAGGAGATTTCTACCTACACTGTAGAATCGCTTCCCAAAGACCTGCTTCTCGAGGCCAAGCAGAAAGGCTTTGCAGACAGGCAGATAGCCCATATGCTGAAGTGCTGGGAAAGTGAGGTACACAAGAAGCGGGAAGAGATGGGGGTAAACCGGGTGTACAAGCTGGTAGATACCTGCGCTGCCGAGTTCCGGGCACAAACCCCGTATTACTATTCCACTTTCGAAGACGAAATAGAAACGGCAGACGGCACGCGGTACGTGGATAACGAAAGTGTGGTGACCGACAAGAAGAAAATAGTGGTCCTCGGTTCCGGCCCGAACAGGATAGGGCAGGGGATCGAATTTGATTACTGCTGTGTACACGGGGTACTGGCCGCTGCGGAATGCGGTTATGAGACCATCATGATCAACTGTAACCCGGAAACCGTGTCTACCGATTTTGACACTGCGGATAAATTGTACTTCGAACCGGTGTTCTGGGAACATATTTACGACATTATACAGCATGAAAAACCCGAAGGGGTCATCGTGCAGCTGGGCGGACAAACGGCGCTTAAACTCGCTGAAAAGCTGGACAAGTACGGTATCAGGATCATAGGGACCAGTTTTGAGGCCCTCGACCTTGCCGAAGACCGGGGAAGTTTCTCCACCTTGTTAAAGGAAAACAATATTCCCTACCCGGAATTCGGGGTGGCCGAAACTGCCGAACAGGCCCTTAAACTTTCAGATGAGCTGAACTTCCCGATACTGGTACGCCCCTCATACGTGCTGGGCGGCCAGGGAATGAAGATCGTGATCAACAGGGAAGAACTGGAAGAGCACGTGGTAGACCTGCTTCGCAAGATACCCAATAACAAGCTCCTGCTCGACCATTATCTCGACGGGGCCATAGAGGCCGAGGCCGATGCCATATGTGACGGGGAGAACGTGTATATTATCGGTATTATGGAGCACATAGAACCGTGCGGGATACATTCCGGCGATTCCAATGCGACCCTGCCGCCGTTTAACCTGGGGGAATTTGTCCTGCAACAGATCAAGGACCATACGAAAAAGATCGCCCTGGCGCTGAATACCGTAGGATTGATCAACATACAGTTTGCCATCAAGAATGACGTGGTATACATCATAGAGGCAAACCCGAGGGCTTCGAGAACAGTACCTTTTATTGCAAAAGCGTACGGAGAACCTTATGTGAATTATGCGACCAAGGTCATGCTGGGAGAGAAAAAGGTAACTGACTTTGACTTTAATCCCAAACTGGAAGGGTTTGCGATCAAGCAGCCGGTATTCTCCTTCAACAAGTTCCCCAATGTAAACAAGAACCTCGGCCCCGAAATGAAGAGTACCGGGGAGGGCATATTGTTTATAGACAGTCTCAAGGACGACCAGTTCTACGATCTGTATACGCGCAGAAAGATGTACCTGAGTAAATAATAACGGTAGTTTCCGGTATGGAAAAATCCACCTCGTTTTCCGGGGTGGATTTTTTATGGGATATTATTTCCTGATAAAATCGGTGATGAGATATGAGATAAGTTTGCCCGTAAGCCGTGTTTCTTCTTCATTTTCAGGATGGGGGGCGGCTTCGCAGATATGCAGGTACAGCGCATTTTTATGGTTTTTCCAGGAATAGACGAGCTTCCTGACCTGTTCGGGCGTGAAACCGGTAGGAGTTGCGGCACTGCTCGGAACGTTCTTTATGGCATCACAATCTATCTCTATGCCGTACGGAGCTTTCCGCACAAACTGGTGAGCCTGTTCCATGTGGTATTCGAATGAACTTTCGGGAGCCAGCAGCAGCTCTTCGAAACTCAGGTACTTTATATTTTCTTCCGTTTTTAAAAACTTCCTGAAGATATTTTTCGGGGTGTAGTTCTTATGAAGGCCGAATATGAAATAGCGTTGCAGGAGGCCTTCGCGCCAGGCATAGGAAAAGCCGTTGCCGCTATGCCGGCCTTCAGGCTTGCGCAGATCGGTATGTGCGTCGATATTGATGCAGTTTACGGGCTGGCCCAGGGCCAGGGCACAACCTTTCATGATCCCGTAGCAGTTATTGTGCCCGCCACCTATAACCACCGGTTTTTTGCCCGCCCTTACAATTTTACAGACCAGGTCGGTGACCTCGGTGTCTATAAGTGCCGTGAGCTCACGTGCCTTTTTGATCCGGTCATTTCCGGAAGTCCCGGCAGTGTCCAGTAACTTCATTTCCTCAGAAAAATCCAGCTGCCCCAGTAACAGGACCTTTTTTGCCTTGTTTTCCGTATTGTGCTGGGTATTCAGCAGCTGCGACAGGGTAGCCTGCCAGGCGTGCCGCGCTCCTTTTCTTCCGTAATTCCCGGTAATACCGATGTCTTCCGGGATACCGAAAAGCACATACCTGGCCTCAGATTCGTTGAGCTGTTCTTCCAGGTCCTGCCCTTCATTGGGCAATTGGATACGTTCGCCGAACCTGGTTTCTCCCTTTCTTCTCGAAATGATCTTTTCGATGTCCTTCAGGGTGTACAAGCTTAAAAAATTCTGCATGGATAAGGTTTAAAAAGGTAAAACAAATATGAAAATAAAAATCTAATTGTTAAATTTATTCGTATATATATTTACGGGAATGTATAACAAAAACCGAAATTGAGCGTTAACAGTTAAAAACGAAATCATTATGACTGAATCAAAGAGTAATAACGGTTTGAAAGTTCTTGCTGCACTGCTCGGAGTAGCCCTGGTGGGGACTTTGATCTATACTTCGAGCCTGTACAGTGATAAGAAAAAGACAACGGCCGACCTTACCAACCAGAAGAACATGGTGGTGGAGGACCTCAATAATCTGAAGGCTGATTATGACCGGGCCATTGCCGAAGGTGATTCGACCAGCCAGGAACTCCTGTCTGCCCGGGATCGGATTGCACAGTATATAGATTCCGTAAAAAGCATGAAGGCCGATATCGCGGCGCTCTACCGCTACAGGAGACAGGTAAATGTGCTTACCAAGGAGAGAGAGTTCCTGCTGGCACAGAACGACTCGCTGCGACGTTCGAATGCGGAGCTGACCCTGCAGCGCGACAGCACGCAGATGACCCTGCAGCGCCAGTCTGAATATGCCGATTCCATACTCACCCAGAACGTTCAGCTGGCCAAGGTTGTGGATGCCGGTTCGGCACTGAGCCTGTCAAAATTTTCCGTAGAGGCGGTCAGGGAGCGTAACAGCGGAAAACTGGTGTCTGTAAACCGCCACAGGAGAGCAGATAAGCTCAAGGTGTGTTATACCGTTGCAGCCAACCGGATAGCTCCTTCGGGAGATACGATGTTCTATGTCCAGGTTACCGGCCCTGACGGTAATGTTATGGGAGACAGGCAGGAGGCCAGTTATGCCCCTCCCGTTGTGAGGAAGATCGCAGAAGCCAAGGATGAGCTTGTCAACCAGGATTCCGTTGAAGTGGATGATATGGTCGACAATACGGTGGAAGAAGTGGTTGAAGAGGAAAATCCGGCCGCGGTGAGTGTGACCTATAGCAAGGTTTCTACCTTTTATTATGAGAATGCCTCCCTGGATGTCTGTGATTACGTAGACAAGGAAGGTGAAGATTTTCAGCAGGGAAATTATGAGGTAAAGGTATTTGACAGCAAACTCAGGGAGCTTGGCTCGTCCAGTTTTGAACTGAAATAAGGCTTCCCTTATACCATAAAACAGTAAAAAACCGCCGGAAACACATCATTGGTTTCCGGCGGTTTCTGGTTTTTGGGTCCCGATGGGCGAAACCTTAGGGAACGAATTTACTTCCGTTTATCAGTACCGAATCTATCAGCTGGCTTCCGAAAGCATAAGGGATATAGGTGTAGCCGGGAATCTTTTTAGTGATAATGATATTGGCTTTTTTACCTATCGAAATACTTCCGTGTGTTTCCTGTAATCCCATAGCATAGGCCCCGTTGACCGTGGCGGCATTTATGGCTTCCTCGGGGGTCATTCTCATCTTTATACAGGCGGTGGCCACTACAAAATTCATATTCCCGCTGGGAGCAGACCCCGGGTTGTAATCCGTGGCCAGTGCCAGGGGGAGTCCGCTGTCGATCATTTTCCGGGCCGGGGCGTAAGGGATACCCAGGAAAAATGAGCACGAAGGCAAGGCTACGGGCATGGTCTTCGTTCCTTTCAGGGCTTCGATGTCTTCATCCCGCATGACCTCCAGGTGGTCTACAGACAGGGCGTGGTGTTTTATCCCGGCCTGTACCCCCCCGATGGCGTGAAACTGGTTGACATGGATTTTCGGGATCAGCCCGAAAGCCCGCCCGGCTTCGAGTATGCTTTCGGTTTCTTCCACGGTGAAATATCCCTGTTCACAGAACACATCGATATAGGAAGCGAGTTTTTTTTCTCCTACCGCCGGGATCATTTCATCCATGAGGATATCGAGATATGCTTTCCGGTCGTTTTTATACCGGGCGGGAATGGCATGGGCTCCCAGAAAAGTCGCTTTTACCGGGAGATCATAGTTTTGTGCCAGCTTGCTGACAACCCGTAACATTTTCAGTTCCGCATCCGTGTCCAGTCCGTAACCACTCTTGATCTCCACAGCCCCGGTACCCATGGAGATCACCTCTTCCAGCCTTGTGGCCGACTGTTTGTACAATTCATCGCCGGGAGTGTCCTGTAGTTTTTTTGCGGAATTCAGGATTCCGCCTCCCCGTGCTGCAATTTCCCCGTAGGAGAGCCCGTTAATGCGATCGGCAAATTCCTGTTCTCTGTTCCCGGCATATACGATATGGGTATGGCTGTCGCACCAGCTGGGGAGAACCACCCTTCCCGAAGCATCGATGATGTTGTCCGCCCGATGGGTGTCCAGGTCATCCATGCTACCATAACCGGCAATGCGGTCGTCCTCGATAAGGAGAAAGGCATTTTCGATTACAGGCAGCGTTTTCATGGCTGCTCCAGCGATCATCGGGGCAGGGGTATCCCGCACCTGTACCAGTTGCCTGATATTGGTAATCAGCGTTTTCAAAGGCACCTTATTTAAATTTTACATGGTGTACATCATTTCATGGCCCCTACCATATCCTCCGGTTTTACCCATTCGTCGAATTCTTCAGCGGTAAGGTAGCCGAGGTTAATGGCTTCTTCCTTAAGGGTGGTACCGTTTTTATGGGCCGTATTGGCAATCTCGGCGGCCTTGTAATATCCTATTCGGGTATTGAGGGCGGTGACCAGCATCAGGGAATTGTTCAGCAGTTCCGTAATCCTGTTGTGATTGGGTTCTATGCCCGAAGCGCAGTGTTCTTCAAAGCTGACACAGGCATCGCCGATGAGCCGGGCCGATTGCAGCAGGCTGGCTGCCATAACGGGTTTAAAGACATTGAGTTCGTAATGCCCCTGTGTACCTCCTACCGAAACGGCAACGTCATTTCCGATAACCTGTGCACAGACCATGGTGAGGGCTTCGCACTGGGTGGGGTTTACCTTTCCCGGCATGATGGAACTTCCCGGTTCGTTGGCCGGGATAACGATCTCACCTATACCCGAACGGGGCCCGGAAGCCATAAGACGGATATCATTGGCTATTTTATTCAGGGACACTGCCAGTTGTTTCAGGGCTCCGTGAGTTTCCACCAGGGCATCGTGAGCGGCCAGGGCCTCAAATTTATTCTCTGCCGACTTAAAGGGAAGTTCGGTAAATTTTGCGATGTATGCGGCTACTTTTCCGGCATATCCCTGCGGGGTATTGATCCCGGTACCTACGGCAGTACCCCCGAGCGCGAGTTCGGACAGGTGGTCGAGGGTGTTGTTGAGCGCTTTAAGCCCGTGATCGAGCTGTGATACATACCCGGAGAATTCCTGCCCGAGTGTCAGGGGGGTGGCATCCATAAGGTGGGTACGCCCTATTTTTACTACGTTTCTGAAAGTTTCCGATTTCTGTTGCAAGGTATCCCTTAACCGGGTAACCCCCGGAATGGTCGTTTCCACGACCCTTTTGTAAATGGCAATATGCATCCCCGTGGGAAAGGTGTCGTTGGAAGATTGTGACTTGTTTACATCGTCATTCGGCTGCAATGTTTTTTCCCCTTCGCCTATGGTCTTTCCGGCCAGCTGGTGTGCCCGGTTGGCAATTACCTCGTTGACATTCATGTTGCTCTGGGTTCCCGATCCGGTCTGCCAGATGACCAGGGGAAACTGCCCGTCGTGCCTGCCCTCCAGGATCTCGTCGCATACCCGGGCAATGAGGTCCCTTTTTTCTTCGGGGAGCACCCCGAGCTCGCAGTTGGTGTATGCCGCTGCCTTTTTAAGATAGGCAAATCCGTATATGATCTCCAGGGGCATGGAGGCAGAAGGGCCTATTTTGAAATTGTTCCTGGAACGTTCGGTCTGTGCCCCCCATAATTTATCGGCGGGCACTTTTACCTCGCCCATCGTATCTTTTTCTATTCTGTATTTCATGGAAATATATTAATGTTTACACTGTTTACAAAGTTAGTATTTTGCCCCGTACCGGGTAATGATTTTGCCGATTTATATGTGGTTGCGTAAAAAAGCTTTCGCCGTTTCGATTAAAAACGGTATTTTTGTACTGAATTCGAAAATTTCCGGAAATTATGTTTGAATTTGACCAGTATTTAGGCTTTTTGGCATTCGCAGGTATAGCCCTTATGGGGTTCTGGTTGATGGTTTTCCTGACTGCTTTCGCGATACCGTATTGGGTTACCGGGGCTATCATGGAAATGATCAAGGAAAAACGCGAAGCCCGGAAAGCTAAAAAAATGCAAGCGTAACAAACGCAACGGAGGCCTTAACGGGCCTCTTTTTTATTGGTCCGTTTGTCGTCGACTGTTGAAGTTCCTTTGGGCCGGGGGGGAGATTCTTCCCCCGACCAAGGGTCGGGACGGGGCTTCGCTACCCATGACGTATCTATGGTAAGTTGCTCCATTTTAAAACTCCCCTCTTCAGATGAACCTGCCGGCCGGACAAGCGGGGAAGAAGTTCCGGGCTTTCCCGAATGTTATTTTATAATGTAACCTTCAACTTATAACCCTGCAGGCAGTAACGGTCCTGTTTTTCTATAAATCATTCCTTCTTTTTTACGCTTCTGCAACAGGGATGTTAAAAAGCTGTGTGGAAAGTCCGGTGCATGGGATTATCGCTACTTTTGCCGTTTCCTTTTTTATTCACATTAATTTTTGCGAGGCTTATGACGAAACGACAGCAGCGTATTCTGATTGTTATACTGGGCTTTATTGCCGCTTTGGGGCCGTTCTCGATAGATATGTATCTCCCGGGATTTCCGGCCATAGCGGAAGATCTCAATACCGATGATGCTCATGTTTCCCTGACACTGACCACTTATTTCGCTGGGATATCTTTCGGGCAGCTTATCTACGGACCGTTGCTGGATCGTTACGGCCGTAAGAAGCCGTTACTGGCCGGACTGGCCATTTATGCCGTTGCGGCGATAGGATGTGCGGTTTCGCCGAATATATGGTGGCTTGTGGGAATGCGGCTTGTACTCGCTCTCGGGGGCTGTGTGGGAATGGTGGCTTACAGTGCCATTATCCGTGATTACTTTTCGGGTGAAGATGTGGCCAAGGCTTTTTCCTCGATCCTTCTTGTTATGGGGGTAGCTCCTGTCATAGCGCCAACACTGGGCGGGCTCTTTACGGGGAATTTCGGGTGGCAGTCCATTTTCGTGTTCCTGTTTGTCGTAGCCGTGCTGCTTATGCTGGTCATTCATTTTTTCCTGAAGGAAAGCAGGGGGCAGGACAGGACCGTTTCGTTGCATCCGCAGAAAATAGCGGGAAATTACCTGAGTGTATTGCAGAACCGCGATTTTGTGGTATACGGCCTGTCGGGAAGTATAGCCATGGCCATCATGTTTGCCTATATATCCGGGATCCCGTTTATCCTGATGAAATTATACGGCGTATCCGAAACCACCTTCGGCTGGATGTTCGGGATCAATGCTTTTGGTTTTATAGCCGGGAGCCAGTGCAACCGGTGGTTGCTCAACCGTTTTGAGATCTCAGATCTTACCCGGAAAACCTCCCTGCTGCAACTGCTGGTCACTGTGGTGCTGCTTGTGGGAATGTGGAAATTCGACCTTTCCCTTCCTGTTTTTGCCGTGCTTCTGTTCCTGATATTGTTCCTGCTCGGGTTTATCAATCCCAATGCTACGGCCATGTCTTTACACCCTTTTTCCAGTAATATCGGGTCTGCCTCCGCAATGAACGGCAGTTTCAGGATGGGAGCAGGGGCAGGGATATCTGCCCTGATGGGTATCCTGTTCAACGCAACGGCCATGCCCATGGTGGTACTGATCTTTCTGATGTCTCTCGTGTCGTTTCTGCTGTTATTGCTGGTAGCCGGGAAGCCGTTGAAAAGTCGCCGGGAAACCCCTCGCCGGGCGGGGATGTACCAAAAATAAAACCCCGCACAGCTATCTGTACAGGGTTTTACAACTAACTAACCAACCAAAATATGAAAAAAACTAACTAACCGTTTAACGGTAAAGTACAGTTCAAAGAACGTGCCAAAAAATATCCTGACATGGGGCAGGAGTAGTTAAATACTTGTTAAATAACATGGTTATGCCCCATTATTAAAGGTCTTCCTGAGCGCAGTCTCTGCCTGCCAGGCAGGGAAGTATCTCCGGGCTTTCTGTTGTGTTGTTGAAGTTCCTTTGGGCCGGGATAGCGGGGCTGCCCCCTATAATTTATCTCTTAAAAACTGTCCCGTATATGACCCGGACTGTGTACTGATTTCCTCAGGTGTTCCCTCTGCCACCACAGTACCTCCTTTTTCCCCTCCCCCGGGGCCGAGGTCTATGATATAGTCGGCACATTTGATAAGCTCGGGGTTGTGTTCCACGACAACCACCGAATGTCCCTTTGCGATCAGGGCATTAAAAGAGGCCAGCAGTTTACTGATATCGTGGAAGTGAAGCCCGGTGGTGGGCTCGTCAAAAATAAACAGCGTTTTTTCGTCCGTATTGCCCTTGGAGAGAAAAGAGGCGAGTTTGATGCGCTGTGCTTCCCCGCCGGACAGGGTAGAGGAAGACTGCCCCAGGGCCACATATCCCAGGCCTACATCCTGTAAGGGCTGCAATTTATTGATGATTTTTTTCTGTTTGTGTTTTCCGAAGAATGCAATGGCATCGTCTATGGTGAGGTTCAGGACATCGCTGATGTTCTTCCCCTCGAAGGTCACTTCGAGAATTTCCTTTTTAAAGCGTTTTCCCTTACAGGTCTCACAGGGCAGGACCACATCGGCCATAAACTGCATTTCTATGGTAACCTCTCCTTCGCCCTTACAGGTCTCACATCTTCCGCCGTCTACATTAAATGAAAAGTGTTTGGGCTGGTATCCCCTCATTTTGGCCAGTTTCTGTGCTGTAAAAAGCGCCCTGATATCATCATAAGCCTTGATATAGGTCACCGGGTTCGATCTGGACGACCGGCCAATGGGATTCTGGTTTATGAATTCCACTGCTTTAAGATTGCCGTAACGGCCTTCCACGCTGGTGTACTTTCCGGACTTTTCACCGTAGCCGCCGGTTTCCTTAAGCACTACAGGGTACAGTATTTTTCTTACCAGGGAACTCTTTCCGCTCCCGGATACCCCGGTCACAACAGTGAGCATACCGAGGGGAAAGGTGACATCGATGTTTTTGAGGTTGTTCTCCCGTGCCCCCCTGATGGTAATGTAATTTTCGGAAGTGCGCCGTTTTGACGGAACTTCAATACTTTTCCTCCCGCTCAGATAATCACCGGTAAGGGTATGTGCTTTCAGGATATCGTCAAAATCCCCGCAGGCGACGACTTCCCCGCCAAGGGTACCCGCTTCGGGGCCTATATCGATAATGTTATCCGCAGCTTTCATGATGTCTTCGTCGTGTTCCACTACAATAACCGTATTGCCGAGGTCCCGGAGCGATTGCAGTACGGAGATCAGTTTTTCGGTATCCTTCGGATGCAGTCCGATACTGGGCTCGTCCAGGATATACATAGAACCGACCAGGCTGCTCCCGAGGGAGGTAGCGAGGTTGATGCGCTGTGATTCCCCTCCGGAAAGCGAATTGGACTTTCGGTTGAGTGTCAGGTATTCCAGTCCCACATTGGCCAGGAAGGCCAGCCGGTTATTGATCTCTTTAAGGAGCCGCCCGGCCACTTTCTGCTCGTAATCCGTAAGGGAAAGCTCCCGGAAGAAGTCGGCGAGGTGGTGCAACGGCATATCCACGAGGTCGGAGATACTCTTTCCCCCGATCCTGACATAATCGGCCTCTTTGCGCAACCGCCTTCCGCCACATTCGGAACAGCGGGTCTTTCCCCGGTAGCGGGACAGCATCACGCGGTTCTGTATCTTATAATTCTTTTCTTCCAGTTCGGCAAAGAAATCGTGGAGCCCCGTAAAGTATTTGTTGCCGTCCCACACCAGTTGCTTCTGGGCATCGGAGAGCTCGAACCAGGGTTTGTGTATCGGAAAGTTGAACTTGTAGGCATTATTGACCAGCTGGTCGCGATACCACCCCATGCTTTCCCCCCTCCAGGGAAAAATGGCATTGTCATACACAGAGAGTCCCGAATTGGGAATAACCAGGTCTTCGTCTATACCTATAATATCTCCGTATCCCTCACATTTCGGGCATGCCCCGAAAGGATTGTTAAAACTGAAAAGGTGAATATTGGGCTCTATGAACTGCAGGCCGTCTTTCTCGAACCTGTTGCTGAATACGGTCTGTGTTCCCGTTTGCATTTCTTCGAGGATACAGCTTCCCTTGCCTTCGAAGAAGGCTGTTTCTACGGCATCCGAAAGGCGATTGATAAAATCTTCGTCATCCGGTTGCGTGATCACGCGGTCTACGACCAGATAAAAATCGGAGGTGATCTCTTCCCCGATCTCGTCGATACGCAGTACCCGGTCTCCGTATTTGATACGGGCATATCCCTGTTGTGCGAGTAACTGCAGGCTCTGTTTTGCAGTCCGGTCTTCCGGAAGGTGTACGGGGGCCATCAACAACAGCCGGGTACGGGGTTCATACCGGTTTACGGCATCTACCACATCGGTCACCGTATGCTTTTTTACCTCTTCCCCCGATACGGGCGAATAGGTGTGCCCGATCCGGGCATATAACAGTTTCAGGTAATCGTATATTTCGGTGGTTGTGCCTACGGTAGACCGGGGATTGGTAGAATTGACCTTTTGTTCTATGGCTATGGCCGGGGCGATCCCCCGGATGTAATCTACCTTGGGTTTGTCCAGCCTCCCGAGAAACTGCCGTGCATAGGAAGAAAGGCTCTCCACATACCTGCGCTGCCCTTCGGCATACAGGGTATCGAAGGCCAGGCTGGATTTTCCCGAACCGGAAAGTCCGGTAATGACAACCAGCCTGTTACGGGGTATGGCGACATTAATGTTCCTGAGATTGTGGAGTTTTGCCCCCTTTATGAGTATGTGATGCCTGGGATCGAGTGCCAATATGTCTGTCATAGCGAAATAAGGAAAAATACAAAGATAAGGGATAATGAGAGGAATTTAAAAGTACTGTGTTTGATTTTAGCCTGAAGCGTCATTAAAATCATTGCGATCAGGGTATTATGGTTTGTACGCAGTGTCATTAAAGCTATAAATTACAGCTATGCTATGAGTTCGGAGTTATGAACTATGATTTGAAACCTGCAACCTGCAATCGAAGTCAGAAGAATCCTTCTTTGTGCTTCGCACAAAAAAGACGCTTAAACAATATAGGGTGTAATTAACTGTATTTTAGTTATTTATATTAAGCTTATTCGTGTTGAAACATTAAATTACCATATAATATTTGCATATATTTAAGGAATGTTATTATATTTGGCCAGCAAAACGTTAAAACAGTAGCGCGTATACCATAAAATTACTTTTTGAGTTTTTAAATTTTAAGTTTAAAAAGAGAATTTAAGTGCTTTCCATCTGACGGAAGGCCTGAATTGTATAAAAAAAGTGATTATTATGGAGCAACTTCTTCAGGATTCTGTTTTAGTAGAAGATTATATTAACGGCGATGAAAGTGCGCTGGAAGTACTTATCAACCGTCATTCCCAAAGAGTTTACAGTTTTATTTTTTCCAAGGTTTTTGACAAGGATATCACGGAAGACATTTTTCAGGATACTTTTATTAAGGTTATCCGTACCCTTAAAAGAGGAGCCTATAACGAGGAGGGGAAATTCCTGCCCTGGGTAATGCGTATCGCGCACAACCTTATTATAGATCATTTCAGGAAAGGAACCCGCATGCCTAAATTTGAAGGTAACGAGGATTTCAATATTTTTTCGGTGATAGGGGATGGTTCACTGAATGTCGAAGGACAGATCATTAAGGACCAGGTAGAGGATGATGTGCGAAAACTCATCCTGGAATTGCCGAAAGACCAGCAGGAAGTACTGGTGATGAGGATGTATAAGGATATGAGTTTTAAGGAGATCTCGGAGATCACCGGGGTCAGTATCAATACGGCATTGGGAAGAATGCGTTATGCAATTATCAATCTGCGAAAGCTGGTAGAGAAAAATAACATAGTTTTAACAACATATTAATGCAATATGCCGGGGTTTGCCACGTTTGTATTACACATCGCAAAATCAAACGTAATAATATGGCACACCTTTACACCAGAAAGTCTTCAGCAGCAGAACAGAAAAACATGAAGCCCAGGAAGGAGACCATCGATTTTCTCCTCAATTATTCCAGGGCCCTGAAGGTGGTCGATTATGAAGAGATTCATTTCGACACCATACTGAACTGAGATCAGTTTAAATGAGCTCTGATAAAAAAGTCCCTCGAACCGTTTTTAAGGACAGGCATGTTCGCGTGTCATTTCCTTGAAGACGGTTTTTCTTTTGACCGGTAATAGTCCCTGATTACCGATTTCCGGCCTATAGTTCTGGTTATGATGTCTTTTTCCAGGTTCCAGCCCCTTGCCGGCGAATATTCCCTTCCGTACCATATGATCTGGAGATGCAGTTTGTTCCAGCATTTTTCCGGAAACAGTCTTTTCGCATCCCTTTCGGTCTGTACTACGTTTTTACCGTTGCTGAAACCCCAGCGGTACATCAGGCGATGGATATGCGTATCTACCGGAAAAGCCGGGATACCGAAGGCCTGTGAGACCACAACACTGGCAGTCTTGTGCCCCACGGCGGGGAGGGCCTCAAGAGCGGCCATGTCGGCGGGGACTTCACCCCCGTACTTGTCGATAAGGATCTGCGACAATTCATAGATTCCCCTGGATTTCATGGGAGACAGGCCTACAGGGCGTATGATGTCCTGAATTTCTTCCCGGCTCAGCCTTACCATGGCATAAGGATTGTCTGCTTTTTCGAAGAGCAGCGGTGTAATCTGGTTTACCCTGACGTCGGTGCTCTGGGCCGATAGCAGTACGGCGATGAGCAGGGTATAAGGGTCTTTATGGTCGAGGGGAATGGGGATCTGAGGATAAATTTCCTCAAGCGTTTCCATGGCGAATACCACTTTTTGGCTTTTGGTCATTTTTACTTAGTTTTGGGCAACTAAAATACATTATTTATTTATGCCCAAACTAACAACTAAGAACTAAGAACTAATAAATGAAAACACTGGAACCAGGAGACCAGGTACCTGACTTTGCCGTTAAGGACCAGGACGGAAACACAATATCACCTTCGGATTACAAAGGAAAGAAATGGATCGTTTTTTTCTATCCCAAGGCCAGTACCCCGGGATGCACGGCAGAAGCCTGTAACCTGAGGGATCATTATAAGACACTGCGGGAAAAGGGATATGAACTGCTCGGGGTAAGTGCCGATTCGGCCAGGAGGCAGTCCAATTTCAGGAACAAGTACAATTTTCCCTTTCCGTTGCTGGCCGATGAGGACAGGGAAGTGATCAATGCCTTCGGAGTGTGGGGCCCCAAGAAGTTTATGGGGCGGACCTACGACGGGATACACCGGAAGAGTTTTATCATTGACGAAGAAGGGAAGGTGGAGCGCGTGATCGACAAGGTAAAAACCAAGGACCATGCGGCCCAGATACTGGAAGAACAATAATCCCCGGGGACAGATTAAAAAACACAGAATATAGGACTTGAGACGGGAGGAGACCGGGGAATGTTTTTCCGATGTCTTTTCTCCGGACGATTAATGAGCTGTAATGAATTATCTATCTGTTGAAAATATTTCCAAATCTTTCGGAGAACGGGTATTGTTTACCGGTATCTCCTTCGGGATAAACAAGGATCAGAAAATAGCCTTTATCGCGAAGAACGGTACGGGTAAGACGTCCCTGCTGAATATTATCACGGGAAAAGACGAACCGGATACCGGGCAGGTCATTTCCAGGAACGGGATATATACCGGGTTTCTCTCCCAGGAACCCGACCTGGATACCGGACTTACGGTGGAGGAGACCATTTTTGCTTCCGAAAACAAGGTACTCCGGGTCATACGGCGTTATGAGGAGGCCTTGCAGCATCCCGAAGATACGGAAGGCTATCAGAAAGCATTCGAGCAGATGGAACTCCACCAGGCCTGGGATTTCGAAACCAGGTATAAACAGATCCTTTCCCGGCTGAAACTGGACGACCTCTCGCAGAAGGTATCCTCGCTTTCCGGGGGGCAGAAAAAACGCCTCGCCCTGGCAACGGTATTGCTCAATGAGCCGGACCTGCTGATACTTGACGAACCCACCAATCATCTTGACCTGGAAATGATAGAGTGGCTGGAAGCCTATTTTGCCCGTGAGAACATCACCCTTTTCATGGTGACGCACGACCGCTATTTCCTGGAACGGGTGTGCAACGAGATCATTGAGCTCGAAGACGGTAAATTGTATTCGTACAAGGGGAATTATTCCTATTACCTCGAAAAAAAGGAGTCGAGGATAACGGCGGAAAAAGCTTCGGTGGAAAAGGCCCGTAACCTGTATGTCAAGGAACTCGACTGGATGCGGAGACAACCCAAGGCCAGAACCTCCAAATCGAAATCGCGTATCGACGATTTTTATGTGATCAGGGAAAAGGCCCACCAGAGGCGTAAGGAGCACAACATACAGCTCGAGATCAATATGGAGCGCCTGGGAAGCAAGATTGTGGAACTTCACAATGTGGGGAAATCATACGGGGAAAAGCGTATTCTCGATAAATTCCAGTATGTTTTTAAAAAGGGAGAACGCGTGGGGATCATCGGCAGGAACGGTACCGGAAAGTCAACCTTCCTCAACCTGCTTACGGGAGCTGTGACACCCGATGCAGGAAAGATAGTGATCGGGGAAACGGTAAAATTCGGATACTATACCCAGGCCGGGATTGAGATAAAACCCGGGCAGAAGGTCATCGATATCATCCGTGCCTATGGCGATTACATTCCGCTGGCCAGGGGAAGGCAGATCTCGGCGGCCCAGTTGCTGGAACGCTTTCTTTTCGACCGTAAGAAACAATACGATTTTGTGGAAAAACTGAGCGGAGGCGAATTAAAACGTCTCTATTTGTGTACCGTACTGATCCGGAACCCCAATTTCCTTATCCTGGACGAGCCTACCAATGACCTGGATATCGTAACCCTGAATGTACTGGAGGAGTTCCTGCTCGATTTTCCGGGCTGTCTCATCGTGGTTTCCCACGACAGGTATTTTATGGATAAGATCGTCGACCACCTTTTCGTGTTCCGGGGAGACGGGGAAGTCGAAGACTTTCCGGGGAATTATTCGGATTACCGTGCGTATGAAGACAGTACTCCCCCGGCAGAAGAAACCATTGCTGCAGAAGGGGAACAGAAACAGAAAGCCTCCTGGCGCAAAGATGTGAATAAAGGGCTTTCTTATCACGAACAAAAGGAATACGGCCGCCTGGAAAGGGAGATCCGAAGGCTGGAAGAGGAGAAGGCCGGGATCGAGAAGCTTTTTGCGGAAGGCTCCCTGGAAGGAGAGCAGATCGATGAACTTTCGATAAAGCTCGAACAGGTCATTGCCGGGATAGAGGAAAAGACCGACAGATGGCTGGAACTGTCGTATAAGGAATAGGAAATGCATATCGGAAAATACCTGAGATTCTTGCTGAGGTCTACCAACCAGTACGGGGTACATTCCCCGTTTATTTACGGGTTTGTTACCGGGGGATTGTATAAAAGAGGGAAATTCAGGGGAAAAAAAACGCACCGGATACTGTTCCGGATGATAAAGTATTTCAGGATAGGGGAAGTAATCCTCACCGGCGAAAGCCGTGAGCTGCAAACCCTGCTTCATACCTGTTTCCCCGGGTTGGCAGACCGGGCGAAAGGTGAAAAAAGGCTGGTGTACCACCGGATTACCGCTGAAACAGATCCTGAAACCCTTTTTTCAAGGGAAGATTTCGGGGCGGAGGATATTCTGGTGCTGGACGGAATATATGAAAGCCGCGGGACCGAAGATGCCTGGAACAGCATCTGCGGGCATCCCCGGGCACGGGTAACGGTAGACCTTTTCTGGCTGGGGGTCGTTTTTTTCCGGACCGGGCAGGCCAGGGAACATTTTGTAATAAGGCCATGAGGCCCCGGTAACGTTATCGAAAAGATTGCGGGAATTGCCCGGATAATCCGGTAACACACTGACCAGGGTATAACACCATTATCTTGTATTCCTGGTTTTTCAGGTTGATAGTGGTTTAATTAAAAAAACAGGATGATGGATTTCGGAGATCAAAGCAGTATCGTATATATCGTTGTCATAGCGGTGCTTTTTTTACTGGTGTTGTGGAACAGCCGACGTAATTCGCGCAGGTGGAAGGATCGCAAGCGCAAGAGTTTTCGCGATCAGTACTACGACCGGAAGCGCAAGGAGCGGTCGGGAGAGAACGACAAGGATCACGATCGTTAGGGAGGCAGACTATTGCCGTTGTCTGTCTGGTATGTAAAATGCAGATCATCCCTTTTTTTCTACGATTCGGAACAATACTTTATGAAGAGAGCAGCCGCCTTCGGATATTTGACTGTGTTATTCCGGGACTGGCCGGAAAAACGTATTTTTAGAGTAGCGGTCCGGAACGGACGGAAGATCTGAATTCTCAACAGTGAAGCATATTTTAAGAACAACAGGAACAGGGGCGCTGATAACGGCCGGAATCTTTGTGGCAGATCAGGCCTACAGGTGGTTGTCCGGGCAGGCGGTGACCTTACCGGGGCATGCTTTCGAATCCTATCTTTATTACGCCTTATACGGTATTCCGCTTACCCTGGTCAATTTTTTCTGGATAAATCATATCAGGAGATATTACAGGGGAAAACGAAAAGGATATCACCTGCTGGGTGGTATTGCAGGGAGTATCCTGGTTACCCTGCCGGTGGTCATCTTATTGAGATGGGTGCATAAGGGGTATATGGAAGACAATACCGGTTATGATCCGTGGGCATTGCAACAGTTGAGGTTCTATACGGCCATAGTTATCATATCCCTGCTGATATCCCTGTTGTTTCATTTGTTTTATTTTTATCGTAACTTTCAGGAAAACAGGGTAAAGGAGCAGAAAATAATCGCGGGAACGGCATCGGCCAGGTTCGATGCTCTTAAAAACCAGCTCGACCCCCATTTTTTGTTCAACAGCCTTAACGTACTGACCAGCCTGATCGATGAAAAACCGGAAGCCGCACAGAAGTTTACGACGTCGTTGTCAAAGATATACCGCTATGTACTGGAACAGAAAAACAAGGAGCTGGTTACTGTAAATGAAGAACTGGGATTTGCCCGTACGTATGCGGCGCTGCTGAAAATGCGTTTTGAAAACAGTATCTCTTTTGATATGCCGGAATATGCTGCAGACCCTGAAGCGAAGGTAGTACCGTTATCGCTTCAGCTCTTACTGGAAAATGCGGTGAAACACAACAGGGTTTCCGAAAAGCATCCCCTGAAAATAGAGATATACGAAGAAGGCGGATGCCTTGTGACCAGGAATAACAAACAGCCGAAACAGACCCTTAAAAAGGGAAGTGGAGTAGGGCTGGCCAATATCAGTCAAAGGTATAAGCTGCTGACCAGGCGAAAAGTGTCTGTAGAAGAGGACGACACCTGTTTCAGGGTGAGCATACCGATATTAACCAAACAGATAACAATTGTGGAAACACCGGACCAGAACATGAATCAGAAATACCTGGAGGCCAAGCGCCATGTGGCAGCCTTAAAGGAGTTTTACTGGAACCTCGCTTCGTACTGTATTATCATCCCGTTCCTTGTTTTTATAAATTACAGGACATCCTGGGAATACCAATGGTTCTGGTTTCCCGCTGTGGGATGGGGAGTAGGTCTTACCTTTCACGCGATCAGCGTCTTTATGGACAAGGGGTTCCTGGGACGCCGGTGGGAAGAGCGGAAGATCAGGGAATACATGGAGGAGGAAAAGAGAAGAAGCCAGTGGGAATAAAATCTAATCGCGGACAAAATGAAAGATATACATAATTCTGAAGAGGCATTATACCAGAGAGCGAGAAAACGTATCCGGAAGGAAAAAGGATTTTACAGGCACCTGATGTGGTATGTCATTATCAACCTGATCATTCTGGTATCCATAGCCGTGCCCTCGGGAATGAAAGGAGAGGCTTTCTGGAATTTCTGGACCTTTTCAACGGCCTTTTACTGGGGAATAGGCCTGGTCGTTCACGGGGTGTCCGTGTTTATGCCCCGTGTTTTCCTGGGAAAGGAATGGGAAGAACGGCAGATAAGGAAATATATGGAGAAGGACCGGGAGGAACGGTGGGAGTGAGGTATTGAGAACAGGTGTTTTCCAATGAATGAAAAAATATCAGTGTTTTTAACAGGGATACAGGCTTATGAGGGTCGTTATTATAGAAGATGAAAAACCGGCTGCGAGAAGGTTGCGGCGCATGGTAGAAAAACTCGGGATAGATGTGGAATGCCTGTTGCATGGTGTGGAGGAGGCCGTAGACTGGTTTCACCGCCATCCTTCCCCCGACCTGATACTGCTCGATATACAGTTGTCAGACGGCTTGTCTTTTGAGATCTTTGAATCGGCAGAGATCAGCTGCCCCGTTATTTTTACCACGGCATACGATGAATATGCGCTGAGGGCCTTTAAGCTGAACAGTATCGATTACCTGCTCAAACCTATCGATGACGAAGAACTGGCCGGGGCTATTGCAAAATACCGGGAGCGTATATCTTTTTCGCAGGCGGGTATTGATTTCGAAGCGATCCGGAACATGCTGGTAAACCCGTTGGAGCGTTCGTATAAAAAGCGCTTTACGGTAAAACTGGGACAACGGCTGAAAATGATACCTGTAGAAGAGATAGAATGTTTTTACAGTGAGAACAAGGGTACTTATCTCTACACCGCCGAAAGCAGGAATTATTTGCTGGACACCACCCTGGACGCTCTTGAAACAGCGCTTTGTCCCGATACCTTTTTCAGGATCAACAGGAAGTGTATCGTTCATATAAAAGCGATCAGGGATATTATAGCCTATACCAATGCGAGACTACAGATATATCTTTACAACTTTGATGATTTTCAGGTTATTGTAAGTCGTGACCGGGTGAAAAACTTTAAGGAATGGCTGGGGTGACGGGACCTTTGAACGGTCCCGATGGTACAAGCGTCCGGAAACGAAAAGGCCGGGACGGGATTTTCCCGTTTCCCGGCCTTCTTTATCTGGTTATGCGAGTTCGCGTAGTCGTTGTGCGGCAGTTTCGGCCGTAATATCCCGTTGCGGCATGGCAAACATCTCGTAGCCCACCATGAATTTCTTGACTGTGGCCGACCGGAGCAGGGGCGGGTAGAAACTCATGTGCCAGTGCCAGTGATCGTAATCCTTTCCGTCGGTAGGCGCCTGGTGTATCCCGGCCGAATAGGGAAAGGAGCAGTCGAAGACCTTGTCATAGGTAGCGGTTATAAAATGCAGGGCATCGGCGAAAGATATCCTCTCTGTTTCCGATAGCTGCCCGATGTGGGCCTGTTGTTTTTTGGGAACGATCATGGTTTCGAAAGGCCATACCGCCCAGAAGGGTACCAGGACCACCATATCGTCATTCTCATATACTATTCTTTCCTTATTGCTGCTTTCCTGTCTGACATATTCCCCGAGCAGGCTTTTCCCGTTGGCCGTATAATAGGCTTTCTGACGCTCGTCTTTCTTCCCGACTTCGTTGGGGATAGAGCTTTGGGCCCATATCTGTCCGTGAGGATGGGGATTGCTGCATCCCATTACGGCTCCCTTGTTTTCAAAGATCTGCACATAATTGATATCTTTTTTATGGCCGAGCGAATGGTATTCTTCCTGCCAGAGGGATACTACCTTTACAATGGCTTCCGTATCCATGTCTGCCAGGCTTTTGGAATGATCGGGAGAAAAGCAGATGACCCGGCAGGTTCCCTGTTCGCTCTCTGCCCGCAACAGTCCGTCGTTGATGGCGAAGGGAGCATTATCGGTCTGTAATGCGGCAAAGTCATTGGTAAAGGAATAGGTGTCCGTATATTCCGGGTTTACCTCGCCGTTCGCCCTGGTGTTTCCCGGGCAGAGATAACAGTCCTTGTCGTAGGAGGGCCTGACATCGGCAGCTGTTTTCTCCTGTTGCCCCTGCCAGGGGCGTTTGGTCCTGTGGGGAGAGACGAGGATCCATTCTCCCGTCAGGATATTAAATCTCTTGTGCGACTGGTTCTGTAATACTTCTTTTTGGATCATGGTGTTATTGTGCTTTCAGTTTTTATAGAAAACCGTTTCCGATATACCTGTGCCATCGGTAAGAGCTACGTTGTATATGCTCGGTTTCTTGTCAAATTTACGTGTGTATTCTTCCTCTACCGATGCTACAAATGCTTCGGCAGCACCTTTCCGGATGATGTTTATAGTGCAGCCACCGAAGCCTCCTCCCATCATGCGGCTCCCGAGGATATCATTGTTTTCCCGCGCTTTTTCGACCAGGAAATCCAGTTCCGGGCAGCTTACTTCGTATTGATGTTCCAGTCCGGCATGCGACTGGAAGAGCAGGGAGCCCAGAAGCGGGATATCGTTGTTCTTTATGGCCTTGACGGCTTCCTGCACCCTGTCGTTCTCCTGGATGACATAGAGGCATTTTTCGTAGGTGTCCGGGTCCAGCCGGTCTTTTACTTCCGAGAGCTGGGTTTCGCTGGCATCCCTCAGGGCCTTTATTTCCGGAAATGCCGATTGCAGGATACGGACACCGGATTCACAGGATTCGCGCCGGTCGTTATAGGCAGAATCTGCCAGGCTGTGTTTTACATTGGAGTTGATCAGCAGTATCTCATAATCGCTGAAATCTATAGCTACCGGAGAGAAATCGAGTGACCGGCAGTCGAGCAGGAGAACGTGTTCGCCCTTGCCCTGCATACTGGCAAACTGATCCATGATCCCGCATTGTACCCCTACGAAATTGTGCTCAGCCTTCTGGGAGAGGAGCATCATTTCCGTTCTGCTCATCCCGATACCGAAGAGCTCATTGAGCCCGAAAGTAATGGCGTTTTCCAGGGCGGCAGAAGAAGACAAACCGGAGCCCTTGGGGATATTTCCCCCGAAGACAATATCAAATCCCTGAAGCTGAACGCCGCGTTTTCCTATTTCGGAAACGACTCCCAGTACATAATTCTGCCAGCTCCCCTTTTCCGATGGTTTGACGTCATCAAGACTGAAACGGATCTCCTCGTCCATGTCTGCTGCGAATACCCTGCATTCGTCCGGACTGCCGTTCCGGGCCATAGCCGAAATAATATAGCGGTCGATGGCACCCGGGAGTACAAAACCGTCGTTGTAATCGGTGTGTTCTCCTATAATATTAATGCGCCCCGGAGATTGTATCAACAAGGGGGAGCCGTTGTATTTTTCCTTAAAAAGGGTATTTATCCTGTCTTTTAATGCTTGTGTAGTCATAGGTGTTTATCTCTGTTCCGTAACGGGCAGTTCCGCAGGAACAGTTTGTTTTAGTGTTTGCAATTATTTTTATTTCGTAAAAAAAGGATGTCTGTAATTGAAAAAATCATACAAGGTTTTAGATTGATACTGCACAAAAAAAGATAGGTTTCAGCATTTTTCAAAGAGCAAAATGCCAAAAGCTATCCCGGATTATAAATGCCGCCTAAAAGTACAGTTTTTTTTCGTCAATAAAGAACGCTGTGCGGAATATAACAAAATACCGGAAATGTTATTAAACAGAAGGGGATTTCCGGGGGTGACTATTCCAGTTTGTTGTCGTCGAATGAAGAGGGGAGCAGCTGGGGGATAAACTTGACCAGAAGCGGCAGTAATACCCCGCCTCCGGGAAGTAAAAAGATGGCCAGTGAGGGAATGGACTTACATATATCGAGCAATTGCGATCTGACCTTCTGTTTCTCTTCCTTACTGAGTTCCTTGACGGTGGATTTTGACAGGAGCACTACCAGTTCCCTGCTTTCCAGGAGCTCCAGCTGTAGTCGTTTCCTGTTCCGGAGAATGAGGTTGCTCACCATCCTCGAGGAGTTGTCGTAGAACTGTCTTACGGGGTTGGAAAAGTTCAGGATGGGGATCTCCTTCCTGTGCAGATTAAAAAAATCCTGTACGAGGAAGAGGGAGCGTTCTGCTTCCGCTACCGGCAGGTACAGTATATCGTGGGCCAGTGCTGCGATGAATTTTTTTTCCTGCTCCTCCACGGTACGGTCGTTCCATACGGCAAGGGATGCGAGGTCTACCACATATTTTTTTTCCAGGGCAGAGGACAGCCGGAAGGGAGGCTGTTGCTGGAGGTCTTCCACCTTCTGGTCGTAGGTGCCGGTATACCGTGTGGATGACTCAAACAGCTTTACAAGCTGGATATCGTATTCGTTTTTTTCTGTTTTGGTATCGAGGGCACGGTAAATGGTGTTTATGATAAAGGTCTCGAGGTTTCCGGCATATTCCATACAGTTTTCGTTCCCGTCGAGATATTGTTTGTAGGTGAGGGTGTCGATATACAACAGCATATTGGTGGGAATGCGGTTGAAGTTTTTGGTGAGAATATTTTCGTCGAACAGCACCCGGTTGCCGATGATCTTCTCGAGTTTGGACGACCCTTTGTTTCCCGTAAGCAATTTGTTGAAAAAAGAAACATCATTGCTTTCCATAACGGTATAGAAAGCAATGATGGAATCTATGGCCCGATCGAAATCAAGTGTTCCGTTGCGGGTATAATAGGCCGACAGCAGGGAAATGTACAAATGGACCTTCGACAATTCCTCTTCGGTAAGCCTGTTGTCTATCTCCAGCGGTAATGCCGGTTTTATGTTGGTGCCGTATATAAATCCCGATTCGCGCAGTTTCCCGTAAAAGGTCCCGTTCTCTGCGGGGAAGAAAGCTGCGTGACCCAGTAGGGAGTTAAGTTTGGTGATCCAACCGGAGGCCGAGGGATTCATGAGGTGTAATGGTTTTGGTTCATAAGAGAGATAAAGCCCCGGACTTAAATATGATTATTGAATAATCCCCCCGCAACTTACCCGTCCGCCTGCATTTCCTGTCGGTTGTGACTCGAAGTCATCCGGGTCAGCGTGAACTATTACTCCTTTACCTACAATATTTTTGGTTTCGTCATCACAGTCAATACACCATTCGTCGGTAGAAAAGGTAATCGATCCGTTACCGTTTTCATCGGCTTCGAAATTTCCTATGTCTCCCTTGTGATATCCTTCGGCATCTCCCCATTTGCCGTGTTTCTCAAAGGTCGGGTTCCAGTGTCCGCCGGTAGATGTTCCGTCGGGAGCAGAGCAGTCTGCTTTTTCATGCAGGTGTATGGCGTGTTCTCCGGGTTCCAGTCCTTCGAAATTGGCGGTCATGGTCACGGTGCCGCCCTCTTCCGAAAAGGTAACGGTTCCCTTGGCAGTCGATTCGCTTTTCGGGTCCATGGTCACGGTAATTTCCCTGGCCGTTTCTGTTACGGTTTCGGTTTGTGCCGGCTCCACGGTATCCGTTGTACTATCTTCATTCTTTTTCTTTGTTCCATCCTTACAGGACACGGTAAGGAATGCAACAGACAATGTTAATAATGCTACTTTTCTCATAATATAGGTTTTTATTGACCTTATAAAATTACTGTGACTTGGGTATACCACCAAATTTATTGCGGTATTTCTCGGGTCAGACGATTATGGTACGGCCTTCACGGTCTATGAGTTTATTGTCGTGATCCAGGTAAAAATCTATACGTCCGACATTTATGCCGAAGCACCCGGCCTGGTTCACCAGTACTTTTTCTCCTTTCCGGTTATGGCATATGGTGGGCCTGTCGAGGAAAGTATGGGTGTGCCCTCCTATGATGATATCTATGTTTTCCGTATTTTCCGCGAGCATGATATCGGAAGGGCGGTTGTTGTCCCTGTACCGGTAACCGATATGGGACAGGCAGACAACGACATCGCAGTTTTCGTCCCTTTTTAAGACAGTTGACATATCCTGGGCAATTTCAACCGGGTCCAGGTATTTTGTTTCCTTGTACAGATTGTCGTTGACCAGTCCCTTGAGTTGTATTCCCAACCCGAAAACACCTATTTTTATTCCGTCCCTGGTAAAGACCTTATAGGGCCTGGTATGGGTGTCCATCACGGTATCGGAGAAATCGTAATTCGCAATAATAAAATCAAAATCGGCGTGGGGCAGCTGGGCGTAAAGTCCGTCGATACCATTGTCAAAATCATGATTTCCAAGGGTAGCGGCATCATACCGGAGCATACTCATCAGCTTGAATTCCAGTTCGCCCCCGTAATAATTGAAATAGGGAGTACCCTGAAAAATATCTCCGGCATCCAGCAGCAGTGTATTCGGGTTTTCGCGGCGTATACGTTCTATGAGTGTCGCTCTCCTGGACACTCCCCCTTTTCCCGGGTTGCGGGGGTCGTTATCAGGAAGGACGTCGATATGGCTGTGTACGTCGTTGGTGTGGAGTATGGTAATATGTTTTGCCGTGTTTTCCGGTGTGCAGGAAGACAGGGAAAATCCCCCGAGCGATAAAAAAGCGGCCGAAGCCGAAGTGTGCTGAATAAAATCCCGTCTTTTCATTTCTTTGGACCGTAAAAGTGAATGATGATCAAAGATAAGGTTTTTTACGTGAAGCGGGAAAGAGAATCCTTGTACTTTGGTTGCAGGTTGGAGGTTGCAGGCTCCCCCCGTATTTATTCGTCCAGCAGGTCCGGGCGTCTTTCCCGGGTACGCAGGTAGGCCTGTTCTTCCCGCCATTTTTCGATTTCCGGAAAGTTCCCGCTCAGCAGTACTCCGGGTACCTTCCAGCCTTTGTATTCGGCAGGCCTGGTGTATACCGGGGGAGCGAGCAGGTTGTCCTGGAAAGAATCGGTCAGCGCCGATGTCTCATCGTTCAGCACACCGGGGATCAGCCGGATGATGGAATCGCACAATACGGCCGCTCCGAGCTCTCCTCCCGAGAGGACATAATCCCCAATCGAAATTTCACGGGTGATAAACCGGTCCCTCACCCTTTGATCCACGCCCTTGTAATGCCCGCATAGAATAATGATATTCTCTGCAAGCGACAGCTGATTGGATATTTTCTGGTTCAGGGTATTGCCGTCGGGAGTCATGTAAATGACCTCGTCGTATTCCCGCTCCGTTTTCAGTTTCGAAATACAGCGGTCTATGGGTTCGATCATCATGACCATCCCGGCCCCGCCTCCGAACTGGTAGTCGTCTATGGTCCTGTAGTTGTCCGACGCATAGTCGCGGAGGTTATGGGTGTATACTTCCACAAGCCCTTTGTCTATCGCCCTCCGGAGTATGGAAGCTTCAAAAGGACTTTTGAGCAGTTCGGGCAGTACGGTGATGATATCGATACGCATATACGGAAAGGATTACTTGGCTTTGGAGATCTTCTGTTTATTGATCTCATCCTGAAGCTGCCTTCTCACCTTCTGTTCCCTTTCCAGGGCCTTTTTCCGGTGGTCTTCATATTCCTGTTCCAGTTCTTCCAGTGCTTTTCTGGCACTCTGGGTCACTGCATTACTGTTCCTGAATTTATAGACAAAGAAAAGCAGTACTACTGCGAGCAGGCCTACAATACCCCACATGGTAGCCTTGTAAGTGGATTTGTCGATCAGGGCCCCGAAGAATGAAATACTGTCTTTTTCATCGGTCAGGGAACTTACATGTTCCTGGTTTTCGGCCAGTTCCCTCTTGAGGGATTCCATTTCGCTGTTTTGCGATTTGGTAAGATTAATGGCCTCTGACAATTCCTTTTCTACCCGGGCCAGGGAATCCAGGGTGTTTTTTTTAAGGGTATACAGCCAGTTTTTTTTCACGACCTTGTACTCCTGGTAGTTGTTGGAGCGCTGGATCACGAATTCGAACTGGTTATTGACATCTCCCTCCGTAAGGGACAGCTTGTCTTCGGGATTCTCTTCATTTCCGGTATCCTGGGCATGCAGTAAATTACTGCAGAGCAGGGATAGTGTAAGTGCAATACAGATGAGGTATACGTTCTTCATTTTCATTTCAGACTGTAGTTGTTGATGATTATTGTTTATGCTTCGTAACGTCGTAAATGCCGTACTTATTGTAATTTCTGAAAAAACAGCCCCTGCATTACTGCACGGGGCTGCAAAGATATGGAATATTATGGGTTGGCAAAGTGTTGGTATACAATTATCTATATGGTACCGGTATGGAGGGAAACCTGCTGGCGACAGGCTTCGGGGTATTTTAAATCTCACTTAGCGAGTAAATGGTCTACTTCTGCTTTCAGAACAGGTAAATGAATTATAATAATACCCCATATCTGGGAGTTTTCAATGGTGTCATATCCGTGAATTATTTTATTTCTGGCATCTACGATTCTCCGGGAATTTGTAATCTTAATATCGGGATTAATACCTAAAAGCCGGTTGACCGCTTCTCCAATAATTTCGATATTTCTTTCTACGGCATCCTGGAGCATAGCATTAGAGTCGTATTCTTCGAAAACCTTTTGTGGTCCGATATAGTTTTCTATGTTTTCGATCGCGGTTGAGATGTCGAAGAGTAACTTTTTCTCGCTACGATCCATATATTAATTTTTTGTTTTCCTCTAACTCCTCTATAAAATACGGATTTTTAAGGGAGTTTTCGGTAATGAGGTCTACTTCTCTCCGGAATAAATCACGCAGGGAATCGTGCAGGTTCCACCACATCTCTCCTTTTTCTACAGGGTCTTTGAGAGAATCGTGGAACTTTATGAGAAAATCCAGATCACTATTTTTATTAAAGTCCTTTCGTAACGAGGACCCGAAAAGATAGGCACGTTGTACTTTATGCCTCCTAAAAATAGCATCCAGTCGTTTTTTGTATTTAGAAATGGCAATAGACATAGGTTCCGGCCTTTATTTTTTTGCAATCTAAAATATACTGCAAATTACTATCTAATCGGGAGAATTACAAAGAAATAATCTTTTTTGTATGAATGAATTATGGTTAAATAATTGCTTTTAAGTTAATTACATCTGGTGTGCTTTTCCTTGTTTTTGTACGAAGCCGGAAGAGGGATTCTTCCGGCTTTTTCAGGTTATAGTGTCTGAACTCCGAATTCCGAACTCATAACTGATTATAACGTTCCGTGGTTCCGTGAGCTCTAATAATAGGTATACCGCCTTACTTTGGCCATATATTTGGCAAGCCGGACGACCTGCTGGCTGTATCCGTATTCGTTGTCATACCATACATACAGCACCAGGTTTTTTCCGTCAGGTGATACAATGGTGGCCCTGCTGTCGTATATGGCAGGGGCAGTAGTGCCTACGATATCGGAGGAAACCAGTTCGTTGCTCAGGGAATATTTTATCTGTTCCACCAATTCTCCCTCCAGGGCATATTTTTTTATGACGGTATTGATGTCCTCTCTCGTAGTATTTTTTGCCGTTTCCAGGTTCAGTATGGCCAGTGATCCGTTCGGCACGGGAACGCGAATGGCATTGGAGGTAAGCTTTCCTTCCAGTGACGGCAGGGCTTTGGATACGGCTTTTCCTGCCCCGGTCTCGGTGATGACCATATTGAGTGCAGCCGCGCGACCCCTGCGGTATTTGTGGTGCATATTGTCTACAAGGTTCTGGTCGTTGGTGTATGCGTGTATGGTCTCGATATGCCCTTTGGTAATCCCTAAGGCGTCTTCTACGGCCTTGAGGATGGGCGTAATGGCATTTGTGGTGCATGAAGCGGCGGAGAGTATCCTGTTTTTATCCGGACTGTATTCTTTGTGGTTTACGCCGTAAACGATATTCGGTATTCCTTTCCCGGGAGCCGTGAGAAGCACCTTGTCTACTCCCCTGGCTTTGAGATGGCGCCCCAACTGTTCCTTATCCCTGAAACTCCCTGTATTGTCTATAACCAGGGCATTTTTAATCCCGTATCCGGCATAGTCGGTTTTCTCGGGGGCATCGGAAGAGATCATGTGCACCGTAGTACCGTTAATGACCAGGCAGTTGTTTTCGGGGTCGGCAGAAACCGTACCGGGAAAATGTCCGTGAACAGAGTCGTTACGCAACAGTGAAGCCCTTTTTTCCAGGGTAATGCTGTCGGAACTTCCCCTGGTAACGATAGCCCTGAGCCTTAGCTGGCTGCCTTTTCCGGTCCGGGTCATAAGCTCCCGGGCCAGCAGGCGGCCAATCCGCCCGAAACCGTACAGAACCACATCCCTGGGTTGTATTTCCCGGCTGTTCCGCGCTCTTTTCAGTTTATCGTAAACAAAGGCTGTGGCATTGTTGTACTGATCGTCTTCCAGGTGGTATTCGTAGGTGAGTTTTCCGATATCTATTTTGGCCGGGGGCAGGTTCATCTGTTTGATAACATGTGCGATCTCTACCGTATCGAATATGGAAATAGGTTTTTCCACAAAGGCCCCGGCGTATTCGTGCAGGTTGATGATCTCACTGACGCTCCGGTCGATAAGCTGGTTTCGGAAAAGGACCAGTTCCACCGAGTTGTCATACCAGAGGTCGCTTACGGTCTTGATGAATTCGACCGAGGCCCTGCGGCGGTCGGCTTGGAAGGCCAGTTCCTTTTCATAGATTTCTGTAAAGCTCATTTTTGTAGTGTGTTTTTTGTGTGCCCACCGGTGTACCTGTTAGGAGAGGCCAGAAAACGGTCCTGCCATGAAACCGGTTATTTTGCCTCTTGCCTGTACCTGTAACCGGTGGATGTTTAGTGTTTGTGTTCGGGGACAAAAATATGGATTTCAAACGTTTTCGTAAAGGTTTTTTTGTGTAAAGAGAGGGGGGGAGTTCGAAGCACGAAGTCCGAAGTATGAAGGGTTATAGTTTTATGGTTTGCAGGTAACAGGTTGCATCATAACTCTGAACTCATAACTGTAAAACAGCTTAAACCGTTTGTGGCTGTCCGTTGTAATATGAAAAAGACCGGATAAGGAGGTCGTCGGGCACGCGTACGTCAATTACCGGTGCACCGATATCCTTGAGAAGGAGGAAATTGATATGGCCGTGCGCATTTTTCTTGTCGTATTTGAGGTATGAAATGATGGGGGCTATGTCTTCCTTTTCGATGGTTACTTTGGGGAAGTACGACAGGATGATCCGGGTTATCTCTTCCAGGGTATCTTCCGGGAACTGCCGGGTCTTTGCCGACAGCCAGGTTTCCAGTATCATGCCTATGGCGATGGCTTCTCCGTGGAGCAGGGTGTCTTTTTCGGGGGCCTGAAGGAAATAAGATTCTATGGCATGGCCCAGGGTGTGGCCGAAATTCAGGGATTTTCGCAATCCCGCTTCCCGGGGGTCCTGCATAACGATGTTGTTCTTGATCATGATGGAATCCCGGATTAGGACATCCAGGTCGTTCATATCCAGTGCCGAAAGATCGCGAAAGGCCGCCCAGTAATTCCTGTCCTGTATCAGCCCGTGTTTCAGCATCTCTGCCAGTCCGCTGCGCATCTGGTTTGCAGGCAGGGTCATGAGCATGGACGTATCTGCGATCAGTATGCCGGGCACATTGATGACCCCCACCTGGTTTTTGAGCGGACCGAGGTCGACCCCGGTTTTTCCGCCTACCGAGGCGTCTACCATAGCCAGTAAAGATGTAGGGACATTGACAAAATCGATGCCCCGCATAAAGGTGGAAGCCACAAACCCCCCGAGATCGGTAACGACCCCTCCCCCCAGGTTGATAAGCAGGCTCTTTCTGTCGGCCCCCAGCTCAGACAGGACCTGCCATACCTGGCTGCAGGTCGCTATGGTCTTATGGGGTTCCCCCGCTTCTATTTCGATGATCTCCGCGGTAAAATCGGCCGGCATTTTCCCCATGAATACGGGAATGCAGTGTTCATTGGTGTTTTCATCCGTCAGGATAAATATCCGCGACGGATTGCGTTCCACAATATAGTGTTTCAGCTTTTCATAACCGTCTTCGTTGAAATAGATGGAATAGCCGTTACATGAAATGGGTGCTAACATGGGTATCGTGGTTTTTACCGAAAATAGGGCGTAAAGGTATTAAATATTGTTTAAATCCTCTCCGGGTATATTACGGTTGTAAGTCCTGTATTAAAATACTCCGGAAAACCAACAAAATCAGTAGCCTTGATCAGGCAAATATAAAAATATCCGTATACTGTAAAGCCTGGCATGTATTTTGTTTTAAATAAAAAGATTTCAAACTTTTGAAAATCAAAAATATAATTGTAATTTTGCACTCCTTTTTAAGCAAAAGTCAGGAGGGAAAAGGGTGTATTAATCTCATTATTAATTTCTTTCGTATTCATAGCTTTACCTCTTGTGTGAATCCGGAATACAAATTTTTAATCAGCAATGGCTGACACAACAAAAACAGCTCAGGATGTTCAGAATCCTGAAGAATTTTTAGCGAACTTCGACTGGCACAACTACGAAGAAGGTATTGAAAAGGTTGAAGATGACAAGCTCAAGGAGTTTGAGAAACTCGTAGAGGACAATTTCGTAGACACTGCCGATGAGGAAGTGGTGGAAGGAGAAGTGGTACACCTTACCGACCGGGAAGCTATCATTGATATCAATGCCAAGTCTGAAGGTGTTATTTCCCTCAACGAATTCCGTTACAATCCCAACCTGAAGGTGGGTGACAAGGTAGAGGTCCTTATCGACGTTCGCGAGGACAGAAGCGGACAACTGGTGCTTTCTCACAGAAAGGCACGTACGATAAAAGCCTGGGACAGGGTAAATGCTGCTTATGACAACGGAGAGATCGTAAACGGTTTCGTGAAATGCAGGACCAAAGGTGGTATGATCGTGGATGTATTCGGTATCGAAGCGTTCCTTCCGGGATCGCAGATCGATGTGAAACCTATCCGGGATTACGACCAGTATGTGAGCAAGACCATGGAATTCAAGGTGGTTAAGATCAACCACGAATTCAAGAACGTAGTAGTTTCGCACAAGGCGCTGATCGAGGCAGATATCGAAGAACAGAAAAAAGAGATCATCAGTCAGCTCGAAAAAGGACAGGTACTCGAAGGTGTGGTCAAGAACATCACTTCTTACGGGGTATTTATCGACCTCGGAGGTGTGGACGGACTTATCCACATTACCGACCTTTCATGGAGCCGTATCAACCACCCGAGCGAGGTTGTTGAACTGGATCAGAAACTGAATGTGGTTATCCTTGACTTTGACGATAACAAGTCGAGAATCCAGCTCGGTCTGAAGCAGCTTCAGAAACATCCGTGGGAAGCACTTAGCGACGATATCAAGATCGGGGACAAGGTGAAGGGAAGAGTAGTGGTCATCGCCGACTACGGTGCCTTTATCGAAGTTGCCGAAGGTGTTGAAGGGCTTATCCACGTTTCTGAAATGTCATGGTCTACGCACCTGCGTTCTGCCCAGGACTTTGTTTCTGTAGGAGATGAGGTGGAGGCTGTGGTACTTACCCTGGACAGGGAGGACCGCAAGATGTCTCTCGGTATCAAACAACTTACTCCCGATCCGTGGACCGATATCACCAGCAAGTATCCCGTAGGATCAAAACACGAGGGTATTGTGCGTAACTTTACCAATTTCGGTGTGTTTGTAGAACTGGAAGAAGGAATTGACGGGCTGATCTATATCTCCGACCTTTCCTGGACCAAAAAGATCAAGCACCCGTCTGAATTCGTATCCGTGGGAGACAAGCTTGAGGTAGAAGTTCTGGAACTGGATGTGGACGGACGTAAACTGAGCCTCGGTCACAAGCAGACTACGGAGAACCCGTGGGACAAATACGAAAGCGAGTTCGGAGTAGGTACGGTACACACTACCGAAGTCAATGAGATCGTTGACAAGGGAGCTACCATTAACCTGAACGAGGATATCGTGGCTTTCATACCTTCCCGTCACATGGAAAAAGAAGATGGCAAGAAACTGAAAAAAGGAGAAACTGCCGAATTCAAGGTTATTGAGTTCAACAAGGAATTCAAAAGGGTAGTGGCTTCTCATACCGCCATCTTTAAAGAGCAGGAAGAGCGAAATGTCAAGGCTGCAAACAACAGTAACACTGTAGAGAAAACCACACTTGGTGATCTCGATGCCCTGGCAGAACTCAAACAAAAGATGGATAAGGAAAGCAAATAATTTTTTTGTTCATAATAGTTGGATGAAAACCTGGCTGGTCCCCGCGATCATGCCAGGTTTTTATGCTTACAGGAAGTATGTTCTGTGCCCGTACAGGTTGCGGAGATCCGTTGCTAACGGGTTTCAAGCACCTCTTTGAGAATGATGGCGTGGTTGGATTTCGTATTCCTGGCTCCGTACAGCAGGCATACCTGTCTTGTTTTTGCTATGGCCCTGATGTGGTCGAGGGATTCCCTTTTCTGCTTCAGTTCTTCCTTATAACGCCGCCCGAATTCCTCGAAACGGTCGTCCCGGTGACCAAACCACCGGCGCAGTTCGTCGGAAGGGGCAATATCCTTGTCCCACTCATCCAGCCCGGCAGCTTCCTTCTTTACGCCCCTGGGCCAGAGCTTGTCGATCAGTATCCTGTACCCGTCTTCCGGAGCAGGATGTTCGTATATACGCTTAACGATGTAAGGGTGTATTCCCGGCATTTTTTCTGATTTTTATTACATGTTCCCTGAAAATATTTCATAAGATAGGAAAAACCGGTGTAATAACCCGTTTGCCGGTACATGCCTCATACCACTGCATTGAACAGTATGACCGACAGGTTGGTCAGGACACTTGCCAACAGTATATGATAGACAGGTTTGGGTTTGAGCCCGGCCAGCACCGCGGTATTATACCCCATACATACACAGGTGATCAGGAATACCTGCACCATTTGCACCGGGCCAAAACCTTTCATCAGTACGATCATGGCAGTAATGCCGCCCAGGCAGCTCGATACCAGTATTCCTGCTGTAACGGATAAATAAAAGGATTTTTCAAAAGCGTCGTAAAGTTTCCGGTAATAAGACATAACAGTGATTTTGAAACTATTAAAACTGCTGTAAAGTTAGATGTTGATCCGGGGAGATTTTATGATCCGGATCATAAAAGGCAATGGCCTGCCCGGGCCTGTGAATTTCCGGTGTACCGCCGTAAAAAATGATAAATATCATAGGATGCCCGGTTTTGAATTTTCACCTTTGGATTTTTCATAATACAAGAACGACCAATACCATAAATGTGGGATATGATAGATCCTGATTTACTTCTCGATTTCGGCGCGGAACTCGTCTCTTACGATAAGGGGGATATTATTTTTCACGAAAAGCAGCGGGCCAGTAATTACTTTCAGATCTTTACCGGGCAGGTTAAAATGAATAATTTTACCGGGGATGGAAAAGAGTTTATCCAGGGGCTGTTTTCGGAAGGAGAGAGTTTCGGTGAGCCTCCCCTGTTTGTCGACATCAGTTATCCCGCCAATGCCGAGGCTCTTACCGACTGCAGTGTATACCGTCTTTCCCGTACCGGGCTGTACCGCCTCCTGGAGTCGTATCCCGATGAGCACCTCAAGGTTACCCGGGCCCTGGCGGGAAGGCTGTATTACAAATCCATCATGGCCAGCGAGTTGTCGGGACAGGAGGCCGAACACCGTATCCTCAGGATACTGGACTACCTGAAAAAGCATGTATACCATCTGGAAGGTACCTTTTCCTTCAGGGTAGACCTCACCCGCCAGCAAATAGCCGACCTTACCGGGCTCCGGGTGGAAACCGTGATACGCGCAGGGAAATCGCTGGAGCAGAAAGGAGAGCTCAAACTGGTGAACCGGAAAATCTACCGGTAATGCCAGGGGCTTTTCCGGTTGTTCAGAAGCAATATACCCGTAGCCACCGGAAAAAGAAAACTGCCCGCCAGTAACAGCAGGTAGTAATGCCCCGGTACGGGCCAGTTTTGCCACAGGGCTACGGCCTTGTAAAAAATAAGCCCTTCGGTAACCAGGAATGCAAGCAGGTAGATCGGCATGGCAACCGCCGGTATTCTTATAAGCCGGAAATGAAGCAGGAGCCCAAGCAGCGCTGTCGAAATGACCCCGAGAAACGTCAGGTGCAGGTAGCCTATCACGAATTCGGTGATGCGATAGACCACATCTGAGAGTACGGGCATACCCGACAGGTACTGTAATAACAGCTTCACTGCCAGTAACACACCGCTGAACCGGAAAAGGAACAGTACCCGGCCGGACAGGCGATTTCCGGGCTTTGGCCGCCCCTTCCGGTTCCTGAGCATATTGCAAAGCAGTATAAAAGCTGCGGCCTGGAGCAGGCCACCCGTGAGCCCCAGCACATGAAAGGAGGTATAGGGCCCGGTCCAGAGTACCGAGAGGAAAAAACTGAGAATGATCCCGCCATTCAACAGCCTGTAAAAAAGGCGGAAGCGGGATTTCGGTATTTTTATGCCCCCGGTTTCGAGAATATAGAACAGGAAGCCGCAAAGTGCTGTGATAAACCATCCGTTGTACTGGAAATGCAGGTAGAAGTATACGGCTGTCTTATACCATACGGAAGTACTGCCCAGGGTGTTCATGATTATCCCCAGGGACCAGGGGCCCAGACTGGAAAGCATCATATAGAACAGCCCCGCCCGGAGACATTTCCAGGAATTCCGCTGCCGTAAGGCCTTGGGAGTATGTTTTATAAAGAACCAGGCAAATACATAACTGACCAGGATAAACAGGGTGGAAAAGACAATGGAAACAGGGCGGTACCCCACAAGGGGAAAGGTGACCAGCATTCCAGCCAGGGACAGCCAGGTCACGCCCGAAATTTTCCGGAAAGCGGCATTCAGCTTTTTTTCCGGGAGGAACAGCAAACACATCAGTGTGGTCAGCGCCAGGTATACCCACCCGAGGAGGGCAATATGGGAGTGCCCGTGTACCATATACCTGTAGGTAAACCCGGGGTCGGCAAGAGGGAAGGCGCGAAGCAGAACCCCCATAAGGGTGGCCAGAAAAAAACAGGCCAGGGCAATACGGGTCTGGAACTTTATTGTTTTCATGAGATCATCCGGGCTACTGTGAGCAGGTTACGTAATTCGTATGATGACTTTGACGGGGCACGGTGCCGTAACAGCTTGTCGGTTTCCTGCGAAAGCTGTTCCGTTCCTGTGTTTTCCGCCGGAACTGTCCCGGTAATCCCGGAAACATAAGCATCGTACATCACCTTCTGCAACTGTTGCCGAAGATAAATAATTTTGTCCGGCCCGGTTTCGGCGGAAGCGGAAATCCCCGGTTTTTTTTCCTGGTGTATTACAGGGGAGGCAAGGTCGTCTATACCGGAGAGCACGTTTCCCGCAGCCCTGCGGGCAATGGCCACCGCTTCCAGCAGGGAATTGGAGGCGAGCCGGTTGGCGCCGTGGAGCCCGCTGCAGGCACATTCTCCGTTAGCATACAGGTTTCCGATGGTCGTTCTTCCCTGCAGGTCGATGGCGATACCTCCGCACTGGTAGTGCGCGGCAGGCATAACGGGTACCGGTGTTTTGAAGAGATCGTAGCCTGCCTGCCTGCAATGTGCTGCAATTGCCGGAAAAGCGTGCAAAAAGGCTTTCCTGTTGAGGTGGCGACAGTCCAGGTATACATGGGCAGTATGGTTTTTACGGCATTCGAGCCATATCGCCCTGCTCACGATATCCCGTGTGGCCAGTTCCCCCCTGGGGTCGTACTCAAACAGAAAGCGTTTTTCCTGCCTGTTGATAACGTGTGCCCCGAATCCCCGTACGGCTTCCGATATGAGGAAAGCCGGGTTGCTTTTTGCACCGGAAAATGCCGTAGGGTGAAACTGGTAAAAGCCCATATGTTCTACCCGTGCCCCGGCGCGGTGCGCCATGGCCACCCCGTCTCCGGTAGCGATCGCGGGGTTGGTGGTTACCCGGAAGAGTTGCCCGCTTCCCCCCGTAGCGAGGTAAGTGATCTTTGCTGGACAGCTCTTCGGGATGCCTGATCGCTCATCGAGGTAGTACACCCCGAAACACTGCCGGTCCCGGATGATGAGATCGGTCGCAAAAAATCCGGAGTGGAACGTGATGTTGTCAAGCCTTTTTGCGTAATGCAGCAGGCTTCGTATGATATATGCCCCTGTCCGGTCTGCGCAATGCAGGATGCGGGGATAGGAGTGCCCTCCTTCCAGCCCGGTGTCCCATGCCCCTGCCGGCGTACGGTCGAAGGGGACCCCCCATTGACTGAGGCTGGCAATGCAGCCGGGGGCATCCTCTACGACAGCCCTTACTACCTGCTCGTTACAGTATCCGCCTCCGGCCTGTATGGTATCGCGGATATGATCTTCAAAAGCATCCCTGTCCCGGTCGGTCACAGCGGCAATTCCACCCTGGGCATACCAGGTATTGCATGCGGTTTGCCCTGTTTTACTGCATATCCGGACAGACAGGTCAGGCCGGCGGGAAGCCAGGCTTATGGCAAAAGACAACCCGGCAATTCCGGAGCCGAGAACAAGTACATCACAGGGTTTCACGATAATTCGAACATTTTACGGATGGGACGAAGGGCATTTTTTCTCAGGGTTTCTCCTATGTGAACCTCCGGGGCCTCATTCCGGAGGCAGCGATAAAGCTTTTCCAGCGTATTCACCTTCATATAGGCACATTCGCTGCAGGCGCAGCTGTTGTCCTCACGGGAGGGAAGGGGAATAAACTCTTTTTCCGGGCATTCCCTTTTCATCTGGTGGATTACCCCTGCTTCGGTCCCTATGATAAATGCGGAAGCCTTACTTTTACGAACATATCTCCTCATCTGTGAAGTAGAGCCCGTATAGTGGGCGGCCCGAAGGATACACATTTCCGATTCCGGGTGGGCCACGATCCTGGCTCCGGGATATTTCCGGACCAGTGCGATCAGCTTTTCCATGGAAAAAGCTTCGTGAACCACGCACGACCCTTCCCAGAGGACCATATCTCTTCCCGTTTTCTCTATCAGATATTTTCCGAGATTTTTGTCCGGTGCAAAAATAAGCGGCTGATCCTCCGGAACGGAGCGGATCACCCTTTCGGCATTGGAGGAGGTACATACGTAATCACTCAGGGCCTTTATCGCTGCACTGGTATTGATATAACTCACCACCCGGTGGTCCGGATAGCGCTGGCGGAACACCGTGAACGCTTCGGGCGTACAGTGGTCGGCAAGGGAGCATCCTGCCGAAAGGTCGGGCAACAGGACCTTTTTTCCGGGGTTGAGGATCTTGGCGGTCTCTGCCATAAAATAGACCCCGGCAAAAACAATAACCGGGGCATCGGTCTTTGCAGCGTGCCGGGCCAGTTCAAGACTGTCCCCGACCACATCGGCCAGGTCCTGTATGGAAGGGTCCTGGTAATAATGGGCGAGGAGGATGGCATTTTTATCCTTTAATAATTTTTTAATTTCTTCCTGGTAAAAAGTATGATCGTACATGGGTATGGTATTTATATCGGTACGGTTACGGCATGGAGGTCGGGGGCAGAAGGGGGATCGGCCGGCTCAGAAATCCTTTTTCCGGGCGCTTTTCTGCAACCACCACAGGGGAACAAAGATCCAGAGCAGCAATACCAGCCCGGAGAGCAGGCTGCCGGCACCGGTTCCGAAAAACTGCTTGAATACGGCCCCGGTATATCCCATAAGCGCAGAAATATCCAGTTTGAGGAGGATGAGTATACGCGCCAGGTCTACCGGGTTCAGCACTGTGGCGGTAAGGGCAAACCTTTCCAGCGGGTATTCCTGGAAGTGGGCGAGCAGCAACAGGAAAATACCGTCATAGGCGATAGCCAGCAGCAGCCATAACAGTATGGCATAGCCAAATCCCTTGATGCGGTTTTCGTTGGAAAGGGCGATATTGAATGCCAGCAGGGTAAAAATAAAGGTTAGTGCCACCCCGGTGAGGAGCAGTACGGCAAAGTCCCATATCGCCGCGGAGCGGAACAGCCCGTATGCGGCAAAGGGGATCCCGAGCCCGAGTACAAGACTGAGGGCAAGGGAACCGGCAATGCCGAGGTATTGCCCGGTAAATACGGTACGCCGCCTGACAGGCTGCGCCAGGAGAAGAATGGTGAATTCGCCGGAGTTGTAATAGTACATCACCCCGAACACGGTAGCGATAAGGGGCACGAGAATGATATTGACGTTCATCAGCGTAATGACGGCCCCCGAAAGGTCGTTGTTAAGGAACAGCAATACGCTGCCCAGCAGCAGGTAGAACAGGAAATAGACATAGCTCCACTTACTTCGCAGCAGGTCGAAAAAACTGTATTTGATGATCTTGAGCATGGCGACTGTTTTTTGTTTAACGGACCAGGCATTTTCCGGACAGGAGTGCGGCAATGGCGTGTTCCAGGTTTTGTTCCTCCGTTTCCGACCTCAGCCGGGCTATGGTCCCGGAGAAGTATATTTTTCCGTCCAGGAGAAAAACGATGTTTTCGGCGATTTCCTCTACCAGGCTCATGATATGCGAGGTGAGCAATATTACCTTGCCCTGTTCCTTTTCCTCGTGTATCCATTGCTTCAGGCGAAGCAGTGATACCGGGTCGAGCCCGGAAGAGGGTTCGTCCAGGATCACCAGCGGACTGTTGAACATAAAGGCGAGTACCAGGTTTACTTTTTGCCGGGTCCCGCCGGACAGCGTACCCAGTTTTTTGTCCAGGAAGGGTTGCAGTTCGAAAAAGCGGATCAGCTCGTTTTCCCGTGTCGTCCTGTGGCGCAGTTCCCCGATCATTTTTATGAGTTCCCTCACTTTCAGGTTGGCCGGAAAATCAGCGATCTGGGGGAGATAATCCAGGTCTTCACGGTATTTTACGTCTTTGCGGATGTCTCTGCCGTGTACGGTGATGTTCCCCCGGTCGGGGATGGTCAGGCCGAGGATGCACTTGAGCAGGGTGGTTTTTCCCGAACCGTTCGGGCCGAGAATGGCGGTAACTCCCTCTTGTGTAATGTTCAGGGAGAGATCTTTCAGGACCTGGTTCCTGCCGAAAGATTTGCTTATATTTCTGATATCTACCATGTGTTCTTTTTCATTTCGGGAGTGTGGTCCAACAGGCCTGCAGGCGTAAAAACAGGGGAGACCTTTTCTGAAAAATCCAGCAGTCCGACAAAGGTGCTGCGAAGCAAAACAATGGCTTCGGGCACCTGGCCGGTCATATAGGAAAAGAGTTTAACGGGGCGGTAGGGCACATCGCCGGTACCGTCCCGGTCCAGGTCATAGCCGCGGTAATCACTCCAGTAGTTGCTGTTGAAACTGTTTTCGTTGATATGTCCGGAATACGAGAGGTCGAAAGTGTTGTACAGGAAATTATTGTGCGAGAAGGTATTGTGGTAACAGGCCCCGCGTACCTTCACGGCATAGCCGTTATCTGCAAAATCATTTTCGGTAAAGGTCACCCGGGAAATTCCTTCCGCATGGATCCCCGAGGTATTGTTCTCAAAGGTATTGTGCGACAGTTCGGAGTCGGTGATCTCCTTGAGGAGCAGGCCATAGGAAGACGGCCCCCAGTTTTTCCGGAACGTATTCCGGTGCATCTTTATGAATTTTGAGAACATCACGGCGACCCCCGAACCGTTATTTTCAAAGAGGTTGTCGGTATAGATGTCGTTGTTCGAGAACATAAAATGCAGGCCGTACCGCAGATTACCGGTACTTTTGTTGTGGCTTATAGCGATGTCGTCCGAAAATTCCAGGTAGATCCCGTCGCGTACGTTCTGAACCGTATTGCCGGTGACTTCCACCTTGCGGCTATACCAGAGCTGTATGCCATTGCCCGAATTGTACTCGTTTACGGCATCTCCTGCAATGGTATTGTTTACCACCTTACCCTCGGCGGATTTTTCGAGATATATCCCGAAGAACAGTTTTCTGAGCGTGTTGTTCCGGATATTAAAATGCCTGCTTTTAACCACCCGCACCGCGGCGTAATCGGTGGTATAGCTGGTGCCGACATTGACGATCGTAAATCCGTCAATGGTGACATGGTCGCTCTGCACCGTAATGATCTCCCCCTTGTTCTCCCCGTCGATAACGGGGTTGCCTTCGCCTATAATGGTAAGCGGTTTGGTAATACCGATATTGAATTCCCTGTAAGTACCGGGTTTTACCACAATGGTGTCAAACGGTGCGGCTTTTTTTATGGCCCCGGTAATTGTCCTGGTCTGGCAGGTATTGCAGACTTCTGTCTTTTGTCCGTATACGGCAGGAGGAATTAAAAGGATCATCGTTGTTATATGTAAAATCCATCGGTTCATCGGATGGTCAGGTTACCGGGTTATTATGCTATGGAGAGGTTTCACGGTGGTGGTGCCTGTTCTGTTCCCTGAAATGTTCGAGCAGCTGTTCCCAGTCATAGTGTGTGCCCGGGTGAGCGGCCTGTGCTTTTTTGGCAGCCTCTTCCGAATTGAACCCGGAAAGGTTGGCTCCCATGGGGCTCGGTATTTCCGTGCTTATCAGGTAGGCGGCTTTGGTAGCGTCGATAAGTTTGCCGGGATTTTCGTAATCATTTATCAGCCAGATCGATACCGGCAGGGAGGTATTTTCCTGTTGGTAACCGAGCATACATTCGATAGCGTCGAATTTATATACACGGCCCTTATCACTTACGATCTGGGCGGCATGCTGCCGGTCTACAATCGTCATCTTGCAGTACTGGCAGTTATCGGTCCCGTAATCGATAGGAGCCGGTTTTACCTCGCAGGAAGTTGAAAAACAGGCAGTAATGCACAGGACAGCGAAGGGCCTGATAATATTGATGATTTCTGATAACATGAATACAGGTATGAGTGGTTTGATGATTATTCGTATATCCGCGGCAAAACCGGACTATTGGCCTGATATAAACCTGCGGGTTTCAAATTCATAATGGTCTGGTTAAACAGGTTTTGTTTTTCAGGCTTCGTCTTCCGGTAAAAAAGGCAAGCAGCGTTAATAGCAGGCCTCCGAACATCAGGAAGGCACCTGTATGGGGCCAGGAATCCACATCGAAATTCAGCATTTTCCGGTGTCCTAAAAGAGGGGGCTTATAGGTCATGGGAGTACCGTCGGGGAATGTCATTTTCATAATGGCATGAGGGTCCAGGTCGGTCCCGTAATCAGCCAGCCACAGGTTGAAATCATACATCCCCAGGACCCCCAGCACTGCCATGAGGACAAACCAGCCTGCAAACCACCCGTAACCCACTTTCTTAAAGAACCCCAGCAGTCCTATCACAATACCTGATACCGCCATGATACCGATCACCAGCGGGAAAACCGTGAACTCCCACATCTCTTCGGGTTTCGGAATGGTTTTCATACCTATATAGTGATTGATGCCATCGATATTCTGAATATCGAATTCATTGACACCCTCAATGCCGTTTATGTAAATATTCATCCCGAGGGGCTCCGGGTATTGGGGCGCCCCCAGCATGATGTTCCACAAGGGGAAGAGAAACAGCCCCAGGAGGAGTACCGAGCCGGCGATCATTAATAGTCCAGCTTTTTTCATGGTTTGTCTTTTTTGAAATTCTTGGGTTTACGTACTGAGTCAGCGGTAACATGCACCGTACCCGTACCGGGATTGCTGACGGTAAAGCATGCCTGTTCCGTTTTCCGCGATCTGTCTCCGGGAACAAGGCGGGGAGAAAACCCCGTATATCCCCGCCTTTTCCGGAAACAATATGAATTATTCATTCACCTGTTGCCGGCAAGCTTATTCCCCGAGAGACCATTGTAACCGGATATCGGAATCCTTCGGAGAAACCCGAATATACCCTTGCATTTCCTGGTGCAGTGCAGAACAGAAATCGGTACAGTAGAAGGGCCAAACCCCTACCTGTTTTGGTTCCCAGACCAGGGTCCTGGTCTGTCCCGGCATGATGAGCAATTCGGCATTATTGGCCCCGATGACGGCAAAGCCGTGAGGCACGTCGAAATCCTGTTCGTGGTTGGTAATATGGAAATACACCTTGTCGCCTACCTTGATCCCTTCTATATTGTCGGGGGTAAAATGACTTCGTATCATGGACATATAGACATGCACTTCATTGCCCTGCCGCTCTACCCGGCTATCTTCGCTGCTGAGGATGGCAAATTCGTGTTTGTTGTCTTCCAGTTTGTATATTTTCTTCGACCTGGGAGCCAGGATCTCTGCAGGGATACCGGCGGCATAATGCGGCTCTCCGTGTGTGGGAAAGTCCAGCAGCAGCTGCATCTTGTCTCCTGAGATATCGAACAACTGGGCCGAATGTTCCAGTTCCGGACCGGTGGGCAGGTACCGGTCTTTGGTGATCTTATTCATCGCAACGGCATATTTGCCAAAAGGCGCTGCGGAGTTCCCGCCGGGGATCATGACATGGCCTACGGAATAGTAGTTGGGCTGCCGGTCTATGACCTCCCGGGTCTCTACATTCCATTTAACCAGTTCCGAAGAAATAAAGAAGGTAGTGTAGGCATTTCCCTTTCCGTCAAATTCGGTGTGCAGGGGCCCGAGTCCGCCGCTTTTTACCTGGCCGGCCAGGACGTCCTCGAAATTTAATATGGGAATTCCGTATGCCTCCCCGTCAAATTTTTCCGCTTCGATGGCTGCGATCATCTTGTCAAAGGAATGAATGGTAAGGTCTGCCGAGAGTTTTCCGTTCCCTATGATATACTGCCCTGTCGGGTCTACGTCACAACCGTGGGGTGATTTCGGGGTGGGAAGAAAGAAAACGGCACCGGGTACTTCGGTAGGGTCTATGGTCAGCACTTCTTTTTTTACAGTAGTGGTGGCACTGTGGGTGCTGTCGTCATATTCGTTATGTGCATAGCTGGCAGGCATTTTTGTTCCCCCTCCCTCATTGACATAGGCTTCGATCTTTTTCCAGTTGATGGCGGCAATAAAATCCTTGTCATTCTGGGAAGCATTGACTTCCAGAAGGGTATTGGCCTCTTCGGTATTATAGGTGGTAAAGAAAAACCAGCCGTGAGACTTACCGCGCCCGGGATGCGACAGGTCGTAGTCGAAGCCCGGCATCATGATCTGGAATTTCAGGTCCATCTTTCCCGTTTCCGGTGCTACGGAGATAAACGACAGGGCTCCCTTGAAATTTCCCTTGTATTCGCTGATGGAAATGTCCTGCTGGGGTACGGGTACCGAAAACCGGGTACCGGCCACTACGTATTCGGTATTTTCGGTTATAAAGGAAGAACTGTGGTTCCCGGCGCTGTTGGGGATCTCAATGATCTCTTCGGTTTCGAAAGTACTGAGGTCGATCCTCGCGATACGCGGGGTGTTGTTGCCGTTCACAAAGATCCACCGTCCGTCCAGCTTTCCGTTGGTCTGTGAAATATCGGGATGGTGCAGGTCGTCCCAGGGTATAAACCCGTGGGAAGTATTCAGCATGGCCTTTGTTTCTTCGGAATACCCGTATCCGTTGGTGGGAAACTGGGAGAACACGGGGATTTCCTTAAACATCCGGCCCGAAGGCAAGCCATAGACCGTGAGGTTTCCGCTGTACCCGCCCGAAAAGAAGGCATAGAATTCGTCGTGCTCTCCCGGGGCGACGTATACTTTTTCTGCGGCAGAAGAGGCCAGGGCTCCACGGTTGCCGGAAGACTTATTATTGTTACAACCGGCGGATATTCCGGATACTACAGCGAGTGTAACCAATAAATTGCTGATCGTTAGTTTCATATTATTTGTGTTTACATTGTTTTAGGGGTAGGGGTTAAAGCGTCCTGAAATACTCCAGGATCTTTCTGGCTTCTTCTTCGGTAAGTCCCTGGTTGGCCATCGGTGAGCCGTTATAGTCTATCAGTAACTGCTTTGCAATGGGGTCTTCCTTGACCATGACCTCCGGGTTCAGGATCATGTTCATGACCCACTCCGGGGAGCGGCGGTCCAGGATTTCCTTGGGGGCCGGACCTATAAATTTTTTATCCGGTTTATGGCAGGCTGTACATTTGGTTTTGAACAGTTCCTGCCCTGCCGTAACCATGGCCTGGTCTATGCCGGTGTCGAGGGTCAGGTTTTTAACCGGGCCGACCCCCTTGTTTTCCAGGTCGGTCATGGCGTCGGCGGATGGGGTTGCAGCGACGTTATGCTCCGTATTGGCTTTCTTCTCGGAAGGAACCCTTTCATAGGTGAATTTTTCTTTTTTTTCCGGGGCTCCGCCGCAGGCAGCGAGTTGTATTCCCAGGAGAATGAAAACGGTTGTTCTGATAACATTCATGATCTTTGTTTTTCTGTAATAATTTGATACCGCAAAAGTAGATGGTGCGTTTTGGCCGGATTATGACATGTGTCATGTTTTGGGCAGATTAAGGAGGTTATTTTTGTCTCTGATGTAAGGGGGAAGAGAATGAAAAATGAGGAAGGAAAAATGAAAAAATGAAGAACGGAAACTTTTTTAATTTAAAATTCAGAATTCAAAATTTTTAAAGAAGCCTTAATTTAAATTTGTTTATATGAAAAGAACCGTTATAAAAAAAAGTCTTCAGAAAGCCCTCTCCTATGAGGCATACCGGGAAATGACAGACCGGCTGGTAGCCGAAGGAAAGACCACCGGTACGGAACAGACGGAAGAGCTCGTGCACTATACCAGGCTAAACTCGAGCAGGATGCGTCGTATGGATAAGAAAGCAGAGGTTTCCGCACAGGATATAGAGGCGATTTCGGAAAAAATAACGGGAAAACAGACCTGGCTGGTGATCGCCGAGAGCTGGTGCGGGGATGCGGCACAGGCGTTGCCGGTATTTAACAGGATATGCAGTAATATACCAGGAATAGAGCTGAAGATCGTACTCCGGGACGAGAACCCCGGACTGATGGAGCTTTTCCTTACCGGAGGTACGCGCTCCATTCCCAGGCTTATCGTACTTGATGAATCGCTGGAGGTACTGTATACCTGGGGACCGCGTTCCGGGGCTGCGACAGCAATGGTAAACGATTACAGGGCGCTGCACGGAAAACCGGATGCAGCCTTCAAGGAATCCCTGCAACGGTGGTATGTCAGCGACCGGGGAGCTTCGATCGTGGACGACCTGTTACAGTGGGCAGGTGCAAAAGCGGAAAATGACAGACAGATGGTTTCAAACGGGAAATCATGAGAAGGAGGGTCATCAAAAGGAACGGAGACTACGCCCCGTTTGAGGCACATAAGATCGGTACGGCACTGGAGAAGGCGTTTAACAGTGTGGGACAGGAAACGGACCCGGAGGTTTACGAAAGGCTTATGATACGTATGGACGGGAACGTTCTCCTGGCCGTGGAAGACATTCAGGATATCATAGAAAAGATACTGTACGAAGCCGGGTATTTTGAGGTGATGCGCTCCTTCATGCTTTACCGGCATACGCGAAAGATGCAGCGGGAACATGTGGGCGGACTAAATGACGATACCACCTATGTAGACAGTTCGCAGACTGTGGCGGAATATACCGATCGGGAAGACTGGCGTATTAATGCCAATGCCAATACCTCGTATTCCAATGCCGGGCTGGTGAACAATGTGGCCGGGAAGATCATTGCCAACTACTGGCTGGACCAGGTATATTCCAGGGAAGAGGGGTATGCGCACAGGAACGGAGACCTCCATATCCACGATCTCGACTGCCTTACCGGCTATTGTGCGGGGTGGAGCCTCAGGGTCCTGCTGAACGAAGGGTTTAACGGGGTTCGCGGAAGAGTGGAGAGCCGGCCTCCGAACCACTTCAGGGAAGCCCTGGGGCAGATGGCCAATTTTCTGGGGATCTTACAGAGCGAATGGGCCGGGGCACAGGCATTCAGTTCTTTTGACACCTACCTGGCTCCTTATGTCTTTAAGGATAAACTGGGGTATGAAGAGGTGTATAAGGCCGTTCGCAGTTTTGTCTATAACCTGAACGTTCCGGCCCGCTGGGGGCAGTCGCCCTTTACCAATATTACCCTGGACTGGGTGGTGCCGGAAGACCTGAGAACACAGGTGCCCACAAGGGGAGACCGGCCGCTTTTTGAAGGGGTCCGTGATGCCGGGCTCCTGCGGAAAGCCGCGGAGCGGGGAGTGTCCGGGCTGACTTCCCTGCAATACGGCCATTTCCAGGAAGAGATGCAGCTGATCAACAGGGCCTATTACCAGGTGATGACCGAAGGAGATGCCGGCGGGCAGCCGTTTACCTTTCCCATTCCCACCGTCAATATTACTGAAGATTTTGACTGGTACGGGGAAAATACCGACCTGCTGTTTGAAAATACGGCGAGGATGGGCTCTTCCTATTTCCAGAATTTTATCGGCAGCCAGTACCTGGTAGACGAAGAAGGGCACCGGGTACCCAACCCGGATGCCTATCAGCCCAATGCCGTACGCAGTATGTGCTGCAGGTTGCAGCTCGACCTGAGGGAATTGCTGAAAAGGGGCAACGGACTGTTCGGGAGTGCCGAAATGACGGGAAGTATCGGTGTGGTGACCATCAATATGGCCCGTTTGGGTTATGTGTATGCCGGCAGGCAGAAACAGTTGTACAGGGCCCTGGACCGGTTGCTGGAGATTGCCGGGAATACCCTGGAGAAAAAGAGGGCTTTTATACAGGAAATGTACGACCGCGGGCTGTATCCCTACACCAGGCGGTACCTGCCGCATTTCCGCAATCACTTTTCGACCATAGGGGTAAACGGGATGAACGAAATGGTACGGAATTTTAGCGGGGACCGGTACGATCTCACTACCGGTTACGGGCATGAAATGGCAATGGGAATACTCGATCACATACGGAACCGTCTGAAGGAATTTCAGGAAAATACCGGGAACCTGTATAACCTGGAAGCCACTCCTGCAGAAGGTACGACCTACAGGTTTGCCAGGGAAGACCGGAAGCGATACCCGGAGATCATCCAGGCCGGAACGGTAGAAAACCCCTACTATACCAATAGTTCCCAGCTTCCGGTGGATTATACCGACGATCCTTTTGAGGCCCTTCTCATGCAGGACGAACTACAGTGTAAATACACCGGGGGTACGGTACTGCACCTGTATATGAGCGAAAGAATAAGCTCCGCGGAGTCCTGCAGGCAGTTTGTCAAGACCGTGCTTAGCCGGTTCAGGCTGCCCTATATCACGGTGACCCCGGTGTTCAGTGTTTGCCCGGTGCACGGTTACTTGCAGGGAGAACATGAATTCTGCCCAAAATGCGATGACATACTGCTCCGGAAAAAACGGGAAGAAGCGGAGGCATTGAAGCAGAAAAGTACATACTGAAATGATAGAAAATTGTCATCCGGACCGAAGTGTCTGCCCCGGCTTTAGGTTGCTGAGCCTGTCGAAGCAGGTTGGGGGAAGGATCACTACCCGGGCACAAAGGAGTTTCAACAGCATAAAGGAAGCCCCGGAGATTTAATTGCGTTGAGCCCTTCGGGGTTCTCCTGCGTCGGAATGACAATGCCTGTCATTCAGAGACCTAACGTTTGGGCAACCGCATCAATGAAGATAACGTTTTAGTCTTCATTTATCAAATGTGATAAACCTACACATAACTCCTCCCTTCAGACGAAGGGAGGTGGCTCATCTTTGATGAGACGGAGGGTTTTGAAAGCCCGGATCATAAGGATAATACCAAACGTTTGGGTATATACACCAAAGTTCAGGCCTGTCAAAACTCCCCGGCCAGCATAGCTGCCCACCCCTCTTCGTCTGAAGAGGGGAGTCTTTGAGATGGAGTAACTTAGGATAGATACGTCATGGGTAGCGAAGCGAAGAATCCCAATCCACGAGCAAAGGAACTTCAAGAGCATAAAGGAAGCAAAAGACCAATAGTAACAATTAATTATTAATCAGAAAAAAGGCAACCGTATTCAGGCATGCCCAAACTAAGAACTAAAAAACTAAAACAATGAAAACAACAGCACAGGAATTGCCGGAGGCATCCCGGACCCGGTGCCTGGTGTATACCCGCGTCATGGGATACCACAGGCCCGTAGAAAGCTTTAATACCGGAAAAAAGGGTGAACACAGGCAGCGCAGGCATTTCAGGGAAAAGCAGTAGGAACATTTACGGAATAACCCCGTTTACCCTGCTGGACTATCCCGGGCATCCGTCCTGTATCCTGTGGTTTGCCGGGTGCAATATGCGGTGTGTGTATTGTTATAACCCGGAAATTGTACTCGGAAAAGGACAGTATACCTACACTGCGGCCCTGGAGTTCCTGGAAAGCAGGCAGGGCTTGTTGCAGGGTGTGGTGATGAGTGGGGGAGAATGCCTGCTGCATCCCGGGGTTCCGGATTTTGCCGGCCGGATAAAGGATATGGGGTTCCTGGTCAAGGCAGATACCAATGGCAGCAGGCCGGTGATACTGGACAAAATGCTCCGGAAAGGACTGGTGGATTATGTGGCCCTGGATTTTAAGGCCCTTCCCGAAAGGGAAGTTGCCGTTACCGGGCGCAGGTATTTCAAAGCGTTCGAACACTGTCTCGACCTGCTGATGGCCGGCCCTGTTCCGTTTGAGGTACGGACCACCGTTCACGGTGATCTCCTGAAGTATGACGACCTGTTTGCCATGAGTGCCTTTCTCAAAGATAAAGGTTACGGAGGAGTGTATTACCTCCAGAAATTCAGGTCGGGTGTACCGACACTCGGGGATATGGAAAGCGATGGTACGGATATTCCCGAAAAACTGGCGGAAACCTCCCGTGTGCCGGTTCAGATAAGAACATAAGACTCTTTTTTTTCCTGATAACGGGCAGTTGTAAAATGGTTTACGGCTGCCCGTTATCCGTTTGAAACGGGCCGTATATGGCAATATGATCTCCCTCATAAAACAGGAAGCAGGGGTATGGCATCTTTGCAGCGTAAAGTTCAGCCTTCTCTACGGAGGGAAAAAATAATTGTCAATTCCAATTTATAAGAAATAATGAGCAGAGAACGAAAACTGTGGATAGCATTTGCCCTGGTTATGCTATTGTCTTTCGGAGTATTGATCTATTACGGCAGTGAAATATACCAGCAGTCTCCTCCTGTGCCCGATACGGTCAGGACAGCGGATGGCACGGTCGTATTTACCGGGCAGGACATCATGGACGGCCAGAATATCTGGCAAAGTATGGGAGGCCAGGAAGTGGGGTCGGTCTGGGGTCACGGCGCGTATGTGGCTCCCGACTGGACTGCCGACTGGTTGCACAGGGAGGCACTGTTTATACTCGACATTTTTGCAGAGGAAGAGTACGGTACGGGCTACAAGGCCCTGTCGCCTGAAGAACAGGCGGTATTAAAAGTGCGGCTTCAGAGAGAATTGCGGACCAATACCTATGAGGAGGAATCGGGGACCATTACGATTTCGGATACCAGGTTAAAGGCTGTTGATTACCTTTGTGGCTATTACGAAGGGCTGTTTACCGATGATCCCGGTTTCGGGAAGCTGCGCCACGATTACGCCATTCCGGAAAACAGTATACGGGATAAAGCCCGTATGCGTAAAATGAATGCCTTTTTCTTCTGGGCTACCTGGGCCACGGTAACCGAAAGGCCGGGAAGCACGGTATCCTATACCCATAACTGGCCGGCCGACGAACTGGTGGGGAACGGCCCGACACGTGACCTGCTGGCCTGGTCGGGGGTCAGCATTATCCTGCTTATCCTTTGTATCGGTATCATGGTATTTTATCATGTCAGATCGGGGGAAGAGGAAAACGTGCCCGCACCGGAAACGGACCCCCTGCTCAGACAGGGCATCACACCTTCCATGCTGCTGGTCAAAAAATATTTCTGGATCGTAAGCCTGCTTATGATACTCCAGATGCTGCTGGGTATCGTAACGGCCCATTACGGGGTTGAAGGTGGCGGCTTGTATGGCCTTCCCCTGGACACTATCCTGCCTTATGCCGTATCGCGGACATGGCATACCCAGCTCGCCATTTTCTGGATCGCAACAGCCTGGCTGGCCACCGGCCTTTACATAGCGCCGGCGGTTTCCGGAAAAGATCCGAAGTATCAGGCTCTGGGGGTCAATTTTCTCTTTGTGGCCCTGCTGGTCATTGTTCTGGGCTCCATGGCGGGGCAGTGGCTGGGGGTCATGCAGAAAATGGACCTGGTGAGTAACTTCTGGTTCGGTCATCAGGGATATGAATACGTTGACCTGGGAAGGTTCTGGCAGATCTTCCTGCTGATCGGGCTTTTCCTGTGGCTGGCCCTTATGGTTCGTCCGCTGGTACCGCTGCTCAGGGCGAAAACGCCGGAAAGAAACCTGATTATCATGTTCCTGATCTCCTGTACGGCCATTGCCACCTTTTATGCGGCGGGCCTGATGTGGGGCCGGCAGACCAACCTCGCCATAGCCGAATACTGGAGATGGTGGGTGGTTCACCTCTGGGTGGAAGGATTTTTCGAGGTATTTGCCACGGTGGTCATCGCATTTTTATTTGTCCGGCTGGGACTTCTGAAAACCAGGACGGCTACGCTCAATGTGCTGCTGGCTACCATTGTTTTTATGTCGGGAGGGGTTATCGGGACTTTCCATCATCTTTATTTTTCCGGTACGCCCACCGCGGTAATGGCCCTGGGGGCCACTTTCAGTGCCCTGGAGGTGGTGCCCCTTACCCTGATCGGGTATGAGGCTTACCACAATTACAAACTGTCCAGGGCAGCCGGATGGCTGAAAGATTATAAATGGCCTATCTATTTTATGCTGGCCGTGGCCTTCTGGAATTTTCTCGGTGCGGGAATATTCGGGTTTATTATCAACCCACCCATTGCGCTTTATTATATACAGGGGCTTAATACTACCCCTTTGCACGGTCATACTGCCTTGTTCGGAGTCTATGGCATGCTGGGTATAGGATTGATGCTGTTTGTGTTGAGAAGCCTGTACAGGAACGTGACCTGGAATGAAAAACTCCTGAAACTCGCTTTCTGGTCGCTTAATACCGGACTGCTGGGGATGGCCCTGCTCAGTTTGCTGCCCATAGGGGTGTGGCAGGCACTGGAAAGTATAGAACACGGTATGTGGTTTGCCCGCTCTTCGGAGCTTATGCAGCATCCCGGCATGATCGCACTCAAATGGCTGCGCGCTGTCGGGGACACCATTTTCGGTGTGGGGATCATTGCTGTTGGAGTGTTTGTATACCAATTGACATTACAAAAACGGAAATAAATTATAAAAATACCTGTAGACATGGAAACATTGATCAATAAACAGATCGGCGAATTTGTTGCTGAAGATTTCAGAACGGCAGCGGTCTTTTCAAAGTACGGCATTGACTTTTGCTGTAAGGGACACCGTACCATAGGTGAGGTTTGTGCCAAAAAAGGGGTGGATCAGCAGGCTCTGCTCGACGACCTGGGCACCGTACGGGATACCGTTGCGGAACAGGTTGTTGACTATAAGTCATGGCCCCTGGACCTGCTTGCGGATTATATAGAGAAAAAACATCACCGGTATGTGGAAGAAACCGTTCCCGTACTGCTGCAGTACCTGGACAAACTCAGAAAGGTACACGGGCAGCGGCACCCCGAGTTGTTGCAGGTGTACGGATTGTTTACCGAAACAGCCGGGGCCCTCAGCCAGCACATGAAAAAGGAAGAACTGGTACTGTTTCCCTTTATCCGGAAAATGGTAAAGGCAAAACAGGCGGGAAGTGTGCCGGAGCGGGCGCATTTCGGGAGTGTGGAAAATCCCATTGACACCATGAAACACGAACATGACGAGGAAGGGACCCGTTTCCGGGAAATCGCCCGTATCACCGACCGGTATACCCCCCCGGAAGATGCGTGCAAAACCTACAGGGTGGCCTATGCCACACTCGAAGCATTCGAAAAGGACCTGCACCTGCACATTCACCTGGAAAACAATATTCTTTTTCCCGGGGCCGTAAAGCTCCAGGAAACATTATCGTAGCCATGTGGTATGTCAGACTTTTGATATTCTTTCATATGGTAGGGGCATGTATCTGGGTCGGGGGACACCTGGTCCTGCTGGTCTGCCATATTGCAGCCGTAACCCTGTTGTCCCTGGCCTTTGTATTTATGGGGGTTTCCTTCCGGATGGGATGGTAATTGCTTTCGTTTTCGGGACGGATCGGGATATATGGGTCCGGAGGGAATAAAAATCAGGTCTGCCTGCACTTTATTGGTTGTGTTATTCTAATTTTGTACCGGAATTTTTGTCGGAAAAACGCATATTTCGGTGCCATGAAGAAAAAGACGATCAGGAAGAGTTACTACGGGTTGATTACCGGGGCAATCACGGTAGGTATCCTGGCTACCCTGCTGGGGTATTCGCTCAAAAAGATCACGGAGTTTTTTGAAGAACATTTTCTCGGGCTGGTTTATACATGGCCGTGGTGGTCTGTCGTATTGCCTTCCGTGGGAATAACGCTGATATACTTTACCCGAAAGTATCTTTTTAAGGGCAAGAAAAACAAGGGGATCGCCGAGATATTTCACACCCTCGACCACAGAAGGGACGAACTGCCCTTTTACAAGGTGCCCTCACATTATATCAATGGTTTTCTGACCGTCGTCTTCGGGGGATCTACCGGTATAGAGGTCTCTACCGTAGTAGCTACGGCTGCCCTGGGGGCCTCTGCGCGCAGAAAGGAAAGCGTGGCCAACAGCTATAAGGCAGAACTCATATGTGCCGGGGTGGCTGCCGGGATCACGGTATTGTTCGGAAGTCCGCTTGCGGGCCTGTTATTTGCCATAGAGGTAATCTCCAGGAAAGCGAACAGGACAATGCTCCTGAGTTGCGGGACGGCCGTAGTACCGGCCTGGGGATTTGTATATTTTTTTGATAGCGGAAGGCTTTTTGATTTCAGTGTTTCCCTGTGGAAGACCGAAGCCATTCCTTTTATGATCTTGTTGAGTATACTGGCCGGAATTGCAGCGGTTTATTTTACCCGGAGCGTCATTTTTATAAAGGAGAGGTTTTCTGTTATAAAAAGTGATTTTATACGCGTAAACCTGGGGGCCATACTGGTCGGGGCGGGTATATTCATCTTTCCGGCTTTATACGGAGACAGTTATCACGCCGTGTCGGAATGGATCGCGCATGACTATATGACATTCTCCCTGGGGCTTATGCTGACGCTTTTCTGTATCATTATACTGAAGCCACTGGCAGCTTCACTGACACTGGGAGCCGGGGGAGACGGAGGAGTGTTTGCACCCAGTATTGTTACAGGAGCATTGCTGGGTATTCTTGTGGCTGTGTGCTGCAACCATTATTTTCATACGGAACTCATCCCTCTTAATTTTGCTCTGATAGGGGCCGGCGCCATGCTGAGTGCTGCCATTCACGCTCCCTTAACGGCATTATTCCTGACCTGTACCCTGGCAGGGGGAGGGTTTAACCTCTTTATCCCGGTGCTGATAGGGGTGTTTACCGCCAGGTATGTGGCCGGTTATCTGTGCCGCTATACCGTATATACGTATAACCGAAAAAAGGACGGTATCTCATTCAGCCTGCGATCGTAACGAACAGGCTTCCCGTATTTTACAGGCTGGTTTCCCTGGCCTTTTTTTCCATGGGGAGCAGGCATTCGAAGATCATCTCGTTGACCGGTACCGGAATGCCCAGTTTTTTGGCTTCCCTTACGATATAGCCGTTAAAATTTTCCAGTTCCGACGGTTTTCCGGCCATAATATCCCGCTGTGTAGAGGCTGTGCTCTCAGGGGCCTGGTTGTTGATGATATCCATGACGTCGTCTACGTCTGAGGGATTCAGGTCAATGTTCCCGGCTCTGGCCACAGCCAGTATTTCCTCTGCAGTATCGCGCATCATCCGGTACAGGTATGCACTCTGGCGGATGGTCCCGATCGGCACCCTGGTAAGCCCTCCCAGGCCGCTGATGGTGGTAATGAACATGAATTTTCTCCAGATCTCGCGATGAATGTCCTCCGGGATACTGCTGTTGATCCCGGCCTGTCTGAAAACACGGTCTGTTTGCAGGGCACGTTCCGTTTTCCGGTTATCGGTTTCCCCGAAGGAAAGCCTCGGGTTAAACGCAGCATGGCGGATGATCCCGGGGGCCTCCACAAAACTGATCAGGTTACAGAACCCGGTCAGTATCTGCTGTTCCGGAATAAACTGTCTGAGTTTTTCCGAGTTGTCCACGCCGTTCTGCAGCGGCAATACCAGGGTCCCGGGTTTTAGAATGGTACGGAGTGCCCTGGCTGCTTCCGGGAGCTGCCAGCTTTTAACACCCAGGATAACCAGGTCTGGCTGGGGTACGGTGTTCAGGGTATCGGTACACAGGTCCGGCCGGGCCCGGAAATCGCCCAGAAAGCTTTTTACCAGCAGGCCGTTTTCCCGTATGGCTTCCAGGTGTTTTCCCCGGGCGATAAAAGTCACGTGATGTTCCGTTGCAGCGAGTCTGGCCCCGAAATACCCGCCGACACCACCTATACCGTAGATCAATATGTTCACGCGAATGAATTTAAATTAAGTTATCAGTTATTCCTATTATCAGGATTACAGGTTTCAAGTTGCAGGTTGCAACAACTCTTTAATCTGTAACCTCATGTCTTCCCGCTCCATACATTCGTTCCTTTTTATGACGCCCGCCTGCCACCGTCGGATAGGAGGGATCCCTTTAAAATCTTTTGCACCGTTATGAGGATTTCACAAGCATAGAAGAACTTATGGTTTAAAAATACGAAAATTAAGGAGTAGTAAAAAGAACTTGCTCCTTTTATATGCTTTTTTGCTGACCAGCTTTCCGTAATCCGGATTTTCGGAAAAATGCTCTCTGATCTTTGAAGAGCCGGAAAATGTTGTTACTTTACCTTCCGAATTCAGTCCAAAAAGGAGACCATGGAAAATGACCTTTCTAAAAGCCGGAGAATAAAAGAAGGATTTATAGGGCAAAAGATGTATGTGGTTCCCCGGAATATCCGGCAGGTCATCACAGGGAATCCGCTTATAAACTCCCTCTATTTTACCGATGTGGGATATTATCCGCATGCGACCCATCACTACAGGGAACGGAAGCGGGATTGTGAAGAGTATATACTTATTTATTGTATCGAGGGAGAGGGGGTGGTCCGGATGAAATCCGGTGAACACATCCTGGGGCCCGGAAGCTATTTTATCATTCCGAGAAATACGGCGCACAGTTACGGTTCCTCCACCGATAATTACTGGAGCATATACTGGGTACATTTTACCGGAGACAGGGCCCGGGTATTCTATGAGAGATATAAGCAAAATTCCGGAGAAACTGCGGTGAGTATACCGCTGGAAAAAAAGAGAATAGACTTGTTCAACACTATTTTTTCATTCCTGGAAAGCGGTTACAGCATTTCTAATGTGGAGTACCTGAATGTAGTACTGTGGGAACTCCTCGGGTCTTTTGTATATCATGAGCTGTACAGTACTGCCGGCCCGAATGAAGAGCTGAACAGGATGGACAGATCGATCCGGTATATGAAGGAAAACCTCGACAAGCCGCTCCGCATTGAGGAAATAGCGAACCATTTCAGTTTCTCGGTCTCTCATTATTTTACGGTTTTTAAAAAGAGGACGGGATATTCTCCCTTACAGTACTTCAACCAGATGAAAATACAGGCGGCATGCCAGTATCTCACTTTTACCCGGCTCAGTGTTAAGGAGATCAGCTTCAGGATCGGATTTGAAGACCCGTTGTATTTTTCCAGGATCTTTAAGAAAGTGATGGATCTGTCTCCGCTTCAGTACCGGAATACCTATTCCCAGGAGATGAGGAACAGGAAATAATTAAAGGGATTTTAAAAGGGTTTTTCATATCAGAGGGTGTTTTTTTGATAAATCCTGTTTTTTTAATAGGATTGTCCATGAATATTTGATTTTTGTCTATTCCGCGGGTAGCAGGGAATTTTGATCTTCGTAATATCGTATGATGCTTATACGGAAGCGTCATAAACCGGGTCAGAACCGATTTGTATTTTAACACCAATTTGATATGCGACCAGAATTTTTTATCTCCCTGTCCTTATTATTACTGTTTTTCACGGGCTGTACCGAAAACCGGATATCCGAACTGGACCTGGCAGGAACATGGCAATACAGGCCGGACCCTGAGGGCACCGGTGAAAGCGAAGGCTGGGCCACCGGGAATTACGAAGGAAAGCTACAGTTGCCCGGAACCCTGGAAGATAATGATATCGGGACGGTACTCGACCTCAAGCCCGAAATGAACAGGCATGTATTGACCGGGCTTCACCAGAAACATTCCTATATCGGTAAAGCCTGGTATCAGCGGGAGATAGAGATCCCCGAATATTGGGAAGGGCAGCATATCGAACTGAAACTGGAAAGGGTGCTCTGGGAGTCGACGGTGTGGATCGACGGTAAAAAAGTGGATTCCCGGAACAGCCTGATAGCTCCTCACCGGTACGACCTTTCGGATGATCTCAGCCCGGGAAAACACCGTATTGCCATAAGGATAGACAATGGAGACAAACTGCCCGGCATCAATGTGCACAGCGATACCTACCCGGAGAAGGAAATGCAGAGCCTGGCACATGCCTATACCAATCATACCCAGGTAAAATGGAACGGTATCCTGGGCGATATGGTGCTGAAGGCATCCGATCCCGTCCGGATAGAAAGCCTGCAGGTCTACCCCGACCCGGAGCAATCGGAGATCAGGATAAGGGGAAGGATATCGGGAGGCGAAAATTTTTCCGGAACCCTGGAGTACGGGCTGACGGACCCTTCGGGAAAAGAAGTGCCGGTAACAGGTAAAAAAGCTTTCGGTGAAGTGGCCGGCGGAGCTGCTTTTGATCTCACGATCCCGGTTGCAGACCCGGAACTGTGGAATGAATTTACCCCTCTGTTATATACTCTTGATGTTTCCCTGAACGATACCGGCCGGGTACTGGACAGGAAAGAGCAGAAATTCGGTTTTTCCCGGATTTCCCGTAAAGACGGTGTGCTGATGCTCAACGGGCAGCGGATATTTCTTCGGGGAAACCTGGAATGCGCCATTTTTCCCCTTACGGGGTATCCTCCGACGGGTGAGCAGGAATGGAAAGAACTTATTGCTACGGCTAAGAGTTACGGGCTTAATCATCTCAGGTTTCATTCCTATTGTCCGCCTTCGGCAGCCTTTAAAGCGGCTGATGAAGCCGGTTTTTACCTGCAGGTGGAGCTTCCGCTGTGGAGCCTGAAGGTGGGGGAAGATAAAGAAACCAATGATTTTCTGAAGGCCGAGGCCGATCGTTTGCTGGAAGAATACGGGAATCATCCGTCTTTCGTATTGATGTCGCTGGGCAATGAATTACAGGGTGATGCCAGGTGGATGACCGATTTTGTGGAGCATTTAAAACAAAAAGACAACAGGCATCTGTATACGGCCACTACCTTTTCGTTTCAGGAAGATTTCGGCGCAATGCCCCGTCCTCATGACGATTATCTTGTGACGCAGTGGACGGACGACGGCTGGGTGAGAGGACAGAAAATATTCAATGATGAAAGCCCCGCCTTCAACCGGGATTTTTCCGAAAACATCCGGAATGTCGGTGTTCCGGTCATTTCTCACGAGATCGGCCAGTACACGGTATTTCCCGACTTTTCCGAAATAGACCGGTATACAGGTAACCTGGAGCCCGTGAATTTTACGGCGATCAGAGAAGACATGGAGCGGAAAGGGCTGTTACCCCTGGCGGAAGACTATCTGCAGGCTACCGGAAAATTCGCAGCGATTTTGTATAAGGAGGAGATAGAACGCGCATTAAAGACCAGGGGGTTCGACGGTTTTCAGCTACTGCAGTTACAGGATTTTCCCGGTCAGGGTACCGCTATTGTGGGATTGCTGAATGCTTTCTGGGAGTCTAAGGGCGTCATCACCCCGGAAGAATTCCGCCGGTTCAATAGCGAACTTGTGCCCCTGGCCAGGTTTGAGAAAGCGGTTTACGGTAACGATGAAAAGTTTGTTGCAACGGTAGAGATCGCCAATTTTTATAAGGAATTACAGGATCAGGATATACAACTGACCTTGAAGGACGGAAAAAAGGTGGTGGCCCGACAGGATTTTAAAGCAGCACATCTGCCCGTAGATAATGTGATCGGTATAGGAGAGTTTTCCTGTGACCTTTCGCAGATCGGTGAAGCAAAACAGCTTGAGCTGGAAATATCCCTGGCGGGAACACCCTACAGGAACCACTGGAATATCTGGGTATATCCCAGGGAGCTGGACATGGAGACGGGAGCGACGGTTTTTACCGGCTCGTATGACGAAGCCGAAAAAGCACTGAAAGAGGGAAAAAATGTCCTGCTCAACCCTGACTTGCGTCATATTAAGGGGGTAGACGGGAAATTCCTGCCTGTGTTCTGGAGCCCTGTCCATTTTCCGAACCAGCCGGGTACTATGGGCGTACTGGTAGATCCCGATCATAAGGCTTTCGAGTATTTTCCAACCGGCTTTCATTCCGACTGGCAATGGTGGGACCCGAGTGTCAATGCCCGGTCTGTCCGGTTCGATTCCCTGCAGGTACGCCCCCTGGTAAGAATGATCGATAATTTTTATAAGAACAGGAATATGGCTACGGTCTTCGAATGCAGGGTAGGGAAAGGGAAGCTGATCTTCAGCAGTATCGACCTCAGGAACAAGCTGGAGCATCGTCCTGTAGCCCGGCAACTGAAATACAGCCTGCTAAAATATATGGCATCCGGCGGATTTGATCCGGATACGGAAATGGATTATGACCGGTTCAGGAAATTCATATTTTCAGACCGGGAACTGGAAACCCGGGAATACGATATTTATGAATAACCGATCCCCATTAAGGAGTATCGCAGTTGTGGCAGTTCGCTGTTCCGTTCTGCAGGTACGGGGGCGCGAAGGAAAGACTATTAAGTATAAATCATAAGGATTTTATGGAACAGATGTATAAAAGGAAAGGATATAACATGTTATATGTCTTTTCCCTGGCTGTTATTTCCGCCATGGGAGGGCTGCTGTTCGGGTACGACTGGGTAGTGATCGGGGGAGCCAAACCGTTTTACGAAATTTATTTCGACATCGACGCTGTTCCCTCACTTCAGGGATGGGCGATGAGCAGTGCCCTGACAGGTTGTATAGCCGGTGCCGTGGTTTCCGGGGTGCTGTCGGACAAGTATGGCCGGAAACCGCTGCTGATACTGGCCGCCATATTGTTTACGGTCTCGGCATACGGAACAGGATATACGGATAATTTTAACTACTTTATTATTTACAGGATCGTCGGGGGCATAGGTATAGGGCTTGCCTCTACCTTGTCGCCCATATATATCGCCGAGGTCTCTCCGGCTGAATTCAGGGGGCGTTTCGTATCGATCAATCAGCTGACCATTGTGATCGGTATCCTTGCAGCCCAGATCACGAACCTGATGATTGCCCGGCCTGTGGAAGATACACAGGTTCATACGGCCCTTCTGGACTCGTGGAACGTACAACACGGATGGCGCTGGATGTTCTGGGCAGAACTCGTCCCGTCGCTTTTATTTCTGGGACTGATGTTTCTCGTTCCGGAAAGTCCGCGCTTCCTGGCGAGACTGGACAAAGACCGGAAAGCGGAGGTCATACTTGGCAGGATCGGAGGACTTGAATACGCCCGGACAGAACTGGAACATATCAGGCGGGTACTTCGCAGCGATAGCCGGGGCAAAGTGCGCTACGGGGAACTCATGAGCTCCGGGGTGGCCCCCATCCTTATTATCGGGATCGTACTGGCCGTATTTCAACAGTGGTGCGGTATCAACATTATCTTTAATTATGCGCAGGAGGTCTTTTCGGCGGCGGGTTATGATATTAACGACATGTTCATGAACATCGTGATCACCGGAAGTGTAAATCTCATATTCACTTTTGTCGCCATGCGTACCGTGGATCACTGGGGGCGGAGAACGCTGATGCTTGTGGGATCGGGAGGGCTTGCCGTGATCTATATTCTTATCGGGAGTATGTATTACATGGAGTTTACAGGGTGGCCCGTACTCTTGCTGGTCATAGCCGGAATAGCAGTATATGCGATGTCCCTGGCACCGGTTACCTGGGTGGTACTGTCCGAAATATTTCCGAACAGGGTAAGAGGTGTGGCCATGTCGCTGGCTACCCTGAGCCTATGGGTAGCCTCTTTTGTGCTGACATATACTTTTCCATTGTTAAACAGTAAGCTGGGGGCACACGGTACTTTCTGGGTGTACAGCGTTATCTGCATTGCCGGTTTCCTTTATATCAGGAGGCGGCTCCCGGAAACCAAAAACAAAAGCCTTGAAGATATAGAACAACAATTTACACAAAACGAAAAAGAAAATGAAGACAGTTAAGGTATGGAAGGAAAAACGGGTCATTCCCACCTATGAGGTGGGAGAGCCGGAGAAATATCCTATTTTTCTGGAAAAACGGGTGTACCAGGGAAGCAGCGGAGCCGTATATCCCAATGCGGTGATCGAAAAGATTGCCGATGAAAAGACCGATAAGGAATGGGAGGTTATTTTCCTGGAGAATGATTTTCTGAAAATCATGATCCTGCCTGCCCTCGGAGGACGGATACAGATGGCTTACGACAAGCTGAAGGAACGTCATTTTGTCTATTACAACCATGTTATAAAGCCTGCCCTGGTAGGGCTTACGGGTCCGTGGATCTCGGGAGGGATAGAGTTTAACTGGCCCCAGCACCACCGTCCGAGTACCTATGATGCAGTGGATTTTTCTATCGAAGAGAATGAAGACGGAAGTAAAACCGTGTGGGTCAGTGAAGTGGAGCGCATGTTCCGCACCAAGGGCATGGCCGGGTTTACACTCTATCCGGACAAGGCCTACCTGGAGATCAGGGGACAGGTGTATAACCGCACGCCCCATCCGCAAACCTTTTTGTGGTGGGCCAACCCGGCAGTAGCTGTGAATGATGAGTACCAGTCGGTGTTTCCGCCCGATGTAAATGCTGTTTTTGATCATGGAAAAAGGGATGTTTCGGAGTTTCCCATCGCTACCGGTACCTATTACAAAGTGGATTATTCGGCAGGAGTGGATATTTCGAAATACAAGAACATCCCCGTGCCTACCTCGTATATGGCTATTACTTCTGATTACGACTTCGTGGGAGGATATGAAAATGATACCCGGGCAGGATTACTGCATGTGGCAGATCATCATGTATCTCCGGGTAAAAAACAGTGGACCTGGGGCAACGGGGATTTCGGGCATGCCTGGGACAGAAACCTAACGGATACCGACGGCCCTTATATAGAGCTTATGTGTGGGGTTTATACCGATAACCAGCCGGATTTTACCTGGTTACAGCCTTATGAAGAAAAAACGTTCCGGCAATATTTCATGCCCTATCAGACGGTAGGAATGGTGAAAAATGCGACCAGGGATGCCCTGGTAAACCTGGAGCTGCACGGGAAAAGAGTTATGCTGAAAGTGTATGTTACCGGGGCGTATCCCGCCAGCCGTATCACCCTCCGGAAAGCTTCCCGGGGTCTGTTCAGCGAGACCGTCGACCTTCAGCCCGGTCCCGGATATGAAGTTGAATTCGATATCGAACCGTCGGAACTGCACGAACTCACCGTAACGGTAGAGAACAATGCGGGAAAAAAACTGGTAAGCTGGACCCCGGAAAAACCCGGAAAAAGGGAAGTGCCCGAGCCGGCCAGGGCTGCGAAGGCACCTTCCGAGATAGCACATAATGAACAACTGTTCCTCAGGGGGCTGCACCTGGAACAGTATCGTCACGCTACCTATGACCCTACCAGTTATTACAAGGAAGCCCTGCGCAGGGATAAAGGGGATGTGCGTTGTAATAACGCGATGGGACTGTGGCTTCTGAGACGCGGAAAATCTGAAGAGGCGATAACATATTTTGAAAGGGCTATCGAAACCCTGACGGAGAGAAACCCCAATCCTTATGACGGGGAACCGTATTTTAACCTTGGGGTGGCCTGCAGGTTTACCGGCGATACGGACCGGGCATACGGAGCTTTTTATAAAGCTTGCTGGAACGATGCCTGGCAGCATGCCGGGTATTTTAACCTAGCCCAGATCGATGCTGCCCGGCAGGATTTTGAAAATGCCCTGGAACTGGTAGAAAAATCGCTTGTAAAGAATGCTCATAATCACAAGGCCAGGCATTTGAAGGTAATGCTGCTCCGAAAGCTCGGCAGGAGAGAGAAAGCTGCGGCTTTTATTGAGGAATCCCTCGGGATCGACCGGTTTAATTTCGGTGCGCTGTATGAAAAATACCTGCTTGAAAACAGTCTTGCCGTAAAAAAACAATTTGAGGAACTGATCAGGGACAATCCTCATAATTACATCGAATATTCCCTGGATTACGCCCAGGCGGGCTTTTATGAAGAGGCGGCCGGCCTGCTGTCACTGCATATTGGCGACAAGGAGCAGGTGTACCCTATGGTATGCTATTTCACAGGCTGGTACAAGGCACTGTCAGGCCGGGATACGGAGGCCCTGGAGTGGTATAAAAAAGCATCCCTGATGAGCCCGGACTATTGTTTCCCGAACAGGCCGGAAGAAGCTGTAGCCTTGCAGGCTGCCCTGGCTGCGAACCCGGAAGACAGCAGGGCCGGCTATTACCTGGGAAACTTCTGGTATGCCGGCAGGCAGTATGAGGACGCACTCGAATGCTGGGAGCGTTCCCGTGCACTGGATGGTGATTTTCCCCTGGTGCTCCGGAACCTCGCCCTGATCTGTTACAACAAGGCAGGCCGGCCGGAAGATGCCGTAACATACCTGGAAAGCGCTTTCGAACTGGATAAGAATGCCCGTGTCCTGATGGAACTGGACCAGTTGTACAAGAAGATAAACAGGCCCGTAGAAGAGAGGTTGCAGTTTCTCGAAACAAACCTGGAACTTGTGGATACGAGAGATGACCTCTATCTGGAGCGAATTTCCCTGTACAATATTACGGGTGCTCATGAGAAGGCCCTTGAACTTCTGGCCTCGCGAAAATTCCATCCCTGGGAAGGAGGAGAAGGTAAAATTACGGGGCAGTATGTTACTGCGCATGTGGAACGGGCCAAGATCCTTTTGTACCGACAGAAGGGCAGGGAAGCCCTGGAGCATTTGCAGGCCGCCAGGTCCTATCCCCATAATCTCGGGGAAGGCAAGTTACAGGGAGCACAGGAGAACGATATCCATTACTGGGAAGGTTGTGCCTACGAGGTTCTTGGAGATCGTGACAAGGCACGTAAGAGCTGGGAGAAAGCTACCCGTGGAAGCTCCGAACCCCTGCCGGCTTTCTACTATAACGACCAGCAGCCCGACATGATCTTTTACCAGGGAATAGCTTTCCTTAAACTCGGCAATTCCGGAGAAGCCGGACAGCGATTTCAAAAGCTTATCGAATACGGAGAACAGCATACCGGAGACCAGGTAAAGATCGATTATTTTGCGGTTTCACTTCCCGACCTGCTTATCTGGGAGGAAGATCTGAACGTGCGCAACCAGATCCACTGCCATTATCTTATAGGTCTTGGTAAACTGGGATTAGGGGAGTACAGCCGGGCCACGGAAGAATTTGTTCGGGTACTGGAAAAAGACAGGTACCACCTGGGCGGACTGCTCCATAAGAAACTGGTGGAAAACAACGGTCTGTTGGGGATACCGTCTGTGGCAATACCGGATTAGAAGGGTAGCAAGGAATCCCGGTAATAAGGATAAGTCAGGCCATTCAAAAAATACCGGCATAACTCCTGCTTCTGATTTATTCTCAGGGAAATAGGGAAGGCGTGCTTTTTACCTGCAGTAAAACTTCTGCTTTTCTATATGTTTTTCTTTGTTTGGGATGGAAATATACATATATTTGCACCCGCAAAATGGCCTCGTAGCTTAACTGAATAGAGCACTTGATTACGGCTCAAGAGGTTCCAGGTTTGAATCCTGGCGAGGTCACTTTTAAAATTTACAATGCTTATCAAAACCTTGCAAAATCTATGATTTGCAGGGTTTTGTTGTTTTTGGGCAGTCATTTGATTTGAATTGATTGATCCCTGCAGACGCATTAGACCTATCACGCTTTACAATCCAAAAGTTTGAAAATGGAAAAAAGCCACCTCCGATCTACAGATACAGAAAAAAGTGATTAGAGAGATTGAAAAAGAGTTTGTGGAATTAGTGTAATAGTCAGATAAAAAAACTAATGAAACAAACCTATCTGTCAAATTCGGTATTTAAAACGGAAGGGATGTTTACCACAGGACTGTGGTGAAAACTGTGGAAAAACTTCGGTGTAAAGTTTGGAGAAAATAGTATTGTTGATAGTGAATGGCTTTCCTATGCCAGCCGCCCTATGCAATCAAGGTGAATCAAAAACTGTATTTGCGAAGTATCTATAGTATCTATTCTTTCTTGAGTTTACTCGGGAGAAAACCATATTTACGCTTAAATGCAGCTGTAAAGTGTTGAGGGTTTTTATAGCCAACTTCGTATGAAGCTTCATTGATATTTAGATTTTCATATTCTATTAAATGGACCGCTTTTTTTAATCGGCACGTTAACCAGTATTGAAATATCGTTGTTCCGAAAAGTTTTTTAAAGCCACTGTTCAGTGAAAACTCATTGGTGTTGAACTTGTGTGCCATATCCATAAGCGTACAGTTTTCGTTCAGGTTATTTTCAATATATTCTTTGGCGGCGTATATTTTTTCTATTTCAGCTTTTGGGGTTACCATCTTATTTAAATTCCCTGTGAGGCTGTCTATCTGCAAGATTAAAAGTTCTAATATCTTACATTCCAAATATATTTTTTTTAACCCGTCAGTTCTATGACATTGCAGTATATCATTAATAACCTTATAGATTTCGTAATTGATGGCGACTTTGTGATCAGAGATAATCTTATACGTCAATTTGTTTTCTATCGCATTCCGGAAATTTTCCATCGACGGAAGATCAAACGGGAAGTGTTTTTTGTAAAAAGATGGCAAAAGAATGATCTGGAAGAATTCCATAGGAGCACCAATTGATTCAGTGCGGCCTTCTACTCCGTTCATATAAAAAATATCATGTGTGTTGGCATTAACGTCTATATGGTATCCGGAATTTTTGTCCTTCACATAACTATGTCCTTTCAGCATAAAATGGATCTCTATGGCTTCGGTATCGCTGATGAAATCACCTATCATTAAATTTTCCACGGCCAAATTGCTGTGGGCAATAAATACGCCCCCAAACGATATTTCGCGTACTGTGCCACTAAAATAACCGTTGTTGTACGTGGTTATTGTATCCCGTACGGGTTCATCACTTTTTAATTCATGGAATGAATAGTTTTCAGATCTCAATTCTATTCCGTCGGCGGTACTTATCGAAACTTTCATACCCTCTTATGTTATCAAGTTTGACGTCTTTTTTACTTGGTTTTGCGTTATGGCGCCCGAGTATTTAACAATTACTTTTGCAAAGATAATTTATTTATAATGTTTCTAAATAATGATCGTTGTAAATATGGTTTAAACTAACACAGGATATATTCATATGACAAGAAAAGTATTCTCCACCATCATTTTCATAGTAATCGCAGGCTGTCTTAGCCCTCTCTGTGCACAACACAAAATTTCGGGTATAGTAAAATCCGACGATGGAAAACTGTTGAGATCGGTACAGGTCCAAATAGAAAAGACATCCCTAACCACATTAACCGATGAAAACGGTTATTTTGAGTTTCCGGACATTAATGGGGAAAAGGCTGCTCTGGTCTTTGACCATACGGCATATCACATAGACAGAGAAGAGGTGAATCTTCCCGCAATAGGATTGGTTATAGTACTTAGCCCACGAGAAAATGCATTGGAACTGGAAGAGGTGGTGATCGATGGCTATATCAAAAAAAACACATCGACATCTAATAAGATGCCGTTAAACTTTATAGAAAATCCTCAAGCCTTTTCCAGTATTGATCAATCGGTTTTGGAAGACCAGGTTCTGTTCACGGTAGATGATGCCTATCGGAACGTTACCGGATTGCAGAAAAAATGGAACGCAACCAACCGGGCCGGTGATGGAGGTTCGTATGTTGTGTTACGGGGTTTTCTTGCCAATAACTCCTTGCGGAACGGCCTTGTCGCTCCGGTTACTACGGCGATTGACGCCATAAATATTGAAAAAGTGGAAGTGCTTAAAGGTCCTTCTGCCACGCTTTTTGGGAGTAACGTTACTTCTTATGGTGGTGTCATCAACCGGATAACTAAAAAACCATTTGAAACCTTTGCCGGGAATGTAACCGTGGCTGCAGGAGGTTATAATTATTACAGGGCAAGAGCAGATGTCAACACGCCGGTTACGAAAGACAACAAACTGATGTTCCGTATCAATACCGCCTATACCAATAGCGGCAATTTCCAGAAGAAAGATGCCAAAAATGAACATTTCGCCTTCACGCCTTCTTTGTTGTACAAACCCAATGACAGGTTGGACATTCAGGTTGATTTTGAAATGTTTGACACCAAAGCAATCCCCGAACAGATCCTGTTCAGCCCTGCTTCTGTACCTGCTCTCGGAATAGCTGATATGAACGATCTCGAAGATATTCTGGGACTGGACTACAAGCAGTCTTATATAGGCGATGGCTTGAAAACGAGAGCCAAAGTCAGGAATTTATCCGGACAGGTGAACTACAAGATCAATAACCATATCCGGTCTTCTACCAATATCAGTACCTCCTATACGTTTTCGGATGGGCCTAACCCTGCCTTTTACATCGTTCCCAAAGGCACATTTACCCAGGATCCGGCCGACACCGAGATAGGGCTTTTGAGATTTGACCAGTCCACCGTTAACAGCAAAAAGACTTATTTCCAGGTGCAGCAAAATTTCAATTTGGATTACAATTTCGGTAACGTAAGAAACCGTACGGTGGCCGGTTTTGATTATATGCGTACCAAGGACGACCAGAAATTCATATCTACCTATTTCGACTGGGTCCCGTTCAGCGGTGCGGATTATTCCGGTTTTAATGGTAAAGCGGTACAGGCCATCTACGATAATACGCCCAATCCTGCCACCTATCTGTCCACAGGAAACCTGAATACGTACAGTGGCTACATATCCAATGTACTGACACCGGTTGAAGGCTTGAACATTATGGCAGGAATCCGCTATGAAAGCAATGATTTCGGTGGCGGTTATACAATGACATCAAACAGTATTTCACCGGCTTACAGCCAGTCGGCGTGGTCGCCTAAACTGGGAGTGGTGTATGAGATTTTTCGCAATAAATTTTCGGTATTCGGAAATTACCAGAACAGTTTCAAAAGCAATGGCTATTATATAGCCGATACAGATGGCAACGCTCTATTATCAGATCCCGAAAAAGGCAATCAATGGGAAGGCGGATTGAAAATGAACGTGCTTCAAAACAGGATCAATGCCACATTGAGTTATTACAATATCAAAGTGAAAAATTCGCTGTTACTCACCGGAGAGTTGACAAGCAGTATGCAATATGTACAGGCACAGGCCGGCGAATTGACCAGCGAGGGAGTTGAGCTTGAAGTAAATGCGTATCTGGTAAAAGGGTTTTCGCTTATCGGGGGGATTAGTTATAACGATGCCGAAGTCACTGAAAACAAGGTCAATCCGGCTCTTGTTGGCACAAGACCGGTTGATGCCGGTTCTAAATGGCTGGCAAATTTCAATGTCAATTACCGGTTCCTGGATGGTAACATCAAGGGCCTGGGATTTGGTTTGGGTGGAAATTATGCCAGTGATAACAATGTTACCGGAGACTTTATACTGCCCGAATATTTTATCCTGAACGCCAATGCCTTTTACGATACCAAGAGGTTTCGTATAGGGGTGCGTTACGATAATATTACCAATAAACATTACTGGATAGGGTACCAAACGGCCAATCCTCAGGCGCTGGCCAATGTTGTCGGAAGTTTGGCATTCAAATTTTAGAATAGACCATGGAGAAGAAAAATATCCTTTGGAAGATCATCGGCCCTGTACGCAGGAAAATCAATATGGCTATGATCACTTCCGGGTTATCATCCGTATTCAGCATTATTAACCTGCTGTTGTTGGCGTTTCTGATAAATGCACTGTTTAACAGCGATACCCGGCAAGTGCTGTATTTCCTCGGCGGAATGCTTATATCCACCGTTATCAGTTATGTTACCCGCCTCAATGCGTTCGATAGGTCGCATTATGCGGCTTTTGAGCTGGAAGCCGTTTTGCGTATGCAGGTTGCACGGCACCTGGCCATTTTGCCTCTCGGCTATATTACCGAAAAAGGTTCGGGCGGATTGACTAAAGTGCTCAACGACGATGTGCGTTCCCTGCACGGTTTTGTGGCAGATGCCACGCCGTTATATGCGCGCGCTTACGTTTTTCCTATTGTTTCACTGATTATCCTGTTTTATTTTGACTGGAGGGTGGCATTGATCTCCGTTGGAATTGTATTGCTGGGTGTCCTCATTTTTATTTTTATTATGAGCCGCAATAAAGGCGTTTACAAAAAATTCAATGATTCCAAGGAAGCCATCAATGTATCGGTGATCGAGTATGTACAGGCTATGCCTATCGTAAGGGTTTTTGACGGAGGAAAAACTTCCTTTGTACGATTTGACGATGCGCTGGAAAATTACAAGAAAATACTGACCGATTACTATAAAGAATATGGCCTGGGGATGCGTATTTCTATGTTTATCCTGAATCCGCTGCCTACGTTTATCGTATTACTGCTGGTGGGTTCTTTCTGGTATATGAACGGCCAGATCGGTTTTTTGACATTGATCATTTCCTTGCTGTTGGGTACCGCACTGGTTGAATCATTACACACGTTTCGATCCATTATGAACCTGACTTTCCGGGCAGAGATCAGTGCCAAACGCATTGAAGAAGTGCTGAATGTAAAACCGATAAAACCATCGGACAAAGACCTGAAACCCGCCGATGCTTCGGTGGTGTTTGAAAATGTTTCCTTTACTTATGAGGGCAGGGAAGAAAAAGCATTGGAAGACATCAGTTTTACTATAGCACCAAAATCATTTACCGCCATCATCGGCAGTTCCGGCTCGGGAAAATCCACCATATTGAGATTGATACCAAGATTCTGGGACGTACAGGAAGGCCGTATTAAAATCGGAGGCGTAGATGTGAAGGATATGAAGCTGGAAACGCTGATGGCGCAATTGTCATTTGTATTTCAGGATTCCTTTATTTTTCATGATACCGTAGAAAACAATATCAAAAAAGGAATGGAAGAAGCCGACAGGGAGCAGGTGACAGCCGCCTCCAAAGCTGCAGGTATCCATGATGAGATTATGCAACTGCCCGATGGTTATGACACATTGATCCAGGAACGGGGTATCAATTTTTCCGGAGGGCAAAAACAACGCTTGGCCATAGCAAGGGCCATATTGAGCAATAAGCCAATTCTGGTATTGGATGAAGCCACATCCTTTTCCGATACCGAAAACGAGTACAAACTGATGCAGGCTTTCAAAAACCTGATGCAGGACAAAACCGTTATTATGATTGCCCACCGGTTGGAAACCATTAAAAAAGCCGACCAGATTCTGGTTCTACAAAAAGGAAAAGTCATCCAGCGGGGCAATCATTCCGAACTCATCACGCAGAAAGGCAGCTATCGGCAGGTTTGGGCTTCATATCAGGAAGCCCGGAATTGGCACATCAAAAATGTTTAACCCCTACTTATTGCAGTTATGTCAACAAACAAATCCGATATACAGGTTTTCAAAGATTTAATCAATGCCGCCGGGGCCCATAAATCCAAATTGAGATCATCACTCTTGCTAATGGCCGTTTCTTATGTTTTTCAGGGATTGGCCTATGCGGTATTTTACCCGGTTTTCAAAAGCATTATTGCCAAAGAATACGAACATACTATGGAATTAATGTGGTTCGTGGCCGCCTTTTTTATCATAAGCACCCTGTTCAGCTGGATAGCCAACAATTACGATTTCAACGGCCATGCGTCCGAAGCCCAATACCGGATGCGTAAAAACCTGGGTATGCAGTTGCGGCGTATACCTATGCAATTCCTTTCCCGCCGGCGTTCCGGTGACCTGGCAGAAATCATCAGTGCCAATGTAGAAGAAGTCACCTTGTTCGTGTTCACCGTTTGTTCGGTAATGATGATGGGCATTGTAATCCCGGTAACGGTTGGCATAGCCACCTTGTTTGTCGACTGGAAACTCGGACTGGCGATACTGATTATTTTTCCCGCCATCATACCGTTTTATCGTTGGCGGAAACCCGCATTTGACAGGGGAATGCAATACCTGAATGATGTCAACAACGAATTGAGCACCGAATGTATCGAATACATACAGGGTTTGCCTGTGCTGAAAGCATCCGAAGGTGTGGAAAAAACCGTAGAGAAACTCGGCAAGACCGTAGATAAAGTCCATCAGGTACAAGCTTACGGACACGGAAAGGGAGGAAGGCCCAATCTTATCATTACAACTGCTGTAGAAATAGGTATCCTGGTAATACTGGCTTTAGGTATTCTTTTTGTGGTTGGTGGCAGTTCCGAATCGATATATGTTATCGTTATGATGATTATCGTTATCCGGTTTACCGAGGTGATTTCCATCCTGGTGCCGATGACGATGTTCTTTAGCCTGATGGAAGCCGGCGTAAAAAAGATGAACGCCCTGTTTTCAGTCAAACCATTATCACAGCCGGAGACATCTGCAAAAACCGAAAGCTTTGATATCAGGTTTGAAAAATTGAGTTTTCAATACGAAGATTCCGGTGAATATGCATTGAAAAACATCAACCTGCACATTCCCGAAAAATCCATTGTGGCTTTTGTAGGACCTTCCGGTTCGGGAAAAACCACCTTGACACGAATGGTTTTGCGATATGCCGACCCCACGGAAGGCTCTGTTTACATCGGCGGACAAGACATACGGTATTTCAAAACCGAAGACCTGATGGACAAGATTTCCGTCGTGTTCCAGGATGTGTATCTGTTTGATGATACCATTGAACAAAACATAAAAATGGGCAAGCCGGATGCTACACCTGAACAAGTGATTGACGCCGCTAAAAGAGCGCAGTGCCATGATTTCATCACACAGCTTCCAAAAGGCTACGAAACAAAATTAGGTGAAATGGGAAACAGTTTTTCCGGAGGGGAAAAGCAACGGATCTCCATAGCCCGTGCATTGCTCAAGGATACACCTGTCGTTATCCTGGACGAGCCGACTTCTTCCCTGGATTCGCTTAGCGAACTGGCCATACAGAAGGCTATTGACGAGTTGGTCAGGGATAAAGTGGTCCTGGTTATAGCGCACCGGTTATCAACCATTATCGGCGCCAATAAGATTTGTGTGCTGCAGGAAAGTGAGCTGATCGAAGAAGGGACACACGAAGAGCTTATGCAGCAGGAAGGTAAATACTTTCAGCTCTGGCAGGCAGAAGAGAAGCTGGCTGAGATGGTGTAGAAGTATATAACCTAAAACCGATGAAATTGTTTTACACTTTCCGCAGAGGAAGAGGTACAGGAATTTGAAGCCAAAGTAAGAAAAGCAGGTGGTTAGGTTTTTCGAGACTTACACAGGGACGAAAATAATTACTATGGATTTGTATTTGCTGACCCTGACAGACATAAATTCAACGTGTTGCTAGTGGACAATATGTAAATAATAAAAAAATAAAATGAATCAATGTGTTTCTCCATACTAAAGATATTATCCTTATATGGTACTATATTATCTTTATAAGGTAAACAGGTTGCTTTTTTTCTTTATTATTTACAAATTTAACTCTTGAAAAATTTCCTTTTAATTATTCTGGCATGGAAATGGAAACTTTTCCATCTTTTAATTGTTGCAAAGCCAGATTCGGAGTATGATGAAAAAAATTATTATGTCCATATTTTTTACTTCAGTTCAACTTACCTTATACGCTCAAAGAGGTGAATATCCACACTCTGTCATGAACCACTTTCGCAGCTTAAGATATCTGTATTTTGGTCTGTTATTCACGGCACTTTCTCTTTCTGGAAAGGCCCAGGAGAATGATTCTCTTCTCACCTTAGATCGTATTTATTCTTCCGGGGAATTCAGCAGTGATTATCAACGACCAATTTTCTGGATTGAAGATGGTAATGCCTTTGTAAGTATAGAAAGGAATAAAAACGGGCATGATGAGCTTGTACGTTATGAAAGTAAAAACTATAAAAGAAGCAGTTACCTTCCTGCCGAAAATTTAACAGTAGATGGCAAATATTTGAATATTGAAGATTTCTCCCTGTCACCAGATGAAAGTAAGGTGATGATTTTTACCAATTCCGGCAGAGTCTGGCGCTCCAACACCAAAGGAGATTTTTGGGTATATGATTTTGATACCGGTAGTTTAATGCAGTTAGGAAAGGATTTTCCCGCTTCATCCCTGATGTTTTCGAAGTTTTCTAAAGATAATCAGTTTGTAGCTTACGTTCAGGGTTTCAATATTTATAAGGAAAATTTTAAAACCGGAGAAATTATACAGTTAACCCGGGAGGGTAACGGAGATATTATCAATGGTACCTTTGACTGGGTTTATGAAGAGGAATTCGGGATGCGTGATGGCTTTATGTGGAGTCCTGATGCATCGAAAATAGCTTTCTGGCAATTAGATGCTTCTGAGATCGGTACCTTTTACATGATCAATAACACAGATTCGGTATATTCCGAACCTATTGCCCTGCAATATCCAAAGGCAGGATTTGATCCCTCTTCGGCAAAAATCGGTCTGGTGGATACTAAAACTTCGGAAGTTAACTGGATTCCGGTTCCGGGAGACCCTGTCCAGCATTATATACCGGCAATGCAATGGATCAATGAAGACCTGTTATTGATCCAGCAGATGAATAGAAAACAGAATAAACTTAATATTTATACGTATAAACCCTCGACTTCCGGCTTAAATAAAATTTATACGGAAACTGAAGAAACCTGGGTGGATTTGCGCTATCCGGATATTTCTTCAAATCAGTGGGGAAATAACGATCAGTTGATCGTAGATAATGGCAGGGCCTTTTTGAGAATGACAGAAAATGACGGCTGGAGACATATTTACAAGATTGATCTGATAACCGGAAAGAAAACTTTATTGACCCCCGGAAATTATGATGTTGCGGCTTATTACGAAACCGATGGGAAAAACTTATACCTGATAGCTTCCCCGGACAATGCTACACAACGTTATTTATACAGTGTTCCGCTAAACGGAAAAGGGAAACTCACCAAAATTACCCCCCGGCAATTTGAAGGTGTAAACATTTATGATGTTTCGCCAAATGGCAAATACGCGATCCATAAATACTCAAATGTAAGCATCCCGAATACCGTGAGTTTAGTAAGCCTGCCCAACCATAAGACCATAAAAACATTGGTTGGTAATCAAGAGTTAAAAGATAAACTGCAAACACTGGCGCTACCCGAAACTTCATTTTTTAAGGTAACTACAGAAGAAGGCATTCAGATGGATGGCCGGATGACCAAACCTGCCAATTTCGAGGACTCTGAAAAATATCCGGTATTATTTCATGTATACGGGGAACCCTGGGGAGCGGTGGCGATAGATCAGTGGATTGGATTATATGAGATTTTTATGGCACAAAAAGGTTTTGTGGTTATAAACATCGACAATAGGGGAACGCCGAGTTTAAAAGGAAGTGACTGGCGTAAAAGCATTTACCGGAAAGTAGGCGTTCTCAATACCCGCGACCAGGCACTGGCAGCGCAACAAGTACTCAACAAGTACGGTTTTTTAGATGAAAAACGTGTGAATGTATGGGGCTGGAGCGGTGGGGGGTCCATGACGCAAAACCTGCTTTTCCGATATCCTGAAATTTACCAGACAGGTGTGGCCGTGGCCGGTGTGGCGAATCAGCTGTTTTACGACAATATTTATCAGGAACGCTACATGGGGTTGCCGGGTATGGATAAAGAGAAGTTTATTGAAGGCTCTCCGGCCACTTATGCGAAAAACCTGGAAGGAAATTTATTGCTCATTCACGGTACAGGGGATGATAATGTGCATTATCAGAATATGGAATATCTGGTGAATGAACTTATAAGAAACAACAAACAGTTTGACATGATGGCCTATCCAAACCGATCCCACGGTATTTCTGAAGGAACAAATACTTCAATTCACCTATATACCCTGATCACCAATTATTTTTTGGAACACAACAGTTTACAGTAAACCGGATCAGAGTTTAATAGTATTCTGAAATCTCTGCACACCTTGGGGGCAATGTCATTGACGGCCGCTCAGGAAAAGTGGCAGGATCAGATACAAGCTCGTCCTCCGGAGGTGTGGGGTCGTGTTCCGGCATACAGCTCTCTTCATGGAAAAGCCAATGTTCCGTCTGCTTTTAAAGAATTATCCGTACTTTGTAAAAAACTGATTAAAACCGCATACATGAAATTTGGAAAAGTAGACCATCCCGAAAACGTTAATTTCTCTTTCCCGGAAGACCATCCGGATACGGCAGGGGTACTGGCATCCGGCAAAGGGAAGGGAGCCCCGGAGATCTGTATAGGCTGCGCCAAGTGGAACCGGCAGGACCTGAAGAACTTTTACCCGAGGGGAACAAAAGACGAACTGGCGTATTACGCTACGCAATTTAACGCTATAGAACTGAATGCTACCTTTTACAGGAATTTTCCCCCGTCGCAATTCTCCGCATGGTATGATAAGGTGCCGGAGGACTTCCGTTTTTTTCCGAAGGTCAACCAGCGGGTAAGCCATCTTAAGCGTTTGCTCGATTTCGAAGCCCCGCTGGAAGAATACCTGGAAGGTGTGGTGCACCTCAGGGAAAAACTCGGCACGGTATTTTTGCAGATGCACAATAATTTTGCACCTAAAAATTTTGACCGGGTAATCCCTTTTATAGAACAGTGGCCTGCCGGGATTCCCCTTGCCGTGGAGTTCCGGCATACCGATTGGTTCAACGATGCTGCGGTTGCCGATGAGCTCTGTCATTTGCTACGGGAGAACAATGTGGCCAATATTGTAGTGGATACTGCGGGCAGAAGGGATCTCATGCATATGAGACTGACCAATAATGAAGCCTTTGTACGTTATGTGGGTGCCAATCACCCCAGCGATTACGACAGGCTGGACGATTGGGTAAAACGTTTAAAGCTATGGACCGACCAGGGATTAAAACGCATACATTTTTTTGTGCACCAGAACCTCGAGCAGGCTTCCCCCTTATTATCAGCGTATCTTATAGAGCAGCTTAACAGTGCTCTAAAGGCCGGACTCAAAATACCCCAAACCCTTGCTGATAAACAACAGAAACTGTTTTAGAGCCGGTGTTTAGCCCCTTCAGGACAGGAGAAACCCCGTTTTTTACTCCGGGGACCGTTGATGAAATGCGATAAAAAAATGATAAACTATTGCGAAGTATAAACAGGTATGTTAACTTTGTAGACAGATGAATTGTTATTTGCAGGTATGGGGAATATTACCGAAATAGTTGATTCCTTGGAAAATAAGATCAGTAAGCTGCTTCACAAAATGGAGATTTTAAGGCAACACAATCTTAAACTTGAAAAGGAATTAACCCTCTCCCGAAAGGTTCTGGCGGAAAAAGAGACCGTCATAACCGACTGGGAGGAAAAGTATAAGGCCCTCAAGCTGGCAAATGCAATGTTGGGCAGTAGTGAAAGCAAAACAGAAACTAAGCTTAAGATAAATACTTTAATACGGGAGATTGACAGTTGTATTGCACAACTCTCGGAATAAGGCGATCTGTAAAAAACATGGATGACAAGCTCAGAATAAAAATATCCATAGCCGACAGGGTATATCCGCTTACCATAGATCCTTCCCAGGAAGAGGGACTGAGGAAGGCGGCCAAGAGTATAGAGGGGCTTGTAAAACAGTTTGAACAGAACTATGCCGTCAGGGACAAACAGGATGTACTGGCCATGTGTGCCTTGCAGTTTGCCTCGCAGCTGGAGCAGAAAAGTATAGATAAGGAAAGAGGGGATGATGAGGTCGTAAAACGCCTGGAGGCGTTGAACGAACTGCTTCATTCTCAACTTAGTTCATAAATGAAAGAAGTTCTTTAAATAGAAATAAGGTACTGCCTACATTGGTATTATAGTTTGATAAACTCAACATTATTCAAATTAAAAAGGGTGAGTTGCGGTTGTAAAAGCATGCCGTTGCCGGTTTTCCGGACAGGACGGATCCTTGATCAGCCGGTTAGCCCTAAACTTGTCTATAGGAGTTTATACATAACCCTTGCCGATGTAGGCTTTTTTTTATTAAACTGATAATAAGATGGATATAACTATGATTATTGTAGCGGGTATAATTGGAGTAGCCCTCGGGATCGTTTTCGCGAAGATTATGGAGAAGAAAAACGCTTCCAAAATTATTTCCGATGCAAAGGGAGAAGCTGCTTCCATAGTAAAGGAAGCCCGGGCGGAAGGTGAGAGTATAAAAAAGGACAAGATATTCCAGGCCAAGGAAAAGTTTCTCGAACTGAAGGCAGAGCACGAAAAGGTGATCGTGGCAAAGGACAAGAAAATTGCAGAGATAGAAAAGCGTACCCGCGACAAGGAGGCCCAGGTGAACGGGGAGCTTTCGAAGAACAAAAAACTCAACGACGAGCTGGAGGTAAAATCAAAGGACTACGACTACAGGCTGGAAATTCTCGAAAAGAAACAGGCGGAAGTAGACAAACTGCACAAGAGCCAGGTAAAACAGCTGGAAATTATCTCCGGGTTACCGGCGGAAGAAGCCAAAAGCCAGTTGATGGAATCCCTGAAGTCGGAGGCCAGGTCTGATGCCATGAGCTATGTCCAGAATACGCTGGAAGAGGCAAAACTTACTGCACAGCAGGAGGCCAAAAAACTGATCATAAACACGATACAGCGTATCGGTACGGAAGAGGCCATAGAGAACTGCGTATCGGTATTTAACCTGGAATCTGACGATATCAAAGGGCGGATTATCGGGAGGGAAGGCCGTAATATCAGGGCACTGGAATCGGCTACCGGAGTTGAAATTATTGTTGATGATACGCCCGAAGCCATTATATTGTCCTGTTTTGATGCCGTGCGAAGGGAAATCGCCCGTTTGTCGCTGCACAAGCTGGTGACCGACGGAAGGATACATCCGGCACGTATTGAAGAGGTCGTGCAGAAAACAACCAGGCAGATCGAGGAGGAAATCATCGAGGTGGGTAAAAGAACTGTGATTGACCTCGGTATCCACGGTCTTCATCCTGAGCTCATAAAGATGGTGGGGCGTATGAAATATCGTTCTTCATACGGACAGAACCTGTTGCAGCATTCCAGGGAAGTGGCCAAGCTTTGTGGCGTAATGGCGGCTGAACTGGGGATCAACCCGAAACTTGCCAAAAGGGCAGGGTTGCTTCACGACATAGGAAAAGTGCCGGAATCGGAAACCGAAATGCCCCACGCCATCCTCGGTATGGAATGGGCGGAGAAATACGGGGAGAAGCCCGATGTGTGCAATGCTATCGGGGCGCACCACGACGAGGTGGAGATGAAATCGCTGATAGCCCCCATAGTACAGGTGTGCGATGCGATCAGTGGTGCAAGGCCCGGGGCCAGAAGGCAGGTGCTGGATTCATACATACAGCGTCTTAAGGATCTCGAGGACATAGCTTTCGGGTTTAACGGCGTTAAGAAAGCCTATGCCATACAGGCGGGCCGGGAGCTGAGGGTAATTGTGGAAAGTGAAAGGGTAAATGACGACAAGGCAGCCGAGCTCTCTTTTGAGATATCGCAAAAGATACAAACCGATATGACCTATCCGGGACAGGTAAAGATCACCGTAATAAGGGAAACCAGGTCGGTGAATATTGCCAAATAAGAAGAGCCACCGTATATGATGACGGCAGGAGTGTAATAGCACATTCCTGCCGTTTTTGTTTTTGTAGATATCGGAGAGGTGAAGGAAGGGCATGGTTTACCTTAAGTCTTTCCGGGAAAGTATGCCATTCCTGATCCCGAATTTACAATAACGTAATATCCGTATGTTTTATTTTTAAGTAATTTGCGTGTAAGCAGGCATCTGAAAAATTTATGGATATCACAGACAAATATGCCGTACGGGTGCGCAACTCGGATACAACTGCATTTAGCAATTTGTTCGACCTGTTATGGGAGCCGATGTATACCTATGCCTGTTCTGTTGTTGCCGACAGTGCCGTGGCAGAAGACCTGGTACAGGAAGTCTGGATTGATTACTGGGAACGGAGAAAGGAGACAGAGATACGGAATATCAGATCTTATCTTTACAAGGCGATTCGTTACCGCTGTTATTATGCCCTGAAAAACCGCAGATTTGACAGGACGCAGGTAGAGGCTGCATATGCCTTGACCACCCCTTCTGAAGCTGTTCTTGAAGAAGACCTCACTGATCTCGCCGGTCGTGTAGACGCGGTATTATCTACCTTGCCTGACCGCTGCCGGGAAATTTTCATCATGAGCCGTGTAAATAATATGAGTAATGGGGAAATTGCCGGAATACTCAATATTTCAAGACGATCCGTAGAAAACCAGATCTCATTTGCCCTGCGTAAGTTCCGTGAAGATCTTGCCCTGTTTATTTTGTTTCTTCTTTAACAAGGTCATTTTTATCTAAATGTTAACCCCGGGATCCCCAATTTTAAGTAATTGTTAATCCTTGCTCACCGGATGTGCGTGACAGGATGTTTCAGATACTATTAACTGTAACGTATCTGCAATGACTGAAAAGGAAATAAAAAAGCTGATGGACAAGTACCTTGAGGGTACTATTACGACAGAGGAAGAAATGCTCCTGGAGCAGTTTGACGGTATCCTGATAACCGGCAGGAAAATGGTTTTCAGGGATGCTGCGCACAGAAGGCAGGTAAGGGAACGGTTGCAGCGCAAAATACAATGGCAAAGAAGAGAGAGGAGCCTTCGGCATACTGCCATATGGAAAGCCGCCGTTGCATTGCTGGTTGTATTTCTCGGGATCAGGATATGGTATCAGCAGGCTGATGTAAAAAACGAGGCGGAACCGGTAATGGTAGAAAAGAGTACCGACTGGGGGCAGAAATTGAATCTTACCCTTTCAGACGGGACGGAAGTCCGTTTGAATTCCGGGAGTACGATCCGGTTTCCGAAAGATTTTACGGCTCCCTTACGCAGGGTAGAGCTTAGCGGGGAAGCCTTCTTTAATGTAGCCAAAGATACTGAAAGCCCCTTTGTTATCAGTTCGGGTGAAGTAGAGACCACCGTTTTAGGGACCTCTTTCAACATGAGCACCTTTCCCGGTGAAAAGCAGGTAGTGGTAACCGTAGCTACCGGTAAGGTGAAAGTAGCTTCTGCCGGAAATGAAATGTATCTCGACCCGTATGAGCAGGGTGTATACGACCGGGATTCGGGGACATTTTCGAAGGATACCGTAGACCCGGATTCTTTCCTGCTCTGGAAAGACGGGATTATCAGGTTTGATGATGCCACAATGGAAGAGGTAGCTTCCCGGCTGGAACGATGGTACGGGGTAAGGTTTATTTTTGAAAACAGGGCACTGAAGGAATGCCACCTCACCGCAACCTATGACAATCAGTTACTGGCGGTAGTCCTGGAGAGTATCCGGTATGCCAAAAAAGGAATACGGTTCGAATACGGCGAAGATCATAAGATCCTGATAAAGGGGACGTGTGCCGAATAACAACCTAAACTAACCGTACTAAATAAACATGCTTATGAGAGAATATCCACCGTAAAAAAGGCAGCCCGAAACACTTTGGCGAGCGGTAACGGGCCACCTGATGTTTAACAATTCAGAAAAAATAATCATTAAACCTTATGTGAAAATATGAAATTGCCAACATTAAAACAATTTATCACATTGACATTCCAAACTTTTTTCTTGTTTATGGCGCTGTCACTGTTCAATCCGGTACTGGCTGCCGGTGTGAGGGGACAGAAGCTGGAAAGCTATAATGTAAACATAGCTGTCGGGAATGCTACAGTTGTAGAAATATTAAGGGATATAGAAGCACAGACTTCCTTCAGGTTTGTCTATGACAGGAAAGTGGCACGAATAAGTGATACCTACGATATTTCGGGCCGCAATATATCATTGCGTTTGGTCCTTGAACTGATAGCCCGTGAGAGCAGGCTTACTTTCAGGAGGGTGAACCAGACTGTATCCATAGATGTCAACCGTACAGCTCCCGAAAGGGTGGTGGAGGTGGCCTACCGTACGGTAAGCGGGTCGGTAACCGATGAAAACGGTGTTCCCCTGGCCGGGGCGGCCGTCGTGGAAAAAGGAACATCAAACGGTACCAGTACTGATTTTGACGGGGTTTTTAGTTTAGAGGTAGAAGAAGAGGGTGCCGTACTTGAAATTTCCTATATAGGTTATAAAACACAGTATATCCCTGTAAACGACCTTCGGGAGGTTGATATACAGATGATTCCGGATATGGCCCTGCTGGAAGATGTGGTGGTGGTAGGGTATGGTACACAGCGGAAGACGGATGTGACAGGAGCCATTGCTTCCCTGGGCGAGAAAAATTTTAATAAGGGAATCGTATCCAATCCGGGGCAGTTATTGCAGGGCAAGGTGGCAGGGGTCAATGTGTCTGCCGTAAGTGGAGAACCCGGGGCCTCGCAGGATGTGATTATCCGCGGGATAGGGAGTCTGCGTTCCGGTACCACCCCGCTTTATGTGGTGGACGGGTTTGCCCTGGACAATACTGATACCGGGGTGCCGGCAAATCCGCTGAATTTTATCAATGCACACGATATCGAGAAGATAGATGTACTCAAGGATGCTTCTGCAGCAGCCATATACGGGGCAAGGGCCGCCAATGGCGTAATCGTGATAACCACCAAAAAGGGACAGGAAGGCAGGACGGAGATGAATTTTTCGGTATCTGCGGCAATTTCCTCGCTGGCTGATAAAATTGATGTATTCGGTGCTTCTGAATTCAGGGAACGGGTGAATGCCATAGGCGGGGAGCTCAGAGATGAAGGAGGCAGTACCGATTGGCAGGATGTACTCACCAGGACAGCCATATCGAAAGATATGAACTTTTCGATGAGAGGGGGCACTGAAAAATTCACCTATTTCGGTTCGGCAGGAGTCAATGACCAGGAAGGTATCCTGAGAAACAGTGAACTGAAAACTTATTCCGGGCGTATTAACCTGGCCCAAAAAGGACTGGATGACCGCTTTAAGGTGGAGCTCAACCTTTCCGGTACCCGTACCGAAAACCAGCGCCCGCTGACCACTACCATTATTTCAGACATGTTGCGGTCTAATCCCACCTACCCGGCATATGCCAACGGTATACCGGTTCCCGTACTGAGCGGAGACCAGTTTAATCCCTTGATAAGGGAGCAGCTGTACGGGGATTTTGCCAATAATAACCGTATACTGGCAAATATATCTCCCTCTTTCGAAATCACAGAAGGGCTTGCCTATAAACTGAACCTGGGAGTGGATTATTCGTCGACTGAAAGAGAAGAGCAGAATATGCCGTATACCGTGCGGGAAGATGAGATCGGGAATCTGGAGATCAACTATACCAGCAATTCCAATACCCTGGTAGAGAATTATATTACCTATGATCTTGAGAAAGACAAGCATACTGCAGGTTTCCTGTTAGGGCATACCTACCAGAAAACCTTTTACAAGGTAAGGGGATGGACCTATGAGAACTTTCCGGATAACGGTATTGAACCCAGGTACCAGATAGAGGCGGCCGGGAATTCGTTAACCCGGTGGTCGGAAGCTGTTAAAAACGAATTACAGTCTTTTTTCGGGAGGATAAATTACGGATTCGATGGCAGGTACCTGATTACCCTTACCATGCGTGCCGACGGATCGTCCAAGTTCGGCAAGAACAACAAGTACGGATATTTTCCTTCGGTAGCTGCCGGGTGGAATATAAGCCGGGAGGGTTTTATGGATGATAGTCCCTTCTCATCCCTCAAACTGCGGGCCAGTTGGGGGAAAACAGGAAATCAGGAGATCCCTTCCAAGATCACCCAGCTGAGTTATACCGATAGCCGGGCGGATGATAACACTTATCCCCTGGGCGATGATATAAACGGCCTGGGCGATTATCCTTACGGTACGGTATACACCCGTCTGGCCAACCCGGATATACAATGGGAAGTATCTTCGCAGACCAATATAGGGCTGGATTTCGGTGTGCTTAATAACAGGCTGACAGGTACGCTCGATGTCTTCAGGAAAGTATCTGAAAATGTATTGCTGGAAGTAGTTCCTTCAGATCCCATACAGCCTACCAATACGTTCTGGACCAATATTCCGGATATGGAGATACGCAACACCGGGATAGAAGTCGCCCTGGATTACAGGAGTGATATTTCCGGAGGTGACTTTTCCTATAATATCGGGGGAAACCTGTCCCTGACCAGGAACAGGGTGGCCAATTCTCCCTATAAGGTACTTGCTACCGGGGCAGCTCAGGGAGCCGGACAGACCGGGGCTACCATCAACGGATACATCAACGGGGAGCCTATCGGCGCTTTTTATATGAAGGATTTTATCGGCATCAATGAAGAAGGATTCAGCAGGTTCCGGGATCTTAACGGAGATGGCGAGATCCTCGATAACGACCGGTTGGTGGTAGGCAAGGCACTTCCCGATCTTATTTATGCCTTTTATATGAATTTCTCCTACAAAGACTTCGATCTCGGATTGAATTTTAACGGAGTAGCCGGAAATCAGGTGTATAATCATACCGCCATGTCCAATTTTACCAAAGGAAGCCTGGCCCTCTCGTTCAATACAACCGACAAGGCAGTCGAGTATCCCGAAGAAGTGGTTAACAATACTAACGAGGTGTCGGACCGATACCTGGAAAGCGGTGATTTTCTCCGGCTGAACAACGCTACCCTGGGATATAACCTGGACCCCGGAATGCTCGGGATCAGGGATTATGTCCATGCCATCCGGCTCAGTGTCACGGGGCAAAACCTGTTCGTACTTACAGACTATAGTGGTTTTGACCCTGAAGTGAATACGGGAAGCGCTTCGGGAGGTATCCAGACTTTTGGTATTGACCGGTATACGTATCCCAAGGCCAGGACATTCCTCTTTGGCCTGAACATATCATTTTAATACGATTAAATAGAGATAAATGAAAAATAAGATATTTACGGCCTTACTGGCATGCAGCGTATTGATCGTCCCGGGGTGTTCCGATCTGGAAGAAGAGGTGCTGGACGAGTCCCTGAAGGGGAGTGGGCAATCTGAAACTGTAAGCGGGGTTATTGCTCCCGCATACGGGCTTCTTCCGCAGACCTTCCTGCACACCGCGTATTACGGGTTACAGCTGATACCTTCGGATGAAGCCATACTCCCGGCACGGGGAGGCGACCAGTGGTATGACGGAGGAAAATTCCTTGAAGTTCATACACATAACATTACTCCCGGCAACGGACTGGTGGGGGAGACATGGAATTACCTGACCACCAATATCTCGAGGGCAGTACTGGCCGTTGAGGTATTAACGCCCCTGGCGGAAGAGGACGCAGAAGCCAGGGAGGCCCTGTATGAAATGAGGGCCCTGAGGGCCTATCTCAATATGCTGGTGCTGGATAGCTGGGGACTGGTATTTAAAAAGGAGGGACCGGATGAAATTTCCGAAATACTTCGCGGGCAGGATGCCGTAGACTATGTCGAGGGTGAATTTCTCGCAGTGGCAGGTGTTATCAATGACGACAGAGGCCCGGGAAGGATGACAAGGGCTGCCGTATGGGGTTTTCTGGCTAAATTGAATCTCAATGCCGCAATATACCGCAACCCCTACGGAACCCCTGATTTCAGCCTGGAGGAAATGGACAAGGTCATCGCCTATTCCGACAGTATTATCGATTCGGGAAAGTTCTCCCTTTCTCCGGAATATTTCGACCTCTTCAACGATGATAATCACGACAATCCGGAGCTGATATTTGCCCTGGACCAGCGGGGCATTCTCAATAATGATCATAGCCGCTGGGCTTACTGGTCGATGTCAGGTTCGCTGTTTCCCAGACCCGAATATCCGAATGCAGACGGTACTGACGGTCCGGCCATTACTCCCGAATTTTACCAGACCTGGGCAGATGCTTACGGAACTGCCGATCCTGCGGAAGCAGATGCCAGGTTCTATCAGCGCAATGTAGATGTCCCTGCCGAATACGGAGATCTTACCGGGTATACCCCGAGGAATGATGCAGACCGTTATATCTGTATTCCTGCCGAAGGCTTTGAAATAGACCGGGGAATTCTGAGGGGGACTCCCTGGGGCCCCCGGAAAGATTCCGATGGCAATTTTTATACCTGCGACGGCGGATACAGGATCTACGCGCTGGGGGAACGAAGGGAAGCGGATATGGAATATTATGTAGATCATACGCTGGAGATCGATTTTACCGACAATAATGGCTATGCCAGTGGCTACAGGGTCTCCAAATACCAGTTCAGCCATACCTCCCCCAACGGAAATAATTACAGCAATGTCGATCTCGTGTTGCTGCGTTATGCCGAGATCTTTATGATGAGGGCGGAGGCGCGCCTGAGAAAAGGTGGAGACACCGGGCAGGCCCTGGCCGATGTAAACACGGTAAGGACCTCACGTTCGGCAAGGGAGCCCGTGCCTGCACCGCTTACAAGCCTGGACCTGGAAACCCTGTACAGGGAAAGGGGATTTGAATTCTATTGGGAAATGTCCCGGAGAACCGATATGATCCGTTTCGGGCATTATGAAGACAGCTGGACGGAAAAGACGGACAATGATGTGAGGCACCGGCTTTTTCCCATTCCGCAATCGGCCATCGACGGTGCCTCGGGAGTAGAGGGATATCTCGTTCAGAATGACGGATATTAGGTCGAGGTTTCCTGAAAATTAATAATGATATGACCCCCGGAAGAATTTCTGCCGGGGGTTTTGGTATATTTATAGGGTATGATGAAGGCTTAACTGCAATTGCCCCTTGTCTATGACAGGGGTAGACTGCCTCATATAACCTGCCTGTATCTTCAGATTGTCGGTTATGCTGTAGCCTATGGCGGTATACAGCCGGTTGCGGTCGAAAATATCTACCGTATTGCCGTTTCCGGTATCTTTCTGGCCGTTTATAAATACTTCATTGTACAATGCGATATAGAGGGCCCCTTTATCCAGGGAAACCTGGTTTACGGGGATGTTCAGAAAGAGGTTGTACCGGAACCGGGTACGAAAGTCCTGGCTTTCCACCCAGCGCTGTTCAAACCGGAAACGATGTGTCAGGTAAAAGCGTTCCGCCACTTTATGGGGCATGAGCGCTTCCTGGTATATGCGGCTTTCGTCGGAAGTGTCGTTGCTGTCTCCGTAGGCACCGGACAGTATGTATCCGTACCCCAGGGTGAATTTGACATTGGCTTTTTCCGGCCGGTAGGTGAGCCCCCCGCGTAATAACAACTGGTCGAGATCTCCCATGACATCCCAGTTGCGGTACTGGATATCTCCCTGGAAACCGAAACGGCTTTCGCGCAACGTGGTATTCCAGAAATACATGTACCAGCCTCCGGTCTTGTTTTTGTTGATCTGGGCGGAGGAGAGCCCGGGGAGGAGCAAACAGGCTGCAAAAAGCCATAGAAACATTGTTTTTCTCATTGTGAATTTACGGTTTATGAGTTTAAAGATTAGAGATTGATTGGGCAATAACGGTTAGTCACTTGATTGTTCAGGACCTGTTCTTTTCCGGCAACGCGGTGCCCGGCAGGTAGTTGTCGCCTTCAGGTTGCCGGGAATAACGGAATGGCCCGCCTGTGCCGGGACCCCGGGCCGGGAAGGCCTTTTCCCGCCTGCGATGTCCGGTACAGGTCGGGCTGAAAAAGAATATCGGGCCCGGGAAAAGTAAAGGGTGGCCTGTCAGTCTATTTTCCGGAGCTGTTGCAGTTTGGCTTTCCACAGGGCCAGGGATTCCTTTTGCTTGTCGATGTTCCTGTTCACCTCTTTTACTATGGGATTATCGTCATCGGCATTGATGAACTGCAGGTTGTTTTCCAGCTGCCGGATCTCGTTTTTTACCTCGTCGATCTTGCGGCGTATGAATATTTTTTCGTTGTCTATAAGTCCGTCCTTATCAGAATTGGCCAGTTCTTCCAGCTTATTGCCGTATTTTATAAGTTCAATATCCTGCCGGCTGACCTGGAGTTTTTTTAGCAGGGCATCGATAATTTTGTTGAACTTGCTTTCTATGTTTCGCTTGAAATGCGGAACTTTTCCGTACGACCTCCAGTTCGATACAATTCCACTCAGTGTTTCCAGGTCGTCCTGCCGGGAGTCGCCGAGCTGGAAATCCCTGAGCCTGTCCATCAGTTTTTCCTTGTTCTGAAGGGCTTCCGTTTCTTCTTTGCTCCCCCGGTTCCTGTTGGTGTGAAGCCGATCGAAATAATGATTGCACGCGGACTTGAACTCATCCCATACCCTGTCTGAGTACCTTCTCGGCACATGCCCTATCTTTTTCCAGTCGTTCTGTATCTTTTTCATGAGCGGGGTAACGACTTCCCAGTCTTCGCTGTCCATGTTTTCCCTGGCGATCCGGATCAGCTCCTTTTTCCGGGTAAGGTTTTCCTGTTGCTCTCTTTTCAGGTTTTTATAAAATTCGTTCTTCTGCCGGTTGAACGACCGCGTAGCCGTTTTAAAGGCCGTCCATATTTCATCACTGACATTGCGAGGTACACGGCCCGCATTGAAAAACGCTTCTCTCAGCTCCTTGATCTCCCCGATCTGTTTTTGCCATTGCCTGTGAGAACCGGCCTTATTGCGGACGATGGTGTTGATCTTTTCTATGATTCCCCGCTTGCGCTCCAGGTTCTGTTCATGAACCTTGTCCATTTCCTTAAAATACTGCTGTCTCCTTTCGTGGATAACCCTGGTAGCTGCACTGAACCGGTTCCAGATATCCTCCCGGTGTTCGCGGTCTACCGGGCCGAGATCCTCTTTCCATATTTTGTGTAGTGACTGCAGTTCGCGAAAAGCAATGTTTACATCGGGTATTGCCGCCAGTTCCTCGGCACGGGATATGATCTTTTCCTTTTCCTCCAGATTGTGTTTGAAATCGAGGTCCCTGAGATCGCGGTTCAGGTCGAGGAAATCGTAGAACCGCTCGACGTGGTGATGATAGGTACGCCACACATCGTTGTAGTTTACCCTCGGCACCGGTCCGGCCACCCTCCAGCGGTCCTGGAGCTCCTTGAAGTGTTTGTACGTGGTGTTGATATCTTCTTCGACGCTGATAAGACCTTTTAAGGCCTCTATGATCTCCTGGCGCTTAGCCAGGTTGTTCTTGAGGTTTTGCTCCAGGTTCTGGTAATACTGGTTTCTTTTATCCCTGTATTCGCCATAAACCTTGTTGAATTTCTGCTTTATGGGAGGGTGGTAACGGAAATCTATTTCATTACCGCCGTCATGGAGAAATTCCTCTTTTTTTTCGTCGTGGATCTCCTGGAATTTCTGGTCGAATTCATATTTTATATGGTCTGCATGTTCCTTGATGGCCTGTACCTTTTCACTGCGCAGGAGTTTTTCCAGTTCAGAGACCAGTTTTTCCACGCTCATGGCATGGTAATCGGGCATGGGGATGGAGTGCCTCTTGACATTATCTTCATCCTCGGCATCCTCGGCATTGGATTCATCTATTTCATCAATGGCCCTGGCATCATCGCCGTTCCCCGTTGGAGCAGCGGTCTTTTCAGGCCCGGTCGTATCGTCAGATGCCGCTCCGGGCAGTGGTTCCGGCGGTGATTCCGGGGCAGTGTTTTCGGTATGGCTGACGTTTCCGGCTTCTCCTCCCGTATTTTTTACCTCTTCCTGTTCATCGGGCCGGTGCAGATCTTTTTCGTTTTGGTCTAACATCTTGAAATGTTTAAGGTTCATCATTGCTTTAGAATGTGAAAGATACTAACAACTGGGAAATTGGCAAAACTTTTACGGCTTTTACGAGCGTGTAAAACAGCAAATTTTCGACCGGGATATATTCCGGGAAAAGTAGCCTGTACTGCTTTAAAAGGGATGATAAGGTACTTTTGAAAGCTGTTCCTGCCGGGGTATTTCCCTGCGGCGGAAGGGAGATGCAGCTATTTGTTCTGCTGTTCCGGGCTGTTCCAGATTTCCCAGGCTTTTTCCGCCTGCAGTTCCAGCATCTTTAACCCGTTGCTCGTGGCGGCCCCCCTGTTCCTGCCTTCCCTGAGGAAGGCCGTTTCCGAAGGGTTGTATATCAGGTCGTACAGCAGATGTCCCCTGCCTATATGTTCGTAAGGGATATCGGGTTTCCGTCCGGTGTCGGGAAATGTGCCTATGGGACTGCAGTTTATGACGATGCTGTATTTTTCCATGATCTCCCTGTCGAGGTCTTTATAGGAGAGTTGCTGCGGAGCGGGGCTCCGGGATACGAAAGTATAGGCTATGCCCAGCTCCTCGAGGCTGAAAGCAATGGCTTTGGAAGCTCCTCCCGTACCCAGGATAAGTGCATTCCTGTGATGGGGCTGGAGCAGGGGTTGCAGGGAGGCCAGGAAACCGTAATAGTCGGTGTTGTAACCGGTGAGCCCGGATCGGGATACCTTGATGACATTGACCGCCCCTATGCGTTTAGCCTTGTCACTGAGCGCAGACAGATAGGGGATAACCGCCTCCTTGTACGGGATGGTGACGTTCATTCCGCCGAGGTCGGGATGTCTTTTTACCAGTAAAGGGAATTCCCCTATTTCTGGGATATCGAAATTTGTGTAGGAATGATCCTGAAGCTGCAGTTTCTGAAATTTCTCCCTGAAGTATACCTGTGAGAAGGAGTATGAAATGTTTTTTCCGACAAGTCCGAATAATGGCATAACGTAATAGTGATATTTCGGGGCTATCCCCTGTAAATTATTGGTCTATCTGATCTTCCGCGAGCGCCGGCCGTACCAGTCGAGCCCCAGAACAACAAGTACCCCAAATATAATAAAAGCAATGGCGATCCAGGTCTCCCGGCCGGAAAAATCGGGAACGTACCTCTGGTAATTCAGGATAATGGGATGGCCTTCGCTGTCGAGCAGGACGCTGCCGGATGCATCTGTACGGAACACGGTGCGCTTCCAGGGCCATACCACGCCCAATGATCCTGAAATAAACCCTATGATAATGGCCGTAGTGACATTGCGGTAGTGTTTGAGGACGTAGTTGAGCAGGTGAGACAGCGTGACCAGCCCGGTGGCCGACCCCAGGGTGAATACGACGAGAATCGTAAGCATATCCATGCGGTCCGGGTCATTCACAAAGGAAAAATCACCGGTGAATATTTCCGACATGGTAAAATAAAGGGCGTTTACCGAATCTACCAGGAGCAGGACATAGTTGCCCAGCAGAATAAGGATAAACGACCCGGAAAGGCCCGGAAGTGTCATTCCCGACACACTGATGATACCACAGAGGAATACGAAGACCAGGTTGGTGTTTTCCCGAGCCGGGTTCAGGAAACTGATGGATACCCCCGACACCAGCCCCAGAACAGCCCAGAGTACCGTTTTGCGGTTCCATTGAAATCCCTTTGAGATATAGTAGATAGACCCGATGATCATTCCGAAGAATGCAGCCCATACATAGAGTTCCTTTTTCGCTATGAAATAATCGAGAATACGGGAAACACTGAAATAGCTTATGAGCATACCCAGTATCAGCAGGCCCAGGAACTTTCCGTTGATATAGCGGTAGAAAGAGACAAACCTGCCATTTATAAGTAACCTGAAGGCTTTGAGGTTTATTTTCTGGAGGGAGTAGATGAACTCCTCATAGAAACCTGCAACAAAGGCAACAATACCTCCGGACACTCCGGGAACCTTGTTGGCAGCCCCCATGGCCAGGCCCTTGACCACCAGGAAGATCTTATCGCCTAATGTTCTGGCACTATTCATCTGCCTTTTGAGCTTTTACGGCGATTCTTTCCAGCAGGTATATGGTGAGGAACCCGGCTATGGCCACAAATACGGCGAGGAACACCTGGTTGTCACCTTCAAAGTGAAAGGGAGAAATGCTTTTTTGCAGCAGGGGTACCTGTTCGTTATGCGAATTGATCCGCCATGACAGGGTTTCCTTCCAGGGCCATATCTTGTTGAGCGACCCTATCATAAAACCCGTCAGCAGGGCAAGGGTCGTATTCTTGTGGTGTTTGAACATCCAGTTGAGTATTCCCGAGAATACCTTCAGGCCCATGACCGCCCCGATCCCGAAGACAGCCATTTTGCTGAAAGCCTGTCCCGCCACCTGGAGATCGCCCTGAAAAATTCCTTCCCTGAGCAGGTTTATGGTGTTCATGACAATGCTGTACGACCCCATTAAGAGTAATATGAACGCCCCGGATATTCCCGGGAGTATCATGGCGATAATGGCGATAAACCCGGAGAGAAAAAGATAGGGGTAACTGTCGGGAGAGCTTACCGGGTGGGCAATGGTAATGTAATAGGAAAGGGCGGCACCTGCCAGTACTGCCGTGATGACGCCGGCAGACCAGGAAGAGATCTGCCTTCCTATGATATAGATACTGGCTACGACGAGACCGAAAAAGAACGACCAGACGGCTATGGGATGTGTTTCGAGCAGCCAGGTAATAAGCCGGGCCAGGGAAAATATGCTGATGGCTATGCCGGTAACCAGTGCCAGCAGAAAATTTCCGTTAAAGCTGTTCCACATGGCTTTAAAGCCTGCCGTCTTCCATATTTTCAGGGAAGACAGTTTAATGCTGTTAATAGCGCTTATCAGTTCTTCGTAAATGCCGGATATAAAGGCAATGGTTCCTCCCGAAACCCCCGGTACCACATCGGCGGCTCCCATGGCCATTCCCTTAAGGGTCACAAAGAAATAATCTAAAGGTTTTCTGCGCATTTTCTGTTCTTTGGTGAACAAAAATAGGCATTTTTAGACAGTTTCTCAGATAGAAGCCTTTTTAAAATCTGTTATAATACTCTTAACGGTTTTCGACCGGAACACGACCGGGAAAAGCTCCTTGATAACTGCATGCTGGTCAAAGTTTTCCGCAAGGGCACGTTTCAGGTGCTGCTGGCCTTTAAGGGGGTCTGTCAACAGGAAATACAGTCCGGAGATACGGTATTCCAGCAGGGCTTCCTTAGGGTAGAATTCCAGCGCCTGGAGCAGGACATGAACGGCGTTTTCATACTCCCCGATCTTGATGAGGATATCACACCAGGAAGTCCAGGTATCGAGTTCGTAGTTTCCGAGCTCTATGGTTTTCTGATAGGATATATCGGCTTCTTCGTAGAGATGGAGTTCCCTGTTGATCTCTGCCGACCGCTTCCAGTAGGTGATATTCTCACTGTCTATGTGAAGTGCTTTGTTGATGTAGTATTTTGCTTTCTGATAGTTGAGCTGTTTCAGGTAAAAATCGGTAATGGCAATCCATCCCTTATCCAGCAGGGGGTCTTCGTGCACCGTTTTGTAATAGTACTTTTTGGCTTCGTTGTCATTGCCCAGTTTTTCGTAACATTTCCCCATTCTGAGGTATGCAAACGAGGTGGGGTCGTCCAGGCGCAGGGTGAGCTCGTAATTTTCTATGGCTTCCCCGTAGCGGCCCATTTTTTCCAGAACCTTTCCTTTTTCCAGGTATGCCCCTACGAAAGTATCGTCGGAAATAATCGCAAAATCAAAGGCCGCGAGCGCCTCTTTAAGCATTTTCTTCTGAAAGTACTGCTTGCCTGCCTGGTGCCATCCCACCTCGCTGTACGGATTGTATTCCAGGTAGGAGTTCAGGTAGCTTATCGCACCGTCGTGGTCTTCCAGGAAATCAAAGCAGTAAATGACATTGTAAAGGGCCGAATAGTCTTCGGGATCTTCGTCGAGGCATTTTATAAAGCAATCCCTGGCCTCGGCATATTTGTCCAGGAAAAGGTATTCCATACCTATGAGCGAATAGATATCGGCATTGTCACTGGTGTATGCCAGGGCTTCCCGGAGAAAGCGGATAGCCATTTCGTGCTTGTCCCTTTTGGAATAGATATTGGCACGCTGGATATAGATCTCCTCGTTAGACGTTTCCAGGGCTGCCAGTTCATCGAGCATTTTTTCGGCGACATCAAACCTGTTCTCGAAAATAAGCACCTCGATCTGCAACAGCTTCAGATTGGTAGAGGAGGTATGCTGCCCCAGGCCGATCTGTATGGCTTTCTTGGCGAGAGCTACTTTGCCGGTATCCAGATAATGATGTATGATATTCTCAAAATCATCAGCATCAAAAAAATACACATCATTGGTTTTCAGCATGGATTCGAATTTCGAAACGGGGAAATTCCGGTCTTCGTCAGAACTAAATGGCATAAGCATGCTTTTTTAGAATTCCACTATAATAAATTTAGGGCTTGATGCCCTAAAATCTGGTCTCTGCGGGTATTTGTTATCAACAAAGTAGTTAACATCAATCGTGCCATTCGTCAAGGATGTTCAGTATGATGTTGCAGCCCTGTCGTATTTCGGCTTCCGAAATGGTGAGGGGAGGGGTGATCCTCACGGCTTTTCTTTCAAACAAGAGCCCGAATAACAGCAGGCCGCGCATCAGCGATTCTTGCATGATATGGGCTGCCAGTTCCGCGGAAGCTGTCATAATGGCAAGCATAAGTCCTTTGCCGCGTACTTCCGAAATCAGCGGATGTACCAGTAAAGAACGGAAAAGAGCCTCTTTGGCGGGTATGCCGGACATGATGGAGGTTTCCGTAAGTTCCTGCAGGGTTGCCAGGCAGGCGGCCGCTATTACGGGGTTTCCGCCGAACGTCGTGATATGCCCCAGTAAGGGTTTGTCTGTTAAAAGGGCCATGTGTTTTCCGGAAGCCGTAAAGGCCCCGACCGGCATTCCGCCTCCCATACCCTTGCCCATAACAAGGATATCCGGAACAATGCCGTAATGCTCAAAGCCAAACAGTTTTCCCGTCCTTCCGAAACCGGGCTGTATCTCGTCGAGTATAAGCAGGGCCCCGGTCTGGTCGCAGCGTTTTCTCACTTTTTGCAGGTAGTTGTCTTCCGGCACGATAAACCCGGCGCCACCCTGTATGGTTTCCAGGATTACGGCAGCCGTCCTGTCTGTGATCTTTTGCAGCTCTTCCTCCTTGTTAAAGGTGATAAACCTGTTCCCGGGAATAAGCGGGCGGAAGGCCCGTTTTCTTTCTTCATATCCCATGACACTCATGGAGCCCTGGGTATTGCCGTGATATGCCCGGTGTGCTGCGATGATCCCGGTTCGTCCCGTAACCTTCCTGGCCAGTTTCAGCGCCCCTTCGGTAGCCTCGGTACCGGAGTTTACCAGGTAGGTGGTATCCAGGGGACCGGGAAGGTTTTCGGCCAGCAGCCTGGCCAGCTTCACCGCCGGTTCCTGTACAAACTCCCCGTATACCATGACATGCATGTAGTGTGCCGCCTGCCGTGTTACCGCTTCTACTATCCTGGGATGACCATGCCCCAGGGTATTGGCAGAGACTCCCGCAATAAAATCGAGATAGGCATTGTCTTCGGTATCGTAAATATAACTCCCCCCGGCCCGGGCTACTTCCAGTGCGATGGGGTGGGGAGAGGTCTGTGCCTGGTAACGTAAAAAATCCTTTTTCATTTGGTTTTTTAGTTTTTTAGTTTGTAGTTCTTAATGGTCAGCTTAAACTCACTACTCATTACTCATTACTCACTACTCATTACTCATTACTCACTACTCATTACTCACTACTCACTACTCACTACTCACTACTCACTACTCACTACTGGTCCAATGTTACTGAGGTTCTTCTTCCGGATTTGTGGTTTCCCCGGATTGGCGATCGGGGGGAAGCGGAACCGGTTTTTTACCGGGAGGCACCGAATCCGTTTTCCGGGGGATACCCGTACTGTCTGCCGGAACCGGTGCGGCCGGAAGAGTGTCCGTGGCCGTTGTATCGGGAATATGGATGCCGGTACTGTCTCTTATAAAGGTATTCACCGTCGTAGTGTCGATACCGGTAGTATCTGTGGTACCGGTACCGGAGGTGTTTTTGTCATTTTGTCCTGTTATGGCAAGCGTGTCAACCGTCGAAGGAGGGATACTGTCCCTTTTTCCCTGCCCGGAAGTTTGCGGAGGGGCTTTCCTCGGAGGCAGCCGCTGCGGAACGGAATCCATCATGGCCCTGCGGTATTCTTCTTCCTCCGCCTCGATATCGATGGGATTGTCGATCCCCCTGATCTTCACGAGTTCGATATTATTGTCGTTCTCGTCAAAAATATCTTCCTTTGTCCGTATCATCTCGTCACCATACCATACAAAACCCCTCAGTTTTCTCGCATTTTCGGGCAGGTCTGTCTCGGGGTACAGCACGGCATCCGGGTTGATGAAATACGAGATGTCCTGTATCTCATTCTCGGCAAGCGTGAACTGTATGTTACCGCTCACGTGCTTGTCGATACCTATCAGTTCCTGTTTGTCGTTGCGGGTATAGTATACGGATTCTGCATTCTTGATGATATCGACCACCCGGAGTTCGTTTTCTTCAAAATATCCCAGCAGTTCTTTTCCCTTGATCTGGTTATAGCCGTTTTTGGTCAGGGTGTCTTTCTGTATGACAAAGGCATTGTCCCATACCCTCAGCGAATCCAGTTGTTCGGTTTCCGGGTTGCTCAGCAGGTTAATGCTGTCTCCGGTCATCTGTGTTTCGCCCGACCATAGTATCGGCCGCCTGATCAGCTGGGTGATCCCGGTTTTCTGGTTAGAGTGTATGGAATCGCATTTTCCGCTCATGTCAGTCTTGTAGAACCTCGCGTCGTAATAAGCGCGGATAATACGGTTTTCCGGTTCTCCCGTAACCATCAGGGTATCCCCGTGAATATAGATCGAATCGTTCTCTATCTGGTTTACCGCCACGGCGCGTTTGGTGATGAATACGGAGTCTTTTTCCTTGAATACTTCAGCGTAATGCCCTTTTACGATCCCCTTGTTGATGGTGTCGGTTATTTTGATATTATTGGTAGCCGATGCAAAATTGTCGGGTTTGTTGAAATAAAGGCTGTCCCCGTTGATAATACGGTCACTGTATTCTACCCGGGAATTCTTGACAAAGTACCCCTCTTCGCTTTGTGTCTTGTAAAAACCCCTTTCGCAGTATATGGTGTAATCTTTTCCGATGATGGTAGACGGGCCGAACATATAGGCGTGTTTGGTGGTGGTATAATAATCCAGCCGGAGCGAGTGAAGCGTGTAGTCGGGATTGGTGACCGTAACATCATTGACAAACTTGACTTTTTTCGGGGTCAGGTAATATCTGCCTTCCTTGCTGGTCAGCACGTTGGTGGAGTCTTCTACGGTACCCGAGGTGTTGTAATAGGCCTCCTGGATATTCCGGTCGAAATAGAGCTTGTCTGTGGTAAGGGTCATGTCGGGGTTTTGAAGGACCACCTCCTTTTCTGCCATCGCCAGTTTGCTGTTACCGCTGTATTCCAGGTAACCGCTGTTCAGTTGAAGGGTATCCCCCTGTTGCAGGAATACGTTGCCAAAAGCCTTGAGCAGGTTGTCGCCGGGATATAAGACGGCAACATCGCACCAGAGGTCTACCCCTTCGTGCTCAAATTGCACCTGCCGTTCCTTTTTGGTCAGTACGGTAGCCCCGGGATATTTCTGGTTGTCTTCATTGTAGACCCCTCCGTAAACGACTTTTATCTTTTCCTTCTTCTCTGCCTTTTCCTGTGCCGGGGCAGTGAGAGACGACAGAAATACAAAAGTGTAAATTATGTGTTTCAAATATGCGGGCACGTTCTGGAATTTATGTCAAAAATAATCTTTTTTGCAGAGGGGGGACTGCTTTTAAGAGGAATTTAAGGAGGATGAAGGACAGAGCACGGAGCATAAAGTTTATGGTAAAACTAACGATAACTTACAGTTTTGAACGCATAACCCTGCATTCCGAACTCTGAACTAAAAAAGGAATGTATCGAGGCTCCGGCCCGGAATTACAATAACCGTTTACCGGTATATGGTCTGTGTCCTGTCGGGGCCTACGGATACTATTTTTACGGGAACGTCCAGATGCTTTTCCAGGAAGGTGATATAATCCTGGAGTTCCTGTGGCAGCTGGTCTGCCGAGGTGAGTTCCGTAAGGTCCTGGTCCCAGCCCCTGAGTTCGGTATATACGGGGGTCACATTTTCTTTTTCTATGGAAAACGGCATATGTTCTATTACTTCCCCGTTGTATTCATATGCGGTACATACTTTAAGGGTTTCGAATTTAGACAGTACATCGGCTTTCATCATCATGAGCTGTGTAACACCGTTCACCTGTACGGCGTATTTAAGGGCTACGAGATCGAGCCACCCGCAACGTCTTGGGCGTCCGGTTACCGCTCCGAATTCATTCCCTGTTTTGGCCATACGTTCTCCCGTCTCATCAAACAGTTCGGTAGGGAAGGGGCCGCTGCCCACACGGGTAGTATAAGCCTTGAATATTCCGTATACCTCGCCGATACGGTTGGGGCCGATTCCAAGCCCGGTACAGGCCCCGGCAGCAGTAGTATTGGAAGAAGTAACAAACGGGTAAGTACCGAAATCGATATCCAGCAGCGACCCCTGAGCACCTTCGGCAAGGATTTTCCTGTCCTGTTTCAGGGCATCGTTAAGATAGGCTTCACTATCTATAAAAGTCAGCTCCCTCAGTTTGGCCACGGCATTGAAAAACTCCGCTTCCATTTCGGGCAGGTCGTATTCCAGGTCTACTTCGTAATGGCGGATCATGGTCTCGTGCTTTTCGGCCAGGGCGCGGTATCGCGTTTCGAACGTATCGAGTTCCAGGTCGCCTACACGCAGGCCGTTACGACCTGTTTTGTCCATATAGGTAGGGCCTATCCCCTTTAGCGTGGAGCCTATTTTGGCTTTTCCCTTTGAAGCTTCGGAAGCCGCATCCAGCAGCCGGTGTGTTGGCAGGATAAGGTGGGCTTTCCTGGAGAGGATCAGTTTGCTCCTGTAGTCAATATCGAATTTTTCCAGTCCCTCGAGCTCCTGGACCAGTACTACCGGGTCTATGACAACGCCGTTGCCGATAACATTGACAGCGCTGGGATGGAAGATTCCGGAAGGGATGGTGCGGAGCACGTGTTTTATACCGTCAAATTCAAGGGTATGTCCCGCATTGGGCCCGCCCTGGAAACGGGCTATGATATCGTAGTTTCTGGTGAGTACATCAACAATCTTTCCTTTGCCCTCGTCTCCCCATTGAAGTCCGAGTAGTAAATCTACTGCCATGGTGTTACTTGTGTTTATCTGGTCTTGATGTTAATACAAAATACTGGCCTCCGTTCGGGAAATTTTCACATGATAACGGCTCTTACCGTTGTTCCCGAGGGGGCCTTACTGCGTTTTTCTCTTTTTTCCGAATTATGATTTTTCCTCTTCCCTGGTAGCATAAAAATACAGGGAGTGGTTGTGTATCTTGATATTGAATACTTCTTCTATGGTCTGCTTGATAGATTGAATACGGGGATCACAGAATTCCATGACCTCCCCGCTATCGGTAAGGATGACATGGTCGTGCTGCCGGTCGAAATACGATTTCTCGTAATGCGCCTGGTTCTGCCCGAACTGGTGCTTTCTGGCCAGTCCGCATTCCAGCAATAATTCTATGGTATTGTACAGGGTTGCCCGGCTCACCCTGTAATTCTTGTTTTTCATCTTGATGTACAGCGACTCTATATCAAAATGTTCATCACTGTCGTAGATTTCCTGCAGGATCGCATAACGCTCCGGAGTTTTCCTGTGGCCGTTATCTTCCAGGAAGCGTGTAAAGACATTTTTTACTATCTCCTGGTTTTTCTTATTTGTGGTATCGTTTGCCATAACATAGGACATCAAAAAATTAACATACAAACTTACATATTTTTTTTTCGTACCTTCTTATTCCGATAATTCGTGAAATATGTAAGATTCTAAAAACAAACAGGTAACGGGAAACGGTTTTTCCCTTTTTAACTTTTTTATATTAAAATGTATCATCAGCTACCCCGCACGGACCGGAATATTGCATTTTACAGCATATCCCTTCTGTACCCGGGTAGCGGTCAAGCTACAAAGGTACGGAAAGATTTTTGTTTAGGCCAGTAAGAAATTCGGGGATAATTTGGGATGACGATATGGTGTTATAATCTTGAAACTTTATCTATTCCGTTGATTTTCTTTAAATTATCTATAAGTTTCTTGAGGATGGTATTGTTTTTGACCACCACGGTGATCTTGCCCGAAAAAATACCGTCGTTGGAATCGAACTTGATATTCTTCATGTTTACGTGCATATTATTGGAAATGACCCTGGTCACATTGTTGACCAGCCCGATATTATCGATCCCCGACAGTCCGAGCATGACCACAAATTCCTGCTGGCTGGAGTCTACCCATTTTGCAGGGATAATGCGATAGGCGTAGTTGGACTGCAGGGCTATGGCATTGGGGCAGTCCTTTTTATGCACCTTGATCCCTTCGTTGACCGTAATGAAACCAAATACGTCATCTCCGGGGATCGGGTTACAGCAACTGGCCAGCTTATAACTGAGCTTTTCTTCTTCCTTGCCGAATACCAGGAGGTCATAGGTTGCGGTGACCTCGTCTTTTTCCACCTCTTCCTGCGGGGCCGAAGGCACTTTCCGGATACGGTTTTTAAAGAAATTGATAAAGGTATTGGTCCGGTTCGATGCAAAATTCTTGAGCATCTGGTTGTCTATGGTACCTATACCTACACGAAAGAACAGGTCCAGGCTGGTCTTGAGCTTAAAATAAACCACCAGCTCGTTCACCACCTTTTCGTTCAGGGTGATCTTGAGCTGCTTCAGTTTTCGCCTCAGGAGTTCCTTACCCTCTTCCCCGATAAGCTTTTTGTCCTCTTTCAGCGAGGTCTTTATTTTGGCCCTTGCCCGGGCTGTAGTGGCGTAATCCAGCCAGTTTGCATTGGGTTTCGAATGTTCCGAGGTAATGATCTCTACCTGGTCTCCGCTTTTAAGGGTATAACTCAACGGTACCAGCTTGCTGTTTACCCGTGCTCCCCGGGTGTGCATTCCCACCTCGGTATGGATGTTAAAGGCAAAGTCGAGTGCAGTAGCCCCTTTGGGCAGTGATTTCAGTTCTCCCTTGGGGGTAAAGACGAAAATTTCCTTCGAATAGAGGTTGAGTTTAAACTCTTCCACGAAATCCACTGCGTTGGCATTGGGGTTTTCCAGTGCTTCCTGCAACCGGTTCAGCCATATTTCTATACCCTGTTCTTTCTGGTCTCCGTGTTTGTATTTAAAGTGTGCCGCATACCCCTTCTCGGCAATTTCATGCATGCGTTCGCTGCGTATCTGTACTTCCACCCAGCGTCCTTTGGGGCCCATTACGGTGATGTGGAGCGCTTCGTAACCGGTGGATTTCGGAGAAGAGATCCAGTCGCGCAGGCGTACGGGATTGGGACGGAAGTGATCGGTAACGATGGAGTATATTTTCCACGCGAGGAATTTTTCATTGGCCGAATCCGATTTGTAGATGATCCTGATGGCAAATTTGTCGTAAACCTCGTCATAACTTACACTCTGCGCCTTCATTTTCCGCCTGATGGAAAAGATAGACTTCGGCCTTCCCCTGATCTGGTAATGCAGTCCTTCCTTGTCGAGGCTTTCCCGTATGATATCCGAAAAGGCCTCTATATAAGCTTTCTGGTCTTCCCTGCTCTCTTCCACCTTGTTGAGGATATCGTTGTATACCTCCGGTTCGGTATATTTGAGGCCGAGATCTTCCAGCTCGGTTTTTATGTTGTAAAGCCCTATCCGGTGGGCCAGGGGGGCATAGATATACAGGGTTTCGGAGGCGATCTTAACCTGTTTATGCTCCGGCATCGACGCCATGGTCTGCATATTGTGCAACCGGTCTGCGATCTTGATGATGATCACCCTGACATCGTCGTTGAGGGTAAGCAGCATTTTGCGGAAGTTCTCCGCCTGTAGTGAAATATCCTTTTCCTTGCTCAGGTGCGATATTTTTGTGAGCCCGTCTACAATGACCGCTACGGTCTTTCCGAACATTTTTTCGATATCCTCCAGGGTATAATCGGTATCCTCCACCACATCGTGCAACAGGGCAGCAGCGATAGAAGTGGCATCCAGCCCAATTTCCGAAGCCACGATCTTGGCTACCGCAATAGGGTGGAATATATAGGCCTCCCCGCTCTTTCGCCTCTGGTCCTTATGTGCATCGACAGCAGTGTCAAACGCTTTCCGGATGAGTTTTTTGTCTTCATCGCTCAGCGTCTGATAACTGATGCGCAACAGTTCCTTGTACTGCTTGGCAATTTCCTTGTTTTCTTTTTCCGTATCGATAACTACTGTCATATACACCTGTTGTTCTGTGGTCGTTGCAAAATTCGCATTTTTTCTGAAGCTCCGGAAACGGGGCCTTACATAAAGTTAATAAAAATCTTTTTTAAATTCGTTACAAATTTCATGCCTTAGGAACTCCGGAACCGAAAAATCAGCGGGATCCGTGAAATCCCCCGCTTTTCAGGGAAGGAATGATATTCTTGTTTTCTCACGAATAGATTTAGAAACTGTCCGAATTTTATCCTTCGGTTCCTTTATGTTGCCAATGCGCCAGCTGGCCCCTTCACCAAAAACAGCTACCAGCTGTTTTCTTAACGTTTGGTTCTCCGTCATTTCCCCGTTTGCAAACTGACGATCGGTTTTATGTCTTAAATCCCTTGGTCATGTCTTTGTTTACACCACCGCCGGAACCGGTACATTACCGAAATATCACAAAAAATACCCTGGAGAGGGTATCCTTTTTTACGGATTCCTTTACTAAGTTTGTTAAAAGGGAATTTTGTCTGTTTGCCAATGAATAAAAAACTACGCTTTTTTTTACCAGTATTTCTTGTAGTCACCGGGATATGTAAGGCACAAATTATTCCGACAGACACGCTTACGGTTAAAAATATTGCCCAGGAACAGGGGTTGTCCCAGTTGGGAGTGGGAGCCATAGCTATAGATGACAACGGGTATATCTGGGGGGCTACGGAAAACGGCCTGAACCGGTTTAACGGGTATGAGATGAAGGTTTTTCGCGCCGGTGACGAACCCGGCGGCCTTCCCGACGACGACGTAAGCGACCTGTTTTACGAGAGGGATACCCTGTGGCTTGCCACAACTACCTATTCGCTGGTGGCCTATGTACTCTCTGAAGACCGGTTCCTGGATTTTAAAGATCAAATCGATTTTGATACGTATCCGCTGGCCAGGTACAGCAGTGTGCTGTATGTTGTCGACGACCGGTATTTACTGGTGGGAGCCATAGGGGGCTGCCTGCTGGTAGACCGGAAAAAGCTCGACTTTACGGTAATTCCCATCCCCCAGTCCAGGGAAAATGATTATGTTACCGCCATACAGGATATTGGTGATAATGAATTTCTTATCGGGACCAATTTCAGCGGTATTTACAAGTTCGATCTCCATCAGAAATCGGTAAGTACCGATAGGGTATTCGATCGTTTCAAGGAAAGCAAGATCAATTGTTTCTACCCGTTTTCCGATACCGGGGTACTGGTCGGCATGCAGGAAGGCCTGTTTATGTATGATCGCAATGAAAAGGAGATCAGCCGTATAGATCATCCTCCCGATATCGAACCTGCCGTGAGAAGCATTATGGAATGGGATAAGGAGACCCTGCTGATAGGGGGATTTCTGAATACCTACCTGCTGGATCGTGAGTCGGGGTGGCATGAGGTCGCTTTCAAAGGTGCCGACGGAAAGTACCTGCAATCCGGGGTTTTATGTGCGAAAAAGGACGATCAGGACGGGATGTGGATCGGCACCCAGGAACGCGGAATTTTCTATTACCATCCCGACCGCAAAAAATTCAGTCCGTATCGTATAAAAGCTCCGGGATCTCCCAAGAAGGATTTTATCAGTATTTTCAATTTTCTCAGGGATGACAAGACGATCTGGATGGCTACCGAACTGGGATGGGTGCGTTACCGGACCGAAAAAGACGAGTATAAGCTGTATATGACCAACTGTTTTCTGGAATATGTGATAGAAAAGGATTTCCGGGGCAATATATGGGGAGGCGGATTTGAAAGCGGCCTGGTAAAGTACAACCGGGAAAAGGATGTTTTTGACCCCGTTCCCTTGCCGTTCCAGGACAGCGATATTATACACATTACTCCGGTACACCGGGATACGATATGGGTGCATACCTGGTCCAGCGGGATCTATGCCCTCAATACCCTGGATTACGGGGTAAGGCCCAGGGCCATCGGGGGCAAGACACTGGTAAGGTCGAGGAACAGTTATACGGATACTTCGGGTGCATTGTGGATAGCGAGCGACGAGGGACTGTACAGGATCGGTGACGACGGCACTACGTATTACGACGACGAATTGTCCAATACCAGGGTATTCTGTATTACGGAAGATCCGTTCGGGAATATCTGGGCAGGAACGGCAAAGGGACTCAACCGGATCGATCCTGAAAGCGGGGCGATCAGGCATTATATGGCACAGAGCGGTCTGCCCAATGACTTTATTTACGGGGTGGAATCGGATGATAAGGGGAATATCTGGGTATCTACCAATTTCGGCCTTTCCGAGCTCAGCAGGAAAAGCAATACCTTCAGGAATTATACGGAGGACGACGGTTTGCAGAATAATGAATTTAACGGCAAAGCAGCCTATAAGGACAGCCTGGGGGTCATGTATTTCGGAGGGATGAACGGATTTAATATGTTTCATCCGGACAGTGTGAAGGTCAACAGGAAAATAGGCAAGACCCTGGTGGAACAGGTGAAACTGTTCGGCAAACCGATCGCTAATAATATACTGTATTCCGACACCCTTGTATTTTCGCACGACCAGAATGTGATCACCTTTGATTATTCCAGTCTCAACTATTTATGGCCCGGGCGAAACCAGTACCGTTTTATCCTGGAAGGCTTTGACCGGGAATGGCGTCCCGTAACCCATGAACGCACCACTACGTATACCAATCTGGACCCCGGTGCTTATGTGTTCCGGGTCATGGGGAGCAATAACGAATTGCTCTGGGGAGCACCCGACAATATCGCAGTGGTGATCGAGTCGCCCTGGTACAAAACACTGTGGTTCAAGGTAGTCGCCATATCGTTTGTGCTGCTGTGCATTACACTTTTTTTCCTGTATAAGAACCTGCAGCAGAAAAAGATGAACGAATGGTTGTCGAGAATGGTCGACGAAAGGACCGCCGAACTCACCGAGACCAACGGTGCCCTGAACCATTCCCTTGCCGTAACCCGGCAGCAGAAGGAGAATATAGCCTTTCTCATGCGCGAGCTCAATCACAGGGTGAAAAACAACCTGCAGCTGATCACCAGCCTTATCGATATCCAGAATACCAACATATCGGAAACATCGCTGCAGGAGAAATTCAAACTGCTGCAGTCCCGGATCTATACGGTATCGAGGGTGCATGACATTCTGAATGCCAACAGCGATAACAAATACCTCAGGATAGACCGTTTCCTGGCATCGATAGCGCGCGACCTGATCAGCTTTTCGGGAGAAGAGATCGAACTGGAACTGGATCTGGTCCCGGTAGAATATCCCGCGGAGAAAATCACCTATATCGGGCTTATCGTCAATGAACTGATCATAAATACGGTAAAGCACGCGTACGACGAAGGGCAATCAGACAGAAGTATCCGTATCGGCCTCGAAGATACGGGGCAGCAGCTCAGGCTGGTATACAGCGATAACGGCAAAGGATTCGATCCTGCCGGGATCAGGGAAGGAAAGAAAATGGGGCTTAACCTTATTCATACGCTTACCGAAGCACTCAAGGGCCATGTAAGGATCGTAAACCGCAAAGGATCAACCGTAATACTAACCATTACCAAAAACACCGTCACAGATGTCCAAACAGATATTGATCATCGAGGATGAAGCCATTATTGCCAATAGTATAAAAATACACCTGGATCGCAACGGTTATCAGGGCAGGGTGGTCACCGACCCGGCAGAAGCCAGAAAAGCCATTGAGACCAAAAGATATGATGCGATTATCAGTGATATCAACCTGAACAGTGAAGTGTCCGGGCTCGACCTGATTGAGAATAATGTGGGGGATGAGGTGCCGGTCATCTTCCTGACTGCCTATTCCGATGTGGAAACCATGAAACGCGCCGAACGGTCTGTACCGTATGCTTATGTTACCAAACCTTTCAGCAAGGACCACCTGCTTGTAACCCTTAACCTGGCCATAGCAAACCACAAAAAGAAATTCATCCACAGCCCCGGTGATGCCCGGCCCGGGAATGACATCAAACTGAGCCGGAGGGAGCTCGAGATCCTGGAGCTGATGACCCAAAGCAGGACTACCGAGGAAATAGCGGATCAGCTGTATATCAGTCCGCTTACCGTAGCTACGCACCGGAAAAATATCTTCCGGAAAACAGGGGCGAAAAGCCTTATAGAACTCGTGTCCCTGTCGGTGGCCTATGGCTGGATATAATATTTTTACGGATTTGTAACAATATTATTTTTATTTGGTATGGATAAATAGTATTTGTTGTTTAGATTTGTGCGCTATTTGTATTTAATCTAAATAATAGAAAAATGATCAATAAAATATTTTGTTGTTCTTTCCTGTACTTCAGTCTTATTTTCGGGCTACAGGCCCAAAACGGAACCGCCAGTGTGAGCGGGAATATCACGGATCAGAACGGGGAGCCCCTCGCTGCCATTAATGTGATCCTCAAAGGGACCGGCCTGGGAGCTTCAACCGATAACAGTGGTAATTTTGTCATAAAAAAGGTTCCTTTCGGCAATTATACCCTTATAGCCAGTAGCATAGGGTTTAAAAAGCAGGTGTTGTCGGTTTCCGTGTCCGGGGATACCCGTACAGATATAGCCCTGGAGGAAACGGTAAGTGAGCTGAAGGATGTTACCATTTCCGGCAGAAGAAAGGAAAGTTATACCGCCCGGGAAGTTTCTTCCTCCCTTCGTCTCGGCCGGGATCCGGTTAAGATTCCGCAGAATATACAGGTGATCTCCGAAGATGTGCTGAAAGACCAGCAGTCGTTTACGATGATGGAGGCCATTACCCGGAATGTCAGCGGGGCGCAGATGATCGAGCACTGGGGGTGGTTTTCCCGCATCAATATGAGGGGGTTCAAGATCCCCGCTTTCAGGAACGGCATGAATGTAGAGATGACATGGGGGCCGCTGGCCGAAGATATGAGCATGGTGGAGCGTATAGAATTCGTAAAGGGCCCTGCCGGGTTTATGCTGGCTGCGGGAGAGCCGGGAGGGTTCTATAATGTGGTCACCAAGAAACCGAAGAAGGAGCATATTGCCGAAGTCAACTTTACCACGGGAAGTTTTAATACCTACCGGGGTGCCGTAGACCTCGGGAGTTATGCAGCCGGCGGCAAGCTGCAGTTCCGCCTGAATGCCATGGCACAGACCCAGGAAACCAATCGCGATTATGACAGGTCGAGCCGGTTTTCGGTAGTGCCGTCGGTGAAATACGAATTCAGTGACAATACCTCGGTAACCACAGAATTTACCTGGCAAAAAGCCAGGATGAAGGCAGGGTCGGCCTATGTGTTTGCCCCCATAAGCATCGGTTACGGAGGACTGGACCGCGATTTTACGGCCATGGACCCGGACTATCCGGATATGGATATTGATGAGTACAGTACTTTTACCAATTTCACTCATAAATTCAATGACAACTGGACCTTTCAGGCCCAGTACATGCATATGAGATACGAGCAGGAGGGAGTAACGCTCTGGCCGGCAGGAGAAGTACAGCAGAACGGGGATATGATAAGGTCGGTAACCAGTGCCGATGCCCTCGGGCGCTATCACATAGCACAGTTCTTTGTCAACGGGAATTTCGAGACCGGAAGTGTAACCCATAAAATACTGGCAGGATTCGATTTTAATGAAAAACAGTACTGGGCAGACTGGAACCAGGGGGGAGCCATAGATACGGAGGAGCGTCCTTTCAACGTCCTGGACCCGCACTATGGCGATGTGGAGATGCCGGTATTCGACCGCTCTGTAGATATCAAGATCCGGGGGGCTTCCAACGGTATCGGGATGACCACAAAAGGATTTTACGTACAGGATGAACTGGGGTTCCTGGAAGACCGCCTTCGCCTTAGCCTGGCCGGAAGATATACGCTGGCGGATATATATGCGTACGGAGTACCCGCAGACGGGTCGGAGTTTACCCCCCGTATCGGTGTGAGCTATGATGTAATGCCCGATCTTACGGTTTACGGGTTATTCGACCAGTCTTTCTACCCGCAACAGGGGGTGAAATACCCGGGAGAACCCTTAAGTCCCAACAAATCCTCAGACCTGGAGGCCGGGATAAAGAAATCCTGGTTCGAAGACCGGCTGAGAACTTCGCTTACCGCTTATCGCATTAATAAGGACAATATGTCTGTCACGGATTATGAAAACGGGGTTCCTGCCACCACGGATACCAACGGCGACGGGGTTATTGATGAAAATGACGGGATGAGCTACCCGTATTCCATAGAGATCGGGGAAGTCGTTTCCAAAGGAGTGGAATTTGATATGCAGGGGAAAATTACTCCGGAACTGAATGTGATACTCAATTACGCCTTTACCGAGGTGAAGGACAAAGACAATAACCGGATTGCCGGCCACGCCAGGCATATTACCAACGGCTGGCTGAATTATGCCTTTAAGCCCTCGTCGGCATTAAAAGGTTTCGGGGCTTCCGTAGGCTACCAGTACCAGGTAGACCGTTCGTCATGGAACTGGGGGGCGGACAGTAAATCGGAACTGCCCGATTATTTCAGAATGGACGGAGGGATCTTCTGGTCTGATGACCATTTCGACGTACGCCTGAACATCAATAACCTTTTGAATGAATACCTGTATTCCGGGTCGAATTACGGCACATACGTATACTGGCAGGCCGAACCGGGACGGAACTTCCGGCTGAGCCTGAACTACAGGTTTTGACAGGGACGACAAATCGCCGGTAACTCCGGACCTGAACCGGAGGTCCGCCATTCTATGCCTTAGGCCTGTAAAACTGCAGGTTCTGTACCCGTTGCAGTAAGGTAGGATGTGAATAATGTACCTTTACGTATGCCGGATGCGGGGTCAGGTTGCCCAGGTTGTTCCGCGACAGTTTTTTAAGGGCCGATACCAGGGGAGGGGCGGCATAAGTATCGCGGGCATAGTTATCGGCCTGGTATTCGAATTTTCTCGACACGTAGTTCATGACCATCCCGGTGATTTCCGAAACGGGGCTGTAGAGTATACCGAAGGCGATAAGCCCGGTATGAAAGCCGTGTTGCGACACACCCAGGGCATACGACAGTTCCGGGAAATTTATACACAGGGACAGCACATAGAGGGTGAGGCCCGTAAGCCCCGTGGAAACCGCGAGATTGAACAGGATGTGTTTTCTCTTGTAATGGCCCACTTCATGGGCCAGCACGGCTACGATCTCTTCGGTGTCCAGGTCCTTGACCAGGGTGTCGTAGAGGGTAATTCTCTTTTCCCGTCCGAAGCCCGAGAAATAGGCATTGGCCTTGGTCGATCTTCTGGAACCGTCTATGACAAATATGTTGTTGAGCGTAAATCCTGCTTTGGAAGCATAGGCCTCTATGGCGGTTTTCAGTGTTCCTTCCTCCAGGGGGGTCTGCTTGTTGAACAGGGGAACGATAAGCCGGCTGTAAAACATGTTGACCAGGATGGAAAAAAAGGTGACCGCTCCCCAGGCATAAAGCCAGAAGTGCCTGCCGGTAAGCTGGTAGAACCAGATAACCAGGGCCATGATGCCCCCTCCGAATACGGCTCCCATAAGCCATCCTTTCAGCTTGTCGGTAAAGAAGGTGGCCGGGGTGGTCTTGTTGAACCCGTATTTTTCCTCGATCACAAAGGTGTGGTACCATGTAAACGGCATACTTATCACGTCACTGGCCAGGAGGATCATCCCGAAAAACAGCAGGGCGATGACAATGTCATTATCCGAAATGCCTCTCGCTACCTGGTCGGTGAACTCAAAACCACCGGCATAGAGAAATCCGAGGGTGATCAGGAGGGAGCATGCGGAAGACACGATCGAAAACCGGTAGTTCTCTTTTTTGTATTCCTGGGAACGTTTGTATTTGTCACTGTCGTAAACATCGTCCAGCAACGGGGGAACAGGATCGTTGAAATGCCTGGCATTGAGATAGTCCAGGACCTGGTCGATGGCAAAATCCAGGATGAGGATGCCGGTTATGATATAGCTTAATGTAGTCGGTTCCATAGATTGTTGTTAGCGTACCGGCAAACTTCGTGAAAGCAGGCGTAATAATCAAGAGGCAGGAGCATATCATTTGTTAAAGACGGTAACAAAACCTGGGCAGTATTCTTATATTTGCCGGTGAGAGTCATATATTTGAAAAGAAACAGCAAGGTGGAAAATTACTTAGCAGAACTGAATGAGGCCCAGAGGGCTCCCGTATTACATCTGGAAGGCCCCCTGATGGTCATTGCCGGTGCCGGATCAGGTAAAACCCGGGTGCTTACCTATCGTATCGCCTACCTCATGCACAAGGGGGTCGATGCCTTTAATATCCTGGCGCTGACGTTTACGAATAAGGCCGCGCGTGAAATGAAGGCCCGTATTGCCGGTATAGTAGGGAACAGTGAAGCAAAGAATCTGTGGATGGGTACTTTCCACTCCGTTTTTGCCAGGATACTGCGTTTCGAAGCAGACAAACTGGGATATCCCGGCAATTTTACCATCTACGACACCCAGGACTCCCAGCGGCTTATCAATGCCATCATCAAGGAAATGGGACTGGACAAGGATGTATACAAGTACAAGCAGGTACAGAACAGGATATCGTCGTATAAGAACAGCCTGATCACGGTCAAGGCCTATTTTAACAATCCCGACCTGGTGGAAGCCGATGCCATGGCCAAAAGGCCGAGGATGGGGGAGATCTACGCGGCTTATGTGGAGCGTTGTTTTAAAGCCGGAGCCATGGATTTTGACGACCTGCTGCTAAAGACCAACGAACTGCTTACGCGTTTTCCGGAAGTGCTGGCCAAATACCAGGAGCGTTTCCGGTATATCCTGGTCGATGAGTACCAGGATACCAATCATTCGCAGTACCTGATCGTCAAGGCACTGAGCGATAAGTTCCAGAATATATGTGTAGTGGGCGACGATGCCCAGAGTATTTATGCGTTCCGCGGGGCGAATATCAGTAATATCATGAACTTCCAGCGCGATTACGACGGGGTGGAGGTATACCGGCTGGAACAGAATTACCGTTCCACCAAAAATATCGTGGAAGCGGCAAACTCGGTGATCGAGAAAAACCAGACCAGGCTCGAAAAAGTGGTGTGGACCGCCAATGAAGACGGGGGAAAGATAAAGGTGCACCGCAGCATTACCGATGCGGAAGAGGGCAGGTTTGTAGCGGGTTCTATTTTTGAGCTCAGGATGCAGGAACAGTTGCCCAACAATCATTTTGCCGTATTGTACCGCACCAACTCCCAGTCGAGGGCCATAGAGGATGCCCTTCGGAAAAGGGATATTCCCTACCGCATTTACGGCGGGTTGTCGTTTTACCAGCGCAAGGAGATCAAGGACGTACTGGCCTATCTGCGGCTTGTTATCAACCCGCAGGATGAAGAGGCCCTGAACAGGGTGATCAACTACCCGGCCAGGGGTATAGGGCAGACCACGATGGAACGGCTTACCGTAGCGGCCAATCACTATAAACGCTCCATTTTTGAAGTGATACAGCACCTGGACAGGATAGATCTCAAGATCAATGCAGGTACCCGAAGGAAACTGGAGGATTTTGTGACCATGATACAGAGTTTTCAGGTAACGGCGCAGACTGCAGATGCCTTTGTGCTTGCAGAACACGTGGCCAAGAAAACGGGACTGCTGCACGAATTCAAGAAAGACGGTACCCCGGAAGGGATAGCGCGTATGGAGAATGTGGAAGAACTGCTCAACGGTATCCGCGATTTTGTGGAAGGGCAGCAGGAAATTGACGGGGCTACCGGGTCGCTGCCGGAATTCCTGGAAGATGTGGCCCTGGCCACCGACCTCGACAACGATACCGGGGATGACGACAGGGTGGCACTGATGACCATTCACCTGGCCAAGGGCCTGGAGTTTCCTTACGTATATATAGTGGGGATGGAAGAAGACCTCTTCCCGTCGGCCATGAGCATGAATACACGGAGTGAGCTCGAAGAGGAGCGGCGCCTGTTTTACGTAGCCCTTACCCGGGCAGAGAAACAGGCTTTCCTGACCTATACGCAAAGCCGTTACCGCTGGGGGAAACTCATCGATGCCGAACCCAGCAGGTTTATCGAGGAAATAGAGGAGAAATACCTGGAATACCTGACCCCGCCCCTGGATGGTTCATACCGTTACAAACCCATGATTGACGCTGATATTTTCGGCGATGTGGACAAGAGTAAACTGAGACAGCACAAACCGGTGGGCAGTACGCCGCCCTCCCGGCAGAAACCCACGGAAAACCAGTTGAGGAAACTGCGCAAAATAAAACCGGAGCTGTCTACTCCCGTAGGGAACGGGCAGGCCGCTACCGCAGCTCTCGAGGTAGGAACCCGTGTGTCCCATACCCGTTTCGGCAGGGGGGTGGTCGTGAAACTCGAAGGGGCCGGGAATGATAAAAAGGCAGAGATAAAGTTCGATAACGGGCAGTTGAAAAAACTGTTGCTGCGTTTTGCCAGGCTGGAGATACTGGAGTAGCGGTTTCGAGGGACATAAAAAAAGCGGCGGGAACTTCCCGCCGCTGATCTCGTTCTGAGGGCTTGTTTAAATTGATTTGATTGTAGCGAAAAATAGAGATTTCTGCCCCAGATGAAGGCTTTTTTGCGCTGCATAGCCATAGCTATGGAGCAAGAAAAAGATGAAATATGGGGTAAAAAGATCATTTTGCAGCCAATTGGAATTAGTTTAAACAAGCTCTGAGGGCTGTGTTTTAGAACAAATACCTCTCTGCTTCCCCTTTTTCGTTGAGGATCACAATAACATTTCTTTCGTTGGGGTTTATTTCGGAAACTATTTTCTCGGCATCTTCCCCGTTCCGGATCTTCTTGCCGTTGATCTCTACCAGTATCCTGCCTTCCAGGTTGGCATTGTTGAGATACGGTGCCGTACGGGTGATCTTTACCCCGTGATCGGTACGGTACTGCTTCCTGTCCTTGTCTGAAATGTTTTTGACCTGTATGCCCAGTTCGTTCAGCGTATACGAATTGATCTTGCTGAGGGTGACCGGTACTGTTTTTGTTTTCCCGTCCCTTTCGATGGTCAGCTGAACCGTATTTCCGGGGCGTTTTGAATTCAGGTAACCGGTGAGGTCGGCAAACTTGTTTATCTTGATCTCGTCTACACTTTTAATGATATCGCCTTCTCCTATACCTGCTTTTTCGGCACCCGAATCTTCTTCCACACCACCGACATACAATCCTTCGATCTCGTTGATCCCGTTTTCAACGGCATAGGGCGAATTTTTCTGTATAATGGAAACCCCGAGCAGTCCCTTCTGTACATTGCCGTATTCCAGAAGGTCTTCTACCACTTTTTTGGCGATATTACTGGGCACGGCAAAGGCATAGCCGATATAGGTACCCGTGCGCGAGGTAATGGCGGTGTTGATACCGATGAGGTCGCCCCTGCTGTTTACCAGGGCACCGCCGCTGTTTCCGGGGTTTACGGCAGCATCCGTCTGTATGAACGATTGGCTGTTACTACCGCTGAGGTCTCTCGATTTGGCACTGATGATCCCTGCGGTTACGGTGGAGGTCAGGTTGAAGGGGTTACCCACGGCCAGTACCCATTCGCCTACCCTGGCATTGTCGGAATCCCCGAAAGCCAGGTAGGGGAGGTCTTCATCCGTATCCACCTTGATCAGTGCAATATCGGTAGAGGGGTCGGAACCTATGAGTTCTGCGTCGTAGGTCTTATTGTTGTTCAGTGTTACCGACAGTTCCGTGGCGCCGTCTATAACGTGGTTATTGGTCACGATATACCCGTCCGGAGAAATAATGACCCCCGAACCTGTTCCCACCTGGGTGCGTTCGCGCCCTCCTCCGAAGAAAAGGTCCTGGAAGCTTGTGGGGGCCTTGCTGGTCATGCGGTTGGTAACGTGAACCACAGCGTGGATCGTCTTTTCCGCCGCACCGGTAAAATCCGTGGTCTCGGCTGCAGCCAGGGGAGAAGCGTCATAACTTGCCGTGACAAAATTGGGCGTGGTTGTACGCTGTTCCACGACAACCTGCTCTTTTTCAAAAAAAGCCCTGTAGATCCCGAGGGTTATAAAACCACCGAGTATGGATACGAAAAGTAAACCGATAAACTTTTTCATTGGTTTTGATATTTAAATTTTTACAAATCTGTTTTATAAAATATATCTGTCTTTCCGGCAACAGCAGGAGTAATACCCGGTATCGTTGTTTATCCAAAGACCGGATAAAGGCTGATATCCCTTTTGCCGGGGTTTATTATACTAAAACTTCCCGATCGATCTCCGGGACAGGTTCCCGGGGTTTTGCAGATCAAATTTAGGAGTTTATTATTTTAACATTTCGACTTTAACGACAGTTTAACAGCGTTCCGGTAAACGTTATGTGTGCAGTGTTTTAAGAAAAATCACGCGTTACCCGAAATTTACGGTTTTCCTGCGGGAGGGTTATTTTCAAAAATAATACCAAACTGTTTGCGGGGGGTAAAACGGAAAAACTGGCAGAAAGGAAGGATAGCAAGTCCGGATGCTTCCGGTTTCCGGGTGGATATTCAGAGTGTTTCCACTTTAAAAACCGTTAAAAGCACAGCAATTGCCGGTAAATCGTATATTTGTCGTATTTGAAAAAATGACTTTACAAGCGGTCTAAAAAGAAACACGATGGGTTTTATATTTTATAAATATCAGGGAACCGGGAACGATTTTGTCATGGTAGATAACCGGGAAGGAGGTTTTCCCAAAGACGATACTGATTTTATCGGCGGATTGTGCGACAGGAGGTTCGGGGTCGGGGCTGACGGACTTATCCTGCTTGAGGATGAACCCGGTTATGATTTCAGGATGGTGTATTATAATGCCGACGGTAACGAGAGTACCATGTGTGGTAACGGGGGACGGTGTATTGTGGCCTTTGCAGGTTTTCTCGGGATTATAAAAAATGACACCCGTTTCATGGCAGTAGACGGGGTGCACAGGGCCACCTTGGGAGATGGAAAGGTAAAGCTGCAGATGACTGATGTGGATCGTGTGGATGTATTCGACAATTATGTTTTCCTGGATACGGGATCGCCGCATCACGTACAGGAAGTACAGGAGATAGACCGGTTTGACGTGAAATTGCAGGGCGCAAAACTGCGTTATGGCAAATACGGAAAAGCCGGGAGCAATATCAACTTTGTCAGTAAGGTAGATGATGCCGTATTTAAGGTAAGGACCTACGAAAGGGGAGTGGAAGACGAAACTTTTTCCTGTGGCACCGGGGTTACGGCTGTGGCCATAGCCATGCATCGCACGGGGAAAACAAAAGGGAATACGGTGACCCTTCAGACTCCCGGTGGTGTACTCCGGGTTTATTTTGATGAGGAAGGCGGGCAGTACCGGAATATATTTCTGGAAGGGCCGGCCAAAAAAGTGTTCAGGGGCGAGGTTGATCGTGTATAGCACAGTTTTTGCGGTATGAAGTGGCAGAGACAGGTAAAAGGAATAAGCTTATGGTAACACTTTCGGGAGAAGGGATTTTTTTAAGGGCACTGGAACCGGAGGACCTGGATTTCCTGTACCGGCTGGAAAACGATGAGACGGTATGGGAGGTGAGCGAGACCCAGGCCCCTTATTCCCGTTACCTGCTCCGGCAATACCTCGAGAACAGTCATAAGGACATTTACGAGATCAAGCAGTTGCGGCTGGCCATATCAGACTATAGCCTTCACCTCCTGGGATTTATAGACCTTTTTGATTTTTGCCCGAAAAACAGGAGGGCCGGGGTGGGGATCGTTGTGTTTGAAAAAGCGCAAAGAAGCAGGGGCATAGGTTCGGAAGCCTTAAGGTTGCTCACCGATTACGCCTTTACACGCCTTGGGGTACACCAGCTTTATGCCAATATCACGGCAGATAATACCGCGAGTATAAGGTTGTTTACCAGGCAGGGATTTGAAAAGGTAGGAGTGAAAAAAGACTGGATATTTTCAGAAGGAGAGTTCAGGGACGAGGTATTATATCAGAAGATTGGTGGTTAGTAGTTAGTAGTTAGTATTGAGTAGTTAGTATTGAGTATTGAGTAGTCGGTAATTATAGCCATATTCAGGCATGCCCAAACTACGAACTAACAACTACGAACTAAGAACTAAAAACCCAACAACCGACAGTTAAATTTGTAAACGCATGTACATACGAAAGATCATAGTAGTTGTTTTACTCCTGGGGGTAGCCGGGGGGTTGTTTTTTGTTTATAATATCTACACGTCCATATTTGCCCCGAATACGGCATTTGATAACAAGGAAGCGTATGTGTATGTTCCTACGGGAGCATCTTACGGGGAGGTAAGGGAGCAACTGGAGCCTTTGCTGAAAAATATCCGCACTTTCGACAGGGTAGCCGATAAAAAAGGGTACACGGGGGCACCCCGGGCCGGAAGGTATGTGGTCAAAAAGGGAATGAGCAATAACGACATTGTCAATTCGCTGCGAAGCCGTAATACCCCGGTCAATATCTCTTTCAACAACCAGGAAAGCCTGGCCAGGCTTGCAGGACGTATTTCCGGACAGATCGAGGCCGATAGCACATCTTTGCTGGAAGCTTTCGGGGATACGGCATTCCTGGACAGTATCCGGTTTACCGGCGAGCAGGCATTAAACCTGTACATCCCGAATAGTTACGAGTTTTTCTGGAATACTTCTGCCCGTGAATTCCGCGACAGGATGCTGAAAGAATACAAGAGGTTCTGGAATGAAGAGCGGCTGGCCAAAGCCCGTGCGCTGCAACTGACACCACACCAGGTGATGGCCCTGGCGGCCATAGTGCAGAAAGAAACCGCAAAAGCGGACGAGAGGCCGCGTGTTGCCGGGGTTTACCTGAACCGGCTGGACAGGAATATGCTGCTACAGGCCGATCCTACCGTGATCTATGCGCTGAAAAAACATACCGGGAACTACGACACCATTATAAAGAGGGTATTGTATAAAGACCTGGAGATCGATTCTCCGTATAATACCTATAAGTACGCCGGCCTGCCCCCGGGGCCTATCGCCATGCCCGATATTTCGTCTATAGATGCCGTACTTAACCCGGAAAGACACGATTATTTCTATTTTGTGGCCGATGTGGAAAACCCGGGATATCACAAGTTTTCCAGGACACTGATGCAGCACAATATCAATAAAAGGGATTATGTAGACTGGGTCAACAAGCAGCAGATAAACCGGTAGGTTTACCGGGGGTTTGTGACTTAAACTGTTGATTTTATGATTTTTAAAAAAAGTCGTATATTTGCAGGCGCTAATTTCGAGTAGGGGATACCCCAGGTATCGGATCGTTTTTCCGGAAAGTGATTCGCTCCCGTAAATCTCGAAGAAATAAAAATCAATGGTAAAGAATGTAGTAAAATATGTTATTTTAGTTATTCTTTTAACCTTTATCAGTTTGGGGTTCTCCCCCGAAAAACAGGTGATCCTGAATGAGAATTTCAGGGTTTACGAGCCGGTGATGTATACTGTAGTCCCGCGAGGGGAACAGGCTCCCGAAATCACTCCCCCGTTTCTTGGAAAATCATTCGTAGGATTCAGGGAAGCCCTGGGCTTCAAGGAATCCCGCGGAGATTATTTTGTGACCAATCATCTGGGCTATATGGGGAAATACCAGTTCGGTGCTTCCACGCTCAGGTTGATAGGAATTCGTAATGCTTCCGGTTTTCTGAATGACCCCGAGCTGCAGGAACGCGCTTTTGTGGCCAATACGGCCCGGAATAAGTGGATATTGCGCAGGGATATAAAGAGAAGTGTAGGCCAGCAGATAGGAGGAGTATATATTACCGAGTCGGGAATTTTGGCTGCCGCCCACCTGGCCGGCCCGGGAAATGTAAAAACATTCCTGCGTTCCGGCGGATTACAAGGTTTTAAGGATGCCAACGGGGCTTCCATCCGTTATTATATGAGGAAGTTCTCCGGATATGATACCTCTTATATCCTTCCGGACAGAAGAGCGAAGATCTGATTGTGGTTTAAATTAAACATTGTTTGCAAAACCCCGGGTTTCAGTATGATGAAGCCCGGGGTTTTGTTTTTCCACCCCGGCTTAAAGAACCTTCAACAGCAGCAGCGAAAAGCCGGAGATCCCTCCCCCGACTAACTTGTTCCGGGCATCGGGGAAGGCCGGGAGAGGGACTGCGGTCGGGATGACACAATTTTATCGCCCGGCGTGAATTATAAATATACAGGGTCTTTTATGAAGGTCTTCGCGGTTTTTTTTCCAGTGTAAAGCTTTTTGAGTACGGATATACTGGGTAGGCAGGGTAATGTCGCAGGCTACGCAAACCAGGGTGTTGTCCTGTAATGTTGAGGCCAGGTCGGCGAGCATCTGGTTGTTGCGATAGGGGGTTTCGATAAATATCTGTGACTGGTTGAGTTCGGCGGAGCGTTTCTCCAGTTTCCTGATCTCCTGTTTCCGCTGTCCCTTGTCGATGGGAAGATAGCCGTTAAACGCAAAACTTTGTCCGTTCATTCCGCTGGCCATCAGGGCGAGCAGAATGGACGACGGGCCCACCAGGGGTTCGACCCTGATACCTTTCCGGTGTGCGAGGGCCACCACATCTGCGCCGGGGTCTGCGATACCGGGACAACCGGCTTCGGAGATCACCCCCATGTTCCTGCCTTCGAGGCAGGGTTGCAGAAAACCGGGGAGCTCCCCGGGGTCGGTGCGTTTGTTCAGGGGATAGAGGTGAAGGTCGGCCTGAACCTTGTCCGGGCATATTTTTTTAATAAAACGGCGTGCGGATTTCTGGTTCTCGACGATGTAGTGATCGGTTTCCCCGATCACCCTTTTTACCGATAACGGGAGCACCTCCAGCGGAGGCTGTTCTCCCAGCGTTACGGGGATAAGGAACAAGGTACCGTTATGCGTGTCCGGTGTGGTCATTTTCAAAGTGGGATTTGTCGGTACATGGTTATCCGATACTGGCCGCCAGGACATCACAGGCCTTGTCCAGCATCCTGTAAACATCGCTGAAGCCTTCCGCTCCTCCGTAATAGGGATCGGGAACTTCCGTATTGCTGCCGGGGTTGCTGAGGTTGAGGATCAGTGCCACTTTCTCCCGGTCGCCCTCGTGCCGTGCCATTTCTATGACATTGTCGTAATTAGAACGGTCCATGACATAAATATGGTCGAAACGATCAAAATCGGACACCCCGAATTTTCTTCCTCTCAAACTGCTGATGTCGATATTGTTTTTCCGGGCAATAGCTACCGAACGCTGGTCCGGGGTTTCCCCGATATGATACCCCGCCGTTCCGGCAGAATCGATCTCTGCCTTTTCGGGAGATATTTTAGAACGCAATATCCCTTCGGCCAGCGGAGACCGGCATATATTGCCAAGGCATACCATCAGGATCCTGGTTTTCATTTTAGTTTGTTAGTTTGTAGTTCTTAGTTGTTAGTTTGGATAATTTATTAACTCAATAACCTGTTAACCTGAGCTACTGCGAAAGCTTTTTGGAAAGGTCTTCCAGGTGTTTTCTGAACTGTTTATCCGTTTCGGCCAGGTTATCTACCGTTTTACAGGCGTGAAGTACCGTAGCGTGATCCCTTTTTCCTATCTGTGACCCTATGCTTGCCAGGGAGGCTTTGGTGAATTTCTTGGCAAAGAACATGGCCAGCTGGCGCGCCTGTACGATATGCCGCTTGCGGGTCTTGGACTGCAGGGTGGCCACATCCATCTGGAAGTAATCCGATACCACTTTCTGGATATAGTCGATGGAGACTTCCCGTTTGGTGTTCTTTACGAACTTCTCGACGATCTGGGTAGCGAGGTCTATGGTGACTTCCCTCTTGTTGAAGGAAGACTGCGCGATAAGCGAAATGATGGCGCCTTCCAGTTCCCTGACATTGGTCTTGATGTTTTTGGCCACATATTCGATGATCTCTTCCGGCATATCCACCCCGTCGCGGTACAGTTTGTTTTTAAGTATGGATATCCTGGTCTCGTAATCGGGAGTCTGCAATTCTGCGGAGAGCCCCCATTTAAAGCGCGAAAGCAGTCGCTGCTCGATATCCTGCATGTCTACCGGCGCCTTGTCGGAGGTCAGTATCACCTGTTTCCCGTTCTGGTGCAGGTGGTTGAATATATGAAAGAACACGTCCTGGGTTCCGGACTTTCCGGAAAAGAACTGTACGTCGTCTATGATCAGCACGTCGATGAGCTGGTAGAAGTGAATGAAATCGTTCCTGGTATTCTTTTTGACAGACTCTATAAACTGCTGGGTAAATTTTTCGGCAGAAATATAGAGTACGGTCTTTTCGGGATATTTGTCCTTGATATCCACGCCGATGGCATGGGCGAGATGTGTTTTTCCCAACCCCACACCTCCGAATATAAGAAGCGGGTTGAACGAGGTCCCTCCCGGCTTGTTTGCCACGGCCAGCCCTGCGGAACGGGCCAGGCGATTGGAATCGCCCTCGAGGAAATTGTCGAAATTGTAATTCGGGTTGAGCTGGGATTCGATCTTTATATTCCGGATCCCGGGAATGACAAAAGGATTTTTTAATTCCGGGTTCTTGTGCTTTACCGGTACGTCCAGTTCCTGCGGTTGCAGGTGGGTACGGTTACTGCTCGGGATCTTTTCGGTAAACGGGCGCTGGTTGCCATAAGTGTTTTCCATCTTGATAATGTACACCAGTTTGGCATTTTCTCCCAGCTCTTTTGTAAGCGCAACCTTTAACAGCTTTACATAGTGTTCCTCCAGCCATTCGTAAAAAAACTTACTCGGTACTTGTATACTCAAAGCGTTATCGGTAAGTTTGACAGCCTTTATCGGGGCAAACCAGGTTTTGTAAGCTTGGGGCTGAATATTATCCTCAATAAAAGACAGACAGTTATCCCATACCGATTGCGCAGTTAAATTCATTACCTCTAAATAGTTTTTTTTGTTAGGTTAGTGATTATAAAGAAGATCGAAAATAATATATCTTCCCGTCTTAGGTTGAACAAATATGTGAACAAAAAATTGAAAAAAAAAATCAAATACCGGTTGAATATTCACTTTTTTTTTCTCATGCCTGTTAACAGCATTTTTACGTTATCTTAACACCTGAAATATACGATAATTTTTTATGAAAACACATGAAATCAGCATAAGAATCAGATATGGCGAAACCGACCAGATGGGGGTGGTGTATCACGGCAATTACGCGCAATTCCTGGAAATGGGGCGGGTAGAGTGGCTTCGGAATATCGGAATTTCCTACCGTTCTATGGAGGAAGAGGGTATTATGCTCCCGGTAGTATCGCTGAAACTCGATTATAAAAAACCTGCCCGGTATGACGATGTGATCAGGGTGGTGACTTCGCTCCGTTCGGAGCCGGGGGTGAAGATCGAGTTTGACTACGAGATCCTGGGAAAAAATGACGAGGTACTGACCCTGGGAAATACGGTACTGGTTTTTGTGGACAAGCGTACCGGAAAGCCGATGAGATGCCCGGGGCATATCCTGGAAAAAATAAGGGAATAGGAAACGGTCCGAAACCGTCCCGGAATTTTTTTCCTACCCTTTATGCCCGAGCAGCGCCATGTAAAATCCGTCAAAGCCGGATTCCGAAGCGAGTATTTTTTTGTCTTTAACCAGTTCAAAGGATTTCCCGTTTTCCGAATCCAGGAATTTTTTTACCTGTTCCTGGTTTTCGGAAGGAAGCACCGAGCAGGTAGCGTAAACCAGTTTACCGCCGGGTTTGACCATTTTGGAATAGCTTTGCAGGAGTTCCTGCTGGGTTTCTCTTATGTTGTCGAGGAACTCCGGTTGTAATTTCCATTTGGAATCCGGGTTCCTTTTCAGTACGCCCAGCCCGCTGCATGGGGCATCGATAAGTACGCGGTCTGCCTTGCCGTGCAGTTTCTTGATCACTTTGCTGTTTTCGATGATCCGGTACTCTATATTGTGAATATCGTTTCTCCTGGCCCGGATCTTCAATTGCTTCATCTTGCTTTCGTACAGGTCCATGGCAATGACCTGCCCCTTATTTTGCATAAGCCCTGCGATATGCAGTGTTTTTCCTCCCGCACCGGCGCAGGCATCCACTACTTTCATGCCGGGCTGAAGGTCGAGCAGGGGCGCCACCAGCTGGGATGAGGCGTCCTGCACCTCAAACAGTCCGTCCTTGAACATCGGTGTCAGGAATACGTTGGTCCGTTCCCTGAGGATAAGGGCATCAGGGTAGTCTTTATGCGTATCGGTAGCGATGCCTTCGCTGTCGAGCAGGGCCTTGAGTTTTTCCCTCGAGGTCTTTATGGTATTGACCCGTAAGACCACCCTGGCCTGCTGGTTCTGGGCAGCTATTTCCTTTTCCCAGACAGCTTCCCCGAGTTCTTCGACCCCGGTGTTGTCGATCCAGTCGGGGATGGATTCCCGGTATACGCGTATTTTTGACAAGCTTTCGAAACGCCCCTTGATCCGCCGGGCCGGGGTGCCCCCGAGCTGCTTCCAGTCGGGGAGCCTGTATCCTCTCAATATGGCCCATACGGCAAAAATACGCCACAGCTTATCCCGGTTAAAGGGCTCTTTTACGTCTGCGATCTCCGCATACAGCCGCTTCCACCTTACAATGTCGTAAATGGTTTCCGCCACAAACCTGCGATCCGAACTTCCCCACCGCTTGTCTTTTTTAAGCGCGCGTGCCACCACCTTGTCGGCGTATTCGTCTTCATTAAAAACGGCATTAAGTGCATCGATTACGGTAAATACAAGATTTCTGTGCAGGCGCATAGACATAGGTCATTAATTTTTTCAGGGGGCAAAGATAGTGATTAAGTTGTTCAGCTGCCACAATATCCGGTGAAAGTAGCGATTTTTACAGCTTGTAATGGTGTGATTGTGTCGCTATTAAGCCGTGATATTTATATTATATTATAAGTTTAGGTAATCATATTTAAAAAACTGGTAATGAATATGTAATGTTTTTTTAGAAATGTATATTCTCATTTTGCGAATACTGGTTTTAATGTATATTTCGGGGTTGGAAGTGTTATTCAGAGCGAAGCGAACCCGCCTGTCCGGCCGGCAGGGAATCTCTACCATAGCCCAAAGGAACTTCAACAGCATAAAGGAAGCACCGGAGATTCCTCCTATCGTCGGAATGACAACAATGTCATTCAGAGACCTAACGTTTAAGCAACCGCATAAATGAAGATGACGTTTTTGTCTTCATAGATCAAATGTGATAAACCCACACATAACTCCTCCCTTCAGACGAAGGGAGGTGGCTCATCTTCGATGAGACGGAGGGTTTTGAAAGCCCGGATCATAAGGATAATCCCAAACCTTTGGGAATATACGCCAAAGTTCAGGCCGTTCAAAACTCCCCGGCCAGCATAGCTGCCCACCCCTCTTCGTCTGAAGAGGGGAGTTTTTGAAATGGAGCAACTTACGATAGACACGTCATGGGTAGCGAAGCGCAGCGGAGGGAAGAATCTCAACCCCGGAGCAAAGAATCTTCAACAGCATAACCGAAAGCCCGGAGATTCCTCCTTTCGTTGGAATGACAATGCTTGTCATTCAGAGCGAAGCGAAGAATCTCAACCCAGGAGCAAGGGAACTTCAACAGCATAAAGGAAGCACCGGAGATTCCTCCCCGACCGAAAAGGCCGGGACAGGCTCTATCGTCGGAATGACAACAACTAACAAACTACGAACTAAGAACTAATCAACTACTACAACGAAGTCTTACTCGGCCGTACCTCTATTTTACTGGGCAGTGTCCTGGCAGGCATACGGAGCAGATCGGCTACCATTTGCCCGATATCTTCCGGTTGTATTTTCCAGGCATCGGAAGCGTCGGGGATATTCCCGTTAAAGTAGGTGGCAACCGATCCGGGCATGATGGTAGAGACTTTTACGTCATACGGGCGCAGGTCGAGCATTACGGCCTGTGTAAACCCTACGAGCCCGAACTTGCTGGCGTTGTACACGGCCCCTTTGGGAAAGAAATTTGTTCCGGCCAGGCTGGCAATGGTGATCAGGTAGCCCTTGCTCTTCTTCAATGCTTCTACGGAAGCCTTTACCGTGTGAAATACGCCTGTCAGGTTGGTGTCTATAGTGTCCTGCCATTGTTCAGGGGTAAGTTCGTCTATGGGGGCATACCGGCCTATTCCGGCATTGGCCACCACTACATCCAGCTGTCCCCAGGCTTCGAGAACCTTGTCGATGGCTTTTTCCTCCGAGGCAAATTCACGAACGTCGGAAGCGATCACCATATAGCTATCGCTCTTATCGGTAATGCTTTTCATGGTTTCTTCTCCCGTTTTTACGTCCCTGCAACTGATGGCGACCCTCATGCCGCTGTTCAGTAATGCCTGTGCAATGCCGAGGCCTATGCCTTTGGAGCCTCCCGTAATGTATGCTGTCTTGTTTTTCATGGTGATGATTTATGTTGAGTTATTGGGTTATTGAGTTACGGCTTGCCTAAATAACTTATTAACCTACTACCCCCGAAATATCATAAAAAAATACCACCCCGCAAAAACATTGCGGGGTGATTTTTATATGTGCTGTAAAAGACGGGCTTATTTCCCGAACAGTCCGCCGAGCAGGTCTCCTGCACCGCCTTTTTTTCCTCCGAAGGCCATGCCGGCAATATCGTCGAGGACGCTTCCGTCTCCGTCGGAGTCGAGCAGGGAAGTGACCAGGCTCTGGTTTTTGTCTCCCTGGCCCCCCATAAGGTTACCTAACAGGCCTGACAGGCCCTCTGTAGAATTTACATTTTGGTTTCTGGCCTGTTTGGCCAGGTATCCCATAAGAATAGGAGCGGCTATTTTTATGATCTTGCTTACCGTACCCGAACTCACCCCGGATTTCTGGCTGATCGCGTTTTCTACGGTCGATTGTTTGCTGCCCAGAATATGCCCGAGGATCCCGGCGCCGTCCTGTTCGTCTTCCTGGTTGACCCCGCCTCCGAAAAACCCTCCGAGGTTGTCGAGGATTCCCCCGGTGTGTTTGCTGCCCGAGAGGGCGCCGAGCAAGCTGGAGGCTCCTTCGGGTGAAGAGGCGTTTTTCTGCATGGCTCCCATAAGCACAGGGAGCGCCATAGACAGTACGCTGGAGGTTTCCTGTTGTGAAGTTCCGGCCTCACTGCTGACCCCGCCTATAATTTGTCTGCCCAGATCGCTGTTTAAAAGGTCTGCTATACCTGCCATGTGTTTGATGTTTTTGAATGTTATGCCATCCCAAGATACGAAAAAGTCTCCTCAAATGATTCGAGGAGACTTTTTGAAATTGCTATAATGTCGATTATCGTACCGATTATGACTTTAAAATGCTGATAATTTGTTCTGCAAGCTCCGTACCTATCCTGCTTTGTGCCTCGTTGGTAGCGGCACCGATATGGGGAGTAAGCGATATTTTGGGGTGCATGAGCACCTTGACGGCAGGAGTGGGCTCGTTCTCAAAAACATCAAGTCCTGCAAAAGCCAGCTTTCCGCTGTCGAGGGCTTTTACCAGTGCCACTTCGTCAACAACGCCTCCCCGGGCCGCATTCACGATGGCCGCACCATCTTTCATAAGCCCCAGTTCTTTTTCCCCGATCACATATTCCTTCTGGGCGGGGACATGCAGCGTAATAAAGTCTGCCTGCCGGTAAACTTCCTCGGGAGATATGGTTTTGAGTTTTACGGAAACAGATTGCCCGTCAAAGAAATCGACGGTAACCTCGGTCTCTTCCACGAATTTGTCGGCAACGACAACTTTCATCCCTACACCGAGCGCTATTCTGGCCACTTCCAGACCTATACGCCCGATACCGATGATCCCCAGGGTTTTTCCGCGAAGTTCCACGCCTCCGGCATAGGCTTTTTTAAGCTGGCCGAATTTGGTCTCTCCTTCCAGCGGCATATTCCTGTTGGCATCATAGAGGAAACGCACTCCGCCGTACAGGTGTGCAAATACCAGTTCGGCAACAGACTCGGAAGAGGCCGCGGGAGTATTGATAACGCTGAGCCCTTTGGAACGCGCATACTCCACGTCGATATTGTCCATTCCTACGCCACCGCGCCCGATAACCTTGATACCCGGACAGGCATCGATAAGGTCTTTTCTCACCTTGGTGGCGGAGCGGACCAGGATAACATCGATGTTGTTTTCGTTGATATAGGTTACAAGCTGTTCCTGGGCTACTTTGGTGGTGATCACTTCAAAGCCTCCCTGTTCCAGGGCATCAATCCCGCTTTGGGAAATCCCGTCGTTGGCTAATACTTTCATGTTATGCTGTTTTGTGTTCCCGTTCCGCTTCGGGAACAGGATGTTGTTGTTTATATTCGGGTTATCCTACTTTTTTCTCCAGTTCCTGCATGGCCTCCACCAGTACCCTGGCGCTGTCCACGGAAAGCGCATTGTACATGGAGGCACGGTATCCTCCTACACTGCGGTGACCGTTGAGGCCGTTGATGCCCGCTGCTTTCCAGAGTGCGTCGAAAGCATCCTTATGGGCTTCATCAGTCAGATTAAAGGTCGCATTCATCGGGCTCCTGTCTTCTACTGCGGCAAATCCTTTAAAGAGCGGATTCCGGTCTATTTCACCGTATACGAGGGAAGCTTTTTCATTGTTTATCTTTTCAATGGCCGGTACACCTCCGAGGTCTTTGAGCCACTGCAGGGTGAGCATGGATACATATACTGCAAATACCGGGGGCGTATTGAACATGCTGTCTTTGTCGAGGTGTACCCGGTAATCGAGCATAGAAGGAATGGTTCGGGAAACTTTTCCGAGTACGTCTTCCTTTATCACTACCAGGGTAGTCCCGGCAGGCCCCATATTTTTCTGGGCCCCGGCATAGATGATATCGAATTTTGAGAAATCAAGCTGCCTGGAAAAGATGTCCGAACTCATGTCGCAGACCAGCGGAACCCCGGTTTCGGGAAATTCCTTGATCTGTGTACCGAAAATGGTGTTGTTGCTGGTACAGTGAAAATAATCGGCGTCTTCGGGAATGCTGTACCCTTTCGGGATATAATTGAAATTGGCGTCTTTGGAAGAGGCTACCTCTACCACGTCTCCCAGCATTCTGGCTTCTTTAATGGCCTTGCTGCTCCAGGTACCGGTATTTAAATACGCCGCCTTCTTTTCCAGCAGGTTATAGGCTACCATTAAAAATTCGAGGCTGGCACCTCCCTGGAGGAAGAGTGCCTTGTATCCCTTGCCTTCCAGGCCGAGCAGTTCGACAGCGAGGGAACGCGCGGTTTCCATGACTTCGATAACATCCTTGCTGCGGTGGGATACTTCTATCAGCGAAAGATCCAGTCCGTTGAAATTGAGGATCGCTTCGGAAGCTTTCTTCATGACTTCCTGTGGAAGTACACAGGGGCCGGCACTAAAATTGTGTTTTTTCATTATGTAGATTTGACAAATGTTGTGTTGAATGAGTTCTATGCAAAAATGCTAAAATTACAATGAAATCAGAACAAAAGAACAATAAATATTTGTTATATTTTTAACAGGAAATCAACCGTATCCACCTCGTCCGCATAATCTTTCAGTCCGGGTTTCTGCGTGTGTCCGAAAGGGATACCGGAATCCGGAAATCCTTCGGCCACAATACACTGGATGTGCTCCGCATCTTCCCGTAATTTTTCCTGTAGCCCGCGGGGGTCCGAATAGGTTTCGTAAAAGAGGGTGGCAATAGGGGAAGCGTAACTCTCGTCTTCCTTGAGCATCAGGAATCCGTTGTCCTGTAATTTAAAGAGGCTCATCAGGTATACGGCCTTGTTGTAGTCGTAATTGTTGGCGTATTTCTGTATTTCGATAATATCCTTATAGGGGTATACAGCCCTGAAAAGGATATCGAAATCATAGTGTTCCGGAACGAATAATTTCGATACGTTGCGGCACCCGAGTCCGAAGTACCTGAAAATATCCTCTCCCAGGGCTTCCAGCCGGTCCGGGGTTTCGCTGCCGTTCAGGACGGCTACCGAATTCCTGTTTTTCCTGATGATATGCGGTTTTTTTCCGAAATAGTATTCAAAGTACCTCGCCGTATTATTGCTCCCCGTAGCGATTACGGCATCGTAGTCCTCTATCCGGTCTTCCGTAAAACGGATCTTTCCGCGGAATCCGGGGTTGACGTGTTCCAGGTACTTTGCCAGGAAAGGCAGCAGGTGGCGGTCGTTTGAAGACTGTTTTACGATCACCGAATGTCCGCAGAGCAGTACGCTCATAAAATCGTGAAAACCGACCAGGGGGATATTCCCGGCCATGATAACCGCGATACGCTGCGGGGTGGCTTTTTCCAGGGGATATGCCGAGAGCCAGTCCAGCAGGTTTTCCCTGCGCAGTGCCGCCCCCCACTGGTCCAGGGCAAAAGCCAGGTTTGAAGGGGTAAACCACCCGTTGTGTGTTTCTGCAAGCTGCAATTGCTTTTTAAAGGCTTCGTAAAAGAGATCATTGTGCGCCACACTTTCATTGCGAACGGGGACCTCCGTTCCGAACTGTGCCATAAAAGCCCCCAGTTGTACAAAAGCGTCTGTATTCTTCTGCATAGCATTCATATTGTTTGTTTTCGAGGCCCGAAGTAAATTTACTTCCGACTTCCGACTATTTCATCGTGTTTTCAGATCTTGAAAAACAGGCAAAAAACAGGCAAAACCGGAACTTATGCCGGGTTGGGGCGTTCCCGGAAAAACCCGTAAAAATGAAAAGTCTAGTTTTTTTGTATAGAATTCCTTTTCGCCGTATTTTTGCTTCACAAAGTTACACCAAAAAGAGAGAAACATGGCAATTATCATAACAGATGAATGTATAAACTGCGGGGCCTGTGAACCGGAATGCCCGAACACGGCTATTTACGAAGGGGCAGACGACTGGAGATACAGCGACGGTACTTCGCTGTCCGGTGATGTTGTGCTTCCCAACGGGAGTGAAGTAAATGCCGATGATGCGCAGGAACCGGTGTCTGATGAGATCTATTATATTGTTCCGGACAAATGTACGGAGTGTAAAGGTTTTCACGAAGAACCTCAATGTGCCGCGGTATGCCCGGTAGACTGCTGTGTGCCGGACGACGATCACGTAGAGAGCGAAGAAGAACTGCTCGGGAAACAGCGTTTCATGCACCCGGAGTAGGTATAGCGATATTTTTCTTAACTATGGAAAGCCGCCCCCGACTGTTTCGGGGGCGGCTTTTTTTGTGTAACCCAGGTTACCCTGCATAAGGTATTTATCCATTACTTTTATATCAAAAATATACCGTTATGGATGTAAAACAGTTTCAGGATAAACCGCTCGCCCATTATTCCTATGCCATAGTGAGCGACGGCAAGATGGCCCTGGTAGACCCTTCCAGGGACCCCGGGCCTTATTACAGGTATGCCCTTGAAAAGAAGGCGAGGATAGTGGCCGTGTTCGAGACACATCCCCACGCCGATTTTGTCAGCAGTCACCTGCAGGTTCACAAGGAAACCGGGGCCGGTATTTATGTGAGCAGGCTGGTGGGTGCCGCTTACCCTCATATTCCTTTCGATGAGGGCGATACCTTCCGGATGGGGCAGATCCGGTTCAGTGCTGTAAATACCCCGGGGCATTCGCCGGACAGTATTACCGTCATAGCCCGTGAGGGAGAAGAATATGCCATGTTTTCGGGCGATACCCTGTTTATCGGCGATGTCGGGCGGCCGGACCTGAGGGAGCACGCCGGGAACATGAAGGCAAAGCGGGAAGCACTTGCAAGAGACATGTACCGTACCGTTCACAACAAATTCAACCATCTGCCCGATACTACGGTCGTATACCCGGCACATGGAGCAGGGTCGCTATGTGGCAAGAACCTCGGCAGTGAAGCCTCCGGTACGCTCGGAAATGAACGTATGGGAAACTGGGCGTTCAGGACTGTGGATGAGGAGACCTTTGTGCAGAACATTCTGAAAGACCAGCCCTTTATTCCGGCGTATTTCGGGTATGATGTGGAGCTCAACAGAAACGGGGCGGAAAGTGCTGAAGGAGCCATTGCCGGGGTTCGCCGGTTTCTCGATCCGCAGAAAACAGATGCTTTTACCTTTGTGGACGTGCGGGACGGGAAAGCATTTAGGGAAGGACACTTTCCCGGCAGCATTAATATCATGGCCAGGACGGAAGATGATAAGTTCGAGACCTGGCTGGGAAGTATCGTAAAGCCCGGAGAGCCTTTCTATCTCGTAGTGCCGGATGTAGACCACCAGCGGGATGTAATGAACCGGGTAGTGAAAATCGGGTATGAAAAACAGATGGTAGCCGTGATCATTCCCGGCACCGGAAGATTGCAGGCTTCCGATGCTTTTGATTATGAAGCATTCCGCAGAAATCCTGAAGACTTTACCGTTGTGGATGTCCGGAACCAGGCGGAAGTGGCACAGCAGCCTTTTTTCGGGCATGCGATCCATATCCCGCTGCCTGAACTCCGCGACCGGGTAAAGGAAATACCGGCAGACAAGCCCCTGGTGGTACACTGTGCCGGAGGTTATCGCAGTGCTGCCGGCAGCAGTATTGCCGCAGGGAACATAACGGGCATACCGGTTTATGACCTGGGCGACCGTATTGAGGATTTCAGGAAGTGACAACGGGGAAATGAATATTGGAATAGTATAGTTTTTTTCCTTTACAATGTGTAAACCCCGGTATTATGCAGGGTGCCGATGAATAATGACAGGGAGATCATTTTTGGGTTTTAACAAAGTGTTAGGCATTCCTTGTTTGGGAGGAAAAGAAAAAAACAGTACTATTGCAGCGTATGGAAGCAAAAGCAAGAAAGGATAAGGTAAACGTATGGAGGCTGTTCTTTGCCGTTGTATCGGTTTGCTGTATTGTTTTGTCTTCCTGTACCGTAAAATCCGGGTTAAAGGACCTGTTAGGGCTTCGGCACACTACCGCACAGCATGTGCCCGCCGAAAGGTCTGGTAAGGTACTTACCGGCAGTTTTACGGCAAATTGTACTTATCAGGCCGCTACCGGCCATTCCGTGATACAGCAGGAACAGTCCGGGCTATCACTGTATACCGCAGCCCTGCTTTTGTCGTGTACCCTGCTGTACTTTCTTTTTGCAGGGAGGGTCCCGGGTTCCTTTACGGCACATCCGGGGTATGGCGGCAATCGCATAGCAGGTGCCACACCTATCTTTATCCGGCACCGGAAACTGATCATATAGGATAATACGATACCGTTTTTCAGGCCTTTTCCCCCGGGAACTGGCCATAACTGTTATTGTATCTAATAATTACATACCGGGACAGCTTACCCCGGTATCAATTCCGTTTTAATATGATCAGATTTTTTCTGTCAGCCTTATATATTTCCTGGCTGACACTGTTTGCTCCGGAACTTCACGCGCAGCCGGAACAACATACTCTCGGTGAATTATGGCCGGTTGTGGAAAAGCACTATCCGGGTATCGGCGCAAAAATATCGGCCATGGATGCGGCGAAGTTCGGCGAAAGGGCCGTAAGGAGCGACAGGCTCCCGCAGGTAAAGGCCCAGGCACAGAACACTTATGCTACTTATGAAGGAAGTGCAGGTGCATTTTTCCCCCAACCCGGTTTCTTTAATGTAAGCGGTGCTGCAGATGTTCCGGAAGGAAGCAGTTCTATGGCGCCCAACAGTTTCGGTTCCGCTACGGTAGAGTGGGAGCTGTTCTCCTTCGGGAGACTTCACAAGAGGAACGAAGCTGCCAGCGCCCGGTATCGCAAAAGGGTGAGTGAAAAGGAGGCCTATATACTCCATCTTAAAAAAGTATTGTCAGAACGGTATATCTCCTTGTTGTACAACGACGCCCGGCTAAACCTGGCAGTAAAGAACACCGAACGCCTCGACGATATACGACACATCACGTCCGGGTTATCAGCGGCGGGGATCAGGCCGGCGGCAGACAGTTTGCTCGCATCGTCGTCTTATGTGCAGTCGCGGGGTGAATACGACAGGTGGAGCGGGTACCGGAAAGCGGCCCTTATCAGGTTACTGGAACTTTATCCGGGCGACACCGTTGATTACGGGGCCTCTTCGAGGCGTTTTTCAGATCCTGCCGGAAACCATTTTAACGGGGAAAACACGGTAGATCAGGCACATCCCGCTCTAAGTGTATTAAACAGGCAATCCGAATACTACGCTCTTAGCGGAAAAGCGCAGAAGAGAGCTTCACTTCCGTCGTTGCGGCTGATAGGCGGGTATGCCTATCGCGGAACGGGAATTGCCTCTTCCGGAACAATATCCTCAAAATGGCGAGACGGTTTTTCCAATACGGCTGATAATATTCTTGTCGGCATAGGTATTACCTGGAATATTACCGGATTGCATAGCAACCGTTTAAAAGGGGAAAGCCTTTTTAAGGCTGCCGAAAGCACAAAACTGCTCCGTTTGGAACACGAACAGGCGATGCAGGCCGGCTTATCGGCTTCACGGGCTGAGGTACTGCAACAATACGAAAGACTTCAGAAAACAAGCCTTGCCGTAAAACAATCGCAGGAGGCCTATGGCATGTACCTGGCACGGTATAAAACCGGCCTTATTGCCCTGAGTGAACTCCTGCAGATACGCAGCCTGCTGGAACAGGCGGAAGGCAACCATATAGAGGCTTCCCGTGATTACTGGATGCTGCTGGCTTACGAGGCGGAACTGACGGCAGATTTCGACTTTTTGTTTAACAATCTTTAACCTTCAGATATGAACCTGATCAGATTTGCATTGCGAAAGCCCGTCGCCATTATGGTTGGCGTCCTGACCATTGTCTTTTTTTCCTATAGTACCATAAAGAAGATCAACGTAGATATCTTCCCCGAAGTGGAATTACCGGCGATATATATTGCCATGCCTTACGGAGGACTTTCTCCGTCGGATATGAATAGTTTTATGGCCAATGAATTTCAGAAGATCCTGCTGTTTGTCAGCGGGGTAAAAAACATTGATTTCAAGAGTGTACAGGGCCTGACCCTGATGAAACTGACCTTCTATCCCGGGACCGACATGGCACAGGTAGCCGGGGAAGTATCCACATCGGTTTCCCGCGCTATGGGGTTCCTGCCCGAAGGGGCCGTACCTCCTATGGTTGTCCGGTTCGACGGCAGTTCGCTTCCGGTAGGGCAACTGGTGTTTGAAAGTGACCTGCGCTCTGTAAACGAATTACAGACACTGGCCATTACCAGGGTCAGGCCCATGTTTACGGAAATCCCCGGTATAACATCGCCCGCACCCTTTGGCGGAAATATCCGGTCTATTGTCGTCAGCTTAGACCCGGAAGCCTTGCAGGCCAACGGACTAAGCCCGGAGGAAGTAACCATAGCGATGACCAGAAACAGTCTTCCGTCTCCTTCCGGGAATATCCTTATCGGTGACGAAAACCTGATGGCCCCGCTCAATTCCATTGCCAAAAACCCGGAGGAATTCTTAAATACGCCGGTAACCACAAGGGGAGACCGGACCATATACATCAGGGATGTAGCCCGTGTGGAAGATGCGGCCGACAAAACCGTGGCCTATGCACTGGTCAATGGCAAACGATCGGTTTATCTTCCCATTATCAAAAAGGCGGATGCCTCTACACTGGATGCTGTGCAGAACCTGAAAGCAGCTATCCCGGAACTGAAAAGACAATTGCCTGAAGATGTGGATATCCGTTATGAGTTCGACCAGTCCCGATACATCGAAAGGTCGCTTTCCACATTGATCCACGAAGGCCTGCTGAGCGCTGTTTTTACAGGATTGATGATATTGCTGTTTCTCGGCGATACCCGCGGGGCGGTAATCGTGGTGCTCACCATCCCGATAGCTGTTCTTGCCGCAGTAATGATGCTTTATCTTTTCGGGCAGACCATCAACATCATGACGCTGAGCGGACTTGCCTTGTCTATCGGTATTCTGGTGGATGAAGCCACCGTAACCATAGAAAATATCCATCAGCATATGGAGATGGGTAAAGGTAAAGCACTGGCCATCACGGATGCACTGTATGAGATCTCCGTTCCCAAGCTGCTGATCTTACTCTGTATCCTTGCGGTGCTGACCCCTGCGTTTATTATGACCGGTATTCCAAAAGATATGTTTATGCCTTTGTCTATGGCCGTCGCTTTTGCCATGATATTTTCGTTTTTGGCGTCGCAGACTTTTGTGCCGGTACTTGCCAACCGGTTGATGAAAGACAAGCACGGCAAAGAAGCCAGTACGCCGGGAAAACGGGCTTTTTTTGAAAAATTCAGGATCACATATTACTTCCTTCGCAAAAGGACAAAAAACGAAATACGGAAAGAGCGCGCCCTTTTTGAAAAGATCAGGTTGGGCTATTCCTACCGGATGCGTAAGTGGTCCGGCAGGGCAGTACCGTTGTTCCTGCTGTATGTAGTTATCGCCGGGGGAGCGGCGGCACTTCTGCTCAACGTGGTAGGTACAGATGTAATGCCGGTTTCCGATAGCGGTGATCTCCAGCTGCGCATTCAGGCGCCACAGGGGAGCAGGCTGGAAAAAACCGAGCAACTCGTCAGGGAGATCACCGAAGATATAAAAATGCAGCTTCCGGAGAATGGTATTTCCCTGACTTCGGCTTTTGTGGGGATGCACCCTCCCGGATCGCCCATCAATTACATTTTTCTTTTTACCAATGCACCGCACGAAGCGGTTTTACAGATTTCGGTAAACCGGGAGGTCTTTACCGGGTCTATGGAAAATTTAAAGGAAGATATCCGGACAATGATGGCCGAAAAACATCCCGGGGCTACGTTCAATTTTGAACCGATGGAGCTGACCGAAAAAATTATGGGACAGGGAGCCATGACGCCTGTTGAAATAAAAGTAGGATCGGGACAGCTTAAAAATGCTTTTGCCCATGCCTCAAAAATTGAGGACAAGCTGAAAGAAGTGCCCTATTTTCGGGATGTCCGTATTGCCGAGCCCATAGATTACCCGACCCTGGAAATAGAGGTAGACCGTGACCTTGCCGGGCAGTTCGGACTCACCATGCAGGATATCTCACGGAGCCTGGTCACTGCTACTTCATCTACCCGGTATACGAACAAAAACCTGTGGAAAGACCCGAAGTCGGGGCGTGTATTCCAGGTGCAGGTACAAATACCGGAACACGTAATGGCTTCGGAAGAAAAACTGCGGTCACTTCCGCTGAAAAAAGGAAGTATGCGCCCTGTTCTGGAAGATGTGGCGAGTGTACGCAGGGTGACTTCCCCCGCACAGGTAAACCTGAAAGGCCCCAACCGTTATGTAACCGTGGTAGCCAATCTGTACGGAAAAGACCTGGGAACGGCTTCCGTGGCAGTAAAACAAGCCATTGCCGATGCGGGAGAACCGCCACGGGGGACTACAGTATGGACTGAAGGCACATTGAACCTGCTGGACGAGACGTTGGACAGTCTTTTGACCGGGCTGGGGGTTGCCATTGCAGTGATTTTCCTGATGTTGTCGGCCTATTACCAATCGTTCAGGGTACCCCTGGTCATTTTATCGGTGTTGCCGGCCGTAATTGCCGGAAGCCTTATAGTGTTGTTCCTGACGGGAAGCACGCTTAACCTCCAGTCGTATATGGGGATCATCATGTCGCTCGGGGTATCGGTATCGAATGCCGTATTACTGGTAAACCAGGCAGAATATTACCGGAAAAAACTCGCCCTGAAACCGGTCAATTCGGCAAGACTGGCCGCGTCGTCCCGGTTCAGGCCGGTATTGATGACCGCCGGGGCCATGTTTGCCGGAATGTTGCCCATGGCCATGGGAATAGGGGATGGCGCCGAACAGGTAGCTCCCCTGGGCAGGGCGGTGATCGGGGGGCTTATAGCCTCTACGATAACCATCCTCCTGCTGCTACCACACTTCTTTTCGTCCGTGATGTCAAGGTCGGGTATCGTGAGCCCGTCACTGGACCCCTATGATAAAGAGAGCAGGTATTTTTCCGGACAAAAAGCGTAGCACCAATATTTATTCAATTAAAAAAAGAACAGATGAATCATCGTATTTCAAAAAATATAACATCGGTAATAGCTTCCGTATTGGTTTTGACTTTTGCGTCCTGTTCGCAACAGGAAAAGAAAAAAGAACAGCAACCGGATCAAATAACAGGGCCGGTTACCTATCCCACGACAGCCGTGAGATCAGGTAACCCCGAATATGAGATCTCGGTGCCGGCAGAACTGAAACCTTATGAACAGGTTTCGGTATATGCCAGGGTTTCCGGATTTGTAAAACGCCTGGAGGCAGACCGTGGCGATTATGTGCGCAAAGGGCAGCTCCTGGCGGTTCTGGAAGCTCCGGAAATGGAACAGCAATACCTGTCTGATAAATCTACCGAGCAAAAAGTACACAGCGATTACCGCTATGCCAGGCAGGCGTATGAGCGATTGGCAGAAGCCTCCAAAACAACCGGGGCAGTGGCAGAACTCGAACTGGACCGGGCCAGAAGTGCCCTGGAAAGTGCCAGGTCTGCCTATGAAGCATCTCAAGCAGGTACTGCCCGGACCTTGCAATTGCAGCGATACCTCCGTATTACTGCACCTTTTGACGGCGTGATCACCCGGCGGAACGTTTCGGTAGGAGCGTTGACGGGTACGGGAGACAAGCTGCCGTTGTTTGAGATGGCGCAGGAGAACAGGTTGCGTCTGACATTATCCCTTCCGGAAAAACACGCGGCTTCGGTAAAACAGGAAATGCAGGCAGAATTCACGGTCAGTTCGCAGCCGGGGAAGATTTTTAATGCCCGGCTTTCCCGGAGTTCGGGATTGCTCGACCAGCGGGACCGTGCGCTTAAACTGGAATTTGATATCGACAATTCTTCCGGAGTATTACAAGGCGGGGATTATGCACAGGTGAGCTTAAAATTGCAGCGTAAAGACCCTTCGTATTGGGTACCCCTGCAAAGTGTACTGAACACGCAGTCGGGTGTTTTTGTGATGGTATTGAACGGCAACGGGATCAAACGTATTCCCGTAAAAGAGGGCATACGCCTGGACAGTATTGTAGAGGTCTTCGGAGATATTTCACCCGGAGAGCAGGTGCTGAGCAATCCGTCTGAAGAAATCAGGTAACGGGATAATCCGGGAATACGACGATATAACTATATAACTTAATAAAAAGCAGATACACGACCCCCCGCTGAGGGGGTCTCGTGTTCTGCCCTGTTGTTGTGCCTGTCCCTTCTTCTCCCGGTTTTTTACAGCAATAAACAGAATAAGTGAGGAGTAGGGAGAGGGCTTTCCAGGCCGGTTTCCAAAAATAACATACCACTTTGTTTTTCCACATTTCAAAATGACATTTTTTGTTTACACCCTACCTCATACTGACACATTTTATCGGATAAAAATGCACTTTGTCGAAAGTAGGAGGTACCCCACCATTGCAGGAAATTGCCGTGTCTAAGTTTGTTGAAAAATAGCATATAGGGGAGAGAACTACTTAATTCACATTTTTTCATACCGAATAAGTTTGAGGTGTTACTACGCGACCGGAAGTAATGCCCCTCTTCTTTATTGCCTGTTTTTAAGGCAAAAACATTCATTCAAATATAGTTTTTATAAGGGCTGCGGGGAAACTCGCGGATAAAAGATTGCTAACTAACTTAATCGATGTATGATGAAAAAATTATACGCTTTAGTATTTTTTCTGACAATGGTTTATTCCGGCTATGCGCAGGTAGGTATCGGGACCCCCATGCCCGACAACTCGGCACAGCTCGATATAGTCGCACAGGACAAGGGGATCTTGATCCCCCGGGTAGCGCTGACCGGCACCAAAGACGTGATGACCATAACAAGTGGTAACGTAGAAAGCCTGCTGGTCTTTAATACGGCAACTGCCGGCGATATAAAACCCGGTTACTACTACTGGTTAGACAACAGCTGGCACCGCGTGGTTACCCCGCAGGATATTTCCGGGGGAAATGTAGTGGACAATATCGTGGTGTATAACCCGGTGACCAATCAGTTTAACTATATTAATGAATCAGGAGACCAGGTAACCATCGGTTTTGAGGACCTGGTAAGGGAAGCAGAGACCGTAACCCGGTTGACAGAGAATGCCGATGGTACCTATACCTATTACAATGAAGCGGCTTTTGATGAGGCCGGTAATCCTGTTCCGGGTAGTGGTGTAGTGATCGATATTCCCGCAAGCGTAGTCAATCAGTTTGAGGAAATCATCAACAACGAAGAAGTCAGGAACGAACTTTTCGAGACCATAAACAACTCCTATATCGGGGGAAATGTATATTATGATGGTGATACATTTACCTATGTTACCGAAACCGGAGAAAACAGGGAAGTCACCATCAGGGAAATTGTAGAGGCAAATGAAACCGTGACTACTCTCGTAGATAATGGCGATGGTACTTTTACTTATTACAATGAAGAGGATTACGATGCCGAAGGAAACCTGAAACCGGGGGCCACCGGAACCCTTTTTGATGCCAATACCGGAAATTTTACAGACAACGGTGATGGCACTTATACCTTTATCAATAAGAATGGCGATACCGTAACGGTTAACCCGGTACAGGAAGTTGCAGACAATATCGTCAACCAGGGCGATATCTATAATGAGATCGTCAATATCTTAAATGCCGGGTCCGATATTTTAGTGGATAATGGCAACGGTACCTATACCCATACTTCCGTAGATGGTACAGTAATTACGATTGATGCGAACACGACCAGTGTTACGGAAATCGACGGGGTATATACCTTTACGGATGCCGCCGGCAACACGATCACAACCATCGACACCAATGCTGGAGCAAGTGGTTA
>NZ_QLNV01000039.1 GCF_003285545.1 Sinomicrobium soli | reverse complement strand
TGATCCGGGAGGAGATGAATACTGCTGGGATGATATCATTGGCCAGGATTGCTATGAAGAGTGCGATTGGATAGATGGTCCCATAGACCCGAATCCGGATCCCTGTGACGATCCGGGGAATTGGGATGAATGTTATGGGGATGGAGGAGATGATTTTCCAGGTAATGGCTCCTTTGAATTTAATTTAGATTTAGTATATTATGATGAAGGAGATAAGCCTCTCTATGAATATAATGATAAATGTACAGGGATAACCAGTTTGTGGCAGTTAAGCGAGGATTCTGGCAATGAATTTGCTGCTGTTTTAACTAATGATGGAGCTATTTTAATTATTCAGGAAGTAAATTCAAACGGAGGAGGGATAAACGGTATATACCAATATGCTGGAAACACTTATTATCAGTACCCTATGTCACAAGGATCACCATCCAGAACCTATGCAGGACAAATTCAAAGTGCAAGGCGTTATTTTATACCTATTAAAGCAACCATTCACTCGCATACCCCCTGTATTAACGATGGGTCTGATGGCATAACTAATAATATTATTAATGACGATAAAAATTTTGCTTCACACTATTCAGCTATCAATCACTATATAATAGGATGTTCTGCAATTGGTCAATATAATGGAAGTAGTAACCAGGCATTTAATATTCAACATGGGAATTTAAGTACATTGTGCAATAATGTAAATTAGAAAAATGGAATATATAAAAAAAATTACAACATTCTTTTGTGGTGTTTTTTTCTGTTTATCATCATATTCGCAAACCATAGATATTAAGGAAATTAATGTGGGAGATTCTATCCTGAAGGAACAGATAAAAGCATATATAGTTGATACAAAAAAAAGAAATACCCTGTTTTCCCAACGAGGATATATAGAAGTAAGACTATTATACTCAAATAATGAAGCAATTAAGGACCAATTAAAAATAAGTTATAAAATTAAAGATCAATATTACAATGTACATGTTCGGAGACCATCGGAATTCCCGATATTCTATGGATACATCTCTGACAAATTGGTGTTATTTTATGATCTTATACCTGGTTTGATAAGTACTTCAGATATTTCTAAGAGAAGCAGGCGACGTTTATCTAAGAGGATTAAACCTTATTTAAAGGAAAGAGAACATATTATAGCAAAAGACAGTGAAGGAAATGTAATAATTAATGACAGAGATTTTGTTGACGAAACCTATAATATTCATGGAGGTATCATATTGAAAATATATAATGATGGGAAATGGGAAGTTGAGCATTAAAACGAAGTTTTACTTCTAATAGCCTGCCATAGCACACCCGAAGAGGTTCGGGAAGCACTGGAATCAGCCAAAGATAACCGGCCGGAACTGGAAAAGGTCATCATCCGTGTAGTCAATGGCCGCCCGGTACGGAAATACAAGGGCCGGCCGCAGACGCAGAAGGAACGGCTACCATCGAAACAGCAGTTGGCAGCGATGGGGGGCTATGACTGTTATGAGGTCTGCGAGGACATCTATGGAGGGGGCTGTGTGGGCGAAGGCTCCTGGGACCCGGACGATCCGGGGGGAGGTGATGAGTACTGTTGGGAAGATTATCTTGGCCAGGATTGCTACGAAGTATGTGATGATTGGCCAGACGATCCCATAGATCCGGAACCGGACTACTGTGACGATCCGGGGAATTGGGATGAATGTTATGGGGATGGAGGGGGTGATTATTATCCGGACCCGGAAGAAGTAGATCCCTGTGACCATGCAGCACAGTTGGGAAGCAACGAAAATTTCAAGTCAATCCTTAGAACACTCAAAACAACTGCCGATAATGCCGATTTTAAACATGAGGTAGGATACGTTTACTCTCATAACGGTGATCAAATGGAGAAGACGCTGATAACGGGAGAAGAAGGGGCAGCAGGTATTGAATTTTCCTTAAATGGACAGATCGATGGATTTGCACACACCCATTATGTAGGGTTATTATCCGTTTTCTCTCCGGATGATATCTATAGTATGGCTCAGTTATATATGAACGGAAATATGAATGATGCAGCCACGTTTAGCATGGTTGTCGTTACACAGAGCGGGACACAGTATATGTTAATGATAGAAGACGAAACCAAATTCAGTACCTACGCGGATAATTTGGTGGGTAATTCTACTTTGCATATGTTCAGTGATCTGTTCAATAATCTTTATAAGATCAATGCAAA
>NZ_QLNV01000038.1 GCF_003285545.1 Sinomicrobium soli | reverse complement strand
TGGATATCTCGGATCAATTAGTGCCACTAAAAATGGCGTGTTAGTGCCAGGCGTTTCGGTTTAAACAGTGCCATTACGGAACCTGTTTAACGGTTCGATTTGTGCCAGAGTAACGGTTCAAATGATGCCACTTTAAACCGGTGGTTGGGATTAACGTTTTGATTTGTGCCACTTGTTTCGGTTTGAATGGTGCCACCGGGAAAGATCAAGTATAAATACCTTACTGCGAAAAAGCAGTATGGCCAACACACTTGATCCAATGGACTTAAGGCAAATTATCCGATTACACTTAGACGGTTTAAGCAATCGCAACATAGGAACCACTTTAGGGCTCTCTCGCAATACGGTCAATCATTATCTAAAACGCTTCAAGGCCAGTGCATACACCATGGAAGCGTTATTATCTTTTGACCAGGGCGCTTTACGTGCTCAGTTTTCAGCCTATACGACCATAGACAACGGCCGTTATAACGCGTTGATGCTTTACTTTGAAGGGGTCAACAAGGCCCGGAATCATCCTGGGTTTACCTTTTTACACCATTACAGGGAGTATGCTCAGACGGCTGTTAACCCTTACAGCTATACCCAGTTTATGGAACATTACCATCGGCGGTATGCCCATATCAAGGGTTCGATGAAGCTGGAGCATGACCCCGGCAAGGAGCTGTATATTGATTTTGCCGGGAAAAAACTTCATATCGTGGACAGGGAGACCGGGGAGCTGGTCCCGGTGGAAGTCTTTATCGCCATTTTACCCCACAGTCAATATACCTATGTAACGGCCTGCCGGAGTCAGAAACGGGAAGACCTGATCGGTTGCTGCCAGGGTGCGTTGCACTTCTATGGCGGGGTACCCAAAGCCATTGTATCGGACAATTTAAAATCAGCCGTGAACAGGGCCAGTAAATATGAGCCACAGATCAACCGGACATTTAAAGAGTTCGCTCACCATTATAACTGCGTTATTAATCCTACACGCAGTTATGCCCCGCAAGATAAGGCCCTGGTGGAAAATGCGGTGCACCTGGTCTACCAGCGTATCTATTACCCGCTACGGGAGATGACCTTTTTTTCCTTGACGGACCTGAACCGGGAGATCCGCCGGCTGTTGGAGACCTACAACAACCTGTTGTTCCAACGCAAGGAGGCCAGTCGTAAAGAACTCTTTCAATCGGTGGAGCGGAGTTATCTAAAGCCGTTGCCCCAGCAATCCTATGAGCTTAAAAACTACAGACGGGCCAAGGTTCAAAAAATGGGCTATGTGTATTTCTCTCCGGACAAGAGTTATTATAGCGTGCCCTACCGTTATATCGGTAAACAGACCATGATCCACTATACCCAAAGCACCGTAGAGGTCTATTATAATCACCAGCGTATTGCCCTTCATAGACGTCATCCTGCAAAAGGAAGTTATATCACCAATAAAGACCACTTGAGCAGCACCCATAAAGCCTACACGCAGTGGAGCCCTACCTATTTTAAACAACTGGCTTCCCCGCATGGGGTACATGTGCTGGCCTGTATAGAACGTATCTTATCCTCCACCGATTATCCGGAGACCGGCTATAGGCGGGCTATGGGAGTGATACAACTGCATAAAGCCTATGGTTCCCAGCGGCTCAATGGAGCATGTCAAATAGCCTTGCAGGCCGATACGGCCTCTTACCGGCGTATCTGCAATATCCTCAAGAACAACATGGATCAAACCTCCCTGTTCGACCAGGACCTGGAACAAGACCGGTCTCATATCCCCAGGCATGGAAACATCCGGGGAGCTTCCACTTACAAGTAACTATATATACAACCCTTTAAAACTATAATCATATGAACAACGATCAAACCATTGAAAAACTCCGGCACATGCGCCTTACAGCTATGGCTGAACTCCATCTTAGGCACCTTAAGGAAAACCAACTTCAGGACCTCACCGCTGATGAATACTTAGGGCTACTGGTAGACCATCAATGGGAAGACCGCCAAAACAAAAAGATAGACCGCCTTTACAAACAGGCCCGTTTTAGGCAAAAGGCTTCCCTGGAAGAAGTGAGTTACACCCAGGGCCGCAACCTGGATAAAAACATGTTCCTTCGACTGGGCTCCTTAGATTTTATCACCCGCAGGGAAAATATCATCCTGACCGGGGCTTCCGGCGTGGGCAAAAGTTTTTTAGCACAGGCACTGGGACACCAGGCCTGCAACATGGGACACAAAACCATCTACGCCATTACAGGCCGGTTATTAAAGAAACTTAAGCTCAGTAAGGTAGACGGCACTTACTTGAAAGAACTCCAAAAGCTCCTCAAGGCAGACCTGCTCATTCTGGATGACTTTGGCCTACAGGCCTTCGATAACCATGCCCGGGAGAGTTTATTAGATATTATCGATGACCGTTACCATAAGACCTCCACGATCATCGCTTCCCAAATCCCGGTATCGGCATGGTATGATCTTATTGGAGAGGGAACCATTGCCGATGCCATCCTGGACCGTATCGTCAACTCCTCACATCGGATCGACTTAAAAGGGGAATCCTTAAGAAAGGGGATTTTAAAAGAGGAACAGTAACAAATTTTTTATATCATTGTAGTATCTTTCCAGGTGGCACTATGCCTCCGAAATCCGTGGCATGGTCACTCCGAAATATCCAA
>NZ_QLNV01000037.1 GCF_003285545.1 Sinomicrobium soli | reverse complement strand
AACCTGATGCTAAGCTATGTTTTCAAGTCCGTTCGCCCGGAAAATCTCTATAACTAACTATATTTCAAATATTTCAATGAACTTTTTCAGATTTTAATGGGACAGCAATGTCTATAAATTAAATATAAATGTCCGTATCTCTACCCATATATCACCATAACTAACTGAATAACAACACCTTGTGCGTTCTTGTCTAATTTACGTATAAACAATTGTATATTAGTGATTAATTTAGGTGTGTTTACGGATAATCCTTAAATTAAGGACAATCTGAAGACCTGGTAGGGGCTACACCTTTAGTCTGATTTCTTGTAGCACCTGTAGGCAAAGTTAGATCTCTCAAATCTTCCCCAAAGTCACTGGGGTTTCTTCCTTCAAAAAAGATTCCATAACTACCAACTGTTTCTGGTATTATCAAACCTCCTTTTTTTGCCACTGCAATTGCAAAATCTGTACAATTAAATTCATTTAAATAATACTTGCCAGGATAATTTTCGATATAATTAATAATGTTGGTTAATTGAACTGATGATATATTTAAAGTTACACTAACATGATACGCCGACCCCGAATTATCATGCAACTCACTATTTTGAGCTGCCAATAATGATGCTCCAGGCGAATCAGGATAAAAACCAATATTTCTAACAACTCCATTTTGTTCGAGTCCTATAAAGGCATGCCCAATTCTAGCCGTTACTTCCCTAGAATTCTCAATTGATTGTTCGGCATAGATGGTTAACTTAGCTGACGCAGTCTTATCAAAACATTCAAGTTCTTTTTGAATATCTGTGATCTTGGGTGTAGATACAACATCTATTATTATATCAGCTACTACAACAGATTCATCGCCAGTATCACCCCCTCCATCCCCATAACATTCATCCCAATTCCCCAAATCATCACAGGGGTCCGGTTCTTCCGGATAGTCGGGGTCTTCAATCCATATACAGTCATCGTAGCAATACTCACCAATGACTTCATCCCAGCAATACTCATCACCTCCCCCCGGATCGTCCGGGTCCCAGGAGCCTTCGCCCACACAGCCCCCTTCATAGATATCCTCGCAGACCTCATAACAGTCATAGCCCCCCATCGCTGCCAACTGCTGTTTCGATGGTAGCCGTTCCTTCTGCGTCTGCGGCCGGCCCTTGTATTTCCGTACCGGGCGGCCATTGACTACACGGATGATAACCTTGCGCTCGCCATTGGCTTTCAGGTACTCCAGGTAGCCTGTAAAGTCCTGTCTAATTGATGTAGGTAATTGTTGCTATCAACTTTTTCCCGAATCGCTGGTCTTTTCTATATACTGGTCAATCATAAAATAAAGTAAAGTTGTACAAATTAATCCGAGTAAAAGTGCATAGGCAATATATATCATATTTTTATACCATGGAACCCACCAAATATTACTGAATGAACCGAAAACACATATTAACGCAAAAACTAATGCGGAGAACCACAATATTTTTCGCAAAAAACTCAGTTTTTTTCCTTTAGTGACATAATAGTCTTTTATTAATTGAAAGGGCAACAATATAAAGATTGAAAAGACAGTAGAATTTAAAAAGTAAAAAGATTCTCCAAAAAAAGCAAGAACGATAGCCTTTATCGACCCATACTGCTCGATCAGGTTCACATCAAAATCTCCCCAGCGTTTTATTTGCAATAGCAATGGAAATACAAGAAATCCTATTATTGCGTTGAATATTATTTTCCTAATTAGCATAACAATAGATATTTTAATCCGGGCAATCCTTACTTAATGTACTTAAAGGGGCCTGACCATTCAGGACATCTACTACCTGCTGCCAGTCAGGGCGGTGAATCTGTTGATTAGCAACTGATGCATTACCTTCATGTTGGTTTACATAATTATTTATTTTATTCTGAAATGAAGTCCAAAGTGCATCGGCTTGATTAAAAGGAAAATTATCCAAATTTTTCCTGGCCCATTCCCCATCCCAACTCGTCAACCTGTCTACACCTCTGGTATAAAACGTATATGAGCCATCGTCGTTTTGCGTATATCCAAAATCCCTGTTTCCTGAAACCGGATGTTCACCATATTTTGGATCAAAAATCGTGGAAAAAGTCCATTTATCCGTATCGTAATCACTTACAATGACGGACCCGTTGTCCGGTCCTTTGATATCAATTCCTATGACTGCCCCCAGCGGATTCGAGGAGTTCCACAGTGTGATCTCATCAAGACCGGGCCATTGATAAGGTTCGAATTCACTGTATTCCGTATCCACAAAGCTATTGATATTTGTCCGGATATGGTTCAGAAATTGTTCAGGGGTCTGCCTCTGCCCGTTAACGACTGGCAGTTCATTCACTGTGACCGGAAAGTAGTCCATATTGACCACCGAACTGTAGGCGTCATTAATATGCTGTAGCCTGGCTACGGTTGTAGTAGTCATACCAGGATATGAGGTTGATGTACTGACAATCTGATCCAGCTTATCAAGCTGGGCTTGCTGCACTTCGTGGGTTGCTGTGGCCAGCCATTGCCTGATAGTCTCGCATGGAATATCCGGGAGCAACGCAAACGGTTTGTCCGCAATCGCATTCTTGATCTCGGATTCTGAAGGTGCGTCCGGGTCCGGATAATAATCATCCCCTCCATCCCCATAACATTCATCCCAATTCCCCGGATCGTCACAGTAGTCCGGTTCCGGATCTATGGGATCGTCT
>NZ_QLNV01000036.1 GCF_003285545.1 Sinomicrobium soli | reverse complement strand
GTATCCGTCCGTCTAAGTACATCTTTCCCGGTATAGTATAGTGTTCTAATTTTGACCACAAAACGAACGATGTCTAAGACTACGAATTACAAACGTATGGAACGTCTGGTGAAAGAATATCGCCAGAGTGGTCAGGGCCAGGCTGCCTTTGCTCAGGCTCATGGTATTACCGAGAGTAAATTGTATTACTGGTTGCGAAAACTCGGTGAGCCTACCTGCGGGAAAGCGGAATCCGCCACAGAGAAGCCTTCGGGATTTATTCCTGTAAGCACCACTAAGCCTGCCAGCGCCAAGGCTACCTCGATGATCATTCGTATAGGAGAGGGTATCACCATCGAAATTCCGGTATCATGTTTGCGCTGAGTAGTTCGAATCGTTTTTACCTGTACGCCCATCCCACCGATATGCGTAAATCCTTTGACAGTCTGTGCGGGCTGGTGCAAAACGACCTGCAGCAAAATCCCAATAACGGAGCCGTGTATATCTTCGTGAATAAAGTCAGGAATAAAGTCAAGCTGTTGCACTGGCAATCGGGCGGTTTTGTCCTGTATTACAAACGCCTGGAGCAAGGTACTTTTGAACTGCCTCATTACGATAGCCAGGTGGAGGGTCTGCAATTGGATTATGCCCAACTGGTCTTGCTCGTAGATGGGGTAGCCATCACCAATCTTTCGCGGCGCAAACGCTATGAAAAAGTAGAATGACTATTGGTATATATGGGGAAGGGTTCGTATCTTCGATCCCCGATGACTTACCAGGAGTTACAGATAGAAAACCAGCAACTCAGACGATCTCAAAAAGCTTCTCAAGAGAAAATAGCAGCTTTAGAGTCACAGCTCAGCCAACTCTACAAGCTCATCGGTGGTTTTAAATCGGAGCGTTTTGTGGCGGAAATCATCCAAGAGCAATTATCACTTTTTGAAGCAGAGGTTTGTTCATCCCCGGTAGAGCCATCTACCGAGACCATTACCTACACCAGAGAGAAACAACCACATCCAGGCCGTCATGCCTTACCGGAACATCTCCCGGTTCGGGAAGTGATCATCGACCCCGAGGAAGATACTACGGGACTGAAAAAGATCGGACAAGACATTACTGAGACTTTGGAATATACCCCGGCCAGCCTGGTCAAACGACGTACCATACGCCCCAAATATGCCAAAGCCGATGGTGAAGGTGTACTTATAGCAGCATTACCTTCCCGTCCTATCGATAAATCCATCGCCGAGGCCTGTCTTCTGGCCCATATCCTGGTGAGCAAGTATATTGACCATTTACCGTTTTACCGGCAGATACAGGGCTTTAAACGGGATTTTGGCTGGGAACCCGCTTCCAGCACCCTGAGTGACTGGATGCAAGGGTGCTGCCAACTCTTGGAACCCCTCTACAATACCTTAAAACAGAAAATACTGGCCTCGGGCTATATCCAGGCGGATGAAACCCCGATAAAGGTGCTGGACAGTGACAAACCGGGCAGTACGCATCAGGGCTACCAGTGGGTCTATCATGACCCCATACATAAACACGTATTATTCAACTACCGTAAAGGCCGTGGACAGCAGGGACCTAAGGAACTGCTTATGGACTATAGTGGCTATGTGCAGTGTGACGGGTATTCTGTATATGACAAAATAGGCGCTAAAAATGGGATCACCCTGGCCGGTTGCCTGGTCCATGCCCGCAGGAAGTTCAGTGATGCTATGGACAGCGATAAAGCCCGTTCAGAAAAAGCCCTGGCCATCTTCAGGCAGATGTATTTGCAGGAGCGAGAGATCAAAAAACAGACCGGGGAAGACTTGGAAAGCAGAAAAGTCCTTCGCCAAGAAAAAATACAGCCCTTGCTGGCACAAATCAAAACGTGGATCGAACAAGAGCAGTTTAACGTACTGCCGAAAAGCCCCATCGGCAAGGCTATGGCTTATTTTATGAACCAGTACCCCAAGTTCGAGAATATCTTTACCGACGGACGTATCGAACTGGATAACAACCTGATCGAGAACGCTATCCGGCCTCTGGCTTTGGGAAGAAAGAATTACCTGTTTTGCGGAAGCCATCAGGCTGCTCAACATGCCGCCATGCTGTATTCTTTCTTTGGTACCTGTAAGATGCAAAACAGCAATCCCAGACAGTGGCTTACCGATACGCTCCGAAGAATCCCCGATCATAACATCCAGAGACTCGAAGAATTATTACCCGGATATACCACAAGCTAAAGCGCATGACAATGACCAAAGAACAGATCAAAGAGAAAGAGCAACAACTATTAGAACTGACAGGAACCTTTTGTGCCCAGAAACTCAATCAGGAATACTTTGAACTCTGCGAGAAACTCATTAAAAAGATGGGTAGAAAAAGAGAAGTCCCTTTTAAAAGGGGAAAACCGGAAATATGGGCGGCTGCAGTTATATATGCTATTGGCTCCATTAATTTTTTGGGAGATAAATCTTTTGAGCCCTATCTCCCTACCCAAGAAATCCACAACTATTTTGGAACCAAGTCCTCTACTGTGTCCGCCAAGGCCAGGATGATAAAGGATATGTTCGACCTATGGTATTACAATCCGGAATTCTCCACCGGCCATATGCAGCAGAGTAATCCATTTAACAATTTAGTGATGGTGGATGATTTGATTGTTCCCATAGAATCCCTTCCTGAACACATTCAACAAATCGTGCATCAAGCCAGAGCTGAAGGTAAAGACATTGCTTTTACAACCCAATACGAAGAAGAGTAACCAGGTGTAATTGCCCGGACGGATAC
>NZ_QLNV01000035.1 GCF_003285545.1 Sinomicrobium soli | reverse complement strand
CAAAGAACGATTTGGACCAAATGGGCCAAGTTTATTTAATTTTTAACAACGTCCCAATTTTAATGGGACACTAGTGATTTATAGAAAATATGAACAAATTAATGATTTTAACAGTATCAATATTATTGCTGTTTTCATGTGGGAATAATCCAAGAAAGGCTATACAGGGAAAAATATATATTAAGTTAATAGATGTGCAAAACTTCTCTGGGTTTTCGTCAAAAGAAATTAACTGGCTAGAAGATTTTGCATATAATAAAGATCAAAAAGAATATTCGAGTTCTGAAAAGAAGTTAGTGGGGTATTATAAGTTCTTGAAAGAACAGAATTTAGTTGGAAAGCCATTTTTCAAGCTGGAAACCGATTCAGGTGAAATAATAAATGTTTTTACAAATAGAGCAGAGTACAATAAAATTGAAAATGAACTCAAAGGTCTTAATAGAGATCAGGAAGAGATTATTGTATTATTTCGTGGGGAAAAAATATCCAAAGGATTTTTTAATGAAGGACTTTATTTTGCAAAAAAAATTATCAGTGTAGAAAAAAAGAAGGGTATAACACATTGGAGAAAATAATCCATCCCTGCGATGTTTGTTACTTTGCACCTCGTTATATTTCAATGACTGGTATATGTGTGGCTCCTTTCTGAGGAGGCTATCCAAACCGTGGTCTGTACAAATTTTGTAATTTGTTTTTAAGTGGGAAGGATTGGAAGGAACTCAGGTATATAATAACCTAAACTCCGCAGAAAAATCGAAAAAAGTGTTTATGTAAAGGTTCCGATAATTTATCATGGTACTGAAAAAATTTTAGAACTTTTAAAACTCAATTAATAGTGAACTGGACAAGGATTTCACGAGGTACCCGGAATACCTAACGGCCGAAGGCATACGCAAGGCCATTATCCGCGTAGAAAATGCCCGCCCGGTACGAAAATACAAGGGTCAGCCGCAAGCGCACAAAAGCGAGCTCCAGTCAAAACAACAGCTCGCCGCGATGTCGGGGGGCTATGAGGACTGTTATGAAATCTGCGAGGATGTTTGGGGAGGGGGCTGTGTGGGTGAAGGCTCCTGGGACCCGGACGATCCGGGGGGGAGGTGATGAGTACTGCTGGGATGAAGTCATTGGTGAGTATTGCTACGATGACTGTATATGGATTGAAGACCCCGACTATCCGGAAGAACCGGACCCCTGTGATGATTTGGGGAATTGGAATGAATGTTATGGGGATGGAGGGGACTATTACCCACCCGATGATATGTATGAGATCATTTTAGACCCCTCATTTATGGGGACTAAAGCAGAATGTGTTTATAATAAGTTAAACAATTTGAGTACAAGTTTTGCGAGTGCAATTAAACAATTTGACGGGGAATTTCCGGTTGCACATTTAAGATTTAAAACAGATGCGACAATGACTTCAAACATTAAAAAGGCTTACACATCCCCTCCTTCTGACTATGTAATTGATGTTGTTCTAAACGGAAATTCATCTAAAGATGCAAGTTATCAACAAAGACCAAACCTATTGGTCGCCAAAACGATCATTCATGAGGTAATTCATGCTGAAATGTTCCGAAAACTTTTATCAATTGCAAATAACGGAGGAAGTTTAGGAGGGCTTACTGCGGAAGATCTCAATAATATGTTTTCCAATGGAGATTATCCGGGAATTTTTGATTACTATACTCGTTACGGGGTTAATGATTTTCAACATAATCAAATGGCAGCTCATTATCGTGATGTAATAGCGGATGCTCTTGAACAATTTGATAATAGTACACATTCGAGCCAATTTTACTTAGATTTAGCTTGGGAAGGACTTATCTATAGTAATGATCCTACATGGTCTACATTGTCTGCATCTGAAAAAAGTAGAATAAAAAATTTAATAGATAACTATATCAATCAAAACAAAAATGAGTCATGTCAGTAGTTAAAGTAGTTGATATTAAATTCGTATTAATAATTGGAATCACCTTATTTTTTTATCAAGTATCCTTTGCTCAAAAAGATTCTGTATATTTTATGTTCGACCAAACATCTAAAGAAACTTTTATAAAGGAAGACGGTAAGGGGAACAAAATTAAAGAATTGTTGTATCGAACTAACAGATTAAATGATAATGAAATTGTTTTTTATATAAAAAGTATTATGTTTTTACACAATGGTCTGGAGATGGAGAACAAACGGCTTATTAGTGGAAATAATAGTAATTCAATTGATTTTCTATCGTCAGAAGAAGTCGTAAAATATATTGAAAAGCTGCAAAAAAAATACCCTTTTGGACCCGAATATTCATCGGAAAAATACCCTAAAATGTTTATAGCAAATGTGAATAAGAGTAAGAGTATTACACTTTACCAGGTGAAATGGCAATATTACATCGAATAGTAAAATAGTTATAGAAATCATCTTGACTTTTTTTGAGAAAACAATATGGAAAAAAAGCGGGGTTTTCGTTGTTTTGGCTATGTGTTCAGGTCTTGTACACGCGCAAACTCCACCTCAACCCGGGGATAATATCCTTGATCCCGAATCGGATAAATTTATCGGGGAATGGCGATGGGTAAACGGGCAGGACACCGTGGAAATAACCCTGAAAAAAGAGAATATCGCCGACCCGTTTGGTGTGGGGTATCGGTTCGATGTGTTAATCGGGTTTCACCGGTATAAAAAAGGAAATACCGTCATTGAAAGTTCATATGCCCATATTGCAACAGATTTCGATGATAAAAAATGGACGCTGTTAGGTGGCTCAGACAATGATGATGCGATGGTATTTTCAGGAAGACTTAAAGACATATCCAAAAATAAATCCGGAAACCTGCGAATGGTATTGAATGCAGACAGGACGCAGTTAACATGGGAACTGAGCAACAGTGAAGGGGTCCGGATTGGAGACTATGATTTGGGTTTTACGCTTCCCAAACAATTAACGCTGCACAAGGCAGATTAGGCGTAAAGTCATCATCCGTGTAGTCAATGGACGCCCGGTATGAAAATACAAGGGCCTGCCGCAGACGGAGAAGGAACAGCTAAAAATTCTCTCACTCCGTGTGGATAAAATCCAGGAGCAAGTTGCCCGGAAACTCCGAAAATTGGAGTAGAAAATATTGCATATACAGGAAAAATTATTTATT
>NZ_QLNV01000034.1 GCF_003285545.1 Sinomicrobium soli | reverse complement strand
TTAGACATCGTTCGTTTTGTGGTCAAAATTAGAACACTATACTATACCGGGAAAGATGTACTTAGACGGACGGATACAGTCCGGTTAAGGACTCAGAGATATATGTGTTCTGTCAAGGGGTGTTTTTTCTTTTTTCCTTTCGTTTTGAGCAAGATAACGGTGATAGCCAATAGCATCCAGAAAACGTTAAAGACCAGGTGCTGTGTCCATGATAGTTGTGTGACCACCCCGCCACAGGAGCAGGGGGTATAGGGGCTAAAAAAGAGTATCGCAATAACATAGGAAGAAAAGACCAGCATAAGTGCCAATGCGGTATAAAACCCTTTTAACCTGGTTTTGGGTATGGCAATCAGAACGGCAGCCAACAGTTCCAGTCCTGGAATTGTCCATTGAGTGATTTTAGCCATCATCCATCCCCCAAGTACAGGAGAATTATTGATGTTGTTAAAAAACTTGTCCGGTTCCAGCAGTTTGGAAATGGCAGTATAGGCAAATAGCAGTATAAACAAGAAGGATATAATTTCCAGGATCACATTCCTATACCTCCCCACAAACCCGGGGAGCGATAACATTCCATTTTTCATTTCCGGTCAGATTCAGGTTGTTGTTAAATAGTATGGTCGGTCATACGGGAACCGGGGTGTGGTTACTTAATCCGTTTCGGAGTGTCTTACAGTGTATAAAAGTGCGGGGAAAGGTATCCACGGGATCTTCCCCGCACTTGCTCTCAACTACCCCTTTTGGGAGCAATACAACCTAAAAAAATCTATCTTTTGGTTAGGGTAAAGGTCTGAAAGATAACCCGGTAAATATATGGCCTGTAGGAAGTATTTTACTGGCCTGGAGTGTTTTTGTGAAGCTCGGAGCACGAAGTTGGAAGTTAGTTCATTCCGACGACAGAGCCTGCCCCGGCCTTTTCGGTCGGGGAGGAATCTCCGGTGTTTCCGTATTGTAACCCGCAACCTTCAACCCGAACCCTTCACCCCTCTTTTCTCAGCTGGCCGGGGGTATAGCCGTATTTCCGCTTTACGGCCCGGTAAAGTCCCGTAACGGATTTAAATCCCAGTTTCACCGCAATTTCCGCATGGGGCAGGCCGGTGGTCTGTAACAGCTCGCGTACCCTGGCCATACGCAGGTCGTCATGGTACTGGCCTATGGTCTTTCCTGTCTGCTCTTTAAACATCGTCATAAGCCGGGTGCGGTTTACTCCCAGTGTCCTGGACAGCTGGTTGATGGAGGGCAGGGGCTTGTCGGAATGGGCGCGGAGGTAGGTGACGAGTTCCCCGATATATTTCTGATGGTTTTCCGGTACGGTTTCGCGGTACACGGATAAATCCCGTGTGGCCTGTTTCAACAGTTTTGTCAGCACCTCCCGGAATACGGGACGCCCCCGGGTAAATGCGACAGCGGTAATGCGGATGTCCTGCTGTCGGGGATGGATAAAGAAAAGGGCAAGGGCCGGAATGCTTTCCGAAGCCGGGGTCCGGAAACAGAGGGCACATAGCAGCGATCCCTCCGCCTGTTTCAGGATATGCCGTATTTCATCCCGGGACACCGGGGAGTTGTCGGCCAGCAGGCGGGTAAACGGTTTGTGGTATGCTTCCTTAACCGGGCAATGCAATAAGCCGGCAGCATCGGTGTTGAGGTGTACGATGCCGGAATTGCGGTCCAGGATAAAACTGAGCCCGGTATACGGTTTGAGGGCCGGAGGCAGTGACGGGCCGTTCTCCGGAAGCTGATCCGTGAAATCGGAAAAGAGGTTCATGGCCCTGGTAAGGGCGTCCAATATCATGTTGGTATCCGGTGTGGCGGGGGTGTATTGGATGTAATCCCCGGCCCTCGGGCCGAAAACATGATGCAGCAACTCCTGGGATAGTTTTATTTTCATGATGTTTTGGGGAATGAGGTTCAGATCAGGTTAAAGTTTTTGAGTAAAGATCGTGAATTTAACAGGGAAATCATGTCACAATCGGAAATTTCTTATGACACAATATGAACTATTTTATATATGGAGTGCTTGTCGTATGTTGTGCAGCTTCTGCTTTCCTACAAGGGGGATTACCGTTTTTTCCTCACCTGGCCCGGGGTAATCCCGAACTTTTTTCTAAATACCCGGTAAAATCCGGAGTGCACGGAATATCCAATGCTATATGCGATATCCATGATCGGCTGGTTTGTAGTGCGGAGCAGGAACATGGCCTTGTCCAGCCTCCGGTCCTGGTAATAGGCGTAAACCGACTGAAGGAAGGTGGCCCTAAAATTCTTATTCAGTTTTTGGGAGTTGATACCGAAATGGCGGGCAATGTCGTTCAGGGTGGGGAGAGAGCCGTCGAGGTGGTCCTGGATATACCGGGCCACCTTCTCCATGCCCTCCTGTTCTGCAGAGACAGGGAGCAAGGCCGATGTCAGCCGGGCTTTGGGATGGGAGTGAGGCGCTTGCGGATCGAAAGGGGGGACAAGGGGCAGGAGCTCCGCAGGGAAGGTGACCAGGGGCAAAACCGCGGAGAGCTCGAGTAACTTGTTCTTTATGTTTTTAAAATGACACAATATCGGACAGTACATCAGGTCGTTTATGTGAAAGGACAGGCGGATATGGGCGTCGTGTCTGGTATGGTTTTTAAACCTTTTCCAGCAGTGTTGGGAGGTCTCCGTAAGCAGGGATTCGAAGGTGACGTCTTTGTCTTTCCCGGGTTCCCTGCCCAGGATGCGCAATACCGTTTCACTGGCGGCCGCAAACCTGAATCCCGGGAAAAAAAGAAAAGAAATATCCACTTCCCGGTACGGGGCAGCGGGAAGGGAAATGCGGTGAATACCGGCCATAAATGTACTGTGAATATTCGTGACCAGTTCATCGAGATACTGGGCCACCGGGCGGTATTCCTCGTTAAAGCGATGTACCCGGAGCTTATAGGCGGGGATACCTTCGCTTTGCATGTCTTTGGTGAGTTTTTCCAGAAATAGTTTTTGTTCACTGTTATTATCGGGGTTCATAATAAAATGGTTTTGGTCGTTCAGGTAGATACGGACGGGGACCTGACACCCCGGAACACGTTCCGTTGTCCTGTCTTATAAAAAAAAGCCGTGAGCAACAGGAGGATATTTACGATCTCCGGTGGGGTAGAGAGGAGTGCTCACGGCTCGTAAGACGTGCATGAATGAGGTTGTTTATACTCTTCCGGAGATCGCACCTCCTTAACTTAATCTTATATTAAGGGTATACGAAGTATCAAAATATAACAGTACGTAAAAAGAGATGTAAATATAAGAAGTAATTTTTCAAAATGTGTGCTCTTGATACTTCTGAAACCTTATATTTTTTTAAATAGGTTGGGGATTACCGTATTTTCGGGGCTTGCGGAGGATAAATTTTTGCAGGATTTTATCATTTGTTCCCGGAATATCCCTGAAGATGAGGTATTTTGTGGGTTTTTAAGACTACAGAAAAAGGGTTTAGTGGTTCGTTTTTAGTCGATTTCAAACGATAAACCGGTTCAAAGTTCAGGGTTATGAGTTTTCTGGCGTTGTGAGCTGTCATCCCGCCCGTAGTGCTTGTCCCGCCCAGGGATCTCCGGTTTTTCGGTTATGCTGTTGAAGGTTCTTTGATCCGGGTATAGATTCCCTGCCTGTATCCTATGACTCAGACAAGTTTTGTTCATAAATTTTTTCTATAATTCTAAGGGACGTACCTCATTGTA
>NZ_QLNV01000033.1 GCF_003285545.1 Sinomicrobium soli | reverse complement strand
CCAACAGGGCAAGTTGTTTGTTTTTTTTCATCATTCAGCATAGTATTTTTAGTCCATATAAATAGTTGTAGGGGGTTTATAATTCATGCTATTTTGACCAATATAAATAATATTTCCTATATATGAAATATTTTCTACTCCGATTTTCGGAGTTAACGTATAACATATTCCTGGATTTAACTTATGAAGAATGAAGGAATTTTATCGGTATCAATAATATTGATTTTCCCCAGAAGGTTGCTTCTGCGGTCTGTCCGGATGTTGTTAGCCAGTCTGTCAACCTATCCACCCCTCTGGTATAAAATGTATATGAACCATCGCCGTTTTGCGTATACCCGAAATCCCTGTTTCCTGAAACCGGGTGTTCACCATATTTTGGATCAAAAATCGTGGAAAAAGTCCATTTTTCGGTGTTGTAATCACTTACAATAACAGACTCATTGTCCGGCCCTTTGATATCAATTCCTATGACTGCTCTTAATTTTTTCCTCCAAAACATCTTGCTTTTGCTGCCAGTCAGGATGGTGAATTTTTTGGGGGGGTGTGTAATGAAATTAAGCTATTTGTTCTTTGTAGGCTGATTGTTTTTATCAACGTGCCGATCAATCGCAAAATAAAGTAAGGTTGTGCAGATTAATCCGAGGAATAGTGCATATGCAATATATATCATATTTTTATACCATGGAACCCACCAAATATTACTGAAGGTCCCCAACAATATAATCCATCCAGAAACAATACACGTTAATATACCCCATTTCTTTAAGAAAGAAAGTCTTATATTCTTTTTTGAATAATAATCCTTAATAAGTTGAAAAGGGAGCATTAACATGAGGACAGATAAAACATAGTCAATGAAGTATGAACTTCCATAAACATGGAAGATAAATTCGCGAAGTGTTTCGATCTCAAAATCATAATAACGATAGATCCCTTTAAATAAGGCATCATAGACATTTGGAAGCCACCTAATTTTTAAAAATATAGGTATCGGTAGCGCAATAAAAAGGGGCACAATAATTTTCCTAAGATTCATCTTTGATAATAATTAACCGAAACAATCTTAACTCAAAGAGCCTAATGCTGCCTTACCCGCTATTACGCCTTTGATCTTTTGCAAGTTGGATCGGTAGACACAATTCTTCAAAATAGCCTACCGACAAACAGAATACTAAGAGAAATAATACAGGCAATAATGGTAAGGTTGTGTTTTATATCCTTTTTTAGCTTAGGGAGCCACGGTAATACAACTCCAACGATTATGCACAAAAAATAAATGAGTGCTACTGTTTGATTAAGCAAAGTTAATTTATCCCAATCGATTTGCTCACTGAGCGGAGTCAGGTATCTTTTGTTATAAAGTCCTTTACGAATGGTCGAGACAATGGTTAACACGCCTCCAAAAGGTATAAACAAATAAAAGCACAGTTGAATCAGACAGATCCCAAACGAAGCATAAAATAGTATTTTCTTCATGACATTACATAATTAATCAATCCGGACAATCTTTACTTAATGTACTCAGCGGTGCTTTTCCTTCCAAAACATCTTGCACTTGCTGCCAGTCTGGTCGATGAATCTGTGGGGTATTTACTGATGAACTACCGCTGTTTTGAAAACTTTCTATACATATCCAAAATCACAACCGAATTAATGTTATTGTTTTGTACTTTTTCCCAAACTACCTTAGAAACAATAATACTTTGATGTATAAAGTATTTCAAAATCAATTTAAGGGAAAAACAAAAATCTCAGAGCGATTAGGATAAATGGAATCAATGAAAGGAAAATTTCTGTGATTAATCGCTTATGAAGAGGAATTTTAGGAATTAATGGGATTATAATACCAGACACAATAGAACCAATATATAGTATGGAAGACACGAGATTAATGATATTAATGCCCACAGTGTCTATCCCTAATATATCTTTATTATTTTCCAATACAGCAAAGAATATCCCTTTAACAAACACAATTGCCCCACCTATCGGCATAAATAACAGTAATGTTAAATGCAATAAATTAACGATGAATAGCAACACTACAATTCCTTTAATCAAGTTATTCATATGACTACACAAATAATTTACTAATCTGGACAATCTTTACTTAACGTACTCAACGGCGCCCTGCTTTCTAAAACGTCTATTACCTGACTCCAATCCGGACGATGAATCTACTGAGAGGCGTTTAATTTATAATTGTAAAGATATTGACTAAAAACTCCACCCTCTGGTATAGAGTGTAATGGAACTATTGTATGATGTTGGACGCGAAAAAATGGTACAATTTAGGAAAAAGTACAATGAATGCAACGATAACCAAACACCAAACCCCGATTCGATATTTGCGGACGGCGATCATCCGGAAAAAGAAAACTGTTCCAATACATAATATCGTGGCGCCAAAGAAAAGAAAAGCAACGAATTGATTCAAATATAACACTACTGATGATAACCGTGTGCCAAATGATGAAACAATATAGTCATGGTCGTAAAATCCATTTTTCATCATGGAAAAAATTCCCAGCACCCCTCCATAAGGGCCAAATAGATATAGGGCCAATATGAAAACAGATACTGCAACAGATAAATAATAAAAGTATCTCATTATGACGTTATTTCTTTTAATTTCTCGAAGCATCTTCTATCAATAATGTTAATCCGGACAATCTTTACTTAATGTACTGAGTGGTGCTTTCCCCTCCAAAACATCTTGCACTTGCTGCCAGTCTGGTCGATGAATCTGTGGGGTATTTACCGATGAACTACCGCCATTTGATTTTACAAAATTATCGATTTTACTTTGAAAGGATTCCCAAAGTGCATCGGCCTGACTAAATGGAAAACTCTCTCCGGTAAAGAACTCTGATACATTGTGTAGGGCTGTTCCTCCCGCGTCCGTCAACCTATCCACCCCTCTGGTATAAAACGTATATGAGCCATTGCTGTTTTGTGTGTATCCAAAATCCCTATTTCCTGAAACCGGATGTTCACCATATTTTGGATCAAAAATCGTGGAAAAAGTCCATTTATCCGTATCGTAATCACTTACAATGACGGACCCGTTGTCCGGTCCTTTGATATCAATTCCTATGACTGCCCCCAGCGGATTCGAGGAGTTCCACAGTGTGATCTCATCAAGACCGGGCCATTGATAAGGTTCGAATTCACTGTATTCCGTATCCACAAAGCTATTGATATTTGTCCGGATATGGTTCAGAAATTGTTCAGGGGTCTGCCTCTGCCCGTTAACGACTGGCAGTTCATTCACTGTGACCGGAAAGTAGTCCATATTGACCACCGTGCTGTAAGCGTCATTGATATCCTGCAATCTGGCTACGTTTATAGTGGTAAAACCAGGATACGAGGTTGATGTACTCACGATCTGGTTCAACTTATCAAGCTGGGCTTGCCGCACCTGGCCAGCCATTGCCTGATAGTTTCACATGGAATATCTGTCGGGATCAATAGACCCTTGTATTTTCATACCGGGTGTCCATTGACTACACGGATAATGACTTTGCGCTTAATCTACCTTGTGCAGCGTTAATTGTTTGGGAAGCGTAAAACCCCAATCATAGTCTCCAATCCGGGCCCCTTCACTGTTGCTCAGCTCCCATGTTAACTGCGTCCTGTCTGCATTCAATACCATTCGCAAGTTCCCTCCTTTATCCTTGGTGATATCTGTAATTCTTCCTGAAAACACCATCGGGTTATTAGGATCTGTACCACTACCTAACAACGTCCATTTTCTATCAGCAGCATTTGTTGATATGTCCGCATAGGAGCTTT
>NZ_QLNV01000032.1 GCF_003285545.1 Sinomicrobium soli | reverse complement strand
ATCTGTATACTGCTCACAAGACCACACAGACAGCAACAGTACTATTAGACAAAAAAGTACTCTTTGGGTGGTTTTCATATTGGGTTGGTTAATTGTTAAACACAAAACCAAAATTAAGCTGATTGACCCTATCTGGCTCTTGAAATCATGTCAAATACTATTAATATTTGGACATATGTGTTCGAAATGAGGGATTTTATAAAAATCCAAATAAGTGACGTGAAACCCCACAAGATAAATAGAACTCTTTATTTTATTTGCTCAAGGCTGTAGCGAACTTCATCCAGAATTTGGTCTACACGAACAGAAGGTATTTTTACAGGAAGTGAAAGTATTGATTCTCCACAAGTTCTTGCTTTGTTAATTTGTCCAGATGTAATATAATGCTTAAAAAGAGTTAAACGACTTTCAAATCGATTCGGGACCATATACACTGCTTTAAGCAAAGCCCTTTCTGCTTCTCTCATTTTGCCAATAGTACTATAGCATTTTCCCAAATGCACATATATCTGGTGATGATTCCGGCTTTTCAAGGCCTTGTTGAATATTTCAATGGCTTGGTCATACCTGCGTGCTCCCTCCAGTTGCCGACCGTAATACTCCATAAAACTGCCCTCGTGTTCCAGTGATGACATAACCTCCTGGCAGTGATGTAGGCCCTCTGTAATAAAACCCGCCCGTACCATTGCTTGGGAGGTTTCCCAATAATGGTAGGCCTGCCAATGTTTCAGTTGATGCCCATAAGTTTGGAAAAATAATAGCCCCGAGAGTAAAAGGCATCCTAACACCAAAAAGATCCGGGTTTTATTTTTATACAAATGCCCCCATACTATAATCGATGCACTACATAAAAAAATCAGTTGTATGAGTAATTTTTCGAACAAATGGTTGAAACAGGCTGCAATGGAAATTGCGATAAATAGGATTATAGCAAGATTATACGGCAAATGTTTTTTCTTGTCTACCGGTAATCGGAAAATACTTTTTAGCAGAAATAGTCCGATAACAGCAATAACCAACATACCGACGATCCCGTATTCAATGATGAATTGCCAATAATCATTAAATGCAAAATAGGTGTCATCTGCCAATAACAACTCTTGCTCCGTATAATTTCCAGCTTGAAAGTAAGCGGCCTGATAATCCATATAGTTCCTTTTAAAACCACCTTCTCCTATACCCGTTAAATAATGATCGCGAAACATCTCCCAGGACACTTTATAAATAAGCATCCGTCCTTTAGATGAATTTGGTTTTACCAAAAACACTAGCAAATAAAGTACTACAACTAATAATGCTCCTGAGATCAACACTAGTTGTCTATTATTGTATTTATAAGATAGCCTCGTTATAGCCAAATAACAACCCGCAGCAACAAAGCCAATAAAAAGAGACCGGCTTTCAGCAAAAACAGCAGCATACAGCAGCCCCACCAACACAACAATTACCGGCAAATACCTTTGCACATTACCACCATACTTGTTTTCCGTCCACATAAGTAAATATTCGTTCTTCCTTACCTCTTGTCAGATTGTGAAGCAGATACAACCCATTAGCTGGCACCAACCGATATAAGAGCTTCTGTTTACCGGCAACCTGTTTACCACAAGAAACCCAATGATCCTTATCCCAATAACGCAGCTCATAAGTATCACCTACAAGGATAAAATTGGTATCACTTCGCGGTGCAAATTGTATCTTTGTCAACTGCTTAGGACTTCCTACATCTAAACCTACCCAACTATATATAGAATCTTTTTTTTGGGGTACATGAACATAGGTCCCAATGTCCCCGTCAAAGGCATTTTGGTAGGGTGTATCTGGAAAACCTTTCATTTCAGGAAAACCTGTTACTTCTCCTTTTAATTCATCCCCATTTATTCCATAAAACTTCAATTCCCCAACATTAAGCAACTTCTCCTTATGGAAAAGCAATCGAAAATACCTGAAGGCTTTCTGGCTTGAAATCAGAGCTTGACCTATACTATCCGGAGCATTCTCAATGGTAAACAAATCAACAGCATCACTGAAATCAGCATGATTAGCACCCTGAAATCGGGCTCCAATTAAACGCTTCTCAAACTTCTCTATTCTCCAAAAACGCGGGTATTTTCTCAGTAGATTCATATCCTGAAGGCCTTCAGGTGAAATATAGGTAACTGTCCCATCCTTTTTAAGAATAAACGGATCGGACGCGGGAACCAATTTTCCCAGGTGATAATACATCGCCAAATACAAAACCCTTGCGCCCATTTGTTTAAATGTTGCATGCCCCCGGTGAATTGTACCATATGCCTGAACAGCCCATGTCCTGTTATTAAAAGTACAGATTACAGCATATTCTTTTGCTGTCAAAGACGGATATTTCAATGGTATTTCTACATCAAATGTTTGGGTATATTCTGCGGTTACATCTATACGATTTCGGTCTTTAAGTCTTGAAGGTATATCATTTGAAGCAGGTTCCTCCGGTTGCAGTTCAAAGGTTTTTCTATACACCTTAGCCATCGTAAGACGAGGTCTTACCCACGATCCAAAAGACATCTTTTTCGGAGCATCATACCACCAAGAGCGATCTCCGTCTTCTTGAAGAAGGACATTCCAATAATGCCCGCCATTGCGATTACCCCACAGAGGAATAAAATCTATATCCACCGGCACCCCATTTCCACGCATTACCATCGCATTGTAGTAGACTAATTGTTTGCATATACCCTGACGGCTAATTCGCATCAAACTTTCGGGCAAGTCAAAAGGATAGTGATTTAAAGCTTGGTTGGTAACTGTATTTTTCTTAAGGTGTCTAAACAACCTTTTGGCCACTTCACTTCTATGCTCCCCCTTCTTTTTGTCACGGAATCCCTGATACTCATCAAAAACATTGTGGTTCCACAATTCCGGACGTTCTGTACCTATTCTGTAAGGTAAAAGGTAGTGGCACAATTCCTCAAACGTGAGTTGTTTCCCCCAAGATAAGGTTTCACGAACTTTGAACGCCTGATCTATATGTGCTATGAGATAGGCAGAGGACAGAGATGTCTTATCCATGTTTTTTTCTGCATAATCGAGAGCTGGAGTACCGTAGACATCTACAAGTTCTTTCCATTTACGCTTTATTAATGGTGATTGTGGTGGTATATTTATACCGGCTTGATGTAGAGAATCTACATAGAAAAATAAAGAATCATACTCGGTAACGGCTTCCCCACCCCAATAATACCGCTCCTTCAAATTCGCAATCAAGTAATACGCTGCCTGTAATTTCTCCATATCACCTACTCGCTTATAGTGAGTTATTACTTTTTTCAGTTCTGAGCGATTGTTTTTAGCAGACCGTAATACTTCACTCACTTCTTTAGGGATATCCCGGCATGCAGCCAGTAGTATAGTAAATAGAATTAAAACATATTTAGTCATCTTCAACGGTTTGACACTTTAACATTATTTACTCTTTCCCTTTTAACTTGTGGTATTACATTTTGGGGTACAAATAATCATGCGAATCCAGTAGTTTTTAAATTATTTTTCCCAATTCGTTTTACCTGCCTTTTTTTCTACACGAATAATTTCTTTAGCAAAGTATATTTTTCCATCAAAAAAACCATCAGATATTTTCTCTCCACTACATATTACGATAATCTCTCCTTATCTCTGTAACGACATTAGGAAGCTACCTGATTTTTAAAAATATTGGTAGCGGTAGCGCAACAATAAGGTTTACGATAATTTTCCTAAGGTCCATCTTTACAAATTAGTCAATTATTGAGTCTATCCACGTGACCTCATATCTTTTAATCACACCCCATTTGCTTTTTTCATACAAATAGATTTTATTAAAAACCTTGTCATTTGTCAAAACATGGATAACTCCTGTCTTTTCTCCTTCTCTTATTAGTTCTTTTCTTTTATCTCCCGCTAATTCAATAAAAGAAGAAATATTTAAAATGTTTATATTCCTCAATTCTGATTCTGAAATTTCATCAAAACTCATCTTTGAACCCCATTCAAAATGCTCATTATCAATATGGAAACGTATTACCCCTTTCTTTTCTACTATTTTTTGAACGGAGCAACTTTCTTCTTCATTTTTCAAATTAAAAGATAGATGAACAACATCCTTAGTTTGGGAATATGAAAAAAGGCATGAAATCCCTATTAATAAAAAAACTATACTATTTTTCATTTTAGTTACATGTTTTATTACCTATGCCTTTATAACTACTTATTACGTTAGTTATACGTATTCTCTCTGTACTCGACAATTCATTCCAGGCAGTTGTTCCACTAAGTCCTTCCCAAGCAAGATCATTATAAAATTGATTAGTATGTTGAGTATTATCAAACTCTTTTAAAATATCAACTATGGTTTGTCGATAGTGCGCAGCCATTTGTTCGTGTTGCCAGTTTCCATGTCTTCTATAATAATCATAAATTCCCGGAAAATCATCGATTGAAACTGAATATCCAACAGACCGTAACTTACGAAACATCTCCGCATGTATTGTTTCATGCACCAAAGTTCGCGCCAAACCTAATACAGTTCGATTGGGTAATGTATTTCCATTTAATGTAATTTCAATATGGAGTGCCCCGCTATTACTTGTCTCTGCATTAGTTGAATTAGGCAAGCTATTACTTAGAGACAACTTCAAGTGTGCAACCGGAAATTCCCCGTCAAATTTTTTAATTGCACTCGCAAAACCTGTACTCAAATTGTTTAACTTATTATAAACACATTCTGCTTTAGTCCCCATAAATGAGGGATCTAAAATGATCTCATACATATCATCGGGCGGGTAATAGTCCCCTCCATCCCCATAACATTCATCCCAATTCACTACATCTTCGCAAGGATCAGGTTCTTCGGGGTAATCTGGATCATCAACCCATATGCACTCGTCGTAGCATTCCGAA
>NZ_QLNV01000031.1 GCF_003285545.1 Sinomicrobium soli | reverse complement strand
ATAATTTTGATGCCAGCCATAATTACCTGCATCAATTGGACAAGGACTTTACGGGCTACCTGGAATACCTGACGGCCGAAGGAGAGCGTAAAGCCATTATCCGCGTAGAGAATGCCCGCCCGGTACGGAAATACAGGGGCCGGCCTCAAGCACACAAAGGTGAGTTTCGATCAAAACAGTAGCTCGCCGCGATGTCGGGGGGCTATGAGTGTTATGAAATCTGCGAGGATGTTTGGGGAGGCGGCTGCGTAGGCGACGTCTGGGACCCGGATGATCCGGGAGGAGATGAATACTGCTGGGATGATATCATTGGCCAGGATTGCTATGAAGAGTGCGATTGGATAGATGGTCCCATAGACCCGAATCCGGATCCCTGTGACGATCCGGGGAATTGGAATGAATGTTATGGGGATGGAGGGGACTATTACCCACCCGATGATATGTATGAGATCATTTTAGACCCCTCGTTTATGGAGACTAAAGCAGAATGTGTTTATAATAAGTTAAACAATTTGGGTACAAGTTTTGCGAGTGCAATTAAAAAATTTGACGGGGAATTTCCGGTTGCACATTTGAAGTTTGATATGGAAGATCTTGGTAGTTCTGTGAAGGGTAGAACGTTAGCACCAGGAGTTAATCAATCATCCCCTAACTATGTAATAACAATTAGATTAAATAATAATGCCACAAGTGCAGGAGTAGATTATAGACCGAATTTAATGGTAGCAAAAACTATTGCACACGAAGTAATTCATGCCGAAATGTATAGGAAATTGTTGTCGTTGGCAAACCAAGGGAATTTAGATTTTAGCGGTTGGTCGCAACAACAGCAGATAGATTATATGCTATCCATAAGGGATAATTTTCCAGGAATTTATGACTATTATAGAAGACATAAAAACTGGCAACATCAGCAAATGGCTAATCATTATTTGCAAACAATAGCGGAGATGACTAAAGAATTTGATAATAGTCAGCATACGGATCAATTTTATACAGATTTGGCATGGGAAGGTTTAAGATATTCAAGTATTTATACCTGGAGTAGTAAATCTCAAACTGAAAAGGATAGAATCAACAAAGTAATTTCAGACTACATCAATAATAATAAAAATCAAAATTGTTCCCCATGAAATATTTAGTTTTTTACATTTTTATGCTCCCTCTGTTCGCTTTTTCCCAAAAGACGGAAAAAGAAACCATATACATTCTTTTTGACATTGCCAATAAAGAAAAATGTGAAGTTGAAATTGAAGGAAAGGGGATTCAAAGAATAAATAAATACAGAATATCAAAAAGTATGGATAATACTTTTTATTATATCTGTGATGAAATATTTGTACCGAAAAAAGGAGGAGAGGTTGATACTTGTAGTGTTAAAAACCTAAAAAAAATAGATATAAAAAACATTGATTATCTAATCGATGTTAAGAAAAAAAAAACGGAATCTTTTTTCAAAAATAGTATATTTAAAAAAATTTATTTTATTGAACCGCATAAGGATTATTTAATGAAGTATGAAGTATCATGGGCGACGGACTTGATCATAGAATAGTTTTATCTGTTTAAATAAGGTTTCCCCTCTTCGGAGGTTTACCAAGCTGAAATAGTAAAAGAACGATATTTTGATTTTGAAAATGCTATTAAATTACTCAATAATATCAAGTTAGTAGAATATGTTGATGAATGTTAAATTTAAGCGGGGAATGAAAAATGTTCTTCTATTTTAAAATTTCTCAATTAAATGTCAAAGAACTATCTTCTTATATTCATTGTTTTACTTCTAATAGCCTGCCATAGCGCACCCGAAGAGGTTCGGGAAGCACTGGAATCAGCCAAAGACAACCGGCCGGAACTGGAAAAGGTCATCACCCATTATCAGCAGCAGGACGATACGGAAAAGCTGGAGGCCGCCTATTATCTGATCGGGAATATGGATGGCAGATACTATTGGGACGGAGAGATCGTCACAGCTTTCGACTCGCTATTCCGCTACATGGATTCCCTGCATCGGGCCAAGCGTTTTGTACCCCCTGAATCACCCTTTGTAAAAAAGAAATGGGCAGCACTTACCGACCTGTACGGTATGCCCGCATATCGGTATGCAGAGAAATACAGCGACAGCGAATCACTAACATCGGAATACCTGATTTCCCAGATCGACCAGGCTTTTAAAATCCGTGATTCCCTGCCTTGGGGAAAGCAATTGACCTTTGAGGAATTCTGCCACTATCTCCTGCCTTACCGGATTGGCACGGAACGCCCCGAATCCTGGAACCGTCATGTTTTTGACGAATACCGGGAATTCAGGAAAGATATAACAGGAGAAAGCAGGCGCCAGGTAGCCGAAAGACTGTTTACGCATTTACAGAAAAGGACAAGGGTCAATCAGACATTACACCGGTATCCGTTTGATATGCCCGAAAGCCTGATGCGGACCGGCCGGCGGGGTATATGCAGACATCTGGTATATTATAAGGCGATGGTGATGCGGGCCAACGGGCTTCCTGTGGATGTAGATTTTGTTCCGCTGTGGGGCAACCGCAGCGGCGGACATTATTGGAATGTATTGCTGCAGGAAGACGGTAACCGTTTTCGATGGCCCGATGCGCCAAAAGGCTTGTCTTATGGGAACTACGACAAGCCGCGACACACCTTGTCCAAGGTATACAGAGAGACGTTCGCTCTACAGCCTGCTGCCCCGGATTCGGAGGATATTCCACCAAGCCTTCGGGACCGGAACCGGATTGATGTTACCCATGAATACACGCGGGTTTTTGATGTAGAGATCCCCCTTAAGTTTCCCGCCATAGCCGAAAAAGAGTATGCGGTGATCTGCACGTTCAACACTCAGAGATGGGAAGCACAGGCCTATGGCGAAATCAAACGAGGGCATGTGACATTCAAACAAATGGGTGCCAGGGTGCTGTATTTGGTTATGTATTATCACGAAGGAGAGTTAGTCCCTGCATCCGATCCGTTTGTACTTAAAGAAGACGGCACGATCGCCTATATTGTACCTGAAGGCCTGCAGGATATGACGCTACTGCGTAAATTCCCGCGTTTTCCAACGACTGAGAAGTATGAGAAGCGGTTAATAGGTGCCCGCTTTCAGGGAGCTAACCGGGCCGATTTTCGGGATGCAGTCAATCTGTATACCATTAAAACTCCTCCCGATAGTATTGCCCAGGCATTGATCTCCCACCCGGGCAGGTTCAGGTATGTTCGATTGCTTGCCGGTGAGAAGACACTGAACGTAGCGGAACTGGAGTTTTATGGGGAGAATGGTATACATCTGACAGGCAGGGCCATGGGCTTCCCGAAAGTGAATAAATATATTGGCACTCCCTATCAACTCGCGTTTGACGGAGACCCGGGAACTTATTTTCACGTGCCTCCAAATAAAAAGTCGGCCCCTGCCTGGGCCGGCCTGGACCTTGGCGAGCCCAGGCAGCTTACGAAAGTGCGGTTTGCCCCGCGGAGCGATACCAATTTTATTCTTGTCGGCGACACTTACGAACTGTGCTACTGGGATAAGGATCATTGGGTATCTCTGGGCAAACAGGTGGCCGACAAGCAAAAACTCCTCTATCGGCAGGTACCGGCAGATGGACTATACCTGCTTCACAACCTGACCAAAGGCAGGGAAGAACGTATTTTTACTTATGAGCATGGAAAACAAATATGGTGGTGACAAGATACGATACCTGCCTGTGATCGTTGTACTGACAGGCCTGTTGTATTCGTTTTTTGCTGAAAGCCGGTCGTTTTTTATGGGTTTTGCCGTGGCGGGTTGTTACCTCGTCGTGACTTCATCCTTTTTTCCGTACAATAAAAAACGGACACTCCTCATTTCAGGCGGTGCCCTGGCCGGTATCCTCTGCTTTCTTGTGTTTTTTGTAAAGCCTGATTCCTCCCGTGGGCGGATGCTTATCTATAAAATATCATCGACAATGTTCAGGGATCACTACCTGACAGGATTGGGCCCCGGCCGTTTCAAAACGGAGTACCTGGCTTATCAGGCAGCTTATTTCCGAAAAGGTGATTACACGGAACAGGAACTCTTACTGGCCGGTAATACCTATTTTGCATTTAATGATTACTGGCAGTTTATGATAGAGTATGGCGTTGCCGGTATACTGATGTTTGGTGCAATGGGGATTTTGTTGCTTTACGGTGTTATTCGACTGCCGGCAGACAAGAAAAAGCAACTATTGTATAACCTTGCGATTATCATACTTATTACCATATGCGTAGCCGCTTGTTTCAACCATCAGTTTGAAAAGCTGTGGGTTCAATTGACCTTTCTGAGTAGTATCTCCATCCTAAGTTGGGGGCATCTTTACAAAAGAAGAAAGATTCGTCCTTTCTTCATAACGGGAATCTTTCTATTCGCTGCCCTGCTCGTTTTCCAGGCTTATGGACAGCGGCTGATCAACCGCCGGGTATACCAACACTGGGAAACTTCCAAAACAATGGCTCGGGCAGGGTTTATCACCGAGAGCTTAGACCATTGTCGGGCTGTAGCTCCATCCCTGGCCGATAATGGCAGCTTTATGGGGTACTATGGCAGGCAATTGATGCGGGCAAGACGATATAAACAGGCGATCGCCGTATTAAACCAGGCCTTAGACCACCGAAAACATCATCAGATATATGTAGATTTGGGAAACTGCTACAGGGCAAGCGGCCATATGGAAGAAGCTGAACAGGCACTGCTTACCGCCGTATATATGGTCCCTAACCGCTTTGAAAGCCGGTTTGCCCTGTTCGAGTGTTACATGGCATCCGGGCAGATCTCAGAAGCAACCTTCTGGGGAAAATCAATACTATCGCTACCGATAAAAATTCTCTCACTCCGTGTGGATAAAATCCAGGAGCAAGTTGCCCGGAAACTCCGAAAATTGGAGTAGAAAATATTGCATATACAGGAAAAATTATTTATTTTAGTCAAATTAGCATTAATCCCCCCTACAACAACTATTATATGGACTAAAAATACACGGTGCATGATGAAAAAAACCAAACAACTTGCTCTGTTGGCAGGGGTACTGCTCTTTACGGTATTTTCCTGCGAACGCTCTTTAAACGATGAATTCCCTGAGGCAGGGGTACAGCAACAAGACGAAATGAAGGCGGTGACCAAAGCCGCCCGCCAGCATTACATCAAAAGCCTGAAAAAGGAAGTGGAGTCGGGGTTTTCCAC